>JBBQTA010000083.1:0-1543 GCA_038213465.1 Gemmatimonadales bacterium | reverse complement strand
GTTGCCGTTTCGCGGTTGCATTGTGGACGCTAAACCCGGGAGGAGGGGGAGCGCCGTTCCCGCTTTGCGAGAGAAGAAGCGACCCGTTGCCACCAGCGTTGAGCGGGACCCAACGACGCGAAAGTCGGCGTTGGCGAGGAGGTCACCGGAGTGCGCCTGCGGCATGAACTCGCCGACGGAACGATACGACAGGCTCAGTCCACCGCCACGGATGTTCGATCCGCCACGCATCGATGCGGCAATGTCCCGCGCCAGGACACCAGATGCGGTGTAGGCGCTCCCAGCGACGCCGAAGGCACTCCGCAGCTGCAACCTGGAGGCGCCGCCGCTCGTGCCATCATGACGCGTGACGATGTTCACGACGCCACTGATTGCGTCGGCACCGTACAGCGCGCTTCCTTGGGGTCCTCGGATAACCTCGACCCGCTCGATCGTTTCCGGGACCAGCTGTGTGATCAGGAGTGGATTCGCGACCTCGATGCCGTCGATGTAAATCTTGGGCGCGTTGACTCCGAACGAACTGGTTCCGCGTATACTTCCATAGCGTGAGGTCATCGCGGACGGCGCTGACTCCCACGCCCAGATCCCCGGCACATCGCCATTCATCACATGCGCGAGCGACCCTTCGCCACGATCGGTCAGACCCTCGCCACGAACAACGTCGACATCTACCGCCAGCGAACGCTGTTCAGCCCCTGTGGCGCTCCCCGTGACGACGATGCGATCGAGCACACCAACTGGAAGCTCGGCGGCGCGACGTGCACGTGGCGCAACCGGAGCGGCCTGCGGCACCAGGACGACCTGATTCGGGCTTACGATAGTCGCGCGAACGCCGGCACCGTCGAGGAGATCGACCAGCACGTGTCCCATCGCCATCGAAGTGAACGTCGCGCAGACACGGCGATCGAGTGGCAGCACTTCGGAACTGTACGACAGCCTCACCCTGGTTGCTGCGGAGAGGTGATCGAGGGCTTCGCGAAGTGAGAGGATGCCGCCCTTCAGCGTCACCAGACGGTCGAGCGGCGCGGCCCACTCCGCTGTTGCGGCTGCATGATGGTCGGTTGCCGCCTTGCACGCTCCCTGCGCCGCGACGGCACGCGACAACGCCAGCGACGTGAGGATCGCTGCGGCACCCAGAATCGCCGGACGCCGGAAACGGAGATTACTCCGGACCGTCATTTCGGCTGTGGAGCCTCACGAGGCAAACGAACAACCGCGGTATCGCCCTGACGTTCGATTTCGGCGCCGAGTGCGAGGGCAATGATCTGCAGGGCGCGGTCCACTGGCTCGTCGTCGAGAGTCGCGGTGACGTGACGCCTCTCGAGCACACTGTCGGCGACGCGCAGTCGCACACCATACCAGCGGCGGATCTGCTCCTTCACTTCGTTCATTGGTGCATCCCGGAACTCGAGCGCCCCCTGCGCCCACGCCGTGTCGCGCGGCGTTACACCGCCACGGATCGCCGTCAGCCGGCTTTCATAGAGGACACCGACGTCGCCGGCAGCGAGCGTGACTTCGATCGACGAAGTTGCCTGAGGGCGCA
>JBBQTA010000082.1:0-1582 GCA_038213465.1 Gemmatimonadales bacterium | reverse complement strand
ATCCATTCGACGTCGCGCAGACCTCGCGCCGCGGTCTACCATCGAGGCGGCGCGGGATGACGCCAATCCAACAACGGAGGAGAGACAGATGAACATCGTGAATCCGAGCAGGCAGGCACTGGTCTCGGGCGCTCTGTCGGTGGGCGTGGGCGTGCGCTGCGTGCGCGGTGTCGAGATCGCGAAGATCATGAAGACGGCTGGCTTCGATTTCCTCTTCATCGACATGGAGCACGGCCCGCTGTCGCTGGAGACCACCTACCAGATCTCGGTCGCCGCGCTCGATGCCGGCATCGCGCCCATCGTGCGCGTGCCGCAGATGGACCTCCGACTCGCGACGCGCTGCCTCGATGGCGGCGCGCTCGGCATCGTCGTCCCGCACGTCGACACGCCCGACGAGGCGCGGACCATCGTCGACGCCCTCCGGTTCGCGCCGCTCGGTCATCGGTCCATTGCCGGCGGCTATCCGCAGTTCGGCTTCGGCGCGATGCCTGCACGGGACGCCATGCAGGCGATGAACGACGCGACGCTCGTCGTCGTGATGGTCGAGACCCCGCAGGCGATTGCGAACGCCGACGCCATCGCTTCCGTGCCTGGTGTCGACGTTCTCCTGATCGGCACAAACGATCTCTGCGTCGAACTCGGTATCCCCGGTGAACTTGGTCACCCGAAGGTGGGCGAGTCGATCGACACGGTGGTGGCAGCCTGTCGCAAGCACGGCAAGTACGCGGGTCTGGGCGGCATCTACGGGAAGGCGCAGCTCGAACCCTACGTGGCGCGGGGCGTCCGGTTCGTGCTGGCCGGCAATGATCTCGGGTTGCTGATGGGCGCGGCCTCCGACCAGGCCAAGTTCGTCAGGAGTTGCGGCTGATGGTGGCAGCGAAGGCGATGCAACCGACGGACCCGCAGTTCCGCACGCGCGTGGCCGACAGCTTTGCCCGCCAGACGATCATGACCACGATCGGTGCGACGCTCGCGCACGTGGCGCCGGGCGAGGTCGACATCGAACTTCCTTTCCGGCCCGACCTCTGTCAGCAGCACGGGTTCGTCCACGCCGGCGTGGTCACGACGATCGTCGACAGCGCTTGCGGCTTCGCGGCGCTGACGCTCATGGCGCCCGGCGCTGGCGTTCTGACGATCGAGTTCAAGAGCAACTTCCTCGCGCCCGCCGCGGGTGAATCGTTCCTCGCCAAGGGGCGGGTAGTCCGCGCGGGTCGCCAGATCACGGTGGTGTCGGGGGAGGTCGTCGCGCGGTCGCCCGCAGGCGAAAAGATCGTGAGCCTGATGCAGGCGACGATGATGGCCGTGACAGGGACGGACGGCGTGAAGGATTGAACGGGCGGTGATCGCCCCGCCTACGACACCGCCGTCTTCAGCGCGAACCGCGCCACTTCGAACCACAACACGCTGCCCGCGAGGTAAGCCACCGCCGGCACGGCGATCGCTGCCGCGAGACCGGTGCGGTTGAGGGGTGAAGCCTCCGTCCCGAGCGCGTCCCGATAGGCATTCGCCACGGGCGCCCCGAGGCACGCGTGCGTCGCGTGCAGGACGGGTAGCAGCACGAAGAGGCCCGTCCAAGCCCCCG
>JBBQTA010000081.1:0-1675 GCA_038213465.1 Gemmatimonadales bacterium | reverse complement strand
GTTGCCCGGGCAACGAGCGGAGACGGCCCTCATTCGGGGCAATCGCTATGGTGCGCCTGACCCACAGTAGTTCCAACGGGCGCAGCCACTGGTATCGAGCGCGTTGCCCGAGCCGGGAATCGAGCGGTTCGTCAGCCTCCGGTGCCGCGCTCATGTGGTAGACATCGTTCGCATGCACCAGACACCACGCGAGGATGGTCAGCCATCGCGCGTCGTTGATGCGATAGTTCGTCTCCGGGGCGACGACGTCGGCGAGGACGTCGGTCAGGGCGCGGAGGCCGAGGGCATCGCCCCGGCGCGTAAGGACGGGGTCCCACGGGGCAGTGAAGAGGGCGCGAGCGGTGCCGATCACGGGCTGCCGGCTGGGCAGCGGGCGGTGGGTTGCATTCGAGTCTTGGTCGGCGTCGAGGCGTGTGGGCTCTTGCGTGGGGTCTGACGAAGCCAGGCCTTTCCAGGCAGAACGTACCCTAATGGCTGTGGTCGGCAAGCCAACGGCATTCCGACCATCGGCGTCCGCGTCCGGTCACGAGAACCGGAGAAAACCCAGCTACGGGTGACGGGACAGTGTAGCCAGTCGCTCTGACACCGGTCGTACGCGGCGTTCTGACCGACATCGCCCGCAATTGAACCGCGCCGCATTCGGGACGTCCCTCGCGGATGGAGCGCAAGCCACCTCGCGAGCATCATTGTCAACGACAGCTGGCGGCGCCCTCGCGGACGCCACACGCAGTGCGGCCGGTTCCTCACGCACGTGGGGATGATCTGCCCCACGATGGACATGAATCGCGAAAGTGCATGTGTTCCCCGACGCACGAGGGTGTCGCCGTGGGCCTCGGCGGCGACGGTGCTGAGATGGATGCCAGTGTCAGCCACTACGTCTATGTTTTGATCGTGCATCGCGACCGAGGTGATCGCCGTGCGAGCATCCTGTGTGAACGGCACGTGAGCCGCACTGTCGTGACACACTCGGGCGAACCGTAAAACCTCAATCCGCCCCATGCCCAACGGGAACGCCGCCTTCTGCTGCTATTCGTGCAAATCCCTCGAAGGCGGCGACGCGTCCGGGGGCGGTGCGCGCTGCCGGCGCTATGCTGAACCGCTCGAGAACCCGGCGGTCGTCATCTGCCGCAGCTTTGCGCTACAGGATAAGCCGTCCGCACTGCCTCCATACACACGTGCGCTGCTCCGCACTCTGCCGCACGGCCTGCTCCTGTCGTCGACGGGGCATGAGGATACGGATTTCAAGACTGTGCGTGCCTTCAAGCGCAAATCGGTCGAGGACCGGTGGGTGGATGACGCGCACGACGCACTCGAGACGGCGCTGCCAGCGCCGTTCGTCGTCAAGCGCGGCGCGAGCCTGTTCTACGAGATCGTCGTCGACGAGTCTCTCCGCATCACGGCAGACTTACACAAGCCCGTGCGCGGACAATCGGCGTTTCAGACAGACCTGTGCGTCTTTGAGTGCGTGGCGAATGGTGCCGAGTTGCCGCGCGTCGTGCTGGAGTTCAAAACCGACCTCACGACGCACGACGTGCTGACCTACTCGGCCAAGGCGGCACGCCATCGGTCGGTGTATCCGTATTTGCGGTACGGGCTTGCGCTCGCGCGTCCCGCCATCGTGCCGCGCCGCTTCTTCACGCACAACGACGCCCTCGACTTCTGTGTGGCCCTGGGT
>JBBQTA010000080.1:0-1713 GCA_038213465.1 Gemmatimonadales bacterium | reverse complement strand
GGGGGCATTGGCGTCGCTGTTTGGCACGACCGGGCCGATGGAGCCACTGTCACCGAATGAGCCCGCAAGACGCCGACTGACGGCACGACGACTTTTAACGGCGTCCTGTGCCGTGTCGCCGAAGTCCCGGACCAGTCGGGCGCGTCTTGTGACGCCAGCCGGCGTTGCAGCGACTCGCGACACCGCTGGATCGCTCCGGGTTGCGCCCTGGCTGGCGCCAAAATCCATCACCCGCCCTTGGCCACGGCTCTTCGGCGACACGACACTAGTGCCCTGTTTCGCCGATTGCGGCAGCGACCAGCAGGCCGTGGCGAGTTGCCTCGACGTCATGGGTGCGGACGATGCGGGCACCACCCTGCACCGCCAGAACATGCGCCGTGACGCTTCCCGTCACACGGCGCGACGGCTCCGTCTCGCCTGTCAGCTCACCGATGAAGCGCTTGCGGGAGGCACCCGCCAGCACCGGATAGCCAAGCGACACGAAGCGCCCGATGGATCGCAACGCCTCGATGGACTGCGCCGACGTCTTGGAAAAGCCGAGCCCTGGATCGATGATGATGGCGTTGTCCGCCACACCCGCAGCACGCGCCAGCGCCGCGCGCTGCATCAGCTCGGCCATCATCTCACCGACGGCATCGTCTCCGTAGTTCGCGTGGGTGTGCGAGGCCATGTCATGCACGTCTCCACGCGAGTGCATAAGCACCATGCCGGCGCCGGTCGATGCCACGACGTCGAACATCGCCGGATCGAGTCGGCCAGCGGACACGTCGTTCACGGCATGCGCGCCCACCGCGATCGCTGCGCGTGCGACGGCAGACTTGACCGTGTCGACCGTGATCAGCATGGCGGGAAGGCGCTCCCGCACCGCCTCGATGACGGGTACGACGCGCGCGAGCTCCGTCCCGGGGGCGACGGGCGTGGCCCCCGGCCTCGTGGACTCGCCGCCGACATCGAGGATGGCGGCACCGGCCTGCCATGCCGCCTGCGCGAACCGCAGCGCCAGATCGACGGAACAGTGCTTGCCACCATCGCTGAACGAGTCAGGTGTCACATTGCAGATCGCCATGATCTGCGGCACCTGCAGGTCGAGCCACGCATCACGCAAACGCCACCGCGCCGCGCGAGCGGCCGGTGGCGTCTGATGATCTGTCTCGTCTCGCCACACGCTGTCGCGCGACGACGAGTTCATGCGCGCGTCAAGCTGGCTGGATACCGGGCCCGCCCAGCAACGGCGGCGTGATGCGCTTCGGCTCCGGCGCGATGACCGCGACAGGTGGAATGACGACGACTGGCGGGACTGGCGGGCTCAGATTCGACGGCGGATCGACGCGGGGCGGAAGGATCTCACCCTTCACCAGCATGCCGATGTCCTCGCGCGTCAGCGTCTCGCGCTCGAGCAGATTCCTGGCCAGCGAGTGGAGCAGGTCCACGTTCTCTTCCAGCGCGGCCCGTGCGCGATTGTACGCCTCCTTGATGACGCGGCTGACTTCCGCATCCACGAGCTGTGCGGTCTTCTCGCTCACCTCGCGCCGGCTGGTCATTTCGCGGCCAAGGAACATCTCCTGCTCGTTGTCACCGACCAGGATGGGTCCCACGGCGTCAGAGAGGCCCCACTGCGACACGTAGCGACGCGCGATGCCCGTGGCCTGCTGAATGTCGCTGCTCGCACCGGTCGTCACATGGTCACGGCCGAAGATCAGTTCCTCCGCCGTG
>JBBQTA010000079.1:0-1767 GCA_038213465.1 Gemmatimonadales bacterium | reverse complement strand
ATGCGTCCAAGTCCACGGCAGGTGCGAGCACAAAGACTGCCGCCGTATCCGGCGGTGACCCTCGCCTCGTGGGGCAAGGGGTGTCGCAATCGATGATCACGAGCGGGACGGCCTCGATGGCGTCGGAGGAATTGCTTTCGTTCCGCGCTGAAGGCGGCTACACGTATGGCCGCGGACGCGCCGTGGCGGGTGGCACCGACTGGTCGTACGACGGAGGTGCGGACAGCGGCACTGAACGTGGCCAGTGGCGCGCACGGGATGGGGTTCTCTTCCTGCTCGCGCCTGCAGGGCAATGGACCCGCGTCGGCAAGTACGGCATGACCGACGACGGCACCACGATGCGCATCACCTACGATCGCGGCGGACGGAAGCTTTGGAGTCGTCGGTAGTCCTGCCCGCACGGGCGAAGCGGCGGAAGCCACAGCGTCACTTGCTGCCCGCATCCACCCACGCCCGGTACTCGGCCTTCGTCTGATCGTTCGGCGGGTACACGCCGACAATGCTGGATCCGGCCTCGATGCGATGGCGGATCCACGCCTCCATGCGGTCCTGCTCCACGGCATCGCGGGCGACTTCCTCCGCGATCGCTGCGGGGAGGAACACCACGCCGTCGTGGTCGCCGATCACGATATCCCCCGGAAACACCGCCACGCCGCCACAACCGATCGGCACCTGCGCGTCGACGCACAGGATGCTCGCGTAGCTGGGCGGTGCCGCGTTGCCCTTCGTGAAGATCGGGAAGTCCATCTTCGACAGCTCCGCGATGTCTCGCATCGGACCGTCTGACACGATGCCTGCCACGCCGCGGACACGCAGCCGCGCCACGAGGATGTCCCCGAAGGTGCCGCTCGCATCGAGGCCGCAGGAATCGACGACGATCACGCAGCCAGGCGGTGCCGTCTCGATGGCCTTGCGCTGCGGATTCTCCGGGTCGGCCATCGCGGCACCAGTGCCGAGATCCTCGCGCATCGGGATGTAGCGCAACGTGTAGACCGGTCCGAACACGCGCGGAGTGTTCGGGTTGATCGGGGCGATACGTGAAATGGAACGGGTGCGCATGCCGCGCTTCACAAGCTGCGCTGTAAGGCTCGCGGTGGTCGCGAGGTCATAGAGGGCGCGGGCGGCGTCGCTCATCGCTGCGGTGGTGGTCATGGCGGTCGAACGTCCGTGGAGAGTTTGCGGACCGCGCCTCCTCGGCGCGATGCTCGTGCCCGCAGCATGCCATGTCACCTGCCGCGCCGACATCGCGCGCCGGTCAATCTCCATCGTGAACACGCCCCGACCAAGGCCGGGGCGTGTTCGATACAACTTCGGCCATGCGAGGTCGATCTACGACAACGGTAGGGGTACCGTCAGGTCACTGCGTTCACTGCGGGATGATCACGGCGTCGATGACGTGGATCACGCCGTTCGTCGCGAGCACATCGACGGCGGTCACGTGCGCGTTGTCGACCATCACGCCATCGGCGTTCGTGGTGACCGTGATGGAGGAGCCTTCCACCGACTTCACCTTGCCGGCAGCGACGTCCTTCGACAGCACCGTGCCGGGGACGACGTGGTACGTGAGGATCTTGGTGAGCTTGGCCTTGTCCTTCAGCAGCGCCTCGACGGTACCGGCGGGCAGCTTGGCGAACGCCTCGTCGGTGGGCGCGAACACGGTGAATGGGCCCTTGCCCTTCAGCGTCTCGACGAGCCCGGCCGCCTTGAGGGCTGCGGCGAGCGTCTTGAACGAACCCGCTGCAACGGCGGTGTCGACGATGTCGGCCT
>JBBQTA010000078.1:0-1838 GCA_038213465.1 Gemmatimonadales bacterium | reverse complement strand
CTTCCCACGCACCTCGTCAAGCGAATAGCCGACCACGGCGAGGAAGTTCTCGTTCGCGGTGATGATGCTGCCGTCGAGGTTGAACTCGATGACGGCCATTGCCTTGTTGATCGCTGCAATCTGGCCCGAATAGTCAGCCATCTGGCCGCTCTGCGCCGTGATGTCGGAGGCGAATTTGACGACCTTCACGAGACGCCCGTTGCGGTCATGAATCGGATTGTACGATGCCTGAATCCAGATTTCACGGCCACCCTTGTCGATGCGCCAGTACTCACCCGCGTCGTGCTCGCCGCGGTTCAGCTTGGCCCAGAACGCGCGGTACTCCGGCGACGCACGGTACGCCTCGTCGACGAACATGGCGTGGTGCTTGCCCTGGATCTCAGGCAACGTGTAGCCGAGCGTCCTGAGGAAGTTCTCGTTCGCCGTCAGCACCGTGCCATCGAGGTCGAACTCGATGACAGCCATGACGTGGTGAATCGCGGCGACCTGCGCCTCGAATTCGGCGAAGGCGGCGGCAAATGGCGACTCTTCCTCGACGGTCGGGGCGGTGCTGATGTGCTTGATGGCGCCGGCGGGAGCGCGCTTGGCGCCTGCAGACTTGGGTGAGCGGGTGCCGGGGGCTGCGATGCGATTCTGTGACATGGTCATTGGGATCAGCGAGTGGTGAAATCGGAGTGGGAAATCAGTGCGAAGTGTGGCTGCCCGCCGTACAGGATCTCGAGCCCGCCACACGGTGGGCTCTCAGCCTGACGCGTAGTCCAGGCGCAATACTTCGTGCACACTCATGACGAGCAACAGCCCGCGCTCCCGGCGCACGATGCCGGTACAGACGGTGCGCCAGCGCGCATCGAGCGTCGCTGGTGCAGGCGCCACCGTGTCGTTTGCCACCGACACGACATCGCCCACCTCATCCACCATGAAGGCGAACAGTTCGCTTTCATGACGGACCACCACGTTCATCACTTCGGCATCGACGTCGCGATTCGGCAGGCGCAGCGTCGTGCGAAGGTCCACGGCGGTCACGATCTGGCCGCGCAGGTTGAGGAATCCGGCGATCGCTTCAGGCGACATCGGGACACGCGCAATGCGCATTGCGACGAGCACCTCCTGGACGACCATCACCGGAATGCCGAGCCACTGGTCGGCGAGCCGGAACGTGACGTACTCCATCTGCTCCGAGTGCATGGTGGTCGTGGGTTCCATGGTTGCGGCGCTCATGCGACCGTCACCGGTACCGGTGCGATGACGGCAGGCGCATCGGGAACCGCGCGGGCGTCGTCGTGGTCGAGGCCCGTCGCGTCGCCGTTGGCCTGACGGAGGAAGTGGTCCGTGTCGATCACTTCGGTCGCGCGACCTGCGATGACGGCAATGCCCAGCACGCCGGGACGCGTCGCGCGGCGCTGCAGGTGCAGGTGGTCCTCGACGATGTCGTGGATCACATTGACGGCTACGCCCAGCGTTCGATTCCGGTCGCTGAACACGATCACAGGGCGCGGGTCCATGCTGTGCAGGTCCATCGCCGGGTTCGCGGCGACCACCGGCATCAGCGCGCCGCGATACTGCACGAGGAAGTGACCATCCGCCTCCTCGAGTGACGACAGCGCGAATTCTTCCAGTCGGGCGACGAGCGAGAGCGGCACGGCCTGCAGGGCAGGGTAGCCGGCGTCGAACAGCAGGACGCTTTCCTTTGCATCCGCCTGGGCTGCGGCGCGTGCCTGTGCGGCGAGCTGCGCGGCGCGCTCGGCTTCATCGCGTGTCTCGTTGCTGGCGACGTTCGCCATGGTGGCGATCCCGCCCGTATCGAGGATCATGATCACGCGGCCGTCGCCCGTGATCGT
>JBBQTA010000077.1:0-1908 GCA_038213465.1 Gemmatimonadales bacterium | reverse complement strand
TCCATCGTGGGGCAGATCATCCCCACGTGCGTGAGGAACCGGCCGCACTGCGTGTGGCGTCCGCGAAGGCGCCGCCAGCTGTCGTTGACAATGATGCTCGCGAGGTGGCTTGCGCTCCATCCGCGAGGGACGTCCCGAATGCGGCGCGGTTCAATTGCGGGCGATGTCGGTCAGAACGCCGCGCACGACCGGTGTCAGAGCGACTGGCTACACTGTCCCGTCACCCGTGGCTGGGTTTTCTCCGGTTCTCGTGACCGGACACAAGCCGATGGTCAGAATGCCCTCAGCTTGCCGACCACAGCCATTAGGGTACGTTCTGCCTAGAAGGGCCTGGCGTCGACAGACCCCACGCAAGAGCCCACACGCCTCGACGCCGACCAAGACTCGAATGCAACCCACCGCCCGCTGCCCAGCCGGCAGCCCGTGATCGGCACCGCTCGCGCGCTCTTCACTGCCCCGTGGGATCCCGTCCTTACGCGCCGGGGCGATGCCCTCGGCCTCCGTGCCCTGACCGACGTCCTCGCCGACGTCGTCGCCCCGGAAACGAACTATCGCATCAACGATGCGCGATGGCTGACCATCCTGGCGTGGTGTCTGGTGCACGCGAACGACGTGTACCACAAGAGCGTGGCACCGGAGGCTGACGAACCGCTCGATTCGCGGGCCGGGCAACGCGCACGATACCAGTGGCTGCGCCCGTTGGAACTACTGTGGGTCAGGCGCACCATAGCGATTGCCCCGAATGAGGGCCGTCTCCGCTCGTTGCCCGGGCAACGGACGATGCGTGCGGCGCCGCAGGAGACCCTCGCCGAAAAGTGCGGCCTCTCCGGCGCACAATTGGAGGGATACCGCCAGACGGGCGCGTATGGTGCCTACCGCCTGGCTTTTCGTCGCTGGCCACAGCTGACGCGGCACGGCGACGGGTTCACACCGGATGCCGCATGTCGCCGATTGGCCGACTGGCTGGCGCAGCAGATGATCGCCGCCCCCGTACTCGTCGGCGGTGCGGATGGTATCACGCGTCGCAGCGCGCTCCGAGGTAAGCAGGATCCCTATCGCTTTTGGGAGATCCGATGTCCGACGTACCAGCAGTGTGCCGAAGACGGGCTCGAGGACACAGATCATCTGACGCTGCCCCGCCCGTATGCGGAAATGGAGCAGCTCCCAGAGGCGCACCTGCTCCGCGGGATCATCTTCGGCGACGACCGTGGCGGTCGCCAACGGAGGGCGGTCGTGCGCCAGCTCGAGTCGTCGCAGGCTGC
This sequence comes from Gemmatimonadales bacterium, assembly GCA_038213465.1. Taxonomy (GTDB): domain Bacteria; phylum Gemmatimonadota; class Gemmatimonadetes; order Gemmatimonadales; family Gemmatimonadaceae; genus Gemmatimonas. The sequence continues at coordinate 646 of JBBQTA010000077.1, read as the reverse complement.
GACGCATCTGGAGCTGTGTCGTACGCTGACGGAATCCGCGGCACCGAGTTCGCCGCTCAGCGTGCTCCACAACTTTTCCAGGCTCGCGGACGCCGGCATGGACGTCGTCCATTGTGTCGCGTCGGCACTGCACGAGGCGAACACGTTGTCGATCAGTGACGCAACGAAGGTCGCTGGCGTCGTCGAGGCGTGCGACGAACTGGCGGAGGCCGCGCGCGTCTGGCGCACCACGCCGCACGTCTCGATCCGGCATATCGAAACCGCGCACCTGTTCGCGAGCGTCGCGCGCTCACCAGATCCGGTCGCGTGTCTCAAGGCCGTGGTCCAGCACCATGAACTGCACGGCGGCGGCATCCGCTCGTTCGGACTCCGGGGCGACAGGCTCGAAGCGCGCGCGATGCAATCGTCCGCGTCGTCGGGGTATCAGTTCCGCCTTGCACCGCTCTACCGCCTCGCCGTCCAGTGTGGAGTCGTCCGCGACATCCCGCCAGCGCTCCTCGGCGGGCTGACGACTGATGCGGGCGCGCTCAGTGATGGAGAGGACGCATGACCGCGCGAGCAGTCGAATGGGAGGGACTGATCGAGACGGCCGCGCCACCCGGCGCGCGACTCCGGCGTGCCCTCTTCACGACGTATGATCGCGCTG
>JBBQTA010000076.1:0-1976 GCA_038213465.1 Gemmatimonadales bacterium | reverse complement strand
CGTGGCCCGATCCAACGGTCAGCTGCGCACCACGGCCCCTGTAGGAGGGGCCCATGGCCCCGAAAGCGGTCGATGCCCTGGAAGCGCTTCGACCGGAACCGACGCTTTCGCGGGCATGGCCCGCGCCTACAAGAGCGTGGTCCGATCCAACGGTCGGCGGCGCATCCACGGCCCCTGTAGGAGGGGCCGTGGCCCCGAAAGCGGTCGATGCCGTGGAAGCGATTCAACCGGAGTGATCGATTTCGCTGGTGAATCCCACGCGCCCCCTCACGGCACCGTCGCGTACTTCCGCGCCAGGCCGAGAAACGCCGCCAGCGACGCGCTGGCATTGAACGTATCCCCCATCTCCTCGGCGAGGATCTCAGCGACGCGCGGCGCTGCCATTGTCGCAGTGCGCGCATCGAGGAACAGCAATCGGGATCGCCGTGCGAGCACATCCTCCACGGTCCTCGCGTACTCGTGTCGCACGGCGAACCGCACCATCGCCTCGGTCACGCCTGGCGCGATCTCCGTCGCGGCGCCTGGCAACGCACTGACCGTGCTGCCTTCCGTCCCGTAGAGATGCAGCCCCGGCACCTCGCCCATCGATCGCGTCGACGACGCCGGCGCGCCGACGACTGGTAGATGCAACGTCGCACCCGCTGGTCGATCCGCGATCAGCCCGCCCGCGACACATCGCGCAAGGACCTCCTCGGCCATCGCGCGGTACGTCGTCCACTTGCCGCCGGTCACGGTGACCAGGCCCGAGCGTGCGACGATCACGGTGTGCTCGCGCGAGATCGATTTCGTCTCGGCCTCGTCGGGCGGACGCACCAGCGGCCTGAGCCCGACCCATACCGATCGCACGTCGGCGCGCGTCGGCGCCTTCGCGAGATGGCGCCCCGCTTCGCGCAGCACGAAATCGACCTCCTCACGGAACGGCGCGGGTTCTGCGGTGATGTCGTCACGCGGGGTGTCGGTGGTGCCCAGCAGCGTGCTGCCCATCCAGGGCACTGCGAAGAGCACGCGACCATCGGCGGTGCGAGGCACGAGGATGGCGTGGTCGCCGGGCAGGAACGTGCGGTCCACGACGAGGTGCACCCCCTGGCTGGGCGCGACGAGATCCGCGCCAGTCTCGCGATCCATGCGGCGCACCGCGTCGACCCACACGCCGGTGGCGTTGACCACGCAACGCGTGGAGAGGTCGTGGTGCGTGCCGGTCTCGCCATCCTCGACCACCACCCCGCGCACGCGACCGGCATCGTGCCGGAGCGCGACGGCGGCGCAGCGATTCACCACGACCGCACCGCGATCGATGGCCGTCCGCGCGAGAGCGACCGCGAGGCGGGCGTCGTCGAACTGACCGTCACGATAGACCACGCCTCCCGCCAGCCCGTCGGCGCGCAGACCCGGCGCGATCGCGAGGGCGGCATCCCGTCCGAGGAGTCGCGTGCCGCCCAATCCGGCATCGCCGGCGAGACCGTCGTAGAGCGCGAGCCCCGCGCCGTAGAACCAGCGGTCGAACCAGCGCCCGCGGGCGCCGTACACCGGCAACACGAACGACAACGGGCTGGCTAGGTGGGGCGCGTTGCGTAACAGCGTCGCCCGCTCGCGCAGTGCCTCGCGGACGAGCGCCACGTTGCCCTGCGCAAGATAGCGGACGCCACCGTGCACGAGCTTCGTGGCGCGCGATGAGGTCCCCTTGGCGAAGTCCTCGGCCTCGACGAGCACCACCGACAACCCGCGCGCTGCGGCATCGAGGGCGACACCGAGACCCGTGGCACCACCGCCGATCACGACGATGTCGAACGCGGGGGTGTCGGCGAACCGCGCCAACAGTGACGTCCGCGACTTCGGACCTCGCAGCGACGGCGCGTCGGCCGCGGCGTGCAGGCCCTGAGCGGAGGCAGTGATCATGGGGACGCATGCTTCGCGACCAGTGCCATGCGTGTCAAGGCCGCTCCTGATTAGCGACCAATCTCAGCAGGCTCATCCAG
>JBBQTA010000075.1:0-2082 GCA_038213465.1 Gemmatimonadales bacterium | reverse complement strand
CGGCGCGATTCGATGCGATCGCGGCGCCGCTCGCGCGCGATCCGCGCATCGCGTGGTTCCGCCGGACCGGAATGATCTGGGCGTTCGACGTGCCCTCGGCACCGCGCGGATTCGCGCGACGCTTCTCGACGGCAGCGCTGGCAGCCGGCGCATTGCTCGTGCCGCTCGGCCGCACGGTCTACCTGATGCCGCCGTACGTGGTGGACGACGCCGAATTCGCAATGATCGTCGGGGCTGCACAGACCGCCCTCGACGCTGCGTTCACCGACTGACCATGGCACGCGGACTTTTCGTCACGGGGACGGATACGGGGGTGGGCAAGACGCTGGTGGCTACCGCCCTCGTGCGTGGTCTGGCGCGGACAGGCGCCCGCGTGGTGGGCATGAAGCCGGTCGCTGCGGGAGGGCTCTTGGCCACGCCGGACGGCCTCGTGAACGAGGACGTGATCGCGCTGCGCGCGGCGGGCAATGTCGATGCCCGGCTCGCGGACGTGAATCCCTACGTGTTCGAGGCGCCCATCGCGCCGCACATCGGTGCCGCGTGGGCAGGCGTCGAGATCTCCCTGGATCGGATCCGTGAGGCGCACGCCGCGCTCGCGGCAACCGCCGACGCCGTGGTGGTGGAAGGTGCCGGTGGGTTCCTCGTGCCGCTGTCCGACATGCTGAACTTCGCGGATGTCGCGGTGGCGCTGGGACTGCCGGTCGTGCTGGTGGTGGGGATGCGGCTCGGGTGTCTCAACCACGCGCTGCTGACCCGGGAGGCGATCCTCGGGCGCGGCCTGCGTCTCGCCGGGTGGGTGGCCAACCGCATCGACCCCGACATGGCGGCCTTCGACGACAACCTCGCCACCCTGACGACGCGGATGCAAGCCCCGCGCCTCGCGGTCGTCCCGCACCTCGCGGTGACGGAGGAGTTGACCATGGCCATCGACTGGCCGCCGGGCGCCTGACGCCCCCGCGACCAGTCCCTGCCCGCTGCGCGACCTCAGTTGGCGCGCTTCAGGAGCTTCTGCTTGACGCGGTCGAATTCGTCGCGGGTGACGGCACCGGCGTCGTAGGCCTTTTGGAGGTCTTTCAGTTCCCAGCCCTTCGAGATCTGCGTCGACTGCTCGACCTTCACGACCGTGTCGCCACCACAGGCGGTGAGACCGACGACCAGGCATACGGCCGCGACGAGCGCGGTTGCAGTGCGGAGGGGATGCGTGCTTTTCATGGTTCGAATTCCGTACCGGTCACTGGACGCTGTCGATGAGGGCCTTCTTCTGCCGCGAGTACTCCTTCTCGCTGAGGGCGCCGACATCGCGCGCCTCCTTCAGCTCGATGAGTTGCTGACCGATCGTGACATCGATGCGCGGCCCTGCCGGCTTGGGCGAACTGCACGCCGAGAGCACGCATGCCGCGACGATGGCGACCAGGCTGTGGCTCTGTTTCATGGATGGGTCTCCTGAGTTGGATGAACGGCGCCGGGCACCCGACGACACGGCGGATACTCACGACACCGGCACTGCAAACGCTAGATGGCAGACATCGGATTCCGGGACCAAGACGCCACGCTTGCGCCGACCTTCCGCGACTCCCTACGACTCCCCACGACCTGCGACGACCTCCCACGAACTGCAACGGCTTGCGAAATCGATGCCCGGGGAGCGCGGCAGTAATCCCATCACCAGGACCGCGTATCTGTGGGGCGCGCGTGGCAGAATCGCCCGGACGGAAGCGATCTCGTCGCAACGACGACCTCGACACGCGGGCCGAATCATCCCTTCCCGGGTCTTACCGCTGCAATACCGAACTGCGCATACGGAGACATTTCTTGCAGCGACGCATCCGCTTTCCCTCCTTCATCGCCTTCCCCGCCATCCTCGCCCTCATCCTGTGCGCCCTGGCGTTGCGCGTGCACGCCGCGGAGCCCCTCGCCGAGGCCGGTCGCGTCGACTTCGTGGTGGGCGACGTCCGCTTCATGGACGACGCGCGGCGTACCCGGACGCCAGCGAAGGGCGACAAGCTCCTCGCAACGGAGACGGTCGTCACGGGCCGCACGGGGGAAGTCCACCTCGACATGGAGGACGGCGGCTATCTGGCC
>JBBQTA010000074.1:0-2210 GCA_038213465.1 Gemmatimonadales bacterium | reverse complement strand
TGGGGACCGCGGCGAAGGAAGCGTGGCGCAACTTTGTGAACTTCCTGGCGGCGTTGATCGCGTCCCTCGGATGGCTGGTTCCACTCGGCGGTCTTGCGGTCGCGGTGACGTTGGTGGGGCGGCGCGTTCTGCGAGGGCGCTCGCCGGCGGTCGCTCCGATCGCGCCCAAGGAGGCGTAGCCGGGAGATGAACGGCTGGCTATCGCATGGGCAGGCCAGGCACTACATATTCCCCTCCCTACCCTACGTGCGATTCGATGATCTCTCTTTCATAGGTGGCGGAGGGTGTGGGACGGGCGCTTCTCGCCCGTCCCATTGTGCTTGCCTGGATAGCGTGCTGACCGACTCTCACGAGACGGTCCTGCGGGTGGAACTCGGCAGGGGTGGTGGCCATGCCTTCCATCGCTACGCGCCCGCTCCGACTAACCGTTAGGCAGAGGCGACATGGCAGATCGAGTTGTTGTGATTACGGGGGCCAGCGGCGGCATCGGCGCAGCGGTTGCCGGCGTGCTGTCGACGCGTGGGGACAGCGTCGTACTCGTTGCCCGGCGCATGGATGCGCTGCGCGTGGCGGCGGAGCGCTGTGGAGCGAATGTCCTCCCGATTGTCGCCGACGTGACGCACCGTGGCGAGGTCAAGCGAGCGGTCGACGAGACACTGACGCACTTCGGCCGAATCGACGTTTGGGTGAACAACGTCGGACAGGGAATCTCACTAATGCCGTCGCAGCTGACGGACGATGACATCGATGAGATCATGCGCATCAATGTGAAGTCCGCGCTCTACGGCATGCAGGAGACGCTGCCACACTTTCAGTCGCGGGGCACGGGTCAGGTGGTCAATGTATCGTCCATGTTGGGCCGTATGCCGTTCGCGGTCATTCGTTCGGCCTATTGTGGGGCCAAGCACTTCCTGAATTCACTGACCGCCAGCTTTCGCATGGAGGTGCAACAGACGCACCCCGGGATCCAGTTTTCGCTCGTCTCACCCGGCGTCGTGCGCACGGACTTCGGGTTGAATGCGCTGCATGGCGGGCCCGATTCGCGGATACTCCCCGATGCGCAGGATGCCGACGAAGTAGCGACCGTGATCGCCGGCGTCATCGACTCGCGGCTGCCTGACGTGTACACGCGCGCCGGTGCGCAGGCGCGTGTCGCCAGCTACTACGCGACAGTCGGCGTCGACCCCTGACCAGACGGCCCGCCTATTCGCTTCAAGCGTCGGGGATGAACGAACCCGAACAGATAAGGGACGGCAGAGTATGTCAGCGTAGCGAGGTTAGCAGCAACACGGTTGGGTTCCTGGACGCGGCGTCAAGTGTGGCGTATGCGACGCAGCACACGTCGGGATTTTCTTTCCGTGTTACTATGTGCCCCGTCCGATGCGAGAGAGCCGACAACCACGGCAGCAGTCGCGAAGACCAATCGAGAATCGACCCTCGGAAAGCGTCACGGCCAGCAGGAGCGGTCGCTACGCTTGAGCCCGATCGCCACCGCGACGCGTTGCGTTGCGGGCGCGGAGTCGGCGTTGTAAAGAGTCGTCTCTCTCGCGGACAGCAGCAGTTTCCTATAACGAACTACGTACTGGAGAGCACGGAACATGGCATACGTCTTCAAGGGCTCAGCGCGCGGTGCATTGTGCACTGACTGCATCGAACCGCTGGTTGGGCTGACACTCAAGTTTTATCGCGTTGGGCCGGAACGGAACGCAACGGTGCAGGCGGTGGCAAACGCCAAGGACACGTTCATGCAAGTCGACGATAAGGCGGCAGCGGAGAAAAAATCGCTGCTCCTGGGCGAGACCGTCATCGACGAGCGCGGCAACTTCTCGGTGGAGTTCTCCGAAGCCTCGCGCTACGACGGCGGAGCGTTCGAGGTCGACCTCTATTGCGGCACGGTGCCACATCTCAAAGCTGGTCCGCGGCCGCCAACGCCCCTACAGTTCGCGATCACCACCGTACAACCGATGTGGCGGAAGTTGGAGAACGACTCCATTGCGGCGTGGGAGTACATCGTTCCCTACCGCTACTGGTGCTCGATCCGCGGAAAATTCGGCGCGTGGACCATCTGCGGACATGTGCGTCACTGTACGACCGGCGCGCCCATCGGCGGCGTGCGCGTGCGCGCCTTCGATGTTGATTGGCTTCAGGACGACGCGTTAGGTGACGCGGTCACCGACGGCACAGGTCATTTTCGCATCGACTATTCGGCC
>JBBQTA010000073.1:0-2429 GCA_038213465.1 Gemmatimonadales bacterium | reverse complement strand
CCGTGCTGAAGTCGCTCCACGAGCGCGGGCTCATCGACATCGTCGGGCGCAGCGAAGGCATCGGCCGTCCGCTGCTATACGGAACCACCTCTCAGTTCCTCGAGCAGTTTGCGTTGCGACACCTGGAAGAACTCCCGCGCGCCGACGAACTGGCGATCGCCCTGCGTGGTGCCGGTAACACAGCCGTCGTGCCAGAGTGACCAAGCCCCCGAAGAAGACCGCCGCAGAAAAAAAGGGCGAGTATCGGCGCGGCACGCAGAAGAAGAAGACGCCGAAGGGCCCCTCTGCTCGCGGAGCCGCTGCGCGCGCCGCCAACGAGCAGCGCGGTGTGCCGTCGGTCGCGAAACCCAAGCCGCCCCGCGAGCGCAGCGCACGCGACAACGTCGCACGCGACAACGTCGCACGTGATGCCGTCGCACGCGAAAAGCCCGTGGCCACGCCGCCGGACGCCCGCGCCGATCGCCTTAAGCGCGATCGAACCGAGACGGGCTCCTCCAAGCGCCGCCCCAAAGCGCAGCGGTCCGCCGACGCACCGCCCTCCAAGGCCGGTGGTACCGTCAAGGCCGAGCGCGAAGGCCCCATGCGCGTGCAGCGGGCCCTCGCCCGTGCCGGTGTCGTGTCGCGTCGCGAAGCCGATCAGGCCGTCGCCGACGGTCGCGTGCAGGTCAACGGGGCGATTGCCACAGTCGGGCAGGTGGTCGATCCGTTCCGCGATCTGATCATGCTCGACGGCACGCAAGTGATCACGCGCGTCACGTCGCACACGTGGATCGTGCTCCACAAGCCGGCCGCGGTCATGACCACCCGCAAGGATCCCGAGGGACGCACCACCGTCTTCGATCTCGTCGACGATGTCCCGGGACTCGTGTACGTTGGGCGCCTCGACTTCATGACCGAAGGCGTGCTGCTGCTCACCACCGATGGTCGTGCCGCCCATGCGCTGACCCACCCCAGCAACGAGGTGGAGCGCACGTACGTCGCCACCGTGCGTGGGGACGCCGTCACCGCCGCCAAGGTCGCCCGTCGCGGCGTCCAACTCGACGACGGCCTTGTCGTCCCCCGGGAAGTCGTCGCCAGTCCGCTTGGCGGACGTCGCTGGGCCCTGGAAATCACCATCGCCGAAGGAAAGACCCACGAAGTGCGTCGCCTCTGTGATGCCCTCGACCTCGAAGTCGAGCGCCTCGTGCGGACGCAGTTTGGTCCGGTACGCCTTGGCGATCTGCCACCGGGCGGGGCACGGGCCCTCAACAGCACCGAGCGCGAAGTACTCGATGCCCTGATGGTCAGCGGCCGCTAGGACTGGCCCGTGAGGGTGCCCATGAGGGAGCAGACCGGACGCTGTCGGGTATGCTCGATGGAACGAGCCACCAATAAGAGGAGCAGTCGATCGTGACCACGAGCGTTGCCGCGTCGCAGGATGCGGCTCTGGTACAGGGTGTCCTGCACGAAGTCGCCAAGCGAATCGTCGGACAGGAGTACATGGTGGAGCGCTTGCTCATCGCGCTTCTCACGGGCGGGCACGTGCTCCTCGAGGGCGTACCGGGGCTCGCGAAAACGCTGACGGTACGCACGCTCGCCGAAACGGTGCGCACCAGCTTCCAGCGTATCCAGTTCACGCCCGACCTGCTCCCCGCCGACGTCGTCGGCACGCAGATCTTCGACCAGCCCACCGGCGAATTCCGCGTCAAGCACGGGCCGATTTTCGCCAACATCATCCTCGCCGACGAAATCAATCGGGCGCCGGCCAAGGTGCAGGCCGCCCTGCTCGAAGCCATGCAGGAAAAGCAGGTCACGATCGGTGGGACCACCTATAAACTGGCCGAGCCGTTCCTCGTGCTCGCCACGCAGAATCCGATCGAACAGGAAGGCACCTACCCGCTGCCCGAAGCGCAGGTCGACCGCTTCATGATGAAGTTGCGCGTGGGCTATCCCACACGCGCCGAGGAAAAGGAGATCCTCCGTCGCATGGCGGGCGGTGAAAGTATCATCGTCAATGCGGTGGCGGCGCCCGAAGAACTGCTCGATGCCCGTCGTCGCATTGCCGAGTTGTATATGGACGAACGGATCGTGGACTACATCGTCGATCTGGTGCACGCTACGCGCTCGCCGGCCGATGTCGGCGCGGCTGATCTGCGTCCGCTCATCGAGTTCGGTGCATCCCCTCGCGCCACGATCTCGCTCGCCCAAGCGGCCCGTGCACATGCCTTCCTCCGCGGCCGTGCCTTTGTCACGCCCGACGACGTCAAGAGCATTGCCCCGGACGTGCTTCGTCACCGCGTCTTGACGTCGTTCGAAGCCGATGCCGAAGGCGTGACCAGCGACACCATCGTTTCGCGTCTGCTCGCCGTCGTCGAAGCGCCCTGATCGCCGTGGCGAAGTCCGATGCGTCTGCGTCCTCCGGCCCCCCGATGACCGCGTCGCCACTGTCG
>JBBQTA010000072.1:0-2609 GCA_038213465.1 Gemmatimonadales bacterium | reverse complement strand
CGCGCATCTCTCGGAAACACCGGCGCCACTCATGCAGCGCAACGCCGCGCTCCCTGCATCGCTCGACCAGTTGGTGCAGCGGTGCCTGGCAAAGGATGCCACGCATCGACCGGCGAATGCCGAGGACGTGCTGCAATCGCTCGACGCGGTGGCGACGCCGGGTACCGCGGCGGGAGGCGATTCGCGGAGCGGAGCGGCAGTGCCCAAGCCTGGACGCCGGACCGCCGTGATCATCGCGGGTGCTGCGCTCACGATTGCCGCCGTGATCGCGTTGCCGATGAAGCGGACGAACGACGCCGCATCGACTGCTGCATCGCCGGCTACGGCGAGCGCAGCCCTGCGTCATGCGCCCGTGCGCTACGCTCTCCGACGTTCGGTCTTGATCCGATCGGCGAGATACATCTTCAGCAAACTCTGATACGGCACGTCGCGCTCATTGGCCAGCAATTTCAGTTCTGTCAACAGCGTGTCGGGAAGCCGAACAGAAATCGCTGTCGTGGTTGGCCGCAGATTCGGAAACTGGACACGACGCGCCACCGACCAGTCCACGTACTCGGTCGAGTCCGCGGTCGCCCAGAACTCCCCTTCGGCATCTTCCGACTCAAACGTCGGAATCGGTTTCAGTCCGCGCCTGGGCTTGCTCATACGCTCGTCGCTCCTTGCGGTTCATGGGGCGGGCTGCCAACACGCGAATACGTCTTCCACGCATCGTAAAAACTACATACAACAATCGACCGTTCGTGGTGACGCCCAGCGTGCGCCATCGCACCTCGCGCTGCGAATGCACCGTGTCGGCCGAGACCAACAACGGCGCGCCGAAAAACACCTGCTCACATTCGCCTGGCTCGACCGCATGCCGATCCCGCACCTTGGGTGCGTTGCCATCGTCCCACTCGAAGCCCTCGGCCTCGTGCAACGCGGAATAGACGTCGATCGTCACGTGAAGAGTATATTTCAGGTATATACAGCTGTCAATCGAACGGAGCCAGATCGAGCGCCTCTCATGGTCACTGCGACGCAGCGCGATAGCCGCCGACGCGCCGCGGCAGCAGAGGTGCGACACGCGGCGCTGCCGCCTTCGACGCTCGAAGGAGCCATGCGTCCGAAGCTGCTACCCTCGGACCGCATCGACCAGTCCCCCGCATGCGACACCGAAGCGCTACTTTGGCCCGTATCCTGGGCGTCGACCGACGGATGCGTGCTCGCGCCCGGACGGTGCCTAATACAGCCTCGACGCACTCCAATCGCAGGCCCCTCGCTCAGCTTTGAATGACCGACCTCCGCGCGCAGCTCCAAGCCACCCTCGGCGACGGCTACACCCTCGAGCGCGAACTCGGCGGCGGCGGCATGTCGCGCGTGTTCGTGGCAAAGGAGCACGCGCTGGGACGCGAAGTCGTGGTAAAGGTGCTCTCGCCCGAACTCGCGGCCGGCGTGAGCGCCGACCGCTTCGCGCGCGAGATCAAGCTGGCGGCTGCGCTGCAGGAACCGCACATCGTGCCGGTGCTCGTGGCCGGCGCGACGCGTGAAGGATTACCGTATTACACCATGCCGTATGTGCGCGGCGATTCGCTGCGCGCGCAACTGCTGAATGGCCCCGTTTCGCTTGGCGATGCACTCGGCATTCTGCGCAATGTCGCGCAGGCGCTGGCCTATGCGCACGAACGCGGCATCGTGCATCGCGACATCAAGCCCGAGAATGTGTTGTTGTCGAGCGGCACCGCGGTCGTCACCGACTTCGGCATTGCGAAAGCACTCTCGGCGTCAAGCACGCACGCGCCAGGCAATACGCCGGGCCACACGCTCACCTCCGTGGGCACGTCCATCGGCACGCCGGCCTACATGGCGCCCGAGCAGGCGGTGGGCGACGAGAACACCGACGCGCGCGCCGATCTGTACGCGTGGGGCGTGGTCGCGTACGAACTGCTCGCGGGCGCGCATCCGTTCGCGCACTGCACCACGCCGCACGCACTGGTGACTGCGCACATCACGGAAACACCGCGCACACTGGCCGACGTGCAGCCAACGATCCCGCGCGATGTCTCGGCGCTGGTGATGCAGTGCTTGGCCAAGGACCCGCTGCAACGCCCGGTCAACGCACACGCCGTGCTCGAACGGCTCAGCACCATTGCCACCCCCCACGCTGAGCAGATCCACCGCAGTGCGACGCGACCGCTGCAGCTCAAGGTCGTTATGCCCGTTCTCGCGGCGCTGATCGCCGTCGTTGGGTGGTGGGCCACGCGCGATCGCGCACCGGCATCGTCGGGCGCAACGAATAGCGTGAGCTCCATCGCCGTGCTGCCCTTCGCCGATCTGAGCGCCGATCGCAGCAGCGGATACCTGGGCGACGGCGTGGCCGAAACGCTGATCAACGCGCTGTCAAAAGTGCCCGGCCTGACGGTGTCGGCCCGCACGTCGGCATTCTCCTTGCGCGATCAGCAGAACGATCTTCGCGCGATCGGGAAGCTGTGGGGCGTGTCCGCTGTACTCACCGGCAGTATTCAACGCGCCGGCGATCAGTTGCGCATTACCGCCCGTGCGGTGCGCATCGCGAACGATTCCATTCTCTGGTCGCAGAATTTCGATCGTCCGGCGTCCGACATCTTTGCGGT
>JBBQTA010000071.1:0-2713 GCA_038213465.1 Gemmatimonadales bacterium | reverse complement strand
AGTGATGAGCGCGCGATTCTTCTCACTGGGTGTGTTCGCGAGCGCCAGCGCTTTGCTGATTACATGCGCGCTCGGGATGTACGCTGCGCATGCCGGAGCACAGCAACAACCCTCGTCCACAGCGGAGCAGGTCGCTGCTCTTGCCAGGGCAAGCGATGTCGTCGTGGACGCGTTGGTAGTTGCAACGCGCTCCACGTCAGCGGGGCCCGACAGTCTTCCCGGTATTCACACGGCAGTGACGCTGCGAGTCGTCGCAGTGCTCAAAGGCACCGTCCCAGAAGATCTAACCATATGGACGCACGGAGGGACGGTCGGCTCGCGTCGACGCGTGCTTTCGGGTCAGGCCGAGTTCAGCCGAGGCGAGCACGTCGTTCTATTCCTTCGGAGAACGGGCGGCGAGAGCGCGCTCTTCCCCACCGGGATGCGCCGAGGCAAGTGGACCGTCGGGCCGACTCGAACGGCGACCTGCGGAAACATGGTGCTACCCCGGGACCGCCTAGTCGCCCTCGTCACGGGCGTGGGAGGTCACGAATGAGCGGGTTTACGAGAACGCAGATCGCTGCACTCATCTGCGCGTGCGCTGTTTTCGCTATCGCGGCCCGCACGCATGCGTTCCGGACGTCCGCGGACGACCCGAGTCTCGGCGGCGCGCCGGCCGTGTGGCGTACCCGGCCGACATTCTTGATCGCAGACACATCGTTCCAGGGCGTGTCTCGTGCGGACGCGACCCGACTAGCCTCGCTCGCGCTGGAGCGTTGGCTCGCGCCAGCATGTAGCGAGCTGCAAGCCGGCATCTCGACCACGTCCGGTTCTCCGGTTCTGCCGGGGAACGGCGCAAGCGAGGTAGTTGCCCTGGCGGCAGGCTGGGAAGCGATGGGTCTGTCGAGTGACATGGTGGCGACGACGGACGTGCAGTACGAGCGCGTCGAAGACGGCGCGTGGGAGATCGTCGAGGCCGACATCCTCATCAACGATCAGGACTACGACTTCGCCGATGGCGAGGTGGATGCACGCAAAGACCTCAATGCGGTGCTGACGCACGAGTTCGGCCACGCCTTAGGTCTCCTGCACCCATGCGAGGCCAGCGTAACCGCTGGCGCGCCACTGTGCGGAACTGGCGAACAGGCGAGCACCATGTATCCCGGCTATCAGGGATCGGAACAGACCTCCCTGGAGGCTGACGACGTCGCAGGTATCTGCGCGCTCTATCCCGGAGTTCCGTGCGCAGTTACGGGATGCGTCGCGCCTGCGGTCTGCACGAGCGCAGGCTGCGTTGACCCATGCCTCGCGGTTGACTGCGCCGCGAACGCCACGTGTAGTGCAGGTGTCTGCGTGCCTACGACGTGTACCGACTGCGACGCGGGCGCCGGTACGCCGCGCGGACTCCTTGGTGACCTATGTTCAGACGCCACCTATTGCGGGTCGTCGCGATGCCTGGATGGGGTCTGTGCGCCATCGTGCGCCACAGACGAGGAGTGCGGTGGCGCCGCGTGTGTCGAAGCCGATGGTGGCACTGCCTGCCGGCTCGCGACCTCGGCGCTTGGACAGCCCTGCGCCGAGCCGCGCGAGTGCACGGGCAACGTTTGTGTGGTCAGCAATCTCAGCGACGAATATTGCTCCCGAGCGTGCGGACCTGAGTCGCCCTGCCCGACGGAGTATTCATGCGATCTAGTCGAATCCATAGCGGTATGCGTGAGGGCAACGATGTCTGAGTCTTCGGGTTGTTCGGTCGCACACGCACGGCCGCGTGCGACATCTCTGTCGGGCATCCTCGCAATGATGCTGACGGCTCTTCTCGCGCTGTACCGAGTCCGTCGAACACGCAGTATCGAACGGTGGGCGCGCTTGAGCATCGCGCTCGCCGCAATGTCTCTCGTCGCGTGCGGCGAGGAGCCGACGGCCGGCGTCGACGCGGCTGCACCAACCGCCGACGCTGGCCCGGACGGAGGACGTGAGTCGTGCACGCCGGCTGCGATGGCAGTCGTTCCCTGTGGGAATTGCGGCATCGCCCAGCGGCTTTGCGGCGCCGACGGCTTCTGGCAGACCGGAGAATGCCTTTCTGAAGGAGAATGCGCGCCAGCCGACCTCGAGACGGAGTCCACGGCCCGATGCGGCCAGCGAACGCGCATCTGCGACACTGAGTGCCGGTTCCGAGCGTGGGAAGTCACCGAAGTCGACGGCGTGTGCACGCCGGACGAAGAGCGTACGGTCGCTCCTCCCGCGGGTTGCACCGCGCTGGGTGTTGGCATCGAACGATGTTCCTCCGGCTGCAGATGGTCGCCCGCGGTCTGTGGGGACGGTTGTTCGAATGATTCCCGCATGACGCCCTCCGACAACGCCGAAGTGTGCGTTCCGGCAGGTCCGTTTATGCGCGGCACGAACGACACGTCAACGTATGCGGAACGAGAGTTTCCGCTTACGGAGATTGTGCTGTCAGGCTTCTACATCGACCGCTTCCCCGTCACCAACGCGCGCTACGCGCGCTGCGTGGAAGCGGGAGCCTGCTCTCCGCCCGTCGAGCCCGAATACACAGGATTCGGCCTGCCGGAGAACGCCCGGCGGCCGGTTCAAGGTATTCAGTATGCCGAGGCCGTGCAGTTCTGTTCGTGGGATGGCCGGCGACTCGCAACTTCGGCGGAATGGGAGAAAGCCGTGCGCGGCCCGAGTCCTCGCGCGAACGCCTTCCCGTGGGATGGCGCGGACTACCGATGTG
>JBBQTA010000070.1:0-2915 GCA_038213465.1 Gemmatimonadales bacterium | reverse complement strand
CCACAGAGGGCCTCACGGGGCCTCGCCGAGCTCCGCACCGTGCACGCCGTGCGACGCACACCACCGTTTGAACGCGTCCGACGCGAAAATGTCGAGCATTTCACCCGCAGATCAGCGTTTTTCATCACCCTGCTAGGGAGCAGGGAGGAGGGTTTCAGGGGGCAGGAAGCAGGGAGAAACGCGCTGTTGCTGCCTCCTGCTTCCTGAGACCCTCCCCCCTGCTTCCTAGGGAGTTTCTTGCCAGTTCACGGTCCCCAGCTCCCGATTGCCACCCCCCTCGCGGACCACGCTAGATTTGAGTTATGGATTGCCGCTCCGCCGCCTTCGCCTTGACCCAGATCGCGACGCTCCTCGAGTTGCACGACGAGGACCGGTTTTCGGTGCGCGCCATGCAGACGGCGGCGCGCGTGGTGGCGGCGCATGGCGAGACGGATCTGGGGCAGGCGCTCGCGAGTGATCTGGCGGCGGAAGATGTGATCGCCCCGGCGGCGATCGAGGTGCTGCGCGATCTCGCCGAAAGCAACGGGTCGGCCCTGCTGGAGCGTTTGCAGGAAGAGACTCCCGAGGGGCTGCTGGAGATGCTGCGCGTGCCCGGATTGGGTCCGTCGCGTATCCGCTCCATACACGATGGCTTGCACGTGGACTCGCTGCTGGAGCTCGAGCTCGCGGCGCGTGATGGGCGTGTGGCAGCGCTGCCGAAATTCGGCGCCAAGACGGCGGAGAATATCCTCAAGGGAATCGCCGATTTGCGGGCCACGGGAGCGTACGTGCTCTGGCAGCATGGCCGTGCCGAAGCGGAGCGCATTGCGGAGGCGATTCGCGCGCACCCGGATGTGCTGGAGCTCGAGATCGCGGGTTCGATCCGTCGGCGCATGGAGATCGTGCGCGATGTGGATCTGGTGTGCGCGGTGCGCGGTAGCCCCAGTGTGGTGGTCGCGACGTTCGCACAGCTGCGCGGGGTGAAGGAAGTGCTGGGTGGCGGTGGTCGCACGTTGTCGTTGCGTCTCGAGGACGGCGTGCGCGTGGACGTGTCGTGCGTGCGTCCCGAACAGTTCGCGCTGGCGCTCTGGCGCGCCACCGGCAGCCATGCGCACGTGAAGCAGATCACGGAGCGTGCGGCCACGATGGGCTTCGTGTTGGCGGGCGACGAATTGCGTGATCGCGACGGCGCGCTGGTGTCGATTCCCGATGAACAGGCGTTGTATGCGCGACTGGGCCTGGCCTATGTAGTGCCCGAGCAGCGCGAAGCGATGGGCGAGGTGGAAGCGGCCGCGCGCGGCGCGTTCCCGACGCTGATCACCGAGGCGGACTTGGTCGGCGCCCTGCACTGCCACTCGCAGTACAGCGACGGCGGCGCCACGATCAGCGACATGGCCCGCGCGGCGCGTGCGCGCGGCTTGCGGTATCTGGGCGTTTCCGACCACTCACAGTCGAACACGTACGCCGGCGGCTTATCGCGCGACGCCATTCTGCGGCAGCATGACGAAATCGATGCGTTGAACGCGCAATACGTGACCGACGGCATCGACTTCCGCGTGCTCAAGGGCATCGAGGCGGACATTCTCCCGTGCGGTCGCGTGGACTACGATGCGGCGTTTCTGGATCGCTTCGACTTCGTGATCGGCTCGGTGCATACGCGCTACGGCATGAACGAGCGACAAATGACGGACCGCGTGCTCAAGGCACTCGACGATCCGCATCTCACGATCCTGGGACACCCCACCGGCCGGCTGTTGCTCACGCGCGAACCGTACGCCATCGATATCGCGGCCATCATCGAAAAGGCCGGCGCCGTGGGTATCGCGATGGAGCTCAACGCCGACCCGCATCGGCTCGACATCGACTGGCGTGCCTGCCGCGTGGCGCAAGAGCAAGGTGCGCTGGTCAGTATCGGCCCCGACGCGCATTCGCCACAAGGCTTCGAGCATCTCGAACTCGGCATTGCGAATGCACGGAAAGGATGGCTCACACCCGCCAACGTGCTCAACACGCGCACGGCGAACGAGGTGCTCGCGTTCGCACGTGCCCGACGCAACGGACACGCCGCGATACCGCCGCATCTGCGCGTGATGCAGCGCTGACCGTGAAGCCGGTGGTGAAGAAGGCGACGCGCAGCATGACGAAGACGCACGGGCAGAAGCCGTCGCAGCGCGCGGCGCCGGTGTCGCGCTCTCCGAAAACCAAGGCCGACAAGCTGGCCATCAGCACCGTGGTGTTGCAGCGGCTCAAGACGGAGTATCCCGACGCGCACTGTGAACTGGACTACCGCAATCCGTTCGAGCTGCTGTGCGCCACGATTCTCTCGGCGCAGTGCACCGATGTGCGCGTGAATATGGTCACGCCCGCGCTGTTCGCGCGCTACCCGGACGCGCACGCGTTGTGCAGGGCGACGCAGGAGGACGTGGAGGAGATCGTGCGCAGCACGGGGTTCTTCCGCGCCAAAGCGAAGAGCCTGATCGGGATGGCCGTCATGCTGGTGGCGACGTACGCCGGCGACGTACCGCGCACGATCGCGGAGTTGGTGCCACTGCCCGGGGTTGGACGGAAGACGGCGAACGTGATTCTCGGTAACGCGTTCGACATCAACGAAGGCATCGTGGTAGACACGCACGTGCAGCGGCTGGCACGGCGGCTCGGGCTGACGCGACAGGCAGACCCGATCGGCATCGAGCAGGCGTTGATGCCGCTGTTTCCGCGAGAAGACTGGGCGATGTTGAGTCACCTGCTCATCTGGCACGGACGACGAACGTGCTTCGCGCGGGCGCCAAACTGCATTGGGTGCGTTATACAGGAGAGCTGTGCGAGTTGCACGGCGGGTTGACTGCTGACTGCGCCAGGAATAAGGGGCGCTAGGAATAAGGGGCGCCAGAAATAAGGGGCGCCAGGAATAAGGGGCGCGAGGGATGAACGGCGCT
>JBBQTA010000069.1:0-3011 GCA_038213465.1 Gemmatimonadales bacterium | reverse complement strand
CATCGCCGGAGCGGACGAGCACGAGTTCGACGTCGTCGCCGAAGGCCACGTCCTTGGGGAGACGGACCGCTTCACTGTTGCCGCTGCGGAAGGTCCGACTCCGCGCGATGGTCATGGGAGGTTCCGAGAAAAGATATACGTGTAGATACGCATAGGATGACCTGACCGCAAGGCGTCAGCCTGTCACGACGGGCCGACAGGCGCGCTCACAATTCACTGTTCTCAGTGCAATTGCCGTTGCTCTCCCCCACGCCCCCTGCGGTCCCCGCGCGAACAGAGTTGCGGTTGCCGTTGCGTCGCCATGGCGTTGCAGTTGCGGCGACCGGCAGCGCGAAGGGCGCGACTGCACCGCCAGCGCAGCGGGACAAAGCCCACGCGCCGAGGCGACTGCAGAGGCGTTGCACGACGCGGACGCCCCTGCGACGCACGCAAGCCCGCCGCCTACGGAAAAACCAGTTGACAAACGAATCCCTCGCCTCCATACCCGGAAGAACCCGTAGCCAAGACGCCCACATGGACGATCCGCTCTACTTCCCGCCCCGCGAAGTCAGGGGCGGTGTGAGCGTCCTGCACCCCATCTCGAGATCGACACTGAAACGGTTAAACCGACACTTCTCCCAATCGGTTTGTTCGTGGAACGTGAAATTCTCGCAAGCGTTGGCGGCGGCGGCGCCGTTTGTGGCGCGCGAGTGCATTTCTGGGAAGGATGCGGTGACGCTGGCGCGGGATATTCTGGCACTCGATCAGGATGCGTTCAGCGCGGCGCTCCGGAAGTCACCGATGACGAGGGCGGTGCTGCGAGGGCTGCAGCGGAACGCCGCCGTTGCCCTCGGTAACGTCGGTACGACGGATGACGTTGACGTCACTCGCGCACATCAAGACGACGAACCGCTCGTACACGAGCATGCCAGATGGGCGCTCACGCGACGACGTTGAACTGGCGTCCGCGACGCGGCGCGATCGCCGTATCCCCACCGGCACACGCAACAAGGGGTCAGAGTCCGTCGCAAAACTGCGCTACAAGAGGTCAGAGTCCCTGCACGCGGTCACCGAGGATGGTTTACCACGCCACGAAGTCCGATGCGCTCACCGATTCGCCAACACGGCGTAACCTTTCGCCTCGAGAAGGCGTTCATCGGCGGTAACCAGCGTCAACTCATGCACGCACGCACTGGCGACGATGAATCGATCGGCCGGATCCTGGTGGGTCAATTCGAGTCGACGGCTCATCAGCGCGACCTCGAACGTCAGTGGAGCTTCGCGCCGCGGGAGTGCGGCGAGCAGCCCGCGGACCCACGCCTGCACATCGGAGGTCACGGCAACGCGACCGCGCTCGGCCAGCATCGTCGCCTCCCAGACACTGATTGGCGACAACCACAATTCGTTCTCCGGCGACTGCAGCGACTCGCGGACGGACGCCGCGAGTCGCTCGGGCTCGAGCAGAGCCCAGAGCCAGATGTGCGTATCGAGCAGCAGTTTCACGTGCGCAGCGCGTCCCAGTCGTCGGTGGAAACCGGCGCGACCAGATCGCCAACGATCGTGGCCGACTCGCGCATCGACCCAAGCCACGCGGGTCCAGCGGACGCGATGGACGGCGGATTGATCTCGGCGATCGGTACACCACGCCGCGTGACCAGCACCGAGGTACCGGTGCGGCGCACACGCTCGAGGACAGCGAGGCAGGTGGCCTTGAACTCGGAGATGGCAATTGATTCGGGAGGATTTGGCATACGGCTATGGTACCATGGTCACAGACTATGGTCAAATGCGCCGTAGCGTGCGGCGATTCGTGCCCTGCGTCGTCGGCCAACTGAGGGTTCCCGTTCGGTAGATGAACGGTCTCTACGGTACGAAACTGGAACTCCGCGCTTTCGGGCAGTCTCCTGGGAACGTCCGACTGCGTGTCGAATATTGTCGTCAACGAAGCAAGCTTGGCGCGAAGGCCATCGGCCGCGCGCGCAGTCCCTGTTGCGTGTCCGCGACCGCCTTCGTAATCAGTGACGGCCGGACTCGGGTTGGTGCCGATGGTGAGACACCTGCTCGGACACGGAGCGCAGTTGATACTCAAGGCCCTCGCGAGCGTGCGGTCGTTGGAGACCGGAGGCGAATCGAGCGTTCATCCGGCTGAGATTCGTGCCACAATCGAGCCTGCGCGAGATACACGGTCCTGCCCTCGGCATCGCTGTCTATTCGGGGAGCCACACATACCACAGAGGAGAACCGGTGACGTGCACAGGTGTCGGGTGACGACGCCCTGTCGCGTGGGCGCGTCGCGTTCTTCGGGACAGGAATTTCTATCGGGGTCGGTCGAATGTACGTCGAGCCTCCAGCGCATCGCCGACCAGGCGAACATCGACGGGTGTGCGGCGGCGTGACCTTCGCCCCGCCGACTTCTCGGCCCATCAAGCGGTCAGAGTCCATCGGCCACCTCGACGATCGCATCGACTTCGAGTCCGGTGTTGTCGCGATAGTGCAGGATCGTGGCATCCGACGCTTGAGCGTACACGCGCAGCCCGCGCACCACGAGCGATTCAAACAGGAGACCAGGCAGATTCAGGTTCGCCAGCAATCGCGCTTCAGGGCGAGAGCCCCATGCGCCCGAGCAACGCTCCCCAGCGCGGGTCGCCATGCAGTGCGACGAAGCCCGGTTCGACTTTTGCGGCACCCATGAATGACGCACGTTCGACGTACCCCCGTTCGAGCCAGAGGAACGCAGAGTCTGCGCGCCCCAGACCCGCGTACGCCATCGCGATGTGATACGGCGGCAGGTACCGAGTTGATGGAGCTCCGACCAGCTGTTGCACAATGCGCTCGGCCTCGGCGCGTGCACCGGTGACGGCGTACACGTATGCCAGCTGCGCAGAATCCCGGATCCCGCTCAGCTCTGCGGCGCGACGCATCGCCGTGATCGCCTGTGGATACATGTGCTTCTGCAGGTAGGCATGCGCCAGCTGCTGATAGGCGAGGTCGAATCGCGGGTTGAGCTCCAGCGCGGCGGACAGCTGCCGGAT
>JBBQTA010000068.1:0-3272 GCA_038213465.1 Gemmatimonadales bacterium | reverse complement strand
CCTCTCCGACGCTGAGGGGCAGCTCCGCGCGGCGCGCGAACGCGATCTGACCGCCATGCTCGGCGACCTCGTCGTCCGGCACGTGCAGCAGGTCACACGCGACCAGCATCGTCCTGTCGTGTTCCATCGCGCGCGTGAACTGTTCGCTGTCTTCACCCGTGGACGGTACCGTCTCGAGCTGCACGATGATGGGAAGCCCACATTCCGCGCACTTGACGAGACGACCCAGCGTGGGCATTCGCTCGATGAGCTCTCGAGCGCCACGCGAGTGCAGCTGCTGCTTGCGGTGCGCATCGCGTTCGTCGAGTCACAGGAGCAGGGGCTCCGCCTTCCGCTCCTGTTGGACGAGTTACTCGGCACGAGCGACGATCATCGCGCGCAGGCGATCATCGACGGCGTCATCACGCTCGCCGAGCAGGGGCGGCAGATCCTGTACTTCACGGCCCAGAGCGACGAGGTGGCAAAGTGGATGGTCGCGCTTGCGGCGCGAGGCGTCGCGCACGCGCGCATCGACCTCGGAGCGGTGCGTGAGCGGCGATTGTCCGAGCCCCTGCCTCCCGTGCTCCCGCCGCTCGACCTCACGGCGCTGCCAGACCCGCACGGCGCCACGCACGCGGAATACGGCGCGATGTTGCAGGTTGCGCCCGTGCGGCAGGGCAGGGACACGGTCGATGGCATTCCGCTCTGGTACCTGGTCGAGGATGTGCGCGCGCTGCACTCGCTGATGGTACAAGGCATCAGGACGTGGGGGGCGCTGCGGAACCTCGTCGAGAACGGTGGCATGCATATCCTGTCCGACCATCCGAAGGTGTACGCTCGCGCGCTCGCTCTCTCTCGCGCCGCCCATGCGATGCACACCGAGGCAGCCATCGGGCAGGAACGGCTCGTCGACCAGGCGGTGCTGGAGCGTCCAGACGTCCTGTCCCCGAAGATGCTTGAACGCGTACTCGAGGTGCTCTCGCGCTGCGGCGGAACAGCGCACGAGCTTATGCAACGGCTCGACGCGGGAGAGGCGACTGGGCTGCAGACGAAGATGATTGAACGTCTCCGCTTGCATCTGACAGTGGACGGCTACCTCGACGCACAGTCAGTGCGCGGACCGGACGAGATTCGCGCCGCCATGGCTGCCGCCGTGTCGGCAGATGTCGCCAGCGGGGTGCTGAGCGCCACGGATGTGAACGACCTCGTGCGACGCATGCATCTCCGTTCCGGGCTGCTGACGGATGTGGTAGGTCACGCGCTGAACATGGAGAGTCGCACCAACGCGGCCTTGCCCGCGTGACGGGAGGCCGCCTTCGACCGTGACACGTGACGTCGCGTGCACGATGTGCACGCTGGTGTTTTCAACTCTGCGCGACTCGACGAGCTCTCCCACATCTCAGCGTGGTTGATCGGATCGGTCAAAGTATTTCACGCTATCCGTCAACTGTTTCAATGAGCACCCTGACGCCTGAAAACGATTTCGAGCGCTTCCTCCCGCGGCTCGTCGCGGCCTACGACCGTGGCCTGCTCGTCCCCTTCATCGGGGCAGGTATGAGTTTTGATACCTGTCCGACCTGGAGCGAACTCGTTGCCGGCCTGATGGCAAACGCGGACGCCAATTCTGGGGAAAAATCCGCTGGCGGCAACTCGAAATCGACAACCGATGTGCTGGAAAGCGGCGCCGATCGTGTTCCGGCAGACCAGCTCGTACAACGTGCGAATCGTGCGATCCGCACGCTCGCTCGGCGGAGCCCTGACGCACTTTCGAGCGCGCTTCGCGGTGTCCTGTACCCAAAGGGCAAGCATGCCGTTCCGGACAAGACGCGTGCTCTTGCGAAGCTCTGGTGGCCGCTGGTGCTCACGACCAACTACGACGACCTTTTCACGCGTGCGTACGTCGACGCGAGGAAGCAGGATGGCGGGCCTAAGTATCCGTCATTCGCCGACAAGTACGGCGAGCAGCGACTGACAGTGATCGGTCGGGAGCCGCAGGACTGCAGGCGTGTGCTGTCGTCGCTCGATTCGACCGGGCGCTCGATCTTATGGGCGCTGCACGGCTACATGCCGCGTGAAGAAGAGACTGATGCGTTGACGGTGGAAGCTTCGCCGTCGCTCCGTGAGCAGCTTGTAATCGGCCACGAGGAATACCGACGGATCGCCCACGGGTCGAACCAGTATCGACGAGCATTTGCGGAGGTCTATCGCCGTCGTTCGCTGCTCTTCGTAGGTGCGGGGCTGCGCGACGTGTACCTGCTCGATCTTTTCGCCGAAGTTCAGGAGCTCTACGGCCCCGGCCCGCATCCACATTTTGCGATGGTGCGGAAGGGCGAAGCCGACCTCGAATTCCTGCGGACGCGGTTCAACATCAACGCGATCGAGTTCGAGGAGTACGCCGACCTCGCCGGGTATCTTGATCGCATCACGGCGTCCGTATACCAGGGAGATAATCGAGCCTCTGCGTGGGGGTTCCGAAGTGAGACGGATGCGGAATCGCTGCGTATCGTGCATGCCTCCTTGCCTGAATCCGGCTACGGTGGAAACGAGGCCGTGGTTGTCAGCGCCGGGTTCAGCGGGCCGCTGCCTTTCGTCGACCCTGCGCTGCATGGTGTCGTGAAGGGGGCGTGCACGGCGTTTTTTGCGGCGGAAGACGCGGGAACGCTGCGCGAAGACCACGGAGTGTTCGTGCACGACTGTGCGCGAACGCGCGAGCAGGGAACGTGCCCTGTCGCTGCCGTGATTCCGTGGGTCGACCAGTGGACGCGCGATCTTCGATTGATCGGCGATTCAGCCACGAAGGCGTTCGAATGGGCGTCGAGAAACGGCTTCACCCACCTGCGAATGCCGCTTCTGGGTGCGGGGAAGACGCGTCCATTCGCCGCGCGCTTCTCGCTTGCCGAGATAGTGCGTGCCTGGGGTCGCTGGCGTCGTGGCGATCGCACGTCCGCTGAAGCGGCGCTGCGCCTCACGATCCACATCATCGGCCTTCCGGTACTCTTCGAGCTCACCAGCGGCCGGATAAATGTGCCCGAGCTGTTGGCCTCGAGTGATTTGCGCTTCTGGATCGAGGTACCGAATGGCCGCGGCGACGTCGATCGCGAACCGGTGTTCTACCCGGAAGACGCGACGCTCGGGAGCATCGCTGCCGCATTCCGGCTGGCCACAACGGAGTGGGGCGTCGAGGTGGAGCCGGAGCCGCGCGCGGGATCGTCACTGACGACGCCCGTCGCTCTGGAGCCCACGCAGACGCCGCAGACGCTGCGCGAAATCGGCGTGCTTCCGGGCGCAACGCT
>JBBQTA010000067.1:0-3317 GCA_038213465.1 Gemmatimonadales bacterium | reverse complement strand
ACCGAGGCCAGCCGCCGATGGGCGAAGGCCCTACGGCGGCGCTCCTGCAGCAGATCTTCGAGGTCGACCCGCTGGCCTGCCCGACCTGTCGCGGGCCCATGCGGATCATCGCGTGCATCACCCAGGCCTCGGTGATCGACCAGATCCTCGCGCCCCGCCGCACCCGCGCCGCGACGGCGGCCCACGCCGACGCGCGGAGTCCGCCCTCGACCCGAGGACCGTCTGCACCGGGCCTCACGCGACGACCCGCCGCGGCCCACCACGCCCGCTGAGCCTCACCCCGACGCCCCGCCCACGTGCGGGGATGTTCGGTGTGCGCGTCCGTCCCACGGGGGCGTCCGATCGGTCCCCGCGGCGACCGGGCGCCCGCGGGAAACAACGTCCGGACGGCCACCGAGGCGCGGCGGCGGGCGGCGGGCAGGCCGCGGCGCGCCGGCCGGCCCTCGCGCGGTCGGCGATCTCGCCGTACGTTCGCCGGATACTCGACCGAGCCCGATTGAAATTCCTCTCCCGGTCACGACACGGTACGACGGCTGGTATGCCAACCGCTCCCGCGGCATGTGGGAGAAGAGGGCGCTCGCCGCCGCGGCCGGGCCGCCCGCCATCGTCCCCGCGCTACGGCGGCGCTCCTGCCGCAGCTCTTCGAAGTTGACCCGCTGGCCTGCCCGACCTGTCGCGGGCCCATGCGGATCATCGCGTGCATCACCCAGGCCTCGGTGGTCGACCAGATCCTCGCGCACCGCCGCACCCGCGCCGCGACGGCGGCCCACGCCGAGGAGCGGAGTCCGCCCTCGACCCGGGGACCGTCGGGATCAGGCCGCCGCGCGCCGCGCCGGCCCTCGCGGGGTACGCGATCTCGCCGTACGCTCATCGGATACTCGACCGAGCCCGATTGAATTTCCTATCCTTGGAAGTGGAAACGTTGTCGGCGCAGGTGGGGGAGAGCTCAGCGCAAAACTGATAGTCAACAGCCGAGGCTATTGATCATTTCATTAGGTAGCGCACAACTCGTTGCAAGCCGTCTGGATCGGAACGGGTCGCAATAACTGTGTTTTCGTTGATTATCCACGGCGTCGCTGGTGCGGGCAACCGGACTTGCGCCAGCGACTGGCCCGTGAGCGAAAAAACGTGCCACACGCGTGCGTCGCCATCGGTGTCGACCGCGCACCAAATGCGCCCTCGATCATCAAGTATGAGCCGCTCGAATCGCGGTGCAACAGCTGGAGTCTGAACTTTTGCAAATGTACGTTGCATCCGGAGCCTGTCCTCCTGTCGAGGAACAAGCGAAACCTCCGCGTCCACAAATGCCTGTATGTCCGAAGGGGTTATCTTGTTCTGCCTCGCAGGAAGCTGAAGCCGTATCCATTTCGCCGAGCCACCGGCAAGCTGCACGAACACGCTGTCGTGATGCCCATTTCCGGCCACAATGATTGAATCCCGCGCGGCGACCCAATCGACACGCCCCCCTGGTACTCGAACAAACATCTGTTCTGCGGGATCGATAAAGACATCGGTGCCTGGCAGTCTCGTGATTGTGTCCACCTCCTGCACTCCAGGCGACCACCGAATAACGGTGGTGAGAAAACGCTGTGGTCCGGTACCTGGTATGGTGGGCGGGTCGATCAGACTTACAAACTGCCCGTCTGCCAATCTGCCCACAACGGAGCCTGCTCTTACAACTGGAGCGATCGGAAGCTCGGCAGCGGGTGACAGGTCGGATGAGAGACGAATGAGCCGGAGCGTGGCGACATCGACCACGCCCACACCGAGCGAGTCGGCACCTGCCCATTTTACAAAACGCCACTCGCCGGGGCCACTTCCGACCCGCGCTGCACTCGCAACTTCGAGTCCGTTGGCATCGATGACCACCACTCGTTCGCCGTCAACAAAAAGTACTATTGCATCGTTGTCGACGAGTTCTACCGAAACAATCTGTGAGAAACCACCGACCTCGTTCGCGTGTTGACCGAACGCAAGGTCCTCCACCACATCGAAGCCGCTCTCCACCCGCGCAGATGGTTGCTCAGCTATGGCACAAGCCAAAAAGAGTTGTGACGACAGGGAAAGTGCAGCGAGCTGACTTGCGAGCGTGAACGGGCCAGCCCACCACAAACGGAATCGCCCTACCAACACTGGGAATGTGGCACCACTCCACAATAGCCGGTTCCGGCGCCGCGCTTGCATCCCTCGTCCACTTGCGCGCAGGCATCGTTCATCTTGAGAGACACGCGAGTGCCAGTGGCAGAAGTGGCCAGCGAGACCGGCGCTGCGATCAAGAACAGCATTCGCGCACCGCGAAGAAATCCATTCATGGCTCTCTCCTCCGTTGGAATGTAGATGTGATGATGCTTGTACTGCAACAGTATTTGGCGCTCGACTGGCCTGCCACCCCCCAACTCAAGGGGGGGGCCCAAATACTCGACGAACCGCAGCGGCCAGGACTACACGATCGCGCAGCCCGGTGCGCAGGTAAGTTTCTTTGAGGTCGTCACCGACGGTGTGAAACGAACGCCCGAGCTCGTACGCAATGGCCTTGCGCGACTTCCCTTCCGCGAGCAACACAACAATTCGATGCCGCAGCGTGTCGCGATGTACGATCTCAGCGAGCACGTCGCACGCTGCATCCAGATCGCTGTTGTCCATCGGGCAACGTCCTCCTGAATCGAGTGCGGCCGCGCGATTCCGCCGCGCGATGCGGCCGCGCGATGCCGATTCAGACTGTAAATCACCCAGCAGCCGCTGTTCATACCTTTGGTGTGCGCCATGGGCAACGACTTTCGTGCGCCGGCAGCGGTGCTCTCCGCTCGCGGCGAGCACGGACGACTTATCTGGCACGTGACGGCAAAGCGGACAATCTCGTCACGCAAACTGACAGCGGTGTTCAGGTCTGCGAAGATTTGCAGCGTTGGACGTTGAGTGCGTCGATCAGAGCGGATAGGCGTAGCGCCATAACTCCTGCAGGCCGTCTGGGTCGGCAACGACCACGTAGCGCCCGCGATTTTCGCTGCCCACGATTGCTGCACTGTGAGGAAGCTGCATTTGTGACACTCGCTTACCGGTTCGATTGATGACGTCAACGCGACGTGGGCTTTGGTCAATCGGTCGACGATGGATGTACAAGCGACCGTCGACCGCCGCGAGTACCGGATGTGTAAGGACCATCTCAAGCGCTGGTATATGACGCGGAGGCGCGCACCTGTGTGTGTCCGGCGGGGAAGTCGCTGTATCGGAAAGGGGCCAGCAACGTGACGAACGGCTTCGTGGGCGAACATTTCCGCGGGGCGAAGCGGGACTGTGCGCCGTGCGCGCGTCGCACG
>JBBQTA010000066.1:0-3373 GCA_038213465.1 Gemmatimonadales bacterium | reverse complement strand
CGCGCGCCGCAATACTGTGACAAGACACGGCAGTAGGCTCATACGTGCCGCAACGAGCATCGTCTCGTTGCGGCGCGTTCTCTTCCACGGCAACCACCACAGTAATTTCAGGGCAACAGAGTCCGTCAGAAAGATGGACGCGGCGCGCAACCCATCCTTGTGGCCTCGGTCCAGACCGGCGTAATAACCGTCGTTGTAGAAGCGTGACCGACGGCCGCGCACTCGTGAGAATACCGATGCGCGCCCCCGTAAAGCTCCCCGCACGGTAGCCCGTCGCTGCCTCGTAGCGATGCGGCCGCCACCACCGGCGCCGCTCCGACACAATCCGGAGCTCGCATGTCCAACACCGCTTCGCGTCTCGCGACCCTGCTCAGCGCGCTGACGAGCGCTCGCACGCCCAACGCGACGAAGTACGCGCAGGGCGCCCTGTATCAGATGGTCCTCCCCACGCACATCCGCACCTGCGAGCTGGTCATCCAGCGTGCCCACGGCGGCGTGTGGCAGTCCGCTGAGGACCTCGCTCAGGATACGCTCGTCGACGCCCTGCCGCACCTCCAGCGTGGCGTCTGCCCAAACCTGGCAGGTGATGGGCTGTTGCGGTGGCTCGCAACGGTCGCGCAACGCCGACTTCACGACGCCTCGCGACGTCAACATGGCGTACAGGATCGCGAGACCGCCCAAGTGCTCCGCGACACGCATGCATGTAACAGCCAGGGCGTAATGAACTCGACCGTCAACGAGCACACGCAGCGACGCGATTCGCTCATGCACGAATACCAGATTGCACTCGCCGAGTTGCCCCTGAAACGCGTGGCCGCGTGGCAGCTTGTCATCGAGCAGGAGTTGCCGATGCTTGAGGCGGCCGATGCGCTGGGTGTGCATCGCGCGACGCTGCACCGCCATCTCACGGCAGCACGCACCCATCTGGCCGGACGCCTCCAGCACTTCGTCGCGCGGTAAGAGCGACGAAGGCCCCGCCGAGCGCGATTCAGAAGGTCACTCGGCGAGCTGTGCGATACGCAGGCGATTGAAGAATACGAGGCATGCCGCCTCGTGTGCTTACCTCGGTCCACTGCGTATGCCTACCATTGATCCGTTCGACGACGACTTCTTCGATGAGGCGGCGTCCGCGGTTCCGCCGCCGACGTCGCCGCTGTTCGCGTTACTACCGCTGGTGGCGCACGACAAAGATTCACGCGCCACGCTCGCGCGCATTCTGCAACGCCTGATCGAGGCCTTCGGGACGGACGCCGGCGCGACGGTGGATCGCGTCTTCGCGCAGTCGGCGCTCGCGCTGACGCGATACGTGCACTCGGTGTACCCATTGCGCGCAACGATCATTGGCCCGAGTGGCGCCGGGAAAACACGGCTTTTGAACGTCGTGGCCTCCATCGTCTAGCTACCTGCGGTCGTCATTCCGGTTGTCGACCTGGCGGAAACCGGGTGGAAGGGCGCCGCGGTCGGCGAGTCCTGCCGGCTGCTGCACCCGACCCTCTTCGTCCGCGATCAGGTCTCGCGCCGCACTACGGTCCCGTCGAAGACCATCGCCCTCAAATCCGTCGTGATGTTTGACGAGATCGACAAGCTCAATCTTCTGTTCGAGGGGGCTCGGCTCAACGGGTCAGCGGCGGCGTCACATATTCGATGTCAATAGTCTCTATTACCGGAACTGGACCCGCAGAGTGAGATGCTGATCCAGTACGACGATGCGTCGGCACCAATCCGATGGTCGCTTCGGAACAACATCGTCCTGTGCTGCGGTGCGTTCATGAGCGCGCCACAGGATCGACCGCTGACACCGACGGACCACATCAACGTCGGGCTGTCCCACGAGCTGGTACATCGGATGGGCACTCTCTACACCCTGCCCGTATCGTCACAGACGATGCGCTCCAGCCTCGTGCGCGGCGCATTGCACGATGTCGAGTCGTTCGCGTCCAGCCTCGGTGTGACCGTCGCGGGGATCGATGCGTACGTCGCGACGCTTTCCGCCCCGGGGGTCAGCGATGAGTACATCGGCGTGCGAAGGCTGATGGGCTCGTCCAGATAGCACATGCTGGCGGTCATCGCGGAGGCCTTCACGCAGCAGCGCACGCGCATCGATCTGATGGATGTGCAAGGTGACGAGTGATGCCGAGTGACGCGGTGCGGCGGCTCGCGGAGATTTCGCGCTCGCGCCCCGTTTGGCTCCCGCGGTCCGAATGGTGTCCCGCTGTCGTGAGACTGGCGGCACGCCTAGCCCCCGCGCAACGGCGCGCAGGCTGCCGTGCCCCGCCGATCACCGGCGGGTGCGACATCCCCATATCCGGCTGACGCCGGAGGAGCATCCCGATGGCCCCGACTCGTGTATACCCGATTCTACCACTGACGCCACTGCTCGCGATGAACCGGAATGCTGTGTCCTCCGTCGCCGAGCTCGGCGTGCCAGCCATGACACGCTTCATGGAGTTCTGGCGTCCGCGCCTCCTGCGCTACGCCGCCCCACTGCACCGTGGACTCCGCAGTCCCGTGCTGTCGCTCGACGAATACGCGGAGTACGCCCTCGTATCGCTGGCGGCGGAGCTCGAGACGTGTACGGCCGCGACGGACGACGCGCTCTATGCGTGGGTTTCGTCTCGCACGACCGACGCCGTGCTCGAGCTGCACGCGATCATGCAGGCCGCGGCACGGACGCGCCGACGCGCAGCCATCGCAACCGCCGCGTGACTGTCAACTCGACCGCCGTGTCGTTCGAGTCGGCCACGCGGAGGTCGGTGATCGCGTCGAATGCAACACGCCTGCGATAGCACAGTGGAGGCAGCTCGATCACGCTGCTTCACGACGGTGCTGACGCGTCGACCCGCGCTCCCCCGGTACCTCGGCCACAAGGGCTGTCGGTCCGGGCCCGCGCGAGGTCGGCGCGCCACGCACTGCGGCATACCACACCGCACGAGCCGACGCATTCCGTCAGCCGCGCCCTCAATGACTCACCACGTCACACAGGAGACATTCACATGATCAACCGAGTTGCTTCGGGTCCCGCGCTGTCCCGCGTGCACGAGGAGCAGCACGCCGTCACCCGCAGCGTGACCGCCCTGATCGACGAGACTGCCTCGGCACTGCGTCCTCGGGCCGCACGCGTGCTGTGCGCGATCCTCGACTTTCCCCTCTTCGCGCTCGGGCATGGCTACGCGTCGCTCCGCGAGACGCTCACGTGGGACTGGCCTGCCGGTCCGGTCCTCCCCGGTCTGCATCTCTGGCTCCGCCGCGTCATCGCGCACACGCTGGTCGCTGGTGACGGGGCCAGCGCCGCTGACCGCGACACGGCGGTGCTCGCGGCCCTGTGCCTCGAGCTCGGCGTCTGTGCAGAGTCACCACCCGTCGGCCTCACCGT
>JBBQTA010000065.1:0-3617 GCA_038213465.1 Gemmatimonadales bacterium | reverse complement strand
CGCGCACCGCCACTTGCGTCGACGATGACGCTAGAGAATCCTGCCCCTGCTGTCGTGCCATCGAACCAACCTCCGGTGCCCCCAGGGTACCTCACTAATTAGGCGAGAGATCTCGTCTCACACCATACTGGCAGGGGGGGTAGGCGTCTCTCGCACGCCTACCACCGTGGCCGGTTCGTACGATTCGACGTGGGCTGCCGTTGTGTCATATTTCGCTGATCGGAATATAGCCATCCGAATTATCGAGAAAGCCTCGGGCATCATTGTGGCAGAGGCGCTGCGCTCAAGCCTGCCAAATCGGACACCTGTCCTCGGCAAGAATGGGAAGCCGCTGTACAAGGGGCTGTATCCCGTGATGACGCCGCCGGTCTATGCGGATTGTGGGAGCTACGGGCTGAGTGATCTCGATCCGAGCTCGGCGTCGTTCAATGTCCGCGTTCTCGGCGACGCATCGCGGTCGACGGTCCGTGTGACCGCACGCTTCGTCGCGATGTACGGGGCGGGTGTGAATGCCAGGACCGTTGAGTGCGTCTCCCTTGGCAAGTTTGAGACGGAACTCGAATCTCACGTGAAATCAACGGTGGAAAGGCGATAGGCGGCCCGACCCGCCGACAGCTCTCGACACTAGGCGTGCCGACTGTACGACTGACCGCACCATTCTCGTCAGGGCATGTCACGTTTCCACCTAAATGTGCATGTCGATCAGCAGAAGCGAGCAATCAGTATCGGCGCCGACGGGCAAGCCTCCGGTCGTCGCTTTGACCGCCTAGACAGGTGCTCTCGACTCTTTGAGACGCCTCGACTGGAGCGTCAGAGCAGAGGTAAAAATTAGGGCTCTGTTCCATAGCTGCGTTGGTATCCCGGCACACAGGTCGCGAAATCGTTCGGCTCCGCTACCCTTTCTGGTATGCTTGGCACCTTAAAGGCACGCGAACGGCGGTTCCACCACGGGTACGTCTGCCCGCGGTGCCAGAGTGCCCGTGTCCAGCGGTGGGGCCGTGAACGGACCGGAATCCAGCGCTACCGCTGCCTGCCGTGCGCGCGGACGTTCAACGACCTGACACGCACGGCCATGGCCGGCACCAACATGCCCCAGCAGTGGCGCGCCTTCGCCGACACGATGCGCGACGGCCTGTCGACCCGCCGGGCGGCCGCTCGGGTCAACATGAACCACAAGACGGCGTGGCGGTGGCGGCACGAGGTCATGGCGTTCCTGACGCCGACCGAGGCGCCGCCGCTGGGCGGTATCGTCGAGGCGGACGAGACCTACTCCCGGCGCAACTTCAAGGGCTCGAAGCCAGTGGGCCGCCGACCGCGCCGACAGGGCACCAAGAATGGGTCGAAGCGAGGCCTCGGGAAGGACAAGGTGCCGGTCGTCGTCGCCCGCGCGCGCGTCGGCGACACCCGCGCCATCGTGCTGCCCGGCACCTCGACCCCCGCGGCGCTGACCGCGGTGTTCCGTTCGGTGCTCGGCCCCGGCACCACGCTCTGCACCGACGGCTCCTCCGCGATGCGGTTGGCGGCGCCTTCGGTCGGCGTGAAGCACGTGGCCCTCGTGACCGCCCGGAATCAGCGGAAGCGCGGCATCTACCACGTCCAAACGGTGAATAGCTACCAAGGCCGGCTCAAGGCGTGGATCGCCCAGTTCCGCGGCGTCGCCACGAAGTACCTGCACCGCTACCTGACGTGGCACATCATGGACGAGCGGGTCCAGCGGCTGACGGCGGCCAAGGCGCGGGCGGTGCTGGTCGGCAATACCGCCGAGCTGCGTCCAGACCGGTGCTGCCCCAACTGCGAGGCCATGCTCTCAGCGCTCTGACCAGAGCGAGCCTGCGCCGACCTTCCCTCGCGACGTGTCGTTGGCCGAGAGCGGACGGCCTGCAAAGAGACGTATGCTCTTCGCACTTCCTCGGCTGCCTTCGCGATCCTCCGGTGCCGCCTCAGCAAAGTGACGGGCCGCCGACGATGGTCGTCATCCGGTCGCGAATTCACTCGAGTCGGCACGTTTATCAAGGAGATGGACATGAAGATGGTCTTACCCTCACGTGCGATGTTCGGCTTCCTGTTTGGCGCTCTCGCGCTCGTCATTCCATTCGTTATGGCCATCAGCATCGCGGTCCTCCGCGCGGAAACATCGCATGGCGTTCCTGCAGCGGACGACTACCGCGTCGCACTCCTCGCACTCGGCCTTCTCACCATCGCCTTCGGCGCCGGTGTGTCGCTGCTCGCCGCTCAGGATGGCCTGCGCATACCGTTCCGCACAGCAGCGATTGCCGGGGCTGGATCGATGACCCTCCTACTGGTCACGATGATGCTGATCGGTGAGTCCCTTGGTTTCCGCGGCGCATCCGTTGTCGCAGTCGCGTCTGGACTGGCTTCCTCGTGGCTGGTCTGTCGTCAGTCGATGCGTCCGCACCCCACTTCGATTTGAGAGTTCGTCGCACGAGACAAAGCCCCTGTCGTCGATGATGGGGGCCTTTTGCGTTCGCCAGATCCCGCCGGAATTCCTCTACACATGCTTGAAACCAACGCATTTGCGGAACAGAGCCAAAATTAAGTTGCCAGGACATCGCGACCCCGGTGGCGTTCCGTCTACATGCCGTTCTAGGTGCGGGTATCTGCAGTACGCGCTGTCATAAACGTTTGCGGAGGCCAGGCTCTGGATCTCGCTCAATGATGGCGCGCAGTGGCAGCGCGTCACGTTGCTCGATGATGCGCGCATGGAGGCCTCCGACACAGTGATCATCGCGGCGGCACTCACGCAGGCCGCCGACGAGGCAATACGTGCAGCGATCTGGTTGATGAACCTCCATCGGCGGCCCTCGTGCGCGGCGGGTCCGCGGCCGGACGGCGTGCGTGCCGCCGCATAGAGGCCCATCTGTCCAGCACCTCGATATCCGCGACCTCGTGATCGCGCACATCATGCGATTCGGGTCGTCCCCCGACCCACCGGCAGGAGCACCCCGCGAGGACGGCGAACGCGCGCTCGAGCAACGGCACGCCCAACTCCCTGCGGTTCGTCTCGGACAAATGACCACCGAGCCGTGCGCCGGTAGCTGTAGCCCTCAGGTCGCCACGATGATCGACACCACGCCAAGATTTCAGCGATCATGGACATACCGAAGCGTGTCGTCGATCACCGACACACGAACCCTTCCGACACACTTCATAGCACCGTGAGGTATGGGGGAGCCATGATCGTTCACACCGCACGGGAATTGGCGCGAGTGGCCCAGCAGCAGCGCCACGCGCTCGGCTGGAGCCAGAGCGACCTCGCCGAGCGGATGGGCGTGTTGACGTGGCAAGCCTGGCTGAGAGTTGCGGTTGGTGCTGCGCCCCCGATAGCGCTCGGGCTGCTGCTCAACGTGGCCCCGCTAGGCTCCATGCCGCCCGCACCAGGCCACACGCCCGAGAATACACCGCTCAGATATCACGCCGCTCCGTGGCTCCTCTCGGCGCCACGGCGCAAGGCGGCCTCGCCGTCGAACGGCAGCGTACCGCCTCGGCGCCGGTCGCGCGTTCCACTCATCGTGACGGTCACCCACGAAGGCGCTGACGCTACTGCGCAGGTCGTGAGAGCACTGACGCTGCCGGCGGTCGACATTGCGGGCGGGGCG
>JBBQTA010000064.1:0-3822 GCA_038213465.1 Gemmatimonadales bacterium | reverse complement strand
ACCCACTCGCTCTCGGTGCTCGCCTCGAGCAGGATCCGGGCCGGCGGCCGCTCACCGAACACGGCCGTGAATCGCTCCCGGCTGGTGGCGACGCGACGGTCGGTGATAGATCCGTCGTCTGCTTTGATCGACAGCTGACTCTCGCGCTTGTGTAGATCTAGGCCTATAATCTCCATGGTGACTGGGCCTCCCGGTATGCGCCCCGTCGGCAAACGGTGAGCGCGTGAATAGTGGTGGGGCGATGCGTGTCTCCACGATACCGCGGAGGACCAGCCACCGCTTCATACCAACTATCCTGCGCGTTCCGCAAGGACGGTACGCGTGACCCTCCATTCATCAAGGCCGTTCCTCTCATGCCACAGTATCGCGGTACCAGCGATGGAGCAGCCGCATCCCCAGCACGATCGCCCTCGTCGTCTCTGCCCAGTTTCGCGCTCGCGGAACCCAGATGGGCGCCACACATCGTGCGTTGCGCGCCGCATAATTCCGGTGCGGCGGTGCAAGCCAACACTGCACAGAAAAATCCAAGCACTCGACCACGGGAGCGAGATGTCACGGAAATCGTTGCAGGCGGAAGTGGGTATGGAAGGGGAGGACAACGCACTGATTGCAGCGCGAGCAATCCGAATCGGGATCGCGACACACCCGTCATTGATCGTGTTCGATGGAATGTCGCAGCTTTATGTGCCCATCAAATGACGCTGCCTGAAACCGGTCGCCGAACGGGTTGCCACCGCGCCGCGCGTGCCATGCTGTGGTTTGTCCTGGCCGCTGCGGCACTGGCTCCGACGGCACCCGGCCTTTCGGCTCAAACTTCGCCGAGCGTGGACCGACGCACGCTCATCTCGATGGCGCCGCTGCTCGTCCCGCTTGGACACGTTGCGGGTGAGTTCCAGCGAGCGAGCGGTGCACGTTTCTCGATCGGCGGTGCCGCATCCTACACGCGCGCAGGCGCGGGCGGCTATTCGACCGTTGAGGTGAAGGCACGGATCTACAGAAATCGTGTCCCGCTTCGTGGCGCCGCACTTGGCGTGGCACTGGGGGCCACACGACTCGAGTCATCCAACAAGTGTGACCCCGCCACTGGCTGCCAGCTGTCGGAAAAGACCGCGATATATCCGTCAGCGGCGTTCTTGCTCGACTACAACTGGCTGCTCGGGGACGCGAGACGTTTCGTGATCAGTGCCGGCCTTGGTGGCAAACGGATCTTCGGCGATGGTGAGGGATTCACCAACGACATCTTCATGTATTACCCGACCGCACGATTGCAGCTTGGCATCACGCTGTAGGCTGTAGTCAGGACGAACTGAGTCTCCTTTTCCGACGTGTCGAGACGTCGCCACGAAAGCCCGAGAACCGTTCGTCATCGCGTCGCATTTCTTGAGCATTGTACGACCTGCCGGTCGTCATTCCCTCTGCAAGGGCAATCCGTGAGCCAGCGTCAGTGCCGGTGGATCGAGCGAATCTGGACCAATGTTCTCCGCGTCCGCCATTATCCTGCCCACACACGCAGCGTCCTGCTCGTCACGGTATGCGGACTTGCGTTGGAGGCGTGTGCTTCCCACACGCTGACACGTGTTGCCGGCTCCGACGTGATGATGCCCTCGTCGGAGAGCTTCGTGCAGCGTGTCATACGTGCCGGAGTGCCGCCATGTGATGTAGAAAAGCAGACGAACGTCGCCGACGCGACACGCAACCGACAGCTCTGTCGACTGGGGAGTGGCGACACGCTCGGCAAGGCAATCAGCGACTCGATCACCCCAGCGCGGCGAACTCCCTGACCTGGCACTCACGGGGTGGGCAGAGCTGCGATCGCCACCTTGTACTCCGCGAAAGGAGCTCGGCGTCGCAGGCGCGAGCGCAGCTACAAGCCGATCTGCGAAAGACTCGCCTCGACATGCGGCAGTCGAAACCGATTGTCGCCTGTCGCCCGCACACTCCGCAGGCGATCGCAAGGCCGTTCCGCCGTTTCGGCCATCATGGATCGAGCGACTGACCTGAGCACGGATGCCGGAGGCGCCGCGCGCCTTCTGATCACCTGCTGCCAGAGCAGCGAGTAAAGCTCAAACACACCGCGTACCCCATTTTGGGGATGAGGAGGCACCGAATGCGACGCGACCTCGATCGAGGAATCCATCGTCACAAACGAGTGGCCACCGCCCTGGCGGCGCTCGCGGCAATTGTGGCCGCCTGCGGCGGAAACGGGACGACCGATCCGACCGGTGAGGAGCTACCTGTATCGTGGGCGGCGGTGGTTTCGCCCCCGGGATCCTTCGAGGGCTATTCCTGCGGCCTGACGGAGCATGGGGCGGCGTACTGCTGGGGGACGATCCCCGGAATCGGCCGGTCCCGCCGCCCGATCGCCGTAGCTGGTGGCTACACCTTTTCAAGCATCGGCGCGGGCACCTTCCGCGCGTGCGGGCTCACGGTGCAAGGACGTGCGGTATGCTGGGCCCAGTATACCGTGAACAATCCACCTCCCCTGCCGCCCACGCTCGTCGACACGCTGGAGTTCTCGACGCTGGCAGTGGGGAGTCCGTACGCGTGCGGTCTCGTCGAGCAGCGGCTGTACTGTCACGATCACCTGTCGACTTCGTTCTGGCCGCATGCAGACAGCGTACGCTTCCAGGCGGTCGCGTCTGGCGCTGGTGCCATGTGCGCGCTCTCGCTGGATGGAGTGGCGTGGTGTTGGAATGCTATTGGAAGCGACGTTCGGCCCGACAACGAACAAGTGGTCCGAGGTCCAACGCCGTTTCGGGCGCTCTCCGTCGGGAGGTACCAGCGGTGCGCGATTGCGGTCGACGATTCGACCTACTGTTGGGCTCCCCCTGAAGACGCCGACGCAGCTGCGGGAGGGCGGGTGAGCGTTCCCCTCGCGGGAGGGCATCGCTTCCGCACCATCAGTGTCGGCACTGATTACGCCTGTGGTGTCAGCGCAGATGCTGCCGCGTGGTGTTGGGGGAGCAATCATTACGGGCAGTTTGGGAGTGGTGAGGTGCGACCCACGGCAACGGGTATCCCCGTCGCGGTCTCTGGTGGGCTCCGATTCTCTTCCATCTCGGCCGGTTGGTCGACGACGTGCGGTGTAACAATTGAGCATCTGGCGTACTGCTGGGGCAACGCGAAGAGCGGGCAGGTCGGGGATGCAACGCCGCAGCAGCCGCCGTCGGTTCTCGATCGTCGATTGGTTCCTACCCGAGTCGCGAACCCGTTGCGGTGAGTGTTGGCGCACTGGCTTGGACGGAAAGGGTCGGTTCCGGAGCATCGACCGCGCCGCGATCCACAGCCGCAAGATACAAAAGGGGCTCCCGCTGTATCCGGACGAGCGCGAGACCCATAGCTATGTCCTCGCCGGCGCGGCGGACCTGCTGCAGGCGTACGTCGCCGGAGCGAACAGCCGCTCGGTGGCTGGAGTTGCCGACAGCGCCTGGCCAGCGTGACTACGACCCCGACTACATCTTCGCGAGCAACGTGGTCACGCGCGCTCGTCCACGCCGTGGGACCTTTGTCTCCTGGCCGGTGCACAACACGGCGCGGTTGACGGAGGCGTTCCGCCGCGCCGTCTTGCGGCTGTTCGTGCGCTTGGCCCTCTTCGACGAGGACCAAGCCGCCGGGATGCTCACGTGGCCGCACTCGGGGTTCCACGTGCACACGGCCGTCTGGGTGTCCGAGGATGACCGGGCCTTTGCCACCCGGCTCGCGCGGTACTGCGCGCGGAATCCCGTCGCCCTGGAACGGCTGACCTACGACCGGACGGCGAAGGCGGTCACCTACCGGTCCGACAAGTCCGACGGCCCGACGGCGGGCACCGAGACGGTGGAC
>JBBQTA010000063.1:0-4083 GCA_038213465.1 Gemmatimonadales bacterium | reverse complement strand
AGGCGCATCAACCAATGCAAGGATTATTCAGCAACGTCGAACGAGTGCTACAGTTGCGCTGAATCTTGAAGGATTCCAGACTGTAGTCGTCCGCGCCATCTAGTGCCAGTTGCGCGGGCCAGCTCTGCCGGCTCACTGCCCACGGGCGGCGAAGACCGCTCCACTGGCGAGCGTAGGGCAGCCGCTCGATCTCGACCGCCGGAGGGTGCGGGGTGGCGCGTCTCTGGCTGGGAGGCAGGCTCAGGGGGCACCGTGGCTCGAGCGCCGGTCTCGGCTGCGCTGGCGCGCGGTGGCCGGTCCGTCTCGACTGGCAGCTGACGCCCGCCGGCATGGTAGCGGGGTGGGCGGACGGGTACCGCCGACCGGCGAATCAGGCTTGGGTGCGCTGCCGCCACACGCGCGCCGACCGACAACAACAGGGTGTCCCCCCCGATTTATGTCTCCCGATTCCGGCATCGGGTGGAGGCGGGCAAACGGATGGACAGCCGACGGGCGGGTCCCAGCAAGAGCGGAAGCGCCCGCACCGCTGACGTGCCGGCCCGCTCATCAAACACCCCCGCTTCGGGCGTGTGAGGGTACACGGGCCAACACTCCGCGAGCGCCACTACCTTCTACGACGCTGCTCGATGGCTGGCCAGAATGTCGTCAAGCCGAAGTACCACGCACGTCGCCGTGCCATGGGCGAACTGCGCGAACTGTGTTTCTGAACGCCAGTCGAGGCCAGCCCTCAGGTGCCCTTGGGGCCGACGGAGCGTCCAAGCGTGAATTGTCCGGGCATCGGTGCACAAGAGCGCGCAGTGGAGCCAGAGAAACACGTCGGCCGTCGCGTCCCCACCGCTGGCCCGTTGCCACGTGGAGGGACCGGTCGCCTTGATTTGCATTGTGCCGCGTTGTTGGGCGCCAATGAGGCTCACCCACGCGTCTGGTTCCGGTCCGGTGCCTCGCGCCAGTTCTGCATGGTCGACGTCAGGCAGTGCTGCACGGAGGTAGCCACCGTTGATCAAGTGAATCGCGAGGCACTCCGTCACCAACGAATTCAGTTTGGGGGTACCGAGTCGCGCCCTAGGCTTCAAGCGCTTGTTCGCGGCCCGACAATGGAGCACGAGCAACAACCACTCGTGGAAGAAGGCGGAGATGTCGCTCAGTTCTAGAAGCTGTCGGCTGGATGTGCGCGGAGTGTTGCGGATGCTGCCCCCTTGGCGAAGAATCACGATCCACCCGGTGTGGTGATCGTTAACCGCGAGTATACGGACGACCTGCAAAATCGGCACGCGGTGTGCGCGATGTTGACCGACTGGCGAACAGCCTGCGTGACCCCACAGCCTGCATGTCATGGGGCATTGGCTGCAGGGACACGACGACATTCGCGAGGGCGCGCTGTGGCACGGCGACGGCTTGGGAATGGTGCGTGCGCTCGCCACTGCCTGCAGGCCGATCCAACTCCTGTTCGGGTCACCGCCATACAACGTCGGGAAATCTTACGAAATCCCAATGCCGTACGGCGACTACGTCGCGTGGCAGCGCGAGGTACTCACCGACTGCGTCTCACACCTCGCGCCTGGCGGCAGCGTGATCTGGCAGGTCGGGATGTGGATCGACCCTCAGGGCGGTGTCCACCCGCTCGACATGCCGATCTTTACGATCCTCACGGAGCTCGGGCTGAAGCCGCGCAATCGCATCGTCTGGACAGTCGGTCACGGACTGCACGCGACGCACCGCCTCTCGGGGCGACATGAGACGCTGGTCTGGTTCCAGCGACCGAGCGACGCAGGTGCGTATCCGTTCTACTTGGACGACGTGCGCGTGCCACAGCGGTATCCGGGCAAGCGTCATTACAAGGGCCCTCACAAAGGTGAGCTCTCGTGTCACCCGCTCGGCAAGAATCCTGGTGACGTGTGGGACGACATCCCGCAGGTCAAATCGAGCCATGTGGAGCGCACGGGCCATCCGGCGCAAATGCCTCTGGCACTCGCGGAGCGCGCGATCCTGATGACGACCCGCGAGGGCGATCTGGTTGTCGACCCGTTCGCTGGTGCCTGCACGACGGTCGTTGCCGCGCGCATGCACAATCGGCTTGCCGCCGGCGCGGACCTGAAGGACGAGTACTTGGCACTCGGCGCGCGTCGACTCGAACAGCTGCGCGACGGGACTCTTCCGCACCGGCCGGCCGGTAAGCCTAAGGTGCCGGTAGTGCGGGCACGAAACGCTGCGTGATTGCGGAAGCGGGCAACACAGATGGATGGTCGAGTTGATCCTTTAGATTTATATGGCGGAGGCGCAGCCGATTGCTCGCAGAACATGACACGACGACCGAAGTCGCGGACTGCAACATCTTCGTTCCAAACAGCAGGCGTATTCGTTCAAGCCGAACAGAACACTCCTTTTTGTATCAAGTAGCAGCTTCGGCAAGACGATACTTATCTCAAGTCGCTGGCGAAACTCGGTGGTGACTGTTTCAGTCCTAACTCGAATGTGTGGGCATCCAATGCAGTGCACAAAATGCGGGTCAGAGAACACACAGAGACTTCAGGTCGTTTTTGACGGAGGCACTCACAATATTGACACGAAGAGTAATTCAGTGTCTGGCGGCGTGGTGGGCGGATTCATGGGCGGAGCGGTATCTTCTACATCTACGAGCGGCACTTCACAGAGTACGCTCGCCGCTAAGGCGGCGCCTCCGCAGCGACAATCCCTTAATACAGGTGTTGCTATTATAGTAGTCGCGTTTTTCTTCATGTCTACGAGTTCCCCCAGCCCGTATATCGGTTACGCGTTACTCGCAGGCGGCGCTTACTTAGTTCGCAATGCATATAAGTTTAACAAGGCAGAGTGGCCGATGTTACGGCAGCATTGGGAGAACAGCTGGCTCTGTCATCGATGCGGAAACAGCTACGTTTTTGCAACGTAGATTTTTCGTACTGCGAGAGTGTGGTCTTTAGCTGCCGGCCCACGTGTCGAGCAGGTCCCGCTGCGGCTCATCGGCACGCCACCCGACTTCGCCCCGGACATCGCCACTTCCCGTGCGACCTTTACGGTCACCGCACCACTCTGCACTCACAGGAACGCGCCAGGCAACGTCTTCGCGACCGACGCGTCCTGGGCGCCGTGCCCCCGTCCGGGGCTTTCGAGCGAGTGGGGCGGCAGTGCCCCTGTGCGGCACCACGAGCGCTGCAGGCGAGCTTGGTGCTGCGACCAGATCGAGTGCTCGTCGGCGGCGTGACGACTTTGGACGCCTGTCAGTCGACGTCGGGCGCCAACGCCTACCCCATCGACAACTTCGAGTTTCGGGTGGACGGGGCCTGGGCCGGCAGCGGCAATGGCTGCTTCGTCTGGTACACGGCGCCGGCTGGTGGGACGCGGATCGAGAACGTCACCGTCGTGGCCACGAATGCGTTCGACGCGCCCACGACGGCGACGGCGACTCTGCTGGTGACAATGCCGTCCGGGCCGTGCCTGCTGCTCGACAGTCCCTCCGGCATGCTTGAGACCGACGCGTCCTGCCAGCCGTGCACGCACAACGCGTTGTACTGGGGTGGCTCGCCGCAGTGCAACACCAGCCCGAACACCTTCAGCATGGCCGTGAGCGGCGGGTCGTTCTGGCCATTCGCCGCCGGTTTCGCATCGCCCTCGTGTGTGAACTTCACCGTGACGCCGCACGTCCTGCGGTGCACCGGCTCCATTCAGCCCGGGTCCACGAGTCCGTCCAACCTGTACACGGCCATCGGCGGCACCGGCGGCACCAACGCCGTCGGCACGTTTGAGCATTGGCAGGTGGCGGCGGGTGGCGGATTTGGACAGGGCGGATTTGGCGGCTGGGGCGGGTCACCGATCCGGGCGTCGTTCGGGTCCTACCTCAACTTCGGCAACGCGGCGAGTCCGAACTACCAGGGCGGCACCTACGCCTCACGTACCGGCAGCACCATCGAATACACCACGCTCGCGTTCTCCATGACGCTGAGCGGCACGTCCGGCACCATCGTGATGCCGTGGCGGACCAACTCACACTTCCCAACCTTCGGAGAAGTGACCTACACGTGGACGATCAGCAAGGCCTGGTTCTAGGCGGGGATGCGGCCGTGTGTG
>JBBQTA010000062.1:0-4364 GCA_038213465.1 Gemmatimonadales bacterium | reverse complement strand
GCTGCGGACGATCCGTATTGCCGGTGAGGACCGGTACCAGCAGTCCGTGATCCGGGAGTACCTCCGGCAGCACGAAGTGCCCGCGACCCGATAAGGCCGCTGACGGCTGCTCACGGAGCACGGCGTGCTCCGCCCGCACATGCCAAATGCGGGGCGGCCACTGTGGCCGCCCCGCAATCGTGCCCGGTCATGTCGCGGTTACGCGACTGCGTACCGCGTAGCCCGACCATCGCGGGATTTGACCACCGTGCCCGACGCGACGAGCTGTTTCAGCGCCGCGTCCACTCGCTCCGCTTTCAGCTTCGCCTTCGTACGGAGCTCGGCATACAGCGCCCCGTTCGGGTGCGTCCTCGCCTGGATCAGACGGAGCACGCGATCTGGGGCATTTTCTACACGAGGAGACTTTGCACGAGACTTCGCACCCGGTGTCGCATCATCCGTCGCACTCTCTTGCAGTATGGAATACGCCTTGCTTGCGGCGTCGTAGGCGATGAGCGCACTGCCCGTCCGACTCTGTCGCCCTTTCCAGCGCAGGCATCGCACGTGGTCAGCCTGCCCCTTGGCCAGTGAGAGAAAGGCGAGATTGTCCGGCACGGAACTGATGACGGTTGAACCTCGCGGGCCGTCGCCGACCTTCTGTCCGTGGTGCAGCACCAGCAACGCGATGTCGCGACGATGTGCCAGCTTGCTGAGTTCCGGCAGAATCCTCATCCATCCCATCGCATTGTTTTCGTCCGCGACCTGTCCGGCCGCGTAGGCGGAGAGCGTGTCGACGACGATCACGTCCGGCATCACGGTATCGACGTTCGCCTCGAGCACCTCGTACGGTCGGAATCCGGTTGCATCCAGGTCCGACAGGAGGTAAAGATTCGCGCACTTCGCCAGGCCGTGGTCGAGCACGCGCTCTTTCGTATCCCCAAGCGCCTCCTCCAGCGCCAGGACCAGGACGCGGCACCGCGGCACCGTGTAGCCGAACACCGGCTGCCCGGTGGCGAGACCCGAGATCGTGTGCCACACGACCGTCGTTTTGCCCATTTTCGCTGGGGCGACGAGTAGGGTGAACCGGCCTTTATAGAGGAGGCCAGGCACGAGGGGCACTGCGGCCTTCACCCTCGGATCACGCGCGAGATCGTTCGCGCGACGGGCGCAGAACGCGGCGGGGAGCTTCGGGCGGGGGGGCGCCTGCGGTTGCTGTTTCTGCGAGTTGGTCACAAGGGATACCGGTCGTAGGTGAACCTGCGCCGCTCGGCGACTCGAGACGCCAACGGCCCGCTGATCCGTGATCGGCGTGACGGGAGCCTAGGCGCGCTGTAGGGGTGATCGAGGCGCGGACCGGTGCTCACCCGACACACCAGTTCGGATCTCACCCCGACCCCCAGCCTCCTCAGAGGGATGGGGTCGGGGATGGTGTCGTGTGGGGCCTCCTACTCCCCCTCGGGCCTCATCCAAGCCGATCAGCATCGCGTGCGGTAGGCTGGTGTGGCACTCGTGATCGCGAGGGCCGGGACGACGTCCCGTGCGTGACTCGTCTTTGGAGACCCCTATGTTGCAACCCTTGTCTTTGCTGCCCCACGTCGACGCGCTCGTCGACGGCTTTGTTCACGTGATCGCCGTTCCGACCACGCGGTGCGCCGCGCTGGACGGCGCGGAGCGCTCGACCCGTGACGTCTCATTCAACGCCGCCGACTACGGCTGCGGGCCAGACGGCTACCGGCTGTTCACCGCGGACGGCGTACGCCTTTGTGCGTTCCGCGACCGGTTCACGGCCGCGCGCGTCGCGTCCACCCTCGGGAGCGGACTGCTCTCGCTGCCCTCTGGCTTCCCCGAAATGATCTTGCGCACGTCGCTCCTCGCGACGGGGCTCTGGTACGCCGAGGCCCGGTATCCCGG
The DNA here is from genome assembly GCA_038213465.1 of Gemmatimonadales bacterium. GTDB lineage: Bacteria > Gemmatimonadota > Gemmatimonadetes > Gemmatimonadales > Gemmatimonadaceae > Gemmatimonas. The sequence continues at coordinate 2,474 of JBBQTA010000062.1, read as the reverse complement.
CGTGCCGTATTCAGAGATCCCGAGCGACCTGTCGCGTCTGGCGGGCATGCCTTACGCCACGCTCCACGACCGTGCGGTCGCCGTGCTGGCGAGCACCGCGCTGGAGCACCGCGACGTCGAAGAGGCGGTCGTGTGGGCAGCGGCCGTGACGGACGCGTACGGGCTTGACGATGGCTTCGTGCACGATGAAAGCGACGCGACCCACGGCGAGCTGTTGATCGATTCGCGGCGTCGGGGTCGGGACACCGCACGGATCCGGAGCCTCGCGCAGGCCTATTCGCAGGCCCGCCGGCAGTATCCGGACGTGCCCGTCAGCGCCCTCCTCGGACGGCATGTGCGCTGGGAATCGCTCCGCCACGCGACGCCGCGGACACGCGCCATCGCGCTGGCCGCAGTCGCCGTGGGTTCAACGCGGGGAGTATGGGATGTTGACCGTGCCGTGGCGCTCATCGACGGTGCCGATCTCTCAACGATGACGGCGATTCTTCAATACGCGTCTCGTGATGCCGCTGCGGCGAGGGATGCTTCCCCGCTGGGATAACCGGCGCCAAAGGCCAGCTCGCGCCAGTACCCACCCGACACCACCATTCGGATCTCGTCCCCGTCCCCGTCCCCCCTCCCTAAAGGGAGGGGGGACGGGGACGGGGTCGTTTAGGCCTCCCCCACCTCCTCCGCCCTCGGCCTCATCGCCGTGACGCGCTTGGTTGCCTGCGCGCATCTGATCCGCCCGCGCCCCCCGCGCTCGCGCCGCACGCTGGATCACGCGACGGGCAGGGCGAACCCACGCGTCCGCAGCACGCGGAACCCGGTGTGACCGAAACCACCCGGATCCGCTACCCTAGCAAAAGGACCCCGCCTCTCCGGCGGGCTGCGGAACCCTAGCCAATGAGGATCGACTCGCATGACGTCAGCGCACATGTTGGTTTCCCACGCGGTGCCCCGGACCGTGGGCCAGCCCGTCCACGCCGATGCGTTGCTGTGTTCGGTGCGGACCGCCGTTCACGCGACGGAGCCGGACCGGGCGGCCGACGCGGCAGAGCACGTGATCCACCTCCTGCGTCTGCCGGTGCACCGCATCGCCGATGCGTATGCGGCCTCGTGGCCCGCGGGTTCCGCGCGCCTCGCGGATCTCGTCCACGAGGGGATGCAGGCTGTCCTCGCCGCGATGCCGCAGGCGCCAACCAGCGGCCGCGGGGCCGCCGTCGCGTTCTTCTCGGCCACCGTGTTTCGCGCCCTGCATGAGCGGTGGGCGGACGCGAAGGCGGCCCACGACGCCAACGAGGTCCCCCTCCGGCATGCGGCGCCGCTGACGCGGGTGCTCCGTGCTCTGCCGCATGAGGATGCGGCGCTGCTGCGCCTGCGCAGCGAGGGCGCCACCTGGGGCCGCCTCGCGGCCCTGCTCGGGACCTCGCGCACCACGGTCAGGCGCCGGTACGACCAGGCGCTCCGTCGGGCGCGCGACGTGGCCGGCACCGTCACGCGGCACGCTGCCTGACGGCAGCCCGTCCGGGGAAGCGCGTGTCCACGTGCTCCGCGCCCCACGAGGCGCCCCCGGCGGTGCTCGCCGATGCTGCCAACGACGCCACGACCGCACGTCGCCGACGTGCCCGGCGCGGCATCGCTCATCACGTTCCTCACGGAGCACACTGTGCAACTGAACCCGCTGGCCTTTACCCGTGTGGCGCTGGGGTATCCCGAGCCCGGTACCCACGCCTCTGGTGTGGCGTGCGTACGCGCCAAGACCGAAAAGACCGCTTCGACCGGGTCGCCGTACCTCGTGGTCACCCTCGGACATCGCGAGGGCTCTGCCACCGTCAAGGTGTGGTCGAACGAACTGCCGCTGTGGCGCGAGGTCGCCGAGGGAGACGCGATCTCAGTGCGCCTGCTCGGCAAGGCGGGCAACGGCAGTTTTCCGCCGGAGTGGACCGTCCAGGAGCTGACCCGTCTCGAGAGTGATCACCCGATTCGGGATGATTTGCTGCCGGCGTGTCCCGTCCCCGGCGACGAACTGCGCGCGCGCTTCGAGGCGCTGCGGGTGATCGTGAGTCCGGCCGCTCGCGCGCTGCTCGACATCGTGATCCGGCATGTGGGGGAAGACGCCTATTGGCGCGCGCCGGCGGCGGAGCGGATGCATCACGCCGTCGCACCGTTCGGTTTGGTGTGGCACAGCGTCGAGGTCGCGGAGGTGGCGCTGGGCATGGCGCGCGCCATTCCGACCTACGTCGACACCCTGTCCGTCGACGCGCTGGTGTTGGGCGCGCTGTTGCACGACGTCGGGAAAATTCGGGAGTACGACGTGCTCCCCGGCGTCGGCATCCGCCGGTCGGCGCTCGCGGAGGCCAGGTATCACACGACCATCGGCATCGAAATGCTGGCGACAGCCGTCGCCGTCCATGCTGCCGCGTTGGAGGTGGCGGGGGTGCCCTCGTGGCTCATCGATCACGTGTACGCCGTGATCGAGTCGCATCATGCGC
>JBBQTA010000061.1:0-4488 GCA_038213465.1 Gemmatimonadales bacterium | reverse complement strand
CAGGCCAAACGCCGCGACCGCAGCCCAGTCTCGCCGAGTGCCTAGGGCGAGACGCACGAGGCGCTCGATCCCGCTCGGCGTTGCTCGCCGATGGCGCCGCGACGGCGTCGGAGCGGGCAGGGGCGCATCGGGACCGCACGCACTGAGCGTCCGCTGGCGTCACGCGGGTCCGGGTCGCTGGCGACCAGCGCGCAGATCCCCATACGCTCCCGGTACACGGGACGCGCACCGACGCGGTGGGGTCCTGTCGCGCGGACTGGCAGATCGCCAGCCCCGTGGATTCCAGAGCGGCACCCGTCGCTCCATTACCCCCCCCTGACGTCGAGGTCCCTGCTGTGGCCAACTCCTGTGAACACGTCCTGCAAGTCACTGGTGCGGCAGCGGATCGCGCCGCGATCTGCCGCCACTTCTTCAACGAGGAGGCGACCGGCCTCCCGTGCCCTGACGGTGCGCATTTGGCGCCGATGACCGCCATGACGTCGATGCCATGGAAGATTTGGGCCCATGACGACGGCGCGATCCTCTGGGTGTACTGGGACATGCGTCGGCTGGGCCCCCAGCTCGTCTGGTGTGAGTGGCTCTCCCGCCTGTTCCCTGACGCCACCGTCCGCGTCAACTATCTGTATGAGTGTGATCTCGGCGCGGGCCAGCTGCGCTGGCATGCCGGCGAGATTCTCGAAAATGTCGAGTTGATCGACGCCGGGGGGTCTTTCGAGGAGGTCACCTCGCAGTTCTACGCCCTCGTCTCATCGTTCTAGCGCGCGGATCGGCGCGCCCGCGGTGTGGCGTAGGCCCGCCACGCGCGCGTCTGAGACATCCTCATGCTGGACCGTCCCCGCGCGGCGTCCGCTGGAGTCCAAGGGCGTGATCGGCCACGTCGGCATCCAGCGGCCGGGGTCGTGGAGCGTGGACGGCACCACCCGGGGCTAAGCGGACATTGGGCGATGCGCGAGCGCTGTGTCTTACACCGTCGTCAGCGCCCGAGCGACGAGCGTCCACGCGGTGTCGTGTTCAATCAGAACAATTGATTCCCCGAGGGTCAGGTAGCCCAATCGTTGCATCTGCGCCTTGAGCGTCTGAACGCGTGCCGACCTCCCGATGCCCGAATCGCCGTCGACCGCCTGACACGAGCCGCGATCGCCGAATTGCAGGATGTGATCGCGTCACGTATTGAGCACCGCGTCCTTGTCAACGAACGCAGCCTGCGAGTTGGTGAGCCGGTCAGCTTCCCCTCACGCCGAGGAAAAATGTCCGCACTCGACACATTCGGCAGGATCCTGCGGACACTGACGCGACTTGACGAGCGATGCATACGACGCCTGTATTGACTGATGAGTCAATACAGGCATGTCGTTGGTGACGCGGTGTCGCTGGACGCTGGCGTCGCGTCTGCGCCGGAACTGGCCGGTGGTGGCCCACACGGTGGCAATTTCGGACGCGCTGTATGACCGCAAGTACACTGGCGACGCGCCTCGACAGTGCCGCGAGCGTCGGGGCGACCATCGACAGCCACCTACGTTTCGACAGCCAAGTGCGTCGAGGCTTCCCGTTCGAGACGTTGGAATTCGTCGTGCAGCAGCTCACGTATACGGGCCTCGATCAGGCCAGCGTCTACGCGGTGGTGGGCAGCGCCACGACGCTTCAACGGAGACGGGCACTGCTGTGTCGTCTCTCGCGCGCCGAATCCGATCGTCTCGCCCGCCTGGTCCGCATCGTCGTTCGGGCAGAAGCAATTCTGGGTTCGGGTGCGACGGCGGCGGGGTGGCTGACGTCGGCGCAGGAAGCATTCGGGAACCGTACGCCCGTGGCATTACTCCGCTCTGACCCAGGGACGCAACTGGTTGAACAGCAACTCGACCGTGTGGCGCACGATACCGCCGGCTGACCAGTTGATCTTGCGTCCGGACTGTCTCACACTGCTCGGTCGAAATGCACGACGATCCGAGAATGTATTGTAGGCATCGCGGACTGGTAGCGTGTTAAATGAGGCTCTGCGATGGGTGACGTAGCGTGCGAGTCAATGAGGTGCGACGACCGCGTCGTCAGGCCCGCTTGGTTGCCTCGAAGAAAACGCGCCACGGGTAGTCGCCGACATCGCCGTGACGTGAGGCGCGTTTTTCAGACATGCGAAATCATCGGCAGCTGCGATCAAGTCCGCTACGATTTGCGCTTCCGACCAATCAGCCTATGATCGCTATCAGAGGCACTTCCGATCAATCAGCCAATCAGAGCTACGATCGGCAGCTGGAAGACTCGAGCCTACGAGAGGCAAGCCTGTCGTGTGACCCCGCCTCAAGACGGCCGCTCGGTATCGACACCTCAGGCGTATGCACCGCGTTGCATTTGTGCGAGGAGCGTCGACACAACAATGCGACCGTCGTTTGTGCGCAGCAGCTCACCGGAGCTGCGACCGCCGAGCACGGGGCTTGGCGCCGCAAGGAACGCTGCAAGCCCGCGCCCAGATCTGACGCCGTCTCCATTCCCCGACTCCTGCGCCATCACCTCGACGTGCCCAATGAGGCGCGCCAAGCCCAGCGCGTACTCGCTGTGCGCAGAGCACAACGGGAGGTCCGCCTCCATTTTCCGGTTCACGGCTGCTCGGCTCGTACCGACCATGGCGTTGTGGCTCTTCTTCGACACTGCGAGCGCGTCCGCGAAGCCGAGCAGAAGGCGTGTCGGCACCCTGCTCCCAACCATCGTCGCTTGCTTGAAGGGCATCATTCTGTGCATCGTCGAGCAGAGGCGCCCGTCTTGCAACAGGTCGCGCAGATCCGCTTCGCCTCGCAAGATATTCGCTGATCCATCCGTGCCGCGCATGCTAGCCCCTCGTTCTAATCATTCGCGCAATTGTTGCTTTGTTGTGCGCTGCGGTGTTGCGGTCTGGCCTTTGCGTGCCCGGTCAGCGTGGTGTGCGAAAGGCCCGCTGTGCCCGGAAGCTCCTCCACGCGCAGCTTCCGCGGTGCGGGCACTCCGCTCAAGTCTGCAGAAATTCACTCGGTTGCCTGGCGGTCCGGAATATCGCTGCTTCGGCGTCGGCGACACACGTGGCGAGCTCTCAATTCTCGGGGGCTCGCCATGTCGTAAAGCGTCTCAGAATGTCCGTTCCGCCCAACAGGGCGCGCGCCTGATCGATGCGCTCGCGGATCGGTGACAGCTCCTCGGCAGGCAGCGCGGCGGATCGCCGCTCGAGATCCTCAAAGAAGTCTTCGCGCGCCTTCGCCGACGCCCACGCCACGATGATCTCCGCCAACTGTTCGCGACTTTCCTTCCGGCGCCGCTCGCGTTGCCGTTCTGCTTCTTCGCGCTCCCATATGGCACGCTGGCGCTCCCACTCACGATGTTCCGCTGCGGCTTTGGCCGCGCCCGCCTTGGCGAGTGCCGCAACAACGGGTGCCGCTGCTTCGAGCGCCTTCACGATGCTTGTGATGGATGACTCGAGCGGGCGTCCTTCCGTCTCCGCCCAACACTGCGTCCAGCTCGCGGTCCCATACGGAGATGAAGCCCGGACGCACAGCCGACCCGACGCCATCTCCTTGTGGTGCGTCCAGTCAGTTGGCTGATAGCCTCGGCGCTTCGGCTTTGGCAATGTGGCGATGGGTATCCACTTTCCATCGACGTAGCGCACCTCGACGGATTCGCTCTCCTCGAAGATCGTCAGCGCAATCGCGATCGTGCGAATGAACGTCACGGTGGGGTTGTTCGGCGCCCACGTGCCGTGCCGGTACTCGTCGACGTCTCGCTTCGCGGGTCGGTCCTTCCGCTCGTCCAGGGTTTTGCGTACAAGCGCCTGATCGCGTGGCGCGATGGTCACCTGATGGCCGCGAGATTCCAGGTCCACGAAGAGCATGGACGCGAACGCGAGAGCGCGCTCGAGCACAGCCTCGGACACGTACAGGTCGACCAGTCGTCGCTTCGCCGGCCGTAGGTGCCCGGTCTCCGCCCGTCGGCCGCCGAGGAAGTGATCCGTGGCACCGGTGACCAGTTCGTGTGGTGTGTCGCGCGCGACATGCCGTGTCCGCAACGTTGTGCGCTTCTGCGCGGGTACTTCAGGTACGGCCGCTGCCACGCGACGGAGCGCCCGTCCGCGCGTCCATTCCAGAAGGTCGCCAGGGCGCGACTCCGGCAGCGCGGGTCGCTCCACGCCTTTGCCGTGTGCTAGTTTGGCCCAATACCCCCGCTGCGGGCGCGGGACGTTCAGCTCGGAGCATACCCGCACGAGAAAGCTCGAGGACACGCCGTATCGCGAGGCGACCGTCGTCATGGGCTCGGCCCAGACGTCTGTATACAAGGTCTCGCGGCTGACCGAGATGGGCATCTGAAGTTCCTGTCACGGGTTCGCTGGTGCAGTGATCTGCATGTTCTGTGATCACGACCGACGTCATCCTGTCGCGAGTGCGGTAGAGGCGTCAGTTCGTTGAAAAGGCGGCGCGTAGTGCGACGCTGTGTCCGACCTGGATTGTATACTCACGAACGTGTGGTCAGCGCACG
>JBBQTA010000060.1:0-6019 GCA_038213465.1 Gemmatimonadales bacterium | reverse complement strand
GGCAACGCCGTCCGGACGGCCAAGAGACGCGGCGGCGGGCGGCGGGCAGGCCGCTGCGCGCCGGCCGGCCCTCGCGGGGTCGGCGATCGCGCCGTATGTTCGACCGCTACTCGACCGACCCCGATTGAAATTCCTATCCCCTCGTGCGCCTGGCGGGCATGACGCACGTGCGCACCGCGCCGTACTATCCGCAGTCGAACGGCAAGATCGAACGCTGGCATCAGTCGCTCAAGGTCGAGACGCTGCGCCCGAAGGCCCCGGCGTCGCTGGCGGAGGCGCGGCGACTGGTGGCGGGCTTCGTCAACCACTACAATCACCACCGCCTGCACAGCGCGCTGGGCTACATCACCCCCGCCGACGCGCTCGCGGGGCGCGCCGCCGCGATCTGGACGGCGCGCGATCAGAAGCTCGAAGCGGCACGTGCCCACCGCCGGGCGGCGGTCGCCACCCCCTCCACCGCGCAGCCTCGTCCGCGCGCCGTTGTGCGTTGAACACCCACCCCACGTGTCACATTCTCGCTGAACCAGGACACCCCCAGGGCTTATCGGCGAGGCCCGGAAAGCGAGGCTCGAGAAAGGTGGGATCCTGCAGCCCTCAGGTCACCGAGTGATCGCCATCAGCCGAAACGGCTGATCGGCTTCGAGCGAAATGCGTGATCAACTTCGACCCAAACGGGGGATCGGGATTGACCGAAATACGCAGTACGTCGGAACGTAGACGGTGACGCTCGAACCTGGCCTCCCACGTTTCCTTCCCGTGGTGGTGGCACACGGTTCGATGACGAGCCCGTAACACCGCACCGTCGTCGCGGTCGGTCATACAGAGCTTGGGCGCGAAGTATCTCACGTCGATCTGCATCGACTCATGGAGTCGCGCACCGCGCTTGGCCTCCGGGTGGCGACGGCTATGCTTTTTCTTTTCTGAACGGCCTTCGACTCCCTAGTAGAGGAGGCTGCTGAACGGCCGAAGGATCTCGAGCTCGTGGATCTTGAGCGCCTCTACGAGGGTGACTGACGACCGCTCTTTGGCATCGCGCAACTGGTGCGGTGCGGGCATGCCACATGAGCACCCCAGTCCCGAGATACGGACACTCGCGGACGACCGACGACACCCAGCGAGCGAAAGAGAGCCTCCTGGACCAAGACCGGGGCTACTCCCATTTCGTCTCGCCCGAACTACGTAAGCAAAGGGCGGCGGTCACTTTCCAAAGCAGAAAGCTCCCAATACTTGACCAAGCAGTCTGCCAGCGGTAGCGCACGAAAGCGCTACTATGATGACGATGACCGAGGAATGCCACTCGCGAAAATAGTGAGCAGAGATCCACAGCACAGGCATCGCGCTAAAGCATACGGTCATCAGTCGAGCTCCCCAGCTCTTCGCTTCGAACGCAGTAGAAATAATGCCGCCGGCTAGACTGAGAATCACAAGCAAGCGAATGGCACCGATGGGCAGCGGCAATTTCCATAGATTGGACACTAGCAGGAGTGAACCGAAGAGGCCCAATATCACCGTCGATTTGCGATGCATTTCTGGTCAAACACGGAGATGGTTAAGATAGGAGAACAGTAAAGAGGGAGCACCGTTGCCCCCTCTTTCTGCCGCCTCGCCGAGTCATAGACATGAACTGCTCGGCTACGCCACTCGCAGAGAACGCTGTTGTTTCTCGGAGCTTGGGACCACGTAGCCTGAGTTCCCGCGATCTACCGGGAAACCCATGACTAATTTCGCGAGTGGTCTGCAGCGCACACTCGATCTTGCCATGCTATCACGTCTCTTGCCGCCGCGATCTGACCGGGTGAGAGTTGTTGGGCGACTGTTGTGTGGTTGTCCCCACGATAGGACTTTGATACGGCTAAATTGCCAGTTCCGTCGCTCTCCCTGGAGAACTGAATTGCGACCAGTTCCGCGACGACCGTGTCGGGCGAGGCGAAAACGGTCGCGCGGTCCAAGTATTGTCGAATGATTGACATACTATCGCGGTAGACAGCAATCGTACGCACGATGCCAAGCGGAGCCCCCAATCGCACCAGCGTTCCTCGTGTACCAGACGGAGACACGGCCGGAATCGTAGCGCAAACGACTGTCTTCTCGGACGGCACGGTGAGTGTGCCAAGTGTTCCCCGAATAATCGCCTGGGCCTGAACCGACCGGGTGGTGCACACAAGGAGTAACACCAAAGCGCAACATCTTACAGCATGCCCGTATCCCATTTGACCCTTCTCTAGGAACAGACTGAAGCCGTGCCGCTCCACCAAGTCTGCCATGTCGCCCCATCGTCGTAGGAGATTTCTAGTACAACCTGCTCATTGACGCACGACATGCCGCCAAAGGTTGTCACACCTCCTGCCGAGGAACCGTTCCACCAACCACCGGAACCCGGATCCCAGCATCCGCGATAAGAATACTCGAGCGCTAGTACGTTCAGTTGAACATAGGCATTGTACTCCCCAGCTAGAGCGGTTACGTATGCCACGTAGAAGCTTGTTGCGACTGTTCCCCAGTCCCATGTCATAGAGGTGGGGTGCAATTGCATCCCCGCACTGATGGCTGCAGAAAGCGCGCCGATTACCAGTGACTGTGCCGTTGCTAGCTGGTTACTTGCGTCATAGATCGCAACAGAAATGTTTGCACCTGCAGCAGATCTTCGAGGTCGACCCGCTGGCCTGCCCGACATGTCGCGGGCCCATGCGGATCATCGCGTTCATCACGCAACGGTCCGTGATCGACCAGATCCTCGCGCACCTCCGCCCCCGCGCCGCGACGGCGGACCCACGCCGCAGCCGCGCGGAGTCCTCCCTCGACCCGAGGACCGTCTGGACCGGGCGCCACACGACGACCCGCCGCGGCCCACCAGGCCCGCTGAGCCTCACCCCACCGCCCCGAGACGCGCGGGGGGCGTTCGGCGTGCGCGTCAGTCCCACTGGGCGTCCGATCCGTCCCCGCTGCGCATGACGAGGTGTTGCAAATTCGCGCAGAAGCAGCGGCGCGTGCGACGGCGCTCACGCGACAACTGCTGGCCTTCAGTCGCAAACGGATTTTGCGGCCAGGCGCCGTGAATGTCGGCACACTCGTGCGCGACATGGAGCGGCTGATTGCGCGTGTCACTGCGTGTCACCACCGAAGAAGTCACCATCCGGCTGACAATCGCGGACAGCCTACCGCCGGTGGTGGCGGATCCCGTGCAGATTGAGCAGGTGCTGTTGAACCTCGCGGTGAACGGCAGTGAGGCGATGCCGGACGGCGGTGTGCTTTCGATTGCGGTGAGCGATGTTGCTCTGGGCGAGTCATACGCGCACCGGCATCATGGGGTCCAGCCGGGTCACTATGTCTGCCCGGTGGTCACCGACAGCGGAGTCGGTATGGATCGCGCCACCCGTGAGCGCATTTTTGAGCCGTTCTTTACTACCAAGACCGGCGGTACCCGGCGCTTCAGGTTTGTGGGAGATCGTCGGCGTAGCGCCACGCGGAGACAGCAAGGTGAAAAATGCGAGCACACCGGCTATTCGTGCAGCAAGCGTGCGGAATGACAGCGAACGGGACATGCGACAGCTCCATGGGTCTGAGGGAAGCGCGCCTGATCGTTGTCGAACTTCACGAATCTCTACATGCCCCGTGTGCGACCCGCGACGCATGTGTCACGACACTGACCGACGGGTCGACAGACGGCCGAAATGAATCTGGATCAACCGCGGGGAATCGCAGGTAGAGCCTTGGTGGGAGCAAAAACTTCTGTCCCGGTTCCCTCAGTCCCCCTTCCCCGGAAAACCGGACATGAAAAGTTCCGACCTGCTGGTCCGTTGCCTCGAAGCCGAAGGCGTGGAGTACATCTTCGCGGTGCCCGGTGAGGAGAATCTCGATGTGCTCGAGTCGCTCCGTGGCTCGGCGATTCGCTTGGTGCTCACCCGCCACGAACAGGGCGCGGGCTTCATGGCGGCCACCTACGGCCGGCTCACGGGGCGGCCGGGAGTGTGCATGTCCACCCTCGGCCCGGGGGCTACGAACCTGCTGACCGCGGCCGCGTACGCGCAGCTCGGCGCGATGCCCCTCGTGATGCTCACCGGCCAGAAACCGGTCCGATCGAGCGAACAGGGGGCGTTCCAGATCATCGATGTGGTCGACATGATGGCGCCGGTCACGAAGTACACGCGGCAGGTGGTTGGGCCGGCCTACATCCCATCGCGGGTGCGTGAGGCGTTCCGCCTGGCCGCCGAAGAGCAGCCCGGCGCGACGCACCTCGAGATCCCCGAGGACATCCTGCAAGAGGAAACCGACGCCCGTCCCATTCCGGCCAGCTCGGTCCGGCGGCCGGTTGCGGACGCAACTTCAATCGGGCACGCGATCGAGTTGCTCCGCGAGGCGCGGCGTCCGCTGCTCGTCGTCGCCTCAGGCGCCAACCGCACCCGCGTGTGCGTGCGGTTGCAGCAGTTCGTGGATCGCTTCGACATCCCGTTCATCACGACCCAGATGGGCAAGGGCGTGGTGGACGAGCGGAGCCCGTGTTATGTCGGGACCGCGGCGCTGAGCGCGCACGATTTCGTCCACCAGGCGGTGGCGGACGCCGACCTGCTGGTCAATGTGGGCCACAGCGTGGTCGAAAAGCCGCCCTTCGTGATGCAGGCCGGCGGCACGCGGGTGCTGCACATCAACTTCGCGTCGGCCTCCGTGGATCCGGTCTATTTTCCGCAGGTGGAGGTGGTGGGCGATATCGCCGACTCGCTGCGTCGGATCATGGAAGGGCTCGAGCGCCCGCCGTCCTGGGACTTTACACATGTGCCGCGAATCCGACGCGCGGCGAGTGATTGGTTTGAGCCGCGGGGCCGCGACGAGGCGTTCCCGCTGCGCTCCCCGCGTGTGGTCACGGATGTCCGGGAAGCGATCCCCGACGACGGGATCCTCACGCTCGACAACGGATTGTACAAGCTTTGGTTCGCCCGTAACTACCCGGCCTACCGGCCCAACTCGGTGCTGCTCGACAACGCGCTGGCCACGATGGGCGCCGGGCTGCCCTCGGCGATCGGCGCGAAAATCGTCTACCCTGATCGGCCGGTCGTGGCCGTCTGTGGCGACGGCGGCTTTATGATGAACTCTCAGGAGATGGAGACAGCCGTGCGGCTCGGGCTCAACCTGGTGGTCATAGTACTTCGCGACGACGCGTACGGCATGATCCGCTGGAAGCAGCAGGACATGGGCTTCCGTGACTTCGGACTCACCTACGACAACCCGGATTTCGTGCGCTACGCCGAGGCCTACGGGGCGCACGGACACCGACTCGGCGCCGCGGCCGATTTGCGGCCGCTTCTCTCGGATTGCCTCAAAACCTCCGGCGTCCATCTGATCGACGTGCCCGTGGACTACAGCGCCGACCAACAGATCTTGAAGGAGCAAATCCCCGCACTGGTCCGGAATCTCCCGCCGGCGAACGCTCCGGCGTCCGGCGCTTCAACGTCCCACTGAGTCCGGTAACTCTCGAACCCAGTCACTCTCCGCGCGCGCGGTCACTTCGGCATCGGTGGATCATTATTTCGGCGCGCGCGGCTGGCTGTATGCGTGTGGCGAACCACCCATTTGTCTCCCTTGCGCTCGAGGATCGCGGTGCCCCGTCCAACGGCGTCGAGCTTGCGCTCCGGCATGTCCGCAGCCAGCCCGTACCGGTACATCGCCCAGGCGATGTCACCAGAGACGCGCACTTCGATTTCGAACGGGCGGTAGCGGAAGTTCTGAAACTCCTTCAGCTCCGGCGCGAGATGGTTGTCGCGATAGTCGCTCCATCCACGGTTCATGCCGGCGCCCTCAAGGACGGTGAGGCTGTCGCCGGCGTACAGCGTGTCGAGGGCGGCGAGATCCTTGCGTTCGGCGGCCGCGAACAGCGCCTGGATGGTGCTCGACACCCGCTGCGCGTCCGCACTCTGTGGCGCCGCGGCCCGAGCGGGCGCCGGGTGCTCGTGCGCCTGTGCGGTGAGCGACGCGGGCGCGAGCAGCGCCGCTGCGAACAGGGATCGGCCAAGGCTGAACATTATGG
>JBBQTA010000059.1:0-6589 GCA_038213465.1 Gemmatimonadales bacterium | reverse complement strand
CCATGCGCTTGGCAAGTGGCACGATCTCTCGCACCATCGCCTCTTTGCCGCAGCCGACAAAGAACTCACGTACCTGCTCGGCGCCGTGAGTCGTGCGGTAGGCGAGCGTGACGTGGCGGTCGGTGTGGGCGGTGAAGCGGGCTAGGGTCGTGATGTCGACTGGCATCATCGGGAGTCTTCTGGAGAGGTCCCGCATCACAGCGGCGGGGGCTGGACTCGGCAGCTGCCTCGTCTCCGCGAGTGTAGGGCGGCACCCTCGCCGGCGCCGCGGTGGCACCGAATTGCTCCGCGGCGCGCCCTTGAATGGCCGCAAGAGGGCGGCGAATCCCCCTCCCCCAGCCTCGAGCTGCACCACGCGATCACGGCAGGTGTGCAGGCTGCTGGAACGCGACAACTGCAGATGTGCCCTCGGCGGGTGGTGCGTTCACCGTCCGGTTCACCGTGCACCCGGCCGTCCAGCACGGCGTCCATGCAACCGGCCGGTCGTCGGGCTGCCGGATGGTGTGGTCCTTCGTCCGTCCGGCGGTGCGCGCCGTGATGCACGCGTCGTTGCATAGGCCGGTACAAGGGCCGGTACATGGGCCGGTACGTGCGTCGGTACATGCCGCGGTACAGGTCCGGACCGTCCGCCAATCGCCATCCCGAGCCGATCAGTCGTCCACAGCGGCATCTCGCGTTCCTCGCGACGCCGCTGCATGCGAATCCGCTGTCACCGCCATCCTGTTGCTCCCAGCCGCGTCCGTATCGGTCGCGCGCCCCGACCGGCACCTTGGCTGTCGTCCACCTTGTAAGCGGTCCGAAATGCACGTACCGCGTCGCACTCGGGGATGTCAGCTCGATCCACGGTGTCGTGTGTCGCGACTGAGGCGACGGCCGAGGAGATCGCGACCGTCGCCCGCGCGGCCGTGCCGCGGTACTCAGGCTACCCCTCAGCCAGCGCCCGTATCTCACTTGTTCAACTGGCTGCCCAATTGGTGCGTCATTCGCCGATGTAGATGACAAAGACGGCGCGCTGGAGTGGAAGGCACTGGCGGCAGAAGGGGTCACCTCATCGCAGCGTCGAACGACGCGAGAGCCTCGTTACAGTCCTGTCCTCGCATCCGCATTGACTACACCGCAGATCGCTGACATCTGTTTACGCGCACATTGTTACGACATATCGCGATCATCGTCGGGTAGATATCGCAGGAGACCTTCCATTCATTTCGACGACGAGACACACATGAAGATCATCGTGCGGCTAATCATCACGCTGCTGGTACCAGGCGCGCTCCCTGGTCAGACTTCGGACACGAAGGCGTTGAATGTCAGGGATCAGGCCACCGCCGTTCCGACGGCTCGCGTGCCCGTTGCCCCTCGTATCGACTCACCTGACGGCCGCGCGCGTATCACGGTGCTTGGAACACGCGGCGTGGACTCTCTGTCCGCCCGGCTCGCCATCACGGACACCGCGCCCGTCGCCATCGCACCACGCGTCACCTGTGGCCCGACGCGCGCCTGTCCGCCTGGATGGGACGTGACGGTGAGTGCCGTCACCGCGCCGACCACCGTGATCCCGAATGACCAGCGCGTGCCTGTGACCGTGCGTTTCACGAACCGAGGCAGTGTGCGGTCGCCGGCGGCCGAGGCGGTGGTCTGCTACACGTACGTCAATGGGCAAGAGTGCTCCGGGCCGAAGGCCATGGGAGATGTCCCTGCCATCCCACCCCAAGGCGCGGTGCTCGTCCCGTTCGTGCTCCCGCCCCCGGCGCAGAATGGATCGTCGGAGATCGCGTTCCTCGCCAACTTCGACCCTGAGCATGTGACTGGCGAGAAAAAGGCAGACAACAACGCGGCGCTCTCGAGCGCCATCACCGTCGAGCCGGACGCCGACCTCGAGTGGATGTCCTTCGATATGCGCGTCGTGGGCGGCGCACTCGTCGCGTCAATTGAGGTGCGCAATCCTTCTCGAATCGCCATGGTCCGCGAGCGAAGCTGGACCTTCAATTTAGGCATGTTCTGCTCGGGGGAAGACTTGAGCGGCTCCGTCGGCATTGTCGAGCTTCACGACCTCCCGGCCCGAACCAGCGTGCGATTCGAGGCAACATTACTGCTACCCACCAAACAACAGCGTGGACTGCGGACACCTGGGGCATGCGGATCGCCTTTCGCAAGCATTGCCTCCACCTCAGGAAGAGGCTCACTCCCGAATCAATCCGGTTCTTATCTCCCGCTGCCGACCGCACGGTAGCTGCGGGGCTGAGCGGTACCGGACCGTTCCGTTGTTCGACCGCACGCACGTCACGCGCGCGGCCCACACCCTTCTTTGACGACACACGTCAGGCGAGGCTCGACGCCATCATGGCGCGTGGCTCACCGGCCTTCGACGTCGCGCACTTGACGCTTTTGGCCTATGGCAAAATTACAGCGTGTTGCCTGAGCATCAGCACACAGGTGGGCTAATGCCGTCCATGCCTTACGCTCGACGCAACGACTTTGCAACCGGGTCCGACGCCAATGATTACCCCGATTTCGTCGTGGCTGACGGGCGAATGGCGAATATTTTGTCGTTCTGCCAGGCTTTCAAGACCTCACCGCGTCCGCGGTGCTCCGGCGTGCGATGACGCATAACATTCGCTCGGAGGCGCGACAATGGAAGCAGTTCGCTGGGGTCGGATCACAGGCGCGGTGGTCGCGGTGGTCGCGGTGGTCGCGGTGGTCGCGGTGGTCGCGGTGGTCGTGGTAGCCATTGCTGGCACGTTCACCTACGCGTACGCATCGGGCGAGATCCCCGGCGCACGGGGCCCGTTCAAGGCGGCTGACGGATCGTGGTGCCCCACTGAGGCCCGCGTCAATCTCGCCATGCTCGGCATCAATACGCTGATGGGAACGCCGTACGCATCCGAGAGCGCGGTCGCTGACCAGCCGCAACACTGCACGTTCGACAATGACACCCAGCAGCGGCAGTGCGGAGAGCAAACCAGTGCCGGAAAAACCAACGTCAATCCCAGCGTAGCTATCGAACTCACCACGGCTGACATGCTGGGCCTCCCAAAATTCAACCTTGGCACGGTCTAGAACGCAACGGTCAGCAAAGCGGCAGTGGCCAGCGTGGTGAGCTCACTCACCGTCCGCCCCTTCAAGCTCACAGTGGGAAGCACGCGTGTCTAAAACAGTACGATTGTAATCGACACGGCCTCAACTCCTGTGCTTTTTGTAAAATGGCTAGGCCATCTACTTTGTACCGGCGCTCCGGTCCGGTATTCTGTGCGTAATGAGCGTATTCCCTCCAGTGCTCACTTCATCCCAGGCGTTATGAAACCCCGTACACTCATTACACACCATGCAGTCGTCGCCCTCGCCGCCACTGCGCTCATCGCCGGCTCACCACTCAGCGGGCAACGCGGCCCGGCCAGTTCGCCTACACGCTACGCTACAGCGCCTGAGGACGTGACACGAGCCACACACGCCAATTACCCCAGCTATTCCGGCTGGATGGAAGTCAGCACACAGGGTGTGCAGCGGACGGTACAATACAGCACCGCAGACGTGGAAGATGGTGACGACGGCGTGGTAACTTTCCGGTTTCGGCCTGCGGAGATCGCCCCAGCCTTCTCGAAGCGTGGCCGCGCACGCTTGGCAGCGCTGGCAGCCGGTACCTGTAAATCTGACGGCTCGCTCGCGAACTCTGTCGACGGCAATGCGGAGATTCGCTTCGTTCGTGAACGCCTGTCGATTTATGCTCGCTGCGCCGTGATGCCGCCGGGCGCGCCACGCCGCGTCTGGGTCGGGTTCTCCGGCGGCGAAGGATCGGAGGGCGGGGTAGTTATGACACCCGAGGCGTTCGCGGCGCTTATGCGGCAATTCGGCCTTCCGCTGCCTTTACTCAGCACGACACCTCCAGGATGAGCCGCACGGAGCGGGAGATACGACCTATCTCTCTCTCCACCCGTCTTGTACGGCTTGATTGTCAATCATCGCAAGCAACGAATCAATGCAGCAGTCTGGCGTTGACCTGATTTTGTGGACGCTTCGCTCGCCATATTTTCGGACGGATGTGGGCCTGCAGCACGAGGCCGCCGGCGCGGGGGCGGCATTGGCGGGCGAAACGCTGGAGCAAGAGAATCGACGGCTGCGGCGCGTCGGCTTGGCGCCGTGCTCCGGGCCGTGCTGGCGCTCAACCGTGAGGCCAAGGCCGCCATTACCACGCCGCCAGCGATCTACGTGCCGACTCGGTTCCTGAGCAAGCGGCGGTGCGTGGAGAGGCAGTCCCCGCTCCGGCGCTTCCGGCCATGCGGTTCGACCCGGCGCTGCTCGACGCCCTCGCACCGCCGAACCCGATGGTCAAACTCCTGTGTACCCGCATGCCGACGGTCGACCTGACGAGCATCCTGACACCGGACGGCACGGAGGATCGGTAGAACGGCGTGGTGGTGCGGTCTACCGATACCAGCGATGAGGACGACGAGGGCGTGATCGACGCCCTGCGCTCGACCGTCTGCAACGAAGTCGCCGGGGTCGCGTGATCACGCAGGTCGTCCCGCTGACCGCGACTCTCGACGACATTGCGCACGCGCGGTCCGAGCGCAAGCATGTCGTGCAGTACGCGACGCAGGTCATCGAACCGCGGCGCGACAAAGAGACGTGCGCCGTCTGCATCACTGAAGGGAGACTGCCAGTCGCCCCACGCGGGCTCTGATTACACCCTGCCCCGCTCCGGTGAGCCGGAACGAGACAGTGCGTCTCCCGCACCCTGCTGCCTACTGAATCTCAGGGAACTCGTCGGTCGCCGTGCTTTTCGTGTTGCGCCACTGCAGATCCGCGGCCGTCACACCCTTCTCGTTGGCCAAGAACGCATTCCACCCGTTGATCAAGAATGCCGCGACGCTCGGGCCCCTCAACTGCAGCTTCGCGCCCGTCCCGCGGTTCGAGATCAACTTGTTCCGCACAACCAGCGCCGGGCTGCCCTTGGTGAGATCCTCACCCTCCTGCAGCGCCTCGAGCCACTGGTCGGCTTTGCGCGGGTGCTTCTCACGCGCGAGGCAGTACACGGCCGCAATCTGTGCGTGCGGCTGAATGCCCGAGACAGCGGCGACTTTCTCGACCGCTTCACGCAGCCCTTCGTGCGCCTTCACCGTGCGGTCGAGCTGCGCGTGTGACACCGCCGGTCCACTCGCCGTGGCCTTTCCGATGTCGAGGTAGTACACCTGCTTCGCGACGGCGGCCAGCTTCCGCGCATTCTTCTCGCCCGCGATGGCCTGTACGTCGGCGAAGGTCCGACTGCGCCCCGTATCCGTGACGGCCATCGCCTTCGCATCAAGACCGCCGGCGACGTAGAACTCCTGTGCCTTGCCGCTGCGTACGATTGCCGAGAGACGGTGCTGCCCATCGGTCAACTCGCCTTTCTTGTTGAACCGAATCGGCTCGTAGGTCTGGCGCCAGTCGCCGCGCTTCATATCCTCGGCGAGCCGCCCCGCGTGTGCTTCGTTGAGCGACCGGTTGGCGGCCATCTTCCCGAGGTACACCTCGGCCAGGTCCAGCGTGATCAGGATCTTCGTGAGCCCCTCGGTCGGCAGCTCCGGCTCGATGACGGTGCTCGCCGGCTTCGGACCGGGCGTGGCGGCGGCGGCTGTTGGTGCGGCGGTGGCTGTGGCCTTGCGACCCGTTGTCTTCGTGGCGGACGCGGTCGTGGACTTGGTCGGCTGCTTCGCTGGTGCGACAGGTGTCATGGTACCCTCTGAGCGGAAAGAACTTCGGCCGCCCAAAGTGAGAGCCGAAGACGCACGCTATCGATCACAAGATGCGCGCCGTCGAATCCGCGATAGGTCGCACTCGCTCCTGCGTACCGGCGAATCCTCAAGGAAAGTCACGCGAGAGAGGCCGAGCGTCAACGGGTCACTTGCCGAATGTTTTGGCGGCGGATCGACAGAGTGTCGTGATGATTGCGCTGCGGGGCCGAACGTGTGCTGCGACGGCGGGGTGAGTGCAGCCGATTCAAGCAGCCCGTACCAACACCGGGAATAGTGGTGTGGCGTGCCGAGCCAGCAGGTTCAGACTTTGACGAATCTTCGGTCGTGCAGCCACTTGCTGCTCCGCACACGGTCACGTACGAGGTTCCCTTTGAGCCGAGTTCCGGAACCTGTCAACAGGAGTGAGACGATCGAGCGGGGAATTTACTGAGGAATTCGGACCTCGGCCGTTTGATCTTCGGCGCGGTTGATCCAGACTTCCGTCGGCAGCGTGGGGACGCGGGGCGCCCCACGGACGAAGCGTTCGGGGTGCCGCTGGTACGCGCCGTCCATCGCCGCTTGGCGTTGGGCGAGGACGGCCGCCGGATCGCCGTGATGCACCGTCGCCGGCGTCAGAAATGCGAGGCCGGAATGCCGGTGCACGGTGTTGTCGTGCTGGAAAAACGTGTCACACCAGCCCTGTGCATGGGTGAAGTTGTCACAGCGTGCTGGATAGCTCGGCGCGTATTTCGTCGTCTTGAACTGCGACTCAGAAAACGCGTTGTCGTTGCTGACGCGCGGTCGGGACAGCGAGCGCACGATGCCGAGATCCTGATACAAGTCGTGCAGGTCCTTCGCGACCTGGATGCTGCCGCGATCAC
>JBBQTA010000058.1:0-6772 GCA_038213465.1 Gemmatimonadales bacterium | reverse complement strand
ATTCGCGCCGCATTGTAGCAGGTCGTGCTCCCGGCCCAATCGCTGGTGCTATCCGTACAGACCTCCGCCAGCCGGTCGGCCCGCACCGGAGTGGCGGCACCGCCGAGGACACGGGCGAGGACAGCGAAAGCCGAATCCGTTCGGCCGGCGCGCAACAATACGAGTGCGAGTGCACTGTGCCCGGGTACGTTGCCCGGATCCTGTGCGACGGCCAGCACCGCGTGACGAAGCGCGGCCGCTGCGTTGCCGGTGACGCTCTCGAGTACCGCCAGATTCGCAAGGCTGACCGGGCGCTGCTCCAGTTGCGGCAGGTCCATGAGCGCAGCCTGTGCGCGATTAGCGAGTGCGAGATCACCCGCTGCGTCAGCCGCGCCTGCGCGACGAACGGCCGACGGGTGCGAACTCACGGCACGCCCACCACCCTCGTCCGTACCACTGGCACGCATATGCCCGTCCGTGCGCTCCCACGCTCGTACCAGATCACCGAACGAGCCAAGAACGTTCGAGCCATACGCCTGCACCAGCAGGATGGCGCCGACGGAGTCCGCTGACAACTCATGCTTCTGCGAGAACGTGGCACAGATGGATACGCTGTCGACGAGTCGACGCATTCCCTCGACACCCGCAGCTGCCGCAATCGCTACGCCAGGTCGCACCCCGTTGCAAGTGCCGTCGATCGTGTGGCGCAACAGTAGATGCGAGAGCTCGTGCCCAAGGACGGACGACACATACAAGTCGGAGATCCGTTGCGCGTCGCCGCCCCCATCTGACGCAACCGCGCGCGCCAGCGAATCCAAATATGCGATATACCCTGTGTACATTGTGACCAATCCCGTGCCGTTGCGGGTGACCGAGACGGCGAACGCATTACGCATGGGCGAATCGACGATGACGAACCGGGTGTCGGCCACCAGCTCACCACCGAGCTGGGCGAGCGGTGCGATGAGCCGCCGGACTCGGTTCACGACGGGTCCAGTCTGCACGCATTGTTGGTCGCGGTGAATCTGACGGATCGCCACGGTGAATGCGCGACTTTCCGGCGTCGCACCGGCGATACTGAGCGCCGGGATCGATTCGCAGCGCGACTGCGCGCTAAGAAAGCAGGGCGCCACCAGAACAAGTGCGCCAATGTATGCCAGTCGAACGCCTTTCACTTGACAAATCCAGTTGAAATATGGTCAGCGGCCTGTTGGGAGCTACGAACGGGAATCCTCCTCGGCATCAACGACGGAACGACACCCGCACGCTGTTCCTGACCCATCCGCTCATCGCGCCGTCACGCACCTCGAGGCCCCTCTTCCTTTCGCCGATGCCGCCGCTTTCGCACAGACCGAGGCCGTTGCTGAACGGGGCGAAGCTGAATGGATCGACGCTTGCAACTACGTGTATGAAATCCGTCCCGAGCGGCTCGCTCACCGTGAAGGTTTCGAGTGGAATCCAGCGCTTCGACGGGTAGACCCGCGGCTGCACCTGACCGCCCGGCAACGAAATAATGGCGCCGGTGAGTCCGCCTGCGATTCCTGACAAATACATTTGGGCATCCTTCGCGGTGTTGACCCACACCCAGATGGTGTATTTGTGATTCAATAGAAGTGCAGGAACCGAATCCGGCGGCGGTTTAAAGAGATCGGGCGGAACGCCCGGGTTCTGGCTCCGATCACCTTCGCGCATTTGCACGATGAGTTCGAGCCCTTCAGTGCGTGGGCCTTGCGCAGGCATACCAGCCAAGATCGAGGCACCAAAGGCGCGCTGCAGCTCGCAGGCCTCGAAGCGCCCGACGATCCCCGACGGCGGCGTCATGGCTTGAACAACCGGAAACCCGGCGACAAACAACGTTCGGATCGCAGTGCCGGAGCCCACTCCGGCGCGAGGGGTCAGGGAATCCATTCCAACACGCACGATCGCGCGTGCGCTATCGCGGTCGTCCACGATCCGGAAACGGGAGTCACGTGTCAGCTGCGCGCGCGCGGCCGTGTCGGTGCGTGGCACCCACGCCGGTATCCACTCCGGAATGCTGAGCCCTGCAGGAAGTCGGGCCACAACGAGTCGCGCCGTGGCGGCCACCGTCACCTTTGCCCCGACGATCACGCCGGACGCCGTGCTGTCCCCGAGGGAATCGAGCTTGACCTGCATCATCGCAGCCGCGAAGGCGAGCGAATCGGCTGGCGCATGCACATCCAGCAGAGTGCCCGTGCGCAGCCCGTGGAGCGCCCCCTGATCGATCGTTACCCGGTCGCCCGATACACGCAGCACGTTCGAAAAATCGCGAGCGGCGAGCTCAGTCACCGGACGCTGCAGGTCGAGAACTCGGCCATCCTGTCGTCCTTCGAGCTGCGGGGTTTGCGACACGCCGGCTTCCAGGACGCGCCGCTTTAGGTCCGGAAGGATGTCGTTCCAGCGCGCGGTTCTCGGTGCCCCCGCAAGCGTCCGCGCAAGCGCCCATGTCAAGACACCATTGACACGTACTGAGCCAGCGCCCGTCGCAAACCCCATCTCCTGCGCCGTTTCGTGCGAACCCGCTGCTGTGAGCAGTGTGTACGTCCCACCGTCGGTGGGATCACCGATGTCCGGACCACCGCCGCGCATGTTGCCGGCGGCCGTTGCACCACGCGGCCGCGTGGACTGGTTTGCGCCGCGCGTCGCCGTCCCCGTGTAGCAAGCGTCAAGGATCATCGTGACGTGCAGAGTCTGCGATGCGAGACGGTTTACGAGCGATTCACGGATCTCGTCGTCAAGCAGAAGCCGGGGACCGATGCCGGGCGCCGGCAGGTTGGCCACCGTTGTGAGGACCGGCGCATCCCACGGCACCAGCGCCTCATCGAGCGTGTCACCCGGCGTCAACCGTGCTTCATCGCCGCTCTCGTCGCGCACGAACGTGCCGTGGCCCGAGAAGTAGATCAGGACCACGTCGTCCGGCTGATCCGCGCGTTCCACAACCCAGTCAAACGCGCGCAAGATCGCGCGCTTCGACGCGAGGCTGTCCCGGAGGATTCGCACGTCGGATGGATCAGAGAAGCCCCAGCCGCGCAGCAGTCGCTGCATGACGACGAGATCGTTCGGCGGACCCTCGAGATCCGACTCACCGGGCTTGCCATTCTTCGGGAAATTCTTGTAGTCGGCGATGCCGATCAGCAGTGCGATCTGACGCGGCGCACGCTTCGGCTGGGGCGCCAGACCCAGACTTGCGGAAAGCAAGCTCGTGCATATCAATGCGCCGGCCAGATACCGATAGACGCTTGCTCGATGCAGAAGCCTTGAGATCCGTGATCGCATCTGTGGCAAGTCCGTCGAAATTGTGAACGAGAGGCCCGCTGCATGCGCAGGCTACGCCGACGAGACTTCAGTCCGAGATGGACACTTGGACAGCGTCTGTCTCAAATTTCCCCAACAACACGATCGCAGTCATCCGCTTACGCGTGGCGGACCATGCGCTTACCAACGCTGCAGCCCCCCGCAAGGCCGGGGTTTGAGCAGGATGGCGCCCAATAGGGCAAACGTGCCCGCCAAGTGCGCATCACGCAAGTCTCGGCTTAAGGCACGCCCGATACGCTGCCCATCAGTGGGCGACCCGGGTCAACGCCCAATGTGCACGCGAATGCGCTGCCCGATCGCAATGCGTCCCTGTGTCAACCGGGAACGCACCGTTCCCTCTGAAATTGCCAGGACGCCGCTGATCTCCCGGCAACTCAGCTCATCGAGCATTCGCAATTCCACCACCTGACGCACGTATTCCGGCAGATGATCGAGCGCCGCACGCACGTCGTCGCTGGCATCGATCTCCTCGACCCGATCGAGCGGTGAAGGCGATTCGTCAGCCACCATCGAGAGGAACAAGGCCTCGTCGTCCGCGCCGTTGAGATCCGAGATCAGCACTTCCCGTCGCACACGCGTGGCCCGAGCCTCACGCAGATTCAGCAGGTGACGGAGTGCGACGCGATACAACCACGTCTTCATCGACGACTCGCCGCGGTACAACGCCAGCTTTCGAAACACCCGCGCAAAGACCTCCTGCGTGACATCATCCATCTCGCTCGCCAGTCCACGGGCACGAACAAGCGCTCTCACCATGTCACTGTGGTCGTGATAGAGCTCTGTGGCTGCGCGTTCATCACCCGCGCAAATACGGGCCGCAAGCTCGAGATCCTCTTGATACGGCGACAAATGACGGCCACTGACGTCATCCGGCAGATGATACCCCGTGCCATCTGCCACCCAAGTGAAGACATGCCGCCACCATTCTGGCAGCAACTCCGGGCTCGACGCCGGTTCAGGAGCGGCGGGTGGCATCATGCCGCGCAACCACTGATGCCCCCGATCGAGATCACGCATGATCACGTTCAGCAAGCCGCCTGCCGGAATCGACTCCCGCGCCGTCATCAACTCCGCCAGTTCGTCGGCTGCCGCATCACCGTCAAGTGACTTGTTCGCCAAAGCGATAATTGCCGTCGCCTCCGGCAATCCATCAAACGGCTGCTGCGTCGATTCAGAAGGCATCTGTCGGACTCGGATGGTCGGCACGTTGCTGAGTGTTGCGGCTCGGCAGCGGCTCTTGGGGTCGAGCGGTTAGAGAGCAATCTGGCACTGTCAGCGTTTTCTGCGCAATAGGATTCTCCTGGCCTGATCTTACCGTGACAGTGATCGCACCCGAGACCCTGTGGAGATATTCCGTGACCCCTGTCAAAGGGATATGATCAGGTTGGCTCTGTTGTCGCATGGCCCACTTCATAGGTGCAAGGGAACCGAGATGCCACCGACATCGACCGAGCTCCGCGCCGTGCTCGCCCCGCGCTACGACCTGCACGAAGTGCGCGCACGCAGCATGGCAACCGTGTACCGTGCCACTGACACCCGGCATCGGCGGCAGGTTGCCATCAAGGCCATGCACCACGGTGATGATGTCGTCGGCGCCAAGCGGGTCGCGAACGAACTCGCCTGGCTGACGGCCGTCACCCATCACCCCTTCATCGTGCCGATCCTGGACGGTGGGACGGCGGAGGGATGGGAGTGGTTCGTGATGCCCTATTTCGAGGACGCCAGTCTCGACACGATCGTGTCCCGCGACGGTCCGCTCCCGGTCGCGGAAGCCCTGCGATGCACGCGCGAAGTGGCCGATGCGCTGCACCACGCGCATTCGCTGGGGCTGATCCACCGCGATGTGAAGCCAGGAAACATCTTGCGCGCTTCGGGGCACGCAATCCTCAGTGACTTCGGCGTCGCATGGTGGAGCAAACCCGGAGCCACGCTCCCGCCGGAGCACGCGGCGACAGGGACGATGCCGTACATGAGCCTCTCCGTGCTCGAAGGGCAACCGGCCGACGCGACAAGCGATGTCTTCGCGTTGGCGGCAACCTGTTATGAACTCCTCACCGCCACCTATGCATTTCCGGGACAGGGGTTTCATCGCCAACTCGCATCACGTGTGACGGAAGCCCCCGTTCCGCTCGGCTCCTTCTCATCGGAGATACCGTCGTCGCTGGACGATCTGCTCGCGGCAGCGCTCTCGCCCGATCATGCTGATCATTTTCCGACCGCATTGTCCTTCGGCAGTGCGATCGACCAGGTGCTCCGGACGGGCCGTTCTCCCGCACTCGCCTCGCGCACGACGGGACACGCCGCACGCGTGTTCGTGCGGGGGACGGCGCTGGCGGGTTCCTCGTCGCGGAGCGCGTCGGTGTCAGTCGTGGTCGCGAACGCAATGCGGCAGGCGCTCCTCGTCGATCCGGCGATCCACATCGTGTCGGACGAACGTTCGCACGCAGCCTGGCGCGTCGAACTGAGCGTCTATGATCTCGATTCAGGTGTCGGCGGATCAGTGGAGCTGCACGACGTGACCCGGGGACTCGTTCGCTGGGCCACGCAGCGGGCACTCGAACTCCCGGTATTCACGCCCGAAGCCTGCGACAGACTCGGGGCCGATCTCGCGAGCGCGGTCCTGCGCGTCATGTCGCCCGGCCTTGAGATAACCGCTGACGAGTTTGAGGTGGCAGGACGCGATGCGACACCCGGGATTCAGTTCGTCGATGTCCTCGCGCGGCCGGCGCAGGCACACGCACGTGATGCGCTCGACGTCCTGCACGGAGTCCTGAACGTCGCCGAGCTGGCGGATCTGGCAGTGGAAGGTGAGACGGATGCCGTGCGAGATGCGTGGGAGCGGTTGGCGGACGCTCCGGAGGAACTCCGAGGAGCGGTACACGTCGTTCGCGCCAGGTGGTCACTGACGGCGCAATGTGATCCGGCCGGTGCGCTCTCGGCTGCAGGTAACGAGCGCGCGGCGCTGGCGGTCGCTGCGCTGGCCGAGTCGTGCCTTGGGCACGCGGTGCAGGCGGTCGCGAAGGTCACGGAGGCGCTGGAGATCGGGCCGGTGGATGCGTGGCAGTTTCGGATGCTGGCACAGGCCGCGATGTGTGCGCGTGCACCGGAGCTGGTTCGCGAGGTCGCGACGCGAGCCGCGGCGGAGGGACTGCAGGATGTCGTCTGTCTCGCGCTCGCGATCGAGGCGTCGTTGCTGAGCGATGAGTTTAGTGGGTCATCACTGTCCGCTGACGACGCGCTGCCGGAGGCGGCGCGGATCCCGCGTGTGTATGCGGCGCGGATATGGGCGGCGTCGCGCGGCGTTGTGATTTCCGACGAGCGGCCGTTGCGTGGCGCTGAAGGTGTCGACGCGGCCCCGGCGATCCTCGCACAGGTTCGCCTTGCCCTCGGCGACAGTAATGGTGCGGTCGCACTGCTGCACGCCGCCGTGTTGGCCGGAGGGCCGAGCACTGCGTGGACA
>JBBQTA010000057.1:0-7057 GCA_038213465.1 Gemmatimonadales bacterium | reverse complement strand
GGCGCGGCTGACCCATGGACATCCGTCCGGCTACCTCTCGGCCGGTGCGTATGCGCAGATCCTGAGCGACCTTCGGCACGCGCGCACACCTTCTTTGCGCGCCGCCGTGGAACGTGCCGTCGATCGCCTCCGACGCGAGACGGGCCACGAGGAGACCGTCAGCGCTCTGCACCTGGCGACAGCGCTCGCGGACGAGCCGGGGCCTCCGACCGCTGAACGTGTGGAGACGCTTGGCGCCGGGTGGACCGGGGAGGAAGCGCTCGCGATCGGCGTGTACTGCGCGCTCGTCGCGACCGACTTCGTGCACGGTGTGCGGCTCGCCGTCAACCATTCCGGCGACAGCGACAGCACGGGCAGCATCGCCGGGGCCATCCTCGGTGTGCAGTGCGGGGAGTACGGGCTTCCAGGCGACTGGCTCGCACTGCTCGAGCTGCGCGAGGTCATCAGCGCGGTCGCGGACGACCTGCTCGTTGGATACGCCATCGGGCCAGCGTGGAAGGCGCGGTACCCGGAGAACTGAGCGAAGTGCAGCGGGTGCCTCGATATTGCCCCGGGCGCTACCTTGCCGCGTGCACTTTTTCGTGCTGCTGTGCTACTTTGCCGCGTCACGACCGGGGTTGGCCATAGCGGGCGCGTCGCGCTCCGCCCTCACGCGAGGTTCGCGGACGAGAGACCTATTCAATGACGCCAACCCAACGCGCCGTGCCGGTCGTGCAACGCTGGGTCGACCTGCTTGCCGCTCTCCTGAAGCGCCACGGTTCCGTCGACTTCGACGTGCTGAGCCGCGAGGTGCCCGAGTACGGCGACGAGAGTCGCGACGTGACTACTCGCAAGCGCATGTTCGAGCGCGACAAGGACGCGCTCCGTGCGTTCGGCGTCCCGATCGAGACCATCGGCGGCGAGGAGGCTGGATACCGTCTGCGGAAAGACAATTTCTATCTGCCGTATCTCGCCGTGACCGGCGATGCGCAGGGCCGCGGCCCCAAGCAGGTCGACAGGTACGGTTACCGCTCGCTGCGCGTATTGGCGTTTGAGCCGGACGAACTGGCGGCGGTGAGCGATGCCGCGGCGCGCGTGCGCCTGTTAGGTGATCCGGTGCTTGCGGCGCACACGGAGGCGGCGATGCGCAAGCTGGCGTTCGACCTGCCCGTTGACGCCGCGGCGGCAGAAGAGGTCCACCTGGTCGCGTCGCGCGCCCACCCGGACCCGGCCATCCTCGATACGCTGACCGAAGCGCTGCTCGGGAGGCGTGCCGTGCGCTTCGACTATCGCGGGATGGCGCACGCCGAGCCCTCGCATCGCGAGGTCGAACCATGGGGACTTTTCTTCGTGAACGGGAATTGGTACCTCGCCGGACGCGATCGCGCACGCGGGGAAGGGCGAGAAGGCCTTCGCAACTTCCGCGTCAGTCGGATGTCGGGTGCGATGACGGTTGACGCACGCAAGGGCGAGCGGGCCTTCTGCCTGCCTGACGATTTTCAACTGCGTGAGCACGCACGCCCGCGTCGCGCGTGGGAACTCGGCGAGGGTGACACGGAGTGCGTGACGGTCGCCTTTCAGGCCGCGACCGGCGTGACACGCCCGGCACTCGAACTCGGTGAGCCCGTGGACGGTGCTCCGCTCTCACGTCGCTTTCAGGTGCGGCGCGTCGACGCGTTCGTGCGCTGGCTGCTTGCCTTCGCAGGTGATGCGCGACCCGTCGCTCCGCCAGCCGTGGTGCGCGAGTTCGAGGCGCAGATCGCGCGTACGCTCGCCGTCTATGCCGATGTGCAAACGTCGGAAGAACCACAGAGTCTGCAGGAAGGCGTCCGATGACCGGTACTGCCGCCGACCAGCTCCGCCGCCTCCTCGACCTCGTGCCTCGCATGGCCGACGGCGAATTACATCCGATTCGTGACCTCGCCAGCGCAGTAGGAACGGACGAAAAGACGCTGGTGCGTGATCTGGGATCGCTGGCTGCCCGCTTCGACACGCCAGGCGGGTTCGTCGAGGGGCTGTCGATCTCGCTCGACGCGGATGGATGCGCCGAGGTGTACACACAGCACTTTCTGCGGCCGATGCGCCTCACGGTTCCTGAGCTGCGCGCGCTCGAGCTCGGGCTTGCGGTGCTCGCGACCGAACGCCCCCCCGAGGAGTTGCACGCGATCTCGGGAGCACGAGAGCGGCTGCAGGAGGCGATTTGTGCCATCCCCGGGGATGCGTCGGTGTCCGGTGATCAAGTTGACGCAACGTTCGGCCCGGTCACGGAAGCGGATCGGACGACGCTTGCAGTGCTGCGCCAGGCACGGCATGCGCACCGGAAAGTCCGCATCGTGTACCGCAAGCCGAATCTCACGTCACCGGACGAGCGCATCGTATGTCCGTATGCGGTGCTCGTGGCGAACGGCGCGTGGTACTTGGCAGGCCTGTGCGAGCGCAGCAGCGGGCTGCGGCTCTTTCGCGTCGATCGCATAGAGGAGGCATCGATGATCGACGCGACCTACGAGGTGCCGGCGGACTTCACGCCTCATCAACTCGTGCAGGACGGACGGCCTTTCGTGCCATGCGCGCCGGTCGGGACGCTCATCGTGCGTTACTCGCCACACATCGCGCGCTGGATCGCAGAGCGTGAGGGCGCGGCGCTCGCCGAGGACGGGTCGTTGACGCTCGGGTATCCGCTGGCAGACACCGAGTGGGCACTGCGGCACGTGCTGCAGTATGGGGCGGATGCGGAGGTGCTGGCGCCGGCGGAGGTCAGGACGGCGCTGGCGGTTCGGCTTGGGGAGATGAGGCAGCGATCCGCGATCTAGGCGACATGAGGGCAGGACCTCAGGCACCCGTGTTGGGATGAGTGTCACTGAGGTGCGATAACGTGTATTTGGCTCCACCGACCGTCGGTTCACAACGAGCTCAGCTTTACAAAACGAGTCAGCGCTGCAATAAATCTTTGCCGGTAGGACGCCCGACGTCGGGCGGACAACGGCTATCTTTCAACAGGTTAGCCGTTGCCCCTCTCGTTTCGCCCTCTCAACCGATTCGGCTTCAGGTCGGGTCCCGAGGCCGACCGCCCGATGGACCTGAATGACTTTGCGGGTCCGGTTGTCCCAGATCTGGTCTCGATGTCCCTGCAACGAAGTGCAGGCCTCGTCGATTTCTCAGACACCACGAGTGACAGTGCGCCCGTCGAGCAACCGGATGTGGCAGACGACGGAGGCGGTGGCGTCCACGCGATAACCAAGAAGACGAATTATTGGTTCGAGCGTGAGGTGCATGTCATCGAGCGGCGCGCGGAAGAGTCGGCAGCAGAGTGGGCGCATAGGGGATTGCCTCGGCACGACGTCGTACGCACGGAGCCGCTCGAGCCTGAGCAGGTGCTCATCAAGCTCTGCGCGCAGGTCTTCCGCGACTGGCAGCTGCGCGTCCGCACGAAGGTACAGGATGCGATCGAGGAAGGCAGCCAGCAGTTCGGCGAGCATGTCGCCCTCCTTCGTGCCCGGATCGCTCGCCTTGAGACGCTCCAGCACGACCTCGAGGACCGCGAACAGCGCATCGAACGTATACGCAGGGAGAGTGAGCACGACGAGAAGCCTGTTCGCTATGAACGATTCATACCTGCAGCCCTTTTCTGGCCGGCCGCCGTGATGCTGGCCGTCGTCGAGTTCACAGCGAACTTCCCCGTGTTCCGGTTGCTGCTGCCGATGAACGCGGCGCTTGCGAAGGTCGCCTCTGCTTCCGCTGAGCGCGCGGACACTGATAGCTTGGGGTCTGGTGCCTACCTGCTCCTCGTCGACCTCGCGACGCACATTGAAGCGGCGGTTGTCGCGCTCATCGCCGTTGTCGTGCTTGTCGTCTTGGGCAAGCTGGTAGGCCAGGGGCTGCGGCCGATCGTGTCGTTGCGAGAGACCGAACTACCACTAGCAGCGCAGACGATCCGTGGCCACCGACGAGAGCAGCTCTTCTTGGCATCGGTTTGTAGCGCAGGTCTCATTTGCGCGCTCGGCTTCCTCTTCTTCTCGCGACAGGGAATCGCTGACGCGACTCACCAGCGTGTGGTACGTGACGTCGCCGCACTCGCTTCTGCACAGTCAAGGCTCGACGCTGCTAAGAACCAGAGGAATCTCGCTGAGATCACAGATGCCTCGAATGCCGCGGAGAGTGCACGGGACGTGCTGAATCGACACGAAGAGGATGAACGCTATGCGTCGACTGTGCACGACATCAACTGGCCGATTCTCCTTTTTAATATCGCACTTGTCTGTACCGCTGGCGTTCTCGGCTACGGGTACGCGAGCAAAGATCTGGGGGACAAGCGCGGCGAGCACCCAGACCTTGTCAAACTGCGGGATCGGTGCAACGAGCTGCATCGTGAGCAGATCCTTGTAAATCATGAGGCACGCGCAGCGTCGGGATTGGCTCATGGAACGGTGGGGCGCGTACAACATCTACTGAACGCGCATCCGCTGCACGGCTGGGAGTCAAAGGTGAAGAGGCTCGAGAGCGTCATCCCGCGCTTCCGAGGTGAGAATGCGCGGCTGCGCGGACTCGACCCTGCGAACATCCGTGCCTTCGACGACCAGACGCAGCTCGACCTACCACCTCTGGAAGCGCATCCTGCCCTGCAGGAACCTGCCGAGTTTGCGCGTCTGCGCACCGAGTTCACTGCGCTGCTCCGCTCCCACGAGCAGTTGTCATCACGAGTCGCGGTCGAGCGCGGCCTTGCCGTTGCCGCGTGACACACAGGAATGGAAAGCATGCGCATTCGTAGCCTAGCCGCCGCGCTCTCGACGGCGACGTTACTCGTCGGTTGCTCGCCTCCCGACGCAGCGACGTCAGAGGCCCCTGCGGCCCGTGGTACACTTTACATAGTAGGAGTGGATGTTTCGGGTAGTCGCAAACCGACACAATTGCTGGAGGGCCAGCGATTGATGGACGGCCTTATCGACCGTATGACAAACGGTGACAAGCTAGTTGTCCTGCAGACCTACCAGGCGGGTACCGACGCGTCCGAGGTTTGGGAAGAAGCGATTCCGCCTGCGCGTACACCAGGGCGGCCAAATGGCGCTGATGTTAAGAAAGCTGAGCAATTTCGGAGGACGGCGCGGCTCATCACTGCAACGTTCTTCGACTCGACGAAGACAAAAAACGTGATGACCACTGATCTGCTCTTTACGATCGGGCGGGCAGCGGATCACGCGCGCGCTTCAGGCGGACGTGGGACGGTCCTCGTCCTGATGTCCGACATGCTGAACGCGACACCAGAGCTCAACATGGAACGGAAGGGCGGTGTACCGGACGAACGCTGGATCGCGCAAAGGAAAGCGCAGAATCGGCTACCGGATCTTCGTGGCGTCTGCGTGGTGGTTGCGGGGGCTGACGTCAGCTCTTCCCGTGGCGCAGCGACGCGCGTGTTCTGGAGCGCGTACTTCAAAGCTGTGGGTGCGGAGCTGCCAGCGAGCAACTATCGGAATATGATCTCGGATGCAGGGGAGGTCGCGTGTGAGGGGGCGTGATCGGCATCGAGCATCTGGACGTGTATCTCGGCGTCGGCAAAACGAGCGGTCCAGGCCAGTCAAGAGCACGCAACACAGTTGCTGAAAACCTTGAAGTTGTATTTTATCGAATGTTGTTCGTGCGCATAGAAGTGTCGGCCGCATTCGTTGGCTTATAGGCAACGGCGCTGCCAGCCGCGCGCAAGCGAATGTGTAGGCGTCACGCGTTATGCATGTATGTATTTATGAAATCTGTGCAGAATGTCGCACTCTTTCGCGGCATCCCACGAAGTTCGGGAGCGGCGCACGCATCCGTCGCGTACTGTTCCAGAACTGACCGCGACGGCGCCGGATCAAGTGTTTGAGGCTGAGCGTGATGGATCTGCGCGGTAGGGCCAGGAGCGCAGACGAGTGCTACGTCTTCGTCGACGTCCACGACAGATGCTTCATCTTCAGGATGCTCGCACCGCACGAATCGGTCGACGCTCGTGAACCGTCTGATTGCCACCGCGTCCCTATCGCGACACGGGGGAGCGTAAGCAGGACAGACATCAATTCAGGGATTTGACTGCGATGTCAGCACGCGCTCCACACGCACTGTGGCCGGGAGGCCCGTCAGCCCCGTCAGCAGATTTCCGTATGTCTCCACCTGCCGAGAATAAGTCACCTGACGACGGCTCCACTCAGAGGCGTCGACGCTATCGGTCTTCCAGTCCACCACGGTCCACGCGCCGTCCTGCAGTACCGCCGCATCGATCACGCCTTCGGTGACGACTGCGGTGCTACCGTTCGTGACATGCCGCATCACCGTCAGCTCGGTCATGATCGTGGCGCCCGCAGGAATCCCCGTGCTCCACGCAGCATCGCCGGCGCTTTCCGCAAACGCGAGCAGTTCGGCCTCGAGAGCGGGTGACAGCCGCTCGTCCTGCGCCACCGCGCGCGCGAACGCAAGAAGTTCGGCGTTGCGCCGACCACGCAGGTACGCCTCGATCAGTCGGTGGACGGCGCTTCCCCATTCCTTTCCTTTGCCTCCCGATGACGTGCGCAGTACGAACGGCCTGACGTCGTCGGCATCCTTTGCCGACTGTGTTACCGTCCGTACGGTGACGCTTGCCGCGCACGCGGCCTCCACCATCTGCCGTGCATCGGCGACGGCCTGCTGAATGGCGAGAGCCGTCTGCGCGACTTCGCGTCGATCGACGGGCGGTCGAGGAGAGATGGCGAGTTCGGCGGCAAGACGTTCCAGCATCGGTGCGAGCGGGCGCCACACGGAGTTATCCGGGTTCGACTTCGCCATCTGAGACTTGGTGGTCGCCGCCGGAATCTCCGTGAATTGCCCCACGACAAGCTGCTGTTTGGCACGCGTGGTCGCCACATACAGCAGCCGCGCCTCCTCGGCGGCCTCGTACGTGGACTCGGCGGCCTGCATCTCCGCCCAGCCTGGGCATTGCGCAAGCGTGACGAACTCCTTGTTCTGCTTGTACCCGATGCACATGCCGCCAAGCGCGTCACCGGCAGCGGAGCGGCGGATGTGCACACGCGGATCGAATGACGACTTGTCCACCGGCGCGGCGAGGATCACCACCGGC
>JBBQTA010000056.1:0-8684 GCA_038213465.1 Gemmatimonadales bacterium | reverse complement strand
AAGAAAGCCAAGCACTTCGCCGTGATCGTGGCGACCTGCGCGCGGTTACCGCCGGACACTGTGGCACGCCGCAGGGTATATTGAAGAGTGGCCCGTTCTCGTTGGTCCCGCGGAGTTGTCCTCCTCGTCTCGTTGATTGCCAGTCTTGTCGCCCCGAGCCTTGCCGTGGCGCACGGTGTCGCGCACGCGCACGTGGCCGAAGGGCATCACACACCGGCGCACGGGGAGGCGCTACACCACGAGCATCAGGGCGTCGACGAACACGACGTAGGACCGGGAAATGATCGCCCCGGCGTTCTTGCGCAACCGGAGTACCCGAGCGCGCACGCGCCGGACCACGACCACGCTCATGAACACCCGACCATCGTCGCGGCGATTCAGGGAGCCGTGGACGTGCGCGTCGCGGTCAATGCCCAAGTGGCCACGAGCCCGGTCCCTGCGACGCTTCAGCAGTCCAACCTGTCCGCGCGACCCGCCGCCTCGTGGGATCGCGCCGCCCTCGCACGACCGGCGCCCGACACCGGCCCCCCCCCCGCACTCCGAGCCCCTCCCACGCGCTGACGTCGTTCATCAGTGTGGGTTGCGTCGTGTCCAGCACACGGCCGCTCACCCTGACAACAGGCCATCGCGTGTGCTCACCGTGATGGTGCCCGTTGTGCGCGGCGTCGGCATTCCGGTCGACGAGTTGGTGCCACGCGGGAACGTCAGCTGGTCCTCCTGTGGTCTTGAACGTCTCATCGCGTCTGCGCTTCGTGCCGTCGCCACGCGCACAGGGCGCCATCGTGCGGCACCCGGCGTGCGTGGTCGTCGCGGCACTGCTGTCCGCATTCATGGGCCCGGATCTCCCGTTACGAGCCCAAGAGGCTCCCCCTCCGTCTACTTCGGCGCGTGCGCCGATCAGCCTCATCGAGGCGCGGGCTGCGGCATACAGCGCCGATGCGAGCATCCGCGCGGCGCGCGAAGGGCTCAACGCGGCGAGTGCGCGCGAACGCCAGTCACTCGCGCGACCCAACCCCACGCTCGCCTACGGTCGTGAACAGACGTCCCGGGCGGGGCAGGCAAACGCGCAGGACATCGCACAGTTCGAGTGGCCGCTCGAGATCGCGGGTCAACGTGCTGCGCGCGCAGACGCAGCACGGTTTCGGCGACAGGCGGCAGAGGCGAGACTGACGGCGACAACGCAGTCGCTCGACGCGCAGGTGGTGCGCGCGTACATCGAAGCGGCGTCGGCGCAGCATCGTGCGGGTATCGCCGACGTGGCCGCGCGTACAGCCGCCGAAGCGCAGCGGGTGAGCGACGAACGGCTCCGCGCCGGCGATATCGCCGGGTACGCGGCGCGCCGGCTTCGCTTGGAATCGGCGCGCTACGCGGCACGACGAGCGGAGGCGGCCGCTGCGGCGCGCTCGGCGCGCGAGCAACTCGCGCTGCTGATGGCGCGAACCGTCGATGCCGTTGTGATCCCGATGGCTGTTGCCACGGATTCCAGCGGTAGCGCATTCAGCGTGCTGCTGCACCGCGTTTTACCAAGCGTCACGTTGCCAGTCGCGTTGACGCTCACTGACACCGTGCCTTCCGCTGCACGCGATTCGCTAATGGTCAATGCATTGAGTGCGCGCCCCGAGCTGCTCGTGGCGAAACTCGAAGCGCAAGCGGTAGCCGCCGATGCGCGCCTCGCCGCACGCGAGCGTCTTCCGATGCCGGCGATTTCGGCGGGCTACAAAGGAGAGCACGTGCGCAACGACGCCACCTCGCCATCACGCGCGCTGTCGGGATTCGTGGCAGGCGTGTCCATCCCTTTGCCGCTGTTCGACCGCCGTGCGGGCGCCCTCGCGGCCGCGAACGCGACTGCGCGACAAGCGAGCGCAGCAACCGACGTCACGCAGCGACTGCTCGCGCGTGAGATTGCCGACGCGGCGGGCTCTCTGCGCGCGGCTGAAGAGATGCGCACGCTGCTGCTGCCGTATGTAGGGGACGAGGCGCGGGTTGCGCTGCGCGCGGTGCAGGCGGCGTATGCCGACGGCGAGATCACGCTGGCCGAATGGCTGGACGCCGTGCGCGCCTGGCAGGAAACTGAGCTCGCCCTGTTGACGCTCGATACCGATATCGCCCTTCGACGCGTCGCGCTCGCACGCGCGTTGGGCTTTCCGCTCTTTCCCCTTTCCGACCCCGTTCGATGACGCCCATGCGATATCTCACTCCGACTTCACGCGTGTCCCGTTTCGCCCGTGAACGCGTGCGTATGCTCATGCTGGCGGCGACACTCGCTGGGGCAATGGCCTGCAGTGATAATGGCAATCGCAACGGCGCTGCCGAAGCCAGCGACAGCGCCGAATCGGCCAACGAACCGGCCGGCGGTGCGATCACGCTGTGGACGGATAGTACGGAGCTCTTCATGGAGTATCCGGCGCTGATCGTGGGCGCGCCCGACAAGTTCGCTGTGCACCTCACCGACCTCACCGACTTCGCGCCACTGCGATCGGGCCGCATCACCCTATCCTTCACACCGCGAGGCGGTGGGGCGCCCGTCACGGTGGTGCAGGAGACGCCACGCGCGCCTGGGATCTATGGGCCCAGTCCGACGTTCGCCCGAGCCGGCGTGTATGACCTCGTGATTCGCGTCGAGAGTCCGCAGGCGCGCGACAGCATCGTCGTGTCGGGGCTGACCGTCTATGCATCGGCGGCTGTCGCGCCTCGTGGTTCGGGCGGCAGCGAAAGCGGCATCGCCTTCCTCAAGGAGCAAGCGTGGAAGACGCCAGGTTTTCGGACCGAGTTCGCCATCGCCGGGAATCTCGCCGTCACCTTCGACGCACTAGGACTTCTCGAGCCAGTGGCGGGGCGATTCGCGCAGGTGACGGCCCCGCTGGCAGGACTCGTCGATGCGTCCGGCGTCGCGAGCGCGCCAGCGCCCGGCGAGCGCGTGGGGCGTGGGCAGACGCTCGCCCTCCTCGCGCCGTCGCTCGGTGACGGCGGGGCCGGCGCCTATGCTGAAGCGCGCGCGCGGTTGCGCGAGGCTGAAGACGAACATGCCCGTGCGGTGCGGCTCTTCGCGGTAGAAGCCGTGTCGCAGCGTCGCGTGCACGAGGCGGAGATCCGCCTTGCCGCCGCGCGTGAAGCGCTCAGTGGATACGGCGGTGGCGCGCTCACGAGCGGCGGACGCATCGCCGTGCGGTCGCCCATCGCCGGCGTTGTCGCGGACCGCCGCGTGACGCCTGGGAGCCGCGTGGACGCGGGCGCGCTGTTGTTCACCGTGGTGGATCCGTCGGTCCTGTGGCTGCGCGTCAACGTACCCGCTGCGCAGGCGGCCAACGTGTCGCGCAACGCGGGTGTCGAATTCCGCGTGGAAGGATCAGAGCGCATGTACGCCGCGCGACGCGTCGTGTCCATCGGCAGCGTGATCGACTCGCTCTCGCGATCCGTACCGATGCTGCTTGAGGTAGCAAACGCCGATGCCTCACTCAAGGTGGGTGCCGCCGCGGCTGTCTCGGTCCGTACGGCGCAGCGCGAAGCCGGCGTGCTCATTCCGGCTTCGGCGGTGCTCGACGACGACGGCCGCGCCGTTGCGTATGTGCAAGCGGACGGGGAGCGGTTCGAGAAACGGGTGCTCGCGCTCGGCCCGACCAACGCTGGTCGCGTGCTGGTGCGTAGCGGCATCCGAGCAGGGGAGCGAGTGGTGACCGGTGCCGCGTATCAGGTGCGTCTGGCCTCGTTGTCCACGGCCGTGCCCGCGCACGGTCATGAGCACTAGGAGTCGACGATGCTCGATAAACTGATTGCGTGGGCGCTCTCGAATCGCGTCGTCGTGCTCGCCGTCGCCGCGCTGATGCTCGCGGCCGGCGCGTGGACCGCCCGGCGCATGCCCGTCGACGTGTTTCCCGACCTCACCGCACCGACGGTCACCGTGCTCACGGAGGCGCATGGCATGGCGCCGGAGGAGGTCGAGGCGCTGGTCTCGTTTCCCATCGAGACCTCCGTGAATGGCGCGACCGGCGTGCGCCGCGTACGGTCGTCGACCGCGCAAGGCATTTCGGTGGTGTGGGTGGAGTTCGACTGGGGTACCGACATCTTCCGCGCGCGGCAGATCGTCGCCGAGAAGTTGCAGACTGTGGCCGCCACCTTGCCCGGAGGCATATCAGCGCCCGTGCTGGCACCGGTGTCCAGCGTGATGGGCGAGATCATGATGATCGGACTCACCGGTCCGCAGGAACCGACCGAACTGCGCACCATTGCCGACTGGACGATCCGCCGACGGCTGCTCGCGGTACCGGGCGTGGCGCAGGTCATCCCGATTGGCGGCGCGGTCAAGCAGTACCACGTGCTCGCCGACCCGGCACGCATGATGACGGCGCGCGTTTCGCTCGACGAGGTTGTGCGTGCCGCGCGCGGATCCAACGCCAATGCATCAGGCGGTGTATTCATGGATCGCGGTCAGGAGTACGTGATCCGCGGCATCGGTCGTGCCCAATCGGCAGCGGACATCGCGAGCACCGTCGTGGCGATACGCGCAGGTATTCCGGTGACGCTCGCGCAGGTCGCGGACGTGGTGGTGGGCACTGCCCCCAAGTTCGGCGACGGCAGCGTAAACGCTCGGCCCGGCGTCGTACTCGCCGTCCAGA
Source organism: Gemmatimonadales bacterium (assembly GCA_038213465.1). Taxonomy (GTDB): domain Bacteria; phylum Gemmatimonadota; class Gemmatimonadetes; order Gemmatimonadales; family Gemmatimonadaceae; genus Gemmatimonas. Next base: position 4,071 of record JBBQTA010000056.1, on the reverse strand, counting down.
AGCAGCCCGGCGCGAACACGCTCGAGCTCACGGCGCGGATCGAGCGCGAATTGGCGGCCATGCAGGCCACGCTGCCGAAAGGCATGACGGTGCACGCGGAGCTGTTCCGCCAAGCGAGCTTTATTCGCGTAGCGGTCGATAACGTGCTCAAGGCTCTCCGCGACGGCGCCATCCTCGTCGTGATCGTGCTGTTTCTCTTCCTCTGGAACCTGCGAGCCACGGCGATCTCCATCGTCGCGATCCCCCTCTCGCTGGTCGTCGCGATTCTTGCGATGAAGCTGCTCGGCATCAGCATCAACACGATGACCCTGGGCGGAATGGCTATCGCCATCGGCGCGCTGGTCGACGACGCGATCATCGACGTTGAGAACGTGTTCCGCCGGCTCAAGGAGAATCACCATCGACCGACAGCCGAGCAACGGCCGGCGATACGGGTGGTCTTCGACGCCTCGAAGGAAATTCGCGCGAGCATCGTGAACGCGACGCTCATCATCATCGTCGTCTTCCTGCCGCTTTTCTTTCTCGGTGGCGTGGAAGGACGCCTGCTCCGTCCGCTCGGCTTTGCGTACGTCGTCTCCATCTTGGCCTCGCTCTTGGTCGCGGTCACGGTCACCCCGGTGCTGTGCGCGTATTTGCTACCGCAGGCGAAGGCGGTGCAGGCGGAGCGTGAAAGTGGCGTCGTGCGCTGGCTCAAAGCCCGTTATGCACGCGTGCTCGAGCCCGTGCTGGCCCATCCGAAGCGCGTCCTGCTCGGCGCGGCGGTCGCGCTGGTGGCCAGTATCGCGGCGCTGCCGCTCCTGGGCTCGGCGTTCCTGCCGGAGTTCAACGAGGGCGCGTTGACCGTGTCGGTCGTCACGGTCCCCGGCACGTCGCTCGATGAGTCGAGTGCCATCGGCCGACGCGTCGAAGAAATCCTCAAGGCACGGCCGGAGGTCGTGAACACGGACCGCCGTCAGGGACGCGCGGAGCTCGACGAACATGCGCAGGGTGTGAACGCCGCCGAGATCGATGTGACGTTGCGTGACGACATCGATAAGGACGCTCTGTTCGTGGAGCTGCGAGACGAGTTTACGACGATTCCCGGTACGAATGTCACCATCGGGCAGCCTATCGGTCATCGCATCGACCACATGCTGTCGGGCACGCGCGCGAACATCGCGGTCAAGCTGTTCGGGCCGGATCTGTATCAGCTACGGCAGACTGGCACACAGATCCGTGATGTGATGGCGAGCGTTCCGGGCGTCGCAGACCTGCAACTCGAGCAGCAGTCCGATGTGCCGCAGCTCCGCATCCGCGCGGACCGCGCCGCGCTGGCGCGCTACGGCATGAGCGTCGGACGATTGGCGGACGCCATCGACGTGGCGCTCAACGGCGAGACCGTGTCGCAGGTGCTCGAGGACGGACGCAGCGTCGACTTGGTCGTCCGGTATCCGGAAGCACTGCGCGCCAACGCGGCCTCCATCGCGGATGTCGCGTTCGACACGCCAACGGGACAGCACGTACCGCTCTCGCAACTGGCCACCGTTACGGTGGACCGTGGGCCGAATACGATCTCGCGGGAGAACGTGCAACGGAAGATCGTCGTGCAGGCCAATGTGGCGGGCCGCGATCTCGGGAGCACGGTCGCCGATATCGAGCGTGCCATCGCGGCGGGGGTCACGCTCCCTCCGGGCTACTTCATCGCGTACGGCGGACAGTTCGAGGCGCAGGCCGAGGCCGCGCGTACCCTCGCGATGTTGTCGCTGCTCTCGGTGGCGGCCATCTTCCTGCTGTTGTACGGCGAGTTTCGGTCGGCGCGCACGGCCGCCCTGGTCATGGCGAACCTTCCACTCGCGCTCATCGGCGGCGTCGCGGCCGTGTTACTCACGGGGCGCGTAGTGAGCATCGCGTCACTGGTCGGGTTCGTGACACTGTTCGGCATCGCAACGCGCAACGGTATCCTGCTGGTTGCGCACTACCGACATTTGCTGGCCGAGGGCGTGCCGTTTCGCGAGGCGGTCACGCGTGGATCGTTGGAACGGCTCTCACCCATTCTCATGACTGCCCTCACGGCGGGACTTGCCCTCATTCCGCTCGCGTTCGGTGGCGGGGAGCCGGGTAACGAGTTGCAGACACCGATGGCCATCGTGATCCTTGGTGGACTGCTCTCAGCAACGGCGCTTAACATGCTGGTGCTGCCGGCGTTGTACTGGTTGTTCGGGGAACGTGTGGCCGCAACGGTCGTGGTTGACGATGACCTCCGTGACCATGCCCCGGCGAACGGACTCGATCCACTCCCTGTTTGACCATGCACATGAAATCTTCTGGCAGCCTACCGTACGACGGTCGACTTTCTACGCCCTCGCTTCTCCGGACTCGGGCGGCGGTCGCACTCCTCGCCATCGGTGCTTCTGCGTTGCCTGCCGTGGCATGGGCGCACGGTGTGACCGGCGGCGACAAGGGCTACATCATGGAGACGTTCGGCATTCGCATCGTGCCGTTCATCTACTTAGGCGCGAAGCACATGGTAACGGGCTACGATCATCTGCTCTTTCTGTTCGGCGTCATCTTCTATCTGTATCGACTCAAAGATATTGGCGTCTACGTCACGCTCTTTGCGCTTGGTCATTCCATCACGCTCGTCTCTGGTGTGGTGGCGGGAGTCAGCATCAACGCGTACCTCATCGATGCCATCATTGGCGCATCGGTCGCGTACAAGGCGCTCGACAACCTCGGCGTCCTGGCGAAGTGGTTTGGTCGCCAGCCAGATCCGCGCACTGCGACGATGCTGTTCGGGCTCTGCCACGGTCTTGGCCTCGCCACGAGGATGCTCGACTTTGATTTAGCGAAGGATGGACTCTTGCCAAACCTGCTCGCCTTCAACCTCGGCGTCGAGATCGGACAGTTCTTCGCGTTGTGTGTCATCCTCATCGCGATCAGCTACTGGCGGCGCAGCGCGACATTCGTGCGCTACGCCAAGGCGGCGAATATGCTGTTGTTTCTCAGTGGCGTCGCACTCGTGGTGTACCAACTGAACGGATACCTCTCACCATCTCAGGCATAGGAGATTTTCGTGGCACAATCATCTGATCTTCCAGACGCACTCCCGTCGTCGCGCACGCTGGCACGGGCGTCGCTTGCGGCCTTGGGTGTCGCGGCGCTCCTCATCGTCGGTGTCGTACTTCCTGCGGAGGCCGGGCGCGATCCGCTAGGATCGGGCGCGGTGCTCGGCCTGACGGAGATGGGGCGCATCAAGGTGTCGCTGGCGAAGGAGGCGGCAGCCGACAAAGCAATGGATGCGGCTGGTGGCCCTGTGGAGTCTCGCAATGGCGGTACGCCAGCAGACGCTCAGGCCAACCGCTGGCGCGACTCGATGACCGTGACGCTGCAGCCCAATCAGGGAATCGAACTCAAGCTTGCGATGCGCAAAGCGGAGAAGGCGTTCTACGCGTGGAAGACGGACGGCGCAGAGGTGTACTACAACGCGCACGGTGAGCCACCCAATCCACCGAAAGGATTCGCCGCGCACAGCTACGCGAAAGGCACGGCGACAGCAGATAAGGGGGATCTCGTGGCAGTATATGATGGCATGCACGGATGGTTCTGGCGCAATCGTTCAGCGAAGGCCGTGCGTGTCACGCTCAAGACCGGTGGCGAGTATCTCGTGCTGAAGGAGATGAAATAGATGCGCACGCAGCGACCGCTACGGCGATTGCCATTCGTCGCGGTCACCTTGCTGCTCACGCTCTCCTCCTCGCTCGCGTATGGCCTGGTGCGCAGGCATCTCGCGTGGGACGGGCTGGTGACAGGGATCAGCACCTCGAAGATTCGTGGCCCGATTGAAATGGTTGGCGGCGTCGTGCTCGGCACTACGCTGGCGACGGTCAGTTACCGGGGAGACACGCCGGGCGTGTCCACGCCCGTGTCACGCCCGTGGCATGTCCACGTGGGTAGTTGCGCAAAGGGTGGGGCGGTCTTGGGCGCCGCGAGCGCCTACACGCCACTTCGCGTCGACGCCAAAGGCATGGCCGAGGGGAAGGCAACGTTGCGGGTAGCCCTCCCGGATAGCGGGAGTTTCTACGTGAACATCCA
>JBBQTA010000055.1:0-9558 GCA_038213465.1 Gemmatimonadales bacterium | reverse complement strand
GATCTAGGCCTATGATCTCCATGGTGACTGGGCCTCCCGGTATGCGCCCCGTCGGCAAACGGTGAGCGCGTGAATAGTGGTGGGGCGATGCGTGTCTCCACGATACCGCGGAGGACCAGCCACCGCTTCATACCAACTATCCCGACGAGATCGACGCGTTCGACGCATGCAGGTAGAAGTCCGGCACGTGCGTCAGGATCGTTTCCGAACGGAGGAATCCCGGTTTGCGCCCAAGCATTATTGCCAGGCTGCCGCCGACCAGTACGATGTGCAGCAATGCCGCCCACGGCTTCGGTAGCCTCCTGAAGTTGGCGGGGATCCCATTCCCGCTCATCCAGAACTCCGCCGCCCTGACGTGGCCATCATCGCAACCTCTGTTTCGACGAGACGAAAGGCTGTGGAGACGATTTCATGGTTTCGTTCCTGTGTCGGCCTAACGCCAGCAGCTGCAGCTGGCGCTCAAAAAAGATGCTCGCGTAGCGCGCGTGGGATTTTGCGCCCGCCTGCAGCACGCATCGTTAGCCCGGCTTCGCGAGGACGTTGCGCTGAAACGGCCCGTGGCGTCCGGTGATCGGCGACGTGGCCGACACGTTGTTCGCCTGCGAGGCGCTCGACCAGGGGTTCGCGCGCATCCGCTTCGCCAGCGACACCGTTGGCACCGGCACGTCATCCACGGTGAACACGGTGAGATCCCGCTGCGCGTCACCGCGTCGCGTTCTCGATGGTCGGATCAATCAGGATGTCGATGTCTCGAGTCGCGCATGTCTGCCTGCGGCAATCGTTGTGCCACCGCTGCCGCGAAGCGCCTGACGGCCTCGGCGATGATCCAATTGGTATTACGAAGTGTTTCGACGCCGCTCCCCGTCAGGGCGTGTCGGCCTTGCTAACGGTACGCACCAACGCTCTGAGTGCATCGATGCCTAGCACCTTCTGCACATCCTCGTGGCCGGCCGCGGGTACGAGCAAGAGCTGCTTCGGATCGGGCGCTGCCGCAAACAGGTCGCGCCCCTGCGTTACCGGAATGAGCACATCGCGCTCGCCGTGCATGATGAGCACCGGCATGCGCACCGTGGCGATCGTCCTCGTGTTCCACATCGGTTCGCGCATCACCCACGTCACCGGCATGCCCAGCGGATTGGCCGACTCGGACATCGCCTGGCCGTTCGCGAATCCGGCTTCGATGATGAGCGCACGCATGCCCGGTGTGGACGCGGCGAGGGCGATCGCGGGCGCGCTGCCGAGTGAATGGCCGTAGGAGACGAGACGACTGAGCGTGACGCCCGGCTGCGTGCGTGCAAAGGCGAGCGCGGCGGCGGCATCGGCGGCGAGTGTCGTTTCGTCTTTCGAGCTGCCAGTGCTGCGACCGAAGCCGCGATAGTCGTAGGTGAGCACGTCCACGCCGGAGCGCCAGAGATACTCGGCGTGGGACCACTCCATCTCCTGCGCGAGGTTGCCGCCCTTGCCGTGCGAGAAGATGAAGGTGACACGGGGGGCGGCGTTGGGTTGCCGGAGCCAGTAGCCGTGCAGCGTCTCGCCGCCCGAGGGGAAGGTGACGGGGCGTATCAGCGAGTCCGGCACGACCGTGGTGGGCAGCACGTAGGCATCCACTTCATCGCCGGAAAACACCATGCCATCGAGTTTGCACGACGTGAGCAGCGCGCATCCGAGGAGCGCCGCGGCGACGGTACGCGTTGGGCGGTTCATCGCTTCACCTGCAGGCCGAATTGCACCGCCAATCCGCCGTTGCCATTCACACTGCTCTCGCCTTCGAACAGCCCGCGGCTCATGTCGATGTTGGCCGCCATCCACTTGCCCTCGAGCTGCAGCGTGAGCCGTCGCCACAGGTCGCGTTGCACGCCCATCAGGGGCGACGCGATCACGGCGATCCCTCCGGTGGGTCGCACCGTGAACGCCGATCCGCCGTAGAGCAATGCACGTTGCCCCATGCTCCAACTTGCCGTCGGGGTAAGGTTCGGGTAGACGCGCGTCCCCCCATCACCGGCAAAGGCGTAGAGTTGCGCCTGCGCCGTGAGTTCGGGGACCACGCCCGATTGCGTACGCAGTCGTCGCGCCGCGCCCACATCGATGCCGGCCACTCCGAAGGCCGCAGCCAGCGCGTGCACGTTCGCGCTGAGGGTCAGCGCGTCGCTCTGCCCCCACATCATGCCGATGTTCGTGTACGGCAGCGCAGGCGTGGGCAGCTGATTCGGCAGCACCGGCCCGCCGATGGACGAGATGAAGCGGCGCTCGCCCTTGGGGAGCACGCGCACGGGTTGGGTGGCGGCGCAGCCGAGGGAGAGTGCGACGGTGGCGAGTACGATGACCAAGCGGCGGGTGTTCGTCAGCAGCATCGGGGTGCTCCGGGGAGTAAGGGAATGCGACTACAGTACAGCGGACGGCGCCTCGCGGGTGGGAGCTTCCGGCGTTCGCATGCTAGAACGCATTACCGACGAGCGTCGAAAGGTTCGTGTTCCTGATGTCGGGGCCGCTCTTGCTGATCGGTGACCGAAGTCCCTCCGGTGGATCCCTTGAACCTACAGCCGACCTGATAGGCGACGGCGCTTCCCGCGAGCAGGAAGGGCCGAAGACCGGCGGCACCCGGGTCGTGCAGGTGCAGGTGCAGGTGCAGGTGCAGGTGCAGGTGCAGTTGCAGGTGCATGCGCAGAAGCACTGGCAGTTCGAGGTAATCCATCCACACCGACGCGTCTCCCATTGGCATGGTCGATGGGCCGAGATCGTAGCGCGCGCCCTTCTGCACGAAGTGCAGTTCCGGCTGCACCGCCAGCCGACAACGAGCGAACCAGTGAGCCCAGGGTCCGGCGTGCAGGCCCATTGGGGACCTGGCTCGAAATCCTGCCGTGCGCAACGTACGACTGCCCTCGTCGTCCAGGCGAAACCCGGCATTCGTGGAACCCAGATAGCCGCCATACGTGGTGCTCTGCGCGTCGCACACTACCGGTGCGGCGCTGCAGACCATCATTGCACAGAAGCATCTGAACACCTGACCACGGAAGCGAGTCATCACGGCAATCTCCGGTGGCAAACGTCGGTGCGGTCGAAGCTGATCTGCCAACGCTACCATCTGGTCGGTTGCCGCTCTCCTTGTCGCATCGGCTGATGTTACGGTACTCGGCGGCGCGGTGCGCGCATCGCACCCGATCCGATGATGCACATGTTGACCGGAACAAGCAGCCGTGGCAGTGTGGGCGGAGCGCGCTACGCGCTCGACGACCCGAGCGCGAGGAGGAAAGCCGAAGGTGGCGATCATGTCAGCCGATCGGCGTGATCTCACAACTCTTCAGGTTCCAGCTCTCTGTCATGCCAAGAATGTAGAATGCTCCATCGCCCGCACCGGTCACGATGCCGACGCGGTCCTCATCGCGCGTGACCATCGTTTCGATCTGCGGTTTGCGCGAGCGCTTGAATTTGAAGCGAGTGGCGTACCCGCCGACCACGCAGTCGAGGATGTAGCGCGTTCGCCGGTCCGCCGGCCAACGCACCTCGACCCAGTGCGAGGCACCCGTCTCCTTGTTTCCGTCAAGCGAAGCGTACTCAGTCGACGGGCTGAAGTTGCGAAGCTGAAAGAAGTCCAGATTGGTTGAACCGTCGATCCACGGCGTTCGGACGGAGAGCGTGATCGGAGTTCGGATCGGCGCGGGGCCTCGTATGCCTGCCGCTTCGAGAAGGCGAACTTTTCTTCCAAGCGCGGCCGTGGCCGACTTCTGTACCTTCACCTCCGGTCGAATATTGCTCGCATCCACGCGAACCTGCGCTCCGGCGGTGGACCGAGCTCCCGTCACCGCGAGCGACAACACAAGCAGAAATGCACAACTGCTGGGACGCATTCGCAGCGCTCCTGACCATGAGAGAGAGACGCTAGAAGGACGTGAAGCAATGGACCGTTATGCACGGGCTCGCATCGTGAGAAGATCCGCCAACGGGCGCGGCATCGTAACGATGACGTTCGAGCGCACGCGCGTATTGGACGAATCGGACATCAACGGTCGAGCTGCGACGCAATGGTCTGAATGCACTCATGCACATAGCGGTGCAGCGCAGCGCGGTACCGCATCGTAGTGTTCTGGAGACGCGTAGACTCCCGACGGTCTCCAGCGCCGTGCGACGCGAATGTCGAGCGTGGCTGTGCGACACCAATCAAGAGGTACCTAATGCGCGCGACTTCTTTGCTTCCGCATCCTGCGCTTCGCCCCTACGTCGCTCGTTATCTGGGCGTAGACGCCGCATTCCCCGCTCCGGTGGAACAGCGCGTCAGTCCGTGGATCGGTCCGGTCCTCGTCGTGTTGCTCGAGGGGACACAGCAAGCGGGTGTGGTTGGCGGCGCGCTCGAGCGCATGCCGCCGGCGTATCTCATCGGACGACTGGACCGCGCTGCGCTCAATGTCTTCGGCGGGCAACTCCGCTCGTTCATGATCCAATTCACGGCGACCGGCGTGTACCGACTCCTCGGTCTCCCAATCCGCGAGCTGGTCAACTTGTCGGCCGAAATCGGCGCGCTGGCGGGGGTAGAGTTGCGGAACTGGGCGTGCTCGCTCGCCGAGCTTCCGGATCACGCGGCACGTGCCGCCGCCACGGATCGTGTACTACGGGCGCGACTCTCCGTGTCGTCGCTTTCGCCCCACGCAAGTCGTGCGCTCGAGGCCGCGACGACAGTATGCACGCTGATGACGCAAGCTCGTGGGCGCGTCAGGGTGGAGACACTCGCACAACAACTGAACTGCTCGCCGCGAACGCTGCTTCGGCACTTCGAGGAGGCCGTCGGACTTCCGGTGCGATCGGCGGCTCGGGTGGTGCGGTTTCTCTCCGCACGCGCCCATCTCGACCGGCATCCCGCTGTGTCCTGGACCGATGTCGCTTTCCGGTTTGGCTATGCCGACCAGAGTCACCTCATCCGCGACTTTCAGCGCTACTGCGGCGAGCCACCTTCCGTGTATCGCGCCAAACAGCACGAGGCGCGGCTGATCACGTTGGTCAGTCATGACGCTCTCGGGGACCGCGACGGCGAGGAACAGCGCGGGCAGAGCTGAATCGGGGGTCTGTCGCCTGATCGCGCGAGCGGCTGGTCGAGGCAGCGGCGACGATTGTCCGATTCGTTCAAGTCTCGTGCCGCACCCGCTGCTAACGAGAAGCGATCGTCGGTGCCTCGCGCCGCGATTTCGCCGAGCACGGTGGAAGCGACGCATGCGGTACCTGTCGCTGGCGTTGCACCTGCATCCGACTGACCTGCAACACGGAGGTAGACGTGCGGTTCACTATTCCGGTCTGCATTGGCGCGTTGCTGTCGATCCCGACGGCCGCACTGGACGCGCAGACCAAATCGACGATTCCGGTCGCGCCACAACCGAGCGCCCTCAAGGCGTCGCGTCCGGTGCCGGCAGTGGCGAGTCTTGCGGCCTCGAACGCGTTGGCCATACGCCTCGCCCAGGTGCAGAAAGCGCTCACCGGATTGGATCAGGCCAGAATGGCCGTTGACTACATGAAGGCGTGGAGTGCGCTGCAGGACGTCATGACGCGCGATCCGATGACGGGAGCACCCCGTTCGACCGGACGCACCATTCCCGGCGCGCCGCCGGGTCGGCGAGCGAAGCCGGGCGCACTGCCGGCCGGCGCTCCGGATCGCGGCATCAATGACAGGCTCGCGCAACGGAAACCTCGAGGCACCATCGTCGGGCCGGGCGCCATTCCCAGTGGATCGTTGGGGCTCGTGAGCTCGGCGATCGTCGGCAAACAGGAAAAGCAGCATCGGGTCGAGACGACGGTGCGAGCTGTCACGAGCGACGGCAGCGGTGCCAGCAGGGAAGCCAGCGTTACTCACGAAAAAGATCGGGTCACCCGAGTCGAGGTCAATCTGTACGACTCGGATGGTAACCTCACCAGCTTCGACCGGTCGGAGTACGATGCGGACGGATCGCAGCGTCATGTACGTGGCGACGTTTCCGCCGGTGCCGACGGCGGGTCGACCGTCACGTTCGACGCGTGGACACAGTAAAGCGGCCAAGTGGATGTCGAGGCTGCGGACGCGCGACGCCCCCACAGCCCCCGGCTCGGAGATCCTCCGTTGGAGCGCGGCCCCCTTTCGCGCTATCAGCCCGTCGAAGACACCGGCGGAAAGGAAGCGGCCGCGTGGTGCAATCCGATCAACGGTCATTGCTACAAGGCCGGCATTCGCACCAGTAGCACATACGTCAATCCCGGCCGGGGCGAGCCGATGCAAACGATCGGCCCGTTGATTATTCCGAAAGGTGCCGCCGTGAACCCCAATCCGCATGCGATCGACTCATCACGCATTCCGCGCACGATACCCAAAGCTGGTGCAGGACCCGGTGCACGCCCACCGCAAAAAGCGAAGGGACCGCCGAATCAGGGGGGCTGACGTGGTTGCGCTCCCCGGGTGCGGCGATCGCGCGGCAGCTGGGATTGCGGAAGAAATTCACGCCGTAGCCGTGTTCATAGCTCAGCAGACCGAGATCCGCGCGGAGTGCCTTTACGTCGGTTGGCTGAAACGTCGTCGTGCGCGAGGGTTGCTCCGTGCCCCGACAAATCGCTCCCGCTTCGCGTACGCTCGCCAACAGCTCTTCAAACGCGGCTGCCTTCATTTGAACTCCTCCCGCACCACGCGCGCGAGCGCACGGAGCTGTGTGGCGGTGAGATCCCCTTGTTCGTTCTTCGCGCGTACATGTACAGCATGTAACAGCGATCGTCGTCGATGGCCCAGTAATAGATGGTGCGCACACCACCGCGCTTCCCGCGGCCTTCGGCACCCCAGCGCCACTTGCGCAAACCACCGCCGCCGGGGATGAGCGCGCCTTGCTCGGGCGGTAACGCGAGCGCCAACTGCATCGCGCGAGACGGCTAATCGTCGAGATGTCGTCAGAGGCTCGCGGTGAAGGCGGACGTCTCAATAGCGCGCATTGGGAACGATGCGCCAATGGCGTACTAAAGTCTGTCCGTGCTGTGCCGGTAGTCGTAGCGGTATAACGAAGCTGTAGGATAAGTCTCGCCGCGTGCCGATGTGGAAACGGAACTCGGGTCGCGCGACGGTGTTCGCCTCGGAGAGAATCTGCGAGGCGATCGCTCTTCCGTCGAGGCCCGTGATTGCGCGCTACAAGTACATCGACACGAATCCCAAGTGCTTGGCCGTCGATCTGGCGGCGCAGCTGCTGCCCGGTACGTTCGAGCATGCGCTGCATCATCTGGTGGGGACCGCGATCGACCTGTCGCCCCTCGACGCGCGGTACCGGAATGATGCGACCGGGGCGCCGGCCTATCCGCCGCAGACCTTGCTGCAGGTGGTCCTCTTCGCCTGCTCGCGGGGGATCGTCAGCAGCCGCGCGATCGCCCGCGCCTGCGAAGAGCACCTCACCTTCATCGCGCTGTGCGGCGATACGCGACCACACTTCACCACGATCGCGCACTTCGAGCGCACGCTGGGCGCGGATATCGCGCCGATCGTTGCGGCGGTGCTCGTGATGTGTGACCAGCAGGACCTGATCGGGCGCGAGATGTTCGCGATCGATGGCGTGAAGCTGCCGAGCAACCCGTCGAAGCAGCGGAGCGGCACGCGCGCCGATTTCGAGCGCCAGGCCACGAAGTTGGAGACGGCGGCGACGACGATGCTCGAACGGCACCGTACGAATGACGCGGCCGACGTCGAGCCGACGCTCGCGACGAAGGCGCAGCAGCGCCGCGAGCGGCTGACGCGCGACGCCGCGCACCTGCGCGCGTGGCTCGCCACGCATCCCGACGATCGCCGCGGCGCGACGGGCACGGTGCGCAAGAGCAACCGCACCGACAACGAGGGCGCGAAGATGGCGACGAGCAAGGGCGTCATCCAAGGGTACACGGGCGTGGCCGCCGTCGATGCGGCGCATCAAATCATCGTCGTGGCACAGGCGCACGGCACCGGGTCGGAAGCGGAACTACTCGTGCCGATCGTCGAGGCGTTGCAGCCGCTGGGCGGCGCCACTACGTGGCTCACCGCCGATGCCGGCTACCATAGTGACGCGAATCTCCGCGCGCTCGACACCATGGCGATCCCTGCGCTGATCGCCGATCGCGACCTGCGGAAACGTGATGAGCGGTTCGCGACGCAGGCGCGCCATCAGCAGGGCCGGCCGACGCTGCACAACAAGACTGCGACGCGCACGACGCCGACCGTGTTCACGGCGGCCGACTTCACGTATGATGCCGAGGCCCGCACCTGCGTGTGTCCGGCGGGGAAGTCGCTGGACCGCCGCGGCGGGAATCGCACGACGAAGACGTATTTGGGTGCACACTTTCGTGGCGCGCAGCGCGACTGCGGCCCCTGCGCGCTGCGTGCGCAGGGTCTGCGTACGCCGGACACCACGCCGGTGCGCAACGTCGCGTTCTGTCACGGTCGCACCAACCCCGACGGGCCCACGCATACCGCCCGCATGCAAGCACGTCTCAATACGCCGGCGGGACGCGACGCCTATGGGCGACGCTTCGCCACCGTCGAGCCGGTTTTCGGCAATCTGCGCGCCAGTAAGCGGCTCGATCGCTTCACGCTGCGTGGCCGTGCGAAGGTGAACGGCCAATGGACGTTGTATTGTCTCGTCCATACCATCGAGAAACTGGCCCACGCGGGCTACGCCGCGTAGCGAGCACCGTTGAACGCGCGCGTTCAGACACGCATCCGCGCGAAATCGTCATCATACGCGCATTTGGTACGACGTCGGCGCGTCGATCCGAAGACGACGATCGTGCACAGTGTCCGGCGACCCCACAATCGACGCATTCTACAGCCACAACGCCCTAGCTCAACTGCTGGCGACTCCAATAAACGCGAGCGGAGCGAGCAATCATTAAACCGCCCGACTGTTGCAGCGCACGTTAGGCAGCCAGCGAATCGCCGGTATGCGGTTGCGGTAACCCCATGACAAAGAGTGTGTTGCCGAACGGATTCATCACGTCGAACGTCGGGGCGCCCCACTTCTCATCGCGTGGGGGCCGGCGAATGTCCACTTTCGAGCGCCAAGCGTCGTCGAGCGCGTTCGCGTCATCGACTTCCAACCCGGCACACGCTTCGCGACCATGACCCTCCATCGGGCACTCGATGGTGAGCGAGATGGTCCCACGATCGAGGCCGAGGAGTTCTGTTTGGCCATCAGCCGTGGCTTCGAAGCGAATCGTGAAGCCGAGACGATCGACATAAAATGCCTTCGCTACTCGAAGGTCGTCTGCAGGGAGTATGGGGACGGCTCGTTCCATAGTTCGAACCTCATTGAACGGGTTGTAGGCACAGTGGTCATGTGCGCCTGTGGCTGCAGCAACGCTCGTTAGCCAGCATCTCGCGTGGATCGAAGCCAGCGCTAGGTCTTTGACCGCATGAATACTTGCTTAATTAATCTGGCAATCGACCGTGGCATCTCTATATTGGGGAATGCCACGACCTCCTCTGCCGTTTCGACTGAAGCCGTCCGATGTCGCGACGTTGGACACCTTGATGCACGGCGGTGTCCAGCCGGTCCGGGTGGTCCTTCGGGCCTTGGCGCTCCTCGCGTTGCATCGCGGCGAGAG
>JBBQTA010000054.1:0-10379 GCA_038213465.1 Gemmatimonadales bacterium | reverse complement strand
CCACCGCGCGCCTCATCGAGTCCCGCGATGGACAGCCTATAGGCTATCGCGCCACATACGATGCGTGGGCGCCGCTCCTCGGCCTTCGAGACCGTCCCGTACGGTGGGCGAGTTGGCACCAGCGATTCCAGTTTGCCACGGCCTTCCTGCACTGGGCAGACGCCGCACGTGAGCGACCACTCAGCGCCTACGCCTTCGGCGCGCACGGGCGGGATCTCATCGAGCAACACCGCCCCGCGTTCGAGCGCGATCGCATCGCCGTCTGGAGTACACACGCGCCCGTTCAGGATTCGGGGGCCTTCGTGAGCCGAACGGTACGCGCGCTCGCCACGTGGATGGAAGACAGGGCATAGCGTCGCCAACTCTGCGGACGTCAGCGCGAACGCACGAGGCGTCCAATCTGCGTAAGCGCCCAAGCCGCAAGCTCCCGTACGAACGGCTCGTCGTGCACCAACGCTGCCTCCAACACCGGCCCATCCTCGTGCGTGCCGACGTTTCCCAGCACCACCGACGCGTTCCGCTTCAGTCCGCGCAGCTTCGCCCGCTTCATCGTCGAGCCTTTGAACGCCGCCGCGTGCTCCGCCTGATCCATCGCGAAAATCTCCCGCGCCAGCGTCCGCGCGTCTTTGTCGACGAACATCGCGCGCGCCGCAAACGGCGATCCTTCGGCAGTTCGCGCGAGAACTGCACATTCCACGGACACACCTTCTCGCAGATGTGGCGGTATGCCCATTTTGTGATTCCGCTATCGACTGGGCTGTTGACTCCGCACGCCGTCGCCATTGCCAATACCGCAAACATCACAAATCGCTTCATGACGCAAACCCCCGTTGATTGCCAGTCACCACGACCAGTGCGGCCGTTGCGACAACCTCGGGCAGGGGTCTGACAGAGCAGATCGCATTACGCGCTCGATCGATGTCTCGCGCGATCGATCACCAGCGCCCATCCTTCGCGACACGCCAATGTTTCAGATGTCTCGATCAATGACGCCGATCGCTCGACGGTTGTCAGACCCCTGGTCCACACTCAGTCACGCACCGCTCGCCTCACTGTGAACCATGCCGCCTGACCATTCCAAAGTCCGTCGCTGGATCGAACTGATCTCCGCACTCCTCGGCGCACAGCGCCCGCGCACCTTTCTCGAGATCGCGGGGAAGGTGCCGGCCTACATGGTCAACGGCGAAGCGCCGCGGGCACCCGCCGACGCGGCGGCCCCCAAACGCACCTTCGAGCGCGACAAGGACGAACTCCGCGACCTCGGTGTCCCGATCGAGAGCATCAGCGAACTCGGCGACGCAGAGTTTCTGTATTCGCTACGCGTGGCCGATTTCTATCAGCCGTACGTGCACATCGTCTCGACACGCGGTGTGCAGCGCGCGGACAAGGTCACCCGACGCGGGTATCAGAGCGTCGAGTCGCTGAACTTCGATCCGGACGAACTGCAGATCATCGCGGCGGCCGCGGCGCGCACGGTGCAAATCGGCGATGCGAATCTCGCCGAGATGGCGCGCAACGCGATGCGGAAGTTTGCGTACGATCAGCCCGTCGGGGCGATCGACGGTCGATCGGACGACGTGCACGTGCCGCCGCGGACGGTGGCCGATGCGCGCCTGCTCTCGAAACTGGGCGCCGCCCTGTTCAAACGAAAGCGCGTGAGCGGGCAGTACCACAGCATGGGGTCCGCGACCCCCACCGACCGCACCGTCGAACCGTATGGTCTGTTCTACGTGAGTGGCCATTGGTATCTGTGCGCGCGCGATGTCGACAAGGCGGAGCTCCGCAACTTTCGCGTCAGTCGTATGTCAGGGGTGCGCGTGAATACGTCCGCGCCGAATACGCGTGACTACAACATCGCCACCGACTTCTCGCTGCGCGACCACGCGAAGTCGCGGCAGGCGTGGGAAATCGGCGACGTGGATTCGATCGAGGCCATCATCGAATTCCGTGGCCAATCCGGCGCGATGATGGCCGCGCGTGCCATCGGCGCGCCGGTGGATGGGAACGCCGCCCATCGACACTTCCCGGTGCGCCGGAGCGACAATTTTGCGCGATGGCTGCTGTCGTTCGCCGGCGAGATTGCGCCGGTCGCACCGGACACGTTGGTGCAGGAGTATCAGCACATGCTCCACGCGACCTGCGCGCTGCACGCGACGGCGGATGGCGCAACGGCGGGTGAGGCGACGGCGGATGACGCGACATCCACCGACGCTGCATCAAGCGACACGCTATCACTGGGCGCCGCGCATGGCTGAGCAAGCGTCATCCCAATTCTCCCGCCTGATGACGGTCATTCCGCATCTGCTCGACGACGAAGAGCATCGCGTCGACGATGTTGCCAAACAGACCGGCGTCTCGCGCGATCAGCTGTTCGACGATCTCGTGTCCATGACGCAGCGCTTTGATGTCGCGGGGTTCGTCGACAGCATGGTCGTGCAGGTCGGGCCCGAACTCGTCAGCCTGCGCACGTCCGACTTTCACCGCCCGTTGCGACTCACGATGCCCGAGCTGTGCGCGCTGGAACTCGGGCTGTCGATGCTGCGCCAGGAGCGCACGCCCGATGACTACGCCGTCATCGATCGGGCACTCGTGCGGTTGCACACAGCGATTACTCAGCTGCCGTCGAACGATGATCACGCCGAGCTGCGGCACGCGTCGCTGATGCCCACCGGCGATCCGGAGCATCTGGCACTCCTCCGCGACGCCGTGAGCGCGCGTCGGATGATTCGCATGCGCTATCGCAGCGGACGCGAGTCCACGAGCAGCGACCGCACGATCTGTCCGTACACCCTCGCATACGCCGATCACATGTGGTACGTGATCACGGTGGGCGAAGACGACCACCTGCGGCACTATCGCCTGGACCGCATCGAATCGGTCGAGCTGCTTACCGCGTGCTTCGAGTCCGACCACGGCATCGCGGCGAAAGTGCGCGCCCAAGGCCGGGCCTTCGCGTCCGACACGACGCGTTGCATGACGGTGCGCTACTCGCCCAAGATCGCGCGCTGGATCGCCGAGCGGGAAGGGAAGTCGCTGGCCGCCGACGGGAGCCTCACCATCGAGCACCCGGTCGCCGACGAGACGTGGGCCGTGCGCCACGTGCTGCAGTACGAGCCCGAGGCCGAGGTGATTGGGCCGCCCGCGATGCGGGCGATGGTCCGGGCCCGCCTCGAGGCGATGCTCTAGCGCACCCGCCTCCGTGCTCGGCCAAACGCGCACTGTCAGACCCCCCGCGTACTCTCTCGGCAAGACGTTCGACCGCGGCCGGTTGGCCGGTCTACTACCCGAGGGGGCGCACCACCATGACGCAGTCCATTGAGCTCGCCATTCGTACGGATCGCACGCTGCTGCGTGCGACGGCGCGGAGCACGCGCTACCTCCACCTCATGTTGGCCGCGCCCGTGACACCGCCGCGCGATATGTCGGATGCGCCGCCACGACGGCCGATCAATGTCGGCTTGGTCCTGGACCGCTCGGGTTCGATGGACGGCGAGAACAAGTTCCCGCTCGCGGTGCAGGCCGTGGAGCAGTCGTTGCGCCTGCTCCAGCCGCAGGACCGGTTCACCCTGGTCGTGTACGACAACGTCGTCGACACGATCATGAGCAACGTGCTGGCCACACCCGATGCCAAGCGCGTCGCAATGCAGCGGCTCCGCGAAATCGAGCCGCGTGGCGGCACCGACCTGTACGCCGGATGGATGACCGCCGCAACGCAGATGCTGGAGCAGCTGTCGCGTGATGCGGTCAACCGGGTATTGCTGCTCACCGACGGTCTCGCCAACGTGGGATTGACCGAGCCGAGCGCGTTGGTGAGCGCGGCAGAAGGGCTGCGTGGGCGTGGTATCGCCACGACGACGTTCGGTGTGGGCGACGATTTCGATGAACGCCTGCTACGCGATCTCGCGCACAACGGGGGCGGGCAATTCTACTTCGTCGACGCACCAGCGCAGATCCCCGAGATGCTGACGAGCGAACTCGGGGAAGCGCTGGACGTGGTTCGTCGTAGCGCTGCACTGCAGCTCGTGCTCCCGCCGGGCGCCGAGGCGGAGTTGCTGAATCGCTATCGTACGACGTACGCGGCTGGTGACCACGAGCTGCGAGTGGAGCTCGGGGATCTCACGAGCGGTCAGGACATCACGCTGGTGGTGCGGCTCACGTTTCCCGAAGCTCGTGAAGGGGCAACAACCAGCGTGCGCGTCGCCATTGCCGGCGCCGACGCGCTCGCGTCCGAGGCCGAAGGTGCACTGTCGTGGACGTACGCCGACCACGCGGCCAACGATGCGCAGCCTCGCTTGGTGACGGTTGACCGCGAAGTGGCCACGTTGTACGCGGCACGAGCACGCGCGGAAGCGACCGAGGCCAACCGCCAAGGCGACTACCGCACGGCCAAGCGCGTGCTGCAGGGGACGGCGCGCCGCATCAAGTCGTACGCCAACGGTGACCCGGCGATGAACGCGATCTGGCGCGCCTTGCTCGCCGAGGTCGCGATGTACGCCGAACGCGTGATGAGCCCAAAGGAAATGAAGATGTCGTTCTTTGCGGCCGAGGCGCAGTCGAGTAATCGCGACCCGCAGGGGAAGGCGCGGCGGGGATCGCGCTGATCGCGACGACGGTCACGATCGCGTGCATGAATGAGAGTGTATTGAATGCAATGACCCCAAGTCACGTTCGGCTCATTTCGACCAGTCGCTTTGCCGCAAGTGAGCCGCCACAACGATGTGGCGCTCGCATGAACTGGGAACCCCTGCGCGTCGCGTCAAGCAGGTTTGGCTTGACGCGATGCGTGTAGGCCTTGGAAGGATTGATACGCCGGTTCATCACGTTGGGCGCGGCGTCGCCATCCGTGTACCAACTCCCCACGGTCGGGCGTTTGGCACTTGGCTCGAACGGTGTTGACGGGTGTCTGGTTTCGACGAACTCTTGTACGATATACGACAGGAGACTGGAAATGCCGGTCATGATGTCGAGCGCACAAGACGCGGAAACGCGGGAGCGCCTGACAGGGCCCGCAGTCCGGGCTTTTTTTCGGATCACGGGCAGCTGGGAACTCACCGACCACCGCCGACTCGCCCTGCTCGGAGAGTCGGTGGTTCGGTCGACGCTGCAGACGTGGAAGGACCACGCGCCGCGCATGCTGAACGTCGACCAGATCGAGCGATGCAGCTACGTAGTGGCCATCTACGAGGGTCTGACGCGGGTGTTCCGGCGGAATCCAGAACTGGTCCTGCGATGGCTGCAGCTGGCGCGTGCAGAGCATCCGTTCTACGGGAAGAGCGCCCTCGCCTACATGCTTGAGGGGCGGCTGGGCAATCTTGCCGAGATGCGTGCGTGCGTGGACCATGTCAACGGGGGCCCGCCGAGTCGCGAGGACTATCCGGCGCCTCCGCGGGAGGCATGACTCGATGGGATGCACGGGCGCCATGAGGCGCCGTGTGTTCGGGGGGCACGTCGCGTGACAGCTCCGTGGGCGCCTCCCGGCCTCATGCCGGGGCTAACCATCACGGTCGGATCCGCTGGACCGACGGGAGCCCCCGGAGTTGCTGGCGGCACGCTGATGGCGTCACCGGTTGGTTGGTCTGACGCCGCTCGGATCATCGGCAGCGAGTACGCTGGCGAACACCTGTTCGATCAGGTCGCGTCGCCCGACGAATACGACGATCTGATCGTCCTCGCCGATCTCACCAGCCCCGCGATTCGTGCGGCGCAAGGCGAGATCGAACTGGTTGCGCTGGGTGATCGTCTGTATGGGGCTGGGACCGGCCTGATCATGAGCGCATTCAGCTGGCCTGGTCATGGATCGCGATTCTCAGACGGAAAGTTCGACGTGTTCTACGCGGGCGGCAGCCTCGATACCGCCATCGCGGAAACGACGTAACATCAAGCGCGCTTTCTCGCGCGCATGCCGGCGGTTGTCGTCGAGAAGACGGTGCTCCTCGTCGAGGTGGGTGCGACGCTCGTCGATGTGCGTACTCCGCATCCGGCGCCACCCCACACGTACGATCCGCTGAACTACGCGCCGGCGCAGGCGTTTGGCGCTGCGATGCGCCAGCAGCAGGCGTTCGGCATCGTGTATGACAGTGTCCGCGATACGCCGCACGGCACGTGCGTAGCGATTTTCCGCCCGCCCGCGTTAATGCCACCGGTGCGCGTCCACCAAACGCTGGAATATCACTGGGGCGGCCACGTGATCACGGTGCGGTAGTAGGCGTGGGCGGGGGTAGTGCGACGACTCGTAAATGATCGTAACGAGCGCGCACGGGAGTCTCCCATGGGCGCTCACTATGCGTGAGAGGTAAACACTCGCCGTATGCGCGCATGAATAGAGGGAATCGTGTCGATCACCACCTCATACCCACGCAACGGAGGACCAAAGCCTACCACAAGGTCCACGGCTTCCCGTCGGCCGCCTTACCAAGCCCAGGCGAAATGGAGATTGCGCGCATTGTCCTGGGGACCGCTCTTCGCATCGTGTACAGCCTGCGGGTACACGCAGCGCAGGCCGCGGATGCGTACGCGGACCGCGACTGTGAGCGTTTGCGGTATCGCGTGGTGGCTGGCCACGCATTTTTCTCGTCGATGTGCACGCGCCGCCGCCCTGTCTCGGTGGCGACGGCCTTCGCCCAGTGGTGGCGCCGTCCATGAGCGCTCTTCACGAGCGCGTCCCCGCACCGCGTTGGTTCACCGCAGGACATGTGCGGCTCCGTGGAGGAAAACATCCGTGTGCGGGCGGCGACGACGCGTTGCATCGTGCGAGACTCGCGCGGCTGGTCGACGACGGTGTGACGACGGTGTGACGACGTTTGGGGTTCCCGCGGACCCGACGCGAGAAAACGGTATCACCCCGTACGCCGGCTTGCTGCGCGGACTCAGCAGGCGCGAGACGCTCGTGCTGCCCTTGCCGTATCACGGGCTCCCCATTCGGGACGTCGGGACGTCATCGACTGCGGCACTCGCGGCGCGCCTTCTCGACGTGATCGATGCCGCGCTCGCCAACGACGGGATCGTGTATTTTCATTGCCGCGCTGGTATTGGGCGCACCGGCACGCTGATGGACCTGCATCTCGTGCGATGGGGCTGCGCGCCCTGCGAGGCGCTACGTCGGGTGCAAGCCGTATGACGTGCCGATGCGCGCAGTCAACATTTAGGGCTCTGCCTGCAAACCGAGGGGCAGCGTCGATAGGTCTTGGGGTGGCGTGAGGAGCTCTTTGGGGGTCTCATGGCGCGTGACGCAAATGTGTCGGTGCTGGACTGCGAGAGGGTCTGTTGGTAGCGTGGCGGGCCTTGTCAGCGTTGTTCCCCCGGTGCTCAGCCGCATCATAGCGGTGATGCCAGTATCGCGGCGTGCGCCGTCGGGCAGCGACCCTGCGCGCGTGCGCGTATACTGGCGAGCAGCGGCGCGTGCATCGTGTGGGGCCCACGCGTCTCACGACGCCGTAGTACGCTAGGAATACCCACTTCATCCCGACGAGAACCTCTCATGGCCGCTGCGGCGCTTGCATCCACGGACATCCGCGCGGAGGTGCTCGTTGTAGCCCCCGAACTCGCGCAGACTTGGCTGGACACGATGGGGCCGAATCGGCGCCTCAATGAGGCGAATGTAGTTCGGCTCGAGACGGATATGTCGAAAGGGAACTGGTTCGACAACGGCGATCCCATCCGCTTCGACCGGAAGGGGCGCCTGCGCGACGGACAACACCGCTTGCAAGCCGTTATTCGCTCGGGCAAGACATACTCCTTCCACGTCATTCGCAACTTGGACGACAAGGCGCTGCAAATTGTCGACACGGGCAAACAACGCTCGTTCGGCGACGCGCTCGCAATGCGCGAAGGGGTACACGCCGTCGCTCCCTCACTCGCACGAAAGATCGCCGCCGTCGCCAAGATGATCTGGCACTACGAGCATGGCTCGATCCTGAGTTCAGGACAGGCCGTGTCCCATCCCGAGCTGGAGTTGGTGCTGCGCAAGCACAAAGCTCTCCCCGGCGCGGTGGAAGAGGTGGCGGAGGGAAGCGTGCAGCCGCACGCCGTGCTGGCATTCGTGTATGCGCTCGCGGGCGAGATCGCGCCACGGAAGGCGCGGCAGTGGCTGACGCAGGTGCAGGAGGGAGAGAGCCTCCGTAAGGGCATGCCGGCGTACGAGCTGCGCGCGATCTTGATTGGGCAACGCGGGGCGGGCGCCAAGCAGCAGCTGCGAGGCCCATTTCTCGCCGCGTTGATCGTGCAATCGTTCAACGCGTTCAACCGTGGCGAGAAATCCGTCGTGCTGGAATGGCGCCGGACGAAGAAAACGGCCGATGAACCGTTTCCGGAAATCGGCGCCTAACACAGAGCTGGGCTGGACGCCGCACCGGAGCGCGCTAACGGTAGTAGTCGGGTCATATGCCGCAGGACGCGGCATAGGGCGCCCAGTCTTCGGGTAACCGCAATGTGAATCCCGCCCGGTCATCGGACGGTATCGCCATCGCCATCTTGTACGTGACAATCGCCACGTCGAACGACGCGCCGACGGTCGTGCCATTCATGCCAAATGCCACCTGAGGGATCGGGCTCACGACTCCACTGATCGACGACCGTCCTCGGGATCACCACAACGCCGGCGCGGACGAACTTGTCGTCCTGCCCGATCTGGTCACTGGCCGGTACCAACTGGCCGAACCGGGACTTCGCGGCCCAGTGGATCACCGGCTCGACTCGTGATTCGTCGCCCTCCCTCTGGCCACGATACGCCACCGAGCCGCAGGACGCCCTTGCAAAGGACGTTGCAGGCCGCGCCGTGTCGGCGGCGGCACTCGACTCAGCTCCACTGTCGGATCTGAGATCAGCGATGACATCCACCGGGCTTCGTAGCTCATGCTACTGTATGTAAATCATTGATAAATAACGCATTAAAGCTCGTTGTCGCTGGCCGTGTGTAGGTCATCCCCCCGCGGCCGCGAGTGTCCCGGGGCGTTCGTCGCCGGGCGTCGACGCCGCTATGGTGCTCAGCAGGCGAATGGCTTCCCAAAATATTTCGCCGCCGACTCTTCTCGTATCGTTCCAGCTCTGCCTGCCTGCCTCTCTGCCAACCGCGGGACGACGCGTCCGCACACAGTCAGAGTCCTCGGGCAGGAGCCGTATGTCGGATGTGACAAGAGGAGAGCGGGAAGACTTCGGCGACGCGCCGAACGCAGTTCGCATTCGCAGCAGGATGCTTCGCCTCGTCAACCCCACGGTGCTGTCGCACCGCAGGCAGCTCATCGCGAGCAAGTACGAGAACGTCGCGGCCAATGCGGTGCGGCGACAGCGCTATCTCGAAATCCTCGCCAACCACCTGATAGAAGAGATCTGACGTGATCACTTACCGAAATTGGAAAGAGCGGCTCGCTGCTGCATCTAGCGTTGCAGCCTCTCGGGTGCGCTACACCCGTAAATCCACTGAGTCAGGCGAGCGGCAGGTATCGTCACACGCGCAGCAGCGTGAGACGATTGATCAGGAGCGGGGGCCCATAGAGGATACGTGGCTCTGGCAGGACAGCTGCACTGGGACCAACTTCGCGCGCCCTTCGTTCGAGGATCTGCTTGAGTATTGCCGCGCCAACAAGCGGTCGAAGAAGGATCCAGGAGTCGTAGAGATGTACGATCCGTCGCGGTTCGGCCGTATCCTCGACGAGGATGGTGCACCCGACTTGTTCACGTTTCAGGCCATGTTCAGCGAGTTCGAGCGGCACGGCTGGCAGATCTACTTCGTGACGGTGAAGCGCTCTGGCGAGGCGCTGGCCGACATGATGACCATGGCCGTGTATGCGCATGCCGCTGCGCTGTACTCGGCGAATCTCTCCATCGGCATTCGGTCGCCGCGGGGACCGACCGGACGCCCCGGTCGGACGGACGCGCACGCCGAACGTCCCCGCGCGTGATCGGGGCGTCGGGGTGAGGCTCAGCGGGCGTGGTGGGCCGCAGCGGGCCGTCGCGTGAGGCCCGGTCCAGACGGTCCTCGGGTCGAAGGAGGACTCCGCGCGGCGGCGGGGGCGCGGAGGTGCGCGAGGATCTGGTCGATCACGGACCGTTGCGTGATGCACGCGATGATCCGCATGGGCCCGCGACAGGTCGGGCAGGCCAGCGGGTCGACCTCGAATCGATCGGCGTCGTTGCTCGACAAGACACCCGTGGTGAGGGCATGGGTGCCTCCGGGGAGCACGTGTGGATGGGCATAACCTCGGATCCCCTTGGAGGAATCGGGGCCGGCGACCATCCGGCGATCCCCACCATCTGATGAAACGAGCCACAGCGCGTTCTTGAAGCCGTACAGGATCTGGCGGCCATCGCCCCAGCTGCCGGGGGTCGGGCTTGTCGAGTCCGCGACGGTCTGCGCGACGCCGCCGGCGATCAGCACCGTGCGC
>JBBQTA010000053.1:0-12121 GCA_038213465.1 Gemmatimonadales bacterium | reverse complement strand
TGACACTGCGTTCCTCAGAGGATATTGCGAATTTTCTGGCATCGGCGAACGCCGGCTCTGTTGGGTAGTACGTGTGCCGGGGCGCTGCCCAACCCGGGTTGATGCACCCACGGCCACCGGGGTATTGTGATCAGGACGGCGGTCCGTGCGGTCGCCGTGCAGCAGAACCCCGTTTCGTTAGGTCGCTTATACGGAGTGTTTATGCTCTATCACGTGAGTGAATCGGACGGCATCGCAGTCTTCGAACCCCGCTGGGCAGAGGTGCACGACGCGGCCGTTGTGTGGGCGATTCATGAACGCCGACTACACAACTATCTGCTGCCGCGCGATTGCCCGCGGGTCGCTTACTCCGCCAACGCCGACACCTCTACAGCAGATATCGCGCAATACCTCGACGCCGGTTCAGCGGCGGTCGCGGTGGAGAGTCGATGGGCGCAGCGTCTGCAATCCACCAAGCTGTACTGCTACCAGCTACCAGCGGACGCATTTCGCGTGATGGACGTCGGTGCCGGCTATTACATCAGCAATCAGTCGGTCATACCGATCTCGGTTCGCGAGATTGAGAACCCGATGCTGGCGCTCCTGGAACGCGGCATCGAGATCCGATTCATGCGCGAGCTCGTCGCCTTCAGCCAGCGTATCGCTGCGTCAACCCTAGAGTTCTCGCTGATTCGAATGCGTAACGCAGGCAGCGCGGCCTAACGAGTGTTGCTGCAGCCGAACGCGGCGTTATTCGATCCGACGTTCGGTAGACATGTGTCACGTGACACAGTACATTTCGGCGTGATTAAGACGTTCGCCGACCGCACGACCGAAGAACTCTTCCGCACAGGGAAGACGAAGCGCGTCCCGGCCGACGTGGCGCGGCGTGCACTGCGGAAACTGGAAGCGATCGACGTGGCACTGCGACTCTCAGACCTACTGGTGCCCCCCGGCAATCGGCTGCATGCGCTCAAAGGTGATCGGGTTGGCCAGCAGGCGATCGCCGTGAACGATCAATGGCGTATCTGCTTTCGTTTCGAGGATGGCGATGTGCACGATGTTGAGTTCTGCGACTATCACTAACCGGAGCGCCCTCGCATGAGTATCCCCAATACGCGCCCGCGCGAACGCCGGCCGATCCACCCTGGCGAGATGTTGCGCGAGGACTTTCTCCCGGAGTACGGACTATCGGTCACCGCACTCGCGGCGGCCGCGGGCGTCTCTCGGCAGTCCATGAATGAACTGCTGCGCGAGCGCCGCGCCGTCACGCCCGAGATGGCGCTGCGGCTCGGGAAGCTGTTTGGCAACTCGCCCGAGTTCTGGTTGAATCTGCAGCGCAACGTCGATCTGTGGGATGCGGCCCGTGGGTTGAAGCAGGAGATTGCCCACATCCGTCCGCTGCAGGTCGCATAACAGCGCGTTGCAGTCAACAAGCGGGTACGGAAATGCTCGCTGCGCTCGCTGCTGTTTGATCGCTTGCAACTGGACGCCGGCGTTATACGGCCTACATCCTCACAGGAGTGTTCGAAAGTCCGACTGTATCTTCTGTCGCATTGCCCAGCACGACGTCAGCGCTGGTGGGATATTCGAAGACGAAGAGATCATGGCGTTCCTTGATCGCGGACCGATTCGGCCCGGACACACGCAGATCATCACGAAAGCACAAATCTCGACCTTCGAAGAATTGCCGGCGCCGCTGGCGAGTCGCATCTTGGCGCTGGGTCAGGCGCTCGCCTTGCGGATGAAGGCCCTCTATGCCGTAGACCGCGTCGCGTTTCTTTTCACGGGCGGAGACGTACCGCATGTCCATGCACATGTGGTACCCATGCACGAAAAGACGGATATCACCTCAGCGCGATATCTCGTTGCCCCAGAGATAGCGAGCTGGAGTTCCAATCACCTAATTAAAGATTGTCCCGCACTCGAGCGCGTCCGCGATCAGCTCAATTTCGTCGCCCCACTGGTTGCATAGCGTACGTGCGTGCATGTAACCGCAGCATTGTTGTGGACCGCATTAACAATTCCATGAATGGTTTCCTACGTGATGCAGACGCTGCCGACCAAAAGTTCGCGTTTCTGGTGAAGCGGGCCGCGCTCGGAACCTACGTGGACTGCGTGTGCGGATGGGACGAAGAATTTCAGCAGCGCTTTCACGAGCGTGATTGGTCGGAAAATCGTCCAGCCATCTTCATCTGTGACGCGGAAGCGATTGGCACAACTATAAGTTGTAGGTAAATCCGATCACCTGTATGTTGGTGAGTTCTATTCACTACCAACGTGGTAGCGGCAAGACATTGGATCACAATTGCTTCGCGACGTCGTCGCACGCGGCGCGCGCGATCACTTGCCAGTTCGCCTGCAGTTCCTCAAAATCAACCCGGTCCGCTCGCTGTATGAGCGTCACGGCTTCCGTATTACCAGCGAAACGAACACACATCCGAGGCCCGACGCAGCGACAGCGGCCGCATAACGAGCGTTGCTGCAGTCAAAGGCCTTGAGGTGCGCTGTGTAACTGCGCAGCACTTCGTGCTGCTCCGTTCACAGCAGTTTTATTGGAGCCTTTGCAGCAGAACGCGGCGTCAGGCGTCGCAACAGCAGCGTAGGCTACGGGACGCGGACCGTGCGGCCGCGCAGGACCGGATTGAACGTTGCGGTGCAGCCGGCTGCGAGCGAGATGCGCGCCGTCACGTTGCCGTAGCGTTCCTGCGCGACCCGCACGTCGTACAGCCCCGGCGCGAGTTCAAAGCGCGCCGGTGAGGCGGGATCGATCTTCACCGTGCTGCGCGATGTCTCGCCCTCGATGCGCACGGACCCTTCGCTTGCGGGACGACTCGGCGGTTCGTGCCGCAGCGAGATGATCAGCGCTGCCTTCAGAGGCACGCGGGGTCTCGGCGAGTCTGCGACGATCGCAACGCAGGCGATGGTCACGTCGGGCGACCCGACCGGTTCCGGCCGCGCAGACGGCAATTTCGACGTTGTCGACGCGCCGCGACAGGCCGCGAGCAGCGTCAGCAGCGCGACCGCGGATCGCACCGCGGTTTGCGTCACGTGGCGCTCACTGCGGGACTGCCCGACGGCGTCATGGCGCGTTCCGCCGCCGCCTCGGCCAGTCGTGCGTGCACCGATACCGCGTCGAGACAGGCCCGCGCGTCTGTTACCAATTGTGTGCGCACGTCGAGCATGGCGTCATCGAGTGCGCTGACGTTGATGCGCAGGTTGAGCACGGCGCCCTTGCACGCGGCTTCCGCCATGAGTGCGGCCACGCAGGCATCGGTAACGGCGTTGCTGTTGCCAAGCTCCGCCACGGTGGCGGCGAGCTTGGCCACCTGCACGGAGAGTTGGGCAGTCTCCAGCGGTGCGATCGAGGCCACCACCAAGGCTTCGCGAATCGCAGTCGCGCGTACCGATGCCGCAGCTTCGGGTGCTCGCGGCAGCGCATATGCCGCACGCACCGCGTCGTACGCGTCGGCGTCGCGCTGTACGAGGTCGGTCAATTGGCGCCGGAGCAGGGATGCGTCCGCGCTCAGCGTCTTCATCTGCGCGTCGACGGCGGCATAGCGCTTCTTACCGATCGTGAGCGCCGCGACCATTTGCACCAGCGCCGCACCGAGAGCGCCGGCGTGCGCGGCCACGCTGCCACCGCCCGGCGTCGGTGTCGCCGCGGCCACACGCGAGAGCAGAAGGTCGGTGACTTCACCACCGGACCGCGCCTGCCGTACCTTGTGCTCGAGGAGCATCTCGCGGGAGAAGCCGCGCAGCTGGATGTGTCGCGCGCCCGCCTCCAGCAGCACGCGCTCGGGGACGAGTCCGACGATCTCGCTCCACGTTGGCACGACGCCATGCGCGGCGGCTTCGTTGCGTACGATCTCGAAGACGCGATGCAGTGGCGTCTTCTCCGTGTCCACGAGATTCATCGACACCTGCGCCTGGCCGTCCACCTCCATGCCAAGCCCCTTGACGTAGCGAAGGCCGCCAGACGAACCGCGAATAGCCTTCGCGACCTCCTTTGCGACCGGGAGATTCTGCGCGCCGCCGAGGTAGACGTTGTAGGCGACGAGAAACGGTCGCGCGCCGATTGCGGTGGCCCCAGCCGTCGGATGGAGCACTGCCTCACCAAAGTCGGGACGGCGGGCGGGATCGCTGCGGACGGCGTCGCGCAGCCCTTCGAATTCGCCACGCCGGACATCGGCAAGGTTTTCGCGCGACGGATGCGTGGCGGCGCGTTCGTACAGGTAGACCGGAATACCCAGCTCGGACGACGCGCGTGCGCCCAGTTCGCGTGCGAGGGCGATGCAGTCATCCATCGTGACGCCATCGAGCGGAACGAACGGCACGACATCGGTGGCGCCGATGCGCGGATGCTCGCCCTGATGCGTGGTGAGATCGATGCGATCGCGGGCGACGCGCATACCGTTCAGCGCGGCTTCCACGGCGGTGCTGCGGTCGGCGACAAAGGTGATCACCGTGCGGTGATGCGATCCATCGCTCGATACGTCCAGCACGTGCGCGCCCGACGTGGCCGCGATCGCGCCGACGATCGCGTCGATCACGACCGGATCACGTCCTTCGGAGAAGTTGGGGACGCACTCGACAAGAGCCATGCGACGGGGAGGGAGAGGAGGGAGGAGCGTGGCGCTCAGGATGCTACGATTGGCGATCGGCGAGAGCCAGCTGTTCCAGCAGCCATTCGTGCATGACGGGGTTGCCGGCCGCGATCGGGCCGGCGCGCAGCAAGGCGTCGTTGCCCTCCAGGTCGGTCGCGCGGCCGCCCGCCTCGCGCACGAGCAGTATACCCGCCGCGAGGTCCCACGGGGCCAGCATGAGCTCCCAGAAGCCATCGAAGCGTCCGCACGCCACGTCGCACAGGTCGAGTGCAGCCGCACCGGCGCGACGCAAACCGGCCACCTGCGGGATCAGTTTGGAGAAGTGGCGCATGTACCGCGCCGCGAAGCTCTGGTCCTTGAAGGGGAATCCGGTGCCGATCAGCGCGCGGGCGGGTGTGGTGAGCGTGGAGACATGAATGGGCTGATCGTCGCGGAAAGCGCCGCCGCCGAGGGTGGCCTTGTACACCCCGTTTCGCGCGACGTCGTGAATCGCCGCCGCTTGCGGCACGCCGTCACGTGCGATGCAGATGGAGACGGCGTAGTTGGGGTAGCCGTGCAGAAAGTTCGTAGTGCCGTCGAGCGGATCGACGATCGCGACCAGCCCCTGCTCGGTGCCGCCGCCGCCCATCTCCTCGCCCACGATACGAATGTCCGGCGCTTCGCGCGCGAAGTGGAGCCGAATGATCTCCTCGGCGCCGAGATCGACATGGCTGACGAAGTCCGTGGCGCTCTTCTCCTCCCACGTGATCGTGTGGCGGGAGCGCGCTTCGCCGGCGATGAAGCCGGTCGCGAGCGATGCCGCGTGTGCGGCGATACGGCACCACTCGTTGCGCTGCTGCTGGGAGTCAGTCATTCGTGTCGCGTTGCTCGGCTGTGTGAAAGCGGATTACGTTTGAGCATGGCACGGATCTTCAGCGGTATACAGCCTTCGGGCGAACTGCACATCGGAAACTATCTCGGTGCAGTCAAGAACTGGGTGCAGCTGCAGCGTGTGCATGCCGGCGCGCTGTACTGCGTGGTGGACTACCATGCGATCACCGGCAACTACGATCCGGCCCTGCTGCGTGCGCGTCGCTGGGAGATGGCCAAGTCGTTGCTGGCGGCGGGGATCGATCCGTCGCGGGCGACGCTGTTCATGCAGAGCGAGGTCCCCGAGCACACCGAGCTGTCCTGGATTTTTACGACACTGGTGCCGGTGGGTGACCTCGAGCGACAGACCCAGTACAAGGACAAGTCGGCGAAGTTGGAGAGCATTCCCGCGGGGGTGCTCATGTATCCCGTACTGCAGGCGGCGGACATCCTGCTCTATCGCGCGGACTCGGTGCCGGTGGGGGAAGATCAGATCCAGCATCTGGAACTGGCCCGCGATACGTCGCGCAAATGGAACGCGCGATTCGGCGCCGACTTTTTCCCGGAGCCGAAGCCGCTGCTCACGCCGACGCGTCGCATTGTCGGACTCGATGGGCAGGCCAAGATGTCCAAGTCGCTGGGGAACACCGTGGGCCTGCTCGAGAGCGACGAGTCGATCTGGGCGAAGCTGCGTCCAGCGATGACCGATCCGGCGCGGGTGCGCAGGACTGATCCGGGCAACCCGGCTGTCTGCAACATCTTCCAGCTGCACAAGGCGTTCAGCAGCGAGGAGACGCAGGCGCATGTGGTGGAGCAATGCACGACGGCCGGCTGGGGATGCATGGACTGCAAGAAGGTGCTGCTTGGGGGGATGGTCGAGGAGTTGATGCCGATCCGTGCGCGCGCCGCCGCACTGGAGGCCGAACCGCAGCGCGTGCTGGATGCGTTGGCCGACGGCGCGAAGACGGCGCGCGCGATTGCGCAGGAGACGATGCGCGAGGTGCGTGACCGGATGGGATTGGGAGCACTTGCGTTGCCGACCGCAGTGACCGCAGCGGCGACCTGACGCGTCGGATTGGAATCGTGCGCGTCCGTGAGCGGACACGACCCGAAAGCAGCATCGTAACCGTGCGTTGCTCCCACCGCGGGCAATCGTCGTGTACGTAGCGCGTGGTGGCCTGATTGCGGACGCGGCGCCCGAACGTTGTGAAGACCATTGGCGACGGTGGGCAGCGGGCGAGCCGCTGCGTAACGTCGTGGATCTCGACGCCGGCTACTGAGTAGATCGCCGCCGTCACGCACGCGAGACAAGACGTGGCGATTGAGCGGATCATCAAGGCAGCAGTCGAGCGGGGCGCGTCGGACGTGCACATCAAGGCGGACGATGTGGTCCGGGCGCGGATTGACGGGCGTCTCATCGTGCTCACGAAACAATCGCTGACCGCCGAACAGACGCGTGCCATCGCGCTCCATCTGATGACCGGCGAAGCCGAGCGTGCGACCATCGATACGCTGCGCGACTACGACTGTTCGTGGGCATCGCCGGGGATTGGCCGGTTCCGCGTGAACATCATGCGGCAGCGCACGTCGCATTCGGTCGTCATGCGCGTGATTCCGGCCGTCGTCCCGACTTTCGAGTCGCTGCACCTGCCGCCGGTGCTCAATCGCATCGCGCACGCGGAGCGCGGCATGGTGTTGGTCACCGGTGTGACCGGCTCCGGCAAGTCGAGCACGATGGCGGCGTTCGTGCAATCCATCAATGCCACGCACGAAAAACACATTCTCACCCTCGAGAATCCGATCGAATTCCTGCACAGCGATCTCAGGAGCTCGGTGACACAGCGCGAAGTCGGCATCGACACGGACAGCTTTCGCATGGGCTTGCGGGCGGCGCTGCGTCAGGACCCCGATGTCATCCTGATCGGCGAGATGCGCGACGCGGAAACGATCGACACGGCGATGAAGGCCGCGGAGACGGGACATCTGCTGATTTCGACGCTGCACACGCCTGATGCCTGCAGCACTATCGCGCGCATTATGGCCATGTTCCCGCCGGATGAGCAGGCGGTCGTGCGCATGCGACTGTCGGAGTCGCTGCATGCCGTGGTATCGCAGCGATTGTTGCCGCGCGCCAGCGGACATGGGCGTGCGGTCGCGTCCGAGGTGATGGTGGTGACCCCGACCATACGCGATCTGATCGCGGAGAATCGGGTCAGCGAAGTGCGTGACTACATTGCCGACGGGGCGCAGTACGGCATGCAGACGTTCGACCAGCATCTCACCGAGCTGGTGACCAGCGGCGAGGTGACGTTCGAGACTGCGCTGGCCGCGTCCACGCGTCCAGCCGATTTCGAGCTGACGTTCCGCATGATGCGCGGTCGGCGCACACCCACGGCGTCGCATGCCGCCGTGTCGCCGCGAGTGACATCGTCCGTGCCGGCGGTTGGGGCCACCGCACCCGCGGCCGGTCTCGGTCCCAATCCGCTGGGCACGGGCGCGCAGCTGCCGCCGATCGCCACCAGCCCAACCAGTCACGCCGCGGTCACGAGCCCCAATCCGCTGGGTGGCGACGCCGTGTTCGGCAGCGGATTCGAGAGTCTGTTCGGCAGCTGAGCAACGGTCCAATCGGGGGATGCCGCAGTCGCGTAGTCATCGCGTGCCGGTCACATGGTAGATTGCGCGCATGCCGACTACTCCGCTGGGCGGGCTTATGGTCCCCGCCGTCACCACGTTCGACGCGTACGGGGAGCTTGACCGTGTCGCGTTCCTCGCCAACCTCGACGCGCACCTGTCGCACGGCATGGACGGTGTGCTCGTCGCCGGTTCCAGCGGCGAATCCGCGTTGCTCGACGACAATGATCGCCGATCGCTGTTGAGCTGGGCGCGTGAGCGGATCCCGCGCGACAAGTGGTTGCTGGCCGGTGTGGGGAGCGAAAGCACGCGACAGACGATTGCGCGCGCGCGCGATGCGAAGGACGCTGGGGCCGACGCGGTGCTGGTGGTCTCGCCGCACTACTACCTCAAGCGCATGACCGAGGCCGCGCTGACGGCACACTTTTTGGCCGTAGCCGACGCGAGTCCGCTGCCCGTGATGCTGTACAACATTCCGGTGTACGCGCATGTCGTGCTGTCCCCCACGCTCGTGTACACGCTGGCGCAACACGGCAACGTGATGGGCATGAAGGACAGCGCGGGCAATCTGCCGGTGCTCGTCGAATATCTGGGGGCGCAGAGTGACACGTTCCGCGTGTTGACGGGCAGCGGCGCGACCGTGGTGCCGGCGCTGACCGCGGGCGTCAGCGGTGCAATCCTCGCCATCGCGCTCTATGCGGGTCCGCTGGCGCGTGCCATGGTCGATGCGTTTCGCGCCGGACAGCTCGAAAACGCCGCGGCGTTGCAGGCGAGACTGGCGCCGCTCGCGACCGATATCGCCGGCGCGATGGGTCCGGCGGGGATCAAGGCCGCGATGACGATGGCCGGACTCGAAGGCAGTCTACCCCGTGCACCGCTGCAGGCCGTGGCCGGTGAGGAGCTGGCGACGGTACGCGCGCGTCTGCAGACGGCAGGCGTCGTCGAGTAGCGACATGCATGCCGGATGGCGTGAGCGGCTGTATCCGCGCATGGCGGGGCAGCCGACGCCGCTGCTGGTCATGCCCGATGCGATCTGGACCGCCGCATCCCTGTGGGCCGGGGCTCGGCAATGGGTGCGTTGCTTCCGCGCGCTGGGACTGCAGCCGGGCGACCGCGTGCTCTCTGCGCTTCCCGCCGACGCGGCGTTCGTCCAATGCCTCGTCGCCGCCCTGTGGGAAGGACTGACCCTGGCGGTGACGTCGCCGGGCGCCGTGGAGCAGGAGGATGGCGACGTCTTGCTCACGATGCTCGACGCGCGCCTGCTATGCATCACGGTGCCGCCGGGCGCCACCGCGCAGACCCGCCCCGCGCGCCTTTGCGCGGGCGCGGCCGGGTGGCCCGATGACGCGCTTCCCGCGCTGCGCGCAAGCCGCGGCCCGCGCACACCGGATGCGCGTCTCCTGCTGCGCACCTCGGGCACGGGCGGGCAGGGGCAGTGGGTGGCGGTGTCGGACGAGAATCTCTTTGCGGTTCTCGACAGCCACGCCGCAGCGTTGGCGCTCGAGGGCGGCTGCGTACTCAGTGTACTTCCCTGGCATCACGCCTTTGGATTGGTGCTGGGCCTGCTCTCGTCGTTGCTCGCGTCGGATGAAATCGTACGCGATCCACTCGGCGGACGTGACGTCGAGGCGCTGTGCGCTCTCGCGCAGGCACATCCCGTCACGCATGTCGATCTCGTGCCGCTGTTGGCCACACGACTCTTTGCCGATCGGCAGGGCGCAGTATTGCTGCGTGGTGTACGCGGTGGTGTGGTGGGCGGTGCGCCGGTGTCGGCAGCACTGGCGGAACTGCTGCGTGCGACCAGACTGCGTGTGGGCTACGGACAGACCGAGGCGTCGCCCGGTGTCACACTTGGCGAGCCGGGTGAATGGTCGGAGCGATTTCTCGGACGCGCCGTCGGCTGTGAGGTGTGCATCGAGAGCGACGGCGTGCTGGCGTACCGTGGAGGGAACGCATGCCTGGGTGTCTGGGAGGACGGCGCATTGCGACGCGAGTCCGCCGCTCGCTGGGTGCGGAGCGGAGATCTCGTGGAGGCGCTGCCGGATGGGGCGTACCGTTACGTGGGCCGCGCCGGGGATGCGTTCAAGCTGCCGAACGGCCGCTTTGTCGACGCACCGCGGTGGGAAGACACGTTGCGACGCGCGTTGCCGCAGTGGTGCGACGTGCTGCTGCGCGCAGTCGGCACCGATGCGCTGGAGCTGCTCGTCACGGCATCGGACACGGCCGACGCTGTGACGGCCCACGAAAGCCTCGTGAAGGAGGCCGTGCGCTTGCTGGACCCGTTGGGCGTGTCCGTGCAGCTGCGGCTGATCGCACCCGAGGCATGGCGACGCACGCCCAAGGGCGAGATCGATCGTCGGGCACCAGTGCGGGAGTGACGCGCGTTTGTCACGCGCGTGCGTGATGCCTGTTTGTAGCGCGTGTTTGTAACGCGCGCGTCATGTCGGCGGGCCGACTACGCGGCGATCGGCGCGCAGACGCGGGAGACGTCGCTGTGCAGATTCTCGATGATCCCCAATGCCGTTTGCACGAGTCGCTCCAGCTGTTCGGCATCCAGCAACAGCTCGATGCGTTGCAGGAGATACGTTGCGGCCGAAGCACGCACGAGCACCGCGATCTCGGTCGAACCGGTTTGCGCCGTGTCGTAGTCGGCCACGAGGTTGTGCCGTTGCCACTCGACGCGGAGCTCCAGCCAGACGATGGCGAGCGTGCGATACAGTGATACCTCGCTGGCGGGACTATGCATCGCCGACGCGAAGGTCCGCAGTTCGGCGCAGAGGCGCAGGGCATCGTCCTCGATTCCGGCCCGTTCGGCCTCGTGCAGGTTCACGGCGCCGGAGAGTTCACGCAGCGCGAGCACCACTTCCTGGCCATCAGCCACGGTCAGGAGCTGCTGCGAAAGCGGGGATGGTGTGGCGGCGGACATTGGCATCTCGTGCTGAGGCGTCGGACGCGGGTGCGTGCGCATCACTCGGTTTCTCACGGGCCGCCGCATCGCGCTCCCCTTCCGGTAGAAAGTTCGGCAGGTCGTCCGGAAACTTGAACGTGAGCGCAGGACGCGTCCCTGGTCTCGAATCCGGCACCGCTCCGGGCACGTAGGGTATCCATGGACACGCTCTCCTCCTTCTCGCAGATCGTGGCGCTGGTGCTGCTGTCGGTAGCCCTGCTGGCGGGCCTCGCACTGGTGCCGCTCGGACTTCCCGGATTGTGGGTCATGCTGGGCGCCGGACTGCTGTACTGGATCGTGGTTCCCGCGGGCGGAATCGGGTTGACGACCTTTCTTATTGCCGCGGCGTTGGTCGTGCTGGCCGAAGTGCTCGAGTACACCATCGCCGGGAGCTATACCCGGAAGTACGGCGGGTCGAAACGTGCCTCATGGGGCGCGATTGCCGGCGGGATCATCGGGGCGGTGGTTGGCGTGCCGGTTCCCATTCTGGGATCGCTGGTGGGCGCGATGATCGGCGCATTCGCGGGCGCGTTTGTCGGCGAGCTGTCGGTCCATCGTGCCCGGCGCCACGATCCCACACGCGTGGCGACGGGCGCCCTGATCGGGCGTGCCGTGGCGGCAGCGGCGAAGAGCGGACTCGGCGTTTTGGTGGCGATCCTGCTGGCCGGTGCGGCCATTGTCGGAGTGGCGACGGGCTGAACGGGAGGGAATGGTCCGCGTGCCACCGAGGGCACCGACACGTCCGTCATGTCCGCTGCGTCAGAACACCAGCATCAGCGCGTCGGAAAGTTCAACGTCATCGGCATCGTCGGCCCGGCGCACGCCGTCCATCGCGTCCTCGCCCAGCACGTCGCTTGTCCAGTCCACCGTCCCGAGCCGTTGGGAGATCGACTGAATGTCTGGCGAGAGCGGCCGGTCCTGCGTGAGCGGCGCTGACGTTTCGCGCACCCAGCGCACGAGGGCGCGACTGTGCGGCGCGAAGCCCGACAGTTCCGGACCGCCACGCAGTTCGGCCGCCTGGGCAAGCGCGAGGGCGTGGATACTCAGCACCAGATAAACCAAATCCAGCACGTCCGCCGTCTTGCGTGCGGCGATCGTGCCCATGGTG
>JBBQTA010000052.1:0-12435 GCA_038213465.1 Gemmatimonadales bacterium | reverse complement strand
TACGTCTTCATGTGTCTGGCGACGCTGTTCGCCGCTCCGGCTTTCGAAGGGAATCGGCTCGAACGTTGGATTCGCTGGCTGTTCGTGGCGAACGGCGTTCTCATCGTACCGATCTTCCTGACATACTTCATCGTTCGTTCATGTGGGGTGCAGCGCTCTGGTCGGTGACTATTACGGCGTCGTCGGTGCTGCTAGCCATTTTCTTCGGGAGACATGCATGGTTCGCTTCTCACCGCTCAACATGACGTCACCTGGCGACATTGTACTGGATGTCCCGAATCGTGAACTTCCCGTACGTCCACTCGCCACTCGGTTCGATCCAGTTCGCGTCACCCCTGGTTCCAATGCGGATACCATTCACCTCGGCGTACGCCGAGATGGGCGTTGACCAGGGGAATCGCTTGATGTCCGTGCCGCTCAGCGCTGAACGGTCATTCGAGACGAACCCGACCAGATCGCCCGCGGCATCGAACGTGAGGACGCCCGACACCGTGTAGCCGGCATTGGCGAAGTTGGCCCGCACGGTCTGCGCGCCGAGCGTCTCCCAAGTAAACGGCAAGTCGAGAACTGCCGCGGGCGCCAGGACGACGATGTCGTTCAGCAGCGTGACGGTTTCAGCTCGCGTCATCTCCGGCCCCTTCTGATCCACCATCGGAATCAGACTGGCAATCCGCACCTGAAAGGTGGCCGCACTATCCACGTAGCGGTGATAGACGTCAAACGGCACGCCCGCACGAGTGGCGTTCAGGTAGAACAGTCGAGCCGGCGGATCAAAGAATTCATATTGCTGCACCGTCGATTTCATCCAAGGTGACGTAGCGCTACTGCGCATCTGCGCATCGAACGCGATCCGCATGTTGCGCACGCGCGGACGGCCAACCGCCCCCACACGCCGCAGGTAGGTCTGCATCAGCGGCGGCAGCGGCGCGAGATCTGCGTCAGTCACGATGGGTGCTGGTCGCACCGGGCGGGCCAGCATCGCGTCGCGATCACTGGCAAACCGCGAGCGAAAGCTCCCGGCGCGCGCGTCGAGCGTCAGCAGGATCAACGGCACGGCGATGACAATGTTCGCCAGCGTGCCGAACTTCGCGTCGCCCCAAGCCTGGGCGATCAGCAGTTGGGAGAGCAGCACCCCGGGCAGCGCGAGGTACCACCACCACCGCGCGCTCAACCCGACCGAAACCGAGCTGCCAATCAGCAGCAGCGCGGCGAACAGCCACAGGATACCGCCCGTCGGTGAGATCGGTTGGCGGAGTTGTGTGACGTTGCCCCACCCGAAGGCCTTGGCCGGTCCGATGAGGTGAATCAGCCCGTGTATAGCCATCAGGATCGCGAAGGCAATGCGCATCAGGTCTCCGGTGTTGTGCGCGAGTCTCCCTTGCCGCTATTGCAACCGGAGTCATCTTTCCATGCGCCTGGAGACTGTGGCGGGAGACATCTCCGCTCGTCGTCAGCGACAATGGCGGGGGCGTTGTGCGTACAGAAGTATTGCCACTCTCCGTTCACGCTGGTGTCATCGTTCCCCTGACATACCGAGCTTAGATAGACTGTTTCCGGTGCTGGCGGTCAGCACTACGATTCTAGACGTCGCGATTCCCTCTCCGCGATTGCATCCGCCAGCGCTTCGGCGATCTCGCGCTATCCTCGCTCCATCTCGGCGGTGGCGTCTGCCCAAGGACGTGGCGTTCGGCGACAATGCCGAACTCGTGCTCGTTCGGTCAGGCGACGTGATTACGATGTACCCGGCCGGGAACGACGGCGACCCTACGAGCTCGGCAAGCGGGACAATCGCGCGATGAGGGAAGAGCGCTAGACACGCCGACCTATTGACCGCTTGCCATGTGTTCGTCAACGACATGAAGTTACCGTTCGGTGCTTATGAACAACGAACAGTCCTGTTCACTGTTCGTAAACCATGAACAGAAGATGTTATGGTCCAGCTCCGCCCGCATGACGTCGCGATTGCCCTTCAGCTCGCGCTCCACCCGGGAATGGCGTACCGGGCCATCGCTGAGGCCGTAGGACTCTCCCCGAGCGAGGTGCACGGGGCGGTCAAGCGTCTGGCGTACGCACGCCTCGTCCGAGGGGATATCCGGGCCGCCCGTGTTCCGGCACTCCTCGAGTTCCTCGTCAGCGGTGTGCCGTATGCGTTCCCCGCCGAACCCGGCGCGGAGTCGCGCGGTGTCGCGACCGCCTTCGCCGGCCCTCCGCTCGCCGGCGACTTTCCGGACGCGAGCCCGTTGGTATGGCCGGCGATCGACGGGGATCGGCGAGGGGCAACCATCGAGCCGCTCTATGCCGCGGCCCCGGGCACCGCGAAGGGCAACCCCGCCTTATATGATCTGCTGACGCTCGTCGATGCGCTTCGCGTGGGACGGGCGCGCGAACGGCACCGCGCCCGGATACTGCTGGAAGAACGCCTTATGGCGACCGAGCTCGTGTGACGGTATCCGGCGTGAGCCCGAATATGATCCGTTCGTCAGTCACGATCTCGAGGACATCATCACCGTAGTAGCCGGCCGCCTACAGCTATCCGCTGAAGTCGCATCGAGCGCCCACGACGCGCGCCGCTTCATCGCAGAATCAACGCGCTCGTTCCTGGCCAACCGGTGGGCCAACGACATCGTCGCGGGGAGCCTTCCGGATGCGCGGCGGTTCCCCAGTTTCGCCGACGATGTGGTCGCGCGGCTACGCGCGCTCGCCGCTGTCTGAGCGGCCGGCGACGTCGATGGTGAAGCGGTGATGTGGGGGGCTTCGATTCGTTGAACCGCCCACGTCGCGTGTTCGCGCACTACCTCGTGCTTGTGTGACTGCATGGCCTCGAGGCGAGATCATCCGCGGTGCCGACGTTGCCCAGCACCACACTCGCGTTGCGCTGGAGCATCCACCACTTCGCGCGCTTGATCGCGCTGCCTTGAAACGCCGCCTCGTAGTCCATCGGCTCCATCATGCAAATCTCACGGGCCAGCGCGCGCGTGCCGCCGCGTAAGCTTGCGTCGCGAAACATCGCCCGGGCCGCAAATGCCGACCGCTCGGCCAACTCCTGCGAAAACTTCACCTTCCACGGACACACCTCCTGGGACGAGTGGCCGGAAAACCGTTTTGTGCTCCCGCTGTCTACTGGGCGGTTAACGCTCAGGAAGACAGAGGGTTCGCTCATCCCAGCATCGTGCCGGTCACCGCTTCCGTCGCCACGCGAGGCCGATTGCGTTGACCCTTTTTCGGTCAGTCCGCCCATCTGCATACGGTCTTGGCCTCGGTCGTTTCCCCGCCCGACTCGCTTGCTTTCCGTCGTATCTGAACATATACTGTTCGGAAGCGAACACGGAGACGACGATGCCCCACATTCCGGCGCGCCCCCGCACACGTCCGGTCGAAGCCGATGCGGCGCCCCTGCTGGACATTTTTTCGCGGATCGCCGACCGCTGGTCTTTGTCGCTCGAGGAGCAGCTGCGGCTGCTGGGTGGCGTGGGTCGGACGACCCTCTGGCAGTGGACCCACGAGCAGCCGCCACGAAGCCTGTCGTCTGACCAACGCGAGCGCGTGGCCCATCTCATTGGCATCGATGTGGCGACCCACGCGTTCTACGGCGTCGGTAGTGCGAATGCGGCGACCCATATCCGCCGCCCCCGCACGGCACCGAACGGCGACGGCACCGCCCTCGACGTGATGCTCAGCGGCATGGAGGGCTTGGCCGCCGTGCGTCGTCATGTCGAAGCACTGGGGGGTGGCAGCGTAGTGGCCGCGCAGCTCGGCGAGGGCGTGGTCCCTGATCCGCGCTGACCGACCGCGTCGGGTGACGCCGGCGATCACCCTCGTACCACTCGACCGATCGGCGCTCCCCGGCGGCGTCGCGGTGCGCCTGGTCGCGGCCCAGCCCGCGGGCGTACTGCTGGCGTCCCTGTATGGACCGGCGGCGCTGGTCGCGTTGGCGGCGCTGACCGCCACCGACCCGGTACTCCGGCCCGCACTCGGCGGTGTACACCTTGTACAGCCGGACGACTGGCCGACGGCAGCGCCGACAACGGGGACGGGGTGGATCCTCGCCCCCTTCGTGCGCGCGCCGAGCCCGGACACCGCGACGCGCTTCTCGGATGGCGCCTTCGGCGTCTGGTACGGCGCCGATGATCTGCAGACAGCGCAGGCCGAAGTCGGCCACCATCTCGCGCGGTACTTGGCGCGCACGGAGGCGGTCGCGGACACGCTGCCGCGCACGATCCTGCACGCGACCCCGTCGCTGCAGCACCCGGTCATCGATCTGCGCTCCTCAGCCGCCGTGCCAGTGGGGGTGCTGGACCCCGAGAGCTATACGGCATCTCACGTATACGGTCGGCGGTGCCGCACCGCCCAATCGTGGGGCATACTCTGGCCGAGCGTCCGTCGCACTGGCGGCACCTGCCTCGGCATTCTCCGACCTCCAGCGCTCACGCACTGCGACCCCGTCGGCACGTGTGCGGCGCAGTGGGACGGTCGCACGTTGCAGTGGCGGCGCTGAGGTTACGACAATTGCACCAACATGCTCAATCGAGAGGCTGGGCGATGGCAACTGTGTTCGTCGGTCGTCGGCTCCTCAGCGCGTTCGGGACACCGGCTACCGCTCTCGCGGTCGCCGCTTCGGCCGCTGGCTCACACACACTGAAGCCTGATGGCGGCGCCTGACCTGCGTACGCGGCAGAGGCTTCCTGGCCTCACGCACGCTGCTGTGAACCAAGCTACGCACCGTGGTTCAGCGCCGCGGTTGATCCACGCAGTGCGCGATTCACCACCCACTGCTCAGTGAGTCCCTGCACCAGAATCGAGAAACACACCACGCGAAGCTCCCGTGTTTCGGACGCTCGCCGGTGCGTACGCGGCTGTGACCGACGCGCAGCTGCGGATGCTGCTTGAAAAGAAATCCTTGGTGGAGATCTGCCGTGACGAGTACCCGGAAGTACAAGAGCGACACGTTGGCGGCCATCCACGACGCCGCGAGCGAGCTGTTCGAGGTCGGCGCCATCACCAAAACCACGATGCGCGAGTTCGATGCCGCCTGCATTTCGGCGCCGCCCCCGCTTGCTCCGGCGGAGATCAAACGGCTTCGGGAGCACCTCCACATCAGCCAGCCGGTCTTCGCGCGGTACCTGAACACCACCGAGAGCACCGTGGCCAAGTGGGAGTCCGGTGCGAAACGCCCGAGTGGGATGGCGCTCAGACTCCTCCACGTCGCGAGAAAGAACGGACTCGCGGCCTTGGTCTGATATGCGAGACCCACGCGTTCAAACGCTGGGTCGAGCGGGCGTATCGCCCAGCGCAGGCGCCGCCGAGCTGCCGTAGCTCCTCGTGAAGAGCCTGGCGAGTGGCCACGCCGCATGTTCTCGTGAAACCGCATGGCCTCGAGCACCGCGAAATCATTCGTCGTCCCGACATTGCCGAGCACTACGCACGCGTTGCGCTGGAGCATCCACAGCTTGGCGCGTTTGATTGCACTGCCTCTGAATACCGCCGCGTAATCCGACGGCTTCATCATGAGGATCTCGCGGGCCAATGCGCGTGTGCCGGCACGTGAGCTTGCGTCGCGGAACATCGCGCGCGCCGCAAACGGCGATCCCTCGGCCACCTCCTGCGCAAACGTCACATTCCACGGACACACCTCGTGGGAGGCGTGGCCCCTTACCCGTTTTGTGATTCCGCTCAGCACTGGGCGGCGAACGCTCAAGAAATCAACGGGATAGCGCGCCGGTCACGTGAACTACGTCGCGGCAGTAAGAAGATTATGGGTTGAAGTGACCCCCAGCGGGCCGCCGCTGGCTTCAAGATGAGGATCTCGCGGGCCAACGCGCGCGCGCCTTCACGTGAGCTCGCGTCGCGAGATATCGCGCGCGCCGCAAACGGCGATCCCTCCGGCAGCATCTGCGCGAACTCCACGTGCCACGGACACAGCTCCTGGGAGGTCTGACGGCAATACCGTTTTGTAATTCCGCTGTCGACTGGCACACGAACCCTCAGCAAGGCAACGGGTTCGCTGCCCTGGTGAGGGGGAATCCTGGCCAGGGACCCATCGACATCTGATCGCCAATAGATCGCGCTTACACGAAGGGGTCGATGATTCGCACTTCCGCCTTTTCGAAGTCACGCCGGTTTCGCGTGACGACCGTGAGATCGTGCGTGAGGGCCGTTGCCGCGATCAGACTGTCTTTGATCGGCATCGCGCGCCCGGATGCCCGTAACTTTGCCATCAACGCCGACCACGTCAGTCCCACGTCGGCATCAAACGGCACACAGTGAATCCGCTGAATGCCGGCGGCGAACCACCGCTCCAATCGTTCGCGTCGCCGACCTTTGGGTAAGAGCAAGATGCCGAATCGCACTTCGCCGAGAATGATCGGATCAATCGCGATATCCCGCTCGTGTCGGGTCAGCCACGCCACCACACGCGTGTCCGGCGATGCCTTGGTGGCTTCGCTCAGTACCTTAGCGTCGACGAGAAACTTCATCCGACCGTCAGAGCGTGTCGGTCGACTCGGACTCGATCGGTACGAACCAGTCCTTAGCCGGACAGTCGAGCAGCCACTGTACGGCGCCCTCATTCACGGACATCGAACGACGCTGCAGCAGGTACTCTCCGCTGTCGAGCCGCTCGATGTCGAACTCCTGACCGGCCTCGATGCCATCCTGCTGGCGCAGTTCGGCCGGGATGACAATCTGCCCTTTGGAAGAGACGGTCGTTTTCACTCCAGTAAGATGACGTCTTACCGCTGGCGAGTCAAGCGACTACGCGGTGGTGCATCTCGCGCGCCATGAATGAGGTCAGGTCGCCGAGATGACTTCGAAGCCGCGCGCGGATAACCGACGTCATGCTCGACAGCCCTGTGCCTCCGACGCCGCGCGTTGCTGTGTCTGCGATGACCCCCACCCAGTGGCGGGCCCGCGCGCTGGCGCACCGTGAGCATGTGCAGCAGTGGACGCGGCCACGCCGAGAGCGGCGTGCTCGCGGTGAAGCGCATCCGGTGCACGACTTTCTATTCCAGTACTACACGTATTCCGCGGGGCAGTTGGAGGCATGGCACCCCGCTCCGCATGAGCTGCTGGTCGGCACCCCTGAGACCCGCGAGCTCTTCACCGGGCCAGTATATCGGGCGACCGACGGCGTGATCCGACGCGACGCGCGGGCCCTCTCGACTGGGGGTCGTGCGAAGCTCGAGGGCGTGCTGCACGTCCTTACCGCGACGCGGGATCGTCCCGCCAACTTCGGCTGCTTCGGAATCCACGAGTGGGCAATGGTGTACGGCGGTCATGACGTGCGCCACGCGCAGATCGCACCGCTCCGACTTCCTCAAGCGCAGGTAAGCGCGTTGGTGGAGAGTCGCCCCGTCGCGTGCCGCCACTT
This sequence comes from Gemmatimonadales bacterium, assembly GCA_038213465.1. Classification (GTDB taxonomy): domain Bacteria; phylum Gemmatimonadota; class Gemmatimonadetes; order Gemmatimonadales; family Gemmatimonadaceae; genus Gemmatimonas. The sequence goes on along the minus strand of JBBQTA010000052.1, from coordinate 5,069 downwards.
CGATGCTGTCCGCTTCCTCGCACCAGAAGCGAAACCGATGAACCGCGTCCCGCTCGAGTGGGCCACACGCTATGGCCGAGAGCAGCCCGGCTGCGTCCACGCCAACATGGACCTCTACCGATGGGCGTTCACGGCCATGCGGTGGATCGGGAGCGATTTGCTTTGGCGATGCTTCGAGCTCGCGACGGAGCTGCGAGTGCTCGACATGCAAGCCGGTCCCTACGATCTCCGCGCCATGGGCTTCGACCCGGTTCGGGTGGAGACACCCGAGGGAGAGATGAATACCAGCGGCGTCAGCGGGAACTGAGCGCGCGCGCGAGTGTGCTGCGGGAGCGGTTGATCGAGGTCGTGGGCGCCATCGGTAACGCGTCAGACTGACGCAGGGCGGGGATTTCGTCTGGGTGAATCTCGAACGTCTTGCCGTCTTGACGTCTTGCCGTCTTGCCGTCTCTACGGCCATCTCGTACTGTTCGATATGTCATCTCTCAAGCGTGCCACCGTGTACTTCGACCCCAGCCTGCACCAGGCGCTACGGGTGAAGGCGGCGCTCGCCGACCTGAGCGTCTCGGACTTGGTCAACGCCGCCGTGCGAGCCAGCCTCGCCGAGGACGCCCATGATCTCGCGTCGTTCGAGGCGCGCGAGCGCGAACCGTCGCTCAGCTTTGAGGACGTCCTCAAGGACTTGAAGCGACGTGGCAAGCTATAGCATCGAGATCAAGCGCTCGGCCGCCAAGGAATTGGCCGAGCTGCCGAAACAGGACCGTCTCCGCGTCATTGCCCGCATCGAGAACTTGGCGCATGATCCGCGCGCCACCGGCTCGGAGAAGCTTTCCGGGCAGGAGCGCTTCCGCGTGCGTGAGGGGGGCTACCGGATTCTCTACGAGATTCACGACCTCGTGCTCGTAGTGATGGTGGTGCGTATTGGCCACCGACGCGAGGTGTATCGCCCGTGAGCAACGATGAACGCCATGTCCGTCGCATCGTGCAGGAGTTCGCGTGCGTGACCGCCTGAGCGACGCCCTCGCCGGCCGCTACCGCGGATGAGTGCCGCGGCAATACCCCACGTGAGCAGTCTCCGGTTGATTTCATGCCTTCGTTCACCACGTTGCCCACATCGACCAGGCATTGCTGCGATGGCCGATTCGTTCATGCGCACTCCACCAAGGGCTGCTGATAGTCGCACTGGCATGCATCGGGTTGACAGGATGCCTCGACGGTCCTTCCCATACGGACACATCGCCAACATTGAGCCAGTGCTTGGGCGAGACTCGGCAACCCCAGCATAGGCGCCGGATTCGGTGCGTCATCCAGCAGCATGCGAAGTGCCGGACGTCCATGGTGATCGAACGAAATCTGCGCTATAGCGCACTTCCGGCGCTCCAATTTCCGGGCGATCCCGATCACTTCCCGACTCGGGATGAGGTCGCGGACTATCTGGATTGGTAAGCGACCGCCTTTGACCTTCCCGTGCGGAACGGAGTGACGGTCTCGCAACTGCGGCGCGATCCCCATGGATTCACGATCGCCACGAACGATGTGACGCTCGAAGCCGACAGCGTGATCGTGGCTACGGGGCCCATGCGGACGCCGCGCCTGCCAGATTGCGCCGCGCAGCTCGATCCCGCAATCGTTCAGATGCACTCGTTCAGATGCACTCGAGCGAATATCGTAATCCCGCGCATCTTCCTGACGGACACGTGCTGGTGGTTGGCGCCGCGAACTCCGGTGCGCAGATCGCACTCGATCTCGCGCGATCACGCGGCGTCACGTTGGCAGGACGCGCGGTGGGCAGCATGCCGCGCCGCCTTCTGGGTCACGACGTGTTCGATTGGCTCCAGTACACGCTGTTGCGTCCCGGTGCCGATTCGATCACTGGTCGACGCATGCGGGCGCACATTCTCGGCGGCACGGATGCGCTGATCGGACTGAGCGAACGCGTTTTGCGGGTGCCGGGATTACGGCGAGTCGGACGGATCACCGAGGTGAAACACGGCGCGCCGTTTGTCGGTGCCGAACAGATTCGCGATGTATCGTGCATCATCTGCTGCACGGGATATCGTCCGGACTACTGCTGGATCAACCTCCCAGTCGTCGATGATCGCGGCCATCCGCGGCACGAGCGCGGCGTAACGCGTGTGCCCGGTCTCTACTTCCTCGGTCTCCGCTTTCAACATCGCCTCAACTCATCGCTGCTTGGCGGCGTGGGGGAGGATGCGCGATTCATTGCCGATGCTGTCGCTGCACGATACGGGCACACGCGCTACAAGACAGCGCTGAACCTGCGCACCTGAATACATCGGGGACGTACATCAGCCCTTTCGTTCAATCACGCTGCGTGCTGCGCACCTAGTGTGATCACGAGGCAACCAGCCTCCACTCACCAACGAACACCATCTGGAGGGACCCATGCTCCGCAGCGTCGTACTCGTCACGACTGCCATACTCGCTGGCTGTGTACGCTCGAGCTTCCCTTCGCTCGATACACGAACCGCCGCCGCCGGACTGCCACGATTCGGTGGCGCCACGGCCGGTGTGGGCATCGGCACCGATATTCGGATCCAGCGTCTGCTGGTCGGCGGCGGCTTTCAGACGCTGTTGCCGCGGACTCACGATGCACTGGCGCTGCGCGATCGTCCCGATGACTCGCGGGCGACATGCAGCCGCAGATTGTCTCTGACGAGCGCGTCGTCAAGGCGATCGCCTCTATCAATGCGAATCTCGGCTCGCCATTGTCGCCGCGCGACATCTCCGGCCAGGCATGTCTCTCGCCGACGCGATTCCGCCACGTTTTCGTGGAGCAGACCGGAAGCGCGCTTCGACCCTACATACTGTGGCGTCGCTGCGTACGCGCGTGGGAGATCATTCGGCAGGGAGGCGCGATCTCCACCGCCGCGTATGAAGCCGGGTTCGCCGGCGCGGCGCACCTCACGCGCACGTTGCAGCGGATGTTCGGCTTCGCGCCCTCGGTACTGCTGGTTGGGCGGCAGGGTAGCGGGGCAGGGTCGACCTGACGTTGCAAAGTCAGTCGTTGCCGATGATGGTCGACATCACCGCTTCACCGCGCAGCGCTCGGCCACAACGCCGCGCAGCCAACGATGGGCCAAGTCCGCGTGCAGCCGTGGATGCCAGAGCATCGAGACCGTAAATGCATTTCGCTGCAACATCCACAGCTTCGCCCGCTTCATCGCCGAGCCCTTGAACGCCGTCACGTACTCCGCCTGACCCAACACGAGAATCTCCCGCGCCAGCGTCCGCGCGTCTTTCTCGACGAACATCGCCCGCGCCGCAAACACCGACCCCTCCGGCAAGTCCTGCGCGACCTTCACATTCCGCGGACACACGTCTTGGGAGGTGTGGCGCTATACCCATTTTGTGATTCCGCTGGCGACTGGACGGTTAACTCTCAAGAAGACAGAGGGTTAGCGGTGCGCTATCCCTCAGAAGCGTCCGCACGGGCCACGTGAATCGTCGGTGCGGGGTAGCCAAGCGTGCTTGTCCAGTAGTCGTAACCGGTTTGGCGAAGGGTCAGCGACGAACGGCAAGACACTCTTGTCGGTCAATAAAAGCACTATTATAGTGTTTGTATACCAAAACTACGTGTCACTAACAGAGCAATAATGAATCTCACCGGATCGGGCGATGTCGAGCAAGCGCTTCGGCTTGTGGGGGAGTTACTTGCGGCCGACGGTCACGAGTACGCCGTAATCATTCTCGGCGGTGCCGCGCTCAACCTGCTCGGCGTCGTTGAGCGCGCGACGATCGACGTCGACATCCTCGCATTCGCGACGCCTCGTGCAGACGCGGCTCCGGAACAGAGCACGCTCCGCGAGCCTCCGGAGCCAATTCCTGCGCCGCTCGCCCGTGCGGCGGCTACGGTAGCTCGCGATCTGGGTTTGGACGAGCACTGGCTCAACACCGGTCCGGCACTCCCATGGCGCGCTGGACTCCCGCCCGGTCTCGCGGGTCGAGTGGAATGGCGCCGGTACAGCGCGCTCTGGGTCGGTGTGGTCGCCCGCTACGATCTCATTTTCTTCAAGCTCTTCGCGGCCGCCGATTCGAGCGGCCCGAGGAGCGTTCATTATCAGGATCTGCTTGCGCTTCGCCCCTCGGCAGTGGAGTTCGACGCCGCCGTCGAATGGGTCAGGACGCAGGACGCATCGCCTGCCTTTGCGGAGGTCCTCGACCGAGTGGCCAACCATGTGCGCACAGACCTCGAGCTCCGGTAGCTCCTCGGAGCCCGCTCCGCACGCCACGCGTGCGACCGTGGACGCCGCGCCGGAGGGGGGACGTCGCGAGGAACCGCGAACTCTGGATGCCCACGCCGAGCTGGCGCAGCTCGCGCAGACGCTGCGCGTTGCACTGTTCGATGTGGTCTGGCGGCAGTGGCGTGTCCTCGGTGCCAACGCGTCGAGCCGGTCCGCACACGCCGCAGCGCCGAGCGCCCCCCCAGATGAGCGCCGCCACCTGCACGCCGTCGTGGATCCTGAGGCGCTGGTGTTGGTGTCCCTCGTGCTTCTCGACGACGAGCGGCGCCTCAGCGACCTGCTGCACGACTGGGGCGCTCGGAACTCCGACCTGCTGAGCGTCCAGCGCATGAAGAACCTGACGGCCGATTACCCTGATCCAGGACCTGCGCCACTGGCGCACCGCGTCGCGTGGTTCGCGGCCGTGGCACGAGATGTGGGGAAGGATCTGCGTTGGCGATCACTGGCAACGGGCTGGGTAGGGGACCCGGGCCGGTGGCCTGATGTCGGGACGCACGAAAAATCGCCGACACCGGTGCCCGAATCCGTGCGCGCATCCGGCGCGCACGCACCGCTCAATGCATCGACGAAAGCTCGCGCCACGCGCGCGCGCCTCGTTTCCGGCGCCACGCTGATGCTCCAGCTCCGGCTCGGCCTCGGCGTCGGGGTCAAGTCCGATCTTCTTGCCTTCCTCCTCGCGAATGGGGAGGAACCGGCGACGGTGCGCGACATCGCTCAGGCGACCGGATACACCGTGGCGGCCGTGCGCCGCGCTGCGGACGACTTGGCCACCGCGCGCCTCATCGAGTCCCGCGATGGACAGCC
>JBBQTA010000051.1:0-12487 GCA_038213465.1 Gemmatimonadales bacterium | reverse complement strand
GCCGCCGCCCTGGATGGCCGAGTGATGGACGAACAAGTCCTTGCCGCCGTCATCAGGCGTGATGAAGCCGAAACCCTTCGCGTCGTTGAACCACTTCACGATGCCGGTCGTACGCATGTTACTACTCCTGCTTGGTAATTTGGTGCTGTGTTCGGAGTGCTTATGCAGTACGTACCGACACAACGTGCTCGTGATCAGCCCTCACGCGGGCCTCGCCGACGGCGAGAGTAACGAAAACAAAAAGGGACCCGCATTGATTCGGCGGGCCCCTGAGACGCTCCGATACGACACTCGCGCAATGCGTGCGAGAGTGATGGGAGTAGCGTAATGCCCAATCTGCGGACACGCAATAGGCAATTTCACAATCGGGGGGCCTCAGGCGAAACAGTTCGGCTTTTCCGTCGGTGGAACCTACGCCCGCTTGCCGCCGAGCTCTACTGCTACACCCGCACCGGTCGCCAGCGCGCGCGTCAGGATGTGTCGCAGCGCCGCGACGTCCTCGACCGCGAGCCCCAGCGACTTGAAGACCGTGACCTGCATCAAATCGGTGCGCCCCGTCATTGTACCGACCAGCAACTCCCCCAGTTCGCCGAGGATATGCGCGTCATTCACAACGCCCTCGGCGCGAGGAATCAAAAAGTCCCCAGATTCCGCCAGGGTCGACTCGCGTCGATCCACGAAGAAGCGCGCGCGCCGGATCGCCTCGCTGTCCAGCTCGCGCGCCGACGCAAGCGAGGCCCCAACCGCGTTCACATGCGCGCCGGGTGCGAGCCAGGCGCCCTCCAGCACCGGCGTGCGCGACGACGTCAGCGTGCAGATCACCTGCGCGGCATGCACCGCCTCCTGTGCACTGGCGCACACCGCGACCTCTATGCTGTGCCGCGCGCGCACCTGCGAGGCGAGAACCTGCGCCCGGCCACTCGGCGCCGTACCCGACCGGCTCCAGATCCGCACGCGCCGGATCGGGCGTACGGCGCAGATCGCATCGATGTGCGGTGGCGCGAGCACGCCGGCCCCCAGCACCGTCAACTCGTGCGCGTCCTCCACGGCCAGCAGTCGTGTGGCCAATCCTGAGACGGCGGATGTTCGAATGGCCGTGATACTCGACGCATCGGCAATGGCCTGTAGTGACCCGTGCTCCGCGTCGAAGAGCAGCACGACACCAATGTGCGAATCGAACGGCGTCGCGTCGTTGCCGGGGAACACGGTGAGCACTTTGGCGCCCAGCGACGCTGCCGTGCCCGTGCCGAGTACGGCCGGCATGGTCGCGAACGCATTTGGTGTTCCGTCAAGTCGCAACACCGTGCGCAATGGCAACGTCGCATCGCCCAGCGTAACGCGTCGCAGTGCGTCCGCCATCACGTCGATGCAGTCCGCCACAGGCAGCAGCGCCTGCACGTCTTTTTCAGAAAGCAGCAGTGTCGTCATGTGCTCTCGGGCTTCGGTGCGTGAGCTGCCGTGTTGCGTGCATCGAACAGCTTGATCAGTCGCGACATGTCCGCATCGGCACCGACCGCGTCGGAGGCCGCGGCGTCGGCGAGCAAAGCCGCGGCCGCCCTGGTCATGGGAATACTGGCCCCGCGTTCTGCCGCGAGTCGGACCACCTGCGCGATGTCTTTGCGAAAGGTGGCCAGCGCACCGATGCGCGGCGTGTCGATATCGCGCGCCATACGCGTGCCGAAGATCTGCAGAGGCAGCGAGTCGGCAAAACCACCGGCGAGTGCCGCGGGCAGACTGCCGACCTCGATGTCGGCTACGCGCGCGAATGCGAGCATTTCTGCAATCACCACCAGGTTGCACCCCACGATCATCTGGTTGCAGCTCTTGGTCAGCTGCCCTGCCCCCTGCCCGCCCATGTGCGTCACGCGCGTGGACAGCGCGTCGAACACCGGGGCGGCCCGCGCGATGTCGGCGGCGTCTCCGCCCGCGAAAATGATCAGCGTGCCCGCGCGCGCGGCGGGTAGGCCGCCGGACACGGGCGCATCGATCCAGTGTGCGCCCGCTTCGCGGCGTAATCGTGCGGCCATCTCAACGGTGGCGTCCGGGGCGATACTCGAGAAATCGATGAGCAGTTGCCCTTCGCGCATGCCTGCGGCCATTCCCGTCTCGCCAAAGAGCACGTCCTGCACCGCGGCGGTATCGGTGAGGCACACGCACACCACGTCGCTTTGCTCGGCGAGTGCGCGTGCGCTGGCTGCCGCGCCTGCGCCACGCTCGACGAGCGGCACCAGCTTTGTCACCGTTCGATTCCACACCGCCACGTCGAGTCCGCGATCAAGCAGTCGCTCGACCATCGGCGCCCCGATCAACCCGGTGCCCAGGAATCCGATGCGCACCGGGGCGTCACGCATGACCATCACGCATGGCGATCACGCCTATCGTTCACGTTGTCCGGTCACGCATACAGGTGAAGTCCATTGTCCACGCGAATGATCTCACCGGTGATGCCGGGCGCCGTCGCGGCGAGAAAGTACGCAAGGTCCGCCACTTCGTTCGTCTGCAAAAGCCGCTTGAGCGCCTGGGTCTTGATATAGTGTGCTTCCACCTCGGCCAGCCGCTCATCGTCGAGCACGCGGCTGGGCAAGCCTCCAGAGACGTACGCCGGTGCGATCGCGTTCACCCTGATTTCCGGCGCGAGCGCACGAGCTAACGACAACGTGAGCGTATTCACCGCGCCCTTGGACGCGGCGTACGCCACCGATGAACCGAGTCCCGCCGTGCCCGCGATGGACGAGAGATTGACCACCGCGCCACGACCGCTGGTGCGCAGCGCGTCCGTGCACGCGCGGATCATCTGGAACGTGCCGATGAGATTCACGTCGTAGGTGCGCGTGAACTCCGACGTGGGCAGCATATCGAGATCGGCGTGCGGAATGAAACGCGTGGTGCCGGCGCAGTTGACCAGCGCGTCGATGCGCCCGAGCGCCTCGACGGTTCGCAATGCCGTCGCCACGCAAGCCGCGTCGTCGCGCACATCGACCGGCAGGAGCAGAGCACGCACACCTTCATGCTCGCAGGCGCGCGCCACCGCCTCCGCGTCCGCACGCGTTTCCTCGTCGAGATAGCAGAGGCCGACCTGCCAGCCCTGTCGGGCGAAGGTGTGCGCACAGGCGGCGCCGATCCCGGTCGCAGCACCGGTGATCAGACAGACGGGTGAAGCGGAGGAAGTCATGTCGGGAGCTTACTCGGCCGATCGCTCGATGGCGACCCGCCGAACCACACGCCTGAAGGCATGTGCCCGCGAAACGCCGACCGTGACCGCGCCGTTCGGACAGTCGTTCCTCGTGATCGATGACTCACAGGAGGCACCGTACATGATTCTCGCCGATGTGATGAAGTACGTGTTTCTCGTCCTGGGCGCGCTCATCGTCTTCGTCGCATACTGGCTGGCGGCGCGGGCGCTGTTCCCGGATGCGGTCGAGCACGCACGCGATGCCTATGGGCGCCGCCCGCTGCACCTGCTCACAAGCGGCACACTCGTCGCGCTTCCCTTGGTGCTGCTGGGCGCAGCGCTCGTCGACGGGGCGGTGAACGGCGCCGTCAAGCTCCTAGGAGGCGTCTTGATCGCGATTCCGCTGCTCTTGGGACTGGGAGGCTCCGCCGGTCTGAGTGAGCGCCTCGGGCGCGGACTGGTGCACGTCAACAATGCGCACTCACCGTGGAGGCGTTCGCTGCGCGGGGGCATCGTGCTGGCCCTCACGTTTCTGCTGCCGGTTGTGGGGTGGTTTTGCGTGCTGCCGCTCACACTTCTGAGCGGGGTCGGTGCGTGTATCGTCCTGAGTCGAGAGCAGCGCAGTCGCTCCGCGCCGATGCTGCCGGGCGGTGTGTGACGACGCGAAGACGATTCTTGCAGGCCAGCGGGCTGCTGACCGCCTCGCTGGCCGCTGGCGGCTGCGATCTCCCGTCGCTTGCACCGTCGGGATCGCCGATGGTGCCGGAGGATGTGGAGGCACTCTTGCGGAATCCGTCTCCCGATGATGAGCGCGACCGCGCAGACCTCGTCGCGCACACGATTGCCCGTCTCTCGTACGGCGCGCGTCCAGGCGACTACGCGCGGGTCGGCGCACTCGACCCCGACCCGGAGCTCGCTGCGGCACGCTACGTGAACGAACAGCTCGCCGGCGATCGTGTCGATCGCGCAGCCGAGCGGGCAGTTCGTCGCCTCGAGGCATTGTCGGAACCTCTCGGAGAGCTGTACGAATACCAACCCGATATTCTGCGGCAACAGCTGATCGCTGCGACACTGCTGCGCGCCGTGTATGCTGAGCGGCAACTGTTCGAAGTCATGGTGGGATTCTGGTCGGACCATTTCAACATCGATCTTTCGAAGGGCGACTGTCGCTGGCTGCTGCCGGCCCACGACCGCGACGTGATTCGCGCGCACGCGGTGGGTCGCTTCCCGGCGCTGCTCCGCGCGGTCGTGCTCAGCCCGGCGATGCTCTGGTATCTCGACGGCCGCGCCAACCGTCGCGCCTCTTCCGACGAAAAGCCAAACGAGAACTACGCACGGGAACTGCTCGAACTCCATGCGCTTGGCGCAAACGGCGGATACGACCAGGCTGATGTCACGGAGGTCGCACGCGCGCTGAGTGGGTGGAGTGTTCGTTCGAAAGTCGCATCGCACTTCGGGATCGGCGCCGTGGAGTTCACGGCCGCCAACCATGACGATGGAGAAAAGCAGGTGCTCGGACACACGCTGTCGCCGGGCGGCGGACGGCAGGATGTGCAGAACGTGCTCGACATCGTAACGGCGCATCCGTCGTGCGCACACTTCATCGCGACCAAGCTGTGTCGGCGGTTCATCGACGACGATCCGCCTCTGGCGGCCGTCTGCGCGGTCACGTCCACCTTCTCCGCGACGCGCGGAGATATCGCAGCGTGCTTGCGCACGGTATTCGCCACCGATGCGTTCCGGAACGCGCGTGCCTCGCGGTTGAAGCGACCGTTCCACTTCGTCGCTTCTGCACTGCGCGTGACCGGTGCATCTACGGACGGGGGACCCGGCGTTACGCAGTGGCTGGAACGCATGGGACACCGCCGATGCATCCGAAGCTGCTGCCCGCACTCTCCTCACCAGCGTTTCAGCGTACCTGACCTGGGGCTCGTCTCATGCGATACACGCAGTCGCAGGCGTACGTCAACGGAGCGCCTGGTGCATCGGAAGATCCGCGCACGCTCGTCGTGGTCTTCCTCCGCGGAGGCGCCGATGGGCTGACCCTTGTGCCGCCGATCGGAGACGATGCCTATCACCGCGCGCGGCCAGGACTACGCGTCACTGCGTCCGACGGCGTGCGTCTCACTGATCGTTTCGCGCTGCATCCGCAGCTGGCACCATTCGCTCCGCTCTTTCATGACGGACACCTGGAAGTCGTCCATGCAGCAGGCTCGGACGACACCACGCGCTCGCACTTTCAGGCGCAGGATCACATGGAGCACGGCGGAGATATTGCAGGCGGGTGGATTGGTCGCTTTCTTCGCGCCCGCGCCCCGCACCCGCAGCAATCGATGGGCGCCATCGCGATCGGCAGTGCGTTTCCGGAGTCCTTGCGTGGCGCGCCGTCGGCATCCGTCATCCGGTCGTTGGATGAACTCGCGGTAAGAGATCCACTGCGCGCCCTCCTGCCAACCATTGCGCACCTCTACCGCAGCTCGCCGGGAGCCCTTGGAGTACGGATGGGTGCCGCTGCGCATGACGCCATCGCGGCGCTCGAACGTCTGGCCTCGCTCCGCACGGCGTCACCACGTCCCGCCAACGGTGCCAGCTATCCTGCGGACGAGTTCGGGCGCGGCCTCGCAGATATTGCCAGACTGATTCGCGGACAGGTCGGCCTGACCGCGGCGACGATCGATCTGAACGGCTGGGATTCCCACTTCGCGCAAGGTGCACTTCTGGAACCGCTGATGTCTCGACTGGCACACGGACTGGCCGCCTTCCGACAGGATCTGAGCGAATTCATGGCGCGCACTACCGTGGTCGTCATGACGGAGTTCGGACGTCGGGTGGCCGAGAATGCATCGTTGGGAACGGACCACGGGCGGGGCAGCGTGATGCTGGTGCTTGGTGAGGGCGCCAACGGCGGCACGGTGCGCGCCGACTGGCGAGGACTCGAGGACGACGTGCTCGAGGGACCGGGCGACGTTCCGGTGACCACGGACTTTCGCGAAGTACTTGCACCGCTGCTCACACGTCATGGCGTGGGCGACGTCAGCCGCGTATTTCCGGGATACATGGCAACGCCGATTGCCGCCGGGAGATAACGCCGGAACGGTGGACCGCGTAGACTCAAAACACCGCTGCACCTCGTCAAACCGACCCGACCCCACCACGAATGATGCGATCGCCGTTCATCAAGCGCCTCGCCAGCCTTGCCGTTTGTGCACTGGCCCTTGCCGTGCCGACACACCTTGCTGCCGCGCAGCAATTCACGACCGAAACGCGCGATGCGACGCAGCAGCAGGACGCGTCGTTCGAGAAGGACTACAAGGCGTGGCTGAAGAATCCGAAGCACGGCAGCCCGCTCGTGGACCATCTCCCCGTCGTGGCTGGCATTCCGATGCCCAAGGACATCATCGGCTACCATGTCGGCGCACCAAAGAAGCTCACGTACTACGCTGATCAGCTCAAGTACTACCGTGCCCTCGCGGCAGCGACATCGCGCGTGGTCGTGGAATCGATCGGCCAGTCGGACGAGGGGCGCGAGTTGGTGGTGGTGTGGGTCTCGTCGGAAGCGAACATGAAAGCTGTGGCGAACAATCGCGCCAATCTGGCCAGAATCGCCGATCCGCGTGGCACGAGTGAAGCGCAAATCCGTGAACTGATCACGCAGACCAAGCCGCACTATCACCTCATGGGCGGCCTGCACTCGGGAGAAACGGGGCCGAGCGAGATGCTGATGGAGTTGGTGTATCGCCTGGCAACAGAGACGTCGCCGGTGATCTCGCAGATCCGCAACAATGTGTACGTCTCGATTACGCCGGTGGCCGATGCAGATGGACGTGACCGGAACGTGGACTGGTTCTACAAGGGACTCGAGGATGCCGCCGCGGCGCCGCCGGTTGCTGCGGCGCCAACGCCGGCGACCGCCCTTGCGCGTGACAGCACCGCTGCAGGTGGGCGCGGCGGTGCGGCGCCCGCGTCACCGGCTGCTGCAGCGCCTGCGGGCGGTGGTCGCGGCGTCGGCGTGCCGTACTGGGGCAAGTACGTGTACCACGACAACAACCGCGATATCAACGTGACGCTGCAGCAGATGCGCACGATCGTCGACTGGTACTTCACCGCCCATCCGCCGATCATGCACGACCTGCACGAGTCGTTGCCGCTGCTGTATACGTACAGCGGTGCCGCGCCGCAGAGCCCCAATCTCGATCCGCTCCTTTTTGCCGAACTGCCGTGGTTCGCGAACTGGGAGATGGCGCAGATGACCAAGTACGGCATGCCGGGCGTTTATACGCACGCGTTCATGGACGGCTGGTCGCCCGGCTATCTGGGTTCCGTCGCGTACAATCACAACGGTCTGATGAAGATGTACGAGACACAGTCTGGCCGTGACATCGACACCTTGCCAACCGTCGCTGGCGCCGCTGCAACCGCCGGTCCGGCGGGCGGCTTCGGCGGACGCGGTGGCCCGGTGCCGACCGGACGCGGTGGTGGACAGGACCGGGAGTGGTATCGCGGCATCCAGTACACGCCGTACGATCTCGCCACGTTCACGCGGCGCTCCAACACGAACTACATGCAAACGGGCGTGATCTCCGCGCTGCAGTTGACGGCGATGTTTCCGGCCACGGTGCTCGAGAACTTCTATGTCAAGACGCGCAACGCCATCGAGGAAGGCAAGAGCAAGGCCCCGTATGGCTACGTCATCCCCGTGCAGCGCGACATGACACGCGCCGCGGAAATGATCAACGTCTTCCGTGTGCAGCGCATCGAAGTCGGCGTCGCAAACGAGCCGGTCAAGGTCGGCGACAAGACCTATCCGGCAGGCTCATACGTCATCAAGCGCGACCAGCCGTACGGTCGCCTGGCCAAGAACCTGATCGAGAAGCAGCAGTATCCCGATTCGCGTCTGCAAACGTATGACGACAGCGGCTGGTCGATCGGCTTCGCGTTCAACGTCGATATCGTCGAAGTCGCCGACTCGTCGATCCTCAAGGTGAAGACGACACCGGTCACCACCGCGAAGGTCAACGGCAAGCTCGCCGGTACAGGCACGGCGGGGATCGCGGTCGCGCACCACGGATCGAACAACATGATCGCCTTTCGCTACAGACTGAAAAGCGTCGCCATGTCGGTCGCCGAGAAGGCGTTCACGGTCGAGGGCGTGGAATTCCCTGCCGGCTCATTCATCGTTTCGGACAACGCCGCTGCCGCGCAGGTGAAGGCCGCGGTCGAAGAGTTCGGACTGACCGCCGCCGCGTTGAGCAGCGTACCGACGGCGCCGATGCATAACGCGGACGTTCCACGCGTCGCCATCTACTCGCAGTGGACCGGCACGCAGAATCTCGGCTGGTACCGCCTGACGTTCGATCGGTTCGGCATTCCGTACGATCTGATCTACAAGGAGCAAGTGGCCAAGGGCGGGCTGCGCGACAAATACGACGTCATCCTTCTCGCGGAACAGCCACTCGGCAAGTCGGTGGTGTTGGCGGTACCGGCAGCCAAGCCCGTCGCGTACGTGAAAAACCCCAGGTACAAGTTCCTCGGCATGTACGGCGAAACGAACGACATGAGCGGCGGCTTCGGACAGGCCGGTGTCGATGCATTTGCCGATTTTCTGCAGAAGGGCGGCACGCTCATCGCCATCGGCGAGTCGGCGCGCCTGCCCATCGAGTTCGGCTGGGCTGGTACAGTCGATAAGACGACGGTGCCTGGGCTTGCGTCGCAGCGCCCGCTGGTGGAAGCGGAGATCACCAAGCCCGAACACCCTGTCTTCTACGGTTTCGCGGGCACGAAAATGCCGGTGAAATACGTCGGTGGCACACCGTTCAAGGTGGGGATCGCCGACGAAGCCAACGTGCTTGGCCGTTACGTGGGCGGCGACGCGTCGGTGCTCTCCGGGTTGATGACGAACGCCGATTCACTGAAGGGACGCCCATTCGCGGTCGACATTCCGCAGGCGTACAAGGGTCAGGGACGCGTGATCATGTTCTCCAACAATCCGATTTATCGGTGGCAGAACCACGGCGAGTTCAACATGGTGTTCAACTCGGTGATCAACTGGAACGACGAGGCAAAACCGGCGCCGAAGGCGATGCCCGCGATCGTGCCCTGAGTGCTGCGCGAATGTGGCGCGAGTTCACCGAACTCGCGTCACACAGTCCGCTGGCAAAGGCGTTGATCCCAGAGGCCTTCGCCGAGCGCTTGGCTGCGTTGGGTGGCGACTGGGTGAAGTACCACGTCACCGTCAGAATGCCGCGCGCATCCCGAACAGAAGCTGTCCGTCTCTGATGCTGCTGGCGCCGCGCTCGCGCGCTTCACTGTCGAGGCGCTCCCGGTGCGTGATGGTGAACTCCGCCCGCGACAGGACAGGCATGGACAGCTCTGACGTTGCTTCGAGCGTGTACCGACTGACGCGCCCGACCGTTGGCTGATAGAAGCTGAGGTGCGAGAATCGCAACGTCGGCGTGAGCAGGCGTCGATAACGTGCGCGGACGGACCACCGGTATCGCGAACCGGCACCACGCTCCCCGTCAACCACGCTCCAAGCGGCCAGGCTGCGCGTATCTTCCGCTAAAACCGCTGCGCTGATACTGGCGTCCTGCACGAACGCGCCCGCCGCGACACCTGGCCGCCACAGCGTCCACTTGCCGCCGATGCCGCTGGAGATGCGCGAGGCGATACGTTGCTGCAGACTGCTTTCAGCCGTGCCGAACGCGAAGGGACTGAACGCCGCCATCGGATGCCAGTCCAGACTGGCGGTGGCGCGCGCGTTTCGCACAATGACGCGGCGCAACCGCGTGTCCTGATCACGGGAGTCGCCGTAGCCGCCCGACACATCGGCGCGCCATTGCAGCGACTTCGACTCGCGTTGCACGCCCGCGCCGGCGGAGAAAACGCGCTGACTGGCCGCGCCGTACAGCAAGTTGCCATTGGCCTGCACGTTTCCTGCCCAGACGACCGTCGAGTCTTGTGCATGCAGATCGTGACGCGGACTCCCGCTCACCGCCAAGAGGGCGATGAGCGGGAGCCGTCGATGTAGCATCGCGCATTTCAGCATTCAAGGATATTCGCGACCAGAACAGACGATGTGTAGTGCGCTCGAGCGGGGCGATTCAGAAGCGAATGGACATGGCAAGGCCTGCGCCGCTTTGCGCATTCATCGGAATCAGTGGCGTGATGCGCGCCGTGGGCTCAGCGCGCAGGCGAGGTGACGCTTCCAGCCGTGCACGCGCTGCCGCCATGGGCTGATCGTGACGGCGCCACGAACGCGTGGCCAGGCCGATGCTCAGCGCGCCGATCGCCGCACCGGCGCCACCCACGCCGCGCAGTGCGCTGTTCGCATCGTTCTGCGTCAGCACCGAGGCGCTCAACGCTGTCGCCAGCACGCCGGCCGTGAAGCCAACGATCGCGCCGGAGCGACGTCGACCGTCGGCGTTCCCCCACGCATTCCAGGTGGACGCCACAGCGGCGGTGGTAATCGAGAGCGGCGCCATGATGCTGAACCGCACCTGTCTGGATGTCTCCTGCGTCGTCACATACGGCACCTGAATGCGCGCCGCCTCGGCCAGCGTGAGGCCATGTGCGTCCAGCCACGCGACGAACGCGGTGTCGCCGGCCAGGGCGGGTACGAGCACGTTGTTGTCGCTGTGCGCGACGCGCTGCACGATGTCGTCACGACCGCTGATATCGAGCAGATGTGCTACGGCACAGCGTGTGCCCGTTTTGCGGTCCACGAAGTACGTGGTCGGCACATCGGGGAAATCGTAGTTGTGCGGAAAGTCGCCACGATCGCGATATGAGCGAAGCGCGGAGAGGAGGTCGGCGCGGGCCGCACGTTGCCTTTCAGACAGTGCGGTGAGATCTCTCCTGTCGAGCTGCGTGGCCACACGGCTGAAGTGGAATCGGATGCGCGCGACTTCTTCAGTCGCGATGGGAAGACGAGCGTCTGGCGAATTGCGGAGCGGAAAGCGGACGTCGTCCAGCGACGCCGTGCCCATCAGTGCGAAGGTCAGCACCGTGGCGAGGCGGGCGAGCGGTCGCACAGACACACAGAGCAGAGACATGCTACCTCCAGCGCGGATGGGAGAGGCGCCGTTGCCGCACGAACGCGGGGCGGGATGGCAATCGCGGATCAGGAAGAGAGCTCGGCCTCTGCGCACTCTACCCTGCTGATTCAAAGCGCGTCACACGGGCTCCGCAGCACGGTCTCATCGTGATCCCGTCGGCCGCGGCGCGACCGTCATCGTTACCCAAAGCGCCGGCAAGGCCGAGGCGCGGTTGCCTGCGCGTTCCCATCGCCGGGCATCGCCTGCATCGGGTCGGCAATGACGGTGGGTTGCGCGACGCGGCTCTTTGGCAGCACGCTCGTCGACGGGCCCTTGGTCGCCAGAGTGCGGGCTCCCAACGGGGAGGGCAGCGGCCGCCGCGGTTCGCCGATGGGCGTTTCCGTCGGACGGATTCGACCGCCAATTGCTCAGCCGGTCGACTTGCCCCGCACACGTCGGCGCGCCAACGGTTCGGGGTCAGGAAGCTGCTTGAGGTCATCCCAATCCTTTTTGCGACGGCTGGCCCGCTTGTTCGCTCGCAGTGCAGTCAGGCCGATCACCTGCAGCGCTTCGCCCGAGACGTTTTCGCGTACGGCCCCCGCCTGCGCGTCATCGAAGCTGACACCGGAGATATTCGCGAGGAGGTCAGTCCGCATCGGCGGCTCGCCGAACGCCGTCACCGTGTCCGCAGTGTCCAGGAGTGCACGGTCGAATACAACGTCGGGGGCGTCATGTGCATTCATCGCGTGGACGAAGTCGAGGAAGTCGACCGGGAACGCAACATGTCTGGGATCATTCGGCAGTTCGCCTGGCGCTGTCTGCATCATGTGTCGACTGACGTCATGCGTCAGTTCGTCGTGCTGAAGGCTGACGTTGTGGCTCCGCCGCGGCCGCGACCGCGCATAGGGCTCCACGTGTCGTCGAGGAGCGGACGGCGTGCTGCAGTGACACCGCGAGCGGATTAGGCACCGAACTGTGCGATATTTGCAATCCCTTTATGAAAGCGATCTCTTCCCTTTCGGACCCTCGGAGTGCGTCGGCCACGGTCAGACTGGGCACCTGAGGGCACCATAAGCACAAACGGCGGCCTCCGCGAGGAGACCGCCGTTTTTCATCTGCGTGCCGTATTAACGATCTACCTCAGAGCGGGAGACGGGACTCGAACCCGCGACCTTTTGCTTGGGAAGCAAATACTCTACCAACTGAGTTACTCCCGCAACGACCAGCGTGCGAAGCTGGCATTCCACCAATGGTACTGCGCCCGCGACTTACTGCACGTCCG
>JBBQTA010000050.1:0-13170 GCA_038213465.1 Gemmatimonadales bacterium | reverse complement strand
TCGCCGATTTGTCCAAGGCGGCCGGGCGCCAGTGCGCGCGGTGCTCTACATGGCGGCGATGGTGGCCGCGCGGCGCAATCCGGTGATCAAGGCATTCTATGCGCGGCTCGTGGCCGCCGGGAAGCCGAAGAAACTCGCCTTAGTGGCCTGTATGCGGAAGCTGCTAACCGTCCTCAATGTGATGGTACGCACCACCACACCGTGGAACCCCGAATTCGCGACGATGAGTGTCGCGACCGCTTGATTTTCAAGACAGTTGCTAACGATGCTTGCTGCTGACGAGCGGACCCACCATCCGCGCGACGCCTAGCATCAGGCGGTCCGTTCGCAGCAGAAGCCGGCGTTATACGGCCCTGCGCTCTTGCGTCCGTGTATATACACACGTAGGTTTCCCGAGTGACCTTCGACTGGGATCCCGCCAAGGGTGACCGGAACCTGGCCCAGCGCGGCTACGACTTCGAATTCGCGACCCAGGTGTTTGTCGGGACCTACGTCGAGTTCGATGACACGCGCCGGGACTATGGGGAGCGCCGCGTCGTGGCGCTCGGCCTCGCGGACGCCATTCCGCTGACGGTCGTGTTCACCGATCGCGTCGCGTCGGACGGCGCGGTGGTGCGCCGTGTCATCAGTGCCCGTCTCAGCCAGCGCAAGGAGCGCCGTCGGTATGCCGAAGCCATCGCCCAAGTCAGCCCCCCGCCGCGTGACGGCCAAGACGCCGACGAAGGGGCGCGCTGATCTCGCGCGGCTGCGGCGGACCTCGGACGCAGAGATTGCCCGCACCTCGCCGGCGGAATTGCGCGCGTTGCCGGACGGGTTCTGGCAGGGCGCGCGGGTGGTGACGCCGGTGACGAAGCAGGCCATCTCGATTCGGCTGGACGAGGATGTGATCGACTGGTTCCGGTCGACGGGTCCGAAGTATCAGACCCGGATCAACGCCGTGTTGCGGAGCTACGTCGAGCAGGTCGGCGCGGCGGCACCGGTCGCGCGCAAACGACCGGCCGTATAACACGCGTTGCTGCAGCCACTGCGGCCGACGTTCTGTGATCAGGAGTACCTTCAGCAAGCCGCCGTGCAGCAGAACCCAGTTTCGTTCGTCGGACCAGCGCCGAAGGGCGCGAACGCCAGAACCCGCATCGACGCGCGTGGCTTGATCGTGTCGCCCGGTTTCATCGATCCGCACACACATGCATATGAGGGACTGACCCGCCTGAGTGCGTCGGGCCGTCAGAATGCGTCGTCGCTGATGCAGGGCACCACCACGGTGGTGCTCGGTGCCGATGGTCGTGGGCCCGTACGCGTTGCCCAGACGCTGGGCGACGCCGAGCGGCTCGGACTCGGCACGAATACCTATGTACTCACCGGCTTCGGAACCGTTCGCGAACTGGATGGGCGCGTCATCGGCACCGGCGTCGCGCACGCAACTCGATTCGATGCGCGCGTTGGTCACGACTGCGATGCAAGAAGGTGCATTTGGTGTCGGATCCGGCCTGTTCTACGCGCCGCAGAGCTATGCGACGACCGAGGAAGTGATCGCCGTCGTCTCGGCCGCCAAGCCATTCGGCGGCGTGTACGACACGCATCAGCGTGACGAAAGTTCCTACACGATCGGCTTGCTCAACTCCGTCCGGGAATCGATCCGCATCGGGTGCGAGTCAGGGCTGACCACCAACATCGGACACATCAAGGCACTCGGCGTGGACGTCTGGGGCAAGGCGGACAGCGTGCTGGGCATCATGCGGGCAGCGCGTGCGCGTGGCTGCGCCGTGGTGGCCGATCAATATCCATGGAGCGCCAGTGGGACGGCGCTCAGCGCGGCACCGCTGCCTCGCTGGGCACAGGCCGGCGGCCGCGATTCGTTGCGCGCCCGGATCGCCGATGTGGCGCAGCGCACCAGGATGCTGGTCGAAATGCGAGAGAATCTGCGCCGACGCGGCGGCGACAGTTCGATTCTCCTCACGTCAGGCAGCGCACCGACGACGGTGTACGTCGGCAAGACGCTCAAGGAGGTCGCAGCATCGAGGCAGCTGCCGGCTGTCGAGACGGCACTCGAGATCATTCGCGATCACGGCGACATGGGTGTGGCCTCCTTCAACATGACCGAGGCCGACATCGCGACCTTCATGCGTGATCCGTTCGTGATGACGAGTTCGGACGGATCCGAAGGGCATCCGCGGCTGTTCGGCACGTATCCACGGAAGATCCGCCGCTATGTGCTCGAGCGGCGAGTGATCTCCATGCAGCGGATGGTGCAGTCATCATCGGCGCAGGTGGCGGCGACATATGGACTCGCTGATCGTGGCCGGTTGCGCCCGGGTGCATTCGCGGATGTGATCGTTTTCGATCCGGCCACGATCCGCGATGCAGCGATCTATGTCGAGCCGACGAAACTCGCCACCGGCATGCGGTGGGTGTTCGTCAACGGACAGGCTGCCGTGACGAACGGCGCCGTGACCGGCGTGCTGGCCGGTCGCGGGCTGCGGCGGGCACCGTCGGCGGCTGCCGCTGCTCGCCCGGACGACGATGCTGACGCGCCAGCGCGCGCCGATGCGCGCGTGACAGCGCACGAAGCTACCTGTCACGACGATCGCCGTGCAGGAGGAATTGTCGGATCGCCCGGAAACTTCATCACGCAACAACGTCCTCGCGACCTTCGCGACGCGACCGTTCGATCGCTCCGCCGACGGGCGCGATGTGTCGCGCCGGAGGGCCGCCGCGAACCTCCAGGTCCGCATTGGCCGGCAGTACCATGGGCAGAACGCGTGGCGCATTCCGCGCCCGCCGGATGCGGCCGAAGCACGCGAGCATGACTGACACGACCCGATGCGATCACCGCTCGCCCGCCAGTTGAAACGCAGCCCAGTAATACGGATTCCTGCTGACATGCTCGTACACGAACTGCTGCGCCTGTCGCAGCGCCTCTGCCTTGCTGACGCGTGGTGCGGCCAGCCACGTCGTGTAAAAGGTCTCGACGAGTCGCGCCGTGGCCTGATCGTTCACGTTCCAGAGGCTGACGAGCACACTGCGCGCGCCCTTGGACAGAAATGCGCGCTGCAGGCCGATCGTCCCCTCCGCATCCTTCAGATCACCCATCGCCGTCTGACAGGCGCTCAACACCACGAGCTCGGCCGACATGCGCGGCACCCCATCCATGATCTCACCGACCGTCAGTCGTCCGTCATCGCCGGGGGCGAGTTGCTGGAGCGTGGTATCGCCCGGTGCCAGCGCGATGAACGTTTCGCGCGAACGCGACTCCGTTTCGAACGCGTAGCCGTGCGTCTCGAGGTTCACGATCGAGGCCTCGGGAAGCAGCGCCATCACCGTTCGCTCGCTTGCATCGGCACCCGAGAGTAGCGGTGCGCCGAGGAGGCGCGCGACGGCGCGACTGGATGAATCGGCGCCACGCAATGGTGACGGGCGAAAGGCGCGGCTCCCGCACATCGTGACCCAGGGCATGGCCGGATTGCCAACCACCAGCGCGCGCGATTGCAGTGCGTGAAGGCGGAGATCGCCGCCGACACGAGCGCGCAGCACTTCGAGCGACGGCGCGTACCGCAACGCGAAGCGAATCCCGAGCGGCACGTCCGCAGCGCCGATCGGCAAGGCCGCGAAGGGCAGCAGATTGAGCGGGCCTTGCGGAACGATCACGATCTCGCCGCTGTCGGGCAGCAGCGCGCGCACGCCGGACGGAAAGAGGATGGCGCTCAGGCGCGTCGCGATCGGATCGGCATCTGGACGCGACTGGCGCGGCTCGCAGCCGGTACGGATGCCATACGCCGCACGGAGCTGGGACACCAGGCGACCGATCTCATCGCGCGTCGATGGTTGCCGGATGACCGACGTCGCACCGTCTGCGCGCGTGACCCAGATCAGGAGCTCGGCATCGGTCAGGAGATACGACAGGCCGACCGCTGCTCCCGTGCCGCCGACGATCGCGGCGATGCCACGTCCTTCACGGACCGGATCCCGATCGGGGATCGACGTATCCGGCGTGCCGCGAATCAGCCGCAGCAGGGCACGTGCGCGTCCGCGTTCCATGACGGCCATCGACGCCAGCGCGACGTCGCTCGCGCCCATGTCGTCGCGCCCCAGCCACGCCAGCACCCAATCCTCGGTGAGTCGCAGGTCCTGCTCGGCGAATGCGACACGATCTGCGTCCGCGCCGACGCGACCGCCGACCGCGAGGCGAGCCTCGTGTGCAGCGGCGAAGTCGTCGATCGCACTGCGCAGATCGCGTCGTGGCCCGGGCGTCGAACGCGCGCGACCCAGATAGTACGCCGCACTTGCCGCGCGCACCTGATCACCACCAGCGGCGAGAATCCTCCGACTCTCGGCAAGCGCAGTGATCGCGGCCGGCACATCGCCACGTGCCAGTGCAATGCGCCCCAGATCGTGGAGCGCCCATCCTGCCACGGCCTCATTGCCGATCGCGCGCTCCAGCTTCAGCGCCGTCGTGACGTCGTCAGCAGCCGCCGCGAGATCGTGCAGCGCCAGATGATTGCGCCCCATGTTCACCAGCGTGACACCTTCCAGCGATCGGTGCCCCGATCGGCGCAACAGCGTCCACGCCTCGCGCTGCCTGACGAGCGCCGATCGGGGATCCCCTTTCAGGTCGAACGAATAGCCGATGTTGTTGAGCGTCTGCGCCTCGCCGACCTGATCACCGCGTGCTCGCTGCACGATCAGTGCGCGCGCGAACAGCACGGTGGCCGAATCCGGGCGACCGAGCGTCTGTTGCAGTCGACCGAAATTCACCAGCGTGATCGCCTGTCCGAGCGTGTCGCCCAGCGCGCGCCTGGCCGTGTCGGCGCGCGCGAGGTAGAAACCGGCCGAATCCGGATCACCCAGTTCAGTGAAGGTGTTGCCGAGGTCCGAGAGCAGTCGCCCTTCGAGCAGCTGCAGTCCGCGGCGACTCTCCGCGTCGCGAAGATCACCGAGGAGCGCACCCAGGATCGTCCTGCCCGCACGCAACGAGGCCAGCGCGTCACGGCTTTGTCCGCGCAGCTGCTGCGCTTGCGCCAGCACCACCAGCGCGGCCGGTTCGTTCGGCCGGTCGCCGGTGCGTCGCAGGAGCCGCAGGGCCGAATCCGCCAGCGGGAAGGCAAGGTCGGGCCGACCGAGATCGTTCTGCACCGCGCCCTGGTACATCACCAGCACGGCGTGCTTGGCCCACCAGCGTCGCTGGCGCAGGATGCCAGCAGCACTGTCGAACACCAACGCGGCGGCGGACAGACTGTCGGCGGTACGTGCGCGCGCCAGTGTCAGGCCACGCGCCCGCATCGCGTCCACTGGATCGTCTGGACGCGTCTGCGCTGCGAGCCGGGTGCCCTGGCACGCGACGAGTGCACCGACGCACGCGGCAATGGCACACCGCCCGGCAACGAGCGCGCGGGCTATCGCGTCTCCTCTTCGATGTCCGGGTTCCGGATCAACATCGCCAGCCCCTGATTGCTGTCTGCGCCCGCTTCACCGACCACGAAGCGGATACGCAGTGTCTGGCCGCGGTACTGCGAGACATCGACGGTGACGCGTCGCCAGTCGGTGCACGTTGCATACGTCGTCGCGACGCCGAGGGCGAATGCGCCGCAGCCCCCCGCCTTGGTTGGAATCGCGGCGCCGAGGTCTGAACGTTGCACCCGGAAGATCGTCGTGACGGCGTTGCCGACCTGGAGCTGCACCGCCGCGCTGTCGCCGCTCACATTGCGACTGGACAGAAACGCGTAGTCGAAGACGAGGCGCAGCTTGCGACCGGCGTTCGGCGTGGTGAGGACGAAGGGGTCCCGAGCGACGCCGCTGGCGAGTACCGTCACGTTCTGCTGAACGTTGTCGTCGAGGAAGCCGAAGTTCGACGTGGAGATGAAGATCAGTCGACCGCCGGCATTGTCCATGTTGCCGTACTGGGTGACGAATCCGCCATGTCCGCACAGTGACGTGCTGTAACACTGCTTCAGCGTGCCCACGACGTTGAAGCGGTCGTTGAACAGGAATGTCCAGTTCAGTGGAAGCGCCGTATTGAGGAAGCCAGCAAAGCCGGAGCCGCCCATGCCGGGTCCCGGAAGCCCGGTCGCAGCATACGTGCCGCCTTCGACGATTCCACCACTTCCGCTGCCACCACTGCCGCCGCCGCAGGACGTGGTCAAGGCCAGCAGTACCGTGCCGATCGATCGGGAAACGTTCATCAGTCCCCTCCTGCCGTGGCCGGCGAGCGCCGGCGCGGTGAACCCAACGCCGTTCCGCTGATCGACATGACGAGCGCCGGAAGGAGCAGGGTGTAGCAGAGCGAATACAGCACGGCGACGACGATGAAGCCGGTCCCCCATACGTCGCGCAGCGCCGTCCAGTTATCGCCCTCCTGTCCGATGATCTCGTCCGGAAACGCTCCCTGAAATTGCGGATCGGCGACCGTCGGCCCAAGAATGAAATAGCGGGGCTGCGGCGCGTCGGCCGGAATCCGGATCTCATGCACCAGGAAGACATTCATCAGGCCAACGATGAAGACCAACCCCGCCGTCGCCGTGATGACGGCGCGCAGGTGCCGCTCGATGGCACCCTTCCACGCCCACGCCAGAAGGAAGCCCACCGCCGCCAGCAGCGTCGCCATCGCACGCAGACCGTCCAGCGGCTCGGGAACCAGTCGAACTGGTGCGAACAGGCCCAGCAGCGCCGCGATGGCCGCGGTCAGCAACGCGAAGGTCTTCGGGATCGTCGTCAGCCATTCGGTGAACGACGAACTCTGCCCGCCCGTCGCCTTCGGCTCGCCCGTCGAGGTGCCGACCGGTGCGACGGCCGACGACGGAGGCTCTTCGTGTCCCACAGGATTGCTGGTCGCCATGACGATCGAAGCGTGGGTGACAGCGGGCTACGGCCGAACGCCGCGCACGACGACGAGCTCACAGTTGTTCACGCACTGCAGATCGATGATCGTGTCACGACCCGTCGTCTGTCTGTACCAGAACCGATAGGCAACCCCGGGGCGCCGGATCGTCGTATCGGTGCGCACCTGCTCCGGAAGAATCCCGCTGCGTTCCCGCAGCGTATACCGGATGTACCGGACCACGACACCCGGGCTGTCCCCGGTGATGCGCAGCTTCGCCAGTCGCGCGCCGCTCACGCGCTCCAGCGCCTCGTGCGCGTCGGCCACGGTGTTCACGCGTCGGGACGCGACGTCGTTGCCGAGCAACTTGTTCATGTAGGCGCGCACGCGCTCGATGAACGCACCTTCTTCGGGGAGACTCCGACTCGGATCGAGGAGGGGCGACTCGGTCAGGATTTCAGCCACTGCGGTCGACGCGCTGTCGCCGACCATCGATCTGCCCATGTAGACGAGCGCTGAATCAGGCTCGTCAATCAACGCGTAGGCACCACCCACACGCCCATTGATGGCCGCTTCCTGAGACGAATTTCCGTCCTGCCTGTAGATCGCGGCAGCGCGCTTCCAGAGAGCGATCGCCTCGCGCGCTCCCTCGGGTCCGCGCGCGATGGCACGCTCGGCGCGGCCGCCCAGTTGCAGCGCGCTCTTCTGACGCATCGCGTGGCTACCCGATGTCTGTGCGTCCGCGCGCGACGTCGCCACGACCACGAGCGATACGCTGATCGCTGCGAACCGGCACCATCGGGAGTGCACGCGCATACGAGGTTCCTGGTCAGACGGGCATTGAATGCGATGCGGATGGCGGTGCCGTGTGCACATCGCACACGGCAACACATGCAATGTGCGGCGAGGGAAGTCAAACGCGACCGGACTCGGCCGCCATGTCGTCACCGCTCCGCTGAGCGGCCCATTCATTGGCCACCATCGCGTAACTGAACGAGCCGCGCCCCGATGGCCGGATCTCGCGTCAACCTATCGGCGATCGACGCGACCGCCTCCGCTCGAGCCCGCTCGTCATCACCATGTCGTGTCAGTCTCTGCTGCATCACGCTTCGGAGTTGACGCGTCGCGCGGTGCTCGTATCCTGCATGCCAGGAGGTCTTTCGTGCACTCACACCAGAGGACGGCACAGAAATGATCAGCATTCTCAGAGTTCGCTTCGCGACCAACACCGACCCCACGAGCGTGTGGTCGACCGACACGTTCGACAGATGGATGCAGCCGCTGATCCCGTTCAGCCTCGGGGATTTCTGGTGGACATCGTCGCGTGGTCTGTTCAACCTCGATTATCGCGTCTACGACCCGATCGTCATCGCCGATCCGAGAATCGGCGTTGCTCCTGACAATGAGTCGCAGCGCAACGCGCTGGTGTCCGGAACGGTCCAGGCCGCGACGGCACAGGTGGCACCAGACTGGGACAACACCGACATCGTCATGATCTGGTACGCACAGGGCACCGACACTTTTGGCGGCGGCGAGATCGACGTACCCACGAAAGCGGGCGGGACCAGAAGAATTCGCGTGACCGTCGTCGATATCGCGACCCCGTTCGATGTTGCCTGCCAGGAGCTTGGTCATGGCTTCGGGCTGAAACACGAGATCGACGATGCAGGGCGTGAATATGCGTGCACCTATTCAGTCATGAGTGCGCGCAACGTCGATGAATTTCTGCGACCTGCGGATGCGCGCCTGCCAGACGGTCTCAAGATCATGACTCAGAACGATGCGTTCTTCACCAAGCCCGCTGGACGCGTGATCGGCCCATCGCTCGCCGCGGCGCAGCTGTACCCGTACGACGCTTTCCGGAACACGTCGCAGGTCATCCAACTCACGAATCGATACGTCCAATACCCCGCGCCGGTCACGCTGTACTCGCTCAATCACACCGCATCGTCGCCGAACGGCCCGTTACCCGTGCTGCTCGCATTCCCGTCCAATAACGGGGAGAACCGGACCTTCACGGTGGAGCTCCGTCGCGGCGGGTCGGGCTACGACAAGGCGATCGGCGCACCGGTGCTGGTCGTGCATTCGATCAATCCAGATGGAAGAATCCGGTACGAGGGCGCTGCGCCGTTGAAGGTGGACGCCGCGGCTCCTGCCTGGCATTGCAAGGCCGGCAACTTTTCCGTGCGCGTCCGGAAAGTGGGTGCCCGCAATGATTTTGCCGAGTTGACGCTGTTCGGTGGGGCGACGCTGCCGATCGTGCCGACGATCCGGCAGGTACTGGCCGGTGCCGACGGTGTGGTCTACACACTGATGGACAACGGCGATCTGCTCTGGTATCGCCACGATGGGATTGTTGATGGCAGCTTCCGATGGGCCGACTCCTTCGGCCGCAAAGTGGGTGTCGGCTGGAATTTCAGGCAGCTGATGCTGGGTGAGGGCGGCGTGATCTATGCCATCACGCACAGCGGCGATCTGCTCTGGTTTCGTCACGACGGCCGCGCCGATGGGAGCTTCCGATGGGCCGGCAGCAATGCCCGGAAGATCGGGGTCGGCTGGAACATGAAGCGCGTATTCTATGGCGGAGGCGGCGTGATCTACGCCATCACCGATACGGGCGACCTGCTCTGGTATCGGCACGATGGTCGCGCGGACGGCAGCTTCAAGTGGGCCGACAGCAATGGCCGCAAGGTGGGCGTCGGCTGGAACATGAAACGTGTCTTCGCTGGTGAGGGCGGCGTGATCTACGCCATCTCCGACACGGGTGATCTGGTCTGGTTCCGTCACGACGGCCGCGGCGACGGCAGTTTCAAGTGGCTCGACACCAACGCCAGAAAAGTCGGGACCGGATGGAACATGCGCGACGTGATTCCCGGCGTGAACGGTGTGCTCTACACCATTTCCGACAGCGGCGATCTGTCGTGGTATCGGCATGACGGCCGTGGTGACGGCAGCTTCACGTGGGCCGACACGAAGGCCCGGAAGGTCGGGATCGGCTGGACGTATTCCGCGGTGGTGTACGCCGTCGCCGCCAACGGCGACCTGCAGTGGTACCGCCACGACGGCGCTGGCGACGGCACGTTCAAATGGGGTGCGGACGACGCACGGAAGGTCGGCGCAGGGTGGGACATGAAGGCGGTGTTTGCCGGCGACGACGGCGTCATCTACGCAGTGACTCCTGGTGGTGATCTGCTGTGGTTTCGGCATGACGGGCGCGGCGACGGCAGCTTCACCTGGGCCGACAACAACCCGCGCAAGGTCGGCGTCGGCTGGAACATGAAGCATGTGTTTTCCGGCGGCGACGGTGTGATCTACGCGGTCGCCTTGAATGGTGACCTGAACTGGTTCCGCCATGACGGACGCAGAGACGGGAGTTTCACCTGGGCCGACAACAACGCGCGGAAAGTCGGTGTCGGCTGGAACATGAAGCAGGTGTTCTCCGGCGGCGACGGCGTGATCTATGCCGTCGCCGAGAACGGCGATCTGCTCTGGTTCCGCCATGAAGGTCGTGGCGACGGCAGCTTCAGGTGGACCGACAACAACGCCCGCAAAGTCGGTACGGGGTGGAATTTCAAGAAGATCCTCTCGGCCGGGAACGGTGTGATCTACGCCGTCAACGACGCCAACGACCTGCTCTGGTTCCGACACGACGGGCGCAGCAACGGCAGTTTCAAGTGGGCCGCGAAAAAGGGGCGAAAGGTCGGCGCGGGCTGGAGTGCATCGATCCTCTTTGCCGGTTGATGCAGATCGTCGCAATCCGGTTGTGCGACGCGAGGCGCGAGAGGAGCAGGGGCCGATCTCGCACCAACCGCTGCACAACCGGATGCCCGTTCCAGTGCTGTCGCCCTGTGGCTGCGCACTGGCTCCCCCACGCGATCACCGACGTGCCGTCCGGCTAGTACGCGTATCCGAAAATGATGTCCATCTCGTCTGTGCTGGCCAGCCCGAAGGAGACGCTGCGGGTCGTCGTGTTGTTCCACGTCACGACCGAGACGAGCGCATCGCCCGCTTCGAGGACCAGCGGCGTCGCAAAGTTGACGAAGCCGGGATGTTCCCAGTCGGTGTTCACGTATACGGTCGTTTCCGTGCGATTGGCGCGCAGCACGCGAATCTCGAATCGCTCGCCCAGTGCGTGCATGTGCGACGTGAGCCCGAGGATCCTGGTGCGCGTGGGCATCGTGAAGACCTTCGAGAGGGGGACAGGAATTTCAATCGGGGCGGGTCGACTATCCGTTGAGTATTCGGCGCGATCACCGACCGCGCGAGCACCGACTGGCGGGCGGCGGCGGGCCCGCTGACGCCTTAGTGCGCCTCGAGGCGCGGTGGGAACGGCGGTCACCGTGGGGGAAGCGATGCCGGCGAGGACCAATGAGCCGCGCCGAGAGGACGGCCACCCACGCCGACGGTCCCCGCGTGGTGGCGGGGCGTCGGGGCCGTACTCAGGTGACCGGCGCCGCGTCGGCGGACGGGCGTGGGGCGCGTGACGCCCCTCGGGTCGCGGGGGACCGCGTCGATGGGGGGCTCCTCGCGCCGGCGTGGGTCGCGTGCGCCGCACTGGTGCGGAGATGCGTGAGGATCTGGTCGATCACCGACGCTTGGGTGATGAAGGCGACGATGCGCATCGCGCCGTGGCAGGTGGGACACGCGAGCGGGTCGACCTCGAAGATCTGTTGGAGGAGCGCCGCCCACCGGCGGCTGGCCCGTCCGCGGCGGGCGCCGCCTTGTCCCGAATGCCACGGGGGCGGTTGGCATACCAGCCGTCGTACCGCGTGGTCACGTGGCCCTTGTCGGGGATGTGCACAAGCACTCGCGCCAGAAACTCGAGCGGGTCAGCGGTCTCAGTGCCGGCGGTCGGGCCGTCCGACTTGTCGGAGCGATATTTCACGGTCTTGGCGGTCCGGTCGTACGTCAGTCGTTCCAGCGCGACGGGATGCCGGGCGCAGTAGCGCGCGAGGCGGGTGGCGAACGCGCGGTCGTCCTCGGGGACCCAGACGGCGGTGTGCACGTGAAACCCCGAGTGCGGCCAGGTGAGCATGCCTGCGGCTTGGTCCTCTGGCAGTCAGTCGATTGAATGCCAGGGGCCGTGTCTGCTACACCGACGTTACCTCAGCGACGCGTTCTTTGGTGCGCGCCGTTGACGCATGGCAACTATCGCGTAGTGCACGATCAGAGAAAGCACGCCAAGCTGAGATCCCCAAAGCGCCACTGTCCGAAGTAGGGTCCGGTTGTCGGCAAGTGCCGGAACAACGGATAGCACCGAGGCGGTCGCCGTCATCACCAGAATACATGGAATGAGCGGTGATAGGCGGAGCAATCGTCGTTGGGCGTGGATGTAGCCGGCAACGGCGAAAAGCACGACAGCCATCGCTATATGGAACATAATTCCTCCCGGCATTCACGATTGGGCACTTAGACCTCCTGACCCGTGTAACAGTATCTAAGCTTTCTGCCCGCTTCATGCAAGCTGAACCCCGCGTAACTGATTCCCGTGAAGCCAACAGCACCTGCGATCAACATTGAGGGGACAAACGCTGCCGCTGCAACCGGCACGGCGACCGCGACAGCGGCGAGCCCAAGGAGGGCAACCACGCCTGAGGCGACAACGCCAGCGCGACCAACACGCACATCGGACTTTTCAGTGAAGCATGCGAGAATGGCTGATGCCCCGCTCGCTGGATCGATGGCCGTTGAATCCACACCCAACGTCGCAGCGCGTGTTGGCAGCTGGACGCGGAGTGCCGTTCCCTGCAATGCGCCCAACCGAATCATTTCACCCGTGTCATCGGGGTCTGGTTCGTTCGCCAATTCCATGTTGACTATCTCGGCGTACGCCCCAGCCATGTCGTCCACATACGCGTCCGCCTGTTCTTGCGTCCAGTATTCATCCTCCTGCACTGCCGAACGGAAGCTGACCGCTAGGAATCTGGCGGTGCGCAGTGTGGCGGTCGATGATGTTGACTTTGGTGGCCGATAACCGCGAGCGTGTTCGTAGAAGACGACCGGTGCGTCAGGGCTTTTCTGGAGAATCTCGGTCACCATTTTCTGGTGCTTCGCTGGGATTCCGACCAACTTTTTCCCTGCGCCTGACTCAACCTTCTTCACGAAGTTTGCGCGCTTGCTTCGGATCCGGACGGGCTCGATTCCAAGAAGCTTTCCGTCTGGATCCACCAGAATGCGTACTTCATGGGACTGCGTGAAAGACTCTGACTCGATCTTGGTCGCAGCAAGTGATTGTGGAGCCGTTACGCGGTCTCCTCCACAAGCTGCGAGCACGAGTAGTCCAATTGCGCACGCACCTGTCCACATAACTCGCACGACAGAAACACGGCGAACAGTATTCACATGCACCTCGATAATTA
>JBBQTA010000049.1:0-14220 GCA_038213465.1 Gemmatimonadales bacterium | reverse complement strand
ACCCGTTCCCATCCCGAACACGGTCGTTAAGCCAAGCAGCGCCGATGGTACTCCGGTCGCGAGATCGCGGGAGAGTAGGCCGTTGCCGGCACCTTGTACGCAGCCCCCGTCACCCAGTGGCGGGGGCTTCGTCGTGTCCGTACTCTTCTCCGTTACTCCCCTCTCGACCTCGAAGACATGACCAGGGCTGGTATCGTTACTGTCGCCGGATTCCCGAATGCCGGCAAATCCTCCCTGCTCAATCGGCTGGTCGGAGACAAGCTCGCCATTACCTCGAGTAAGGCGCAGTCTACGCGCCACCGTGTGGTCGGCATCCGGACCGAGGACGATGCCCAGATGATCATCCTCGATACGCCGGGCCTCCTCGAGCCTCGCGATACCCTGCACAGTGCAATGCGCAACGCCGCCTTAAGCGCCGTCCGCGACGCCGATGTGCTGGTGCACGTCGTGGACGCCACTCGCGCTCGCGTCGTCCCGTTCGAGGAAGCGGCGGCGCTCCTCGCGCCGCCCAAGGCTCCGGTCATCCTTGCACTCAATAAATCGGATCTGCTCGATGAACCGGCAATCGCTGCGCTGCAATTGCAACACCCGGACGCGGTACTGCTCTCCGCGACCACCGGAACGGGTGTCGATGCGCTCGTGCGCGCGATCACACAGCAGTTGCCGGTCAGTCCGTATTTATATCCCGACGACGAAATCTCTACACAACCGGTCCGTTTCTTCTGCGCGGAGTTCGTGCGCGAGACCGCGCTCGAGCAACTGGGTGATGAACTGCCGCATGCACTTGCGTGTGAGATCGAGGAGTTTCGCGAAGGCTCTTCGCCGCTGTACATTCGTGCTGTCTTACACGTCGAACGTGACAGTCAGAAACGCATCGTGATCGGAGCCAATGGGCAGCAGATCAAAAAGCTCGGGAAAGTGGCACGAGAAAAAATTGAGCGATTTGTCGGGCAGTCGGTGTATCTCGATCTTTGGGTCAAGGTGCTCCCGAATTGGCGACGCAACCGCAGTGCGGTGTTACGGCTTGGATACGGCGATCCGACCGAACGGAAGTGAGTGAAGCGCCAGGCCGATCGTGCGGCCTCAGGGCGGTGGGTGCGGGCGCCCGCCCGCTGCACATGACGGATGGCGTCACCGATCAAGCGACCGCGCGCGCGTTCCGTCTGTCGGCGACGTTGCGGCGCTTCGGCTCCGCTATCAGGGGCAACCTGGCCGTGGCGTGCGCAGCAATGCTGATGGTTGCTGCGCCGATTGCTGCCGCGGCGCAGAGCAATGGCGCACTTTTCCTGCTTGTTCCGCTGGGCGCTCGCGCCGTCGGTCTTGGCGAAGCCATCGTGGCCGATAGCAGTATCGGCAGCGAAGGGATCTGGTGGAACGCCTCGTCGATGGCACGGCTGCGCAAGAAGGATCTTGCCATTCATCATTCCCAGACGGCCTTCGCGGTCAGCGATATGCTCGCCTTCGCCATGCCGTCCCGTGTACTGGGGACGCTGGCCGTTTCGGCGTATATCGTGAACTACGGCGATCAAGCTGTCACGCCAGACGGCGGCGGCGACGTCTCCGTCGGCACAGTGACGAATCGCAACTACATGCTGGCGCTGTCGTATGCAACGCCGGCGGGGTCGCGCTTGAGCGCCGGACTGTCGTACAAGTTCGTGATGCTGCGTTTTCAGTGCAGCGGCATTTGTGGTAACACGCCGACCATCTCGGGGAGCACGCAGGCGCTGGATCTCGGCGCGCAATATCGGATGCCGGGCACGATTCCGATCACAATTGGCGCGGCGCTGCGCAATCTCGGGCCGGCGCTGCAGGTCAAGGACAAGGACCAGGCGGATCCCCTCCCCAAGGTCCTGCAGGTGGGCGGCAAGGTTCGTGTGCCCGTCAAGTCGCTCACGGAAGCTGGTGCAACGCTCGATCTCAGCGCCGATGTCATCAGCGACGTCCTCGGTTCCGAGGCGCTCGGCGGCCTCTCGACCGGTCTCGGATTGGCACTGGGTTATCGTGAGACGGCCTACTTCCGTGCTGGATACAAGCTGCAAACGGGCGAAGGATCGGGGCCCTCGATCGGCTTCGGCATCGAGCGTGGTTCGTTCGGCGTCGATATCGCGCGCCGCTTCGACGGATTGTCTTCGCAGCTTGGCGAGACGCCAACGTACGTTTCGCTCAAGGTGCGCTTCTGATGCGGCGCACGTGTTGGATCGGTGTGGTCATCATCGGTGTGGTGTCGATCGTCGCGCGCGAGCTTCCGGCACAGCACGGGGCCACGGTCGCGCAGCCGGTCGCCCTGCGGTCTGCCCGCAATGAGCCGGGGCTGTCGAAGCGCGGCGCAATGATCGACGGCGCGCAAGCACACGCCACGCCCTACTCAACGCCTTCCCTCACGCATGGTGCGATCCGCGCCGGTGGCTTACGGTTCGCTGCCCAGACGGGAGACACCGCCCGTCTCAGCGTCTGGTGGGCACCGGCGGCATCTGCCGTGGTGCCCGGCGCCGGACAAGTACTGCTGCGCCAGCAGCGAAGCGTCGCCTACGCCGTGGCGGAAGGCTATCTCATCGTGCAGGCGTTGTCGGCGCAGCGGGATGGCAATCGGGAGCGACGGCGCTACCGTGATTTGGCCGCCGAGGTGGCGCGAAAGCCCTTCAGTATGGCGCGCCCGACGGGAAACTGGGACTACTACGAGACGCTGGAGAAGTTCACCGAGAGCGGGGTGTACGACCGGATTTCCGGAGGTGCCGTCGACCCGGAGACGGACCCCAGCACGTATAACGGGCGGCGATGGCTGTTGGCCCGGGAGACGTTCTGGCGCGATCCCGATGTGGCGCCTCCAACCGGCAGTGTCGAGTACACGCGCGCGCTGAACTTCTATTTGCAGTCTGCAGTGAAGGATGAGTTCCGTTGGAGCTGGCGCGATGCACAGCTGCAGCAGAATGTCTACGTACAGACGATCGCGTCCGCAAACCGCAGCTATCAGCGGGCGAACAATCTGGTTGGACTGATCGGGGCGAATCATCTTGCCAGTCTCGTCGACGCGTACATCAGCGTCCGGATTCGCCGATTTGGCGGGGCCGGGGTAGGAGCGTTGCGTGTGGACGGTGTCAGCACGAAGGTGCTGCCGATCGGCGACCCTGCCGACGGCAGACGGATGGTCCGGATGCAGCTTCGACTGATTTCGCGTTAGATCGGACAGTGTGATGTGCGGCACATCGTGCCGAGCCGTACCGGTAGATCGTCCTCCCGATGGACGAGTGTCCTCTGCTTTCGTCGTGCCGCGGCCGTTCGGATCGCCCCGAAACCAGCGTACCAGAAACCGCACCCAGATGGCAGCATCGCAGATTTCCGAGCAGACGGCGCTGTTCCTGACCACCGGTCAGGCAGCACCCGCGTGGCTGGATGCCTGGTGTGAACGGCTTGGCATGCACGCCGCATCGCTGCGCGCGTGCAATGACATCGTGCCGTTCGCGCTACGCTCGCGTCCGCGCGCGATCGTGATCGATGCACGCGGCGATGCGCAATGGCAGGCGGACGTGCTGCACACTTGTCGGCGTCTGAAGCGCGATTCCTTCACCGCGATCGTGCCGATCGTCATTATCGTTCCGCCGTCGCGGTTCGCGGATGCGTTCATGGCGGGCGCCGACGAGGTATTGTGTGTCGATGTCGACCCTGTCGAGGCGGAGTCGCGGCTGGGTGCGCTGCTCCGGCGTAGCGACCGTGATGTCGATGTGCATCCGTCCACGCTGTTGCCTGGAACGCGCGAGATCGAGGCCGAGCTCGCACGACGCGTAGCGTCGGGGGAACGGTTTGCCGCATGCTATGCGGATCTCGATCATTTCAAGGAATTCAACGATCGGTACGGTTATCACAACGGTGATCGTGTCATCCGCGTGCTGGCGCGCATTCTGCACGACGTGGTGAAGGGACTGTGTGGCGAGGAGGGGTTTGTCGGGCACATTGGCGGCGATGATTTTCTCTATGCGGTTCCCGTGGCTGCGATGCCGCGTGTGTGCGATGAGATCATTCATACATTTGACGAACTGATTTCGCTCCAGTATTCCGAGCAGGACCGGCGGGTGGGATATTTTCTCGGCAAGGATCGTCGCGGACAGTTGCATCGCGTTCCGCTGATGACCCTGTCGATTGGTGTGGTGACCAACCAACGGCGTCGTTTTACACGTGCGGCTGAGGTCAGCGAATTGGCGACGGAGATGAAGAGCTACGCGAAGACACTTCCGGGATCGCTGTGGACGGTGGATCGCCGGCGTGAGGATGCAACGCCGGTGGCCGTTGCGATCGGTGAGACGCTCGTGGACAACAGCGTGCGACGTGCTGGAGGCGTGGGACAGTGACCGTCAACTGCCCGGACTGCCGTTCGGTGTTTCGCGTCGACCCGGCCAAGGTGCCGGCGACCGGCGTGCGCGCCCGCTGCTCGGTGTGCGGCGGCGTCATCGCCATCAGTGGCGGCACGCTCCCCATTGCGGTGACACCCTCGTCCTCACGCGCGGTGGTCCCGACGTTCGCCGCAGCACAGACGCCACCCGCTTCGACAGCAATGATTGCGGCACCTGCGCCACGTGTGGTGGCCTTTGCGCCGGGAAGCGCACCGGCCCGTGCACAGGCACCGCAAATCGCCGCCCCTGTGCCGCCGACGCTCATGACACCGCCAGCACCCGCGGCGCTGTCCGTGGCTGTGAGCCCCTTGTCCGCTGCCCCGCAGCGAGACACGCCGCCACGCGAGACGCCGCTGCGCGAGATACCGCTGCGCGAGATGCCGCTGCGCGAGATACCGCTGCGCGAGATGCCGCTGCGCGAGATGCCGCTGCGCGAGATGCCGCTGCGCGACACGCTGGCGCGCGACACACCCTTGCGGGCTATCACGGTCCCGCCGGCGGCGATGACGCCCGCGCCGCGTCCTGCCGTGACCGGTGCGTCGTCCGCACCGGTCACGCCGGGCGGTGGCAAGCGCTCGATCAATCCGTTTCTCAACGCCGACCCCGGCCAGCGGGCCCGACGGCTCGCCCGTGCGCTGGTGTCCGATCTGGTCGCCTATCATCCGCAGAAGCGTGACGACGGACTGCGTGACGGGACGCTGCGACAGCTCTTTCGCGAGGAGATCAAGAAGAGCTACGAGGAGTACGTCGAGCAGGTCGGTCGTGAAATCGCCGAAGGCTCGCCGCATTTTCAGGACGCACTCAACGAGATACTCGGCGGAGGGCGCCGGCTCTTTTAGCGTCTCGGGCTGTCCAGTTACTGTCTGGAAGCAGCCTTGCCGATCTGCTAGCTTATGCTGCTGCGCTCGACCACTCGGGTCGTGCGGCGCTGGTGACCCGGTGAGAGGCTCGACGAGCCGTTTTCCCCCAGGAGAACGGCTCACGTCGTTCATGGAGAATACGTATGCAGGACGGCGAACGGCTGAAGGTGCTGACGCGGGCGGAAGAACGGCTCACGGACATGCGGAGGTATCTTTGACGTCGAATCCAAGCGCGAGACGCTGAACGCGTACGAGAACGAGATGTCGGATGGGGCGTTCTGGAACGATACGGAACATGCGCGCGAGATCGTACAGCAGGTAAAGGTGTTGAAGGGCTGGGTCGAACCGTTCGATGCGCTCGACGCCCGGACCCGCTCTTCGCGCGAGTTGGGCGAGATGCTCGAACTCGAGCCCGACGAGGCGATGACGGCCGAGTTGGATGAGGAGGTCGAGCGGATTGCCGAAGCACTCGATGCCTTCGAGTTGCGCACGTTATTGCGCGGTCGCGACGACTTCCGCGATGCGCAGCTGGAAATCTCCGCCGGTGCAGGCGGCACCGAAGCCCAGGACTGGGCGCAGATGCTCTATCGCATGTACACGCGATGGGCGGAGCGCAAAGGATTCGGCATCGAGATCCTCGACCTCAGCGAGGGCGAAGAAGCCGGCATCAAGGGCGCCGTCATCGAGATCAAGGGGCAGTTCGCGTACGGATTTCTTCGTCCGGAGTCTGGCGTGCACCGGCTGGTGCGCATCTCGCCGTTCGACGCGCAGGCCCGTCGGCACACCAGCTTCGCCTCCGTATTCGTGTATCCCGTCGTCAACGAAGAGATCAACATCGAGATCCGCGAAGAGGATCTGCGGATCGATGTGTATCGCGCGTCCGGCGCCGGTGGACAGCACGTCAACAAGACCTCGTCTGCGGTGCGCATCACGCATATGCCGACAGGGCTCGTGTGCGCCTCGCAGGCCGAGCGGTCGCAGTTCAAGAACAAGGCGACGGCGATGAAGCAGTTGAAGAACAAGCTCTATCAACTCGAGGCCGACAAGCAGGCCGCTGTGAAGGCCGCGTTCGATGCGAACAAGCAGGACGTGTCCTTCGGCAGTCAGATCCGCAGCTATGTCTTTCAGCCGTACACGATGGTCAACGACCACCGCACGGAGCTCAAGATTCCCGACGTGCAGAAGATCATGGATGGTGCAATCGATCCATTCATTCAGGCCTATCTCAAGATGGAGAGTTCGGCGGCCGCCGAGGGCAACGCTGCATGA
The DNA here is from genome assembly GCA_038213465.1 of Gemmatimonadales bacterium. Classification (GTDB taxonomy): domain Bacteria; phylum Gemmatimonadota; class Gemmatimonadetes; order Gemmatimonadales; family Gemmatimonadaceae; genus Gemmatimonas. Next base: position 7,706 of record JBBQTA010000049.1, on the reverse strand, counting down.
GTGACGACCTGAATTTTCTGATGCGGGCCCGTCGCGAGAAGCTGGAGCGACTGCGTGCGGGCGGTGTGGAGCCGTTCGCGTATGCCTACGATCGGACGCATTCCACCCCCGAGGCGATCGCGGCTCTTGGCGATGGAGCCGAAGGTCCTGCGGTTTCGGTTGCCGGGCGTCTGACCTCCTGGCGCAGTCAGGGCAAAACAGCGTTTGCCCATCTCGCCGATATGGACGGCCGCCTGCAGCTGTACTTCCGTCGGGATGAAATCGGAGAGGCGGCGTGGGCCCTGCTTGACGAATACGATCTCGGCGATTGGGTGGGGGTGCGGGGGACGACCATGCGCACGCGCACGGGTGAGCCAACCGTGCGGGTGGTCGAGATCACGTTGCTGTCCAAGTCGCTGCGTCCGCTGCCGTACGGCAAGGAGGCCGTGGTCGACGGCAAGTCCGTGCGCTATTCGGCCTTCGCCGACACCGAGCTTCGTGCACGGCAGCGATATGCGGACCTCGCGGTGCATCCGGAGGTGCGGGCGCTTTTCCGGGCGCGTTCGTTACTGACGCGGACCGTGCGGCAACATCTCGATGCGCTGGGGTATCTCGAGGTCGAGACGCCGGTGTTACAGCCGCTGTATGGTGGCGCGGCGGCACGTCCCTTCATGACGCATCACAACACGCTCGACATGCCGTTGTATCTCCGTATCGCTGATGAGCTGTATCTGAAGCGGCTTATTGTGGGCGGATTCGAGCGGGTATACGAGATCGGGCATGACTTCCGGAACGAGGGGATCGACCGGACGCACAATCCGGAATTCACGATGCTCGAGTTTTACGAGGCGTTCGCCGACTACACCGTCATGATGGAGCGCGTGGAAACGCTGCTCGTGGCGGCGGCAGAGGCGGTGCGCCGCGTGCCGGTGGTGGGCGAGAAGGTGCCGACGCTGGTGACGCCGTTCCCGCGCATCGAGTGGGCACCGTCGTTGTCGGCCGCGGCGGGTGCCGATGTGATGACGCTGGATGACGGCGCACTTCGGCAGGTGGCGGAGCGGATCGGTGTGGCGAAGGTTGCAACGCTGAGTCGGCCGAAGGTGCTCGACGAGATGTTCCAGGAACTCGTGGAGTCGCGCATCGCCACGCCGACGTTTGTCGTGGACTACCCGATCGAGCTGTCGCCGCTGGCCAAGCCGAAGCGTGGCAGCCCGGGGTTGACCGAGCGCTTCGAGTTGTTTGCGCGAGGGAAGGAACTCGCGAATGCGTTCTCCGAGTTGAACGACCCGATCGATCAACGGCAGCGTTTCGAAGCGCAGGCGCGATTGCGCGACGCGGGTGATGACGAAGCTTCGGGCGTGGACGAGGACTATCTGCGGGCGATGGAGTACGGCATGCCGCCGACCGGCGGCGTCGGAGTCGGCATGGACCGACTGTTCATGTATCTGACGGACACGGCAAACATTCGCGACGTGATCCTGTTTCCCACGATGCGTCCCGAGTAGCCTTCGCTTTGTTTCGTCTCGAGTTCTCCATTGCGTGGCGGTACCTGCGGAGCCGGCGTGGTTCCCGGCTGCTGTCGCTGATCAGTGTCATCGCCATCGGCGGGGTGCTGGTCGGCGTGAGTGCGCTGATCGTGATCATGGGTGTGATGAACGGGCTGCAGCGCGACCTGCGGGAAAAGATTCTCGTCGGCAGCGCGGACTTGCAGATCTTGCCGTACGGCGATGGATTGCGCCTGACGAATTGGGAGTCGATTCGTGATCGCGTGCGCGCGTCGGAGGGGATCACGGCCGCCGCGCCCTTCGTGCAGACGCAGGGCCTGGTGCGCAATCTGGCTGGTTTCCGCACGGGAGCGGCGGTGGTGGGCCTCCTGCCAGAGGGGACGACTGGCGCCGACGTGACCTCCATCCGCACCCACGCCGTCCTCGGCGATTTCCGCTTCAAGCGTGACGGCATCGCGTTGCCGGGCGCTGTCCTCGGCAAATTGCTCGCGTCCAAACTCAACGCGTTTCCCGGTGACACGATTCTCCTGATCGGCGAGGCTGGGCTCGAGATGAACGCGTCCACCGGGGCGGTGATTCCGCGGGCCGACAGTGTTGTCGTCTCCGGCGTCTTCGAAACGCTGATGTACGAGTACGACAACAACTACCTCTACCTGGACCTGGCCACGGCGCAGCGGTTCGCGGGCCTGGGGGCCGATGTGACGGGGATCGAGGCGCAGACGGTTGATCGATGGAAGGCGCCGGCCATCGCGGAATCGTTGCGCGTCTCGCTCGATGCCCCGGTGCGCACGCAGGACTGGCAGGAGCAGAATCGTTCGCTGTTTTCCGCGCTCAAGCTGGAAAAGCTCGGCATGGGGGTGATCCTGCTGCTGATCGTGGTGGTCGCGGCCTTCAACATCGTCGGCACGCTGACGATGGTCGTCGCGGACAAGACACGCGAGATCGGTATTCTCCGTGCCATGGGACTGCCGGCGCGTTCGGTCCGACGGATCTTCCTGCTGCAGGGGCTGCTCATTGGTGCCGTGGGGACCGGAGGCGGTTTGCTGATCGGGCTGACCGTAGCCACGCTGCTCGAGAAGTATCGGCTGATCGCGCTGGACCCGTCCATCTACTTCATCGACCATCTGCCCGTGGCGATGGAACCGGTGGACGTCCTGTCGATCATAGTGGCCAGCATGGCCATCGCGACGCTGGCGACGTTGTATCCGGCCGCGCAGGCCGCGCGCATGTATCCCGTGGACGCGATCCGGCATGACTGAGCCGGCGGTGGGTCGGGACGGATCGGAGCTGGTGGTCGAGGCTGAGTCATTGGTCAAGGAATTTCGGGGCGTGGACGGCAGTGCGCTGCGAGTGGTGGACGGCGTGTCGCTGTCGGTGCGTCGCGGCGAGATGGTCGCGGTCGTCGGTGCGAGCGGGTCGGGGAAGAGCACGCTGCTGCATCTGCTGGGCGCGCTGGAGCGTCCCACTGCGGGGCGCGTGCGTCTGACCGGTCAGCTGACTGAGGCGTTGGGTGACGACGCGCTCGCGGCGCTCAGGAACCGCGCGGTGGGCTTTGTGTTTCAGTTTCATCATCTGCTCCGTGAATTCTCCGCGTTGGAGAATGTGATGATGCCGCTGCGGATTGCCGGGGTCGACGCTCGGGTGGCGCACGGGCGGGCGGAGCAGTTGCTCGAACGGGTGGGGTTGTCCGCGCGGCGCGGACATCGTCCGAGCGAACTGTCGGGTGGCGAGCAGCAACGTGCCGCGGTGGCGCGGGCGCTGGCGGCCGAGCCCGCCTTGTTGCTGGCGGACGAGCCGAGCGGGAATCTGGACTTGCACAACGCGGAGCGATTGCACGATCTGTTCGCCGAGCTGGCGCGTGATCTCTCGTTGGGGCTTGTTGTCGTCACCCATAATCAGTCACTCGCGGCGCGTGCTGATCGCGCGCTACTGTTGGAAGGAGGCCGGTTGACCGTCACGGATGGACAGCGGATGGAGGGCTGATGCTCTGCGATACCTGCAAGGAACGCGACGCCGTCGTGCACCTGACGCGAATCGTGGATAACGCCGTCACGCAATTGCACCTGTGCGAAAAGTGCGCGGCGGCGAAGGGTGTGGAGACGACGCTTGCCATGCCGCAGCATCCGCTCGGGGATATCCTGCAGGCCGTGCAGCAGCAGGCGTCGGCCACGTCGGAGGATGCGGCGTCGTGCAGTTTTTGCGGCTCGACGTCGCGCGACTTCCGCGCGACCGGTCGGCTTGGCTGCCCGCACTGCTACGATGCGATGGAGCGCAGCTTACGCGAGTTGCTGCGGCGACTGCACGGCAGCTCGAAGCACGTCGGCACCCGCTACGAGACGCCTGCGGCACATATGCACGAGAAGCCGGACACGTTGCACGACCTGCACGATCGTCTGTCGCGCGCCATTGCGACCGAGCAATTCGAGTTGGCGGCGGAGTTGCGCGATCGCATCCGGGTGCTCGAATGACCGCGCGTGGCGGGCTGGATCTGTCGCTGCTGCCGGATGGCGGTGTGCGGTGGCTGGATGCCTCAGGGCCCAATGCCGACGTGGTGATTTCCACGCGCATGCGTCTCGCCCGCAATGTGTCCGGGTACGCGTTCACCGGGCGTGCGCGCGACGGCGAGCGGTTGCGCATGCTGGCGCAGGTGCGCGACGCGTTGGGCGGCGTGCCGTCGTTGCGCGGGAGTCTCCTGCTGCGCCTCGACGACATGGCGACGCAGGACCGGCAGCTGCTGCACGAGCGGCATCTGGTGAGCAAGGAGCTGGCCGGACTCGACCAGCAGCATCCTCTGCGGACTGGGGCGGCCGTGTTTCTCGGGGAATCCGTCGGATTGCTGGTGAACGAGGAGGATCATCTGCGCTTGCAGGTGCTGCGGTCCGGGTTCGCGGTGCCCCAGGCGTTTGAAACCGTGCAGCGCCTGGACGCCGAACTCGGCGCACAGGTTCCGTATGCGTTTCACCGGGAGTTCGGATTTCTTACCGCCTGTCCCACCAATACGGGGACAGGGTTGCGCGCGTCGGTGCTGATCCATCTGCCCGGACTCGTGCTGACCAAGGAGATCGGCAAGGTGCTGGCGGGGTTGCAGCAGATGGGGTTGACCTATCGCGGCCTGTATGGCGAAGGGAGCGAGGTGGTGGGCAATTTTTTCCAGCTTTCGAACCAGACGACGCTGGGACGATCGGAGGAGGAACTCCAGGATCTGCTGGTGCGCGTGGTCCGACACGTGATCGAGCGGGAGGAAGAGGCTCGCCGTGTCCTCGTTCGCGACGCGGGATATATTATCGAAGACAAGCTGTGGCGGTCGTACGGCACGCTGCGTTATGCGCGCAGTCTGACGTTTGACGAAGCGATGAACTACCTGAGTGGGGTGCGTCTGGCGGTCGGTCTGAAACTGATCACTGGACTCAGTGTATACACGCTCAACAAGCTCCTGATCTTTGCACAGTCGGCGCATCTCGCCCACCTCGAGGGGCGCGCGTTGACAGAAGGCGAGGCGAACCTGGCTCGCGCACGCTACGTGCGCGAAGCGCTGGTAAGCGAAGGGGGCGGAGTCGAATGATCCGCTTCCACCCGACCCTGAGGGTACGATGAACGGTTACAACTTCACCGAGCGGGTCCGGAAAGTCCTTGCGATGGCGCGCGAGGAAGCGGCACGACTTCACCACGAGTACGTGGGGACTGAGCATATTCTGCTCGGTCTGATCCGCGAGGGTGAGGGCGTGGCAGCCGCTGTGCTGCAGAACCTCAACGTCGATCTGGACGACGTCACGCAGAAGATTGAGGAGACGGTCAAGAAGGGGAAAGCGGCGCAGGCGACCGGTCCCGACTTGCCATATACGTCCCGCGCGAAGAAGGTCCTGGAGCTTGCCATGGCCGAAGCGCGCGACCTGAACCACAGTTACGTGGGAACGGAGCACCTCCTGCTCGGCCTGTTGCGCGAGGAGAAGGGGATTGCCGCCCAGGTGCTGACGGACGCGGGTGTCAATCTCGAGGCCGCGCGCGCCGAAACGCTGCGTCTGCTGGGGACCGACATGCCCGCGCAGGGACAGTCACCGCAGCCCGAAAAGGCAGGCGCCGGTGCGCCGCCGTCGGCGGCGACGCCCAAGGGGGACAAGAAGTCCAAGACGCCCGCACTCGACCACTTCTGTCGCGACCTCACGCAGCTCGCCGCCGAAGGACAGCTCGACCCGACCATCGGTCGCGCCAAGGAGATCGAGCGCGTGATGGAGGTTCTGTCGCGCCGCAAGAAGAACAACCCGGTGCTGATCGGCGAACCCGGTGTCGGCAAGACGGCGATCGTCGAAGGGCTCGCGCAGCTCATCGCGAACGGGGAGTGCCCAGAGAATCTGCGTGACAATCGCGTGCTGTCGCTCGACATGGCAGCGGTGATCGCGGGCACCAAGTATCGCGGCCAGTTCGAAGAGCGGCTCAAGGCCGTGATGAACGAGATCGCGCAGAACAAGCAGATCATTTTGTTCATCGACGAGTTGCACACGCTGGTCGGTGCCGGCGCCGCCGAAGGCGCAATCGATGCCAGCAACATGCTCAAGCCGGCGCTCGCACGCGGCGAGCTGCAGTGCGTCGGCGCGTCCACGCTCAACGAGTATCGCAAGTACATCGAGAAGGATGGGGCCCTCGAGCGTCGCTTCCAGACGGTGGTGGTCGATCCGCCCTCGATCGACGAGACGGTGCAGATCCTGCAAGGACTCCGTACGAAGTACGAAGATCATCATCGCGTGAACATTCCGGATTCGACGCTCGTGGCTGCGGCGAAGTTGTCGGAACGCTACATCACGGATCGGTTCCTGCCGGACAAGGCGATCGACGTGATCGACGAAGCCGGTGCGCGCGCGCGTCTTGCTGCCCAGGCGCCGCCGCCGGCGGTTGCCGCGCTCAAGGAGCAGTTGGAGGGGATCAACTCCGAGAAGGAAGCGGCGGTCCGCGATCAGAACTTCGAGCGTGCGGCATCGCTGCGCGACAACGAGCGCGAGTTGCAGGCGGAGATTCGTCGAAAGCAGGAGGAGTGGGAAGCGCATCGCGCCTCGCACCGCCCCACGCTTGGCGAGGAAGAGATCGCGTTCATCGTCAGTCGTTGGACCGGCATTCCCGTGACTCGGTTGCAGGAAGCCGAAACGAAGCGCCTGTTGCGCATGGAAGACGAGTTGCACCTGTCGGTGGTGGGCCAGGACGAGGCCATCAAGGCGCTCTCGCGTTCCATCCGTCGCAGCCGCGCGGGGCTCAAGGATCCGCGTCGTCCGATCGGCTCGTTCATCTTTTCAGGACCCACTGGAGTCGGCAAGACGGAGTTGGCGCGTTCGCTCGCCAAGTTCCTCTTCGCCGACGCGTCCGCGCTCATTCGCGTGGACATGAGCGAGTACATGGAGAAGTTTTCCGTGTCGCGCCTCATCGGAGCGCCGCCAGGTTACGTGGGCTACGAAGATTCCGGGACGCTCACCAAGGCGGTGCGCCGCAAGCCGTACAGCGTCGTATTGCTTGACGAAATCGAGAAGGCGCATCCGGATGTGTTCAACATCCTGTTGCAGGTGCTCGATGAAGGTCACCTTACCGACAACTACGGCCGCATGATCGACTTCAAGAACACGGTCGTGATCATGACGTCGAACGTGGGCGCGAAGGACATCACTCGTGGGAAATCGCTGGGCTTTGCCACGAACGATGCCCGCGGCGATTTCGAGCGCATTTCGGAGAAGGTCAAGGAAGAGATGGGGCGCGTGTTCAACCCCGAATTTCTTAACCGTCTTGACGACGTCATTGTGTTCCACCCGCTCGGCAAGGAGCACATCTCCAAAATCGTTTCCATTCTTTTCGCCGATGTGCAGAAGCGTCTGGCAGAAGAGGAACTCACCATCCACCTCACCGACGCGGCGACCGAATTCCTGGTCAACCACGGGCACGACGAGCACTATGGTGCGCGTCCACTCAAGCGGGCCATTCAGCGCTACATCGAGGATCCGCTGTCGGAGAAGCTGCTGACGGCTGAATTCTCGCGTGGCGACGATATCGAGGTGGCCGTGTCGACCACGGAGAAGGAGAAGTTGGAGTTCCGGGTCATGTCTCCGTCGCCGAGCCCGCAGGCCTGACGTCGACGTTGCCGGCGGGGGGGCCCCCCCCGGGGGGGCCCGGGGGGGTTTTTTTTTTTTTTAAACCCCGGTTGGGAAACAAAGTTTAAAATAGACCGCGGCCGCCCCCGCCCGGGGG
>JBBQTA010000048.1:0-14480 GCA_038213465.1 Gemmatimonadales bacterium | reverse complement strand
CGATTCACGCCATCGGCGACCGCGCCATTCGCACGCAGCTCGATCTGTTCGCGCGGGTAGCGGCGGAGTTCGGACCGCGTGATCGCCGGTGGCGCATCGAGCACGCGCAACACATTCACCCCGATGATTTCGCTCGGTTTGCCGCGCTCGGTGTCATCGCGAGCATGCAACCGTATCATGCCATCGACGACGGACGCTGGGCCGACAAAGTGATCGGCCCTGAACGCGTGCGCGGTACATACGCCTTTCGGTCGCTACTCGATCAGGGCGCGACGCTCGCGTTTGGGAGCGATTGGTTTGTGGCGCCGCCCACGCCACTCGAGGGGATTTATGCGGCGGTCACGCGTCGCACGCTCGATGGTGCGCATGCGGATGGTTGGGTACCGGAGCAGAAGATCGCGGTGGAGGAGGCGCTGCGGGCGTACACGCGTGGTGCGGCGTACGCGGGGTTTGCGAACGAGTCGCTCGGCGTGCTCTCGCGCGGCCGACTGGCCGATCTGGTGCTGCTCGACCGGGACATCACACAAGTTGCACCGGAAACGATCGCGGATGCGCAGGTCGTGCTCACGGTGGTCGGGGGGCGAGTGGTGTTCGAGCGGGAGTGACGCCGTGGGGGCGGGCGTGGATCTGATCCGTCAGCGCACGCGGTGCGACAAGCGGCGAGGTGCCGTGCGGGTTTCGGAATCGCGCGGCCTGTTCACGGCGCGGAGAACAACCCGGGTTTGAGCGCCCGGAACTCGTACCGCGCGCCACCGTCTTGCACGTTGGGCGAGGTAATGAGATCCACGCTCAGCGGGAGTCCCGTTTCGCCATCGAACACCGCTTCGAATCGATTTCCGCGCATGCTGGCGGGCCAGCTTCGGACACGCCGGAACACTTCGTCTACCGAAGAAAACCACGCGGCCGATGCGCCGTCCGGTGATGTGTCGTCCACCGGCCGGATGGCGATGATGGAATCGCTTGCTACCGTGAGTTCGTGCCACTGATTCATCTCCGGTGGGCAGAAGCAGAGGATGCGCGCCTCCACCGTGTAACGCACGAGTCCCTGCGCCGTCCACCGCGATTGCGCGCGCTCAACCTCGGCCAGCTGCGGCGACAGGCCGTCATCTCCGCACGCGGCGAGCAGAAGAGCACCCAGGCAAACCATCAGTGTGCGGCGCATGAGAACTCCAGGCTGAGAGTGCGCGGGCAATTACGGTGCGACCGCACCGTACCGACGAGACCCGACATCGCTGTCGGAGCGAGCGGGCGTGCATCGTTCGACAGGTTGACCGGATACCATCCCTCGCCGGACCACTCCATGTAGTCGCCGATGTCGTTGTTGAAGTCGATCACCACGATCGAGCGGCATGATTTGCGCATCCGGCAACACCATGCGCATGCCCTGTTCGAACACGTCCCACTGCTGCTGGAAGTAGAAGTCGTCAACAATCAGAAAGCCGCCCTTCGCGAGCCACGCGCGCAGGCCGTCAGCTTCGGCGACGCGGGGAATCCAGTATCCGGGCTCGGTGAGATATGCCACGGGGTACTTGAACAACTCGGGATCGTCGAGTGTGTGCACGTTGCTGCCGTCGGTGTGCAGCGGCATGGACGTGAGTTCGGCGAGAATCGTGGTGAAGTTGCGTACCATTTGCGGATAGTCCGCACTCCACGCCATGCGATAGCCCTGCGTATACCGCAGCCGCACGAACGTGTAGCGCCCGTCGTAGGGCACGTTCGGCTCGATCATGAAGCGTTGGCGCTGCGACCACGCGATCGGCGCGGCGATCAGCAGCAGCGCAAGCGTGAACAGCGCGTATCGGAGTGGCCGTCGGGACCGCGGAGATGGATTCACTCTGTCGTGGCCAAGGGAGATAAGTAAATTGCGCCTCGTACGCACCGTCGTCTACTCGATCCCGAGCATGGCACCTTCGATCTTTCGCGTCGCGGCCCTGGTGGCGCTCACGTTTGCGATGGGGCGGGCGCCCAACAGCTTCGCTCCCGGCGCCCGCGTGCTGCTTGACGCGCACAACGCGTATCCCGAGCGGGGCCAGTGGAGCACGCGCATGGACGACGCCCTGGCTACCGGACTGCCAATTGCCATCGAGCAAGATCTGCATTGGCGGGTGGTGGCCGGGGAGCCACCGCAATCGGTGGTCGCGCATGATGACGACGCGCTCGAGGGCGCGCCCACGATCGATGCGTACTTCTTCGCCCGCATCCGTCCCATTATGGAGCGCGCGCTGGCGGAGAACCGGCGCGATACGTGGCCGCTCATCACGCTCAATCTCGATTTCAAGGACAATACGCCAGCACATCTCGATGCGGTCTGGGCGTTGCTCGGAGCGTACGAGTCGTGGCTGACCACCGCGACACGCACCGCGACGCCGATGCAGGTGGAACCGCTTGTGCCCGGACCACTGATGGTGCTCGCCGGCTCCGACACGGCGCAACGTCGTCGTTTTCACGATGACGTGCCGGTCGGGTCGACGCTACGCGCCTTCGGCGCCATGCGTCCCGTACCGGTGGCGGGGGCGACCAAAGCGCTGCGCGCGCGTCGCGCCATGCGGATGACGAGCGCCCAACACATCGATGCGCGTGCCGACAACTTCGCGCGCTGGGTGAACTTTCCGTGGAGCGTGATCGAGGCCGGCGGACAGGGCACCGCCGGCGCATGGGTGCCCGCCGACTCGACGCGACTGCAGGCGTTCGTGCAGCGGGCGCACGCGCGGGGCTATTGGATCCGCTTCTATACACTCGACGGGTACGCGGCCAGCGAAGACCGCGGCTTTACCGCGTCGTACAACTTCGGGTCGCGCGCCGCGGCGTCGGCGCGATGGCGTGCGGCGATCACGAGCGGCGTCGACTTCGTCGCGACCGACCAGTACGCGGCCTTTGCGGAGCTGCGTCGATAGGCGACGGGTTTCGCGTTGGCGATGGATCGGCTTCCGCCGGATCGCGCCGCCGCGTTGTCAGGGAATCCCCCGTGCCTGACCGGCGATCACCCCATGCGGCATACGAAGGCACCTGCCAGTTTACAGGGATGGACCGACGCCAATTTTTCGCCCTCACCAGCGCCGCCGGACTCGCGTCGCTGACCTCCCGCTCTGCCTTCGTCGATGGTGCGCGCGTACTCCGCACCCTCGGCATCGCCGACGTCCGCCCGCCGCTCGAGCGGGCGCCGCTGCGGATGCCGACCACCGTATCGGCCGATGGCCTCACGCTGCGGGCTGCCGCTCGCCGCGTCGAGATTGCGCCGGGGGTGCCGGTTGAGGCGTGGAGTCCGGGTGAGGGCCCCGTGGGGCCCACGATTCGCGTGCGCACCGGCGACACGGCCCGCATCACGCTCGAGAACGCGCTGAATGAGCCGACGATTCTGCACTGGCATGGTCTGCGCGTCCCGGAGAGCGCCGATGGCCATCCGCGTCTCGTGATTCCGACCGGTGGCACGTACCAGTACGAATTCCCCGTCATCGATCGCGCTGGTACCTACTGGTATCACGCGCACCCGCACCATCGCACCGGCGTACAGGCCTATCGCGGCATGGCTGGTCTGCTGATGATCAACGATGCCGCCGAGGATGCGCTTGGGCTTCCGAGTGGTGAGCATGAGTTGCCCCTGCTGATTCAGGATCGACGTCTCGCGGCCGATGGCACGTTCGCCTATGAGCCGGCGATGCACGAGCAGATGGAAGGCTTCTTCGGCGATACGGCGTTTGCGAATGGGATTCGCTTGCCGTCGCAGTCCGTCGAGACCACGATGTATCGCGTGCGGGTCGTGAACGCCACAACGTCGCGTATTCTACGACTCGCCCTCTCGAACGGCGCGCCGATGACGATGATTGGCAACGACGGTGGTCTGCTGCCGGCGCCGGTCACGCTCACGCAGATCGATATGGGCACGGGCGAACGTGTCGACCTGCTGATCGATTTCGGCAAAGCCGCCGTGGGGTCGCGTGTCACGCTGATGTCTGCCGCATTCGAGTCGCCGGCCCGCATGGGCGGTATGGGCAGGGGCCGCGGAATGGGTGGTGGGATGGGTGGTGGAATGGGCATGGGCCGCATGGGCGCCGGCGGGCTCGCACAGGGGGCCGCGATGGACCTTGTGGAGTTCACGGTCGATCGCGCCGTCACGCCGGTGGCGTGGAAGCCGCGCGCCTTCCCGCGCATAGCGACGCTCGACGCTCGCGAGGCGAAACGCACAGCCAAACGCACGCGCACGTTCCAGTTCAACAGCGCGATGATGCAGCACGACATCAACGGCCGCGGGTTCGACATGGAGCGCATCGACGAAACGGTGCGCTTCGGCGACACGGAAGTGTGGACGTTCGTGAACGAGAGTCCGTTCCCGCATCCGGTCCACATGCATGAAGTACAGTTCCAGGTGATCGAGCGACTCGGTGGCCGCGCCCGCATCATGCCGTGGGAGCGCGGGCTCAAGGACACGGTGCTCGTGCATCCCGGCGAGCGCGTGTCCGTCGTGGCCACGTTCGATCGCTACCGCGGCCGCTTCCTCATGCACTGCCACAACATGGTGCATGAGGACATGGGCATGATGATGAACTACGCGATCGTGTAGTTCATGGCGGCGTGATGTGCGTCGCGGTGGCGCCGATGGCGTGCAGCGAGGCGTACAGGCGCCAGCCATCCGCGTCGCGTTCGGCGAGCGTCCAGATGCTCTGCAACGTGACCGGAAGTCGCGCGTCGAGATCGACGGAGAACCCCGCTCCGGAGCTGCGCTGCAACGCGTCCTGCGCAGGTCCGAGAAATCCGAACGCACCAGTCGTATCCTGATGCAAGAGCAGGAAGTCGTACGACTGCGACAACAATGAGTGTTCCGACGTCAGCAGATACGACGCCGCACGCAGCAAGCGCGTCGCGCGGGGGAAATCGTACTCTCTCAGATAGTGCATGCCAACGGCTATGAGCAGCTCGATCAGCCAGTCGTCGCCGACGTTCGGCGCAGTCGTACTCGTGCCGCATGCGGTGAACGAGTCCACGCAGACGGCAAGCTGTTCAAAGGACTCGGCGCTCCCGCGCAGTGGTATCGAATCGGCAATCATGAGGAGTTCGTCGCGCGACAGGCGGAGCGGTGCATTCCCCAATCCAAGCCGGCTCAGGATCACGCGCTTCTCCGCGAACGCCAAATCGGAAACGGCGTCAGGTGGTCGTGTCCGCCCGAGGACTTCGGCCGATCGAGAGACGAACTGGTCGAGACCCCCCGGCAGGCAGTCTTCGCCGCGCAGGATCGATGCGCTGATCAGGGAAAGCGTCGTGGACGCCGCGCCGACGCCCTGATGCATCGCGTCGCTCGCATCCTGTGTCGCCAGGCGCCGTGCCACGCACTGCGCAAATGTGCGGAACGACGGATCGCCACCGATCCGTTCGCGGCATATCCATCTGGCGAGCAACAATTCCAGTGCGGCACGGTTACTGTGATCGACGGCATCGACACCACGCGCGATGAGCCACCGTTGCGAGCGGCGTAGCGCCTCGAGCTCCGGTCTGTGTGCCGAACCGGAGATGCGCGCGCTTGGCGCGGCGATCGTTTCCGGCTTCGCGCGCCGTGACAGGGCGCGCGCGCGCTGCGCAACTGCACGCCCGCGATGCACGACCGCGGCGATGATGGCCAGGAGCGTCGTGTGATAGTGGTGCGAGACGTAGAGCTCACGTTGCCGTACCGGATCTTGCGCTTTCGACGGATCGCTGAACGCGAGCGCACGCTCCGGGCCCGGCAGTGCCCCGTCCGGCTCCTGCAACGCGAGAAACGTCTCCCACGCCTTGCTGCACAGCGGAGTGACCGGAAAGTTCAGACAATCCCAACACAACAACAACTCGATCAACAAGTCCCAGTGATGCTGTTGCGCGGTGATCACCAGCAGCATCGAGAGCGTCGCGCGGACGCGCAATTCCTGTTCGGGCGACAGCCCATGCTCGGCACCGTGACGCGTGCCGAATCCGTAGAGAAACATGATGACGTGCGTCAACGAATAGAGTGACGCTTCGTCGAGGTACAGCGCTCGAGGTTCGCGCGCCAATATCGACGACTGACACAGCGACTCGAGCGACTCCCACGGATGTGTGAAGTCACCCCACTCGAGCGTCAACCGAACGTCCATCATGCGATGGGGAACTCGCTCCACCTGATCGAGAAAACCGGCGTCGATCACGCGCTGGATCAACTCGCGTTGCGTCGGATCGTCGTGCCCGATACGACGGATTGCCGAGTACAGGTCCGCGAACAGCACGAACTCCGCCGGAGAATGCACGATCCGATCGGTCAGCGCGCGATTCTGCTGGTGCCGCGCCGCTTCCTCGAGCAGCGTCGTCACGGGCGCACTGCTTCTATCGTCCGTGAGCGCAACGTACGTATTGAGCATGGTGGCCAGTTCCGTCACGCGTTGGCCGTGAGCGACATCGAACGTGCGACCATTCGCAAACGGATCGAATTCATCGATGTGAGAGACCACCCATTCCATGGCGCGCGCGAGCATGAGGGCGCACTCTCCGTCCAGCGAACGAGTGTCAGTCGTTGTCATGCCTGGTCCAATCGGCCGATTCGCAACACGTCACCTCTCCCCATTCCAAGTTGACCACACCAGCGCACCGATCGCGAGTTCACGAAAAACGAAGGCCTCGCCCTCGACGCACTCGATCGATCGGCCGGTGAGAATGACTGTCGATCGAATGTGCCGAGCTGGTGCGTCAGCGCCCGATCTTCTTCGTCATCTCTGCGAGCAGTTCCTTGTCGATCGGCATCGCCGTCTTATAGACCGCTTGGGTGTAGATGAACGTGTCACGCGCAACGACGCCTCCGCCTTGACCTATCGGCCCGGCTTTCAATCCTGCCAACGACTGTTTGACGAGATCCTCGAGGGTGCCGATCCCCTGCTGTTTCAGCGCTGCCAACACGTCCTTGTCGGTCATTTTCTGCACCACGGTCTGCGCGTGCGCCGCGATGACTTCGTCGATCACACTCTTGGCAGCGGGCTTCAAATTCATAGCGCCTCCTGTTGAACGCGTGGCGAGCTTGCAACGATACCCGAACGTAGATATTGCGAGGTTCCTGGCGTTCGCTGCAAGCGAGCGGAAGCATGCGTTCGTGACGACGCGCGGAGTTGGGACGAAGGCTGCTGTGTCCGTACCCTGTCAGGCCGGCGTGATGTGCTTCGCGGTGATCGCGGACAGCGACGTGGTGCCGCTCTGCTTCATCGCGACTTCGAACTCCTTGCGCAGCAGGCCGAGCACGGCCTCTACGCCTTCCTGTCCGAAGGCTCCGAGTCCCCAGATGTAGGGGCGGCCGATTCCGATCGACGTGGCACCAAGGGCCATCGCCTTGAACACGTCGGTGCCGCGACGGAATCCGCCGTCGCAGATCACCGGGATGCGTCCTTCCGTGCCGCGCATCACGTCGGGCAGCGACGTGATGGTTGCCCGATGCGAGTTCTCGGCGCGGCCGCCGTGGTTGGACACGAACAGGCCGTCCACGCCGTGCGTCACCGCAAGGTCGGCATCTTCCGATGTCACGATACCCTTGACGAGCACCTTCATGCTCGTCGACTGCTTGAGGCGGTCGATGAACTCCCACGTCGGCGTGCCGACTTCAGGGATCGGCGTGAGCTTCTGGTAGCCGACGAGATTCGGCTTGCGTCGATTATCGCGATCGTCCACGCGTCCACTCATGCCCGGCAGCGGCGCACCGCCCAGATGACACTTGGTGCAGGTGCGCGTGTCTTTACGCGCTTCGCGGATCATCGTTTCGCGGTTGCTGCCGCCCAGTAGATCAACAGTAAACACAATGGCCGGCGCGCCCGCCTGCTCCATGCGCTTCACCATCTGCCGTGTGATCGCCCAGTCGGACTGATGATACAGCTGGAACCACACCGGTCCGCCGCGCGCCTCGATGGCGTCTTCGATGGACGTGGTGGCCACGGTGGAGAGCACCATGAGGTGATCCTTCGCCTTGGCGGCCCGGGCCACGGCGATCTCGCCAAGTGGATGAAACGCCTTTTGACTACCCACCGGGTTGACCACGATCGGCGTGGAGTAGCGGATGCCGAACCAGGTTACGGTCGTTTCAAGGCGGCTCACATCGATCAGGCGGCGCGGTCGCATGGCCCAGCGATCGAACCCCTGACGGTTGGCCTGAATCGTGGCGTCGTCGTCGGTGCCGGTGGCGAGATAGCCCCAGTGGGCCACGGGAATGTTCTGCTTCGCGACCGGCTCGAAGTCGAACACGTCGAGCGCCTCACCCGCGGTGCGGATCTGTTGCGCGAGTTGCAGTGCGGTCTCGTCGAGGCGCGTTCGCGGACCGTCGCTGGCGTGCAGCAACCGGGTGAACACGGATTCATCGAGACCGGCGGCGGCCAACAGCGGACTGCCGGCCAGGAACGTAAGGAAATGACGGCGAGAGTGGTCGATGGTCATGCCTCAAAAGGCACTCGTCGCTCGCCGTTGTCCAGCGTGTGTTCGAACGGTCGAGACGAGACGCGAACTACATCGGCTTGAATATCATCACCCACAGCGCGACGGCGAGCGGCACGGTGGCGACAATGCCCCAGAACAGCCACCGCGTCGCGTCGCGACGATATGCGTCAGGAATCTCGCCGTCATGCTCGAACGAGCGCGCGGCCTTCGCCTGACGAATCTGTGCCGGAACCAAGATCACCATCCAAATTACTCCGGAGATCGCAAGCAGCACCTGACCCCACACGAGCCAGCGGGCGCCGAACACGTCGAGGTTCGACACCATCGCCGCGCCATAGCCGCCGATGATCAGCAGCACGATGCCACTGACGGTGAGGAACCAATCGGTGATGGTAACGAGTCGCTGACCGAAGGCGACAACTCTGGCGTCGCGCGTGCGATCAGCGAACACCTTCCAGACGGCGGTGACGGTCACGTTGCCGATCAAGAGAATGACGCCGAGGACGTGCAGGAATTTGAAGATCAGGTAGAGCACGCTGTGGGGTGGAATGAATTGACCGCTTGGACGCTGGAGCGCGCTCGAGCCGGAACCGCTGTCGATTTCGGTTCCGCGGCACCGTTCAGAACCTGCCATCGGTGAATCGCTGACTGCGCCGATAGACGGCACGCACGATTCCCTGCATGCGCCCGCATAGCAGGAACGGCCGGCACACTGTGTAGAGTGAACGACGCACTCGATGCCGTCAACCGTACACGATGTCCCGGCCTGAGCACTTGCTTCGCCGCGACGGTGCCACGCACAATCGGCGAGGAGTGCCCCTCGCCGATCTCTGCGAAGTCATAGAGGCGACGTGTCCGCCAATCTCGCAACACGTTCAGCGGACTGCCGACCGAGAACGTAAGGCAAGGACGGCGTGAGCGGTCGATGGACGTGCTCAGCGAGGCACTCGTCGCTCGCCGCAGTCCAGCGCGATAGATTGCCCGGACGCCCTTTTCCCACCCGTAGCTCCCCCTCCTTTGCAGCTCCTGTTTGCGCTGCGGCGCCGTCTGCTCCGCCCTGCCGCGACCGTGCTCGTTGCAGCGGTCACCGTTGCCGCGACCGCCCCGATCGCCTCCAGCCAGCCCGTCGTGCCGGTGCGTCCGCGACTCGACGCCGCCGTGGCGGATTCGTTCGCCCGGGCGGCGCGCGCCCGCCCGCGGCCGTCGTTCAGGACCCTTCGGGTGACCACGGCGCCGACCATCGACGGTAAGCTCGATGAGGCGATGTGGTCGCAAGGCACCCCCATTCGCGATTTTGTGCAACGCGAGCTCAACGAAGGCGTGCCCGCCTCCGAGCGCACCGAAGTGCGGATGGCCACCGACGGCGTGAATCTCTACATCGGCGCGCGCATGTACGACCGCGAGCCGCAGCTGATCGTGCTCGGCGAGAAGATCCGCGACGTGCAGCTCGCGAACAGCGATCACATCGCGTTCGTGTTCGACACGTATCACGATCATCAGAACGGCTTCGTGTTCGCGACCACACCGGCCGGCGTGGAGTACGACGGCCAAGTGATTCGCGAAGGCGAAGGCGGTGGGGCAACGGTGGCCGGCCAGAATCGCATGCAGGCTGGCGGTATGGGTGGCTTCAACGTGAACTGGGACGCCAGCTGGACGGTGGCCACCACGGTCGACTCACTCGGCTGGACGGCGGAATTCCGTATCCCGTTCTCGACGCTGCGCTATCAGTCGGGGAGCGCCGAGCAGACGTGGGGCATGAATGTGTCGCGCAACATCCGTCGCAAGAATGAAGAGTTGTACTGGGCCTTCATCCCGCGGCAGTTCAACCTCTATCGCCTGTCGATCGCCGGCAATCTGGCGAACCTCACGCTGCCGGTACGTCGCATTCGCACGGTCACGCCGTACGTGCTCGCGTCCTCGCAGGAGCGCTGGACGAGCGGCATCAAGCAGGACAGCAAGCGTCCCACGGAGTTCGGCGGCGAGATCAAGTACGGCGTGACTCCGGCGCTCACGCTCGACCTCACGGCCAACACCGACTTCGCGCAGGTGGAAGTCGACGATCAGCGCGTGAATCTCACACGCTTCCCCATCTTCTTCCCGGAAAAGCGTCCGTTCTTTCTCGAGAACGCCGGTGTGTTTTCTGCCGGTACGCCGCAGGCCGTCGATCTTTTCTTCACGCGTCGCATCGGTATTTCCGACGACGGTACCCCGCAGCCGATTCTGGGCGGCGGTCGCTTGTCCGGACGCGTGGGCGGCACCACGGTGGGCCTGCTGCAGATGGTCACGGACGCGCCCGATGCGCTGAACCCGGGGCAGTCGTTCACAGTTGGACGCGCGACGCGCGAACTGTCGGCGCGCTCACGCGTGGGCGCGATGGTGGTGCAGCGTATGGCCACCGACGACGGTGGCGACGTGAACCGTACGTTCGCCGTGGACAGTCGCATCGGATTCGGCCAGCGCTGGACGAGCGACCTGTGGGCGGCGCGCACGACCACGCGTGATCTCGACGGCGATGCCAACGCGTTCAGCGGACGGATCGCGTATCAGACGAACGTCTGGAATCACAACGCACGTATCGCGCAGATCGGCGAAGATTTCAATCCGGAAGTGGGCTTCATGAGTCGCCCGGGCGGCTATCGCGCGTACGATGTTTCCCTCATGCGCCTGGTACGCAAGCCGGAGTGGGCGTGGTTTCGTCAGTGGAATCCGCACGTGAGCTATCGCAGCGCGTATGGCATCAACGACGGGTTTTATCAGTCGGGGTACTGGCACATCGATCTCACCGAGATCGAGCTGGCGAACAGCTCGCGGTTCGGTCCGGAGTACAACATCTCGCACGAGGGGCTGCAGGCACCGTTCACGATCGCACCCGGCGTGGTGATTCCGCCTGGCCAGTACGACTGGGGCACCTTGGGCTGGGATTACACCACCGATCCGAGTGAGAACCTGTCAGCCACGGGCCGCTTCGACGTGGGCCAATTCTGGACCGGCCGCCGCAGTGGCGGCAGCGGCACGGTCACGCTGCGACGTGGCGCGACGTTCTCCGGCTCGTTTACCGCGGACTACAACGACGTGCGTCTGCCGGAGGGCGACTTCATCCGGTCACTGCAGGCGGTGCGCCTGAACTATTTCTTCTCGCCGCGCGTGTTCGTGCAGACGCTGACGCAGTACAACAATCAGGCGGCGGCCTTTTCGGCGAACGTGCGCTTCGGCTGGCTCAACACCGCCGGCACGGGCCTGTTCGTCGTCCTCAACGACGGCCGGGCTGCGACCGGCTTCTTCGACCTCGGTACGCCGCAGCAGCGCTCGGTGTTCATGAAGTTCACGCGTCAGTTCGGCACGGGCGGCTGACGGTTCGCCTATCGGTGTTGTTTCCATTCATCGGTGCCATCCGTGTTCCGGCTGTTGCGATGCTCGCCGATCGGGCCGCGCGAGGCGGAGAGATCGTGAACCGCCGGAACATGGACACCACGGACTGCACGGAAACGGCCGCAGATAAGCGGCGTGGGATGCGATAGCGAAACGCTCCGGGCTGGAGGGCACACTCGCGACGCGCGGCCGTTCACAACTCGCATGCCGAGGCGGACCGACACCGCTCAATCCGGCGCGAACAATTCCTGCAGCGGGAGCGCGAAGCCGGGGAGGAGTTCCTCACCGCTCAGTGTCTCGCCCATGCCCAACACGGACACCGTGCCGTTTGCGCGGTAGACCACCACCTGCGCGCGCGGCGGATCGACCACCCACACGAGTACGGTGCCCGCCGACAACCAATCGCTGACCTTCGCCACGACGGCGCCGGTACGATCGCTGGGGGAACGCACCTCCACCGCGAGGTCGGGCGCGAACTCCGGAAAGCCGTCGGGCATCGGTGCGGCGTGACGCTCGCGCGAGACATACGCGATGTCCGGCGCGCGTACCGTGTCGGGGCGCCGCGCGAGGGTGAAGCCGGGATCAGCGGTGGCGAGCCGCCCGCGCGTGAGTGTCCACCCCTGCTGCTCCCGCTCGCGCGCAAGATGATTCGTGAGGGCCACGCCGATACGCAGCGACAGGGCACCGTGCGAGAAACTGGCCGGCTCGCGTACCACCAGCTGGCCACGCACCAGTTCGACACGCTTTCCGGGAATCTCGTAGCCGATGAGCTGTTCGGCCGTCATACCTTCCGATGCGGCGACCATTGCGCGCCTCCGGTGTGTGGAGCGGGTTCGTGTCATGAGCGGACGTTACGCATCCCCGTCATCGCCCCGTCATCGGCCTGCACCCCCAAGATACGCACGGCCTACGTGCCGAGTCTACTCGGCGCTTGCGCTGTATCTCGCGACCGCGCGCGCCAGTCGATGGACACCGTGTACCAACGCGGTCTCGTCGTAGTGCGCAAAGCTCAGTCTCAGCGAATGCGCGAACCCGTCGCGGCTGCTGAACAGCGCGCCCGCGCGATAGCTTACACCCTCCGCAAGGGCGATCGGCAATAGTTGCGACGCGGATATCGTCGATGGCAACTGCACCCACACGAAATACCCGCCGTGCGGCTCGACGAACGTGGCCATCGGTAGCGCGTCACGCAGGGTGCGGCACAGCACGGCTGACCGTGCGGCGTATACACGACGCAGCGCGTCGAGACCGGCGTCGGCAAGCCCGAGATCGAGCAGGCTGCGCACCACGCCCGAGGCAAACGGATTGAGTCCGCCGCCGCTGTGCACCACGCCCGATTGCAGGAGATGATCGAGCAACGCCGGTGCGCCCTGCATCCACCCCAACCGCAAGCCGGGGGCGCAGATTTTGGAGAACGAACCGAGCGACAACACGCGTGCTGAGTGCCCAGACGCGGCCAGCGGGGGCGGCGGAGCGCTGCCGAAGTCGAGGAGCTGGTAGACCTCGTCGGCGACGATGAGCAGATCATGCGCACGGCTCACCTCCGCCAGCTGCTCACGCCGCGCGGTCGACATGGTGATGCCCGACGGATTCTGAAACGAGGGAATCGTGTACAGCAGCGCCGGGCGATGGTGAGTGAGCGCGTCTTGCAGCGCGTCCAGGCGAATGCCCTCGAGGTCGATGGGGATGCCGACCACCTGTAAGCCATGATCGCGGAAGACCTCGAGCGCCAGAAAATAGGTAGGCTCTTCCACGAAGATCGTGTCACCGGGCCGCGCGAATCGCGTGCACACGAGATCGAGCGCCTGCGAGGCACCGGCTGATACCATGAGGTGCGCCGCACTCACCGGCGTCGCGTAGCGGTGCGTGAGGAAGCGTGCGAGCGATTCACGAAAGTCCACGTCGCCTTGATCGGCGCCATACTGCAGCAGGGTCGCGTCGCCGCGGCTCAGGCAATGCTCCGTCGCGGTCCGCAGCGCGTTCAAGGGAAGCAGCGAGAGCGACGGTTGTCCGTTGCCGAAGTCGACAAGGTCGGGGGGAGTGTCGGTCATCCGATAACTGATGTTGTGGCCGTGCTTCGCGTCTCTTCGCGTCCTCCGCGAGCTTCGCGCGAACCTGCTCGCCCTCCGATCACTCCGAGGCAGCCGCAAGCACCACGGTTCGCGCGAAGTCCGCGAAGATCGCGAAGAAACGCGAAAAAGAGCGAAGAGCAAACGATTGATGTGGGCATCGCAACGGTAGCGGGGCGCTACTGCTCGGGAATCGATGCCACGGCCGCCGCGAACTCCGCCTCTCGCGCTCGCGCGCGAGCTACGACACGAGCAAAATCCTCGCGGTCGCGCACCGAATCTAAGAACGGGCAGAGCCGATCGAAATAGTCGGCCGGATAAAACCCCATGGTCACGGCACGATCGAGCAGCCTGATGCCCCTGTCGAGCGCACCGGCCATGACATATGACTCGGCGAGGTGAAACGTGTGGTGTCCGTCGAGCGATGCCTCACTGACGGTGTCGAGAATGTCGATCGCTGCAGCCTGTTCTCCCTTGGCTGCGGCGATCAGGCCGCGCAATTGCGCGGTATACGGCAACGCGGGGGCGTTCTCTTGCATCCACGACGCCTGTTTGGCCGCATCATCGAACCGGCCCACCATGGCGTAGGTGCAGCCGAGCCCCCAATGAAAGATGAGCCCTGCCGGCGCGAGACGT
>JBBQTA010000047.1:0-15036 GCA_038213465.1 Gemmatimonadales bacterium | reverse complement strand
AAGAAGATCACGGTCGATCACGACGCCGTGGATCGCCTGTTCGTCGACGTGTTCGTCCAGGCGCACGCCACGCCACCGCTTGAGATCATTCTGGATCTCGATGCGACCGATGATCCGATCCATGGCATGCAGGAAGGCCGCGGCGGACTTCGCGAGGGAGTCGCGATGAGCGACAAGTATGCCGTGATTGCCGCTCATCGCACGGAGTTCCCGATCATCCTGATGTGCCGTGTCCTCGGCGTGTCCCGCGCGGGCTACTACGCCGCGCAGGATCGCGTGCCGTCGCAGCGCGCCGTCGCGGATGCGACGCTGGTGGCCACGATCACCGACACCTTCACGACCTGTCGGAGCCGCTACGGCGCCCCGCGGGTGCATCAGAAGCTGCGTACCGCCGGGCATCGCGTGGGCCGCAAGCGCGTGGCGCGGCTGATGCGCGCGGCCGGTCTGCAGGCGCGACGTCGGCGACGGTTCGCCGTCACCACCGACACTACGCACGCGCTTCCGCTGGCCGACAACGTGGTCGCACGGCAGTTTGCCGTCGGCGGCCCCGTCAACACCGTGTGGGTCAGCGACACCACGTTCATTCCGACCGGTGAGGGCTGGCTCTATCTCGCGGTGGTGATTGATCTCGCGTCGCGCTTCGTGGTGGGGTGGGCGACGAGTGCGCGCAACGACACGGCGATGGTGCTCACGGCCTTGCAGCGCGCGACCGCCATCCGACGGCCTGGCCGTGGCGCCGTGCATCACGCGGACCGGGGCAGGACCTATGCCAGTCACGACTACCGCGCGGCCCTGAGGCGGCAGGGCATGATGGCGAGCATGAGCCGCACGGTTGACTGTTGGGACAACGCCGGCGCCGAGAGCTTCTTTGCGACGCTTGAGTGGGAGCTCCTCGCCGAGGAGACGTTTACGATACGGGCCATGGCCACGCGCGCGCTGGTGCCATTCATCGAGGACTGGTACAATCGCGAGCGGATGCACTCCGCCCTCGGGTACGTATCACCCCAGACGTTCGAGCAGGACCTGACTCGCCGCCGGCGAGCAGCCTAAACCCGGTGTCCACCAAACCGGGTCAAGTTCAACCCAATGCAGCGGAAGGTCGAGCAACCTCCGCCGCCATGGCATCGCGTCCTAGAATCGCTGGTAAGCATCCAAAAACGCGACCCTACTGTAACGACATTGGCATGGTTCTCATCTCGCTACGTGGCGACCGTGAACGGGTGCCTTTACGGAGCAAGCTGTACCTATTGACACTCGACTGGGCGCCGGAGAACTTGGGAGCGTCGTGGCCCTTAAAGCGTTCGTCCGTACTTTAAAGCGCGGTAAACCCGTTTTACGAGGTCTGCTCTCATGAATGTCTCGTTTCGCCCTTCGCGAATGTCGGCAGGGTGGCTGCTGGTCTGTGCTGTCGCATTAAGTGCATGTGCAGACAATCATTCCGTTGTTGCACCGCTGCCGTCCGCACCTGCCGCATCCGTTCGCACCACGGTTGAAGATCCAGTGGTGCGAGCACGCCGTGAGGCAATTGAGCCGGTGGCGCGCGGCTTAGCTCTGGCCTTCCAGTCGGTTCCACTGCGCCAGCGCTTCACGAAGGCACTGCGAGACAGCCGGTTCACATCAGAGCATAAGCTATCGCTCAACAGTCTCCTTGCAGATCGTAGTGCGCCGTGGCTGAGCGCCATCGCGGGCAACGTCGGTCAGGCACCCGATGCTCTCTTGCAGCGCGTGCAGGGCGCAGGCCGCTTCGAAGTATATTTGCCGGTGCCGGAACAGAGAAACCGGTATAAGGGAGGCGCCGACATTTTGGTGGCAGCTCTCACTCACGAAGGTGTCGATTTCCCCGCGTTTGATCGTGGTGGTAACCAGGTGATGCTGTCCCACCTAACGCCGCCAGCGCAAACCGTGCTGGTGATTACGACGGAAGAAGCAGACTTTTCGTCACCGCTTCCCACAGGAGGCGCTCTTAACATGGCGGGGTCGACTGACGCGGTCGGTACGTGGGCTACCGAAACCTCGACACGCGGTACACTCCGATCTGGCATAGCTGTGCAGCCGTTGATCGAAGAGGATCCCTGTGATGCCGATCCCTACGCACCAGGGTGCCCCCCGCCGCCCCCTCCTCCGCCACCACCGTCGACGGATGGTTTGTATCTTCGCCGAACTCAGCTCAATGATGCGGAGCGTTTGGAGGAGTGGGGGCGCGGTAATCCGGAGCTGGCGCTTCGCATTTCACGGCCACCACTACCTGATGTGAATGGCAATCCCGTGCCTGGAGCCGAGGTGGGCTGCATTCAGCAAAAGTTTACGAGCTCTGATCCACGTTATTGGGACCAGGACACGCGGGAATGGAGCGCCGTTGGAACACGGCGAGGTCTCATCCTGACGGGCGCACAGATCGACGCCATTACGCAACTGTACATAAACGGTTTCGCAGCGTTCCCGATTGAGATTTGGGAGAACGACTCGGGCGGAGACTGCGACTACGATCAAGGCACGCAATCGGAACGGCAGCGAGTGATTACGCTTGCACAGTCTCTCTCAAGCTTGTACAACGTGGGCTCTTCGGCGCTTACCTGTTTCAATACCCCGTCTGCTCCAGTGCTGAATATCGGAAACTCGGCGATGAAGGTCACAACGCTGAAAATTTGCCCACTATACAAGGTCGCGCTTGCCGCGTGGGGAATCCTCAAAACTGCCTCCGGGGCTGAGGATGACTATGTCGGAACGGTGTATCCTATAGGCCCTGCGCCGTGGGCGAGCCCAACGCCAACGCCCGAACAGATCTCGTGGTGGTACAAAATCAATGGTTATATCGGCACCCCGTCATGGTCCAACTATGTTGTGATGCAGCGTAGGGGTACTGAAGATGTTGTAACGGGATATCTCGAGATCAAGTATCTAGAGTCGTGGGCATCGTACTAAGATTCCTCGATTGCTTTGAGAGTTCCTCTTGGAGAAGAGTGCCTTGTGATCCGTAAACAGCTTTGGGTTGCGCTGGCTATAAGTGTTCTTCCGACATTCACGCATGCCCAGCCGAAGCGGGCAACCAGCGTAGGTGTCGTTGTGATGCCAGTTACTGCCGAAAGCAATCGCTATGGTGGCGGTATCGGAGTTGGGCAAACATGGCGTCGTGGCGCTGTACGCGTCGGAGTCGATGTTCACGGTATCTTCTTGCCTGCCTCATCAACTTTGACCAGCACGAGTGACGCCACCTGGCATCTTGTTCCTGGGGTGACAGCGGCAGTCTCGCTCCACGAAGTGAAGCGGTATCAACTCTTGCTCGTCGGCTCGAGTGCTCCTTGGTTAACTGTGCTTCGGCGAGGGAGCGGTGACTTCGATTTTGGCGGTGTCACTGCTTCCGCTGGTGTCGCTGCCTGTACTCGGCCGGCGTCGCGAGCCTTGACTTGGTGTGCGAGTGGTCGAGCGATGACCTTTCTGCCCGGCATCGGTCGTCGAACCCGGGGTTCGACTTGGCCATTTCTCGGACTTTCTCTCTCGCGCTAGCTAGTTCATCGGTACCTGTAAGCGTCATGCTCGGTTCGCCGATGTTGGAATTATGCTGACTTCGGTGCGCGCAACACACGCCGCACCGAAGTCGGTCTGGTTGCGTTGCGCGTGCGTGACTGGCTGGGGCTGAGATGCACGCCACGTCCGAGGACATGGGAGGACGCGCCGTCTCGCTGAGGCTCACGCCCGTATTGGGGATTGGTACACTCCCGGAAGCTGCGGGCATGCAATTCTCTTTGGAAGCGAAACTAGGCGGCGGACAAGGACGGCATGCCGTGCACGTCGGCACCGACCATCAGTTAAACACGCGGCTTGCCTACAAGAGGATTCCGAAGGGCATCATCGCCCTACAGCCGACCTTCTTTCGAGAAGCGCGACTGCTGCACCAGAGTCGTCATCGACATGTTGTGCCCATCATGTACGCCTGTGAGGCTAGCGACTACGTCTACTGTGCAAGTACACCCAAGTTCCCGCAGTTCGTAAACAGGCAATCTCCCGCAGGGACTTCGATCAGGATGGGCGGGATTCTGCCGCCCGCGGGCCCTCCCGGTTGGGGCTGAGCAGGGCGCCGAGTTCGCGGAGCCGGTAGCTCTGACCGTCGATATGGACTACGGCGACGTGGTGCAGGAGGCGATCCAGGATCGCTGTGGTCAGGATCTCGTCGTCCGCGAAGATCTCTGGCCAGTCGCGGACATGCTTGTTCGAGGTGAGGAGGATCGAGCCGCGCTCGTAGCGCGTCGAGACGAGGCGGAAGAAGAGGTTCGCTTCGACCCGGTCGAGCGGGCGGAAGCCGATCTCGTCGATGATCAGCAGCCCGCAGTTGAAATAGCGTCGCGCCCGGAGGCGCGCGGGCGGCGTGGCGGCATCAGCTTTCAGCACGTGCATGAGCTCATCGAGCACGAAATGCGCGACGCTGAAGCCGTTCTTGATCGCCTTCACGCCGAGGCCGGCCGCCAAGTGACTTTTCCCGACACCGGGGGGACCCACGACATTATGCCCACAAACTCTGCATCACAGTGCGATATCCGTGGCACGCGTTGCACGGACAGACGCTCGACGTTGAGCGCGAGCTGACGGCGGACGGTGAGCGGGTCTACGTGATCACGCTCGCCGACAGCAGCCTTACGCATTTGCCGGTCTGGATGACCGAGGATGCCGCGGCGGGACCCACGACGCTCACCGGGAGCCCATACGTGAGCGTGACCGGCCTCGAGGCGCTGCGGCGACTCGTCGACGCAGTGCTTGACCTGACGCCGGCCGGCGTGGACGCTCCGGGACGCCGATGAGCGCGCGTGGCATATCGCGGCGTGTAGCCCGTCTCCCACGTCCGAGGTCGTCCATGGCTTCTTCTCGTCTTCCCGCACATCGCGCCGAACAGAATGTGCAGGCGCATCTCGCTCTCAGCCACGGCACGGGCGCCTGGCACACGTTGCCGTCGGACGTGCGCGACCGCGTGGTCGTGGTCGTGACCGGCAGATCGACGTCGCCCGATTCCGTCAGCTCGAGGCGGATGACGCCCGGCTCAAGGCGGAGCGAATCGAGTACGGGGTGCGACATGGTGGCGAGCCACCCGCCGCCAGGCACATCCGCGAGGCGGAACGCCCCGAGCGAGTCGGAAGTGGCAGATCGGCCGTCCGACGGGTCGTCGACCCGAACGAGGCGCACCAGCGCGCCAACCAGCGGCCGCATGCTGATGCTGTCGAACGCCGTACCGCTGACCTAGACACGCACAGGCGCTTGACCACCGAGGTGCTGCGCGGCGGCCAGCGTCGACACGACCAGCGTCATGACGACTCGGAGCATGCCACACTCGGGGCTAGGAGAGGCCATGACTCATGAGGCGGACCCTGAGCCTTACCGACGACTCCGGCGAGCGGCAGGGGCGGACCGTCGAGCCCGCAGACCCGCCCGTTCGGCGGTGGCCGACATCTATCAGGCTACCCGGCGCCTTCGGTCAGCGCGCCGGTTCGAGACAGCACGCGGTGCCCAGTGTGGGCTGAGCGGTCTGCGTTGCGTCGACATTTCCTACTCGAACAGTCGTTGCCACCAGGTGCGCGCCGGCGCGGGGGCGCTCAGCGCGGGAGCACGCTGCGGAGCCGAGGACGCCGACAGCGCCGGTGCCTCGCTGACTGGCGACGCGGCACGCGCAGGCACCGGCAGGTCACCAGGCGACCAGCCCAGCTCACGCAGGAGACGGGCGACTGAGCCGACCCACTCCACCTCGGGCCCATCGACCTGCAGGTCGCGGCTCACCTCGTCGAGCACCCCGGACATCACCTTCGCATGGACGTAGCGGATCGACTCCGGGCGGAGGTGTGGCGACGCCTGCAGCCGGCGCAGCTCCGCCCGTTCGGCCGCCGTGATCTCGTTATCGACCAGCGCGCCCGTCAGCGCGTCCCAGTACGCCGCGAGCGCGTCCTGCGCGTTCCACTCGGCACGGCGCACCGCGTACTGCTCGTCCTGCGTTCGACCCGTCCGCACCTTGAGCCCCGTTCGGGGTGCCGCCGCGCTGATGAGGGCGCGGTCGAGCGGCGCGCTGCTCCAGCTCTGCGTGTACTTGTAGCCCTTCACGGCGGCGAGGTCGGCGAACGTCCGCACGCCGCGGGCGGCGAAGGCGTTCGTGTAGATCGGCCAGAGCTTCGCGCCGGCCTCCGCGTCGGCCGCAGCTTGGTGCACGGCCGAAAACGGAACGCCCAGTTCCGCGCAAGTGCGCTCGAGCGAGGCGCGGGCGCCGAGGCCGAGTCCTGGCCGCATCCACATCAGGCAAAGGTGGGGGAGCGCCACGGGCTGCTGTGCCAGTTCCAGCTCATTGAGCAGGAACTTGATGTCGAAGTACACATTGAACGACGCGACCACCGCGCCGTCGATGGCGTCCGCAACCGGTCGTACCAGATCCGCGAAGGTCGGCGCGCCGACGACATCGGCGTCGTAGATCCCGTGGATCTCGCTGCCCGAGACGCGGCGCTGCGGGTTCACCAGCGTGTCGAGCACCAGGCGTGGCGCCTGCCCCGGGTCGATGCGAACCACCGCCATCTCCACGATGCGGTCGCCCTGTGGTGACAAGCCGGTGGTCTCGAGGTCAATCACCGCGACGGGCGTGTCGCTGATGGCGCGCGTGAGGATCGTCATGCCGTGCTCTGAGCGGGAAGGGTGCCGAATATTCGTCAATAGTAGCACCTGTAGACCATGTGCGGCGCACGCGGCTGACGCCATACGCGGTCATCAGCGAGGCGCCCTCACCGTCTTGGGATGACGGCAAGCCTGTCCCCCTCATTCAGCTCATCGCCGATTCGTCTGTCGTGTAGGCATCCGTACGAAGAGTTGCAGCACAACGTGCGCATCCGCGTCGTCAGCTGCAGCAACCGTGGGTTGGGCGTTGGCGTGGCGCGTCTCGAACTGCGCACCTGAAGTGGAGTTGGTCGAGAGCTCGCATACTCGGCGATGGTCAACGATGGCGCCCCTCATTCTCACCGCGCGCCACATCCGACAACTTCTGGCAGGAGGCTGTGGGAGCGAGTGTTGTCCGCGGGGCGGACTTGCAACACGGCGCGCTCACACTCCGGAGAGCGCGAACGCCGTCGTCTCGGATCGCAGCCGCTCAATGATTTGCTCCGACGTTCCCGGCTTCTGGAACAGCTAGCCCTGCCGCGGCAATCCA
The DNA here is from genome assembly GCA_038213465.1 of Gemmatimonadales bacterium. Taxonomy (GTDB): domain Bacteria; phylum Gemmatimonadota; class Gemmatimonadetes; order Gemmatimonadales; family Gemmatimonadaceae; genus Gemmatimonas. The sequence continues at coordinate 7,871 of JBBQTA010000047.1, read as the reverse complement.
CGCACAGGACTGGTCACATACACCGCCGGCTGTTCTTCTACCCGATGATCACACGACGGGTCTGCGCACGGCGACTCACGGCGCAACCTGCGGGTGCCTGACGACGCCGGCCCCCATTGCCGCACTCCTGCCCCTAGCGCACAGTCGGCCGCTCACGATTGCGACGAGTGGCACTGGCCCCCGTGCCGCCGTAGGCTCTCGGGTGTCGGAGATCGCGGTGTGAGCCACTGCACCGTGAGTGACGACGAGAGAACGGCGGAGAAGCCTGAAGGTTGACTTCGCCGCAAGGCTTGGGGGATCGACCGAGCAGTGGGGCACGAGTGGCACAGGGTCCCCCGCTGCCGTAGGCTCTCGGATGTCGAGGATCGCGGGGTCTGCCGCTGCGCCGTGACCGTCTGACGGGAGAACGGCGAGGCGGCTCGAAGGTTGACTGTTTTGCGACAGCGGGGCTGACGGACGGTGTAGCGAGGTACACGAGTGGCACAAGGCCGCGTGCCGCCGTAGGCTCTCGGGTGTGGGGCATCACGGGGTGAGCGACTGGGCCGAGATCGACGGACGAGCAGGGCGACGAAGGGAAGACGACGACGACGCGCGTGAAGGATGAATTCCCCGCAAGTGCGGGGGTGGACCACGTGGGTCACTGGGCTCGACGCCAGTGTTGGATTCCCCGCGAGTGCGGGGGTGGACCAAGTGGGTCGCTGGGCTTGACGCCAGTGGTGGATTGCCCGCACAGGCGGGGCTGATCGCGCACGACACCGGCGTCGACCCGGCAGCACGACTTGTCCCCGCACACGCGGGGGTGGCCCGAACGACACCGGCTCCGATGGCGGTGGCACCGACTTCTCCCCGCACACGCGGGGGTGGCTCGAACGACACTGGCTTTGATGGCGGTGGCACGACTTTCCCCGCACACGCGGGGGTGGCTCGAACGACACTGGCTTTGATGGCGGTGGCACGACTTTCCCCGCACACGCGGGGGTGGCCCGAACGACACTGGGTCTGATGGCGGTGGCACGACTTCTCCCCGCACACGCGGGGGTGGCCTGAACGACACACCGGCGTCGCCCCGGTGGCACGACTCTCGCCGCGAGTGCTGGATGATCGCGCAGGCCACTCAGGGCGATATGGTGCGCGGAGCTTCGCCCGCACCGTCACGAAGCTCCGGCACCTGCACGACGCGGGCGTGTCGCGACTCGGCGACCCTGAACGTCACGGCTTCCGTGGGCTGCTCGAGGACCGAGTCGCATGGCCGCGCCACGCTTACCACTGCCATCGGTGAGCGGCGCGCAATCATCGGTGCCCTTGGGCTGGAGATGCATTCCTCCATACGGCTCGTCAATCACGCCAACGCATCAGTCGACAACGGCTCGCTCCGTCACGCCGCCGCGATCCATGTCGCCGACCCGCTGACGCCCGCCGCGTGTGAGGCTTCATGTCGCGTGTCCCCGGATAAGATCCGGCTTCGGAGCGCCCGAATTGCCTGCCCCACGACTCTGATAACGACGAGCCGCGCCGCCGGGACACGTGCTCGGTCGAGGCCCACGCTGTTCAGCGCGTCGCACGTCCCAGCTCTTCCTTTCGCAACGGGGCCCTACGATGCTGTCCGACATGAACGACAATCGCGTTTACGAGTTCGTGCAGGCGGCTGTGATACGCGCCCTCACCGCAGCATACGCAGGGCTCGATTCACTGCAGGGCGCGACTGCTGAGCAGCGCCACCGCTGTCGCCGAGACTCGGGCCGAGATGGACCTCCTCCTCGTCGATACGTCGGCGGCGCAGCGACGCTCAGTCGTGGTGCTGGCGTCTCTCGACGCGGCAGCGCACCGACACATGATCGCACGGCATGCACAGGACCACGCGGCCGCCTCGCCGGAGCAGCGACATTCCCTCGACGACGACTTTCTCGCGAACGTGAGCCGCGCCGCGCAGACCGCTGCGTCGTGTTACGCGCGCGACTGGACCGAGGCAATCGCGCTGGACGTGCCCGGCGGCGTCGAAGCAGCCTACCACCGCGACTGGGACGAGGCGCTCGCGACGGACGTCCGTCTCGACGCGCTCGATCACAGCCCCGACGCCGAGGTGCTCCGCGCGCTGATCGCCGAATCCGGACTTTCGGAGGTCGCGCCCCCGCCTCCGACCGGACCGTGCGCACCTTGCAGGCTGGCGGGCGCACACCATCATCCGCGCGGAGCTGGTGCTGGATGCGCTCGAGCAGGCGCTGCGCGACCGTGAACTCGACGGACGCCTGGTGGTCCACACGGATCGTGGGTCGCAATATGTCGCGATGCGGTACACTGACCGTGTGCTGGCGGCCGGTGCGGCGCCGTCCGTGGGAAGTGTCGGCGATGCGTATGCAATGCACTCGCCGAGTCGGTGATCGGGCTGTACAAGACCGAGGTTATCTACCGCCGCGGTCCATGGCGGGGCTTCGAGGACGTCGAGTACGCGACGCTCGAGTGGGTCGCCTGGTTCAACTCGCAGCGTCTGCTGGAACCGCTGGGTTACGTTCCGCCAGCGGAGTTCGAGGAGCAGTTCTACCGTGCCCAAGCCACTCAACCCGAGTGCTTGGCAGTCAACTAACCGAGTCTCCGGTAAAGCCGGGGCGGTTCAAAACGTGGTTATGTAATTGACGCGGCCTTCGGCACCGAACGATCCACTCACGCGTCTGTCAGACGACTCTTGCCCTGAATTGTCAGAAGCTGGCGCGGCCATTCGTAGAACACTTCACGGACACAGCATCGCGACGCGGCGGCCAGCTCGACGCCTCAGTTTGCCGCGCTTGCCCAATCCGCGGATAGCATCGCGGCCTGCTGCAGTACCACGTCGGTAGCTCGCTCCTGCTTGTTGGGCGGGTACTCGAACCGTCGCAGGATGCGCTTCACGATCACGCGCAGCTGCGCGCGGACCGTGTCGCGGATCGTCCAATCCACCGACACGTTCGTCTTGACGCTCCGGGTGAGCTCTCGCGCGATGTCCCGCAGGATGTCGTCCCCCAAGATTGCCACGGCGCTGTCGCTGGTCTCGAGAGCGTCGTAGAACGCCATCTCATCGCTGGTGAGCCCAAGCTGATCGCCACGCGCCTCGGCCTCACGCATCTGCCGGGCCGATGGGCTCCATGAGCGAGTGCTAGTGGACTGTCTCTCAAGTTCATGTAGCACGGATCCGATGGGACGGATCGCTGTACGCCCATCGGATTGGCTGGCAAGATTTGTTGTGGAGGCGGATGTACTGCAAAGCTTCCGGCGCAGATCGCCGGTTGACGTGAAGATGCCGCGCGCGATCACGTCACGCTCGATCTTCGCAAACCAGAGTTCCGTCTGGTTGAGCCACGAACTGTAGGTCGGCGTGAAATGCAACGTGACGCGCGGATGGGCGTCGAGCCACGCCGCCACCGACTTGGTTTTGTGCGCCGACAGGTTGTCGGCGATCAGGTGGATCTCCGTCCGGGCCGGTTGCGTCGCGATCACGCGGTCGAGAAAGCGCAGGAACTCGGCACTCGTGTGCCGCGCTGCCGTCATGCCTTCCACGCTGCCTGTCTTCACGTTGAGCGCGGCGTACAAAGAGAGGGTCCCATTCCGCTTGTACTCGAAGCCGTGGCGCTCCGCGCGTCCGGGCGACATTGGCAGGACCGGATCGAGGCGGTCGAGGGCCTGAATCGCCGTTTTCTCGTCGACGCAGAACACGACGGCGTTGGTGGGCGGGGCGAGATACAACCCGATCACGTCGGCGGCCTTGGTCTCGAAATCCGGATCATCGCTGGTGAGATACCGGGTCAGCTGATGGGGCTTGAAGCCGGCGCGCCGCCAGACGCGGCCCACCGTGGCGTGACTCACCCCCAGCTCGGAAGCCATGCGCCGCATCGTCCAGTGCGTCAGGGGCGCCGGCGGCGGGGCTTGCGTCCGTGCCAGAATCTTCGCCTCAAGCTTCGGGGCCAAGCGATCCGGTCGCCCGCTCCGTGGCGCGTCGCTCAACGCAAGCACCCCGCCGGCATTGACGCGTCGCTTCCACAGCGCGATGTAGGTCGGGCTCACCTGCTGGGTCGCCTGAATCTCGGCATAGGTCTGGCCGTCGCAGAGCGCGAGAATCACCCGCGCACGGCGGACCAGCGCCTGGCTCAGCGTGGTGGCGCGCAGCATGCTGCGGAGCAGCCGCTGATCGGCGGCGGACAGGTCGAGGGCCATCGTGGAGGGAAACATGCCACGATGACCAGCAAGAATCATACTACATGAACTTCAGATACAGACCACTAGTGGGGACGCCGAGCGTATTCCGGTCATCACGTACGATGCCGCCCCCTGGCGCGATATGCCAAGGGGGGCGACCAAGACCTTGGGCGCGGTGACTGACTTGTCAGAAGACTTTCTCCCCCCGTTTTGTCAGAAAAATTTCGCGGCCATCCGTAGAACACTTCCCGGACACGGCAACCGAGTGGTGATGCGACAACTATTATGACGCAGGGGGACCTCGCTGGTCGAGCGCCTAGGGAGATGGAAGGTTCAGCTCAACTCGGAAGCGCTGCTTCCGAAGCAAGTCGCTTGAGACATTCATTCCGTGAGCCAAAGTCGCCGATCCTGAGCGAATCCTATAAAGCGCCAGCGATACCGACCGACCGACCTCATAGCCCGAAATCTGCTGGAGGTCGAGCGTCTCCTGTGCACCTGGCGCTACAACAGTACCGAGAAACACGTCGACTCGGATTGGGCCCGGATTCAGATCTACGCGAGTTGCGGTGGCGCTGTCAATCGCAATCACGCCAACGCTGTCCGCGGCTCGGTTGACAAGCGTGAGGCTTGCGTTCAACGGATCGGTCGACGAACCACTACAACTCACCGACCCGATCAGTGCTAAAATGCCGACAACGACGCCCGAGATGCTATGGCGGGCTTGCAACGCATCTAGCATGTCCCCTCCCTTGCGGTGAGCAGAAACAATACACAAGAGGGTCAGACGCGAGCCACACCAAGACTCGCGCCGACCATAACGGTAACGCTACTGTAGGCAGACAACTGGCTGAGAAAAACTTGGTTGTGCGATTCCATCGACGGGATGGAATGACGTAACATAGTAGCGCCCTTGCTTCGCGCATGGCGGGTATGCGCCGCTGAGCGTTCGCATCAGGTCCTCAACCTGAAAGGTGTTGCCTGACGAAGAGTACGAGAATGACAGACTGGCACAACTGGACCCTCCCCAGCTAGAGGTTTCGCAGCGAAACGCCGTGTAGTTTGTCGCACCAGAAACGCCTTGCCAACTGAAACGCGGACGTTGCCCAGCACCGTAGTTCACCTGCGACACGAAAGAGACAGGCGACGGCGTCAGAAAGTCTCGGAAGCTCGTGGCGCGCAACCTCAGAACGGCGGTATTGTTCGAGAAACTCGCGTTGCCCAGTGGGCGCCCTGTGCTGGGCTCAGTTTGCTCAATAGTCGACCACCGATTTAACCTCGCGCAGTTTCCACACGAAGTCCCTACTGCCATGATCGTTCGAAACGCTTGCTGGGTATCGACGTACCCATGCCCATATGCAAATGGACTCTGCGTGGCATCATTATCGTGACGCGCGCCCGCGAGGTGGCCAATCTCATGCGCGAACGTTTGGTTTGGCACACAGCTAATGTCCGTGAGTGCGTATGCTCCGCCCGCACTAACCCCAATGCCAGAAGCAATGCCGCAATACTGTGGATTGCTCACGAACATCATGACGACAGCGGCCAATTGACTGTCTCTCCATGACTGAACGATATCAATGTTTTGGTCGTTCGGTTGCTGCAGATGCGTAATCATTGTCTCATAGGTTCTCCCAGCTTCCGAGTACGACACCTCTTTCACATCCGTTAGCAACAGCGTCTGTTGAATACCGCTCGTGGCGTACGACTGGTTCGCGAGCTGGACGGCAAGTTCTGCCTCGGCCCAACGTTGCCTTGGACGAAAGCCGCTGCCGCAGGCGTGTAAACAACGAGCACCTTAATGTAAGGAGCCCCATTGTCTAGGAGAGATTGGGTGACGGGCAGGAGTGCGTCCAAACCCTGCCCAACTGCCGAAGAAGGACGCTCTTCTGGTAACTCAATTACGGTATCTGCGAGCCCGCCGCTTGGGTGCGCTGGATCATGATCATCGCGGAGCGTTTTCGGATTAACGCGATACTTCACGTGCACTCGACCTCCAATAGGGCGGATGACGTACTGAGTCAGGCCCTCCTGCACGATCCCGCGAAATTCAGCATCGTCGAATACTGCGTTGACATCCACTGCGGCGTTGCCCCCGTCCTCTCCCACCCAGAACTGCCGTCCGTCGCAAATCTTTGCTGGTGCGCCGACCGACAGTGAGGATACGACCGCGATTCGAGAGCAGCGATACACGCTGCCCCGAACGTAACCGCTGAGACGCATCAGGGGCCAGCCGCATCAGTTCTGGCTCGCTGACGCCTTGCGTCGCTAACACGCGCTCATATGCGACACGTTGCGCTTCGGTCAAGCGTGTACTTGCCGGGATATGCTCAAAAATGAGCTCGTTCGCTAGCGCTGTGCGCGCGAGGGGCGCGAGGGAGGACTCATTGGCAGGCTCAGCGGAACACCCAGGTAGCACGAGCAAAAGGACAGTCATACAGCGGAGAATAGCTGGCTTCACGTGTCTAATCCCGAGGTAAATAGAAAACACCGAAAAGGTAGGTTAGGAAGCTTGATAGCATCCCGCGAAAAATCTGTGCCATGTCGAACCATCGCACCGAAAACACCTATCTGTCAAGCGCAGCCCTGGACGGTTCTCGCTCACGCTTGTAATAAGGACATAATTAGCATCAAACACGCACGCCTCGTCCTCGGACAGGTTCAAGAACCGGGTTGGCTATGCGATCTGCGTGGCAGGCGCGCGCGCCATCGGCGCCGAGTGCAAAAAGGTCGGAGCCCTGAACGAAGGTCAGTGCGGCGATTCGAAGGGCTATTTCAGCGCGGTGCAAACGAGCACACTCGGCATCCTGACCGACCGCATCATGTGGAAGCGGTGCAGCGACACTTCGCATGACAACATGATGGACGATGCCCCCTTCGTGACCATCGACCTGCGTGACGTCGCGACCGGGAGCCTCGCCGATCACCAGCTCGATGCACTGCAGCGCCTGCGCCGCGAGGTGTTCAATCCTGGCAACGTCGTGGCGGATGCGCGCCGGAAGCTGCATGTCGCTGCCTACATCGGTGTGCTCGAAAAGGTGTTCGCACAGCCCGATGAGGGTATGGTGCGCACCCTGATGGCCGCGGCGGGAATTGATGGTCGGCGAACGGGCCGGATGCTCGACGAACAGGCCCCTGAAGTAAGCCATGCCATCCTGTGTGCCTTCATCGATGCGCATCGCGAGGCCTACGGTGTCGAGCCGATCTGCCGCGTGTTGGAGATCGCACCGTCCGGCTACTACATCTATCGCCAGCGTCAGGCCGATGCGACGCGACAGTCGGCGCGCGCGTGTCAATGATCGTCTGAAATTCCTCACTCCAGTGATCGTCTCAAATTCCCCACCCGGTGATCTCACGGCTCGGAGGAAGCCATGAGGGTCGAGCGGACGAGCCCCGCTTTCCGCTTCTCACGGAGTCGGCAGGAGTCGCCCCTGATGTTCACGGTGGTGGCGTGTTGCTGCACCAAGCGCGCAGAGCCGAGGCTGGCCTCGGGCGTCGACCAGCGCGTGACGGAGTGTTGCGTTAATCGTGTACACCGTGTACACTTGGTACACAAACTTCAGGGAGCTTGGATGGAAATCACTATGGCGAGCGGCGTCGAGATCCTCACGGTGCGGCAAGCCCGCGCCTCGCTGTCGACCCTACTGAAGCGGGCCGAACAGCAGCACGAAGAGATCCACCTGGGGGCACAGGGCGAGGATCAGGTCACC
>JBBQTA010000046.1:0-18787 GCA_038213465.1 Gemmatimonadales bacterium | reverse complement strand
GCCCATTCTGCTGACGTAGCTCAGTTGGTAGAGCAGCTGATTTGTAATCAGCAGGTCGTCGGTTCAATCCCGACCGTCAGCTCTTTCATAGCTCGGCAGCCGCGCCCGCCATGGCGCGTCGGAGAGGGCCCCCGGTGGGGTACTCAAGTGGCCAACGAGAACAGACTGTAAATCTGTCGGCGCAAGCCTTCGAAGGTTCGAATCCTTCCCCCACCACTGCAGGACCGCCGGTTGAATCGGCGGGTAGCACCGGAGAACGCGGGAGTAGCTCAGTTGGTAGAGCGCTAGCCTTCCAAGCTTGATGTCGCGGGTTCGAGTCCCGTCTCCCGCTCTGTGGAACGCGTCGTCAGTATGACAGTGAAAGCCGCCGTCCCGAACCTCGGGATCGGCGGCTTTGCTCATGGTTCCGCACATGGTTCCAGTCCACCGTCTTACGCGTGGTACAGGAGGCGTGGGTCGAACTGAAACGGCAGGCTGCTGCGGACGCGCACGGCCCGCATGTCCGCATGCACGGGGTTCAGGAGAAGATTCCGCTCGCCGGGGATGATCACCGACGGCACGGCGAGACCAAGGGAACTCCCGCTGCCGATCCAATCGGCTCCGATCTGCCGGCAGCTATCTGGAGCCGTGGCCGCTCGCCAGTCCGCTGGCACGATAGCGCGAGACTCCACGTCGTCGACGGTGTCCGCGGGAATCTCAAGCGCCACCGCAACCAGATCGGACGGGACGTCGTCCGGGTCGACGTGGACCAAATACTCGAGCGCCGCGAGCGCCAGAGTCGACGAGGCATAGACCACGCCCACGCCTGCCGCGTTCCAGCGTCCCCCGTGCCTGAACGCGCCCTCTCCATCCAGCGCGGTGTAGGGCGCACGGCAAAGCCGCCACGCATCTCTCAGGCGAAGACCCCATGCTCGATGCGGCCTAAGGCATCCTCGACGAGCCGCGTTCCGGCGTCGCTCGCCAAAAGGTCAAGCGGTCGTTGCCCGTCCAAGGCGCGGTTCGTCTTGCCGAGCCAGCGATGCCCCTTTTCGATGGAGCCCAGCGCTTCACAAGCCCGGACCGCGACGCGAGCGAGTCGTGCGAGGCGGTCCGACTCGTCGCGCGAAAGCAGCGCGCGCTGTTGCCGCTTCCGCTGTAGGGTCCGTGACGTACCCACCACCGCGTAAATCGACGACTGCGGGATCGCCTCGGACTGCAAGCGCTGGAGCACGCTGTCGAGCGACGCGGACGGAAAACCGCGCACGACCTCGGCTGCCAAGTCCAACTGCGACACGACGGATCGTCCAAACACCTCGGTGCCGCCAAGAAACGCGACGGTATCAGCTGTCGTCATGGGCCTCCGCGCCATATGTCGTTTCACGATAACTCTTTTGGCGTGACGATGCAAGGCAGCCCATGTCATTGAGGGACCAGCGCCCAATCCTGAGAGCCCGCAGCACTACGAAAGGCCGCTCCGTCAAATGGCGAGAGCAACGCCAAGAGGTGGTCACCGACGTCTGCGACGGTCTCGACGCCACCCGCGACGACGCTCTCGAGTCCTCGCGGCGCGTGACCCGCACTGGACATTGCGTGGAGCGAGACTTGCGTGTGTAACGCCGACATGACCACACCACTACTGCCCGCTACACCCCGCGCCAACGACGTGCTCCGCGCCGCGCTACCGGGTCTGCTTTTCGCGATCGCGACGCTGCTGTTCGGCTATGCGATGGGTGTCGTGTTCGGACTCAACGAAGACCTCATCAAATCGCGACTCGCCGCATCCGCCGATGCGGTCAGTACCACGGTCTATCATGGCGACAGCGCAGCCGTGAAGGCGGTGTTGAGTAAGTCCTGGACATACATGCAACGTGCTCATCTGCACGCCGGGGGGCTGGGCTCTGCCGCGATCGGTGTCACCCTCGTGGTCGTGCTACTCGGCGTCAGCGCGAAGTGGACCCGCCTCATCAGCCTCGGTCTCGGGGCCGGTGCAATGGGCTACTCCGTGTTCTGGCTTTGGGCGGGCTTTCGTGCTCCCGCGCTCGGCGGCACTGATGCCGCCAAGGAGTCGCTGACGTGGCTGGCCATGCCGTCGAGCGGAGCGGTGGTGGTTGCCACGCTCTCGGCAGCGGCGTTGGTCGTGATGACGCTCCTACGACGACGCGAGCTCTAGCGCCACGTTGAACGCACGGCTCACCTCACCGGCGGCTTCTTCTTCCCCGACAGCGCGTCGAGGAGACTCTTCGCCGCCTTGTTCGCGGCCGCGCTTCCGGCCGCCTTCACGGCATCTCCAGACGACGGCGTCACGTCGGCGATCTGCACCGAGAACTCGCGTCCGGTGCGGATCTGACGGCTCGGCGTGATGTCGAGTTGTACCAGCGTGGCGTTCCACGTGAACGAGACGCCGCGCTCCGCGCGGCCCGCGTCGAACCGGGTCACGTTGAATACCGCGTTGCGAGATTCGCCTGGACGCAGCGAGAACTGCGGGTCGGCCGCCTGACCGGTCACGACACCGATGCCCGACGCGCTCACGTCGTGGGTGCCGGCGCGGCCGAAGTAGTAACGGTTGCCGAGGTTGTCGATGGCGCCGCTCGAGGTGCCCTTGTAGCCGACGATGATCGGCTCGTTCGACATGTTGCGCACGCGCACGTTCAGGCGCAGGCCGTGGTAGCGTCCATTGCCAATGTCGCCGGCGCTCATCTGCACGATGTCCACCCGCACCGGACCGCTGGCGTAGCACCGCGGCACCCCGGCGCACACATCGATCTCGTCGGCCAACGCGACCTGTGCGGGGCCCGCCATCTGCGCGCTGCTCGACGGCGTGGCCGCGGTACCGGCAGCAGCTGCAACAGCACCAGCTGCAACAGCACCAGCGCCACCGTTGGCCATCGGCGCCGTTGCGCCCTTCCCGTCGAAACCGGTGAAGCGCAGCGCGTGCTCACGGCCCAGTCGCCACTGGTTGCCGGCAATCGGATTGATCTCGCGCAACGCCACGTCCATCGCGTAGCTCGTGCCCAAGATGACGTTGCGTGATGCCGGACGAAAGACGAACTCCACGCGGGCATCGGCCCGCTCGCCAGGCTGCAGCTGGAATTTCGGATCGTACGTGTTGCTGGTAATCGATCCGATCCCGCGCACCGACTCGACGCCGGCCACTTCGTACCGGTTACCCTGATCGTCGGTCACGATGCCTGATCCGGCCAGGTAGCCCAGCACCAGCGGTCGCGGCGCGCGATTCTGAATTCGAATCGTGGCCGTGATCACGCGATTGGCGCCCGACACGCTCGACCGGAAGTCGGTGACCACCCCAACGAAGTTGGTGGTTTCGTAGCAGGCGGATTGCCCGGCGCATGCGACGCTCTGTGCGCTGAGCCGCAGGGGCATGACAACGGCGCAGAGTACCGCCGCGGTAAGTAGCTGATGTCGCATCGCTTTGTCCTCGAGGTAGTAGCGGTCAGCGCGACTGCGTGGCAATCCACGCAGCGTCGGTCAATTGCAGTGTGACACGAATGCGCGGTGCGGCGTTCAGGCTGCGCGACATCATGTCCTCGTCTTCGCTCCACGTGGCGGTGAGCGCGTTGCGCGGACCGCTTCGGATGTACGCCGTACTGCTGTCGGTCACGGGTCCCCACGCCAGCGTGTAGCCCGTGCGCTGTGCGGCGTCGGCCACTGGCCCATAGCGTTGCACGAGTACCTGACGGAACGACTCACCGTCGATGAATGGAAAGACGCGTTCGATGCGAATTGCGCGCACTACGTCGTCGTTGTCGAGGAACGCGGTGGCGCACACCGCACCCGGCTTTACCCGACCACGGCCTGGAATCGACGAGCAGCCCATCTCGTTCACGGCGATGATGCCAGCGAAGCCCGCGTAGCCGCTGCCTTGGTTGGCGCGCCGCTCCGTCTTGCCGAACAGACGAGACGCTGCGCGCTCGAACAGCTCCGCTTTGGTACCCACTCGAAGTCCGGCCACATCAGCCGTCGCGATGTCGAACGCTGGGGGGCCACTGGCGGGGACGCCTGTGCTCGCGTTGCTCGCGGTCGACGGCGATGCCGGAATCGAGGCCGACAGGGTGGGCGCGAAGAGCTCCTTCTCCTGTCGATCGAGCACGTGCACTTCCACCAGCTCGGCGCGTACCACGCGAGTGCCAGTCACCGCCCCCGCCGGATCGCCTCGACCCGTGACGCGGAACGCGATATCGGTGAGCACGCCACGTCCCTGTGCACGCAGCGATTCGTCGAATGCGCGCGCAGCGTCTTTGGTCATGCCGATGAAGCGCGCCGATTCGGCGTTCGAAAAGACCACACGGTATTCCTCGCCGAACACCTGTAGCGGCAGATACGTCCCGGGCTCGAAGAAGTGCACAGAGAATCGCTGCCGCTCGTGATCGTATTCCGACACATTGTCATTGACGCGCACGCGAAACGTTTCATTGGCCGGCAACGTGCCGAGTCGCTGCTGTAATTGCTGCGCCCACACGCGCGCCGAATCGGGTCGATCAAAGGCAGGGAGTTGCTGCAACGCTTTGTTCCGCGAGGTAACCCCCGCTGCGTCGAACGGTACGCCCGCGACTTTGTGCCACGTCAGCGCCACCGCTTCATCGTCGAGCTCGGGCGGCGCTTGCCACGCGGCCACGCCACCCGACGTCGGGTGGTAGCGTGCCCACTGCGCAACAGCCCGCCGAGGTCCCGCGCTCGCGACACTCGGCCCGGGCTGTTTCGACAGCGCAACCATCGCCCCGCTGGGCAGATGCACAACGAGCGCGCTGTCGCTCCGGTCGATCGTGGCCTGCGCACCGCTCGGTAAGGTGAAGGACCACGCGCCGTCCGACCGCTTTTCGAGCCGACGCCGTGTCGTCCCCGCATACGCATCGTCGCCGTCGGTCAGCAACACGTGCGTGCCATGGACCATTGCCTCGAGCGCGGCCGCGGCTGTCGCCCGATGCTCCGGATGTGAAATCGCCCAGACAATGCCGTCGTCGGGAAGAGACGCCGCCGCTTTCTCGCCAATCGCACCGTCGCCACCGCACCCCAACGCGGATATGCAGGCGAGCCCGACTATAACGAGGGCGTTTCGCCGACGCGGTTGCGACGTCCCCGAGCCTAGTGATAGCGTCTGCATGTAATTCACCCGTATCGGCGCCGATGAGGCTAAGAACAGCCGGAGCACGCTGGCGCGTACTCGCGTCTCCACACCGCATTGCGCAAAGTCCGCTCAAACCCCGTCATCACTCGCTGAATGACTCACTCGGACGTGCACGGAACACCCGCGAACGATCCGGATTCCCGATCCGAGCTCGACCATCTCTTCAGCGTCACCTACGAAGAGCTGCGACGGCTCGCCTCGAGTGTGCGTCGGAGCGATCCGCGCGCCTCGATTACGCCCACGGCGCTCGTGAACGAGGCGTGGCTCAAGCTGGCCGGCTCTCCGGACGTCGCGCACACCTCACCCATGCACTTCAAGCGCATCGCCGCGCGCGCCATGCGGCAAGTGCTCATCGAAGCCGCCCGTCGTCGGCAGGCCGGAAAGCGCGGTGCCGACGAACTGCACGTCACCTTCGACGACACCGTGAACGCGGCCGCGACGGATGCTGATGGTCTGTTGGCTCTCGACGACGCCTTGACTCGTCTTGCCGCGCAGGCTCCTCGTCAGGCGCAGTTGGTGGAGAGTCGATTCTTCGGTGGGCTGAGCGTACCGGAGACGGCCGCGCTGCTCGACATCAGCGAGTCGACGGTGCTGCGCGAATGGCGGCTTGCCCGCGCTTGGCTGGCGCGCGAACTGGCGGCCGACGCGTGAGTTGGGCGCGACTACAGGCCGCCTTCGACGCGATCATCGACGCGCCCGAACATCAGCGCGACGCGCTGGTGCAGGATGCGTCGCACGGTGACGCCGACTTCGAACGCGAACTGCGCGAGCTCTTGGCGGCCGACGCGGTAAAGCTGCCCTTGCTCGATCGCAGCAACGCCGAGTGGGCGTCGGCACTGCTTGCCGATGCACCACGGCCGGCGGATGAGCGGCCTGAGTTCGGACCGTATCGCCTGTTACGACTGCTCGGCGAAGGCGGCATGGGAGTGGTGTATCTCGGCGAGCGTGTCGACGTGCAGCGCATGGTCGCGGTGAAGCTGCTGCGCGACGCGTGGCTGTCGCCGGCGCGCCGCGCACGCTTCACCACCGAGCAACGCGCACTCGCGCAACTCGATCATCCGAACATCGCGCGGCTGTTCGATGCCGGCACGCTCGCCAACGGGACGCCATGGTTCGTGATGGAGTATGTCGAGGGCCTGCCGCTACACCGCTACTGCGAAGCGAATCAGTGCACGGTGACGCAGCGACTGCAGCTTTTCCGCGCGGTCTGCAGCGCCGTACAGCATGCGCACGATCAGGCCATCATCCACCGCGATCTCAAACCATCGAACATCCTGGTCACCACTGACGGCACGGTGAAGCTGCTCGATTTCGGCATCGCGAAGCAGCTTGGCCAGGAGCATCGCGACAGCGAGCGAACGCACACCGGGCTGCGCATGATGACGCCGGCGTATGCGGCGCCTGAACAGGTGCGTGGCGAACGCGTTGGTGTGTTCACCGACGTGTACGCCCTTGGTGTGGTGATGTACGAACTGCTCGCCGAGCGGCTCCCGCTCGATCTCTCGTCGCGCACGCCGGGTCAGGCCGACGCCATGATCCTGGACATCGAACCGGAGCCGGTATCGCGAGCCGCTCGTGCGCAGGGAGCCGGCAGCGCTGCCGCGCTGCGCCGCAGCGAGTGGAACGATCTCGACGTGCTCTGCAAGATGGCGATGCACAAGGATCCGGCGCGGCGCTATCGGTCGGTCGATGCGCTGCTGCGCGACGTCGATCACTTCCGTGCCGGCGAGCCGCTCGACGCGCACCCCGACGCACTTTCGTACCGCGTGAGTCGCTTCGTACGCCGACGCTGGAGAGAGGCGGCACTCGTCGCGGCGCTCGTGTTGCTCTCGGTCGGCGCTGCCACGTCGTACACCGTTCGGTTGGGTCGCGCCCGCGACGCCGCCGTGCGCGAAGCCGAGCGCCGCACGCGCCTGCAACGGTTCATGCTGGCGCTCTTCACCGGAGGCGACGAGGCGGGGCCCGCCGACAGTCTCCGCGTGGTCACGCTGGTCGATCGTGGTGTGCAGGAAGCGCGCCTGCTCGACGGCGATCCCGCCGGACAGGCTGATCTCTATGCAACGCTCGGGAGTGTGTATCAGAAACTCGGCCGCTTCGAACGCGCCGACGCCATGATGCAGGCCGCACTGCTGGCGCACGCCAACGCCGGCAACCGCGACTCGCTCACGCGCGCGGCGTTGCTGCTCAACCTCGGCGATCTGCGCATCGATCAGGCCGCGTATCTCGGCGCCGACAGTGCGCTCACGCAAGCCGATGCGCTCGTCGTACCTCGCGTCTCAGCGCGCGATGCGAACGCGGTGCTGCTGCAGTCGCGAATTCTCGGCACCGTGGGCCGACGACAGGAAGAGCAGGGTCTGTACGATTCGGCAACGGTCACGCTGCAGCAGGCTGTGGCTCGCTACCCGGCAAGCGACCCCGACCCGCTGGTGCGCGCCTCACTGCTTGGCGAACTCGCCAACGTGCACTTCTATGCCGGTCGCTACGCCGAGAGTGATTCGCTCAATCGCCTCGTGCTGGCGGTGCAGGTCGCGCGATCGGGGGAGCGTCATCCCGCCGTGGCCGAAGTCTACATCAATCTCGGTGCCACCGAATTCGAGCGGGGTCGCTTCGTCGAGGCGGAGCGCTGGTATCGCAAGGCCATCGATATCGACTCGACCTTCTATGGCGGCGCGCACTTTCGAACGGCAGCGCACTTGGCGATGCTGGGACGTGCGCTGGTGTCACAAGAGCGATACGACGAAGCGACGAGTGTGCTGCAGCGAGCGCTCGGCATTCAGCAGGCCACCTTCGGTAGTGCCCATCCTCGGGTAGCCAGCGTGCTCAACGAGTTGGGCAACGTCGCACTCAAGCACAAAGCGTTCGATAGTGCCGACGCCTACTTCACACGCATGGCGACCGTGTATCGCGAGGCCAACGGCGACGCGCACTTTACCGTGGCGGTCGCGCTCTCCAATCGTGCCACGGTATTCAACGAGCAACAGCAGTACGTGCGTGCGGAGGGCATTTATCGCGATGTCGTGCGTCGGTTCACGGAGGCGCAGGGGGCGGAGCACATGAACACCGGCATTGCCCGTATCAAACTGGGGCGCTCGCTGATCCGGCAGAAACGCTGGGCCGCCGGTGCGGCGGAGTCGGAAGCGGGCTACACGATCGTCGCGCGGCAGGCCGAACCGGGGGTGAGCTTTCTGCAAGCCGCGCGCAAAGACATCGCCGAAGCGCTCCTCGCGCTCGGTCGCGCTACAGAATCGGCGACGTGGACGAAGGCGTGGGAATCGCACGCGGCGCCGAAGTAGTCGGCAGCTTGAAGAGCTTCTGGGCGTTCTCGCCCATGATCTTATTGTACGCCTCGGTCGGCAGCCCCAACTGCTTCACAAAGCTGATGTACGACCGCATGGAGCAGATCGGCCAATCCGTACCGAACAGGAAGCGTCCCGGATCGCCGGCGTACACGATGGCGTCGCGGATTTCCTCCGACATGTACTCCTCGAACGCCTCCGTGAACTCTCCCAGTACGAGCCCGGAGATATCGGTGTAGCAGTTCTGATTCTTGTACACCACCTCCATGCAGTCCGTGAGCCATGGATTGCCCAGATGGCAGATGACGAACTTCACGTTCGGGTGATCGACCGCCACTTCGTCGATCTCCAACGGGTGAGAGTACTTCAGCTTGCCTTTCGGACTGTACGTGTCGCCCGAATGAATCATGACGGGTACGTCGAATTCTTCGGCTAGATCGTACACGACCTGCAGCCGTTTGTCGTGCGGATAGAAGGGTTCGTAGCCAGGATACAGCTTGAGCCCTTTGACCAGCCCGTGCTCGAGAAAGTCGGCCAGTTCACGCAGGTCGCGCTGACGGTAATTCACATAACTGACGCCGGCCACGACGCCGAGTTCGGGAATCGACTCGATCGCTTTGACGACGGCGGCTGTGCTCGGACGGTGGGGACTCACCAAGTAGCTCGTGAGCACGAGCGAGTAATCCACGCCCGTCTCAGCCATGGCCCCGCGCAGCTTGTCGAGACTCTCGTCGAGCGCGACGGCGATCTCTTCGTGATAGTTGTTCAGGTGTACATGACAATCGACGATCATGCCGACTCCAAGGCTTGGGCGGGAAGGCGACCGACCATGCGGCGACCCTCGAGGGCGCGCAGCATGGCGCGAAAGGCAGGCCGATCGAGTGGGCGGCTGATCCGATACGCCCGGCGCCACACGGTATAGAGAATCCGTCGCACCTCGGCGATCGGCACACGCGTGCGTACGCGCTGTAACTGCTCGTAGTACAGCACGAACGGCGATGGCTTGTCGTTCTCGTTCAGGCTTGGCTGGTAGTACGGGAAATTCAGCGCCAGCACGTTCGGCCGTCGAGCCAGCACTTTCAGCCAAGGATTGTCCGCGCTGACCTCGCCGATGATACCGTCAAGTGGCTGACCTCGCAGCGTGAGCGCGTCCCGCTCGAACCGCTTTCGCAGACGCGCACGTAAGCGCGTGCCGGTCCCGCGAGACCGCTCGGTGGGAGAGATCGCCAGGTAGCCGATCATCCCGAGGTTGATGTTGCCAAGGTAGGTCCCGGAATTCAGGCCGACTACGATTCCATCGCGCTCTGCGACCAGCAGATGCCACGCCACGTCGGTGTGCAGTCCGCCGGACTTTTCGTGAAGGCTTCCGCGCCATTCACTCAGCGCGACGCGCTCACTGGCGTGGAAGGACTGCTTCAGGAGCGAGTACGCCGCCGTCAGTGACGGATCCGAAGGATCGGTGATTTCGCGAATACGGATCACGAGGCCTCGCCGCGTCGGCTCATGTCGTCGCGCCCGGAACGGTCGTGATGCGGAACGATGGTGCCATGTAGTCGGCTGGGAGCTGGTCGGACGGCAGCGTTACGACATTGCCGTCACGCACTGCACGGTAGTGCGGGGACATGATTTCCACGCCCGCGACGGCGAACGCATCCTGGATGTGCTGGTGCAACTCGCCGTAGATGACTGCCATCAGATTGGCCTGATCCGTAAAGGCATTGATCTGATAGCTGACGTAAAAGTCATCCAGTGACGTCTGCAGCACGAACGGCGCGGGTTCAGCGACGATGTTGGTCGTCGTTTTCGCGGCCGCGATGAGCAGCTCGTGAACCTGGCGCCACGGCACATCATATCCGATCGTCACGGTAGAGTGCAGGATGAGGCCGCCCTCCCGAGCCCGGGCAGAGTAGTTGAGGATGTGGCCGCCGAGAACCGCGGCGTTCGGGACGGTGATCTCGACGTTCTTGATGGTGCGGACGCGCACGACGAGCATGTTGGCCTCGACAATATCCCCGATCGTGTCCCCGATCTTGACGCGATCGCCCAATCGGAACGGCATCATGTATGTCATGACGAGTCCTGCGATCACGTTGGAGACCGCAGACGATGATCCGAGCGACAACAGCACGCCGAGAAAAATCGAGACGCCACGGAACGCGGGTGAGTCGGCACCGGGCAAGTAGGGAAAGGCCACCATGGCCCCCAACACGAAGATCGCGAATCGGACAATTCTCGCGGATGGCGCCGCCCACTCCGTGTGAAACCCACCCAGTCGCAATGAACCACGGCCAAGCGCGTCGAAGAGCGCACCGGAAACGCGGAGCACGAATCGGAGCACGATGACGATCAGCGCCAGATACGCAATATTCGGGAGGTAGTTCACGACCGCGAGCGCCGTCGTGGACAGCGCCGTGAACATGAACGCGCGAAACTGTATCGCAGCTGCGCGCGTCCATGGAAACAGGGCGAGGACCGTCTCGAGGTAGATTACGATCGCCAGCGCCACCAGCACCCAGCGCAGCAACGTCAGGCTGTGCGTCGCCGTCGTCGTCATACGCGCGGCGGATATAATTTCGACACCCTTGACCTTGATGCCACGAATACGGCGGTTCTCCGACGACCGGACCTCGGACACCGCGCGATGGATCGCCCGCTTCAACAGCAGCCATGCCAGGACCAGCGCGATCGTCGCGAACAGGGTCATCACGACCGCCAGCGAGATGCCCTTGAGGCTGCGCCCGCTGAATTCGGCGCGCAGCGCGCGCTCGAGCCGCTTCGCATCGTCGGCGGCCAGTTGCTGTCGAGTCCGTCCGAGTGGAGCACCGTCACGGTCCGTGACGGATAAGACGAGTTGCTCGCCGGCCACGACGTCGCTGGAGTGATCGCGCTCGACGACCGCGATGGCGTCCAGGACATCGGATGATCCCGCCGCGATCGCGGAAAGTCGCTTCTCAATGGCGCGCGCGCGCTCGGGCGGCTGTAGCGTACCGATCGGGGCGCTGATCTCAAAGAGCGTCTCACCGCGAAACCGCACCGCAACCGCGGCCGACTGCGCCAGCGCTTCTTCGGAGACCGCTTGCGCCGTGAGCGACGCCATCGGGACACAGATGGCCGCGAGCAGCGCGCCGAGCAAACAACGGGATAGTTTCTGGCAGTAGGTCACGACCTGAAGCCAATGCGGCGGGCCGTGATTGTCAATACGATCGAGGGAACGCAGATTCCCTCGCCATGAGTGTCATGCCGAGGGGGACGTGGGCGGTCATCGTCGTACTTGTCTGCGCCACCGCATGTTCGCGAGAGTCACGCGGCACGCCGCGTGTGCCGCCGGCAGAGTTGATCGTGGTGCCATCGAACGTCACGTTGAAAGCGGGTGAGACCGTGCAGCTCGCGGTCCAGGTGAATGATCTCGCCGGTCGCCCGATCGGCGAGGCGCCCATCACCTACCACGTCGACGCCGCGAGCCTCGTGCGCGTCAGTAGTTTGGGGCTTGTCTCCGCCGTGGGCCGTGCCGGGAAGGACAGCGTGGTGGTTCGCAGCGATTCGCTACGCCGGGTCGTTCCCGTCCTCGTCATAGCCGGCCAACCGAGCGTGATTGACGTGGGCGATGCGGTGGCCCGTACGGGCGTGGTCGGCCGAGTGGTGTCTGGTCCCGTCGCGGTGACGGTGCGTGATGCGTTCGGCAACAGGGTCGCGCGCACCGCCGTGCAGTTCACGCCTGAATTCGGTGGAAGTACGTCGCCCGCTTCGACGGTCACCGACGCGACCGGTCAGGCGCGCACGCTCTGGACCCTTGGACCATTGGCGGGCCTCCAGACACTGCGCGTCCGCGCGGATTCCACGCAGGCCAGCCTCGACGCTTCGGCGCAACCGGGAACGATGGCACAGGTCATCGAAATCGACGCCGTGCCCCGTCGCGCACAGGCAGCCGATTCAATGACCGTGCGATTGCGCGTCGCCGATCAATTCGGGAATGGACTCGCGGGCGTCGTCTTCGCGTTTCGGGTGGAGGCCGGTGGCGGTGATGTCACGCCGGCGCGAATGGAGAGCGATATCAACGGCACGGTCGCGACGGTGTGGCGGAGTGGCGAGCGAAGTGGTGTGAACACGATGCGTGTGCGAGTCATCCAGCAACGCGACACCTCATTGCTGATTTCCCGCACGACGGTGGGCGGGCTGCCAACCTCGCTCACGTTGGTGGCCGGTGACCGGCAACGGGCCACCGGCAGCAGCCCGGTGCAGCGGGCGCCGGAGGTGCGTGTCACGGATCGCTACGGGAACCCGGTGGCGGCGGTCCGGGTGCGTTTCGTCGTCTCTCCCGCGTCGGGCGCGTCGGGCGGGTCCGTCGAGCCGTCGGAGGTCGTCACCGACGACGCGGGAAAAGCGTCTCCGCGCGTGTGGCGCCTCGGTCCTTCCGGACCGCAGGAATTGCAGGTCGTCGCCGATGGCATCGCCGATACGGTACGCATACGTGCCACCGCCACTAAGCGCTAACGCGGACGCTGCCGGATCCAGTCAACCCCTGTCCTACGGGGATGCGGCTGGTGGCGATGGAAGACGTCCGTCCACCAGTCGAACATCCACGCGAGGGAAGGCGACGACGGCCGTCGTGGCGGAGGCGAGTTGCAACGCGCCCTCGGACGCATTCACCTCGTCCAGAATTCGTGTGAACAGCCGGTCCTTGATCGTGCGTCGGCGATCAAACGGCACCACGTAGCGCGCCGTAAATTCCATCCAGTTGTCGGTGAGCACCAGCGAAATCATCGGTTCGAGCCGGGCGTTCTCCAAACGATACTTGGACAGCATTTCGCGCCATTCCGCTTTCGCCGGCGTGGTGAATTCACCGGCGACCTCAGTGACCACGGTCTCGAGCATCGCTCGCATCCGCACATGGTCGACCCCGTAGGTCACGGGGATCGTGAATTCATCCCAGAGAAACCCGAAGTCGGCTGAGTAGTTGAAGACGGGTTCTTTGAAGACGAAGCTGTTGGCCACGCGAACCACCCGACCGGTATATAGGTCGCCGCGTACCCAGTCGCCGATCTCCATGATCGTCGTGCGCACCAGTCCGATGTCGATCACGTCTCCCTTGATGCCGCCCAGCTGGACGCGGTCTCCAACGGTATAAAAGCGGCCCGTGAGTACAGCGACCCGGCCGGCGACACTCGCAATGACTTCCTGCAGGGCGAACGCAACGCCGGCGCCGATGACGCTCAGCGAGGCGAGGACGCCCGAGAGCGACCCACTGAAGGCACCGACCACCAGCAGCACGGCGACGACCCACCCCGCCGACGTGATGAACTTCCCGGCGCGATAGCGGGCGTCGGGAGAATCGAGCTCGCGAGAAACGATCGCGCGCAACCCGCGGACGACCATGAAGCAGAGCACCAAGGACACGACTACGCGCGTCCACTGGTCGCGTCCGATACTGTCGAAAAGGTTACGGAGGAAATCCAAGGTCGCTCCAAGCGAATGGCGATGGGGGAAGGTCGGGTCGGACCTGTCAGGTCTCCGTGTTCATGAGGCCAAGCAAGTGGGTAAGGGATGCCTTGGCCAGTAGAAGTGGTATCTGCTCCGCAGCAAGGGGTTGCCGATGACCCTGAATTCGTCTACGCTTAACGTCTGACGGCGTAAGTGATCCTTCGGGATTGCCCCCGCCGAACGCAGGTCGCTCACATAGCTCAGTCGGTAGAGCACATCCTTGGTAAGGATGAGGTCACCGGTTCGATCCCGGTTGTGAGCTCTGTCCGTAGCCCCCGCAGCCACCTCGTGGTTGCGGGGGCTACGGTGTTTACGGTGAGTCGCTCGGCAGATTGACATAGGGGACTGGGGTATCGCAATATCCCAAGGAGGCGCCTGCGCGCTGATCCACCTGTTCCAGGGAGCGACACCGATGCCCCAGCCGCCCGTGCCCACGTCCGCCGAGCCGGTCGCCACTGCGATCGCCGACCACACCGCTTCCGATGCGGTCGGTTGCGGCTGCGGCGGCCACGACGAGGCCGGCCGTAAGGCCGTGGCGGTCGATCCCGACACCAAGACGCGCAATCTCAAGCGACTCCGGCGCATCGAAGGACAGATCCGGGGCTTGCAGAAGATGGTCGAGGACGACCGCTACTGTGCCGATATCCTGACCCAGATCTCCTCGGCCCACGAAGCACTACGTGCCGTCGGTCGGGAACTCATGCGCAATCACCTCAAGCACTGCGCCGCGACGGCGATCGCCGCCGGCGGTGCGGAGCGTGATGCCATGTACGACGAGCTCGTCGACATGATGTACAAACACAGCCGCTGATGACCACGCGGATCGTTCAGCGGTTCGCGGGTGCGACGATGCTCGCGATGATGCTCGCGACGCCGAGGCAAGGCCGCGCACAATCCGCCACTGCTCCGGTCACGGCACTACGCTTTGGCGCAATGGCCGATCCCTCCGGGCGCACCACGAAGAACGTCACGATTCTCGTGCAGGCCGATACCGTGCTGCGTGTCGGTACCGGCACCGCCATGATTCCGAAGGGCGCGACGATCGTTGATCTGCGGCGCTATACCGCGATCCCGGGGCTCATCGACGTGCATACGCACATGACCTTCGTGCGCGACAAAGCCAATCCCTTGGCGAACGGTCCGCGCGCACGCGATTCGGTCATCGCGGCGGCGGCCACCAACTTGCGGCGTACGCTCGAGACGGGTGTGACCACCGTGCGCGATCTTGGCGCCAGCAATTACGCCGACATCGGCATCCGCGACGCCGTGAGCAGCGGGGCGATGGTCGGGCCGCGGATGTTCGTTGCCGGCTATGGACTCTCGAAGGTCACCACGCCCCTGGTCGCCGGTCAGCCATCACTCGCCGCACGCGGTCGCGTGCGCGACACGCTGGACATCAAGGAAGCGATCAAGGCGCAGGTCGACGCCGGCGCCGACTGGATCAAAATGTACGGCTCCACCGGCACGTACGCGAACGTGACCGGCGTGCAGACCTTCACGGACGTCGAGATGCGCGTGGCGGTCGAGACGGCCCATCGCTTCAAGCGGCCGATCGCGATTCATTCGTACGGCGATTCAGGCGGACGCGCTGCGCTGCGCGCTGGTGCCGAGTCCGTCGAACATCCGGCCGGGTTCGACGACTCAACGCTGGCCGAGTGGGCGACGCGTGGCACGATGTATGTGCCGACGATCGATCTTAATCGCTTTTACGCCGAGAATGCCGCGCTCCTCGGCTACTCGCGCGATCAGGTCGCCGGTCTTGATTCCTTCCGGCTGTTCAACCTCGAGACAGCGCGTCGCGCGCATGCCGCCGGCGTACGCTTTGCCATGGGGTCTGACGCCGTGTACTGGATGTTCGGTGAGAACACGCGTGAGCTGGGCTGGTTTGTGAAAGCCGGGATGACGCCGGCGCAGGCGCTGGCCACGGCCACCACGAACGGAGCGCTCCTGCTTGGGCAGCCCACGAAGCTGGGGCGCATTGCTCCGGGCTTTTATGCCGACATCGTCGCCGTTTACGGGGACCCGCTCGCGGATATCACGGTCATCCTCGAACGCGTGCGCTGGGTGATGAAAGGCGGCGTGGTCGTGGTGGACAAACGCTGAGCGGCCGGTCGGTTTCGCCGTTTATTCGGGTTGCCAATCCAGCGTTCGCTGCAACCTGCTCACAGTACGTGACTTGCGAGCGCGTCCGAGCCATACTACCTTGCAAGGCTCACCCCGTTCGGGGCGAGATCCATCGGGGAGCCTGAACATGGCTAAGCGCGCCCAGCGAATGCAGGCGGCGCACCCGGTGCAGTTGACGTCTGTGTGCTGTAGCACGGAGCCGGAACATGGCGCGCGAAAAGATCATTCTCGGTTGTACCGAGTGCAAAAACCGCAACTACTTCACCACGAAGAACAAGCGTCTTCACCCTGAGCGCGTGGAGTGGCAGAAGTATTGCCCGCGCTGCAATGCGCACAAGACGCATAAGGAAACGAAGTAACGATGACGGCTCCCGTCGAGGTTTCCCGTCCGGGACTCGGCACGCGGATGACCACGTTCTATCATGACGTGATCGCCGAGATGAAGAAGGTGACCTGGCCCGATCGCGCGCAGCTCCAGCAGGCGACGATCCAGATCATCATTTTCGTGCTGGTACTCGGAGCGGTGATCGCCCTGGTCGATGTCGCGTTGCAAGCGCTGCTCGTGCGCCTGCCCGCGATGTTGCAAGGCCGCTGACCCCGCCTATGTCTCTCTTCATGCTCGAGCACCGGTGGTATACGGTCCAGACCACGTCTGGTCACGAGAACAAGGTGTTGCGCCTGATCCAGCGGAAGATCGACATGGATCAAGCGACGCCCGAAGATCGCCTGATTCGTCAGGCGCTCGTGCCGGTCCAGGATGTGGTAGAGATCAAGAACGGCAAGAAGGTGACCGTCGAGCGGAAACTGTTCCCGGGCTATGTGCTCGTGGAAATGGTCGCCAGCCAGGACACCTTGCACGAGGTCAACGCCATTCAAGGCGTGATCAAGTTTGTGGGGAAGGAGAAGGATCCGACGCCGCTGCGTGACGACGAAGTTCGTCGGTTGCTGGGGCAGTCGGACACGACCGAGGAAGCGCCGACGCGTGAGGAGATTCCGTTCCTTATCGGTCAGGCGGTGGCGATTACGGAAGGTCCGTTCGCCGACTTCAACGGCACCGTCGAAGAGATCTTGTCCGACAAGGGCAAGGTCAGGGTGTCGGTCAGCCTGTTTGGCCGACCCACCAGTGTGGAGCTCGACTACTTGCAGTTACGCGGGTACTGAGTTCTTCGCGGGACGTCGCTACCACTCGACGTAAAACACCGTGGGAGCACAACCGCAGCGCCGGAGAGTCCGGCCGCGGAACTTGCGATGAGGAAGACGCATGGCCAAGAAGGTCACTGGATTCGTGAAGCTGCAGATTCCTGCAGGCAAGGCGAACCCGGCGCCCCCAGTCGGTACGGCCCTCGGTCCGCAGGGTATCAACATCATGGGCTTCTGCAAAGAGTTTAATGCTCGGACGCAGGGCGGTGATATGATCATCCCGGTCGAGGTCACGATCTACGGCGACAAGTCGTTCACCTTCATTTTGAAGACTCCGCCAGCGGCGGAACTCATCAAGAAGGAGCTCGGCGTCGCGAAGGGCTCGGGTCAGCCGAACAAGGTGAAGGTCGGCACGATCACGAAGGCGCAGCTCGAGAAGCTCGCCACCGTGAAGATGCCAGACCTCAACTGCGATTCGATGGAGAGTGCAATCGCCATGATGGCGGGTGCTGCGCGCTCCATGGGCATTGTGGTCAAGGATTGAATCTCATGGCACAGAACGGGAAGAAGTACCGCAGCGCGAGTGAGCGCCGCGAACTCGGGAAGCCCTATGAGGCGAAGCGGGCGATCGATCTCGTGAAGCAGATGAGCTTTGCGAAGTTCGACGAAACGGTCGAAATCGCGATCCGTCTCGGCGTCGATCCGCGTCATGCGGATCAGGTCGTGCGCGGTACCGTCGTGCTGCCCGAAGGAACGGGTAAGACGATGCGCGTGCTGGTCATCGCCGCCGGTGCGAAAGCACAGGAAGCGCAGGACGCGGGCGCTGATTATGTCGGCACCGAGTACCTGGCAAAGATCAAGGAAGGCTGGTTGGACTTCGACGTGCTGATTGCCACGCCGGACCAGATGGGACAGCTCGGCCAGCTCGGCCGCGTCCTTGGTCCTCGCGGCCTCATGCCGAATCCGAAGGCCGGCACGGTCACGTTCGACGTGGCGAAGGCGGTCAAGGAGTCGAAGGGCGGTAAAATCGAGTTCCGCGTCGACAAGGGTGGCAATGTGCACGCCCCGATCGGCAAGGTCTCGTTCGGACCCGAACAGCTCGCGACCAATCTCGCCGCGCTGATGGATACTATCGTTCGCTCGAAGCCGTCCGCGGCGAAGGGCGTGTACATTCGGAACGTCGCGATCTCGAGCTCCATGGGACCTGGCGTCACCATCGACACCACGCCGTACCGGTAAGAGGGAGACGCAACCATGAAAGCAACGGCTAAGGCCAAGAAGAGCGACAAGCAGCTCCTTGTTGACAGTCTGAGCGCAAAGCTCGGATCGGCGCAGGCGCTGTTTTATACCGACTTCACGGGTTTGAACGTGAAGCGCATGACGGATCTCCGTCGCCGCCTGAAGAAGGCTGGCGTCGAGTACGTCGTGATCAAGAACACGCTGGCGATCCGTGCCGTGAACGAGAGCGGTCTGGTGTCCCAGCGTTTGAAGGGCCCGACGGGGGTGGTGGTGGCCAAGGATGGCATCACTGCGGCCAAGGTCCTCTCCGATTTTGCGAAGGAGAACGATCAGCGGCCGTCCGTGAAGGGCGGGATCTATGAGGGCAACGCCGTGGACGAGGCGATGG
>JBBQTA010000045.1:0-19559 GCA_038213465.1 Gemmatimonadales bacterium | reverse complement strand
CGAACTGCTCACCGGTACGTCGCCGTTTACGGGCACGTCGCCGCAAGCCACGCTCGCCGCGCAGCTCACGGTCACGCCGCCGTCCCCGCGCAGTACGCTACCGGACATCCCGGAACCGCTGTCGCTGCTGATCATGCACTGCCTCGAGAAGGACGCCAACAAACGCCCCGCCTCGGCACAGGCGTTGCTCGCGGAGTTGGACGCGCTGCCGCCACTCACCGGCAGTCATGCAGGCGCTCGTACGACAGCGCGGAGCCGCGCCTGGCTCGCCGTTCCTGTGGGTATCGCCGCGGTCGCCGCCGCGATGGTGATTGCGCCGCGCGTGCGTGTATGGAGCGCGTCGCGTGCCGCGACCAGCGCAGCGGCGCTGCCGCCCCGCGACGCGGGCGCCGGTGGTTCACGGACGCCCGGCATGTCGGTCGCGACGGGTGACCGTGTGTCTGCACGTGACAGCGTGTCTGGCAGTGCGTCGGATGGACGCGCGGCATTCCGCGAGAGCGAGCCTGCGCTCGGCACGACCGACGGTGCGCGCGCCGTGGCCGTACCGATCGTCATCACGCGCGCCGAATCGCTGGCCATCGCCGACGCGATGCTCAAGCGCATGGCCGCGGGGGCGACCGACGCAGCAAAGCTCTCGGGCACGAACGCGCTGTCGACAAAGATTCCCGTGACCGCGGATTCCAAGGTGCAGCGGGTGTTCGTGCGCACCCCCGAAGATCCGACGGCCGAGATGACACTCGACCGTGAGGCACTGCTCGCCGAAGTGCGTCGGATCTTCACGGACTCGATTGCGCTGGCCATCGCGCGGATGGACGCGGCGATGGCTCGACTGCCGCGCAACGTGCGCATCGAACCTCCCGCACCCGGCAGCCCGATGTCGGTGGTGCCGTTGATTGCGCCGCCGACCGACGGTCGGACGCGCATCGTCGTCTCCACCTTTGCCAACGGCACGGGCCGTCGCGAGTTGGGCAGCGTCGGACGCGACGCGGCGCAGTTCGTACGCGCCGGCCTGCCCACCGAGAAGTACGATGTGGTCAGCGCCGAGATCACGGAGCGTGCGGCCCGCGGCGGACTCGATCGCATCGCACTGGGCTGGGGGGTACGCGCAGACTTCGTCGTCAGCGGCGTGGTCTCGCTGCGCGGAGATTCGTTGGTCATCGTCACGATGTTCAACGATGTGCGCGACGGACGCTTCGTGCGCGCCAGCGAACTGGCCACACCCGTTACGGATCCGCGTACGGCATTTGACGCGTCTCTCTCAAACGTCTCAGCGTGGCTCGATACGGCGCGGGTGGCGCGTACCAGGCGCCCCAGTTCGTCGCCGCGGCCGGGTGAAGTACCGTCGAACTACCGCGAACGCTGAGAGGCCGCGCGCCTGCGGCTCGAGGTAGTCGAACGCGGCGTTCGCCGTGGGCTGCGCCATGTCGACGTAAAACGTAGCTGGCACTCCGCACTTTGCGCATGCGATCCACCACAAATTCCTCACCCTCGGCGCGCATGGGCTTGTCGAGGACTCGAATCGTGATGTTGTGTGCCCGCAGTTTCGTGACGACATCGCCCAACTTGGCGGGGATGCGATAGCCGCGAGGCTCGGCGGCATCGCGCGTCCCCATTGGCTCCGTGAGAGCGTCGACACGCACGGACTCCGGTTTGCCAGCAACCCAATTGCGCGACGCCGACGCATTGCCACGCACAGAACGGTGTCGATGCGATCTACTTCTCGCATCGACACCCTGTGCGCTGCTGCAGCGCCGGTTACGGCAGCAACACGCTGCTGATCACGTGGATGACTCCGTTCTTGGCCACCACATCGGTCACGATCACGTTCGCGGTATTTCGCGGACCGACCAGCGACACCGCGCTACCGGCGATGTTCACCCGAAGCGTCGGGCCAAGCAGGGACGTGATCGACTGGCCGTTGGACAGTCCGGCCGCCAGCAACCGCACCGGCGCCACGTGCAGCTGCAGCACTTGCGCCAGCGTTTGCGGGCTGGTGGGTGCTCCACCGGGAATGGCCGCAAACGCCGAGTCGGTGGGGGCGAAGACGGTGATGTTGTTCGTCGTGCGGAGGGTGCTCGTGAGTCCGGCCGCCTCGACCGCGGCGACCAGCGACCCGAAGCCGCGCAGAGTCGCGACGTCGACCACGTCGAGACTCTCGGTCAGCACGCCGTCGATGAGGTGCACCACACCGTTCGAAGTGATGATATCGGGCGTGGAGATTCGCACACCGTTCACCCGCGCGCCGCCACTCAACGTGATGCGAAGCGCCGAACCCTCGAGACTCGTGATGGACTGCCCTTCGGTCAATTGCGAGGACAACACGCGCCCCGGTGCGACGTGATAGGTGAGCACCTTGGTAAGCAGCGCGCGATTCTCAGGGGCCAGCAGGCGCGTGATCTGTTCCGCCGGCAGCGCCGCAAAGGCACTATTGGCCGGGGCAAAGACGGTAATGGGTCCCGGCGCGGAGAGCGCGGTTCCCAGCTGCGCCGCACCAACGGCCGTCACCAGCGTGCTGAGCGTCGGTGTAATGCTGGCACGCTGCACCACATTCAGTCCGCCGGTCAACACGCCGCCGATCACATGCACGACGCCGTTGGTCGCCAGCACGTCAGCCGTGCGCACCAACTGTCCATCGATACGCACTTCGCCGTTCTGCACGGTGACCCGCAGCGACTCGCCCGCCAGGGTTGTCAGCATTTGCCCGTCGGTCAGGTTGGCGGCGCGCAGCTCACCTGCAACGACATGATACGTGAGCAGTTCCTGCAGCGTCGTGCGGTTGGCCGCCAGCAGCAGCGCATCGACACTCGCCTGACCAAGCGCGGTGAACGCCGCGTTCTCCGGCGCAAAGACCGTGTACTTTGGCGTACCGGTGAATGTGCTGCCCAGACCGGCCGCCGTGATCGCGGCGGTGAGGGTGCTGAGTGTCGGCGTGGCGGTGGCGGTTTGCAGAATGTTCAGTGTCGGCGGCGGCGGCGGCGGGAGCAGCACGGCGCTGATCACATGAATGATGCCATTCTTGGCGGCGATGTCCGTGACGGTCACGTTGGCTGAGTTGGTCGGCCCCACCAGCGACACGGCCGTACCCGCGATATTGACGCGCAGCGACGGACCAAGCAGCGACGGCACCATCTGTCCGTTGGAGAGGTTCGCAGCAAGTACTCGCGCGCCCGTGACATGCAACTGCAGCACACGCGCCAGTGCCTGCGCATTCGACGGCGCGCCGCCGGGTATCGCGGTGAAGGCATCGTTCGTGGGCGCAAACACTGTGATGTTCTCGGTGGTGCGCAGCGTACTCGTCAGTCCGGCCGCCTGCACCGCGCCAACCAGCGACGAGAATCCGCGTACCGTGGCCACGTCCACCACGTCGAGATTTCCCGTCAGCACGCCGTCGATAAGATGCACCACGCCATTCGCCGTGATGATGTCGGGCGTGGAAATCGTCACGCCGTTGACCTTGGCGCCGCCGGCCAGCGTGATACGTAATGCGGTGCCTTCAAGGCTGGTGATGGATTGCCCTTCGGTCAGCTGCGCGGAGGTCACGCGACCGGGTGCCACGTGGTAGGTCAGCACCTTGGCGAGCAGCGCGCGGTTGGCCGGATCGAGCAGACGGTTCACCTGCTCCGCGGGCAACGCGGCGAACGCACTGTTCACCGGCGCAAACACGGTGATCGGTCCCGGCGCCTGCAACGCCGACCCCAGCTGCGCCGCACCGATCGCTGTCACCAGCGTGGAGAGAGTCGGCGTCACCGACGCGCGCTGCACGACATCCAGCCCGCCGGTGAGCACACTGCCGATCAGATGCACCACGCCGTTGGTCGCCTGCACGTCGGCGGTACGCACCAGTGCCCCGCCAATCCGCACTTCGCTGTTCTGAATCGACACGATCAGTGTCTTCCCGCCGAGCGTCGTCAACGTCTGACCGTCGCGCAGGTCGCTGGCGCGCACGGTGCCCGCGACCACATGGTTGGTCAGCAATGCCTGCAGCGTTGACCGGTTGCCGGCGAGCAGCAATGCGTCGAGGGTCCCGGCAGGAAGCGCGGCGAACGCATCGTTCACCGGCGCGAAGACCGTATAGTTGGTGCTGCCCGTAAAGGTGGACGCGAGGTCCGCTGCGGTGATCGCGGCGGTGAGTGTGCTGAGCGAGGCCGTACCGGTTGCCGTCTGCAAGATGTTCTGCGTGGGCACCACTTCGGTCAGCCCGTCATCATCGCCGCAGGCGGCGCCGGCAATCAGGAGCGGTGTGAGCAGTAGCGAACGCAGACGCGCGGACAGCGCGCGCGGACGGAAGCGAGAAATCGATGTCGTCATTGATCCCGGGTGCGAAGGATACGATGTTGCACTGCGCAGAGCCGCAGCGTGTACCAGAACAACCCGTCACTCAGGCGCAATGACTACCGAATTCTCAATCACATTGCATTTGCTTACGTAACAAGCGCGTCCACACTCGCGCTTCCACGCTGCGCGTATGGAAATCAGCGCGCCACGACACGAACCGACGCGGACCACTGTCGACGCAGCAGAAACCGCGGCGTGCTGCTGTAATTGCCCACGGCTTGCGTATCTCGCTCCAACCCGTAGTCCAGCACGTTGCGCCGATCAAAGGCGTTCATCACCGCAGCCCCCAGTTCGATGCGTGTCGTCCCCACCACCAGCGTGCGCACAAGCCCGACATCGGCGGTGACGATCAACGGGCGCGCCGCGTCGCCGGGAGTCTGGACCGGAAGTCCGTCGCCGAGTGCGCCAAGACTCAGGAGATCGTAGTACGCTTGCCGCAGCGCCCACGACCGGCCGGCGACCGCGCGGCTCCGCACATTCGCACGCCAGGCGGGCGCCGGACTCCAGTCGATCGCGGCGAACAGTCGATGCGGCTCATTCCATGGGGCCGGCTGCATGGCGCCCCCGAAGCGGGACGGGAACGTTCGACGGGTGATGCCGAAGTCGTAGGCAAGTTCCGCACGCAACACGGCGGGCGTCTCGGCCTGCACATCGGCGAGCGGGCGTACGCGCGCGCGCTCGTGCACCAGCCGCACACCGGCGCCGTAGGCCTCGCCGCGCGCCGATTTTACGAACACCGACGGATCGAGCTGATGCGGAAGCGAGGTGCCGCGATCGAGCAGCACGCCGTAGTCGAAGGCGGCGATCGACGCGAGATCCTTGTAGTACGCCTCGCTACGCAGCTCCCATCCCGGTGTGAATCGCGCGACCAGTTCCGCCGCCACATGGTTGGCCCTCGGCGTCGGCGTCGAACCGTCGACCGGCAACCAGAAGCGCATGGACGGAATGAGTGCGTTCGGTGCCGCCGCCGCGATATCGAACTGCGTGATGTATTGACGATACCCACCGCCTCCCACGCGCCACGCAACGGTGCCCGCGACGGGCCAGATCCCTTCGCCACGCAACGCAATCCGCGGTTCCGTCTCCGAGCGCCCGCCGGTGGGCAGCCACGTGCTGCGCACGCCGAGATCCAGCCACAACCTTTGCCGTAGTCTCCAGTTCACATCGAGCGACGTGCTTGCGCGCGCAACCGAGAGATCGGTGCGCAGATCGCGCAGGATCCCCGTCGCCATGCGCATTTCGCTCTGCGTATGCACCAGCTCCGCGCCCCACTGCAGCGTCAGCGCCGGTCCGAACGTCGTGCCCAGCGTGGCGTCGATCGCGATGTCGCGCAGTGCGTTACGGTCTTCCGGCAACGCCGACGACGGCGTGCTGTCCGGTGGCGTAACGCGAAAGCCGTAGCGCAGGGCGTGATCGCTGATGCGCATCCGCACCATGCCGGTGGAGCGCGCGCCAATCAGGGTTTCGTAGCGAATCTGCGCGGCCGCCGTCATCCATTGATAGGCTTCGTTGGCGTCGACGGCACGCGTTGAATCGATTTGCTGCGACGAAACCGGCGCGACCGTGACATCACTGTGCAGGTGGTTGTTGCCGAGGTAGCCGGATGCCGAGATGTACGAGTACGCACCCGTGGCCACCCGGAAGGCACCGTGCAGATCGGTGAAGGCGAGATCGGTGCCGTTGCGTGCGATGGGCAGCGCACTCAAGGACGAGGACGCGCTGGCCGCACTGCGACCCAGTAGTCCTGCGGACGCGAGCCGCTCGGTCAGCACCGGGCTCATCATGTTCCACGAACGCAGCGCGTCAGTCACCGGCCGTGGCTGATACCATTGCCACACACTCGTACGCGCACTGAGCATTCCGGTCGCCTGCTGTCCGCCGACCGTGCCTCGCGCGCTCACCCGCGCCGCGGCCGCACCCGGATCCACCTGCGCGGTGACGGCGGTCGCACGCGGCGTGTCCTCGAGCGCGTGCTCGAGATCGATCACACCTGCTGTGAAGCTGCCGGCCGATGCGCCGAAGCCGGCACGCTGTACCGTGAGCCGTCCGATCGCGAGTGGGCTGAACGCGCCATAGACGCGGTCGATCGAGATGGGATCGAAGACCGGAACGCCGTCCAGTCGCACCTGATGCTCCCCCGCCCCGCCACCCTGAATGTGGAGATCGCCGCTGCCACTGGCCGGTGCAACTCCCATCACCGCAGGTGCCGCCGTGACCAGCAACGACGGGCCCACCACGGCCGACGGCAGATCGGCAACGTCGATGGATCGACGGCTGAGTGACCGTGACATGGCATCGGGGGCGAGTCCGTTCACGACGACGGGTGTCACCGTGATCGTCTGCCGTTCCAGTTGCATCGTGGTGCGCACCGCTCCCGACTCGGACAACTCAAGATCCAGACGACCGGCTCGGTATCCGATGGCGCTGGCCAGCAGGCGGTACTTGCCTGGGCGCAGTTGCGAGAAGGCGAATGCACCACTCGTTCCGGCCGTTCGCACCACATCGGTTTCGACGAGGGCGAGGCGGGCCATGGGGATCGGTTCACCCGAGGAGGCATCGCGCACCAGACCGCTGATCGTACCATAGCGCGGCGCTTCTTCTGCGCGCGCGATGATGACAAACGTACCCGACGAGAGCCGATAGTAGTCGAGACCAGCCTCGCGCACGACGCATCGCAGCAGTAACTCCACGCGCTCGCTATCAGAACGACAGGAGACGGTGCCGGTGGCCGCGATCGCCTCGGTCGCGTACACGAGATTGATGCCGCTGCGCGACACGATGAGTTCGATGGCATCGCGAACGGGAAGATCGCGAACCGCGAGCGTGATGCGTCGCTGTGCGGGATCGTCCGTACCCGATGACGGCGCCGTGTCCGCGACCGCGCGCGTGGCCGGGATGCGCTGCGCCGGTATCGACGAGGCGAAAGCCACCGACGTCGCGAGCAGCAGGACAACGCGTCGTCGCGCGTGCCTGTGCGCTTCCATCACGGTGCGGCGCGGAGTTCGTAGCCTCGGCTGGTGCGGCGCATGGCCCATCCGCGCGCGGTCGCGAGGTCGGTGAGAATGCGATCAATCGTGGTGCGCTCCGGATAGTAGAGCGTGATCACGGAGGCCGCGGCAACGGAATCGCGCATCGACAGCTCCACACCGAACTGCGCTTCGAGCGACGCGAGTATTTCGCGCAGCGGTTGATCGACCGCCGCAAAGCCGCCGTTGGTCCAAGCCAAGTCCCGACGGGGATCGCCCTGCGTCACCTGCAACACATCATCCTCGCGCGACGCTGCGCCATCGGCGACGCCCCGCACGCTCACGCGGTCGTTGGCGCGCAACTCGACCGATCGATCCACCGCAGCGAGCGCGCCGAGCGCGCGCACCTGCACCACGCCCTCTTCCACCGCCACATCGGTGTGTGCGGCAGCGTCGGTCGCACGCGCCTGCACGTTGAAACGGGTGCCCACGACGCGGATCTCCGCCTGCGCCGTCTGCACCACGAACGGCGTCTGTCCTTTGGCCACACGAAAGTACGCCTCGCCTTGCACACGCACCGCGCGCCGTCCGTCTCCGCCCAGCCACGTTGGCCGGAAGTAGCGCGGGTGCTGCAACGCACTCGCACCGTTCAGCACGACAGTCGATCCGTCTCGCAAGCGCACCGTCTCCACGCGCCCCGCCGGTGTGGTGACCCGCACGTTGCCCGTTCCCCACCACGTCATCACCGCCACACTGGCGGCAGCAGCCAGCAGCACGGATGCGCCCGGACGGCGCCACACGCGACGCGCCGCGGTCGACGCGTAGGCGTCGCTGACCACCAGCGTCAGCGCGGGTGGCGCTGTGGGCGCGGACCGCGCGGCGGCGTCGTCTGCGGTTGCCAGCGGGATTCCCGTCGCCGCCGCGATGCGATCCCACAGGGCGTCTGCTGACCTTTCACCAGTGGTCGGCGAGGGTGCGTCCGCGTCACGGCGCCCATCTGCACGGTCGAGGAGGTGCCAGACACGCTCAAGGTCTGCGGCGGACGAATGCGTTGCGATCTCATCGCGCAGACTCGCAGGCATCGGGGGGCTTTTGGAGAACTCAGTCATGATGCAATACGCCCCGTTCCGTCAGGTGTGCGCGCAGGGCGTCCAATGCGCGCACGAGGTGGTTGTTCACGGTCCGCTCGGAAATACCCATCACGCGTGCGATCTCGTCGTGTCGGAGTCCGCTGAAGCGGCTGAGCATCAGCGCTTCGCGTTGACGCTCCGGCAGCGCATCGATGCACTGCTGCAGTTGCGCGCTCAGTTCCTGCTCCTGCACGAACACGTCCGGGCGCACCGGCTGGTGTCCGGCCAGTCGATCGGTGCCATGCTGCGCGAGCAGGCGCTCACGCGTCCCCGCATCGCGTTTGGCATTGAAGGCGAGATTGCGCACGGTGGTGAACAACAGGGCGCGCACCGACTGATCCACGGCGAGCGTGTGCCGCCGCTCCCACACCCGTACGAACGCCTCCTGCACCGCGTCGTGTGCCGACGCGACGTCGAGGAACCGCTGCCCGAACCGGAGCAGCGCTTCGTGGGTTTCGTCGAACAGCTCGCGCAACGCCGACGGATCGTCCGCAGCGAGGCGTGTCGCCAACCCGGTGTACAGTTCGGCGGAAGTCTCCGGCAAGGTCATCACCTGTATTGTACCCGCGAGCCGTGGTCATATGACCACCGACCGTCCCAGCCTGCCCCAACGAAACGGGGCGGCACCTTTCGGCACCGCCCCGACGTGCGAACCCAGCACCTATCTGCGTCCGTGGCCCCGAAAGCCGATGCCGACGTTACGGATTTCTACGGTTCAACCGCCGGCGCGGGATCTGCACTCGCTCCGCTACATCGGTGTACGCTGGCCGCCGCTCTTCCTCCACGCGCCCAAGACACGCTCCGACACCAGCAGCAGCGTTCCCACGATCCACACGAACGCGAATGCTGAAAGATCCGCGCTCGCAGTCGAACTCGCCCTCAATCCGGCGAGACAGAGTATCACACCCGCACCGACATGGGTGGCGGCTCCTACGCGCCATAACACGGAGGCGCGCGGTCTCGTGGCAAGAAACAGCGAGATCAGTATGAGTACGCCACCTGACACGAGATAGAATCTTGCGCTTTCCATGTTCCCTCTTACGGTCGGCGGTAGTAGGACTGATTGTTCGCCACGCACTGAGTGAAGTCGCGTCGTTTCTCATACAGGCTTCGCTTCAGCGCGCCCAAACCGGCACCCTCTCCGGCGATTGCTGCAACCGCGGTAAACGCGGCGGGTGGATTGATGATCATGGCGACGGCGATCATCGTCGCAGCGACAACTCCCGCGTTGTACCAGATGTGCGCCGCGTGCATATCGTCACGCTCGTCTTTGCAGGGCTCCGTCGAAAGCAGGGATTTCAGCGAATTGCCGATCCAGTTCTCACCTACGCTCGTACGCTGCCCGACGCCGCCCGGTACAAATTCCCAGGCATCATCATCCTGTACGCCCGCTGTCTCGTCATTGTAGTCGGCGGTCCACTCGCTTATCGCCGCGTCGACCAGCTGTTCGAGCACCGCAGGTGGATACGGAGCTACCTCGGGATCCCACCCGATTGGATACTCATCGTCGAGCTGCGAAACCTGTGGCAGCATCGCGCTCGATTCAATCGACGACTTCGACTGAGTCTCCCGCAGTGTCTCGCTCGGCATCCGATAGAAGCGGAACACCGCAGGACTGTGCGTGTCGGACCGAAGTTTGCTAGGCACCGTGAACCAGACAGGGGCGGTTGCCAATCGCGCACCAAGCCTGGAGTCATCCGAAGCCGCCACCGCTCCGCGCACGCTCCGCGTCCGTACGACTTCGAGCTTGGACGGCTTGCCTCGTTGCTCGGAGACGCGGATCTCATGTGTCGGCAGAGCTTCGACGGTCGCCGCGCGGGAGACGGGCTGATCGGGTTCCATCACTCTCGTCGGACCGACCGAGTCGCATGCCGCCAACGCTATGCTGAGTGACGCTGCCCCGAGTCTCATCCAGGAGCGCATCGCGAGCAGTGACACGCATACGGTTGATCGACACACTGCAGCTCTGATCCATTTCATACGCCAGACCTCAATATGACCGTGGCGCAGGCCCGCAATGCGCACGATGAGTTGGCTCCGTCGGCATGTCAAGCTCGCGGTACGACCCGCATCTAGAAGTTACACAGCGCACCTGAGCTGCTGACCCTGGGAGCCACCGGCCGTCCCAGCCTGCCCCAACGAAACGGGGCGGCACCTTTCGGCACCGCCCCGCTCGTCACTGTCAAAATCGGCCGCTTACAGCGGATCGTCGCCCATCGTGAACGGCACCGATTCGGCGAACGACGCCGGCAGCAACGCTTCGAAATTGGGCTCGAGTGCTTCCGGGATCGGCTCCGGCTCGGGGAGCGCATCCGACTCGACATCCACTTCCTGATACCGGTACATACCCGTACCGGCCGGGATGAGATGGCCGATGATGATATTCTCCTTGAGTCCCAACAGGTTGTCGCGTGAACCGCGGATCGCTGCATCCGTGAGGACGCGAGTGGTTTCCTGGAAGGAAGCCGCCGACACGAACGACTGCGTGGTAAGCGAGGCCTTCGTGATGCCGAGGAGCAGTGGCTCGGCCGTTGCCGGACGAATCTTCTTCTTCTTGGCTTCATCGTTCTCATCGCGGAACTGCGCGCGATCGACGTGCTCGCCTTCGAGCATCTCGGTATCGCCGGATTCCACGATGCGCACCTTCTGCAACATCTGCTTGACGATCACGCCAATGTGCTTGTCGTTGATCTTCACGCCCTGCAGTCGGTAGACCTCCTGCACTTCGTTGAGCAGATACTCCTGCACCGCGCGCGGGCCCTTGATCCGCAAAATATCGTGCGGATTGACGGGGCCTTCGGACAAGCGGTCACCGGCACGCACGCGGTCGCCCTCGTGCACGCGGAGATGCTTACCGGCCGGCACTTCATACGTCTGCTCCTCGGCCGTTTCGTCCGCCATCCACTGGCCCTTCTCGACCGTGGCCGGACGTACGAAGATCTCGCGCTTACCGCGCTTGATCTCACCGAAGCGCACGAACCCGTCGATCTCGGAGATGGTGGCCGGATCCTTCGGACGACGCGCTTCGAACAGTTCGGCGACACGCGGCAGACCGCCGGTGATGTCGCGCGTCTTGTACGACTCGCGGCTGATCTTGGCCAGAATGGTACCAGCTGAGATGTTGGCCCCGTCTTCGATGATGATGACAGCGCCGACCGGCACGATGAAGTCGCGAACGCGCTTCTCCTTGCCGCCGGTGTTTTGCCAGATCTCGATGTGCGGGTGGAGCTTCTTTTCACGGTCTTCGATGACGACACGCTGACGCAAGCCGGTCAGTTCATCGAGCTCCTCGGACAACGACTCGTCTTCGACGAGATCCACGAAGCGAATCTCACCGTCCACGTCCGAGATGATCGGGTTCGAGTACGGGTCCCACGTGAAGACCGAGTCTTCTTTCTTCACCGTCTGGCCATCCTCGACCATCAGATACGCACCGAGCGGCACCGCGAGGCGCGCTTCGATCACGGCATTCTTCTCACCAGAGGCCTTGATGAGCAGCTCGCCTTCGTACGACGTGACGACCTTCTGCCCGTCGGCATTCTGCACGGTGATCAGGCGATCGCCGTACTCGATGACACCGGCCTTCTTGGTCTTGCGGGCGGTCTGTTCGGCGATACGCGCCGCAGCACCACCGATGTGGAACGTGCGCAACGTCAGCTGCGTACCCGGCTCACCGATCGACTGCGCGGCGATGATGCCGACCGCTTCGCCGATGTCGACCATCGCCATGGTGGCGAGGTTGCGACCATAGCACATGCGGCAGAGACCTCGCTTCGCTTCACACGTGAGCACGGAACGGATCTTCACCATCTCGATGCCCGACGCCTCGATCGCGTCTGCCGACTCTTCGCTGATCAATTCACCAGCTTCCACGATCAACTTCGGACGACCGGCTTCATCGCGCTCCATCGGATCGAACACATCCTCTGCGGCGACGTTGCCCGTCAACCGCTCGGCCAACGGCTCGATCACATCTTCGCCTTCCTTGAGCGCCGACGTGTCCAGGCCGAGGATCGTCCCGCAATCCTCTTCGGCGATCGTCATGTCCTGCGCGACGTCGACGAGACGACGCGTGAGGTAACCGGCGTCGGCGGTCTTGAGCGCCGTGTCGGCCAGCCCCTTACGAGCGCCGTGTGTCGACGAGAAGTACTCGAGCACCGACAACCCTTCACGGAAGTTCGACTTGATCGGGTTTTCGATGATTTCACCGATACCACCGGTGAGCTTTTTCTGCGGCTTCGCCATCAGGCCGCGCATACCGGCGAGCTGACGGATCTGGTCGCGCGAACCACGAGAGCCCGAGTCGAACATCATGAACACGGGGTTGAATCCGCCCTGTGATTCACGCATGGCCTTGACCATCGCGTCCGCCACGTCCGTGTTGGCGTGCGTCCACGTGTCGATGACTTTGTTGTAGCGCTCTCCGTTCGTGATGTTACCGGTCGCGTACGCGCGCTCGAAACGCTCGACGCGCTCGGTCGCTTCGGCCAGCAACAACGCCTTTTCCTTCGGGATGTGCAGGTCTTCGATGCCGATGGAGACACCGCCGCGCGTGGCATTGCGGAAGCCGAACTCCTTCAGGCGATCGAGCAACTGCACCGTCTCCGCCAGACCGCACTTCCGGTAGCTCTGGAAGACGAGCTCGCCGAGCGCCTTCTTTTTCATGTCCTTGTTCAGGAACTCGAGACCCGTCGGCACGATCGAGTTGAAGAGCACACGGCCCGTCGTGGTGACGATCCACCCCGGCGTTTCCTGCTTGCGGTCGTACCAACGGATGGCCGAGTAGAAGCCGATCCGGTTGTTGGCGATCGCCATCTCGATTTCATCGATCACCGAGTACGCGGGCAACTTCATCGCCAGCGCCGCATCCTTGAGCAACGCTTCAAAGCCGATCGGGGCCTTGGTCGCCACGTAGCAGCCGAGCACGATGTCCTGTGACGGCTCGGCGACCGGACGACCGTCCGACGGCTTGAGGATGTTGTTCGACGAGAGCATGAGCACGCGCGATTCGATCTGCGCTTCGAACGACAGCGGCACGTGCACGGCCATCTGGTCACCATCGAAGTCGGCGTTGAACGCCGCGCAGACGAGCGGGTGAATACGAATGGCCTTGCCTTCCACGAGCACCGGCTCGAACGCCTGAATACCAAGTCGGTGCAACGTCGGTGCGCGATTGAGCAGCACCGGATGGTCTTTGATGATGCCTTCCAGCACCTCGTAAACCATCGCGTTCTCGCGCTCCACGATCTTCTTGGCGCGCTTCACCGTCTCCGCTTCACCGCTCTCCACGAGCTTGTGAATGATGAACGGCTTGAACAGTTCAAGCGCCATCATCTTGGGCAAGCCACACTGGTGCAGTTTCAGCTCCGGCCCCACGACGATGACGGAACGACCCGAGTAGTCCACGCGCTTGCCGAGCAGGTTCTGACGGAAGCGCCCCTGCTTGCCCTTGAGCATGTCGGAGAGCGACTTGAGCGGACGCTTGCCGCGGCCACGAATGGCCTTGGAGCGACGTCCGTTGTCGAACAGTGCGTCCACCGCTTCCTGCAGCATTCGCTTTTCGTTGCGCAGGATGACTTCCGGCGCGCGGTGCGAGATGAGCTTGGTGAGACGGTTGTTGCGGTTGATGACGCGACGATACAGGTCGTTCAGATCCGACGTGGCGAACCGACCGCCATCGAGCGGAACGAGCGGACGCAGATCGGGCGGGATGACCGGGATGACGTCGAGGATCATCCACTCCGGACGGTTGCGGATTTCTCCGCCTTCACCCGAGAGGCGGAACGCATCGACGATCTTGAGCCGCTTGAGCATTTGCTTCTTGCGATGCTGCGACGTTTCGCCGACGACCGAGCCACGGAGTTCTTCCGCCACCTTGTCGACGTCGAGCCGCTTGAGCAGTTCGCGCACGGCCGGCGCACCGATCTCCGCATGGAACGCGGTATCGCCTTCGGCCTTGGCGCGCTGTCGCAGGTCGAGATACTCGTCTTCGTCGAGCAGTTGGCGCTCACGCGCCTCCTGGCTGCCCGGGTCGATGACGATGTAGTTCGAGTAGTAGATGACCTTTTCGAGATCACGCAGCGTGACGTCGAGCAGGTTGCCCATCGGCGACGGCAACGTCTTGAAGAACCAGATGTGCGCGACCGGCACGGCCAATTCGATATGGCCCATGCGCTCGCGCCGCACCTTGCTCAGCGTGACTTCGACGCCGCAGCGATCGCAGATGACGCCGCGATAGCGGATGCGCTTGTACTTGCCGCAATGGCATTCCCAGTCCTTGACGGGACCGAAGATGCGCTCGCAGAAGAGCCCGTCCTTTTCCGGCTTGAAGGAGCGGTAGTTGATGGTCTCGGGCTTGGTGACTTCGCCCCAGGACCACCAGGTGCGCAGACCGGCCATCTCCAGCCGTTCACGCTCCTTGGGGTCCTTCGGTCCGCGGATCTCCTCGGGGGAGGCGATGCGCACGGACATGTAGTCAAACGCTGACGCGCGGGCTTCGCGCGAACTGCGGAAATCGATCATGGACTACTCCTCCCCGCCGTTACCGTTGCTGCCGCCTTCGACGATGTCCACGCCGTTCCCGTCCGTCGAGCCGAGCGTGACCTTGATACCGAGGGCCTGCAGTTCCTTGACGAGCACGTTGAACGACTCCGGGATGCCGGGTTCCGGCAGATTTTGACCCTTCACGATCGCCTCGTAGACACGGCTTCGGCCGTTCACGTCGTCGGACTTGACGGTGAGGATTTCCTGCAGCGTGTGCGCTGCGCCATACGCTTCGAGCGCCCACACTTCCATTTCGCCGAAACGCTGGCCACCGAACTGCGCCTTGCCGGCGAGCGGCTGCTGCGTGACGAGCGAATACGGTCCGATGGAGCGCGCGTGAATCTTGTCGTCGACCAAGTGCGAGAGCTTGAGCACGTAGACCTCGCCGACCGTCACCGGTGCGGCGAACTCTTCGCCCGTTCGACCGTCGCGCAGACGCACCTTACCGGCCGTGGTGAGGCCGGCCAGACGCAGCAGCTCCATACCGGCCCCTTCCACGTCGGACTCGCCCTTCGGGCCAAGCATACCGGCCAGTGCCGGCAACCCGATGCGCTTGAGCGAATCGGCCGGGCTCAGGGACAGCTGTCCCTCGATGGCCGCGACGGCTTCTGCCGCGTCTTCCGGTGACCCGTCGAGTGACCGGTTGACCAGCAGCGCCGCCTGGAGCGAGCCCATTTCACGTTCGGCGATCGCACGCGCAGCGTTCGCAAGGAACTCGCGGATGCGGGCGAATAGTGCCTTTGTTTCGGCCGACATGCCGCGCGCGCCCAGATCGTTCAGGCTTGCGTGGTGCAACAATTCGACCTTGTCCGGCGCCGTGCGTTCCGGGCGGACGTCGGCCAGCAGGTTGCGGACATCCTGCGGCGTCGCATCCGACTCCGGTCCGCCGAGCGAGAGCGTGTTCCGCGCCCACTTGAGGCCGCCGAGCTTCATCAGCATGCCGATTTCGCGCTCGTTTGCACCCTGAAACACCGGCGTCTTCGCGTAGAAGTTGAGCAGCTTCGCGGCCCATCCGAGATGGGTCTCGAGGATCTGTCCCACGTTCATGCGCGACGGAACCCCAAGCGGGTTGAGCACAATGTCGACGGGCGTGCCGTCCGGC
Source organism: Gemmatimonadales bacterium (assembly GCA_038213465.1). Taxonomy (GTDB): domain Bacteria; phylum Gemmatimonadota; class Gemmatimonadetes; order Gemmatimonadales; family Gemmatimonadaceae; genus Gemmatimonas. The sequence continues at coordinate 3,483 of JBBQTA010000045.1, read as the reverse complement.
ATGAAGGGTAAATCTTCTTCGGGCACAATGCGGGCCACGATACCCTTGTTGCCGTGGCGACCGGCCATCTTGTCGCCGACCGAGATCTTGCGCTTCTCGGCCATGTACACCTTCACCAGCTGGATCACGCCGGGCGGCAATTCGTCCGGCTGGAGGATCCGGTCGATACGCTCTTCCGCGCGCTCTTCGATATGGGCCTTTTCTTCGGTGGCCGCATCGATGATGTCGCGCACCTTGTCGTTCGCCTTCTTGCTCTCGACGCGGAACGTCTTGAGGTCGAGCGTGGCAAACTTGATGGTCTCGAGCTGTTCCTTGCCAAGCACCGTGCCGGCGGGAATCGCTTCCTCGACGGTACCGGACTTGAGCGCGAGTGAGACCGTCTCGCCAACGAGCAGCGCGGCAATTTCACCGTCGCGCACTTCGTTGACGCGAATCTTCTCTTCGCCTTCCTGCCGGCGCACATCGCCGATACGCTCACCGCGATCCTTTTCCACGACCTGATCTTCGACGCGCGAGAAGATCTTCACGTCGATGACGACGCCTTCCATACCGGGCGGCACCTTCAGCGACGAATCCTTCACGTCCTTGGCCTTTTCACCGAAGATGGCCGTGAGGAGTTTCTCTTCCGGCGAGAGCTCGGTCTCACCCTTGGGCGTGATCTTGCCGACAAGGATATCGCCCGGCTTCACCTGCGCACCGATACGCACGATGCCCCGCTCGTCGAGGTCGGTCAGCGACTCTTCGGCGACGTTCGGAATTTCACGGGTGATTTCTTCCTGCCCGCGCTTGGTATCGCGCACGTGCAGTTCGAGCTCCTGAATATGGATCGACGAGTACACGTCGAACTTCACCAGGCGCTCGGACAGGATGATGGCATCTTCGAAGTTGTGGCCGTACCAGGGCATGAACGCGACACGCACGTTGGCGCCGAGCGCGAGCTGACCCATTTCCGTCGCCGCGCCGTCGGCAAGGACTTCGCCCTTGGAGACAAGCTGGCCCATACGAACCAGCGGACGCTGGTTGATGGCGGTGTCCTGGTTGGTACGCCAGTACTTCTTGATCTTGTAGCGATCCAATTGCGTGAGTCGGGCCAGCGGACGATCGCTTTCGATGCCGCCCTCGACGAGTCCGGCATCGACGATGATCTCATCGGCCGTGACACTCGTGACGACACCCGGACGACGCGCGATGATGACGGCACCCGAGTCCACGGCCACCGTGGCTTCGAGTCCGGTGCCAACAAACGGCGTCTGCGGATTGAGGAGCGGAACTGCCTGGCGTTGCATGTTCGAGCCCATCAACGCACGGTTCGCGTCGTCGTGCTCGAGGAACGGAATGAGCGCCGACGCGATGGAGACGAGCTGTTCCGGCGCGACGTCCATGTAGTCGATGTTCTCACGCTGCGTCAGCGGCAAGTCGCCGCGCTTGCGGCAGAGCACCAGATCTTCGACGAAAGCGCCGCTGTCGTCGAGCTTGGCGTTGGCCTGCGCGATGATGGCGTCTTCTTCCTTGTTTGCGTCGAGCCACAGGATTTCGCCCGTGAGCCGCCCTTCCTTCACCACGCGATACGGCGTTTCGATGAAGCCGAGATCGTTGACGCGCGCGAAGCACGCCAGCGACGTGATCAGGCCGATGTTCGGACCTTCCGGCGTTTCGATCGGGCACATGCGGCCGTACTGCGAATAATGCACGTCACGGACTTCGAAGCCGGCACGCTCGCGCGTGAGGCCGCCGGGTCCAAGCGCGGACAGACGACGCTTGTGCGTCAACTCGGCCAGGGGGTTGGTCTGGTCCATGAACTGCGAGAGCTGCGACGAGCCAAAGAACGCCTGAATGACCGCCGACACCGTGCGGGCGTTGACGAGGTCATCGAGCGAGATCTTCTCGGGATCGGTGTTGATCGACATGCGCTCCTTGACCAGACGCGCCATGCGCGAGAGGCCGACGGAGAACTGATTCGCGATCAGTTCGCCGACCGAGCGGATACGACGATTACCCAGCTGATCGATGTCATCCACGTCGCCGCGTCCTTCGTGCAGCTCGACGAGCTGCCGCATGATCTCGACGAAGTCTTCCTTCGTCAGGACCGTGGTGGACATCGGCGTGTTGAGACGCAGACGCTGATTGATTTTGTAGCGGCCGACACGCCCGAGGTCGTAGCGCTTGGGGCTGAAGAACAGCCGCTCGAGCGCCTGCTTGGCCGTCTCGCGGTTGGGCGCATCGCCCGGACGGAGCAGCGCATAGATCTGCTTGAGCGCTTCCTCTTCCGCCTTGGTGGGATCCTTGAGGAGCGTATTCTTGATCAGGGTCGATTCAGCACGACCCGAGGACACGAACACATGCACCTTGTTGGTGTCGGCCTTGCGGATCTTCTTGATTACGGCGTCGGTGAGCACGTCGCCCTTGTCGGCCACGACTTCGCCCGTCTCCGCTTCGATGATGTCGCGCGCCAGTGTGCGGCGCACATCGCGCTCGCCACGGTCGATGGCATCCTGCTCGTCGCGCAGATCGATCTGCGTGTACGACGCGAACACCTTGACCGTCTCGAGTCCCTGACGCACGAGGCGATTCAACACCTCTTCCGTCAGCTCATCACCTTCACGCACGAGCAGGTCGGACTCGGCGCGCTCGCGCTCCGCCTTGGCCTTTTTCGTCTTGGGCTTGGGTGCATCGGCTGCAGCGGCTTCACCGTCGAGCGTGATGTCTTCGGCGATGATCGCGCCGAGGATTTCACGCTGGTCGTTGCGCGACTCGCGCTTCTTGAGCAAGTCGAGATCGCGTTCGGCAAAGAACAACCGCAGGATGTCGCGGTTCTCGCCATAGCCGAAGGCGCGCAGCAGGGCCGTCGCGGGGAATTTCTTCTTCTTGTCGATGTGGACGTAGATCACGTCGTGGATGTCCACGGTGAACTCGACCCACGATCCACGGAACGGGATGATGCGCGACGAGAGCAGACGCTGTCCGTTGGGATGCGTCGACTCCTCGAACACCACGCCGGGTGACCGGTGGAGCTGCGAGACGATGACGCGCTCGGCCCCGTTGATGACAAAGGTGCCGAGCTCGGTGAGCAGGGGCAGCTCGCCAAGATAGACTTCCTTTTCGATGATGTTGCGCGGGCGCTTGGTGCCGTCACCCATGTCTTCGAAGATGACCAGCTGCAGCGTCGCTTTGAGCGGCGCCGAGTACGTCATGTCACGCTCGATGCATTCGGCGACCGTGTATTTCGGCTCACCGAGACTGTACCGGACGAACTCCAGCGAAAAGTTCTCGTGGACGTCCGTGATCGGGAACAGGTCCTTGAATACGCGCTCGAGGCCAACGTCCTCGCGCTCGAGCTGTGCGGCGTCGAGTTGTAACAACGACTCGAAGGCGCGCGTCTGAATGTCGAGAAGGTGGGGCATATCCATGCCCGTCTCGAGCTTCGCGAACGAGATCTGGTTCATCATGTCCTTAGGGGCTCACCCACATAGCGGGGCGCACCGA
>JBBQTA010000044.1:0-19863 GCA_038213465.1 Gemmatimonadales bacterium | reverse complement strand
TTTCATGCGCGTCTGGGAACGCATCCGCGTTGCCTACGAAAGCGACATGCCGGTCGAGGGAACGCTGGTCAAGAAGATCAAGGGTGGCGTGGTCGTCGACCTCATGGGCGTCGATGCGTTCCTCCCGGGTTCGCAGATCGCACTCCGTCGCGTGCCCAACATTGACGAGCTGCTCGGTCAGAAGTACGAGTTCAAGATCATCAAGCTCAACAAGCGGCGCCGCAACATCGTCGTCTCCCGCCGGGTGATCCTCGAGCAGGAGCGCGCCGGCAAGCGCGAGAAGTTGATGAAGGAGCTCGCCAAGGACCAGGTGCGGAAGGGCGTCGTCAAGAACATTACGGACTTCGGTGCATTCATCGATCTCGGTGGCGTGGACGGCCTGCTCCACATCACGGACATGTCGTGGGGCCGCATCTCGCATCCGAGCGAGATGGTGCAGATCGGCATGGAACTCGAAATCAAGGTGCTCGACATCGACTGGGAGCGCGAGCGTATCTCCCTCGGTCTCAAGCAGCTGCAGTCGTATCCGTGGAAGGATGTGGCCGCGAAGTATCCGGTCGGTACACGCGTGAACGGAAAGGTCGTGTCCATCACGAATTACGGCGCGTTCATCGAGCTGGAGCCGGGCATCGAAGGCCTCGTTCACATCAGCGAGATGAGCTGGACGCGCAATGTCCGGCACCCGTCGAAGATCGTCAGCATCGGCGAGGCGATCGAGGCGGTGGTGCTCAAGGTCGACGAAAGCGAGGAGAAGATTTCGCTCGGCATGAAGCAGACCGAGCAGGATCCGTGGGTGATCCTGCCGCTCAAGTACCCGGTCGGAACGCGCATCAACGGAAAGGTTCGCAACCTCACCAGCTTCGGTGCGTTTGTCGAAATCGAGCCCGGCATCGATGGTCTCATTCACATCTCTGATATGTCCTGGACCAAGCGCGTCCAGCATCCGTCGGAAGTCGTGAAGAAGGGCGACGCGGTCGACGTGGTGATCCTCAACATCGACAGCGAGAATAAGCGCATCTCGCTCGGCCTCAAGCAGGCCGAGGAAGATCCGTGGCTTCGCATCGGTGAGACGTACCCGGTCGGTACGGATCTACCGGGCACGGTCGTGCGCCTGATGGACAAGGGCGTGGTCGTCGATCTCGGCAACGACATTGAAGGCTTCGTTCCCGTGAGCCAGCTCAACCCCGAAGGCACCGTCACCAACCCGGCGGATTTCGCCTGGGAGACGATGAACCTGACGATGCGCGTGCTGGAGGTGGATCCGATCCACCGGCGCATCGTGCTCGCCGTGACCGGTGTTCCCGAGGAGCAGCCGCCCAAGCCGGAAACCCCGAGCAAGGTGCACAGCTCGGAAGAAGAACTCGGTCTGCTGTAAGCGCCGTGAGCTGCATTACGAAAGCGCCCTCCGGGAATCTCCCGGGGGGCGCTTTGCATCACACGTGATCAAAACGCCTGCATCACGAGGGCATCATGCATGCGTTACGTACCAGCCCGCCGCTCAAACGCGGCGGCGCCGGACCTACTCCGACTTGTTCGAGCTCTGACCAACAATGAGTGTGACCGCATCCTCGTTCTTGCGCGGGGCAACGAGTCCGCTGGCGTTGCTCGTCGGGCGGGCCGGCAACCGCGCCGCCTTCGGCGCACGGAACGCTGCGAACGCGAGCATGCCGTATGCGATCGTGAAGAGCGCGTTGAGTCCCGTTACGCGAAACAACGTCGTCATGAATTGCGCCATGGCGCGCGACTGCACGACCGTTTTGAGTTGCAGTGCATCAAGGACGAACAGCACGGTACCGGCGGCAAGTCCGAGCGCGAACAGCGCGGCGAGTGCGCCCGCAAACGCTGACAACGCGCGGCTGCTGGTCGCGCGTGCCGTCAGGTACAACAGCATTGCGCCAAGGAACGGCAATAAGAGCACCGCGGACAACGCATTGGCTGCGCCGAACCGCCACTGAATGCTGGAAATCTGGATCGGCCACAGCTGTGTCCCGACCTGGACGAGGGGGACGGCAACAAGCAGGAGGGCGCCGACGACCAGAATCCGTCTGGCTGACGCGTCGTCCTCGAGTCGAAAGAGTTCAGACATGTGGAGGGAGTGGGAGCGACTGACAATCTTCGGTCCGGCGATCTACCGGACCGCAACACTATTTCGACAGCGAGCTCAGCCATGGCTGGCGGTGTTCCGCTGAGGACGTCCAGAGGGCCCGTTTCGTCACGGCGCTACGCGATAACAATCGCACGAGTTCTGCACTGCTGGAGAATAAGATCCGGGACTGTGACGGAATGTCAAGGAACCGTGATGAATGCTCAAGCCGAACGCGCAGCGCGCCGATAAGAGACCGTGCGGCGCAATGCGGAGTCCGATCGGTCAGGACGCCCCCGCGCCTTCGCCCAAGCCGATGGTCCGACGGCGGACCTGCGGACTCGCTCGCAAATGTGCTTTTGCCTCTGGAAACCCCCCGATGATGTTGCCCTCCGTTCGTCGCATACTCGTGCCGGCGATCGTCGGTGCACTGCTGGCCGGCCCGCTTGCCGGAACCGCAGCCGCGCAGGACGATAAGGTCTACCCGATCAGTGAACTGACCAATCCACCGAAACTGACCTCCACCGCACTCGCCGCACGCCTTATTCAGGAGTCGTATCCGGCCGACCTGAAGAGCCGTGGCGTTGGCGGCATGGTCGAATTGCAGTTCGTCGTTGATGCAAAGGGCAAGGTGGATCCCGCCTCCGTCGAAGTCCTCGACGCGACGCAGACGGCTCTGGGCGAAGCGGCAAAGAAGGTGGTCTCCCGGCTCGACTTTTCGCCGGGCAAGGTGAGCGGCAACGCCGTCAAAACGCGCGTCGTCCTCCCGATCATCTACAAGCCGCAATAACCACCGCGCCTTCTGCGCTGCGATGGAACTTCGATCCGGCGTTGCGCACCCCTCGCGGTGACGCGCCGGCCACGAAGCCGGTCGCCTGCGGGCGGTCGGCTTCGTCCAGTTCATGGGCTCGGCTGGTCGCTGTATTCGCCGCATAGTAGCTTCTCGCATCATGTCCATGCGCGATAAACTCGAACGGCTTGCAGTCGCCCGCGACGCTGCCGAGCAGGGCGGCGGAGCAACACGACTCGCCGCGCAACACGCCAAGGGAAAGCTCTCCGCACGCGAGCGTCTCGACGTCCTCCTCGACGAAGGGTCGTTTGTGGAGATCGACCGCTTCGTCACCTCGCGCTCCGTCGCCGAGGGAGAAGCGCCGATCTACGGGGACGGCGTCGTGACCGGCTACGGTCGCATCGACGGACGTCTCGTCTACGTGTTCTCGCAAGACTTCACGGTGTTTGGCGGCTCTCTCTCGGAGTCGCACGCGGCCAAGATTTGCAAGATCATGGATCTCGCCGTGAAGGGAGGTGCACCAGTCATCGGTCTGAACGACTCCGGCGGTGCGCGCATCCAGGAAGGCGTCGTCTCACTCGGCGGTTACGCGGACATTTTTCTCCGTAACACGCTGGCCTCCGGCGTCATCCCGCAGATTTCCGCTATTCTCGGTCCGTGCGCCGGTGGCGCCGTGTATTCACCGGCCATCACCGATTTCATCTACATGGTGCGCGGAACGAGCTACATGTTCGTCACCGGCCCCAATGTCGTGAAAACAGTGACGCACGAAGACGTGACGATGGAACGGCTCGGCGGCGCGGACACCCATGCCGGAACGAGCGGCGTCGCACACTTTGCGTGCGACTCCGAGCTCGCCTGTCTGCAGCAGATTCGCGAACTGTTCCGGTTTGTGCCCTCCAACAATGTGGAGGAGCCGCCGCGCGGAACCGGCCGAGACCCGCACCATCGCCGTGACGAAGCGTTGCTTGACGTCGTACCGGACAATCCGAACAAGCCGTACGACATGAAGGACATCATTCGCCGTATCGTCGACGACGGCTAGTTCTACGAGGTCATGTCCGACTACGCGGGCAACGTACTCATCGGCTTTGCGCATCTTGGCGGTTTCAGCATCGGCATTGTGGCCAACCAGCCATCGGTGCTGGCGGGCGTGCTGGACATCAACGCATCCGTGAAGGCGGCGCGCTTCGTGCGCTTCTGCGATTGCTTCAACATACCCCTCGTCACCTTCGAGGACGTGCCGGGTTTTCTCCCCGGCGTGGCGCAGGAGCACGGCGGCATCATCAAGCACGGCGCGAAGCTCTTGTACGCATACTGCGAAGCCACGGTGCCCAAGCTCACGGTCATCACGCGCAAGGCATACGGCGGTGCGTACGACGTCATGAGCTCCAAGCACATTCGCGGCGACTTCAACGTCGCGTGGCCCACTGCCGAAATCGCGGTGATGGGGCCCAAGGGCGCGGTGGAAGTGTTGTATCGCAAGGAGATCGCCGACAGCAGTGATCCGGTCGCGGCAACGGAGGTGCGTGTGAACGAGTACACGGAGAAGTTCGCCAATCCGTATATCGCGGCCGCCTACGGCTACGTCGATGATGTCATCGATCCGCGCGACACACGGCCGCGTCTCATCAGCGCGCTCGATGCCCTCCGCGGCAAGCGTGATCGCAACCCGCCGAAGAAGCACGGAAACCTTCCGCTGTGAGCTCGCGCATGTTCGGCAAAGTGCTGGTGGCCAATCGCGGCGAGATCGCGCTGCGCGTTATTCGCGCCTGTCGGGAACTCGGCGTGCGATCCGTTGCCGTCTACTCGGACGCGGACGCCAACGCACCGCACGTGCGCGAGGCCGACGAGGCGGTCCACATCGGTCCAGCGCCTGCCGCGCAGAGTTACCTCCTCGGCGATCGCATCATCGAGGCCGCGCTGCGCGTGGGCGCCGATGCCGTGCATCCGGGTTATGGGTTCCTGTCGGAGCGCGCCTGGTTCGCGCGCGCGGTACGCGAGGCGGGCCTGATTTTCATCGGTCCGCCGGCTGAATCCATCGAGGCCATGGGTTCCAAGACCGCTGCCCGCCAGTTGGCGATCGCGGCGGGCGTGCCTGTGGTGCCGGGAACGACCGAGGCGCTCCGTGATGCAGACGAAGCACGAACGATTGCCGAATCGTTTGGATACCCGGTGCTGCTCAAGGCGGCCGCCGGAGGTGGCGGCAAGGGCATGCGCGTGGTGCATACGTCCGAAGATATCGCCGATGCGCTCGCGTCGGCGCAGCGTGAGGCGCGAAACGCTTTCGGCGACGATGCCGTGTATGTCGAGAAGTACATCGACGGACCGCGGCACGTGGAGATACAGATCCTGGCCGACGGCTACGGTAACGTGATTCATCTGGGTGAGCGCGAGTGCTCCGTACAGCGTCGTCACCAGAAGATGATCGAGGAGGCGCCAAGTGTGGCGGTTTCGCCGGCGCTGCGCGCCGAGATGGGCGCGACGGCCGTCGCCGCTGCGCGTGCGGCGGGTTACGTGAATGCGGGAACGTGTGAGTTCTTGCTCGACCGCAGTGGTGCGTTCTACTTCCTCGAGATGAACACTCGCATTCAGGTCGAGCATCCCGTCACTGAGCTCGTGATGGGGATAGATCTGGTGCAGTGGCAGATTCGCATTGCGGCAGGTGAGCCGTTGCCGTTCGCGCAGAAGGACTTTCATCCGCGCGGATGGGCGATCGAGTGCCGGATCACCAGCGAAGATCCCACCAACGGGTTTCTTCCGTCGACCGGTCGTGTGGAGTACCTGCAGATTCCAGGCGGCCCGGGTGTACGGTGGGACAGTGGCATTGAGCAGGGCAGCGACGTCGGTCTGTACTACGATCCCATGCTCGCAAAGCTGATCGTCCATGCGCCGACGCGGGCGCTGGCGGTGTCGCGTATGCGCCGCGCCTTGCAGGAGCTCACGGTGGACGGGGTGGAGACCTCTCGCGGATTTCACTTGCGCGTGATGGATCACCCCGACTTCCAGAGCGGCAACATCACGATCCAATGGCTGGAGCAGACATTGCCATCGCTTACGCACGTTGCGGCTGATCCAGCCGCATTGCGAGTGGCCGCGATCGCCGCGGCGTTGGTCACGCACGCCGAGCGCACGAGCGGAGCGGTCACGCGTGGGGTCGAGGGTATCGCTTCGACGGATGCGTCAGCCTCCGCGGGTCAGAGCGAGCTGTTGCAGCGCGATCGGGCAACGTGGACCGCCCTGGCCCGGCGCGACGCGCTGCGGCCGGCATGATGGTGCGTCGTGGTGGGCGGTCGATGCGCGGACGGGCAGCGAAGGAAGAAGCGGCGCGTCTCAAGTCAGCGCGACTCAGCGCGCGCGCCGAGTCGGTGGCGACCATTCGTATCGAAGGGATTGCCGCCGGAGGCGACGGCGTGGGCCGCGCGGATGGGTTGGCATGCTTCGTTCCGCGCTCGGCGCCGGGCGATCTCGCGCAGGTCGCTCTGCAGATGCACGCACGACATGCGCGCGGTCGAGTGTTGCAGCTGGTCGAGGCGTCAGCGTCACGCGTAGCGCCGCGCTGTCGCCACTACGAAGCGGATCGGTGCGGTGGATGCCAGTTGCAGCATCTCGACGGCGATGCGCAGCGCGATGCGCGGCTGACGATCGTGCAGGACGCCTTGCGACGTATTGGGAAGCGCGAGGTGCCGCGCGCGACGTTGGTCTCCGGCGCAGACTGGGCGTATCGCGGGCGACTTACGCTCACGTTACGTCGGCGCGGTACGTCGTGGATCGGCGGCCTGCATCCGTTCGACGATGCGTCGCGGGTGTTCATGCTGGAGGAGTGCGCCATCGCGCATCCGTCGGTGGTGCGTGCCTGGCATGCCGTGCGCGCGCAGAGTCGTGGTCTGCCCGATGCGGCCACGCTGCGCGTGGCGATCCGCCGGATTGGCCACGTACTGCGCGACGGGTCGAACGCGTCCACGTCCGATTCCGGTGTTATCGTGCTCGTCGTCAGCGGCGCCTTCGCTTGGCCCGATGGTAGCGCGTGGGCGTCAGCGCTGCGCAAGGCGCATCCGGATATCGTCGCCGTGTGGTGGGAGCGGGAGGATGGGGAACGGGAGTTGATGGACGGCCCCTCACCCCGCTACGAAGGCGCCGGTGGCGGTGAGCTGGAGCACGACGCGCAGCCCGATGTCGAAACCGACGCCGCGCTCATGGAGCCGTCGGCGGGAATTGACGGTGACGGGCCGGAAGCGGCGGAAGCGCTGGCGTTCGCGCAGGTGAACGAGGAGGTGGCGGCAGCACTCCGTGCGTTCGTGCTGGAGCAGGTGCGCACTTTTTCGCCGTCGCACGTCATTGATGCGTACGCCGGCGTGGGTATTCTCAGCGCGTTGCTCGGCGCGTCGTCGTCCCCGCAACCGACGCCATTACGCGTGACGGCGATCGAAGCCGATCCGGCCGGTGCGGCACAGGCGCGCCGACGGCTGCGAGCGTTCACGACCGCGCACGTGGTGTGCGACACCGTGGAGCACGCACTGGCCGGTGCACTGCCCGCGGACGTGGTCGTGCTCAATCCACCGCGTCGTGGCGTCGATATACAGGTGACCGCGCTCCTCGCGGACGCCGCGGCGCGCGGACTCCGCGCGATCGTCTATGTGAGCTGCGATCCCGCGACGCTCAGTCGCGATGTCGCGCGACTGCCCGCGTGGCGCATTGCGGCATTGCGTTGCTTTGACATGTTTCCGCAGACTGCGCACGTGGAGTCGGTGTGCGTCCTGGTGCCGGAGAACGGATGAAGTACGTCGTGGAAGTGAACGGAACGCGCGTGGTCGTGGAGCTCGACGGCACGGACGCTATCGTGGACGGGGTGCGGACGGCGGTGAGTCTCTCGCCCGTCGTCGGTACGCCCGTCCAGGTGGTGCGGCTTGGCGAGGAGGTGCACCGGGTGCTCGCGCGCCGCGGGAGTCGTCGGGGGCTCTGGACGCTGGACATCAACGGCGAGCGCTATGCCGTCGATGCGGTGGACGAGCGCATGCGGACGCTGCGCGATCTCACCGAGGCATCGGCGACGGCGACCGGGCCGGCGCCACTGATCGCGCCGATGCCGGGGTTGATCGTGCGCGTATCTGTGGCGCTGGGCGATACCGTGAGCGCGGGGCAGGGCCTCGTCGTGGTCGAGGCCATGAAGATGGAGAACGAGCTCCGGGCGTCCGTGGCGGGCGTAGTCATTGCCGTTCGCGCGGTGGTGGGAAGCGCGGTGGAAAAAGGGGCGTTGTTGATCGAACTGGGTCCGCTGCCGGGGGAGTGAGCGGGGGCGAGCCGGCGGCGCGTCCGTCCGCTGCGGCAGCGGACGGCGCCACGTCACACCGCGGCGGGGGCGGCGGCGACGGCGGGCCGCTGACGGCGTGCACGGTTGACCGCCTTGATGACCAGGAAGAGGCAGAAAGCGACGATCAGGAAAGTCAGGATCTCGTTGATGAAGTGCCCATAGTTGACCGTGGCCACGCCCGCTTTCTTGGCTTCATCGAGGGTGGCGTACGAGCCGCCTTGCAAGGAAAAAAAGCGGTTGGAGAAGTCTACGCCGCCCGTGAGCAGCCCGACCACGGGCATGATGATGTCATTGACCATGCTGTCGACGATCTTCTGAAAGGCGACGCCGATGACCACGCCGACGGCGAGGTCCAGGACGCTTCCCTTTATTGCAAACTCCTTGAACTCCGACATCATTCCCATCAGTCCACTCCGGCAGCATGAAGGTGAAATGCCTTGGGGCTTGCGGACCCCTCGCCCACTTGGCGCGGGAGATTGTGTGCCGGGACGGGACCGTGCAAGGGCAGGCCTCACGGTTGAGTTGGCAGGCGCACGGCAAGTGGTCGATTGACAGACGCCGACCGATGCAGTAGAGTGTGAGTCTGTCACACGTCCGCCCGCGGTAGGATTCGCAGTATCGCAGTATGCGCGGGGGATTGGCTCCGGTCGACGTGATCGCACGTGCGCGACCTTCCCAAGTGCTTTGGCACGGGGAGGCTTGCGCAATGCTGTGTCGCGTTTGACGCGTTTATGCACTTTTCCAGAGGGGTTGGCCCGCTCGGGGTACACCTCGTTCCGGGTGTCCCCAGGGCGCCTCACCAAGACGCACGAATGAAGACCTACAGCGCGACTCCGAAAGATATCGATCGTCGGTGGTACATCGTGGATGCCGAGGGCATGGTGCTTGGTCGCCTGGCCTCGGAGATCGCGAAGATCATCCGCGGCAAGCACAAGCCGATGTTCACGCCGCACATGGACACGGGTGACTTTGTCATCGTCATCAACGCATCCAAGGTGGCCGTGACCGGCCGCAAGGCGGAGCAGAAGACCTATTTCAGCCACACTGGCTACATGGGTCATGAAAAGCACACGCCGTTTGCCACCGTCCTCGCCACGCACCCTGAGCGCGTAATCGAAAAGGCGGTGTACGGCATGCTCCCCAAGACGGCGCTCGGCCGTCAGGTGTTGCGCCGCAAGCTCCGCGTGTATGCGGGCGCCGATCATCCGCATGTGGCGCAGGTTCCTGCGACGCTGACGTTCTCCAACGCTGAGGCCAAGTAATGTCGGACCAGATCCAGGCCGTCGGCCGTCGGAAGCGCGCAGTTTGCCGTCTCTATCTCACGCCCGGCTCGGGCAAGTGGGACGTCAACGGTCGTACGCTCGGTGACTACTTTCCGCGTCCCACGCTGGTGTCGGCCATCCAGCAGCCATTCACGTTGACGGACACGCTCGGCCGCTATGACATCAAGGCGGTGCTCGACGGTGGCGGCGTCGCTGGTCAGGCTGGTGCGGTGCGTCTCGCCATTGCGCGAGCGCTCGTCAAGCTCGACGAAAGCAACAAGAAGAAGCTTCGCGAGTTCGGCCTCCTCACGCGTGATGCGCGCGAGGTCGAGCGCAAGAAGCCGGGCCGCTCCGGCGCCCGCAAGCGCTTCCAGTTCTCCAAGCGTTGAGCCTGGCGGCCACGGCCGCCGCTCCACGTATCCTGCACGCCTTCTGAGCCCGGTGCGGGTGCCGAGTCCCTTCAGGACACGGTCGCCCCGGGTGATGATGAAGGCGGACGAATTCAAAACCTCCAGTCGTACACACCATCATGACCAGTCCGTCCCTCGAGCAACTGCTTGCCGCGGGCGTCCACTTCGGGCATCAAACCCGTCGCTGGAACCCCAAGATGCGCCGTTTCATTTTCGCCGAGCGCAACGGCATTCATATCATCGACCTGCAGAAGACGCTCCGCCAGATTGATCTCGCGACCAAGCTGGTCCGCGACGTCGTCCTGCGCGGCGAGCAGGTCCTCTTCGTTTGCACCAAGCGCCAGCTGGCCGCCATCGTGCAGGCCGAGGCCGAGCGCTGCGGCGCGATGTTCGTCACCGAGCGCTGGCTCGGCGGCATGCTGACCAACTTCCAGACCGCCAAGAAGCAGATCCGCAAGCTCAAGGAGCTTGAGGCGGGCGCGGAGGACGGCACGCTCTCGAACTACACCAAGAAGGAACAGCTTCTCATGTCGCGACAGCGCGAGAAGCTCTCCAAATATCTGTCCGGCATCAAAACGATGACACGCCTTCCGGGGCTGCTCTTCATCATTGATTCCAAGAAGGAGCGCATCGCCGTCTCCGAGGCCAACAAGCTCGGTGTGCCGATCGTCGCCATTGTCGATACGAATGCCGATCCGGATCTCATTACCGTGCCGATCGCCGGCAACGACGATGCCATCCGCTCGGTCGAACTGATTGCCAAAGCGATCTCGGACACGATCGATGAAGCGCGTCGCGAAGCACCGTCGCGCCCCGCCGATGAAGAGCAGGAGAGCTACGTGTACAGCACCGATCGTGGCGCGGAGCCGGCCGGTCGCGGTGATCGCGGTGGCGATCGTGGCGGTAACGCTCCGGCCGGCGCCGCTCGCGGTGCAGAGGACGAGAAGCGTCGTCGCCCGCGTCGTCGTCGCGCCAAGCCCGAAGCGATCGCCGCGCGCCTCAAGACCGGCCCGGATGGCGCCGTGGTCGAGGGTGGTGCCACGGACGACGCTGGCGATGCCGGCGCGGAGTCGGGCGACGCGGCAGAGTGACCCCCAGGACGTCCGCCTCCCCGTGCGGCGGACGTCGCGAGTCGCGGTAGCACCTGGGCGCCGCCGGCTTCAACCGGCGGCGTTCGTACACGGGACCTTGAGTAGATTGGGTGCGATCGCCGCCCCCGACGCGCACGCGGGACTTTCCGAATCGAACGACGACATTTTTTCACATAGGCATGACGATGACGACACCGATCACGGCCAAGGCTGTCTCGGAACTCCGCCAGCGCACCGGCGCGGGCATGATGGACTGCAAGAAGGCACTCGAAGAGACCCATGGCGACATGGACGCGGCCGTCGAGTTCCTGCGCGCGAAGGGCATTGCGAAGGCTGAAAAGCGCGCGGACCGTTCGACCAGTGAAGGGATCGTGGGCGGCGAACTGCTCCACAATCACACCGCCGGTGTCCTCGTCGAAGTCGCCTGCGAAACCGACTTCGTTGCCCGCAACGAAGACTTTGTTGCTTTTGTGCAAACGCTCGTCAAGCAGATGGCGCACTCCCACGCCACCACGGCCGAGGCGTTGCTGGCGGAGCCGTTCCACGGGGACACTGGCAAGACGGTTGACGAATACGTCAAGCTCAATGCGGCCAAAACCGGCGAAGCGGTCAACGTGAAGAAGGTCGCGCGTTTCGAGGCCGGTCCGTCGGGACACGTGGGGATGTACCGCCACCACAACGGCAAGCTGGCCACGCTCGTGCAGCTCACGGCGTCGTCACCCGAAGTGGCGCAGCACGAGTCCACGCATCAGCTGGCCAAGTTCATCGCGGAGCACATTGCGGCCTCCGCGCCGATGGCCGTCGACCGCACGGGCGTGCCGGCCGACAAGATCGACAGCGAGCGTCGCATTGCCGAAGAGCAGGCGCGCGAGTCGGGCAAGCCGGAGGCGATGATCGAGAAGATCACCACGGGCAAGGTGGAAGCTTTCCTCAAGGACGTGACGCTCATGCCGCAGGCGTGGGTGCGCGATCCGGCCATCACGATCACGGCGCTCGTGAAGGATCATGCGGAGCGCGCCGGCGGTACGATCACCGTTGATGGATTCGCGCGATTGCAGCTGGGCGCAGACTGAGCGCGCACATGAGCGACTCCACGCCTGCAGAGACCGGGAATGGCGCGTCGGTGGCTTCGGCCTCCGGCGCGTTGCGTTATCCACGAGTATTGCTCAAGCTCTCCGGTGAAGCATTGGCGGGAGATCGGGGCGTCGGCTTCGATTTTGAACGTATCGAGTTCTTCGCCGAGCAGGTGCTTCGCGTCAAGGCGCTCGGCGTGCAACTCGGACTCGTCATCGGCGGCGGCAACATCGTGCGCGGCGCGCAGCTGTCGCAAATGGGCATGGACCGCGTCGGCGCGGACTACATGGGCATGCTCGGAACCGTGATCAACGCGCTGGCGCTGCAGGACATGCTCGAGAAGAAGGGACTCGAAACGCGCGTCATGACCGCAATTCGCATGGAAGAGCTGGCGGAGCCGTATATTCGGCGGCGTGCGCTGCGTCATCTTGAAGTCGGGCGCACGGTGATCTTTGCCGCCGGTACCGGCAACCCGTACTTTTCCACCGACACGGCGGCAGTCTTGCGTGCAATCCAGATGAAGGCGGATGTCATCATCAAGGCCACCAGCGTGGATGGGGTGTATTCTGCCGATCCGAAGAAGGACCCGAACGCCAGTTTGTATGAGACGATCAGCTATCGCGACGTGATGCTCGAGGAACTGCGGGTGATGGATCAGACGGCCATCACGCTGTGCAAGGAGAATCAGTTGCCGCTGGTCGTGCTCAATATTCACAGCCCGGGTGCGATCGAACGTGCAGTGCGCGGCGAACGCATCGGAACACTTGTTTCCTGAGCCCGCCATGAGCACAATTCCGCAAATTCTGAAAGACACCAAGGCCGGCATGGAGAAGGCCCTCGAGAACTCGAAGCGCGAGTTCTCCGGCATTCGTTCCGGCAAGGCCTCGCCGAGCATGCTCGACACGATCAAGGTCGAAGCGTACGGCAGCGTCGTACCGCTCAATCAAGTCGCCTCGGTATCGGCGCCGGAACCGCGCATTCTCCTCGTCACGCCGTTCGACAAGGGACAGTCCAAGGCTATCGAGAAGGCGATCCGCGAGTCGGAGCTCGGGCTCGATCCGGCGCATCAGGGCGGCGTCATTCGCGTCCCGCTGCCGTCCATGAACGAGCAGCGGCGCAAGGAACTCGTGAAGGTGCTCAACAAGCTCGCTGAAGACGGTCGCATCGCGATTCGTCACGCGCGTACGGATGCGCGCGACAAAGTGAAAAAGCTCGACGGCATCTCCGAGGACGACAAGAAGCAAGCCGACAAAGACCTGCAGAAGTTGCACGACGACGCCATCGGCAAGTTGGATGCGCTGCTGAAGACGAAGGAAGCCGAAGTGATGGAGGTCTGAGTCCGCATCGCGGAGCAGATCCCCATGTGCCCTATCCCCTCGTCCCCGATGCCTGACTCCGAGTCGGAGCTGCTCGCGCGCGTGCGCGTGCACGGTGCCGTGCCGCGGCACATCGCAATCATCATGGACGGGAATGGTCGCTGGGCGCGCGAGCGGCATATGCCGCGCCCGTTCGGTCATCGCTCGGGAATGAAGGCGGTGCGCTCGGTGGTGGAGGGCTGCCTTGAGTCGGGCGTGGAGTGGTTGTCCCTGTTCGCGTTCTCGCAAGAGAACTGGCAGCGTCCGGAGACCGAAGTGTCAGCGCTCATGTCCTTGCTCGAGGAGTACATCGCTCGCGAGGCCGCCGAGCTGCGACGGCAGGGCGTTCGGGTGCGGGTGCACGGCGAGCTCGATCGACTGAGTCCGCCCGCCGCTGCGGCCGTGCAGCGCATTATGCGCGACACGGAAGGCGGGCAAAAGCTGGGACTCAACCTGTTCATCTCCTACGGCGGGCGGGCGGAGCTGGTGCGCGCTGCGCGCCTGCTGGCCGAGGCGGTCCAGGCGGGCGCGCTCACGCCTGACGCCATCGATGAGGCGGCCTTTCGCTCGCGTCTGTTCACTGCAGACTGTCCCGACCCGGACTTGCTCATCCGGACCTCCGGCGAGCAGCGGCTGTCGAACTTTCTGCTCTGGCAGGTCGCGTACGCCGAGTTGTACATCTCCAGTGTGCTCTGGCCGGACTTTGGCCGTGCATCGCTGTACGAGGCGATCCTCGACTTTCAGCGCCGGGATCGACGTTTCGGTCGCGTCACGGCGTGACTATGTGCGCCCGGTCCGTCTGACCGCGTGAGCGAGACCGTTCGGCGCGCCATCGTCGCGCTCATTGGCGCGCCGATCGTTGTGTGGATGATCTGGTTGGGGGATGCGACGCTGGCCACTTTAGCCAGTGCCCTCGCGGCCATCGGCGCGTGGGAGTTCTACCGCATCGCGCGCGCGGCGGGTTCGGCGCCCATCGCACCAGTCGGCATCGCCATTTCCGCCTGCCTGCCGCTGGCGACGCACGCGGAGTACCTCGGCGTACTTCGCTTTCCCCTGGTGGTCGGGGTGCTGCTGGTACTCGGCATCATCGCGGTCGCGATCTGGCTGCGTCCGATCGATCAGCGACCCATCTCCGCCGCGTCCACCACCATTCTCGGCGTCGTGTATACCGGGGGCACGCTCAGCTTCGTCTACGCGCTGCGCTACCACAACTACGCGGTGGGCGACTTGGCCGGTGCGCTGGCGGTCATGCTTCCTGTCTTGCTCACCTGGTCGAGCGACACGGGCGCGTACTTCGCGGGACGACTGATCGGCGGGCGGAAACTGATGCCGTCCGTCAGTCCGGCCAAGACCGTGTCCGGTTCCATTGGCGCGGTGGTCACCACGGTCGTCATGTGCGTGCTGTTCGTGCGATTCGGACTGCGTCCGTACGCGCAACTCGCCTTCACACCGTGGGGACAGATCCTTTTCGGTGTGGGGATCAGCGCGGCCGCGCAGATCGGCGATCTTGCGGAGTCGCTGTTCAAGCGCGAGGCGGGCGTGAAGGACAGTGGCTCGATCTTTCCTGGTCACGGCGGTGTGCTCGACCGTCTCGACTCGCTGTTCTTTGTATTGCCAATCGCCTTCGCGCTCTACAGTTGGTTGCTCATTCCCGCACCGGGTTCATGACGAAACTCATGACTGAATTCATGAGCCACGCGCAGTCGAGCGCGCCTGACGCGCAGTTGCCGCGTTCGGTGCGCGAACCCGGGCAGGACGTCCCGCCCGACCCGGTCGGCGTTGCCATTCTGGGTTCCACGGGCTCTATCGGCAAGAGCGCACTTCGAGTGCTTGAGCGGCAGGAGCAGCGGTTCAAGCCGGTCGCACTCACGGCGCACGCGAATGCGGAGGCATTGGGCGCGCAGGTGGACCGCTGGCGACCGGCGTTCGTTGGACTGGTAAACGGCACCGTGCCGAACGGTGCGCCGTGGGCGCAGGGGGCGGAGTGTCTGGTGGAAGCCGCCACCCGCGACGACGCGGCCATCGTGCTGAACGCTGTCGTGGGCGCGGCGGGCCTCCGGGCCACGCTCGCGGCGCTCGAGGCCGGCAAACGGGTTGCCTTGGCCAACAAGGAGTCGCTGGTGGTGGCCGGCCCGCTGGTGATGCGGACCGCCGCGCAGTACGGCGCAGCGCTGGTACCGGTCGACAGCGAGCATTCGGCAATCCTGCAGTGTCTGGCGGGCCGTCAGCCGCATGAAGTCCGTCGGCTCGTCCTCACGGCTTCAGGCGGACCGTTCCGTAGCTGGGAGCCAGCGCGCATCGCATCCGCGACCGTCGCGGACGCGCTGAAGCATCCGACCTGGCAGATGGGGAGCAAGATCACCATCGACAGCGCGACGCTGGCCAACAAAGCGCTGGAAATCATCGAGGCGCATCACCTGTTCAGCGTGCCCTACGACAGAATCTCGGTGGTCGTTCACCCCCAGAGCATCATCCACTCGTTCGTGGAGTTCGTGGACGGCAGCGTGCTGGCACAAATGGGCGTGCCGTCCATGGAGCTGCCGATCCTGTACGCATTGACGTGGCCGGAACGCGTTCCCGACAGTGGCGTACCATCCTTCGATCCAGTAGCGCTCGGCGGGCTCACGTTCGAAACCGTGCGAACGAACGACTTTCCGATGCTGCAACTGGGAATTACGGCCGGTCGTGCGGGTGGTGCCGCGCCCGCAGTTTATAACGCGGCGAACGAGGTGGCGGTGGCACATTTTCTCGCCGGCCGCGTTCGCTTCGGAGGAATCGCGACGCACGTGGAAGGCGCGCTCGCGGCGCACGGTCATATGTGCGGCGATTCGATCGAGGCGCTCTTCGCCGCCGACGAAGCCGCGCGTCGCTACGTCAACGAACGGGTGCAGGCCTGAGCATGCTGTCTACGATCGCAAACTATCTGGCGCCGCTGCTGGTGTTCGGGCTCGTCGTGTTTGTGCACGAGCTCGGGCATTTTCTCGCTGCCAAGATGACCGGCGTGTACGCGCCCGTCTTTTCGCTCGGATGGGGGCGTCGGCTATTCGGGTGGCGTCGTGGTGAAACCGATTATCGCGTGTCGATGATTCCGCTTGGCGGCTATGTACGCATGGCGACCAAGGAAGACGATTCCATGGCCGGCATCGAGGGGGGCGCGGATCGTGGCAGCTTCGATGCCGCCGAGCGTCCGGCGGATATCGAAGAGTCGCTCTGGGATCCGCAGGCAATGGCCCCGTTCGGACCGAAGGCCGTCCCGTCCAATCGGTGGGTCGAGAGCAAGTCCGTGCCCGCCCGAATCTTCATCCTGTCGGCGGGCGTGATCATGAACATCGCGCTCACCCTGCTCGTCTCCAGCGGTATGTACTACTCGCTCGGCACGTCGTATCGCCCGGCCATCATCGACTCGGTGGTCACCGGGGCGCCGGCGGCGCAGGCCGGACTGACCGGTGGCGACCGCATCGTCTCGATTAACGGCAAGCCGATCCAACGATGGGATGAGGTGCTCGATCAGGTGACGCCGACGACGTCGGGCACGTTGCGATTCGAGATCGAGCGCGCCGGGCAGCGGCTGTCGCGCGACGTCTCGCCGCAAACGGCTGAGGTGGCTGATCCGATCACCGGCGAAAAGCGTACGGTTGGGCGCGTGGGCATTCAGGTGCGGGACACGTCCATCAGCACGCCGGTGGGGCTTGTGCAGTCGGTGAAGCTGGGCAGTCGCGCCTCGGTGCGCATGGCGACGGAGGTCGGCCGCACTCTTAAGGGGCTCTTCTCGGGGCAGATCTCCGCCAAGAACCTGGGGGGACCGATCGCCATCGCGCGCACGTCCGTGCAGGCGGCCGAAGACGGACCGGAGATGCTCTGGTCGCTGATAGCATTCCTCAGTATCAACATCGCCATCCTGAATCTTGTGCCGATTCCGGTATTGGACGGTGGACAGATCCTGATCGTCCTCGCCGAAGCGGTGAAGGGAAGCGCCTTCAGTGGACGCACCCGTGAAGCGTTCGCGCGCGTTGGTGTGCTGGCCGTCTTGGCGCTCATCGTGGTGGTCACATTCAACGATCTGCGGAACTGGATCACGCAGTGAGACCGTTCGGCCGCGCCGTTCGGAGCAGCGTCCTGGCGTCATTCGTGGTGCTCACTGCCGTCGCCTGTCATCGTGCCTCGCAGCAGGTCGAGCGTGCGTCCGTTGTGAGCATCCCGCGCGATGCGGCGCGGTTTGAGATCGACGTCGTCGACGACAGCACGGCGCGTTTTCGGCTGAAGGAAGCCACATGGATACGTCCGGGCATGGTCGCGTACGCCGTCGATCCGGCGAACCGCGACGTGCTCGTGGCGCGGCTTCTTCTGGTGCGGAGTGACGGAGAAGCGATGACGGCGCTCATCACGTCGCAGGTGGCGCGGGTGACAACGTCGCATTTCCTGCTTGTGGCGAAGCCTGAGACCCAATGGTGGCGCGCGACGCGGTTCTGGCTTGGTGCGGCAGCGGGCAGTGCGCTGGGAGCCGCCTCGGTCTTGCTTACCAAGTAAGGCGCGTCCTCAGCGCAACTGGTTTCCGGGAATGCCGCACATCAGGTGCGCGCGCAGAAAGACCGTGTCGCGCCGTGAACCTTGCGGAGCCGTCAGCGTGTCGCTGAAGGTGGCACACCGCGGCACCGCGGCCTCGACCTTATAGCG
Organism: Gemmatimonadales bacterium; assembly: GCA_038213465.1. Lineage (GTDB taxonomy): Bacteria > Gemmatimonadota > Gemmatimonadetes > Gemmatimonadales > Gemmatimonadaceae > Gemmatimonas. The sequence continues at coordinate 1,813 of JBBQTA010000044.1, read as the reverse complement.
TCCGAACGTGAGCAGCTTTCCGGCGACACTGTCGGCGCGAAATGCGAGTCGCGATCCACCCTCGACGGGAATGAACACGAGGTGCGCGTCGGGTGGCTGCACGTCGAGCCTGATCACGGCGCAGCCGCTGAGCTCGAGCACGACCGTCGGGCGCGTTCCCGGCTTGAGTCGCAGGACACTATCCCGCTGCGCACTCGCGCAACCGACCGGCGCGTCATCGAGTACGGCGCGAACGACGACATCGCGGTTGGTTGGTCGCTCTCCGGTCCAGCGGCCCGCCCCGACGCGCTCCCCGTCAACGAAGAGCACGGCGTCATCATCCGATGCCAACGTGACGCGGGCTCGCGGTGCGGCAGCCGCGGTCGGCGCGGAGGCCTTGACGGGCAGCGGCACGCGCCCGGGGCGCACGTCCTCGCGGTCTGCGGTGGCGATCAGGGCGTCGTTCGCCACCGAGCCTGGTCGGTCTGCTGTCCGCAGCGAATCCGCGGCGAGCGAGTCGGCGCGTGAGGCGCGGGCGAACACCGTATCGGGATTGCGCGAGTAGGCGAGCGCGGTCAATGAGTCGGCGCTGGCACGTGAACCCACCAGGCGCGACCACGCATTGCCGGGGTTGGTGACGCGCAGCAGCGCCAGCCCGCCCAGGAGGACCAGAACGATGGAGAAAGCCGCGCGCAGCGGCGATGCTCGTCGCAGCACCGTGGCGGCAGCGCGCCCGCGACTCGGCGCATGCACCTCGACCGCGGTTGACGGAAGCGGCGTGAAGGGTCCGGCGGTGCGCGCCGCAAGCGCCAGCGCGACGCCCTCCCGATCGGCCGCAGTGGTCGTCACCGACTGCAGCGCGAAGGCGAGCACGTCGCCGGAGGCGTATCGTTCCGAAGGTAGCTTGGCGAGCAGCTGCAGGAGGATTTCTTCGAGTGCTGGCGAAATGGACGGCCGAATGGCGCGGGGCGGGGGAACCGGATCGTCGATGTGCTGTCGTCCGACTGCGTACCAGTCTTCGCCGTCAAACGGGAGCTTGCCGGTGGCCGTGCGGTAGAGGGTCACGCCGAGCGAGTAGAGGTCGCTGCGGCCATCGAGTTCGAGCCCGCGTGCCTGTTCCGGGCTGAAGTAGTGGGGCGTGCCCATGACCTGATTGGTGGCGCTGAGCGCGACTTCCTGAGAAAGCGCGCGGGCGAGACCGAAGTCAGCCACCACGGCTTCGCCGCCGGGGCCGAAGAGGATGTTGTCGGGCTTGATGTCGCGGTGAATGACGCCGGCCGAATGGGCGGCCGCAAGCGCCGCGGCGACGTCGAGTCCAATACGCACGACCTCGGCCTCCGGCAGAGCGCGTGTGGTGCGCAGCCGCTGGCCCAGAGAAGAGGCGAGGAGGTCCATGGCGACAAACGAGGCGCCGTCGCTCTGCCCGACGTCGCGCACGACCACGATGTTCGGGTGTCGGAGTCGGGCGGCGGTGGAAGCTTCGCGTCGGAAGCGCGCCTCTGCGGTTTCGTTGCCCGAGAACTCGGGTCGGAGGATCTTCAGGGCGACGGGGATCTCGAGATCGAGGTCGATCGCCTCATAGACCCATGCGAACGCGCCGCCTCCGAGGAGGCGGATGATGCGATATTTGCCGATCTGCCTCCCTAAGTGCCGCTCGGGCATACTGCGGTCCTTTACAGGATGAGTGGGACGGTGTAAACTCCCATGCTTCCTAAGAATACGCGCAAACCTATGCGCATTTACTTGCGCAGCGCGCACAAGCATGCGCGGAGAATATTACGACGATGGCGTTCGATAAGGCACTCACGATCGACAAGTACCGGGCCCACGAAGG
>JBBQTA010000043.1:0-23786 GCA_038213465.1 Gemmatimonadales bacterium | reverse complement strand
TCGACGAGTTCGGATTCAATCGGCAGGAAACGCTGCAGCTGAGCAGCGACACGACGAAACTGAGGAACCCATGATGGGACCGACGACCGTTGCGGTGATCACCGCAGCCCTCGCAATCGCAGCGCACGGAAGCGCGACAGTCCACGCTCACACTTCCGCACTCGCGAACGCGCGCGCAACCGCGAGCCTGGCCGCCAACGCCATCGCTCCTTCCAGTGACGAGACGCTGCCGGGTAACGGTCGCGTCTCCAGCATCAGCATCGCACCAGCGAGCGCCGGCGCCGAGATCACGATCACGCTCGATTCGGCCGTGAGAGTCAATCATTTTATGCTCGAGGGTCCGACGCGCGTGGTCGTCGACCTCGGCGGCGCCAGCCTCACGCTGCGCGGCGCGGCCTACGACGGCGTCGCACGCGGGTCCATTCGTAACATCCGGCTCTCGCAGTTCCGCCCCGACACGGTGCGCATGGTCATCGACCTCGATGCCTCGCGCACGTACACCGTCTCGCGCCGCGGCAGTGCCCTGTATCTGACGGTCGCCGGTGGTCCCACGCAGTTCGCAGCGTGGAGCACCTCGCCCGCCGCCGTCCGCGTGGTCGCAACGGCCGCCGGTCACCTCGATGCACCGGTCACAAACACGGTGCCGACAGTCGATTCGACCCGCATCAAAGCCGACGCCAAGGTCACAGAACAGGCCGCCGCCGACAAGGCGACCGCCCGCGCTGAAGCGCGCGCGGAACTCCGCGCCGAAGCGAAGGCCGCCGCGGACTACGCGGCCGGACAGCAAGCGGACGCCAAGGCCGACAATTCCCCGATGAGCGTCGGCACCTCGCAGAAGATGCGAGTGGACGCCGATCGTGGGACCGGAGCCGCACCGGCCGATGCCAAACCCGCACCGGCGACCGCCCGCCGCCAGTCGCAGAAGCCGCGCATCACAGTCAACTACGACGGCACCGATATCCGCGATGTCATCGGACTCTTCGCCACCTTCTCCGGCCGCACGATCGTGGTCGGTAAGGACGTGAAGGGCGAAGTCACCGCCGACATCACCGACAAGCCGTGGGACGTCGCTCTGCAGGCGATTCTCCAGTCGCAGGGACTCGCCGCCACCGAAGACGCCTCGGGCATCATCACGGTCGACAGCTACAGAAACCTCGCCTCCAACCAAGCGCTGGAGCCCACGATCACGCAGGTCGTGGATGTCAACTACGCCAAGGCCACCGCACTCGCCAAGACGGTACTTGCGCTGCTCGGCCGCGATTGCACAGGACTCACCTCCATGCAGTCCGGCGTGCCGCAGAATCAAGGCAGCGGCGGCGGACAGCAACAGAGCAATCCGGGCGCCGGACAGGGCTGCGTCGTGCGCGGCTCCGTGGTCGCCGACAGCGCCACCAACAAGCTCATCATCACCGACGTCCCGTCACGTCTCCCCGAGATCATCGCACGTCTCAAGGAACTCGACGTCCGCACCCAGCAGGTCGCGATCAAGGCCAAGATCATCTTCGTCAATCGCACGGGCATCACCGACATCGGCCTCGCCTACGACCTGGGTACCGGCAACAAACAGTTTTTCCAGCAGCTGGTGCCGCGCACGGATCCGAACACCATGAGGCCGATCGACACCAACGGCGACGGCGTTCCTGACGCCATTGGCGGTGGGTCGCCCTTCGAAGGCCCCGCCCGCATTGCACTCGGCGGCCGTGCCATCGCCGGCATCGCCAACGCCAACAACGCGATCAAGCCGAACGCGCTCAACCTGATCTACAGCACCGCACGCGGTCGCTATCAGCTCACGGCGTTCCTCAACGCGCTGCAGACATCGTCGCTCGCCGACGTGCAGTCCGAACCCAGCATCACGATCCTCAACAACCGGTCCGCCGAGATCTTCGTCGGCCAGGAAATCCCCATCCGCGTCATCGACGCCAGCGCCGGTGGACAGGGTGGCGGCGGCGGTGGAGGAGGAGGTGGTGGGGGTGGTGCCGGACAGCCCAACGCCCAAACGTTCTTCCCCCGCGCCGCGGTTTCCAAGGAAGAAGCCGGCATCAAGCTCTCCGTCACGCCGCAGATCACGAACAACCGCATGGTGTTGATGAACATCAAAGCGGAAAACTCGAGCGCGGAAATCGCCTCGACCGACGTCGGCGTGATCTTCAATCGCCAGCGCGCCGAATCGCAGGTGCTCGTCGCCGACGGTGAGGCCGCTGTCATCGGTGGACTCACGGTCACCGAGACGAACCGCTTCCGGAGCGGCATCCCGGTTCTCATGAACCTGCCGTTCATCGGCCGCCTGTTCTCGCAAAACTCCAAGAACGAGACCAAGCGCGACCTGCTCATCCTGGTCACGCCGCACATCCTCGACGACGGCGTCACGCCGCCCCCTGGCCGCTAAGCGACGAGGACATCGCTCCCATGCCCGCAACTCCCAAGACATCCGCGCGGCGGCGCAGCGTCGCCGCGCCCGTCCGGACACTCCTCGCCATCGGCGCGCTCGTCACCCTGGCGGCGTGCACCGGCGACGAACTCATCGATCCACCGTTCCGCGATGGTATCGCGCCGCGCGTCAGCCTCGCGCGTGGCACCGAAGCCGGCGACACGGTCCTCACGATGCGCGTCAACGCGACGGACAACGTTGGACTCAAATACCTCCGCGTCTTCCTCAGCGGCGGTGTCACGTCGCAGTACGACACCACGATCACCACCGCCCTGCAGGCACTCGACCTCGCACTCACCTTCCGCGTGCCCGCCAGCGCCCCGCTCGGCTCCACGGTCAACGTGCGCTCGGTCGTCATCGACGGCGCCGGCAACACGTCGGACACCGCGCGCCTCGTACTCACCGTCGGCAATCTCGAACCGCCGATGGTGGTCATCACCAGCCCCGCCGCCGGCGCGCCCGTCGTCACCGGCAAAGCACTCGTACTCTCGCTCTCCGCGCGCGCACGCTACAAGGTCCGAACGCTCGGCTACAACATCACCGGCGCCTTCGTCACGCGCGATTCGACGCTGTTCGGGGCGCCGCTCAGGGACTCCGTCGCCGTCCTCGACACCCTCGTCATGCCCGACTCGGTGACAGGCAAGGTCATCACGGTCACGCCGTTCATCATGGACTCGCTCAACCAGCGCGTGTCCGGTGCCGCGGTCAGCTACGCGGTGCAAAGCCCCACCAACGCCAACACGATTCCCGTGGTCAAGACGGGCGTGATGGCGCGACTCGAAGTGAGCGACACCATCTTCGTCGAAGCGACGGATCCGGTCGGCATCTCGGTCATCGGCTACGAAGTGCGCACACTCAACGGACAACTGCTCGTCGCCGACTCGGTCTCGTCTACCGGTGGATTCAGTACGCTCGTGCGCACCTTCCGCACGCGCCTGCCGGTGTCGGTGTTCCCGACACAGGTCACCGTAGCAGGCTTTGCACGCAACGCGAATGGTCGACGCGATGTCGCCCGCTTCACCTCGGGCGCGTTAAAACGCGACTCGGCCGACGTCGTCGCCGGCTTCACCAATCCGCTGCCGTCGGGCGGTGTCATCGCGGATGCCCTGTATTTCCCGCGCAACGATCGACTGTATCTCACAAACATCGAACGCAATCAGGTCGAGGTCTTCAACCTCGCTGACTCGTCGTTCAAGGCGCCCGTCATCGTCGGCTCTCGCCCCTGGGGACTCACGCCATGGCCGCGCTCGCGCGATGGCATCATGGGTGACACACTCATCATCGCGAACTCGGGCGGTACGAACCTCAGCTACATCGACCTGACGCAGGGCACGACGGGAAAGGAAGTCTCCCGCTATGCTCTCCCCAACCTCGTCGCCTTCAGCGTCACCACGGTCAAGTCGTCCACGACCGACCTGCCCATCACGCAGCGGACGGTCTACGACTTCAGCGATCGGCCGCAGTACATCGCGACCACCTGCACCGGCGGCATCGCTTTCGGCTCCCTCTGCGAAGACGTGGTTGTGGTCTACTCCACCACACCGACGCCCGGGCAGTCCGTCCCATTTCCGAATCAGGGCACGGTGCGCTGGGAGAATCTGACAAAGCGCACGTCGCACTTCTTCTTCGAACAGGCGATCGGCCAGTCCGCCGGTCGTGCCGACACGCTCGAAGTCGTACGCTTCGCGGCACAAGGCTTCGGCAGCGACTCGGTGCTGCTCCCGGCCAAGCAAACCATCACGCTCGTGGACGGCTCGAAGTTCAACTACTCGATCATCGTCCGGCTCGGTGCACTGGCCTTCCGCGACACCACGTACGTGCGCAACTCCGGCAACTTCCGACGCGCCATAGTCGGTGAAGGCGGACCGGTGCTCGGCAGTCGCGCGATGGGCTTCGACGCCACGATCGGCTTCGATCTCACGCCGCCGCTTCCGGTCATCGACATGGGCCTCTCGCGTCCGATGGACGTCAGCGACTTCATCGCCAACACCTTCGCTCGCGTGCAGGGCGTCGGCATCAACTTCGACGGCGAACTGTCGGCCATCAAGGGCGACTCGACCTACATCCTCGATCCGACGCTGCGACTGCAGGGCATCCTGCAATCCAAATCGAGCGGCGGCGGTCTGGACTTCCACCCCCTCAATACGGGCAAGAACTCTACGCCGCTCAAGACGCGCCTCGCCTTTGTCGCCTCGAGCGAACCCGTGATCGATATCTTCGATACGTGGTGCTACAAGAAGGTGGCCTCGGTGCCCATCCGCGACCCGATCATCGGTCCGGTTCGCGCCTCGATCCGCCCCAACGGTCAAATCGTGCTCATCGGTGCCACCAAGCGCGGCGTTACGATGGTCGCACTGCCGGACACGTTCACGACCACCTGCGGGTGATGCCGCAGTCTTAGGGACAGAGCATCGACCGTTCCTTTCGCGCGCCGCGTTTCCCTGTCGGGAGCGCGGCGCGTTTGCATTGCCTCGCCGGCAGCGGAGTCGACTCGCCCACCCGCCGATGGGCAGGCACCAGTGCGTTTCGTTCGCCGCTCACCTACGTTCCGCACGGTCCTCCGCTCTGCGCACGGCGCCGTCATCGTGGTGCCGCACGGCACGTATCTCTGTCGTTCTTCCTTCGTCGCTTTCCCGCATGCTCCGTTTCACCACTGCCGGCGAGTCCCACGGTCCGGCGCTCGTTTCCATCCTCGAAGGCATGCCGGCGGGCGTTCCGCTGCTCGCGGCCGATGTCGATTCCGACCTTGCCCGGCGCCAACAGGGCTACGGGCGCGGTCGTCGCATGCAGATCGAAACGGATCGCATCGAGTTCCTGTCGGGTGTGCGCGCGGGAGAAACGCTCGGATCGCCGGTCTCCATGCTCATTCGCAACAGCGACTGGAAGAACTGGGTCGAGATCATGGACGCCGCGCCACGCGACGAAGATGTTGACGGGCTGCGTAAGCGCCACGTGACACGCGTCCGTCCGGGCCACGCCGACCTCACGGGACTGCTCAAGTACGATCGCGCCGACGCACGAGACATCCTCGAGCGTGCCTCGGCGCGCGAGACAACAGCGCGGGTCGCAGCGGGCGCGATTTGTCGCGTCCTGCTGCGCGAGGTCGGCGTGGCCGTGGGCTCGCACCTCGTGCACCTCGGCGGCATCGACGCCGAACCGCCCGCGGAGTTGCCCGCGGATCTCAACGCGGCTGCGGATGCGTCGCAGCTGCGCACGCTCGATCCGTCCGCGGAAGCACGTATGGTTGAGAAGATCGACGAGGCGAAGCAGGCGGGTAATACGCTGGGCGGGATCTGCGAGGTGGTCGTGACCGGACTCCCCGTTGGACTTGGCTCGCACGTCTCCTGGGATCGTCGGCTCGACGGTCGGCTTGGGCAGGCGATGTTGTCCATTCCCGCCGTCAAGGGCGTGGAGATCGGACTTGGCTTCGAGACGGCACGACGCACCGGCGCGGACGTGCATGACGAGATGGATGCCGCGCCCGGACGCACACGCGCCGGCCACGTGCAGCGGCGGACCAATCGCGCCGGCGGCACCGAAGGCGGGATGTCCACCGGCGAACCACTGGTGGTGCGGGTGGCCATGAAGCCGATTTCCACGTTGATGCGTCCGCTGAACACGGTCGATGTGGCCACGGGGCAGTCCGCAGCGGCGGTGGCAGAGCGCAGTGATGTGACGGCGGTCCCGGCGATGGGAGTGATCGCCGAGGCCATGGCGGCGTTCGTACTTGCCGATGCGCTGTTGGAGAAGTTTGGCGGCGACTCGCTGGGCGAGTTGCGCCGAAATCTTGCGGGATATCTGGCGCGGCTGGACGAGCGTCTGGTGTGAGCGACGAGTCGCCGCTCAGGACTGGCGCGGACCGTGCGACCCCCGCGACCGCCCCGCCAGAAGAGCCGCTGGCGGGATCTGGACCGGGGCATGTGGTGCTGGTTGGGTTACCGGGCGCCGGAAAATCGACGGTCGGTCGCGCCGTTTCGAAGCAGCTGGCGCGGCCATTTCTCGACTTCGATATCGAGATTGCACGACGAACTGGATTCTGCGTTGCCGAACTCTTCGCGACGCGGGGAGAAGCGGAATTCCGGAAGTTGGAAGTCGATGTCACGAAAGAGCTTGCATTTTCTTCTGGGATGGTGTTGGCACCTGGCGGCGGTTGGATCACAAACCCCGGCGTCGTGGATCTGCTGCGTCCGCCAGGTCGCGTGGTGTACCTGCGCATCTCCCCGGCGGAGGCGCTGCGTCGACTGGCGCGTGCCCGGGTCGCCCGTCCACTGTTGTTGGGACCCGATCCTGCCGGCAGCATGGAGCAGTTATGGCAGACCCGCGCGCCCCTCTATGCGCAGGCCGATTTCGAGATTGATGTGGAAGTCAATGACTCGCAACGAGTTATCGATCTGATCGTCTCGCTTGCCCATGACTTGACCCCAAGACTAGGTTAGGAAATGGATGATCGCTGGACGCCCGTGATCGAAGATCTGCGAGAACGCTTCGCAGCCGATACTGATGTACTGGAGGTGGAAGCCTATTTGTCGTCACAGGGGTATGACCGGCGGCAAATTGGTGAGATCCTCAGGCTTTTGTATAGCGATACTGTGCCATCCCTGATCTGGGATGGCGCATTGAGTTCGCGTGAGGCACCCCTCCGAGTGCAGGGGCCGCACGAGCGCGGCAGGTTCACCGCCGAGGCCTGGGGATACCTGGTTCTGCTAGGGGGATCCGGCGCGGTGAGTCTCAACGATTTTGAGCAGTTGATCGAGCGGGCGCTGGTGCACGTGGACGGTCGGATCGGGCTTCTTGAAATCCGCGCCATTGCGGAAGACGGCGGCTTTGATGATCTCACGGGTGGCAGTGATCGTTCGCAGGTACACTGAACTGATGCCAATAAAGAAGGCCACGAAGGTTCCGGCCAAGCGTTCCAGCGCCAAGAGCGCCGGCGCCGCCACGAAGGTCGCCACGGGTGTCGTCGCCACGGTGGCGGCCTCGGCGGCAACGACGGTTGCGTCCACAGGTTTCACGGTTGCCAAACGGGTCACCAAATCGGCGGCAAAAAAGGCGTCGGGGCGGAAGACCGCGGCCAAGAAGGCCGCCAGCACCCGGTCCAAGTCACGTGCGCCAGCGGCCTACGACGCCGGCGACGACGACGGTCCTCCGCCAGCCGGAGGCACGTCGCTGGTTATCGTCGAGTCGCCGGCCAAGGCCAAAACCATCGGGAAGTATCTGGGGAGCGGCTACACGGTCCGCGCCACGGTTGGTCATGTGCGCGATCTGCCGGCAAAAAAACTGGGCATCGACATCGAGCACGGTTTCGCGCCGGATTACGTCACCATCGAGGGGAAGGAAGACATTCTCGCGGACCTGAAGAAAATTGCCCGCGGCGCGAGCGAGATCTTCATCGCCACCGACCCTGATCGAGAGGGTGAGGCGATCGGGTGGCATGTGGAACAGTTCTTCACGCAGCCCAAGCGGCACGCGGTCACCGCGCCTATTCGGCGCGTCATGTTTCACGAGATCACCAAGGACGCGGTCAAGGCATCGATCGCCAATCCGCTAAGCATCGACGTGCACAAGGTCGAAGCCCAGCAGGCGCGTCGCGTTCTCGATCGGTTGGTTGGGTACAAGGCCAGCCCGGTGCTCTGGAAGACGGTTAAAAAGGGGCTCTCCGCCGGTCGCGTGCAGACGGTTGCGCTGCGCATCATCGTCGAGCGTGAGCGCGACATCCGTGCCTTCACGCCCGTCGAGTATTGGACAATCGCCGCCGACCTGCAAAAGGGTGCGCAGGCGTTCATGGCCAAGCTGCATCAGGTCGACGGCAAGAAGCCCGAAATCCCGGCGTCCGCCGACGCGGAGCGCATGCTCGCAGATCTGAAGGGACGCACGGAGTTTGTCGTCACCGAGGTCAAGCGACGCGAACGTCGCAAGAACCCCTCGGCGCCGTTCACCACGTCCACGCTGCAGCAGGAAGCCGCCAAGAAGCTCGGTTTCGGCTCCAAGCGCACCATGCGGCTCGCGCAGGATCTGTACGAGGGCGTGGACGTCGGCGGGGAAGACGGCACCGTCGGTCTCATCACCTACATGCGAACCGACTCGCCGCGCATCTCCGAGGTCGCCGCACAGGCCGCCCGCGAGTCGTTGCGGGCGCAGTTCGGTGAGGAATATCTCGCCGCCACCCCGCAGCTCTATCCCAGCGGAAAGGCCAACGCCCAGGACGCACACGAAGGCGTGCGCCCGACCGACCCGGCGCGGTTGCCGGCCAGGATCGAAAAGAAGCTGACGGCCGACCAGTTCAAGCTCTATCAGCTCATCTGGCAGCGCTTCATGGCGTCGCAGATGGCCCCAGCGGTCTTCGATACGACCACGGTCGATTTCGACATGACCGCCGGTGCGCACCAGTATCTGTTCCGCTCCACCGGCTCGGTGGTCAAGTTTCAGGGCTTCCTCGCGCTCTACCGCGAAGCCCGCGAGGAAGGGGACAGCAAGGCGCTGGAAGACGAGCAGGCGCTGCCGATGCTCGACTTGAACGAGCGCGTACCGGTCAAGGCGATCACGCCCACCCAGCACTTTACCGAGCCGCCTCCGCGCTTCTCCGAAGCGTCGTTGGTCAAGGAACTCGAGCGACTCGGCATCGGCCGCCCGTCCACCTACGCCTCGATCATTTCAGTCCTTGCCGACCGTCGCTACGTGGAACTCACGCAGCGTCGGTTTTTCCCCACCCCACTCGGCGAGACGGTCGAGAAGGTGATGGTGAAGAAATTCCCCGACGTGTTCAACGTCGGCTTCACCGCGCAAATGGAAGAGGAGCTCGACAAAATCGCCGACGGCGAAATCGAGTGGCAGGTCGCCTTGGGCGATTTCTGGACACCGTTTCAGCGCACGCTCAATGACGACGACCTCGATGTACTCATTGGCGAGGCGTACGACTTGTCCAAGCTTCCCGACGAGCGCTGCCCGCTCGATGGCGGAAAGCTGGTGGCCAAGGGGGGCTTCTTCGGCCCGTTCATCGCCTGCGAAAACCACCCCAAGGCGTGCAAGTACACGCGACCCATCAAAGGCGAGAAGCAGCCGGCGGTCTTGACCAAGTATCTCTGTCAGGAATGCGGCAAGCCTATGGTCATTCGTCATGGGCGCTCCGGCGATTTCCTGGGGTGCAGCACGTTCCCCAAGTGTCGCGGCACGCGCTCCATGCCAACAGGCGTGTTCTGTCCCAAGGACGGTGGTGAGATCGCGGAGCGGCGCAGCAAGAAGCGCGGCAAGGCGTTCTATGGCTGCGAGAACTATCCCAACTGCGATTTTGTCGTCTGGGACAAGCCTGTGGCGGAGACCTGCCCCGAGTGTGGGTATGTCGGCGCGGAAATGAAAAGCAACAAGACGCGCGGGGCCTATCGCAAGTGCCTCAAGTGCACGAACGAATGGGATGTCGCCACGCCCGAGGACGCCGAGGAAGTGGCCGAGGTCGCGTGAGCGAGTGGTCGTGAGTTTGCAGTGATCGGTCGCGCGGACGGGAAGTCTGCGCGACCGATTGCTTCGCGGTGAGCGCCGCCGCGCGGGATCACGGCACCCCCGTCGCGGCAGGCGGCGGGGGTGGCCGAGCGGCAATGCCGCGCCGTTGCGACGCAACGAGAGCAACGCCAGCGACCCACCGCGCTAGCTTCCTTACATGTCCAACGAAGTCCATATCATCGGCGGCGGGCTCGCCGGCAGCGAGGCGGCCTGGCAACTCGCGCAGCGTGATCACCACGTCGTGCTGCACGAAATGCGCGGTGCCCGCACCACTGCCGCCCATCGTACCGAGAAGCTCGGTGAACTCGTCTGCTCGAACACCTTCAAAAGCACCGAGACCACCAACGCCCACGGCTTGCTCAAGGCCGAAATGCGGCTGTTGGGCTCCGTCATTCTCGACTGTGCCGACGAATCGCGCGTCCCCGGCGGCACCGCACTCACGGTTGATCGTGAGATCTTCTCGCAGGCCGTGCAGGATCGCGTCTACGCGCACCCGAACATCACGGTTGTGCGCGACGAGGTCGCCGATCTGCCGTCGCCGGGCATTGTCGCGACCGGACCGCTCACCTCGGATGCGCTGGCCGAAAGCATTCGCGCCAGATTGGGAGTCGAGTCGCTCGCGTTCTACGACGCGATCGCGCCCGTCCTCTCCTTCGAGTCGGTCAACACCGACATCGCCTTCCGCGCGTCGCGCTGGGGCAAGGAGACCATGGAGACGGCCGGTGAAGAAGGGGCGTACCTCAACTGCCCGTTCACGCGCGACGAGTACGAAGCCTTCATCGATGCGCTGACCACCGCCGATCAATTTACCGCCCACGAGTTCGACGCCGTGCCCTACTTTGAGGGGTGCATGCCCGTGGAAGAAGCCGCGCGGCGCGGACGCGAGTCGTTGCGCTTCGGTCCAATGAAGCCGATCGGCCTGCGCGATCCGCGCACCGGCAACAAGCCATGGGCCGTCGCACAACTGCGCATGGAAGACCGCGCCGGACGGATGTGGAATCTCGTCGGCTTCCAGACGCGACTGCGTATTCCCGAACAGCAGCGCGTCTTCCGCATGATCCCGGGTCTGGCGGATGCGGAGTTTCTGCGCTTCGGGTCCATTCATCGCAACTCGTACGTCAACGCACCGGCTGCGCTCTCGCCGCATCTCGCGCTGCGCGACGCCCCGCACACACTCTTCGCCGGACAGCTCACCGGCGTCGAGGGGTACACCGAAAGCACCGCCACCGGCCTGCTCGCCGGTATCAACCTGTCTCGCCTGCTGGGCGGCGAAGAGTCCATCGTGCCGCCTCCCACCACCATGCTCGGCGCGCTCTATCGCTATCTGCGTGAGGCGGACCCGCGTCACTTCCAGCCGATGAACGCCAACTTCGGACTGCTCGACGAGCTGGAAGGTCTTTCGCGCGAAGTCATGCGCGACAAGGTCGGCAAGCGGCGCCACTATGCCGCGCGTTCGCTCGCGGAATTCACCGCATGGCGCGATGCAGCCGGTGTCGCCACGACGTCTGTCACCGTGGCGGGCAGCACTTCGGACGCCACGCGCGCCGGCTGATCGGACACGCCCATGACCACCAGCGACGCCACGCCGCTGCCGACCGAGATCGCCGAATTTTTGTTGCATCTCGAGAAGGAGCGGGACCTGTCGCCGAATACCGTCTCCGCGTACGGCCGCGACTTGCGGGAGTTCAGCAGCTGGCTCGCCGACACGCGCGGTATCGCCGGCTGGGATTGGAACGAGCTGGGGCGCGCCGATATTCGCGGCTTTATGGCGCATCTCACTCGTCGGGGGTTGGCCAAGCGTTCCATCGCGCGCGGGCTGTCCGCCGTCCGCAGCTTCTATCGCTGGATGCATCGCGACGAGCGCGTAGACGTCAATCCGGCGCGTGCGGTCGGTTCACCGCGGCTGCCACGCACACTCCCGTCGTACCTCGATCAGCATCAGGCGGAAACGCTCATGGCGCTGGCCGTGACGCGTTCGCACTCGGGTGAGTTCACCGACATGCGCAACCTCGCCATGCTCGAACTGTTCTACTCCTGCGGCCTGCGACTCTCCGAGCTGCGCGGCATCGACCTCGGTGAGCTCGATCTCGTCTCGCAGCAGGTGAAGGTGCGCGGCAAAGGCCGCAAGGAGCGCATCGTTCCACTCGGCGATCATGCGCAGCGCGCGCTGCGCAACTACCTCGCCAAGCGCGATGCGTTGCTGGGCAAGCTCGGAGATGCCAAGTCGGGTCGGTTGGCACGGGGCGCCGTGTTTCTGAGCGAGCGCGGTGGCCGGCTGAGCGCGCGCGCCATCCAGCACGCGATCGTCAAGCTGTTAGGCACCGTGGACGAGGGCGCCGGTCTGACCACGCACTCCATGCGCCACACTTTTGCCACGCACATGGTGGATGCCGGGGCCGATCTCCGCGCGGTGCAGGAACTGCTCGGTCACGCGAGTATCAGCACCACGCAGATCTACACGCACACCAGCGTCGAACGGCTGAAAAAGGTGTACCGGCAGGCGCACCCGCGCGCATAGCACTTGACGCATAACGTTCGCGTTATTCGTCATGCACGGCGCCTCGCTCGCTACACGCGACCGACGAGGATATCCGTCAGTGTCGCGCTGTCGATGTTGCCGCCGCAGAGCACGATGCCCACCGTCTTGCCGGTCAATCGCGGCGCCAGCGCGTGCAGTCCTGCCAACCCAGCCGCCCCGGCGCCCTCGGCCAGATTGTGCGTGATCCGCAAAAGGTCGCGCACGGCCTGCGCGATGTCGGCGTCCGTGACCAGCACGAAATCCGTGAGCCCGTCGCGCAGCGTGTCGAAGGTCAGCTCGTACGTTGAACCCGTTGCGATGCCCTCGGCGAACGTGTTCACCGGTGCGCCGGTGCGAGCCTGCCCGTCGTGATACGCATCGTGTTGCGCCGGCGCGCCATGGCTCTGCACCGCGAACACCTCCAGCGAAGGATTGATCGCATCCCGCACCACGATCGCACCCACCGCCTGCGAGCCGCCGCCGAGCGCGATGATGATCGCGTCGAGTTCAGGCGACTGCGCGAGAAACTCTGCCGTCATCGTCGCGGCGCCGGCGATCACCTCGCGGTTGTTCGTCGAGTGAATGAGCGTCAGCTCCTGTTCGGCGGCGAGCGCGCTGCATGCGGACGCGGCGGCGTCGTAACTCGCGCCCGTCTCCAAAAGATGGGCGCCGAGCGATCGGATCACGGCGTTCTTATCCGGGTTGTTCCGCTCCGGCACGCAGATCGTGACCGGGACGCCGAGTCGCGCGCCGGCCCATGCCAGCCCCTGCCCGTGATTGCCTGTGGTGGCGGCTGCCACGCCGCGCTTCGCCTGATCGGCGGACAGCGCCGTCAGCGCCGATGTGGCGTTGCGCACCTTGAAGGTGTTCACCGGCAGATGGTTCTCGTGCTTCACGAGCACGCGGATGCCGTGCCCGACCAGCGCGTCCAGCAACGGGTAGTGTCGCACTGGCGAGGGCGCCAGGTGTGCGGCGAGCCGCGCGTGGGCTGCGAGCACATCGGGAAAGATGATCGGTGGCTGAGTCATGCGGGAGGCGAGGGGCCGGGGCCGTGGAGGTTGTGCGCGGTGCTATTTTGCAAGATGGCACTTCCTCAGATGCGCGCCACCACCATTCTGGCCGTTCGGCGCGACGGCAAGCTCGCCTTGGGCGGCGACGGACAGGTCTCGGTTGGCGATACCGTGGCCAAGTCGCACGCGGTGAAGGTGCGCACACTCAAGGGCGGGCGCGTGCTCGCGGGATTCGCCGGCTCCGCGGCCGACGCGCTTACGCTCTTCGAGAAGTTCGAGGAGAAGCTCGATCGTTACCCGGGCAACCTGCCAAAAGCCGCTGTGGAGCTGGCCAAGGAGTGGCGTAGCGACCGCGTACTCCGTCGGCTCGAGGCGTTGTTGATCGTGGCGGATGCCGACAACGGCCTGATGATCTCCGGCAACGGCGAAATCATCGAGCCGGATGACGGTGTGCTGGCCATCGGTTCCGGGGGCGCCTACGCGCAGGCGGCCGCGCGCGCGCTGGTGCGTGAAACAGCGCTGTCTCCCGCCGAGATCGTGCGCAAGGCGCTCACGATCGCCGGCGAGATCTGCATCTACACGAACACCAATATAACGGTCATCGAGCCGGGGACGTAACGGGGCAGGCGCATAACGCTCGCGTGTTGAAGGGCCCGTCGATCCACATGGAGCTATGGCGTCGCAGCAACTCCCGCCGAGGCGTTGCAGCGTCGTCCATCGTCACAATTCCCATCACGCCTCGTAGCTCGATGAGCGGAACTCGCATGCCTGATCGTCTGCACCGCCGGAGTAGCGCCGCACACCGTAGCGCACGACACGTGCTGGCGTGCGCGGCGCGGATCGCGATCATGCTCTGGGTCGCTGCCTCTGCCGGCCTGCCGCCGCTCCACGCACAGAGCAAGCCGCGCGAGCACGATCTTAAGCTGCCGATCGGCGGCACGCCCGGGCGCAATAATGCCATCACGGATGTCGCGGGCGTGGAGGTGGGGCACACCACACTCATCGCTGGAACTGGGCCGCTGGTGCAAGGCACCGGACCGGTACGGACCGGCGTGACAATCGTGCATCCGCGCGGCAAGAACAATCCCGACCCGGTCTTCGGCGCGTGGTTTGCCCTCAACGGCAACGGTGAGATGACCGGCACGACCTGGTTGACCGAGAGCGGATATCTTGAAGGGCCGATCGGCATCACCAACACGCACAGCGTGGGGGTGGTACGCGACGCGATCATTCAGTGGGAAGTCTCGCGCAAAACGGTACTGCAACCGTGGTGGCTGCCGGTGGTCGCCGAGACGTATGACGGTCGCCTCAACGACATCAACGGATTTCATGTCAAGCCCCAGCACGTGTTCGCGGCGCTCGACAGCGCACGGAGCGGTCCGGTGCGCGAGGGCGTCGTCGGTGGCGGCACCGGGATGGCGTGTCTGGGTTTCAAGGGTGGAATCGGCACGGCGTCCCGCGTGCTCAGCGCGATCGAAGGCGGCTACACCGTTGGTGTGCTGGTGCAGTGCAACTTCGGCATTCGGCGTGATCTTCGCATCGCTGGTGTACCCGTCGGCGAGGAGATCACCGATTTGTTACCTTGCATCGCCGGGAGTGGGCCAATGTTCGCAGGTGCCCGCCGCTGCGATGCACCGACGCGGCCGGGCGATGCAGATGCGGACTCTGACGCCGCTGAGCAGGGCTCGATCATCGTCGTGGTCGCCACCGATGCACCACTGTTGCCGCATCAACTCAAGCGCGTGGCGACGCGTGTCTCGCTGGGCATTGGGCGGCAGGGCGGATTCGGCGGCAACAGTTCGGGAGACATCTTTGTCGCGTTCTCGACGGCGAACGCCGCGGCTTGGGCAGCGGACAGCGTCGCGTCGCTCAAGATGGTGCCGAACGATGGTCTGTCGGGCCTCTTCAAGGCCACCGCGCAGGCAACGGAGGCGGCGATCACCAACGCACTGCTGGCTGCGGAGACCATCACCGGCGCGAATGACTATCGCGTGTTCGCGATGCCGGTGGACCGCATGCTGCAAGCCATGAAAAAGTACGGACGGTTGCCGTAGCTGATCGCGGTGTCGCGACGTAGCGGCACTGGCCCTCGGTAACGCAGTCATTACGAACAACGCCGCGTTCGTCGCTTTTGGCGTCGCCGCGTGCTGCATGACGGGCGGAGCGCACTCTTGCGGCAGAACGGAGCGAGAGAAGAGCGCAACTGCTACGTATCCACTTTGTGGTCGGCGCCACCGTGCGGGGATGTGCCCGCACGGTGGTCCCATCAAATCAGATGCGGCGGCGGCGCCCCACGAGCGCCATCGCACCAATTCCGACGGCGAGCAGCGCATAGGTGCCAGGCTCCGGTACTGTCACTGTTGCCGTGGAGAACCGCACGTGCGGCATGACGGTATTGCCATACTCGCCGCATAAAGACGGGAAACAGCCACCGTCGATGACCTCCGCGGTGCCGCCCACGGTATACGATTGCGCTGGGAAATTAAAGACATAGAACTCCATCGAGTTAACGCCGTTGTTGCCCCAGCCATCGGCGCCGCCGACATCTTCGAACGCGATGTCATACACGTTGCCCGCGATGAAGTTGAAGCTCAGCGGCACGTCATAGAAAGCAAGTCCGACGTTGGAGATGGCGGTGCTGCCCGTCGCAAGTACGTTCCCGCGGGCGGGTCCGACAAAGCCCTCCCTCACGGTTGCCCTGATCGCCGTCGCACCACCTTGCAGCGGCTCGAACTTGATGCCGGCTGAGAATATCGAGAAATCGGAAATCGCCCGGAAATGCACGCTGCGATCCCATCCCAGGAATCCGATATTCCCGGAAAGGAAGGGCGTTATGGTCGGATGACCGAGGTCGAGCTGGGCGCGTGCGGGGGCCGCCAGCACACTGGTCAGCAGTAACGCAGTGGCAACGGACAGTGCGGGTCGGAGGAGCGTGCGCATGAGCGGAGGGGTGAGGAGAGGCTGAGACCGCGGGCATGGGAGCGCGCGCGCCGACTGTGCGTTGGGACACGAAACGGCTGCGCCGACGGTTGGATGTGGCGCACCGATTGTCAAGGCTCCGCTAACTCTTCGTCGAACGGTGTCCTAGGCACATGAGCGTCGAAGCCAACGTCACGGCTCCGCCAGGCCGCTGCCGCGGTGCCGATCACGCTTGCGAGCGACGTAGTTGGTTTTTCCTTAAGCCTCAGTTCGCTGAGACATCCCCCAAACGGAGACGACAAATTACCGTTCGGCATGCCTTCCCCCCGCACCGAACAGGCGATCGCGCGTTTAGCCGATCTCACGCCGCGTCAGATCGTCGCTGAACTCGATCGTTATATCGTCGGTCAGGCCGACGCCAAGAAGTCCGTCGCTATCGCGCTGCGCAACCGCTGGCGCCGCCAGCGCGCACCCGAAAAGATCCGACAGGAGATCTCGCCCAACAACATCATCCTGATCGGACCCACGGGTGTGGGAAAGACGGAGATCGCGCGCCGCTTGGCCAAACTGTCCGGTGCGCCGTTCACCAAGGTGGAAGCGTCCAAGTTCACGGAGGTCGGCTACGTCGGACGCGATGTGGAATCGATGGTGCGCGACCTCGTGGAAGGCGCGATCGACATGGTGCGCACCGAGCGCGAGGGCGAGGTCGAAGATTTGGCCAACGAGAAGGTGGATGAACGCCTGCTCGACCTGCTCTTGCCGCCGCCGGCCGCGATGGCTCCACCGTCGGCGTCAGCGTCGGCGGCTGCCGACGATATCACGCCCAGTCCGTCCGCCCCTCACGCTGACACGGAAGCGGTCGCCGACCGCTACAAGCGCACGCGCGACAAGCTGAGGCAGCTTTTGCTCGATGGACAGCTCGATGCGCGCGAAGTCGAGGTCGAAGTCACGCAGTCGGGGCCGGCACCCTCGGGCAACATGATGACGCCTGGCGCTCCGGAAGGGATGGACGGCATCGCCGAATGGTTCCGCGACATGATGCCCAAGCGCAAGAAGAAGCGGACCGTGAAGGTGAGCGAAGCGCGTCGTATTCTCATGGACGAGGAACTCGACAAGCTGATCGACCTCGACGACGTGACCACCGATGCGCTGGAGCGCGTTGAAGTGATGGGAATCATCTTCCTCGACGAGATCGACAAGATCGCCGGCGAGCGGGGGCAGGGCGGCGGACCGGATGTGTCACGTGAGGGCGTACAACGCGATCTGCTGCCGATCGTGGAAGGGTCGAACGTGCAGACGCGCCATGGCATGGTGAAGACGGACCACATCCTCTTCATCGCCGCCGGAGCCTTTCACGTGTCCAAGCCGAGCGATCTCATTCCCGAGTTGCAGGGCCGCTTCCCCATCCGCGTCGAGCTCAAGCCGCTCACCGAGCAGGACTTCGTGCGCATCATGACGGAGCCCGAAAATGCGCTCACCAAGCAGTACGCGGCGCTCGTGGAAGCCGAGGGGGCGAGTCTCACCTTTGCACCGGACGGCATCGCCGAGATCGCGCGTGTGGCAACGCGGGTGAACGAGCGCATGGAGAACATCGGCGCGCGCCGCTTGCACACGGTCATGACGACCCTACTCGAGGATGTTCTCTATGAATTGCCCGACGGAGGACGCGAACCGGTAGCGGTCGATGCGACTATGGTGCGCGAGCGGCTCAAGGCGATCGCGGAAGACGAGGATCTGCGGAAGTACATTTTGTAGGTCGTCTTTGCTGCACGCCCGCCCTTCTGCACTCCCGGACCTTCGAGCTGACTCACATGCCCGCTTCTCCCGCGCGCCGCGCGTCGCACCGCGACTTCCTGAACATCGCCGACTTCTCGATCGCCGAGAACGATGCGTTGCTCCGGCTCGCGGAACGCATGCGGCATGGTGCGTACGAAGGGCGACCGCTGGCCGGCAAGGCTCTGGCGATGATTTTCATGAAGTCGTCCACGCGCACGCGCATGTCGTTCGAAGTGGGGGCGACGCAACTCGGCGGTACCGCGCACTTCCTGTCGCCGCGCGACGTGCAGATCGGGCGTGGCGAGCCCATCGCCGACACCGCTCGCGTCCTCTCGCGGTACGCGCACGGCATCATGATTCGCACCTTCGCACATGCAGACGCGGAGCAGTTGGCTGCGTTCGCCGACGTGCCCGTCATCAACGGCCTCACCGACCTGTCGCATCCATGTCAGGTCATGGCCGACGTGCTGACCATGCGCCAGCACCTGGGCGAGTATCGCGGCAAGCGTGTGGCATGGATCGGCGACGGCAACAACATGGCCAACTCGTGGGTCGAAGCGGCCGCCCATCTCGGCTTTTCGTTGCGATTGGCATGCCCGGAGGGCTTCGATCCCGACGCCGCGTTTCTGGCGATGGCGCAGGGCGCCGACGTGCAGGTGGTGCGCGATCCCGCCGAAGCGGTCGCGGGGGCCGACGTGGTCACGACGGACGTGTGGGCCTCGATGGGGCAGGAGGAGGAACACGCGCACCGTGAACGCGCGTTTACCGGATTTCAGGTGGATTCGGCGCTCATGTCACGCGCGTCATCGCATGCGATCTTTCTGCACTGCCTTCCCGCGCATCGCGGCGAAGAGGTGTCCGCCGAGGTGATCGACGGGCCGCAGTCAGTCGTATGGGATGAAGCCGAGAATCGCCTGCACATTCAGAAGGCCATCATGGCCGTGCTGATCGGCGGCGAGCAGCTCGTGTGGTCCTGACACTCTTCCCATTCGATATGCGTCCTGCCGTTGGCTCTCCCGCTCCCGATTTCACCCTCGACACCGATGCCGGAACGTCGCTGACGCTCTCGTCGCTGCGCGGCCGTCCGGTGGTCTTGTTCTTTTATCCGAAGGACGACACCAGCGGCTGCACCACGGAGGCCTGCGAGTTCCGCGACAGCCTTCCACGCTTCGATGCCGCACAGGCGGTCGTGCTGGGCATCAGCCCGGACCCGGTCAAGTCGCACGTCAAGTTCAAGACGAAATACGAACTGCCGTTCACGCTGCTGGCCGACACCGACAAGGTCGCCGTGCAGGCGTACGATGTGTGGACGGAGAAGTCGATGTACGGCCGCAAGTACATGGGCGTCGAGCGCACCACCTTTCTCATCGACGCGAAAGGCACGGTGGCGCACGTCTTCGAGAAGGTGAAGCCGGCGGGCCATGCGGAAGAGGTCATGGCCGCCATCGCGGCGCTGTAGACCGGCGGCGCGCTGGCATGCATCGGTCTCGACGGGCATGTTACAGCGCGGCCGACTCCGTGCCGCGCTGACCCGGATCCAGGCTTATGACTGCAATCGCTGCTGGTGCGCTCAAGCGCACCCCGCTTCATGACGTCCACGTCGCGCTTGGCGCGAAGATCGTTCCGTTCGCCGGCTACGAGATGCCGGTCCATTATCCGCAGGGCATCACCGTCGAGCACAAGGCGGTGCGAGAAGAGTGCGGCCTGTTTGACGTGTCGCACATGGGCGAAGTAATCGTGAAGGGACCCGACGCCCTCCGCTTCGTTTCGTCGGTCACCAGCAACGACGTGGCCGCGCTGGCGATTGGGCAAGTGCAGTATTCGACACTGCTGCGCGAGAACGGCACCATCGTCGACGATCTGCTGGTGTATCGCATGGCCGATCAATTGATGCTCGTCATCAACGCCAGCAACAGGGACAAGGACATCGCGCATTTGCAGGCGCACATCGGCGCCTTTGAGTGTTCCATGCTCGATGTGTCCGATGCGACGGCACTGGTCGCGGTGCAGGGGCCCGACGCGCCCTCCATCGTGCAGGCGCTTGCGGGCGTCCCGTTGGGTGGCGTCAAGTATTACTGGTTTACCGAAGGCACCGTCGCGGGGCTGCCCTGCCTGATTTCGCGCACGGGCTACACCGGTGAACTGGGCTTCGAGCTGTACTGCGCCTCGGAGCATGTCGCGACGGTGTGGGAGGCGCTCATGGCCACGGGGAAGGTGACGCCGGCCGGGTTGGGGTGCCGCGACACGTTGCGACTCGAGGCCGGGCTTTGTCTGTACGGCAACGAGCTCGACGATCAGGTCACGCCAATGGAGGCCGGGCTGAATTGGCTGGTGAAGCTTGGCAAGGCGGAGCCGTTTCTTGGTCGCGACGTGCTGGCGCGCCAGCAGAGCGACGGCACGGATCGCAAACTCGTCGGCTTCACGCTCGATGAACGGGCGATCCCGAGGCACGGGCATGGCGTATCGTACGGTGGCATTCCCTTTGGCGAAGTGCGCAGCGGGACCATGAGCCCCACGCTCGGCATTCCGATCGGCACGTGTTATCTGCCGGCGGCGGCGGCGGTACCGGGGACGCAGTTCGATCTCGACATCCGTGGCCGGCACGTGCGCGCGCGCGTGGTCACGCTGCCGTTCTACAAGCGAGCGGGGAAGGCGTGACCGAACGGCCGCGCGGCGCGCACGCTCGACGGGGGAGCACCGAAGACAACGAGGCCGGTGTCGTTGCCATCCTGATGACCGACGTCGAGCCGGCGGTGCGCCTGAACGCGGCGCTCGAGGCGATCGGCGTCACGACCGTGACCATCTCCCCGATGGACGATGTGCGCGGCGACCTGCGTCGTGCGCGTCCCGACGTGCTGGTGTTGACCGGCGCGCTGCTGGATGCGGCGAACGTCGCACTCGTGCGGCAGCAATTGTGGGAGGGCGTGCCCGTCGTCGGCTTCACCGACGTCAGCGACGCGCTGGTGACGGAACGTTTGCGAGACGTGGGCTACGTGGAGACGTGGTCCAAGCCCGTGGTGCTGGAAGAGGTCGTGGATGGCATTCAGCGGCGGCTCGATCGTCAGCGGTTGGCGACGCTGACCGGACTGGTCGGCGAGTCCGAGCCCATCCGCGAAGTGTTGGTCAAGATCGAGCAGATCGCGCCGGTGTCGAGCACCGTGCTCATTGAAGGGGAGAGTGGCACCGGCAAGGAGCTGGTGGCGCGCGCGATTCATCGTCTCAGTCCACGTCGAGGCAAGCCGTTCATCGCCGTGAACGTGGGTGCGCTGCCGGACACGCTGCTGGAAAGTGAGCTGTTCGGTCATGAGAAGGGGGCGTTCACGGGCGCGGCGGAGCGGCGACTGGGGCGCTTCGAACTGGCGGACACCGGCACGCTTTTTCTCGACGAGATCGGCGAAGTGCCGTCAAGCACGCAGGTGAAGCTGTTGCGGGTGCTGGAGGAACGTGAGGTGACGCGCGTGGGCGGTGGACAGGCGATTCCCGTGGACGTGCGCGTGGTGGCGGCGACCAACCGGCCGCTGCGTGAGCATGTCGAGGAGGGCGGGTTTCGCGCGGACCTCTACTACCGGCTGAATGTGCTGCGCATCTATCTGCCGCCGTTGCGCGAGCGCAAGGACGATGTGCCGTTGCTGGTGCGGAGGTTCGTGGCCGAGTTCTCGCGCTTGCACGATCGTCCGTTTCACGGTATTTCGGCAGACGCGCTGGGTTTGCTCGTCGAATATCCCTGGCCCGGCAACGTGCGGGAGTTACGGAATCTCGTGGAGAGCATGGTGGTGCTCGCGCCGGGACGGGAGATTGTCGCGGAGGACATTCCGCGGGCCATCCGCGATGCCGGTGGGCGCCGGCTGTTGCCCGTGCATGTCGGGCCGGTGTTGCGGGAGGGAGAGCGGGCGCAGGGGCGTGAGCTCGAGTTCATTGTACGATCGCTGGTCGAGCTCAAGCTGCAGGTGGAGGAATTGCGTCGCCGGATGGACGTGGAAGGGCCGGTCGTGTCGCCCGGGTGGATGGGGGAAGTGCGGAGTAACGGCTCACCGGCGATGGGCGGATCGGGCTATGTTGAGATTTCGTCGGCGCACGGCGCATTTCGTGGTATTGAGCCTCGCGAGCAGGCGCCGCCGCCGACCGTGATCACGATGGGGCCGTCGACGACCATGGCCGAGATCGAGCGCACGGCGATCGAGGCGGCGTTACGTGAGGCGAGTGGGAACCGTCGGAAGGCCGCGGAGCGGCTGGGTATTGGCGAGCGGACATTGTATCGCAAATTGCGTGAATATGAGGAAAGTGTGACACCCGACCTCGACATCGGCTGAGTTACACGTCGTTACCTCCTTGAGAAACAACATGTTGGCGACTTCAGCTATCTTGCCGAGCAACAGGCTCAACTGCATATTTGTGCTGTCGAGCGCTCATCGATTACTGCTGGTTCGATTCTCGTGCGGAGTGTTTCCTGTCGATCCCAGTCAATTTTGGCATGAGTCCTCCTGTGCCGCCTTCGGGCGTCGTTGCGGGTAGTGTGCTTCCGATACGTCGAGCCGAGGAGTTGATTGCGACGCTTCCGGGTGTGCTGTCTGTGCGGATTGTGCCGAGCGAGTCGGGTGCTATCGACGAAGTGCATGTGTTGACGACGGATGCTGTGCCGGCAAAGCAGACCGTCCGGAATATCGAAAGTGCATTAATTGCGCAGCTTGGGCTGCGGGTGAATCATCGGAAGGTGTCTATTGCCACGACGCTGGACCCGAACCGTGCCATTGATGTCACTGGATCGTCCAAGTCATTGAGCGCTGCGTTAGTGCCGCCGGCGTCCGCGGGTGCTGGGTCAGGTGCGTCTGGCGTGCAAGCGGAAGTGCCTGCAGGGTCGACAGCCATGCCGCGGTCTGTGCGGGAGGCGGTTCCTGAGGACGCGCCGTCGATGCGTGCTGCGTCGTTCACCGCGCGGTTATCGCAGCCGCGCGCGGCGAGCCGGGATCGTGCAGACGGGACGCGTCGGCTGCTGGTGTTCGAAGATATGGAGTTGCGTCGGTCGCGCGAGCGGGGGTTGACCTGTCGGGTGACGTTGACGCGTGGCGAGCGAGCGTTCACGGGGGAGGCGACGGGGCAGTCGAGTGAGCGCTCACGCATCGAGCTGGCGGCCCGGGCAACCGTGCTGGCCATGGCGGAGGCTTTCGGGTCCGGTTCGGCGCGCACGCGTTCATTGTCGCTCGAGGGTTCGCAGGTGGTCGAGGCGTTTGGTCGTGAATTCGTGTTCGTCAGTTTGTCTGCGCGCGAGGGCCGCGACGCGATCGTGCTGACGGGCAGCTGCGAGGTGCAGGAGAGTGCCGAGACCAGCAGTGTGCTGGCCGTGCTTGATGCTACGAACCGCTGGATGCAGCTGGATGCGATGTGATGGCCAAGGACGCGCGACGCCGTGCGTATCGCCAGCCCACCCTTCATCGTCACTTGTAGACGATACTCACTAAACGTCCCCGTCTCCCGGTAGAGCGGAGCAGAGCGGGCAGGCCAAGCAGTAGGAGCGGAGCCAACCTCGACAGAGCACGTATCGTCCCCGTGGGGCGTGCGTGACTTATCCCGACGGGAGGTGAAGCAACATGCAACTTCTGGCCCAGCTCGTGAACGCCATTATGTCGTTCGCTTTGGTAGA
>JBBQTA010000042.1:0-24219 GCA_038213465.1 Gemmatimonadales bacterium | reverse complement strand
CGCCTACGTAACTACGAAGTTACGCGGCGAGCGCCAGGTTGTTGTTGGCGATTGTGATTTTCCCGAGTGTTTAGCCAGGTTCTCGAGTACCTGAGCACGCAACCAAAGCTTCACCAACCCCGTCGAAGCCAGTCACCCCCTGCGCCCACTCGCTGCATCGCCAGACCCCGCGAATGGTCCCTGCACCGGCACCCACAACTGCATACTCATACTCTACACGCGGCACCGCCGTTCCAGCAACGTGTGTGGCGAAATGCTACGCCGCCTCGCAGGTGAGCGAGGAGAGATCCGGATCGTCCGCCGCGGCGTTCCGCGCCACCAGCGCGTCGTAGCCGTCGAGATAGCGGGAAAAGATCCCCTCGACTTCGGCGAAGTCGCGTACCTGATGCAACTGCTTGCGCAGGTCCGCCGAGTTGGGCAGTCCCTTCACGTACCAACCTAGATGCTTGCGGAACTCGAGCGCCGCACCCACGGCATCCACCTCGTACGTCTGCACCATGCGCGCGTGCTCCAACGCGGTGGCGAACCGCTCGCCGACCGGCGGAACGTCCGGCATCGGCCGCCCGTCCAGCAACGCGCGCGTTTGCCGGAAGATCCACGGCTGGCCGTAGGACCCACGCCCGATCATGATGCCATCGCACCCGGTGTGCTCCCGCATACGCACTGCATCATGCGGCGTTTTGATGTCTCCATTGCCGAGCACCGGAATATCGAGTGCCTGGGCGACCCGTGCGATTTCGTCCCAGTTTGCGCTCCCCGTATACATCTGCGTGCGCGTCCGGGCATGCAGCGCGAGGACGCGCGCCCCTGCCTCCTGGCAGCGGAGCGCGATGCCCACCGGATCGCGCATCTCTTCGTTCCAGCCGCTGCGGATCTTGCACGTGACGGGCAGCGGGGTCGCGCGGGCCACGGCCCGGATGATCTGCTGTACGAGATCGAGGTCGCGCAGGCAGCCGGAGCCACCGTTCCGGCGCACAACCTTCTTGACCGGACAGCCGAAGTTGATGTCGACGAAGTCCGGCTGGAACAAGTCCGTCACCATGGCGGCCGCTTCGGCCATCGCGGCCGGATCGGCTCCAAATATCTGCACCCCGATCGGGCGCTCGTCGGCCGAAAAGCGCAGCTTGTCGATCGTGGCCGGGTTGTCGCGACGGATGCCTTCGGCCGACAGGAACTCCGTCACCACGACGTCAGCACCATGCTGATGGCACAGACGCCGGAACGGCGACTCTGACACGCCGGCCATCGGCGCCAGATACAACGGCACCGCGTGGGGCACGGAGAAAGGGAACGTCTTGGTAGGCATCGACTTGGAAAGTAAGTCCCGCGACGACGACGGGCAACGCGCCCGTTTGACACCGGCGTCTCCGCGGTTATCATCGAAGGCTATGGAACTGCGAGAATTCTTTTCGGAAGATGCCGTCCAGCTTGAGTTGCAAGGCACCAGCAAGGACGAAGTGCTCAAGGAGCTCATCGGGCTGCTTAAGCTCGACGAGAAGTCCGAAGGCATGCTGTTTAAGATGCTCAAGCGTCGCGAAAATCTCGGGTCCACCGGGATCGGCCGCGGCATCGCCATCCCGCATTGTCGCTCGCTGGTGGTCAATCGCCTGCGCGTCGCATTCGGGCGAAAGCGTCAGGGGCTCGACTTCAAAGCCATTGACGACAAGCCCGTGAACGTCTTCTTCCTGATCGTCGCACCGCCGCTGGAGGTATCCAATCAGTATCTCCCCGTCCTCGGCAAGATTGCGCAGTTCAGCAAGGAGTCCGACGTGCCGGCTCGGCTGCTCGAGATCGCCTCGTCTGCGGAGTTCATGGCACTGCTGGAAGAAAAGCGCGTGTAGGCGGACGCCCCGGCAAACACACGTCGCTTCGCCCGCCGCCCCTCGGCGCTGCCCACTCAGTGATCGACGGTCAGACGACGGATGTTGCCGCGCAGTCGGCTGCTCGCGCGCCACGACTGCAGCAGGGCCGCCGCCGCAAGCCCAACGACCAGTCCGATCCAGAGTCCGCGCTCCCGGAGCGTGGTCTGGAAGCCGAGATACGCTCCCAGCGGCACGCCCAGACCCCAAAAGGCGAGTAGGTGCAGCATCGCCGGTACGCGCGTGTCGCCCGTGCCGCGCAGCACGCCACCCGTGACCGCCTGCAATCCGTCGAACACCTGAAACCATCCGGCGAGCGGGATGAGTGCGACCGCGACGGCGACCGTGGCGGCTTCTGTGGTGTATCGCGTCGCCAGCCATTCCGGCGCTGACAGAAACACGATCGCACTCAGGCACATGAACCCCGTGCCGCAGACGATCGCGGCGACGGCGTCCCGTCGTGCCGCGACCATGTCACCGCGTCCGATCGCACGCCCCACCACCGCGCTGGCCGCGCCGGCGATGCCCAGCGGGACCATGAAGGTGAGCGCCGCCATGTTCAGGGCGATCTCGTGTCCGGCGAGCGACGTCGTGCCCATCCAGCCCATGAGCAACGCCGTGAAGCCGAACGCGAACGACTCGAAGAAGAACTGCACACCGATGGGCGCACCGATGCGCATCGTACGCACGAACGGCACCCAGTGCGCAGCCTCCGCGCGCCACGGTCGAAGCGTCGGACGGAGCGTGCGCCACGCCATCAACAGCAGGAGCGCGGCCATCGTCCACATGGAGAGCGCGGTCGCGTAGCCCGCGCCAACGACACCCAGTTCAGGCGCTCCCCAGTTCCCGAAAATGAGGAACCAGTTCACCGCGATGTTCACCACATTCGCGATCAGCACGGCATATACCACTTCGCGCACGCGACCGATGGCCTGCAGCGTTTGGCGAAGCACGTTGAAGACGAAGAACGGCAGGACACCGATGGCCCGTCGACGCGTATACATCGCCGTGTCGCTCGTGACCTCCGCCGGCTGCCGCAGCAGCGTCAGGAGCCACTCACCCGGCATCAGCAGGAGCGTCACGGCGAGCGAGAGTGCGGCCGCCATCAGCAAACCGCGCTGCACACCACGCGCCGTATCCGCCTGAGCGCCCGCACCGATGGCCTGCGCGATCACCGGATCGAGTGCGAGCAGCAACCCGATACCGAAAATGCTGATGTTGAAGAAGTAGAGATTTCCCAGCGCCACCGATGCAATCGCTGCTCCGCCAAGCCGACCCACCATGATGGCGTCCACGACGCCCATTGCCTGCATCCCGACGTTCACCAATACGATCGGCGCGGCGAAACGGGCCATGTCGCGCAGATCGGGCCCCCACGCCGTCACACGTTTCAACGCGATGCAGTCCCCTTCGCGCGCGCCACAATCTCCCTCGCTTCGCGAAGCATCCGCTGTGCGTCGTACGGAATGCCGTCCTTGATCGTCCAGATCACGCCGCCGCCGGTGCCTGCCGCTGCATCAGCGCGCGGCGGGTAGAACACCTTCAGGTCTTCGAGCGGATTCCCGTTCACGACCACCAGGTCGGCGAGATAACCGGGACGCAGACGCCCCAGTCTGGCGCCCTCGCCGAGGATCTGTGCGTTGTTGGCCGTCGCATGCTGCAGCACCTTCAGCGGATGGAAGCCCGCCTCCTGGTGCAACTCCAACTCGCGGATCAATCCAAAGCCGTAGACCTGATAGATAAATCCGGCATCTTCGCCAACGCCGATGACACCGCCGAGCCGTTCGAAGTCCCGTACGGCCTGGAACCAGATCCTGTAGTTCTCCTTCCAGTACGCTTCGTCGGTGCTGCTCCAGTTGGCAAAGTACGAGCCATGATTTGACGCGTCAGGCCGGAAGTATCGTGACAGTGTCGGATGCAGGTATTCGTCGAACCAGGGCTGCGATTCGGCGCGTTGCAGATCGCGACTGGCTTCGTAGATGTCGAGTGTCGGATTCCACGCCACGTTGCCCTTCACCATCGCGCGCAGCACCTCCAGCAGTCGCGTGGGCTCGGCTTCGCGCCAAAGGCGTCCGGCCCAACGGAATCGCATTCCTTCGTCGGCGTAATTGAAGTTCGACGGGAATGGCTGCACACCATCCGGGATGGCAGCGTCCGGCACGCCATACCAATGCTCGATGCTTGTCAGTCCCGCCGCCGCTGCGTCCCAGGCGTTCGTCTCGTCCACCGCCATGTGATGCGCGGTGCGCAGGCCCAGCTTGCGCGCCTCGTCGATCACTGCGGGATAGACGTCCTTGTCCATGCCGAACAGCTTGAGGCCGTCGACCCCCATCGCTTTGAGATCGCGCACGCGCTGCCGCGCTTCGACCTCGTTGGTCGGTACGGGCATGTACGCATAGCGCGCGTACACGTACAGTCTCGGCGCTGCGAACTCGCCCGCGAGACTCTTGTCGCGCAATTGCAGCGTCTTCGGCGTTTCGCTTGAGACATCGCGCACGGTCGTGATCCCCATGCCGAGCCACAACTTCATCTGATAGTCCAGCGGCTGCGCCACCCCCGCGCGCTCATCCTGCACGTGTCCGTGAATATTGATCAGCCCCGGCAAGACGTACTTGCCCGTGGCGTCGATCTCCACGTCACCCGGCGCCGGCCGCCGCGCCGTCCCGTTCTGCATGGCGACCGGATCGATGGACGCGATCTGCGTGATCCGATTTCCCTCGATCACGATGTCCTTCGGCCCTTCCGCGGGTGTGCCGTTTCCCTCGATGACGATCGCACCGCGGATGACCATGCGCCGCGCGCGTACGCCGTGCGTCGGCGCGGCGATGGTGCCCTGCACCGTCGCCGAGCGTGTCGTGTTCGCGCCCTGTGCGGGAAGCTCGCGCGCGAGTCCTGCAAACGCAGAGAGGAGCGCGATGGGGAACGCGCGCGAAACCCGATTCATTGCACTGCTCCGGTACAGGTGAACGCTCGCAAAACGACAGCACCGCCAGCACCTGCGTGTGGCGGCTACTCCCACTCGATCGTGGCAGGCGGCTTCGAACTGATGTCGTACACGACGCGGTTCACGCCATCCACTTCGTTGATGATGCGATTCGATATGCGCCCCAGCGCGTCGTGTGGAAACGGGTACCAGTCGGCGGTCATGCCGTCGGTGCTGGTCACGGCGCGCAGGGCGATGACGTGCTCGTACGTGCGACCATCGCCCATCACGCCAACGGAGCGCACGGGCAGAAATACGGCGAACGCCTGCCAGATGTCGTTGTACAGACCGGCCGTACGGATCTCTTCGAGATAGATGGCATCCGAGCGCCGTAAAATGTCGAGCGCATGCGGCGTCACCTCGCCGAGCACGCGAATTGCCAGTCCGGGTCCGGGGAACGGATGGCGTCCGACCATTTCTTCCGGCAGTCCAAGCTCGCGCCCGACGTTGCGCACCTCATCCTTGAACAGCTCACGCAATGGTTCGATCAATGCGAACTTCATGTCCGGCTTGAGGCCGCCGACATTATGATGCGTCTTGATCGTCGCCGATGGTCCGCCCGTGGCGCTCACCGATTCGATGACATCGGGATAGAGCGTGCCCTGCACGAGGAACGCGGCATCCTTGCCGGCATCCGCCGCCGCGTCTTCGAACACATCGATGAACGTGTGTCCGATGAGTTTGCGCTTCTTCTCCGGATCGCCTTCGCCGGCCAGCGCCGTGAGGAATCGCTCCTCCGCGCGCACGGTGATGAGCCGGATTCCCAGATGTGCACGCATGGTGCGCTCCACCTGTTCACGCTCGTGCAGCCGGAGTAATCCGGTGTCGACGAAGATACACGTCAACTGATCGCCGATGGCCCGGTGCACGAGTGCGGCCGCAACACTTGAATCCACGCCGCCGGACAATCCGCAGATCACCTGACGATCACCAACGAGCGCGCGGATCTTCTCCACCTCCAGATCGATGAAGTGACCGGGCGTCCAATCGGGCGAACAGTGACACACACCGAACAGGAAGTTCTGAATGATCTCCGCACCGCGTACCGTGTGCGACACCTCGGAGTGGAACTGCACCGCATGCACGGGTTTCGTTTCGTGACGGAATCCGGCCACGACATTGTTGCCGCTGGTCGCTGTTGCCACGTAGCCGGGCGGTACCGCCTCGACATGATCGCCATGGCTCATCCAAACCGTCGTGCGCTCAGCGGACTCGAAGCCGGCAAACATGCCGCTCGGCTCCGTGATCTCGACTTCCGCGCGGCCGTACTCGCGCCGACCGCCGCCGATCACGGCGCCGCCCTCAAGATGTGCGATGAGCTGCATGCCGTAGCAGACACCCAGCACCGGCGCGAGGTCGAGCAGTTCACGCGCAACGGTGGGAGCGCCCGCGTCCGTCACGGAACTCGGTCCTCCGGAGAGGATGATCCCGTCCGGCTTCCACGCACGGATCCACTCGAGTGACCGCGTGGGCGGATGAATCTCGGAGTACACGCGCGCCTCACGAACACGTCGCGCGATGAGCTGCGTGAATTGCGACCCACAATCGAGGATCAGGATACGGCTACCCATCAGTACTTCCAGTCCGGTCCGGTGAGCTTGAGAAATTCGATGGCTTTCGTTTCGAGATCGAGAATCGCGCCGGTGGGCGCACCGTGCAGCCAGCCACACGCCTCGCCCGGGTTGACGAGCAGAGAGTCACCACGCGCCTTCATCTCGGGGATGTGCGTCATGCCATGCACGATCACCTCATGCCCATCGATCGAACGCTGATGCACATCGCCCAGATCATGGATGAGTAGCACGGACTTGCCACCGAGATCGAAGCTGTGTGGCGACTCGTACAGCTCGGCGGCGCCGAAATCCACCTTGGCCGCCGCCTGCAGCGCATCGCGATCGCCGTCGTTACGCCCGAACACGCCAAGCACCGGCAGGGAGAGATCGTGGAAAGGCTGCAGGGAGAAGGGCGAGCAGTAGTCGCCCGCGTGCATCACCAGCGAGACGCCACCCGCGAGCATCTGCTCGAGCAGGGCGCGCACGGCGGGAATACGGTCGTGCGTGTCCGACAACAAACCAATGCGCATCAGGCTGTTCTCCACTGGAGGTGCGCGCGTTCCAGCCGCACCAGGTCGTCGTAACGTTCGCGTTCGGTGATCACCGCAAAGCGATCGCCGTCAACCAGAACTTCGGCAGGGCGTGGTCGCGAGTTGTAATTGGACGCCATTGTGTAGCCGTACGCACCAGTCGTCCGCACCACAAGAAACTGACCGGCCTGCACATCCGGCAGCGTGCGATCCTTGGCGAAGAAATCACCGGATTCGCAGATTGGCCCGACGATGTCCGCCACGACGGACCCCTCGGTCTCGGTCGCCGGCTCGATGTCGTGATACGCCTGATACAACGCAGGCCTGATCAGATCGCTCATGCCGGCGTCGGTCACGACGAAATCCTTCCCGGCGGCATGCTTCCTGTACAGCACCTCGGTCAGCAGCACCCCCGCGTCGGCCACCAGGAAGCGACCCGGTTCAAGCAGCAGTTGCAGTCCCGTCTCGCGCGTCGCGGCGCACACCAACTGCGCATAGTCCTCCACGTCCGCCTCGGCTTCGCCCGCGTGGTACGGCACACCAAGTCCGCCGCCTACGTCCACGTACTCCAGCGCGTGCCCCTGTGTACGCACGGCGGCGATTGCGCCAAGTAATCGCGGTAGCGCCTCTCGCATGGGATCGGCGTTGCTGATCTGTGAGCCGAGATGCATGCCGAGCCCTTTGAGCTCGACGTGCGGCAGTTCGCGGATGACCTCCGCGACGCGCTCTACATCATCGCGCGGGATGCCAAATTTCTGTCCCTTCTCGCCGGTCTTGATGTACTCGTGGGGCGTATGGACCGTGACTTCCGGATTCACGCGGATCGCGACGGACGCCGTGACACTGCGCCGCGCGGCCACCGCCTCGATGGCGTACAACTCCGCCTCGGACTCCACGTTGATCAGCAGGACCTGCTCATCCAGCGCCTGCTCGATCTCGCGAACCGTCTTGCCAACGCCGCTGAATACGACATCGCCGCCACCAAAGCCCGCCTCGCGCGCGCGGAACAACTCTCCGCCAGATACGATGTCCACACCCGCGCCAAGCTCCTGCAGCAGTCGCAGGATCGACAGACTCGAGTTGGCCTTCATGGCGAAATGGATGTGGTGCGGAACACTCGCGAAGGCCTGCTCCAGTCGCGTGTAGCGCGCACGAATGGTGTTGGCGCTGTACACGTAGCACGGAGTGCCGACGGTCGTCGCGATATCGCGGAGCGCCACGCCTTCCGCCCGCAACACACCATCCACGCGAACGAACGCGTCTGAGCGCAACGTGTCCATGCCTAGTACGACCGGGCCCAGATGACCTCGTACTTCGCCGGCTCACCAGTCACCATGCACGTCGTCGGCGCCACCGGCGAACGGAACTCCGGATCGGGGATGCAGCGGATCGTCGCCTTGGTCTCGTCCTTCACGCGCTTCTCCGTCGCCGCATCGCCATTCCACCCCGCGTACACGAACGCACCATCGCCGGCCATGATTTCCTTGAACGTGTCGTAGCTGATCCGTTCGCGAATCGTGTTCGCTTCCACGCGAGCACGCGCCGCAGTCAGCATATCGGCCTGAATCTGGTCGAGCACGACCGGCAACTCTTCTCGCAGCACATCGAAGGCAATCGCACGCTTCTCACGCGTGTCACGCCGCACGAGCATGCCAGAGGCGGACGCCAGGTCGCGCGGACCGATCTCCATGCGCAGCGGAATGCCGCGCAACTCCCAGTGGTAATACTTGGCGCCCGGCTTCACACCGATGCGATTGTCCACGTGCACACGGATGCGCTCGTGGTCAGGACGCTTGAAACTGCCAAGCTCGTCGGCGATGCGCTGCGCTGCAGCGCACACCGCGTCGCGCTCCCCATCGGTCTTCCAGATGGGCACGATGACCATCTGGATCGGGGTCAATCGCGGCGTCAATCGAAGTCCCGCATCGTCGCCGTGCGTCATCACGAGGCCGCCGACCATGCGCGTGGACACGCCCCAACTTGTATTCCACGCAAACGCCTCGGTCCCCTGCTCCGTCTGAAACTTGAGGTCGAACGCCTTCGCAAAGTTTTGGCCGAGGTTGTGCGAGGTGCCGGCCTGCAGCGCCTTGTTGTCCTGCATCATCGCTTCGCACGAGTACGTGCGCAGCGCGCCGGCGAACTTCTCCGAATCCGTCTTCAGACCGGTGATCACGGGCATCGCCATGTACTCTTCCATGAACGTGCGGTACACGCCAAGCATCTTGCGCGTCTCCACTTCGGCTTCGTCATGCGTGGCGTGCGCGGTGTGCCCTTCCTGCCAGAGAAACTCCATCGTGCGCAGGAACAGGCGCGTGCGCATTTCCCAGCGCACGACATTTGCCCACTGGTTGTACAGCAACGGCAGGTCGCGATAGCTTTGCACCCACTTGGCGAACATCGAATAGATGATCGTCTCGGAGGTTGGACGCACGACCAGCCGTTCCTCGAGCTGCTTGCCGCCGCCCATCGTCACCACGGCGCACTCGGGCGCGAAACCTTCCACGTGCTCCGCTTCCTTCGACAGAAAGCTCTCGGGAATGAAGAGCGGGAAGTACGCGTTCACATGTCCGGTGGCCTTGAACATGTCGTCGAGCGCGCGTTGCATGCGCTCCCACACTCCGTACCCATGCGGGCGGATGACCATGCATCCGCGCACCGGCGAGTAGTCCGCGAGCTCGGCCCGCAGCACCAACTCGTTGTACCATTCGCTGAAATTCTCTGCGCGCGTCGGAAGCTTCTTGTCGTCAGCCATTCGCCTGTAGTTCCATGAGAAACGCGGAGACCGGAAGGGTCCGTTCGCTCCGCGGAGTCAACGTCATCACGCGCACCATCATCTCGTCCGTATCGTTCGGGGCGGACTTGAGCACCGCCACCTGCGACGCACCCGCCTTCTCCGCCGCTTCAAGCTGCTTCTTGAACGACATGGGCCGAAACGCATACTCCGCGCTACACCCCGCTTCGCGCAGCTGCCGCGTGAACGCAAGCACCCGCGCCACCGCGCCGACATCCAGCTCGGCTGACATCACCCAGTAAGCAATCGTGGGCACTACCGACGGCATCAGTCCGCGTTCGCGCAGGAACTCGCCGAGCACCACATCACCCATGCCGAAACCGAGCGCGGGCATTTCCACACCGCCAAGCGCGCCGAGCAGGTGGTCGTAGCGCCCGCCGCCGCAGATTGCGCGAAACTCGCCGCGCGCGTCGAACAGCTCGAACACGATGCCGGTGTAATACGCGAGGCCGCGCACGATCGTCAGGTCGAACGCGATCCACGAGGCCGTGCCCAGCGACTCGGCATGTGCAAGGTACTCGCCGAATCGTGCCGCGTGCGGGGCGACGACCGGCGACTCGCCGTAGCGTGCACGCAGCGTCGGAAAGTCGAGCGTGCCCAGGCCGAGGATTACCTCCGTCGTCTCGGCCGACAGTCCCGCCGCCCCCAGCTTCTCCGCGGAAAGCTCGCGCGGCTGCCGGTCCAGCTTGTCGAGGACTGCGTAGACCGCTGTCCAGGCGTCGGCCGGAATGGCGAGGTGTTCGAGCAGCGCGTTCAACAAGCGGCGATCCGACACGCGCGCGCGGACATCCTCACTCGTCAACCCGAGTCCGCGCATGATGTCGATCGCCACCGCCAGCAACTCCGCATCGGCCAACACGTCCGCTTCGCCCACGATATCGACGTTGAGCTGAAAGTGCTCGCGCAACCGACCCTTCTGCGTGCGCTCGTAGCGGAACAGCTGCGGGATCGCAAACCAACGCACCGGCTTCCGCAGCGCCTGCGCACGGGCGCCGACCATGCGCGCGAACGTCGGCGTCATCTCCGGGCGCATCGCGACCGCTCGTCCGCCCTTGTCCTCGAAGTTGTACAGCTGCGTGACGATCTCGTCGCCGCTCTTCTGCGTGTACAAGTCGAGCGGCTCGAGCGGAGGACCGTCGTACTCCTGAAATGCGTAGCGCCGCACGATGCGGCGCCAGGTTGCGAAGATGTGGGCTCGCTCTGCGAACTGCTCCGGGTAGAAGTCGCGAAAACCCGGTAGTGGCTTAGGTGTCATCGGGGAAAGCTACCGGGCGAGCGGATCGACCTGCAAGCGTTCCATCGCGTCTCCGACGGTGTGGAACGACCCGGTCACGAGGATCGTGGCACCCGCGCGATCGGCCTCCAGCAAGGCGGCATCGAAATCATCCAGGCGGGTCACCGGCAACGCCTGCTCCGTCGCCCACGCGGACACCTCGTCGAGACTCCACGCGCGCGACATCGGTGCCGTCGGAGCCATGGTCAGGAGGATCCGGTCGGCCACCGTCGCCACCGCAAGCAGGATACCGCGCCAATCCTTGTCCCGCAGCACGCACACCACCGCCACGATCGGATGTGCGGTGCCCACGGCCAGCAGGTTGGCGGCGACGGTCACCGCGCCGTCGGGGTTGTGCGCGACGTCGAACAACCAGCGACCCCGCCGGTGAAAGCGCCCAGCCAGTCGTACATCCTGCAGCCATTCCGATCCTCGCTCTGCCACCTGTTGCCAGCGGCCACCTGCTGCGCGCAACATCGCCAGCGCAACCGCTGTATTATGCGCCTGAAACTCGCCCACGAGCGGTGTCACCAGCCGCTGCGCGGTTCCGCTGCATTCCAGAAGAAACTGCGTGCCGTCAGCGCCCACGCGCACATCACGTACCAGCCAATCGCGCCCCGTTGCGAGCACCGGTATTGCGCCAACAGACTCGGCGTGGGCGATCAGCACGTTGCGAATGGATGTCCGTGTATCGCCCACGATCGCTGGCACCCCGGTCTTGAAAATGCCCGCCTTCTCCCCAGCAATGGCTTCCAGCGTGTCGCCCAGATACTCGGTGTGGTCGAATCCAATCTGTGTCACGGCCGCCGCAACGGGCATCACGATGTTCGTCGCATCCAGACGGCCGCCCAAGCCGACCTCCACGATCGCCACATCCACCTGCGCCTCGGCGAATCGCGCCAACGCCATCGCTGTCGTCGCCTCAAAAAACGTGGCGCCAAGCCGCGTCAGCTCAGGCTCCCAATCAGTCAGCCAACGCGTGATCGCCGCCCGTGGCATCGCCTCGTCGTCCACGACGACGCGCTCCGAGAAATCGACGAGATGCGGCGACGTGTACCGCCCCACGCGCAAGCCTGCGCCTCGCAGCAGCGCGTAGAGCGTCGCCACGGTACTTCCCTTGCCGTTGGTGCCCGCGACATGAAAGACCGGATAGCGATGCTGCGGATGCTCCAACACCGCCAACAATTCGGAGACGCGCTCCAAGCCGAGACGCCACGCGCCGCCCGTGCGCGCAAACAGGCGACGCAGTGCGTCGTGATAGGCGAGCGACTCGGCGGTCTGCGCCAACGCGTTGACGATCGTCGGTGGAGTGAGCGGATGACTGGTCAGCTTTCTTGCGCGTGCCCCGCAGCAGCAGGGCGACCTGTCATGTGTCGCAGCAGTTGCGACAGCGTCTTGCGCAGCTCCCGCCGGTGCACGACCTGATCGACCATGCCGTGATCGAGCAGGAACTCGGCCGTCTGGAAGCCCTCCGGCAGATCCTGACCGAGGGTCTGCTTGATCACGCGCGGACCCGCAAAGCCGATGACCGCGCCCGGTTCCGCCAGAATCGCGTCGCCGAGCATCGCAAAACTTGCACTCACGCCGCCGGTGGTGGGATTGGTCAGAATGGAGATGTAGGGTATGCGACGCTCGGCCAACTGCGAAAGCACGGCGGACGTCTTGGCCATCTGCATCAGCGAGAGGACGCCCTCCTGCATGCGCGCGCCACCGGACGCGGAGATGATCACGAGCGGATGCTTCTTCTCCACGCATCGCTGTCCCAATCGCGCAATCTTCTCGCCGACCACCGAGCCCATGGAGCCACCCATGAACGCGAAGTCCATGATGCCGATGCCCACAGGCAGCGCCTCGAGGGACCCGGTGACGGTAAGGATGGCATCCGAGTCGCCGGCGTTGGTCAGCGCGCGCTTGAGACGGCCCGGATAATCGGGAAAGCCCAACGGATCGACGGACCGCAGTTCACCCCCGATCTCATTCAGCGTGCCGTCGTCGAGCAGCATTGTCGCATAGTCGTACGCCCGCAGGCGACGATGGAAGTCGCACTCCGGACACACATTGAAGCTGCGCATGAACTTCGCGCGAATATCCGTGTGGTCGCAGGCCTCGCACTTTTCCCAGGTATCGGGCGGGATCTCGAGTCGTTCCCGGCGCGGTTGACGCGGCTTCTTGTCCTTCCGGAACCATGCCATAGGCGGAGTAAGATCAATGGTCTCGACGAGCAAGGCTAGACCTTGCGTTCCCGTCGCGGGTCTGCATCTCGAGATTACGTCCACCCAACCCGAATGCACGCCGAACTTCTCTCGAATCGGCGCATGCGGCGCGCAGCACAGCTATAACCCAATCGCGTCAGGCTGTCCCCGTCCCTCCGCGGAGATGCGCAGCAGCACACCAACGCTGATCCAGCTCACCAGCAGGAACGAACCGCCGGACGTGAAAAATGGGAGTGGAATGCCGGTCACCGGCATCAGACTGAGCGTCATCCCCACGTTCACGATGACGTGGACAAACAGTGCCGATACGAGTCCAAACGCCACCAGACTCGGGAACGCGTCGTTGGCCCGGGTCGCCACGCGGGTGCTGCGCAGAAAGAACGCCAGAAAAAGCGACAGGATCACTGCCACACCGATGAAACCGAGCTCTTCCCCCACAACGGAGAAGATGAAATCCGTGTGACGTTCGGGGAGAAACTGCCCGCGCTTCTGACTGCCGAGCGTGAACCCTTTGCCGAATAGTCCGCCGGAGCCGATGGCGACCTTGGATTGCGTGATCTGATACGCCGACCCGCGGGGATCGGCCGAGGGATCGAGAAAGACGAGGAGGCGCCGCTGCTGATAGGGCTTGAGACTATCCCACAGCAATGGAGCGAGCACGCCCATCGCCACGTTGGTGAGCAGAAGCATTACGCCCTCGCGCAGATACGTGCGCGACCAGAGCACCAGGGCGACGAGAATCAGAAACCACGCGCCCCAGATCCCCGTGCTGAACGCGAGAATGAGACTGATGCCCGGACTGGCGAGCATGAGCAGCAACGGCCACGGCACGCCGGACCAGAAAAGCATCGCAAAGCAAATCGCGATGAACACGATGCCGGTCCCCAGATCCGGCTGCGCCATCACGAGCATCCACGGAATACCCACGACCACCAGCGGACGCCACAGATCGAGCAACGATCGTGGCACATCGCGTTGCGCCGCAATGACGCGCGCGAGCATGAGCGTGGTGGCCAGCTTGGCCAACTCCGCCGGCTGGCCGATGCGTGTGCCGCCAATCGTGAGCCACCCCTTCATACTGGCCGCCGTGCCCGCACCCGTGCCGATGAACAGCACGACGACGAGCAGCGCGCACGAAAAGAGATACAACGGCCACGCCGACCACTCGATGAGCCGCACCGAGCCGCGCATGACGGCCCACGACGCAACGAGCGCCACGGCAAAGAAACCCAGCTGACGTTTCCAGAGCAGCGCGATCGCCTTGGAGGGCACGTCCGTCTGCCCCGCCGAAAACACCATGGCGATGCCGCACGTCGTGAGCAACAGCGCGATGATCAGCAGCGGATAGTCGATCCCTTGTCGTCGGAGCGCCATGTCGCTCAGTCGTTCGTGACGGCAACGAGCGTCAGCGTCTTCTTCAGGAATCGCTCCATGAGTCTCGTCGCGATCTTGGCGGCGGACGAGCCGTGCAGTCCCTCTTCGAGAATAATCGCGACCACGATTTCCGGCTTGTCCGCCGGCGCATAGCCC
Source organism: Gemmatimonadales bacterium (assembly GCA_038213465.1). Taxonomy (GTDB): domain Bacteria; phylum Gemmatimonadota; class Gemmatimonadetes; order Gemmatimonadales; family Gemmatimonadaceae; genus Gemmatimonas. Next base: position 9,487 of record JBBQTA010000042.1, on the reverse strand, counting down.
ACGAACCACGCGTTGTCCTGCTGGCCGCCAACCTGCGCGGTGCCGGTCTTGCCGGCGATGGTCAGACCCTGAATCTGTGCGCCTGCGGCCGTACCTCGAGTGACCACATCGGACAGCGCGAGCTGCAAGCCCTGCAACTTGTCCGGATCGAGATGCACGATCTGGATGCGCTCGACTTCCTGGGCGGCAATCTGCGGCGTTGGTGCCGCACCATCCGTCGCCAATGCGGAATAGAAACGCGCCATTGTGAGCGGCGTCTGCGCATTATCCGCCTGGCCGATGGACAAGCTGAGCACCACCGACGCGTTCCACCCGCGCGGACCGTAGCGTGCGTCGAAATACTTCACACTCTCCGGCCACTTGGGACGCTTCTCGCCCGGGAGATCGACGCCGGTGCTGTCGGCAAAGCCCAGCGCCACCCCGCCGGCCAACAGATTCGAGAGGCCGATGCGCAGCCCGAGTTGGTAGAAGTACACGTCGCACGATTTCGCGATGGCCTGCGCGAGCGTCACATCGCCGTGCCCGCGCTTGTCCCAGCACTTGAACACGCGGCCGTAGTAGTAGCTCCCCGTGCACGGCTGCGACATGTGCGTGTCCATCGTGACCAGACCGCGCTGCAGGCCGATGACCGCCGTTGCCAACTTCCACGTAGAGGCCGGCGCATACGTTCCCGTGAGCGCACGATTGATCAACGGCTTGTCGGGATTCGCCAGCAGCTCCCTGTAATAACTGCTCGACACGCCACCGATGAACCGGTTCACGTCGTACGTCGGCGCGCTGTACATCGTCAGCACGCCGCCCGTGCGCGGGTCCATCGCCACCACGGCGCCCCGCAACGAATCGCCGAAGTACTCGTGCGTGAAGCGCTGCAAATCGAGATCGAGATTCGTACGGAGCGGCGGCGGTGCCTCGGCCGGCTCTTCCGGGCGCACGCCGTTGTCGCGCACCACGCGATTACGCGCGTCCACTTCGACGAAGCGCCGACCCTCGCGGCCGCGCAGCAGCGTTTCGTACTGCTGCTCCAATCCCTGTCGCCCGATCTGCTGCCCCGCCTTGTAGCCGTCGTAACGAGGCAACGCGAGCTGCGCCTCCGAAATCTCGCCGGTGTAGCCGACCAAGGCCGCCATCGCGGGGCCGTCGGGATAATAGCGTTTGGGCGAACTCTGGATGATGAGCCCGGGAAATTCCACGCGCTTCTCTTCCAACACCGAGATGACCTCGAACGACGCATCGTTGAAGATCACAGCGGGGCGCTGCGGGGCGCGACGAAACCGCCGCACCGCCAACTCCTGCTGCGCCGAATCGATCGGAATGACCTCCGCCAGCGTGGTTAACGCACTGCGCAGCGAGTCTTCCGTCGGGCTGAGAATCGACACCGAGTATCCCGGCAGATTCTCGGCGATGATCTCGCCTTTGCGATCGTAGATGATGCCGCGCGCACCCGGCAGCGGAACCTCGCGCAGCCGGTTGTTCTCGGACTGCAGGGCATACTCCGCGTTCTTGAGCACTTGCGTGCGAAAAAACGCGCCGCTGAGTACGAGAAACGACGCGACCAGCATCGCGCGCGCGGCTCTCGCGCGACGGAGCAATTCATTCGGATGATAGCTCATCGCGAACCCTCCGTCGCTAAACGGTCGGTGGACGGTACAGTGGACGGAAGACGGTCAGCAGCACGATGGCAACCACGGCGGTCAACGCGGCGGACAACGTGGACCACAACAGCAACAGCACGACGAGTTCAACACCATGCACGCTGCCACCCACTACAACATAGCCGATGTCGAAGAGCCATTTGCCGAGAAACACAAAGAGCCCGGTGAGTGCCACGTGATCGGCGAAGAAGACCGCCTTGGTCCATGACGCACCGAACGCGATGCCCGTCATGACGAGCGTCGCCGCGCCAAACGTTCCCGGTGCCAGCGCATCGACCGCCAGCCCGGCCGCAAACCCCACGACCGCCGCAAGTCCCGGACGAATACGTACCGCGGCGAACAGGATCGCGATCACGAGGAAATCCACGTTCACCCGACCGCTCACCAGCGGACGCACACCGAAGTGCGCGGCGACAAGTAGTGCAAACCCGATCCACGCGCGCAGCGCGGATCCCGCCGATGAGCTGACGGGCGGCTTTCTCACGCGTCACCTGCTGGCGGCGGGCCGACACGCACGGGCGCAGCTGGCGGGACCGTGAGCGTGCGTACCGAGTCGGAACGCGGCCGGCGTGAGCGTCGTACACTGTCAGCCCGCGCGCTATCCGCGCGCGTGACCGGAACCAGCAGGGCGCTGGTATCGCGCGCGACACTGTCCGCGACAGCGGAATCGAGCGCCGCTCGACGCGCGGCAAGCTCGTCCAGCGCCGCCGTGCGTGCGAGGGAATCGCCCGCCGCGGCGACGGCACGTGCTGCGCTGTCCGCCGAGGTGAGCGTCGCCCACACCCCGTTGACGCCGCGCGCCGCGCGCGAGGGCAGCAGCACAAGCACCGGTCCGATTGCCGCCGGCAACACCGACGGTTTGACCAGGTACGTGCGCGCCCATTTCTCGGGCGTCGCCACTTCGCCCAGCACAGTCCCGATATGAATGCCTCGCGGATACGTTGCCCCAAGTCCTGAGCTGACGATCAGGGTGCCGGTGTCCAGCTTTGCGCGAAACGGCACACCGCGCAATTCCAGCAACCAGCGTTCGGCGCCGGTGCCCAGATGTGGCTTGACGATCCCGAACGCACTCTCGTTCACGCTCATGGCGCTCACCGCAAAATCCGGGTGCGCCCACGTGATTGCGAAGCTCGACTGTGCATCGGCGTCGCGCACCATGCCGACCAAGCCATCGGCCGTCACCACCGGAGAGAACGGCATCACGCCGGCACTGGTGCCGACGTTAAGCGTCAGCGTGAAGTCCGTGTCGACATCACGGGTCGGGACGATCTCCGCCGCCACGAATCCATCCTGCAGGCGCGATGCAAGTCCAAGCAGCCGGCGCAGCGTGGCGTTCTCGTCGGCAATGCCTGGAGCCGCGATCGCCTGCGTCGCCGCAACGCCGCGCGCGACCAGCACATCGTGGCGCCCATCGATGGCGGCGTGCACGCTCGCTGCGCGATTCTGCAACGCGACGAGCGGCGAGAGGACGGTGCGGCGCAGGGCCGTCGCCACCATGTCGCGGTTGCGCTGCGGCATGATGAGCGCGACGACAGCCAATGCCACACAGGCCACGACGAGGCCGGTGTCCAGTCGTCCTCCTCCGCGTACGCTGCGAGCCACCGCGCGCTCAGGTCGTCAGGACAGACCAGTACTTCTCTTCATCGTCGAGGATCTTGCCGGTGCCGCGCACGACACACGTGAGCGGATCCTCGTCGACGTGAATCGGCAGTCCGGTCTCCTGACTCAGCAACACGTCAAGACCGCGAATGAGTGCGCCGCCACCCGTCATGACGATGCCGCGATCGACAATGTCCGATGCGAGTTCCGGTGGCGTGATCTCGAGTGCACGACGAACGGCGTCTACGATCTGTTGAATCGGTTCCTGCACTGCTTCGCGGATCTCGCTGGAGTGCACGCGCACGGTCTTCGGAATTCCTGAGACAAGGTCGCGCCCCTTCACTTCCATCTCGCGCTCTTCACCCGAGGGAAACGCTGAACCGATCTGGATCTTGATCTGCTCGGCGGTAGGCTCGCCAATGAGGAGGTTGTAGTTCTTGCGCATGAACTGCACGATGCTCACATCGAGCTCGTCGCCGCCGGTGCGAATGCTCGTGTCACTGACGATGCCGGACAGCGCGATGACCGCGATCTCCGTGGTACCGCCGCCGATATCGATGACCATGTTGCCGGTGGGCGATTCGACGGGCAGGCCGACACCGATCGCCGCGGCCATCGGTTCGGTCACCATGAACACTTCCTTCGCGCCCGCGCCCAGCGCCGAGTCGCGCACCGCGCGCTTCTCGACTTCGGTGATGCCCGATGGCACACACACGATGACGCGGGGCTTCACCTTGAAGACGTGCTTGTCGATGACGAGCGTCAGGAAGTACCGCAGCATCTTTTCGGTGACATCGAAGTCGGCGATCACACCGTCCTTCATCGGACGCACGGCCATGATGCCGTCTGGCGTGCGCCCGAGCATCCGCTTGGCCTCGAGCCCGACACCGCGGATCTTCTTCGTTTCCCGATCGAGTGCGACGACGGAGGGCTCGTTGAGCACGATGCCTTCCCCCTTCACGTAGATCAGGGTATTGGCGGTGCCGAGGTCAACAGCAATCGCGTTGGCCGGGAAAAACGAATTTGCCTTCTTGAAGGGCCAGAACATCCGAAAGTGTGCTCGACGGCGCGACGCGCCAGATAAAGACAGCAGATGGCAATTGCGAGTGGTAAGGTACCGGTGGAGACAACCCCGAACAAGCCATTGCCACAGCGTGACCTAGCGCGTCGTCACACTCGCATCAGTCGACGAACGTGGACGGCTCCACGAAGTCCATTCCGAAGGACTCCGCGACGCCGCGATAGGTCACCGAACCACCGGACATGTTGAGCCCCTTAAGCAGCGCTCCATTTGCCTTGAGCGCCTTTGCCCACCCCTGATTGGCCAACAGCAACGTGTACGGCAGCGTGGCATTGGTGAGGGCGAGCGTAGAGGTGCGCGGAACGGCACCGGGCATGTTCGCCACCCCGTAGTGGATCACGCCATCGACCACGTACGTCGGGTTCTCATGCGTGGTCGGACGGATGGTTTCCACGCAGCCGCCCTGGTCCACCGCGACGTCCACGATGACGGAGCCGGGACGCATGCGCGCCAGATCCTCTCGGCGCACGAGCTTGGGCGCCTTGGCACCGGGAATCAGCACGCCGCCGATCAGCAGGTCGCACGTGGCGATCTGCTCGAGAATGTTGTGTCGATTGGAGTGCACGAGCTGCACGTTCGCGGGCATCACGTCGGCGAGGTACCGCAACCGGTCCAGCGAGAGATCAAGCAGCACGACCTTGGCGCCAAGCCCCGCCGCCATCTTGGCGGCGTTGATGCCCACGACACCGCCGCCGAGAATGACCACTTTGGACGGCGCCACGCCTGGCACGCCACCCAACAACACGCCACGGCCGCCGTACAGCTTCTCCAGATACTTGGCGCCTTCCTGCACCGCCATGCGTCCCGCCACTTCCGACATGGGCGTGAGCAACGGCAGGTCGCGGTTGGGCAGCTCGACGGTCTCGTACGCAATGCACGTCGCACCGCTCGCCAGATGCGCCCGCGTCAATGTCTCGTCGGCGGCGAAGTGGAAATACGTGAAGAGCGTGAGGTCGCGGCGCAGGTGCTGCCACTCCGCCTCGATCGGCTCCTTCACCTTGAGCAGCAGTTCGGCTTTGTCCCACGCCGTCGCCGCATCCGGCACGATGTGCGCGCCAACGTCGCGATACGCCTCGTCCTCGAAGCCGCTGCCGATGCCGGCACTCGTCTCGATGTAGACCTCATGACCGCCCGCGACCAGTGCTTCGGCGCCGGCCGGTACGAGGGCGATCCGGTTCTCGTTCGTCTTGATTTCTTTCGGTACGCCGATACGCATGGTTGCGATATCCGGAAAGGTGAAGCGTTAGGAACCGTGAAGAATGCGCGCCACGCGCGCGTCACTCCACGGACTGCGGTCCGAGGCTGACGAGCACCTGCGAGCTGGCATCGAAGAACTCCCGCGCCACGGCCAGCACCGTCTCCGCATCGATGGCGTCCACGAGTGCCATCAGTTCGTCGATGCTGCGATGCGGTTCTCCATAGAGCGCCGTCGTGGCTGCACGGTACATGCGCGACGACACGCCCTCCATCGACAGCACGAGTTGTCCCCGCAACTGTCGCTTGCCTGCCGCGATTTCGTCGGCCGGCAATCCCTCCTGCACCACGCGCGCGAGCACGTCGCGCACGGCATCGATCGCCTTCTGCGCCGACTCCGGTGCGCTCGCCAGATACACGCCGTGCACGCCCGCGTCCGCATACGCCGAACTGAACGTACACACGCTGTACGCGAGGCCCATCTCCTCGCGCACCTTCTGAAACAGTCGCGAACTCATGCCACCACCCAGCAGCATGCCGAGCAGCGCGAACGCGTACCGGCGTGGATCTCCATGCGAAATCGAGCGACCGCCGAGCACGACGTGCGTCTGCGCGATGTCGGCGCGCTCCACGTGTAGCGTGTGCGCGGCGGCCGGCACGGCGACGGGCACGGTGAACGGTGTCATGTCACCACGTGCGCGTGCCATCCACCCGGTGCGCTCCATCGTGTCGAGCAGTTGATCGTGCTCGACACGTCCCGACGCCGCGACCACAAGACGGCCGGGGTGATACGCTCGTTCGTGCAGGGTGCGCAGATGCGAGACCTGCAGACTCTTCACGGTGTCCCGCGTCCCAAGAATCGCAAAGCCGTGCGCGTGCGCGCCCCAGAGCGCGCGGTTGTGCACGTCGAAGATCACGTCGTCCGGCGTGTCATCGACCATGCTGATCTCCTCGAGGATGACCTTCCGCTCGAGCTTGAGATCGGACGCGCGCAGTACGGGATCGAAAATCAATTCGCCGATGACTGCGGTTGCCTCGGCGAGATGCTCGTCGAGCACGCGCGCCTGATACGAGGTGTGCTCGCGTTCGGTGTACGCATCCAGCGAGCCGCCGAGCGTTTCGAGCGAGAGCGCAATCTCCTGCGCCGAACGGTGCCTGGTTCCCTTGAAGACCATGTGCTCGAGGAGGTGCGATACACCCATCTCCGCGGACTGCTCATGCAGCGTCGCCGCGCGCACCCAGGCACCGAACGCAACCGACCGTGCTCCCGGAACTGCTTCCGAGAGCACGGTCAGGCCATTCGCGAGGTCCGTGCGGTGCAGGCCGGCCGACGCCTCAGCGACGGCTACGTCCACGATCGCCGCCACCACCACCATTGCGTCCGCCGCGATCGCCGCCGTCCTCACGACGCGGACGCTCGCTCTGCGGGACTTCTTCCGGCATGCCTTCCGGACGCGGCAACAGCGCCTTCATGGAAAGACGGAGGCGGCCACGCTCGTCGCGATCGACGAGCTTGACCGTGACACGGTCGCCCTTCTTGACCACGTCTTCCGGCTTTTCGACGCGCTCATGCTTCATCTCGGAGACGTGCAACAGCGCCTCGGTGCCGGGCATGATCTCGATGAACGCGCCGAACGCCGTCACCGTCTTCACGATGCCCTCGTACGTATCGCCCACGATCGCTTCCGCGGTGATCGCCATGACCATCTGACGCGCGCGTTCCATCGACTCGCCGCCAACCGCGGCGATGGTGACGGTGCCGTCATCGTCCACGGACAGCTCGGCGCCAGTCTCTTCCTGAATGCCGCGGATGTTCTTGCCCTTCGGCCCAATCAGCTCGCCGATCTTGTCGACGGGGATCTGCACCGTGACGATGCGCGGCGCGTACTTCGACAGCTCCGCACGCGGCTCCGTCATCGCCTTGTCCATCTCGGCGAGAATGTGCAGACGTCCTTCACGGGCCTGCGACAACGCCTCTTCCATGATTTTGAGATCGAGACCTTCGATCTTGATGTCCATCTGGATCGAGGTGATGCCGTCCTTCGTGCCAGCGACCTTGAAGTCCATGTCGCCGAGATGATCTTCGGTGCCAAGGATGTCCGTCAGGATCGCGTACTTCTTGCCTTCCTTGATCAGCCCCATCGCCACGCCGGCGACGGCCGCCTTCATCGGTACGCCGGCATCGAACAGCGAAAGCGAGCCGCCGCACACCGACGCCATCGACGAGCTGCCATTCGACTCGAGCACTTCAGACACGATGCGAATCGTATACGGGAAGTCCGCGAAATCGGGGAGCACGCCCTGCAGTGCACGTTCGGCCAGGTTGCCGTGACCGATCTCGCGACGGCTCGTGCCGCGCATCGGACGCACTTCACCGGTGGAGAACGGCGGGAAATTGTAGTGCAGCATGAACGAGCGTGTGGTCTCGCCCGGTTCATCGATCGAATCGAGACGCTGCGCATCCTTCGCAGTGCCAAGCGTTGCGGCGACAAGCGCCTGCGTCTGGCCACGCGTGAAGAGCGCTGATCCATGCGCCCGCGGCAGCAAGGTCGTGTCGATGGAGATGGCGCGTACTTCGTTCGGCTTGCGACCGTCGACGCGGAGTCCCGTCTCCAGCACCTGCGCTCGCAACTCGTTGTACTCGACATCGCCGAGCACGGCGCTGATGTCCTTCGCGTTGTCGGGGAACTCGACCGCGAGCAATGCCGCCGCTTCATGTTTGGCTTTCTCGATGGCCTGCACCCGCGTGTGCTTGTCGGCCTGATTGAGCGCCGTTTGAATGGGCTTGGTCGACACTTCCTTCGTGCGCTCGATGACGGCTTCCGCCGGCTCGGCCTTTTTCCATGCCATCTTGGGCTGCTGCACCTTCGCCAACAATTCGTTCTGCATGGCGATCAGCTCGCGGATGCCGTCGTGCGAGATCTTGAGCGACTCCAGCACGTCCTCCTCGGACACTTCGAGTGCGCCGCCCTCCACCATCACGATGGAATCCTGCGAACCCGCGACGATCAGCTCCATGTCGGAGAAGGCCAGTTGCTGGAACGTGGGGTTGAGCACCCAGTTGCCCTGCACACGGCCTACACGCACGCCACCGATCGGTCCCATGAATGGAATCCTGGAAGCGTTCAGCGCAAAGGAGGTCGCGAGCAACGCCAGCACATCCGCGTCATTCTCCTGGTCGGCGGACACGACGTACACGAAGACCTGCACTTCGTTCTTGAACCCTTCCGGGAAGAGCGGGCGGATGGAGCGATCGATGATCCGGCACGCCAGGATTTCATGGTCGTGCGGGCGCCCTTCCCGCTTGATGAAGCCCCCAGGGATCTTGCCCGCCGCGTAGGTCTTTTCCTTATACTCGACCGTCAGCGGGAAGAATGGGAGGGGACTTTGATTGTCGCTGACCGTCACGGCCGCGATCACCATCGTCTCTCCGAATTGCACAACTGCGGAACCGGCGGCCTGCTTGGCCATGCGCCCGGTCTCAATGCTCAGGGGGCGACCGGCGAAGGTCCGCTCAATGCGATGCATCATCTGCTGAATTTCCTCACGTGAACGCAAATCGCGCGGGTGGCATGACTGCCCCCGCGCGACGAAATGGCGTGGTCCGGATTAGTACCGGAGACCAAGGTTTTGAACGAGCGTGCGATACTCCGTAACGTCGGTGCGCTTCAGGTAATCGAGAAGACGCCGGCGCTTGCCGACCATCTTGAGGAGTCCGCGCCGACCGTGATGGTCCTTGGCGTGGGTACGAAAGTGGCCCGTCAGGTAGTTGATCCGATCCGTGAGGATCGCAATCTGAACTCGGGTCGATCCGGTGTCCCCTTCGTGGGCCCGGTACTTGTCGATCGTGAGTGCCTTATCGAACGCCATCGTCGTAATATTCTCCGCGCATGCTTGTGCGCGCTGCGCAAGTAAATGCGCATAGGTTTGCGCGTATTCTTAGGAAGCATGGGAGTTTACA
>JBBQTA010000041.1:0-25787 GCA_038213465.1 Gemmatimonadales bacterium | reverse complement strand
TGGCCCAGCTGACTGCCGGCGAGGCTCGCTGGCCGTGGCTCGAGGAAGCCGCGTGCATCCGCCAGCGCATCCGCCGACAGCAGCGCGGTCAGTGGCCCCGCGAGTTCAGGGGCGTCAGCTCGCAGCTGCTCAAGCCACTGTGCTCGCGACGCCCCGGTGAGTTCCAGCGCCTGGTCGAGGAGCTGGTCCAGTTCGGGCCACAGGTTCCGATCGATGCTTGCCATGTTAGTCCGAGCGCGCTGAGCCGCCTAAGCTATCACGCGAAAATGCACTCGCGCGCGCCAGGTGACCAATACTCGGCAGCGTGCGCCACCAGCGAAGGAGACGATCGCGGCGATGCAGGCGGTCGAGGAACGTGGTGGCCAATTCGCCAACCTCGCCAAGTGCGCCGGACTCCTCGAACGCATGCCCCGCGCCGGGGACTTCTCGCAAGGTCACGGATCCGCCGAGGTGGCGCGCGCAGTCGCGGTTTCGTTGCAGCGTTTCGTGGTCGGCACTTCCAACCACGAGCAGTGTCGGTACGCAGACGCGTCCGAGTGCCTCACGGGCGAGATCGATGCGTCCGGCACGCGCGATCACAGCGGCGACGCTCCTGTCCAGCACGGCGGCAACTCCCATCGCTGCGGCCGCACCCGTGCTTGCGCCAAACAACACCATGCGGTCGGCACCTGACGCGTGCGTATCCAGACACCATCTCGTCGCGGTGAGGAGTCGGCGAGTGATGAGCGCGATGTCGAAGCGCACGTCGCCGTGATCGTCGGCGTCGCTTTCGGTCGCCCCAAGGAGGTCGAGACGCAGTGTGGCCCAACCAGCCAGCCGGATACGCGCCGCGAGATAGCGATTGCGATAGCTCCCGCGACTGCTTCCGCCGCCATGTGCGAAGATGACGAGGCCGCGAGGTGGCTTCGCGTTGGTCGGGTGACCGAGATCGCCCAGCATCACGGTGGTGGGACCGGCTTCACCAGTAGGAATTGACACGAGACGTTCGACATCGGTGGACTCGGGCCCACGGTGATCCACGTCCACAGATACGTCGGCGAGTGGCGCACGTCCCAGCATCATGCGGACTGCGGCGTCACTCACCGACGGGTACTGCTCATACCACTCGGATACCGTGCCAAAGGGCTCCGGCGTCGCGACGGCGATCACCGCATCGAAGGTCGCCGCCACGCGCTGCATTCCGTCACGTGATGCCACGGGGACGGCAGCGATGAGCTTCGCCGGGTTGAATCGGCGCAGCGCGATTCCCGCAGCGCGGAGCGTCGCACCGCTGGCGAGTCCATCGTCGACCAGGATGACGGTGCGACCGGCCAGCGCGGGAAGCGACTGACCATCGCGATAGAGAGTCACTCGCCGCGCGACCTCACCGAGTTCACGCGCGAAGACCGAACGCACCACGGTGCGCGACAACCCGATAAAACGGTGTACGGCGTCGAGTACCGGTGCGACGGATCCCTCGGCAATAGCGCCGAAGGCGACCTCTTCGAGCCCTGGCACGCCGAGCTTTCTGCCGATGAATGTGTCGAACGGCGCCGCCAGGGCTCGTGCGATTGGTGCCGCGACTGCCACACCACCACGCGCCAGGCCCAGCACAACCACGTCCGGCTTTGCTGCATCGGCCGATGGGTACGCGGGAGTCCGCTCGAGCACCGACGTGAGACGCTGCGCGAGTGCGAGGCCGGCAGCGTGACGATCACGAAATAGTGGCTTGACCGACACGCCGACCGTCACGTCTCAGTTCGCAGCGAGTCTTTGCGTCCCCTTGGAGGCCGTCGACGCTGCGACGAGCGCCGCCTTGGCTTGGGCTGCACTGGCCGCCGCATCCACCTGCGGTTCGGTCGGGTTGGAACACGCGCTGAGCGCGAGACTGGTGGTGACGAGGGCGATAAGCGCTTTCATGGCTACTCCATCAGGGGTTTCACGGCTGCCAGATGCCGCCGCTATCCGTAGAGCGGAGAATCCGACCCCGAGCCGCCACTGCTGGCGTCGCGGCGTCCCAACTGGCGAGCCCCAGAACCGAGGTCTCGCGTGGCAGCAAGAGCGTGCAACGATCAGCGTCGACCGATCACCGCCTCGGCGCCGGAAACACAAACGTGGCCCAGTGCACATCCCAATCGGCGCCAGAACCTTTGGTTGCCGGCATGATCTGCAAGGTTCGCATGTTCCAGAGGCCCGGCCGACTGATGATCACGCTTGCCACGCCCGTGCTGTCGGTTTCGAGCGAAACGTCCTGTGCGGCAGCGCGGCGGGCTGCCACCGTGTCCAGCCCGGCACTGGGGCCCATCGCGACCGAACCCGCGTGGAGGCGCGCGAATGTGGCCGGCTTTCCGAGCAGCAGGAGACGCACGCGGAGTGTGTCGCCTTGGCGAAGCGCGGCAGGATCCGTCAGGGGCACGAACTCCAGCGGGTGACCAACCACACGCTCGTACGCGCGCCGTCCGCGTCCCACCTCCACCACGGTCTTCGCATATTTCGCGTAGCGGCGCGTGATGCTGTCGCCACCAACCGCCGGCAGCAACCCTTCGCGCTCATACCGCGCACGTGCCTCCGGTGCACCTTCGAGATCGAGGTAGCGTCGGAAACTGGCTGGAGATTCGCGGACCGTGCGGGGGGCCAACTGCACCCCGATGATCCGCTGCCCCGGCAGTGTCGCGGGATGCGCGAGCCGAAGTGATTTTCCCAGCACTGACACGTCCTGCACGCGGATCGCGCTGTTGGCCATGAGCACACGCGCCTCGACGATGCGATCCGGGGTGACGGCGGACAGCGTCGTGGGGAACAGACTCGACGTCTGTCCCCGCAGAGCAATGCGTCCGCCAGGCGTAACAGAAAATGCGTCGGGAATGAGCCAGAAGTCGTGGGCCGTCAGCAGCGACGCCGAGCAGGCGGGTCCAATCGCGATCAGCGCAACCCGCCAACGCAGCCTCCGCGCTGCAATGCGCGTCGTCATTACCGGCGGCGCCGCGATGACCAGTGCACGGCGCGGATGGACCAGCCCGACGCCGCCTTCGACAGCACCATGAGCTCCGCGGACTCCGAGGCGGTGGACCCCTCCGCTCCGGACGCGGGCGTGAAGGTTTTCGAGACGATGTACGCGGCGTCGCCGACGAGTCGCACCTGCACCACCGTGCGCATCCCCTTCGACCCCTGCATCGCCTTCATATCGGCGCCCAGATGGTGACTGAGGTACTCGGTGCGGGATTGGATCGCGCCGCTCTCCAGGATCAGTGCGTCGTTTGCCAGCAGGGCGACGGCGCGCACGGAATCACGGGCCGCGAGTGCCGTGTGGAATCCCTCTACCGCAGCGACCGCAGCACTGGAATCGTGGTGCGTGCTTTGGGCCGAGGCGCGCAGCTGCGCAACACACAGCGCGGCGGCGATAACGATAGGGAACATGCGACGTGGCAAACTGACCTCCGGTCGTCAAGGCAGAAGAGTTGGTGCGGATTGCACCGTGCGCGGAGATGGATGGCAAATGAGTGCCGTGGCCGACGGCAGCACTTCGCGAAGGACGGGCAGATCAGCCGGAAGCGAGAGCTGTGCACAAAGCAGGACCAAGGTCATCGAGATCGACGTGGATATGGGCCGGACGGCTGCGGGGGGACAAAGGTGGCGGCTGCGGTTGTCGGGATCCTCCGCACGTTTTATGCATAGTAAAGCGAACAACCATTCTTGTCGAATTTCGGTCCCCTCGCCCCTGCTCTCATGCATGACGCCGCATCACGCTCGGACGACCTCGGTATCATAGTGCCACCAGTCACGCGCAGGCGATTTCTGCATACCGCTGGCGCGTTTGGCGTGATGGTGGGACTGGACCGGCTTGCCCCGGCGTACGCCTTGCCCACCGTTCCGCAGCATCCAGGCCGGTTGCTTGCCAACGCGTCGTCGCCCGCGCCGGGGAGGTTTGATCTGAGCATCGACACGATGCCATTCGGTTTTGCCGGTCGGCGTGGCGTGGCCACTACGATCAACGGGACGGTACCCGGTCCCCTGCTTCGCTTCCGCGAGGGCGAGACCGCGACCATCCAGGTGACGAACCGCCTCAGCGAGGATACCTCGATCCATTGGCATGGACTGCTCGTGCCCAACGCGATGGACGGTGTTCCCGGCGTCAACTTTCCCGGCATCCGCCCGGGAGAGACGTTCATCTACGAGTTCCCGCTCCGGCAGTACGGCACCTACTGGTACCACAGTCACTCCGGCTTTCAGGAGCAGCTCGGGCACTACGGACCGCTCATCATCGATCCCGTCGAGCCCGAGCCGTTCCAGTACGACCGCGAGTACGTGATCATGCTCTCGGACTGGTCGTCCGAGGATCCCCTCAAGATTCTCGACAACATCAAGAAGCAGTCGGCGTACTACAACTTTCAGCGGCGGACCGTCGGCGACTTCTTTCGCGATGTGGACCGGGTGGGGCTGCGCGCCACCATCGCTGACCGGCTGTCGTGGGGCAAGATGCGCATGAGTCCGACCGATATCGCTGATGTCACGGGCTCGACGTATACCTACCTCATGAATGGACTGCCGCCCGCGGCCAACTGGACGGGCCTCTTTCGGCCAGGGGAGCGCGTCCGGTTGCGGTTCATCAATGCGGGCGCGGGCAGTTACTTCGACGTGCGCATCCCCGGACTCGAGATGACGGTGGTGCAGGTCAGCGGACAGCACGTGCAGCCCGTGCCCACGGACGAGTTTCGCATCGAGATCGCACAGACGTACGACGTGATCGTGCAGCCGATGGACGACCGCCCCTACACGATCTTCGCGGAGTCGATGGACCGCTCGGGCTATACCCGAGGTACGCTGGCGCCGCGCGCTGGAATGAGCGGTGAGATTCCGCCGCGCCGGCCGCGTCCGACACTCACGATGCTGGACATGGGCATGGCAATGGGGATCGGCGGACATGCCGGAATGTCCATGCCCGGCATGAACACGAGTGGCCCGCCGACGAAGACTGCCGCCGCCCTGCCGGAGCCGGCGATGGCGGGGCACGACATGGCTGGGCACGATACGGCGGGCACGGCGAGTATGGGCGGTGGCAATGCCTCTGCGGGGTTCGCCGGGCGACTTCGCGATGGAACCATCATCCGCACAACCGACCTCCGCGAGCCAGGCACAATTCCTGACCCGGTCATGCACGGGGCCGACAAGCACGGCTCGGCAAGCGCCGCTCCGGCAATGGAAACACGCAGTCGCCTGCATGAGCCTGGGGCCGGACTCGGCGAGGATGGATGGCGCGTGCTGGTCTACACCGAGGTCAAGCGGCTTACTCCGGCGGCGAAGTTCGATCCGCCAGCCCGGGAAGTCGAGCTTCATCTGACCGGCAACATGGAGCGATACATGTGGTCGATCAACGGCGTCAAGTTTTCCGACTCACCCGACCCGATCCCTCTCAAGCACGGCGAGCGCATCCGGCTCACTATCGTGAACGACACGATGATGGCGCACCCCATGCACCTCCATGGAGTGTTCATGGAACTGGAAAACGGACACGGTGCCGAGTGTCCGCTGGTGCACACGATCAACGTGAAGCCCGCCGAGCGGGTCTCGCTGCTCGCCACGCCGGTCGATCCGGGACCGTGGGCGTTCCACTGTCACGTGCTCCTCCACATGGACTTGGGCATGTTCCGCGTCTTTCACGTCTCGGAGCCGGGCGGGCCGATGACCACGAGCGAGGGTGGTGAGCCATGATGTCGACGCCCGCGCGTTGCCGACGCCCGACGCTCGCCGTCGCGGTGGGCCTTTGCATACAGCTGATCCTCGCCACCGGCGGTCACGCGCAGTCCGCACCTGCGGGTCGTTCCGAGCGCATGCATGGCATGGACCTCGACCGCGTGATTCGGACGTACGTGCTGGCCGATCAGTTGGAGATCCAGCCCAACGTGCGCGAGCGTCCGGTCGCCTTCGAATTCCTCAGCTGGACCGGCGGGGACTACAGGCGGCTGTTTTTTCGCGCGCAAGGCGAGATCCCCACCGAGGGCCGGGGGGACGGAGCGTTGCAGGCTGACGTACTCTACGGCCGCCTCCTTTCTCCATTCTGGTCGGCGGTCGGCGGCGTGCGGGTCGATACGCGCGCACGGACGTCGGTTCCGGTGTTGTCTCGAGGCGACGTGGGACGCGGAGACCGATCCGGCGGGGATCGGGTCACGCGTGGGATGCTCGCGGTTGGACTGTTCGGTATCGCACCGTACTGGTTCGAGTTCGAGCCGACGCTGTTCGTCAGCGACAAGGGACATGTCTCGGCGGAGCTCGAGACCTCCTTCGATATGACGTTTACGCAGCGGTTGATTCTGCAGCCTCGTGTGGAACTCAATGCCGCGGTGCAGGCGGTACCGGCGTTCGGCATCCAGTCGGGGCTGAACGACGTGGAATTCGGTGCCCGGCTGCGGTACGAGATTCGGCGCAAGTTTGCGCCGTACGTGGGTGTCTCGTGGCACCGCAGCACGGGTGCTACCGCCGCACGAGTGAAGGCGGCGGGCGAACCAATCAGTACTGGCGGTATCTCGGCGGGCGTGCGCCTCTGGCGCTGAGCCTCCTTCACTCTTTCAGGATGGTCGGTCGGATGCCGACTCCGAGGCAATTCCATGCGAACGCGTCAGATCCTCAGTCTCGTCGTTGTCGGTGCGCTCTGTCGCCCGGGAGTGACATCAGCGCAGGCGTCCGACACCGTGTCGGGCCACAACCACAGGCCGATGTCACCCGGCGGACCGGTGAGTGGCTTGCTGACCAGCCCTATGGGCTCGCGCGGCCCCTCGGGAACGGTGAGCGTGACCGGGACGACGGCTCAGGTCGCGTGGGCGGGCGATCAGCCCGGCACCTCGCGCGCGTGGTCGCTGCGTCGGGGCTCGTGCACGCGGCTCGGGGGCATCGTCGGGGGCGCGACCGTGTACCAGGCGCTCGTCGTCGATGCCTTGGGGACGGCACAGGGCACTGCGGCACTCGATGCGCCGCTGGACACCGACAGCGCCGTCGTCGCCGTCGTTCAATCGCTGCCGAACGAGGCGCCGATGTTGGCGTGCGGCTCGATCTCCAACGGGGTGAGTCTGGCGCGTGGCGCGCCGCCGGTGGACCACGCGACGATGGATCATTCGACGATGGACCATTCCGGCATGGACAGCTCCGGCAGGCACAGCTCGGGCATGGACAGCTCGGGCATGAACATGTCGGGCATGAACATGTCGGGAAGGAACATGTCGGCTGCGGCCGACTCCGGCGCCGCGGTGCTCCGGACCATTCACGAGCGCATGATGGCCGATCCGGTCATCCGCGAGCGCGTCCGCACGGACCCCGTCCTTCAGCGCATGCTGGCCGACCTGCGAGGCGGTGAAGCGACCAGGCCCGCGGCCAAACCCTTGTCCAAACCCAAAGCCAAGCCGGCGTTTGATCCCAAGGCGGGGATGGACCACCGCAAGATGCCCGGCATGAAAACGCCGCCCGCGTGAGGCAGGTGTGGCCATGAGGTCGATCGCGCTTCCCAGCACGGCGCGGCGATGGGTTGTCGCGCTGCTGACGTTGTGTCTTACCGTGCTCACGCCCGCGTGGGCGCGAGCTCATGGGATACTCAAGAGCTCCGTACCAGCCGCGGGCGCTCATCTGGGCGTCGCGCCGACCGGGCTGCGATTGACATTCACGGAGTCGCCGGAGCTGACGTTCACGACGATCACGCTGCGAGCGCCAGATGGATCAGCCGTTGCGCTCGGAGCAGTCCAGGTCGTGCGTGATTCCCGTCGCGCGGTTGCCGCTGCAATACAGGGCGCGCTGGCGGCGGGAACCTATACGGTCGAATGGAAGACCGCCGGCGCGGATGGACATCCGGTGACGGGCCGCTTCGAGTGCTCGGCAACGGCGCGGCCGTACCACACATCGGAATCGATACCGCCGCGACTCCGCTGGCCACCCTGGCCCGCCTATCCTGCACCGCCGACGCGAACGGTGTCGTGCATGTGCCGCTCACCGAGGCGGGACCATGGATGCTGCGGTCGGCGTATGCGAGTAAGAACCGTGGCGGAGCAGCGAACGAGTGGGATGTCTCACGGACGACGTATGTCTTCAACGTGGGGGCTGCACATCAGAAGAAAATGACTGAGTGCCCATGTTCGTCCACGTCATTCTACTCGGCATAAAACGTGCGTCCCACTCGTGCACGTATCGGCGAGACTACGCCCAGTAATCTCCCGGGTCCCTCACCTGTGCCGGAGAATTCGATGGCTGCGATCGAACTTGGGAAGTACCTGACTGGAGCTGGAGCGGCGAACCACGTCTGTGTGGAAGCGTGCGTGGAGTGCCTCGTGGCGTGTGAAGTGTGCGCCGACGCCTGCCTGAACGAGAGCGATGTTGGATCGATGGTGATGTGCATCCGGCTCGATCGTGATTGTGCAGATGCCTGCGCCGCAGCCGTGCGGGTGATGGCCCGTGGAGGACCGCTCGCCGCCGAGGTGTGCAACGCGTGCGCGGCGGCCTGTGACGCGTGCGCCGCCGAATGCGAAAAGCATGCGACGCAGCACGATCATTGCCGCCTCTGCGCCGAAGCGTGTCGCAAATGCGCCGAGGAATGCCGCGGCATGGGAAAGATGGCGACGGCGATGTGATGGTCGCCGAGGGACGTGGCGGAGGTCGCAGCAGCCTGCTGCGGTGTCGCGGCGGACGACCGTCGCGCGTCCGATGTGCCGGTGAGGTAAATCATGCATCCCGCATCCGCGTGCTTTGGCACGGAGGCACCGATCTCGCCGCGAGTCATCGCCCTTCGATATCTCGCTCGCCCAGAACGTGTCGCGTCAGCCGACCCTGGCCGGGGTGCAGAACGGCGTCGTAGAAACGCTCACCCTTGAGACGCAATTCGACGACCACTCCCTCGAAGTCTCGAGGCGTCATGTCGCGTGCGATGCCGGGAACGAGCCCCTCGAGCAGGGTGATGCGGTCGGCCAGGGGAAGGGCGTTGGCCGCGTTGACGAGTTGTCGCAGGACCGGGCGACGCTGTGCCCGGTGTGAAAGCCCGTACGGATGCCGAGGGAATCGCCGCGCGCGCTCACTGGCAGGGTCGATTCCGAAGGTCGTGCTTTCATGTCAGCTGCTCATGTCAAAGCTTCTTGTGGTCGTCATCGCAACGCCGCTGCTAGCCGGACGAAGTACATGGCCAAGCCCACCAATGCGATACCGGTGATGATCTCGAGAGTACGTCTTCCGCGGTCCAGCCGGTCGAGCCATGGTCGCAGGCGTCGGCCCGCCTGACCGGTCGCCAAGCCAAGGACAAGAAACGGCAGCCCGCGTCCGGCGGCAAACGCAAGCGATAGCAGCGCGCCATAGAGCGGCCGTCCCATGGCAGCGGCGACTGTCAGAATCAGCACCAGTGGCGCGGCCGACGATGTGATCGTCGCGACGCTGTACGCGATACCGTAGGCGAAGGCACCAGCGACACCACTTCGCTGGCGGATGAGTGGATCGGGAATACGCTGGCGCACCCACGGGCCGGCGAGGGCCGTGACGCCGACGGCGCCAGTGACGAACGCGGCTACCAGCGAGAACAGTGCGTCGTAGCGAATGAGCAAACGGCCCGCCGCCGCCGCTCCGGTGCCGAGTGCGGTCAATGCGGCGATGAGTCCGATGAAGAATGCGAACGACACTGTCGTGGCGCTGGTGCGGCTCGCGTCGTTCGCATAGCCATGCGGCATCTCAACCGCCGCGGTTCGCGCACCCGGCGCACTTGCCGCCCCGCCCACATAGCTCACGATGCCGACGCTGGTCGGCAACGTGCACGGACACACGCTGGTCGAGAGCATTCCACCCACCATGGCGACACCAAACGCTGCGAGCGGGTACTGAGCAACCGACACCGAGAGTCCGTCGATGAACGCGGTTGGATTCACGCGGTCGTTACCGGAAGCCCATGGCCTCGAGCTCATCGCGCAACTGGGCCTCGCTCACCCGCGCCGGCTCATAGGCCACGAAGACCTCCTTTCGCACCGCATCAGCCTCGACGGACCGTACACCAGCGACTTTGCCAAGTTTGACGCGTATGCGCCGCGCGCACGCCTCGCAGTGCATGCGACGTGCCGGGATCACGGTCTCCACGACGTCCGATGCACTGGCGATGTCGTCGACCACGTCCACGTCGAGTTGCAGGCGCACGAGCATGAGTGTTGACAGAAGCACCGCGATCACGGAGACGGCCATGATCGCAATCGCCAGCGGCGCGGTGATCACGCCGACGATCGCGAGCGTGATGCCGACGACGTTCGCGGTCACCGCAATCGCGATGTTGTGCCGCATCTTGCGGTGCGACGCGCGGCCGAGCACGATGGCGCTCGCCACTTTATCGATCTTGTCGCTCACCAGTACCACGCCCGCGGACTCCATCGCCACGTCTGTCCCGGCGCCCAGTGCAATGCCCACATCACTCTGCACGAGCGCGGGAGCGTCGTTGATGCCGTCTCCCACCATTGCCACCGTGCGCCCTTCCTGCTGCAGCCGCACGATGACGTCGACCTTCTCCTGCGGCAGCAACTCGGCATACACCTCGTCAATGCCCACATCGCGCGCCACTGCGTGAGCGACGCCGCGGCTGTCGCCGGTGAGCATCACGGTGCGCAGTCCCAGATCGCGCAGACGACGCATGACGCGCGCCGTCCCGGGCCGCGGCGTGTCCTGCAGCGCGATGGCGCCGATCAATTGTCCGTCCGCTGCGGCGTAGACCACGGTGTGACTCAGTTCGAGCGCGCGGAGCCGCTCCTGAACCGTCGCCGGTATGCGTGCGTCGACGCCTTGCGAGGCAATGAAGGACGGCCGACCCACGATCAGGCGATGGCCCGCCACCGTGGCGACAACACCCTTGCCGGCAACGGCACGAAAGTCAGTCGCGTCAGGCACCCGCACCTCCTGGAACTGCGCATAGCGCACAATGGCGCCAGCCAGCGGATGTTCGCTCCCGGTCTCGGCGGCTGCCATCAGCGCCAGCACATCGGACACGTCGTCGGGATTCCCATGACCGAGGCGAATGACTTCGCGCACCGTGGGCCGACCGTAAGTCAACGTGCCGGTCTTGTCGAAGACCACCGTGTCGGTCTCGGCGAGCGCCTGAAAGAATTCCCCGGCGCGCACCAGCAGCCCACGCGCGATGCCGTGGCCACCGCCAATCGCAAGCACCATCGGCGTCGTGATGCCAAGCGCGCACGGATAGCCCATGATGATGACGGTCAGCGCGAT
This sequence comes from Gemmatimonadales bacterium, assembly GCA_038213465.1. GTDB lineage: Bacteria > Gemmatimonadota > Gemmatimonadetes > Gemmatimonadales > Gemmatimonadaceae > Gemmatimonas. The sequence continues at coordinate 14,591 of JBBQTA010000041.1, read as the reverse complement.
GAGTGTCGCCTGCTGGACACTGCCCGCATACAGGAGCCATCCCACGAAGGCGACCGCCGCGACCGCATAAACCACGGGGCCGTAGTAGTTCATCAAGCGGTCCATCAGCAGCTGTATCGGCGGCTTCCGCTCCTCGATCTGTCGCATCAGGCGCACCACCTGCGCGACGAAGCTCTCCGACGCCGGACGTGTGACCTCGATGCGCACGAAGCCATCGAGATTCATGGTGCCGCCCACGACGTCGCCGCCCGCTTCACGGTAGACGGGTGCGCTCTCACCGGTCACGGCGGACAGGTCAAAACTCGATGCGCCATCGCGCACGGTGCCATCGAGCGGCACACGTTCGCCGGGCCTGATCGCCACGACGTCGCCAATACGCACCTCGGCGACTGGTACCTCGATTTCAGCGCCATCACGCAGCACCCGCGCGCTCTGCGCCTGCAATGACAACAGGCGCCGCACCGATTCGGCCGCGCGTTTCCGCGTGCCGAGCTTGAAAGCGCCGAAGAACAGATGCAACGCCATCAACCAGGTGGCGACGGGAAAGAAGTTCGGCCACGCCGACGGCGCGACGAGATGACCGACGCCGATCGCGAACCCGCCCCATGCCCCCGTGGACAGCAGTACGTTCGCATTGATCACCCGTTGGCCGAGCGCCATCAGTGTCTTGCGCAGGATCGGGTAGCCGATCCACGTCAGTACAACGACCGCCAGCAGTCCGCTGACGATGGCGCGCGTTCGCTCCGGCAGCGCGAACAGGTTGAGCGGATCGAACACCAGGTCCGCGACCGCCAGGCCCATGGCGAGTGTGCCGCGGCGGCGGATCGTGGCGAAGATCGCATCGTCGGTCTCGATCTGCTGCGCTTCGGTGGCGACCACCGTGTAGCCCAGCGCCTCGACCTGCTGCGCCACCTGCTCCTCGGAAACCTGAGCACGATCCGCATCGACCAGAATGATTCCATGCACCAGGTTCACCTGCACACTGCGTATCCCGGGCATGCGCCCGAGCGACTTCTCCACCGACATCGTGCAGAAGCTGCACATCATGCCGCTCGCCTTCACCTGAATCAGCCGGTTCGCTGCCTGCGGCATGACCACGACCTCCTACTTCTTGCGCGGCGGCACGGCCATCCTGCTGTGATCCATCCCGGTCATCGGATCCTTCCTGGGCGCTGCTGGCTTCGCCGCTTTCGCCGCAGTCTTCTTTTTCGGGACCGTCGTGGAAGGTACCACGCGGTTGGCGTCGAGACTGTCAGCGCGTAGCATGTCGGCCATCGTCGCCTGGTGCTCGGCCGGCATGGTCGCCATGCTCTCCGTCATCAGTCGACGCATCGCGGTATCGGCCATCACGCGGCGGCGAATGCCGGGATCGTGCAGCATGCGCATGTGCAGATCCATCATACCCGGCATGGCATGCGCACCGCCCATGCTGTTTGCGTCGGTATTGGCTGTGTCACGCACGGCGTCACGCGCGGGGGCGCCATGTCCCATCGCGGCATGATCGACCGGCGGCGTCTTGCCGGCCCCAGCGGGCGGCACGACGGGAGGTGTCGTGCCCATGTCCATCTGCGAGTGATCCATCCCGGCCATCGCGCCGGTCATCGCCCCGGTTTTCATACCGATCATCTTGCCCGTTGCGTCGTCGTGCTGCATCACCGCGCCACGCGTCACCGAGGGCGTCGGCAGCGCACTGAAAAAGTTCACGGCGGGACCACCCATGTTCTCCACGCCCATCGCCAGGGACATCGTGCGCCATGCGGCAACCGGCATCACATACGACGTGTCGTCGCGGAAGCGCGCCGCCGCACGCATGATCTCGGCCCGTTTCCGAGAGCGGGGCACGCTGGGGTTGGTCAGGATATCGCTGACGACGTCGTGCATGGAATGCAGGTTATCGAAAATGATTGCAGCCTCGGGATAGCGCGCGGCGAATGCGGGCGCGACGGCGGCCGTCATCGGCATCTGATACGGCAGCGATGTCGGCGGCTGCTCCAGCATTTGCCAGAACCGGGCGACCGTCGCGCGCACGCCAGCCTGGCGCGCTTCCGGCGTCGTGCCGACGATGAGCGGCTCATACAAACCCACCTGCAACCAGTGGTAGCCCCAGATCAAGCCATTGAACCTGGGGTACTTCTCGCGGAAGGCCAGCGAGAACGGCTGCTCCTGCATCAACTTCATGCTCTTGGGCTTCGAGCTGAACGCGACATCCGGCCGCGTCTTGTAGTAATCGATGAGGCGCTGCACCTCGCGGTCCTTCGCCGCCTGCGCGATGCGTTCGTCAGCCAGCACGTCGTAGATCTGCCGGTGGAGGATGTGCGACCAGTCGAACATCACTTTCGCCTCCGGTGCAAGCTGCGCGTACTTGATCTCGATGGCCGCTTCCTCGAGCGGCACGCGGGGCGGACGCACGAGCACTTCCCGCGTCAGCTTGTTGTAGATCTTCTCCTCGAGCGCCGATGCGGGCGCATCCGGCTTCGTCCACAAGGTTTCGTACAGAATGGCGTGGCCGTAGTCGAAGGCGTTGAAGAGACGGTCGGCCCCCTGATAGTTGTTGCGGAAGACCCAATTGTGCGGGGCCTGCAGATAGAACGTTTCGTACGTCGTCGACCACTGCGCGTGCGCCGCATCCGGCGCGACGGTCGTGGAGAGCGCGGCGCCGAGGGCGAGCAGCATCGCGCGACCGCGCCGCCGAGTGCTCTTGATACATGCAGAGAGGCATACAGACATGATCAGCGACTCCAGGGCAGGCCGAACGCGACGGCGCCGCCCACAGTGAGAGACCACACACGGTCGGCGCCGGTCAGGCGACGTCCGATACCCGCGTCCAGCGCCCAACGCGGTGAGAGTTGATAGCGGCTTCCGACCGTGGCGTTCCATTCCGTCATGGCGTCCTCGTCCAAGCCCTCCTGTGCGTAGATCTCGCCGGTCACGAGCACCGAGCGCAGCGGAAAGGTGCGATCGACGGCCACGCCGCCCAGCCAGCGGGCTACCTCGACAACCTGGGCGCCGACGAGCATGGAGGTTGCGCCTGGTTGGTCACCCGGCGCGTCACCAAAGGTGTACTGGCCGTTGAGGTGGAACCGCGCCCAAGAAAACGTCTTTGTCGCAATACCCTTGAGTGACGGATATGCGCGGTCGGGGCCAAGCTTGCCGGCCGGGAGAAGCACCTCCGCCGCGACGGCGAGCGCCGGAATGCGCGTTTCGACGTTGAGGTTGTGGAGCAGCGAGACGTCGACGCCGGCGAGACCACTGGTCCGGCGGCCAATGCCCGCGTCGATCCACGCGAGCGGAAAGCCGACTTCCAGTTGCGTACGCGGGAGGATGCCGTACGCAAGCTCCGGCTCGATGCCCCAGTGGTACTGCCCCCCGGTGCTGCGCTCGAGCCGAAGCGGTGCGACTTGCAGCTCGAAGCCGCGGCGCTCCAATGCATACGCATCCTCGATCCGCACCGGACGACCGGCGTCCGTGTTGAAATAGTCCGTCTGAGCGCGCGCCGTCGACGGCAGCATGGCCGCCAGGGCCAGGGTAGTGACAAGGAACACTGTCGGCAGACTTGGCCGACACGGATGCCACGGAAAACGTGCAGGTACCTGCGGCATTCTGCTAAGCATAAAGGTCAAACCGCGCGCGGGGCGCGAGCGGCCGTTGGATGATGGAAAAGCAATGCGTGCGACCGCTACGAGTGATCCCTAGCCCGCGGGATGGGCGTGTGGACAATGCGACGCACCAATGCCTGACGTCGCCGAAGAAACGCCAGCGCGCCGGCAGAAGAGATGGGAAAACGCACCCTCCCCCTTATGCTCACAGTGCGCCGCTTCCGCGTGGGTACCGGGCGTGGGCATCGGATGCGCGACCGCGATACCGGAGATCCAGACCACACTGAGCATCGCCGCCGCGCCGAGGATAGAGCGACGCGTGAGGTGCGTGGAAACGACAGCGGATTCTCCGGCCAGCCGACGCACGCGTCGGTCCAGCAACGCATCAAAACGCCCTCGGCGCGCCGAGCCGTTCTCGACAAGTCCGACGACCGTACCGGCGGGGAAGGCGTGCGGGTCACCTGCACGCGCTGCAGGTCTGCGCCACGCGGACAACAACAGGATTGCCGATGCAAGCACCAGCGGAGCGCCGCGAGCCGCGACGTCGTCGGCGGCGATTTCCGCCTCGTCCGCCATGTCGGACGCCAAGCGCCGGAAGGCGGGGTTCCAGAACAGCGTACAGCCGAAGAAGCGCAGCAGTGACAGACGCAGCGGATCGCGTCGGCGCACATGTTCCGCTTCGTGCGCCAGGACGGCGATGAGCTGCTCTGGTGACAGCACCTCGCCGATTTCCCGCGCGATGTAGATGCGCGGCCTCCACCAGCCCGCCGTGAACGCTGGATTCGGAACGCCGTCGACGATGCACACCGTGTCGCCGTCGAGTCCCAAGACACGCATCGCGGCATCGATGCGGCTACCGGCTGCCTTCGCAGAAGGTGTCAGCAGGGCGAGCGTCCGGCGCAGTCGCCACACGGCCCGTGTGCGATCCCAGATGGCGTAAAGCAGACCGGCAATCAGTAGGACGTGAAACACTCCATGCACCGGCGCGAGCAGCGTGTGCAGCGCGATCAAACAGAGGTCCCACAAATGATCCTGTCCGAGCAGCGCGGCGTCGACCCTCGATGACAGGTGGTGGCCGACCACGGGGCTCAGGCTCAGCAGCAGGAGCGCGCCGATGCCCCACAAGACGAGGCGACGATGTGTCTGCTCACGCTCGCGCATTCGCACGGTCAGGAAGGAATCACCCCGCATCATGGCACGAACCTCAGCCCTGCTCACGCAGGCGGCGACGAATGAGCCGACCGAGTTCTTCGAGTTGCGCGGGATCGCGCTCGGCGAGCACGTCGACGAGTGAGGCCGACACAGCCTCCGGGCCGAAGGACAGGATGCCTTCGACCACGCGTCGCGACACCATCGTCCGGAACGCGGCTTCGTCCATCGTGGGTTCGTAGTGGTACAGGTCATCGATCTTGCGCCGCGTCAGAATGCGCTTGTCGACGAGCTTGTTCAGCACCGTTATCGTGGTCAATGGCGATACGGGATGACGTTTCACGACCACCGCATGCACGTCGCGCGCCGACGTGGGCGCGCCGATCGCCCACATGGTCTGCAGCACTCGCGCCTCGAGGTCGCCAAGCACCTTGGCGACCCCGTCCGCCGACAGGCGCACGGTGTCCTGCAGGTGTGGCGTGGGGGCGCTGGAGGTGCTTGCGGGACGACGTGGTGGCATGGGGTGTCTGGGCACGAAGCGCGATGACGAAGGAGGTCGAATGCAGAACGCAACCACCGACCTTTACCCACCGTAAAATTAGATCACGCAAGATGTGGAGCAAGCCCTCGGGTGGAGGAGGCTCGCACTCGCGGCTCGCGCGCGCAGCGCAGGCCTTGGAGGTCAACGGGGACGGATAGCCGTACTGTCGAGCGCCGCGCGCAGTCCGCGTACGAGCTTCACCGCGTCGTCATTGGCCCAGAAGTGCATGAAGAAGAGCCGCGGCTCGTCGTCGAGCATGTGGTTGTGCAGGCTCGTTACCGTGATGCCGTGTGCGCCCAGTGCACGAATGACTGGATTCACCTCGCGCGCCTGCAGTACGAAGTCGCCCGTGATCGCGGCCTTGCCGCCGCCCGTAGGCTGGAAGTTCATCACGGTGCCGAGCCCCATCGAGCTTGGCACCGTCATACCGCCCGAGCGAATGGACTCGGGCCTCGGCGCGCTCACCTGATAAACGCCGCCGTTGCCGCGCCCTGTAAATCCGAGCGCCGTGGCGATGGCGACCGTGTCGAGTGCGATGGCGGGCGGCGTCACGGGTTGAAGCGCGGGAGCCGGTGTCTTGGTGAGTGCGACGGCGGCACGCACCGTTTGCGCCAGCCTCAGCGCGTCACCATGCGCGTGTACGTGCATGTACAGCACTCGCGGCGTTTCACGCATCACGTGGTGATGTACCGCGGTTTGCTCGACGCCGCCTTGCTGCAGACGCGCCATCACCTGCGGCAGCTCGTCTTCGGTGAGCACGAGGTCGCCCATCGCCATCACCTCATTCCCCGAGCCCGTACCGTACATCGCGAGCCAGCCTCCGAGCGCGAACGACGGCTTGAGCTGCACGTCACCGCGGGGATCCATTACGACCACGCGCAGGTCCGAGCGCGGGAAATTGTACCGCTGCACCGCACCGGGCTGTGCCACGCCTGGGCGCCCCATCGCCACGTCAACGGCCGTCCAGTCCACCGCAGCGGTTGGTGAGCTGTTCGCGCTGACCGGAGATGCAGTGGGCCGCTCTTCCCTGGCGTCCGCGGGGCGACACCCAACGGAGAACCCGATCGTGACGCCACCAACAGCAGCCAGCAGCGGAGCGAACCACGAGAAGTTGCGACGGCGTGAACGAGCAGTGCGCACGAGATGTTGATCAAAGGGTGGCCTTCGCTGTTGTGTATCGCAATCTCGTGAATCGTCGAAAAACTCACGATAGCGCGACCCACCCGCAAACGCGAGTGTTCGGCAGCAGTTTGTGACTCAGCCGACAACTAGTGACACGTGAGGTCGCCACTACGGCCCGGCGCTTGCGTAGTGTGTGGTGGCTGGGTGCCGTTCTCCCGAGCGCGAATTGTGACTCGCGCAACGGCGGCGCAAACTGTTCACATGTCGCCGACCAGGAGGTCGCAATGTCCGTTGCACGCCGAGTTCGTTCCCGTATCAGTCCCGCCATAGCGCTGCCGGCGGCCGCGCTGGTTCTCACTGCCTGCGCAAGTGGCGCCAGTGGAACAACGCGCATGGAGTCCGCCGGCACACTGGAAAACGACCGCAGGACCGTGAGCACGATGGTGGCCGGCTGGCCCGCGAAACAGCGCGAGACCGTGGCGCTCATGACGGCCAAGTACGGAGAGGCCACGGTGACGGGCGACCGCATGCTGGAGTGGTATGGCACCGGCCCGTTCGTGAAGACGTCGCTCGCGCGCGACGAGGTCGCGCACAACTTCCCGATGCCGCACATCGACTACCTCACGCAAACTGTGAAACACAGCGTGCCCGCCAACAAGCTGGCGGATCTCTACGAGTACGACGGCAGCGTATATTATCATCGCACGCGCGGCGAACTCTCCGCGCAATGCGACGTCGAGGAGATGAATAACCTGGCGCTCAACCTGGCGCACGACGTGATCACCGGGAAGCGCACGCCTGCCGACGCACGCGCGTACTTCGCGAAGACGGCGATGGCGTTCAAGCAGGGCGATAAGTCGAGTCCGTACACGCAGGGATTGATGTTCTCCCCCGAGCCGAACGCTGCCGACCCAGGCAAGGCGCATTCGATGTGAGCAGCAGGTGGTAAAGAACGAGCAGCTGCAGGACATGCTGGTGACGTCGACCGCGCACGCGGTCGGCGTCGAGCTGATGCCAATGCCGCGACACAGGAGCACAGGAATGAAATCCGTGATCGTGTTCGACGTGAACGAAACGCTGCTCGACATGGGTGCGCTCGATGACACATTCCATGCGCTCTTTCGTGAGGCCGACGCGCGGGAGATCCGGAAGCGGTGGTTCAAGCAGGTGCTCGAGCTGTTTCTGACGGCGACTGTCGTCGGCGCGTACCGCAATTTCGGGCAACTCACCGACGACGCGCTACAGATGATCGCCACTCAGCAGGGTGGCCAGGTGACGCACGACGATCGGGAGCGGTTGAGGATGGCACTCGGAACGCTTCCCGCCCACGCCGACGTACCGGCCGCGCTCCAGCGTCTGCAGAGCGCCGGCTTCACCCTCGCCGCGCTCACCAACTCGCAGAGAGCGTCGGCCGAAAAGCTCCTCGCAGCCGCCGGTCTGCGTGAGCACTTCGAGCGTGTGCTTTCGGCCGATGACATCAAGCGATACAAGCCGGCGCGGGAGGCGTACGCACACACTGCGCACGAGCTCGACGTGCCGCTCGATCGGATGGTGCTTGTCGCCGCGCATTCGTGGGACGTGGCGGGAGCGCTCGCCGCCGGATGTCGCGCGGCGTTCGTGGCGCGACCGGGGCAGGTGCTGAGCCCGGGTGTGCCGGAGCCGCAATTCCGCGGATGCGATGTTGCGGACGTGGTCGAGCAAATCGTGAGGACCGAGCGGTGAAAAGCCCCTGGCATGGAGAGCGTTCATGAAGCCGAACGACGAGCACGGCAACCTCCCGACGAACGAGCGTCCTTTCCGGGTGCTCGTGCTCTCGGGGTCGAACCGTCGGCAGTACAACTGTCCCGGCGTGGACTCGAAATCCCGCGCCCTCATGTTGCGCATGGCCGAGCGCTTGCCGCAGCACTGGGAGATCGACTACGAGGACCTCGGCAACGTCTACGGCCGCGCGCGCATCCAGAGTTGTAACGCGTGCGTGTCTACGTCGATGGCACTCTGTGTGTGGCCATGCAACTGCTACAAAAAAGCAGACGACGCCGAGCCCGACCTCATGTGGGACATGGACCTGTACGCGCGGCTCGACCTCGCCGACGCGTGGGCGATCATCGGCCCGCACAACTGGTACGGGCCGACGTCGAACCTCAAGCTCATGTTCGACCGTCTCGTCTGCATGAACGGGGGCAACCCGCGCGAGGAACTTATCGATCACAAGAACCCCGAGCAGGCGATGCTGCTCGAGCATGCGCCGGAATGGGCGCAGCTCAGCGTCAACCACCTCGAGGGACGCACCGCTGGCTTTTTTTGCTACGGTGACGAGGGCGCCGACGAGATGGACGACACGGGGCGGCCGAAAAAGCTGCGGCACAAACAGTGGTTCGATCCCGGGCAGGAGCCGTTCGACGATTTGCGCAACGCGTACGCGCCGCTCGTCTGGCAGTCGCGCTACTCCGGGATCGAGGTGCCCGACACGCTGTGGACGTACTGCACCACGGGCAAGTCGCTGCACTACAGCGACAATCAGTCCGAGGATATGGTCCGCGAGACGGAGTTCATGCAGGCGTTCGATACGTGGAGCGACCGCTTCGCCGAGTTTGTCGCCACGAAAGGGAAGGTCGAGCCGGGGCAGTGGCGCGCCTTCGGCTACGAACCGCCGCGCCATCGCTGGGCCGACGCAAAGCTCGCGTGGCGCGACGTGCGCATGCGTCTTGGGCGAGCACCCGAGGGCTCCTCGCCTGCGGTGCAGGACGACCTCGGCCTGAACCGGGACGCTGTGCTCTCGCGGCACAAGAGTGAGGGCGACCGTCTGCGCGAGTGACCGCCTCCCGAGCCGGGCTGGAAGGCAATGCCCGACGGGTTGCGATGGCCCATCGACCAGCTCTCGGGGCGCGCGCCGCTGTCGGCGACGAACGAATTGTCGCGCGGGAGCGAGCCGTCGCCCTGGATCCGCACGATCTTCCCGAGATTGCGGGCGAAATCCTGCGCCGGATCGAACCGCATCCGCTCGCTCGATGCGATGAACAGCGTACTGTCGGGAGCGAACGCCAGCCGCACGCTGTAATGCCCGCGCCCGACGGTCTTGGGCACCTGCCGCCAGATCACTCGAACATCGCGCAGCATTCGCCGTCAAGCCGACCGCGCGCGACGGCGCCGCCCTTGAGTACCTGATCCTCCATCCGCTGGAACGCGCCGCGGCGCGGCTCCTTCGTCTGGTGCAACCCCGGCGGCTGCGGCGTGGCCGCGTCGGTATAAAAAGGTAGATGAACTGATTGCTGGCGAAGTGCGGGCTCACCGCGACATCGAGCAGCCCGCCTTGGCCGAAGTAGACGACCGCTCGCACGCCCCCGATCGCAGCGGAGAGCTTGCTCTGGTCGAAGATGCGCAACCGGCCCGGCTTCTCCGTGATCAGCAGCCGTCCATCAGGCAGGACCGCCATGCACCACGGTTCTTCGAGTGCCGCCGGTCGCTCGAGCCACAGCTGGCCACTCCGGGTTGGGCTCGTTCCGTTCGATACCAGGAGCGTCGGCGCGGTATTTCCATCTCTATCGGCTGCGGCCAGTCGGCTCGTGTCAGCGCGATCGGTGGTGCGTTGATAATCCGGCGCGCAGCCCCCGAGCAATGTGACGACCACCAGCGCGGTCGAGCAGGACTTCATGTGTCGCTCCCGAAGTTCTAAACGTCTGCAAGGCTGGATTGCTTCTCGAACGGCAAGTTCCGATCCCATAGTGGCGGCGACGGGAGTGGTACGGATCGAGCATCTCGTTGTGCCGTGCTGCGCAGCGCGCGGGCGCGTTCCATCACCCGCGACAGTGCCTCGTACTCCCGTAACGGGAGCGGCGCGATGCTGATGACGGCACGCCGATTGCATACGTGAACGGGTGCGTTGCCGCGCACCGGTGGATCATCTGCCGGCAGACACCCGCTGCGCGTCTGCTGATCGCAACGCTCATCCACTACGTCGGAGATTGCCACATGCGACGCATGACGCTCGTGCTCGGAATCGCGCTGTTGGCTGCCACGCCCGCGCAGGCGCAGTTCTCAATGTTCACCTCGCGCACGGCATTCAATGGGGCTGCCGGACCGCTACAGACCGAGAGGTTCGACGCACCCTTCACGCTCGTTCCGATCACTGGCGCCACGTACGCGATTGCGGGCGGGACCGTGACCTTCGATGCGAATCTCGGCGGCATAATGTTCGGAGGCGGTGACTTCTTTGCGGATCTGCTCGCCGGAGGAATGATGTCGCCGCAATTCGTGCGATTCGATTTCACCAGTCCGGTCACGAGCTTCGGCGCTGATTTCAGCTCGTTCGATCTCCCCGGCATCACGCTCGGTGCAATGATCGGGGCCACCAGCTTTTCGTTCGGCGAGGGATTCTTCGGCATCGTCTCCACCACACCGTTCTCTTCGCTGTCGCTGCGCGATCCGTCTGACGACACTTTTTTCGCCGTGGATAACCTCAGCGTTTCCGTCCCGGTCTCGACCGTTCCCGAACCCGCGACGGTGTCCATGATGCTTGCCGGCGTTGTTCTGCTCGCTGCCCACACGCTACGCCGTCGCAGCGGGTCCCCGAGCGCCACGTCGGCCGGAGCCGTGTCATGAGCGGCCGCATGGAACGCACGCGCCGACACGCGTCGGCGAGCCTCGTTGCGCTGTTCGCGCTCGGCGCCTGCTCCGACGCGCGCCCGTTGGATTCCGTCAGTGAGCCCGCCGAGTTGCCTCGGACTGTGGTCACCGCCGCGCTCCCCGCGTGCGATCCGGGTAACGGCGCCATAACGCTTCCCACCGATTTCTGTGCGGTGGTGGTGGCGGATAACGTCGGCAATGCTCGTCACATCGCCGTCGGCGGAACCGGCGACGTCTACGTCGCCATCGAAATGCGGGCGCAGGGAATTCTGGCCATGCGCGATACGGACGGCGATGGGCGGGCGGACGTGACGCAATATTTCGGGGCGTCAGGCGCAGACGGGATCGCCATCTTTCGCCATTTTCTGTACGTCGGCTATCCCACGCAAATCGTGCGTTATCGGCTCGAGCCCGGGCAACTTGTCCCGACCAGCAGCCCGGAGATCGTCGTGTCCGGACTGCCGATGTCGGGCGACCATTTCCGAAAGAACATCACGTTTGACGGGCGCACCACGATGTATGTCAATATCGGATCCGCGACTAATTCATGTCAGGTGGCGAACCGAGTGGCGCAGTCGCCGGGCATCGATCCGTGTCCGGAGCTGGCGACACGCGCAGGCATCTGGCGGTTCAACGCGCTCACGCTCGGTCAGACGCAATCAAGCGGCGTCCGCGTGGCGACTGGATTTCGCAACACCGAAGCGCTGCGCTACGATGCGTCGCGTCGCGCGCTGTTCGGCGTGATGCATGGACGCGATGAACTCGGCAAGGACTGGGCACGGTTCTTCACTCCGCAAGAGAATGCGGATCTGCCCGGTGAAGAATTCCTGCGTATCAATCAAGGAGACGATGCCGGATGGCCATACTGTTTCTACGACGGCATCAAGAACGTCAAGGTGCTCGCGCCGGAGTACGGCGGCGACGGTGATATCGTCGGTCCACGCTGCGCAACGAAGGCAAAGCCTCTGCTCGCTTTTCCTGCCCACTGGGCTCCGAATGATCTGTTGTTCTACCGTGGCACGCAGTTCCCGATGCGATACCGTGGCGGCGCATTTGTCGCGTTTCATGGCGGCAAGGATCGCACGCCGCTCCCGGAAGAGGGCTACAACCTTGTCTTCGCACCGTTCGTGGGCGACGTCCCCAGCCCGAGCTGGGACGTCTTCGCCGACGGATTTGCCGGCGGTGGTTCACCGCTCCCGGCGAACGCCGCACACCGGCCGATGGGATTGGCAGAGGGACCGGACGGAACGCTGTACGTGAGCGATGACAAAGGTGGACGGATCTGGCGGATCAGCTACCGGGGCCGGTAAAGCTCCAGCGACGCGTCGATCACACTCAGGCCGCTCATGTTCAGCAGGCTGCGCAACGTCTTCGCACGGCTGACCGACACGCTTTGGTTCATTCCCGGACTGATCGCGTTGTTCATGTCTGCGCTCGCTATCGTCATGGTCGAGCTGTCATCCATGATCGACGCCGAGGCGCTGGTGCGATTCCCTCGCGTCTTCGGGGCGAGCGCCGACAGCTCCCGCACGATGCTGTCGGCGATCGCCGGCTCAATGATCACGGTGGCCGGACTCACCTTCTCGCTCACCATGGTCGCGGTGACGCAGGCGTCGACGCAGTATACCCCGCGTATTCTGCGCAACTTCATGCGCGACCGCGGCAATCAGACGGTGCTGGGCGTCTACGTCGGGATGTTCGCGTACTGCATCCTCGTCGTGCGAACCATTCGCAGCGGCGACGAGGGCCAGTTCCTCCCGGCACTTGCGGTCGTGCTCGGCATCGCGCTCGCGATCGGCAGCGTCGGCATGCTGCTCTTCTTCGTGCATCACATCGCCAATGCGCTGCAGGCCTCTACCATCATCCACCGGATCACGGCTGAGACGCTCGTGGCGGTTGGCCGCGTCTTTCCCGCGAGCCTTGGCGAACCGATGGGCAACGGGACTCTCGACAACGCTGACATCGACGGCGTACCCGAGAGTGCGTGGCAATCGGTGGCTGCCCGCGTCACGGGCTACGTGCAGTCGATCGACAACAACAGGCTGTTGGAGATCGCCGAATCGATGAACGTCGTGGTGCGGCTCGTGCCCGCCGTGGGGGATTTCGTGATTGAGGGTCATCCGGTCGCGTGGGCGGCGCCGTCACCCGTTTCAGGACAGGGTGTGCCGCTTGCGCCCTCGGACCTCCGCGACGTGGCGAGGGCGCTGACCATCAGCAGCTATCGCACGGTCCATCAGGACGCCGCCTTCGGCATCCGACAACTCGTCGACATCGCGCTCAAGGCCCTTTCTCCCGGCATCAACGACACGACGACGGCGATCACCTGCATTGACCACCTTGGCGCCATTCTCGTGAGCGTCGTGGGCCGGCCAGACGTCTCGACGGCTCGCGCCGTACGCGGCGTCGTGCGCGTCCTCGCCCCGGCGCCGACCTTTGCGTCCCTGCTGGAATTGGCATTCGATGAAATCCGTCAGAGCGCGATTACGAACGTCAGCGCCCTGACCCGCCTGCTGACCACGATCGCCACCGTCGCCAGGTGCCCGATGCAGGACGAGCGTCGCGCTGATCTTGGTGATCAGATCTTGCGGATTGCCGAAGCGGCGCGGCACGTGCCGTTGCAGTTCGACCGCACGCGCCTGCTGGCCCTCGTCGAGGAAACGCGCACGACGCTCCGTGCGGGACCGCACTGACCTGAACCACTCCGACACCCGTTGGCGGGTGGAAACGAGCACATCGATTGCGACCTCGGTGATACCGCGGCCTGTTTCCACCGAACCAAGCGTTGGCGGCGTCAGGTGGCCCGGATTTCGCACAGGGTCTCAACACACTGAAGGGTCCACTGATGAGGAGACGACATCGTGAAACCGATCGCCACCCACCCCGTGGATGCACCGGCACGCCGCGAGCAGGCGACCACGAATGGGCATAAGAAGGACCAGATGATGCATGGTTCGTACGGCCGATTTGCGGCGATGATCGTGACGTCCACCGCGATCATGTTCGTCCTGATGTACTCGCTGGTGTACCGGCCGGATCATCTGTGGTTCGCTGACACGCGCTTCCTGATGGCGCTCTACATGGGCGCCATGATGGCGGTGGTCATGTTGGCACTCATGATGGGCATGTACCGCAACAAGACGGTGAACGGGGCGATCAGCCAAATGGAAGCACTCATCCGCGAACTGGAGCAGCAATAGATACGCGCCCGCTGCCCGAGCCGCGCGAGGAGCTCGCGAACGAGCGCTTCCAGCTGCTGAGGCAGATCGGGGAAGCCGTCGAGCGTCCAATGACGCTGCTTGCGTTCGTGTGGCTCGTGCTGATCGTGGTGGAGCTGACCGCCGGACTTTCGCCGGTGCTGGAGACGCTCAACGTCGTGATCTGGGCGCTCTTCGTTCTGCAGTTCCTGATCGAGTTCATCATCGCGCCGCGCAAGGTTGCCTACCTGCGTCAGAACTGGCTGACGGCAATTTCGCTCGTACTTCCCGCGCTCCGTATCGTACGGATCGCGCGCGTGGTCCGTGCGATGCGCGCGGCTCGCGGGGTACGGCTCGTTCGCGTCA
>JBBQTA010000040.1:0-27688 GCA_038213465.1 Gemmatimonadales bacterium | reverse complement strand
GTGGGCGATGCCTTCGGCCTCGACGACGCGCTTGGTCTTCTTTGCGGTAGCCATGGTTTACTTGGTCACCTTCTTCTTGCCCGCGATAGCGCGGCGCGGCCCCTTCTTGGTGCGCGCGTTCGTGTGCGTGCGCTGACCACGCGTGGGAAGCCCGCGACGGTGACGCGTGCCACGGTACGAGCCGATGTCCATCAGGCGCTTGATGTTCATCGCGACTTCGGTGCGCAACGCACCCTCGACCCGATGATTGCGCTCGATTTCCTGACGGAGTTTGTTAACGTCCGCGTCGTTGAGATCGCGAACGCGCTGCGCCGGGTTCACACCCGCGCTGGCCAGAATCTTCTGCGCCATCGCGCGTCCGATTCCGAAGATGTAGGTAAGGCCGATCTCAACCTTTTTGTCGCGCGGGAGATCGACGCCTGCGATACGTGCCATATGTGAGCGCTCCCCTTAGCCCTGACGCTGCTTGTGCTTGGGGTTACGCTTGCAGATGATGCGAGTCACGCCCTGTCGCTTGACGACCTTGCAATGCTCACAAATCGGCTTTACGCTGCTACGAACTTTCACGGGATACCTCGACGCGTAGGCGTCGACGGAGCCTCCCGCACCAACTCGCGTTGGCCGGCTGGGCTCCCCATGTGTCCATCACGCGTGATGCATCGCGAAGTCCGTTCGGCCAAAGCGCAGCCGCACGACTTCCGATCCCGCGCACGCGTGAAGCGAATGTGACCGGCGGGTCGGTCTACGAATTCCTGCCCGAAATCCGGCCGTCTGCAGCCAAAGCGTCAGAAAGCCGAACCCGAAAAAGGGCAAGACCTGAATCCTAGACGACTTACGCTACTTCGGCAAGGGCTGCCTGCACCGCGCGCCTCGCTCGGCACCGGCCGACACCGCGTCGGCGACATCGAGCCCAACCATCGGAATCGCCCCGGCGCCAGCCGACGTCGGCCCGACGGGCGCCCTGAGCCTCGTGTTCATGCAGGCCACTCCAGCGTGCCAATGATCGATCGATAGTCGGCGATGCCCTGACTACGGCACCACGCGGTGAGACCACGCGCCACCCGTTCCGGCGCCCGTGGATCGCGCAACGCCGCCGTACCCACGCCAACCAGCGAAGCGCCGGCCATGAGGTATTGCACGGCGTCGTTCGCGGTCGAAATGCCTCCCAGCCCGATGATCGGCACGCTCGGCAGAGCACGACTGACGCGCCACGTGGCCAGCAACCCGAACGGAAGCAGCGCCGGCCCGCTCACGCCGCCCGTGCCGAATCCGATCTTGGGCCGCCGACGGCCGGTGTCCACCACCATGCCCGGCATCGTGTTGACGAGCGTCAGCCCGTCGGCGCCCGCGTCCACGGCCACGCGCGCCGCCTCGACCACGCCAGCGCCAAGCGCCGGTGACAGTTTCACAAAGATCGGCCGCCGCGTACGCTCCCGCGTCGCGCGAACCAGAGCGCTCAACGCCGCCAGATCCGCACCAAATTCCATCCCGCCCGCCTTCACATTTGGACAACTCACGTTCAATTCGAAGGCGTCCACGCCCGGTGCGCCGTCCAGCCCCGCGACCACCGTCGAGAAATCGTCGACGCTGTGCCCCACGACATTCACGACCACGCGCGTATCGGGATAGGCGCGCGCCAGCCATGGCAGCGCATCGGCGCGCACGACATCCAGTCCGGGATTCGCCAGTCCGATCGCATTGATCATCCCCCCGGCGAACTCGCTCACCCGCAGCGGTCGTGCGCCGTGCCGCGGTTCGACACTCACGGCCTTTGTGGCGATGCCGCCGAGGGCGGAGAGATCGAGCACGTCATCGACTTCACGCCCGAAGCCGGCAGTACCGGCCGCCAGCACCACCGGATTGCGGAACACCAACCCGGCGACCGTTGTCGCCGTGGGCGCAGAAAGAGAGGACATGCGAGCCGTTGAGGACGATGTTGCGCGGCGCGGCACGCGGCTACTTGCGCGCCGGTGCCGCTGGCGCGGCGGTCCGCGCAGGCGATCGCAACTTACGCACGGAGTCGGCCCAGGTGCGCGCCACTTCGGACCAGCTGAAGCGCAACAATTCCGGTGCGCTGACAAAATCCGCACGCGCCCCCGGATCGTCACCGCGCAAATACGCGGTCACCGACGACTGCGGAAAGTCGCGGGTGAGTCGCGCGTGCCATTCTGCCGCGCTGTCCGGCTGCAGCAGCGCCGCGGCGTAGTACGCGTGCGGCACGAACGGGGACGTCACCACGTCGCGTGCCACACGAAGGAACAGCGTCTCCGCCAATCGTGGCGCGCGCAGGGAGTCGCGCGCGACCTCGCCGGCAAGGTAAAGGGACGCACCGGTTAAATCCGTGCGACGCTCGAGCAATTGCACAAGCAGCGCCTGCTCCTGTACTCGGCGCGCGTAGATCGT
This sequence comes from Gemmatimonadales bacterium, assembly GCA_038213465.1. Classification (GTDB taxonomy): domain Bacteria; phylum Gemmatimonadota; class Gemmatimonadetes; order Gemmatimonadales; family Gemmatimonadaceae; genus Gemmatimonas. The sequence goes on along the minus strand of JBBQTA010000040.1, from coordinate 25,285 downwards.
GCGACGCGCGGCACTGTCGAGTCGTGCGAAGACGGAGTCCACCGCGCGCATGGTACGCACCTCGGTCAACGCAAGCAGCGTGAGACGCGCCTTCGCCTCACGCGCCGTGATCGAATCACGCCCGGCGGACGATGTCGCCAACAGCAGGTGCCGACGCGCCACGGAATCCCGACCGGCGCGGACGTTCAACTCCCCGACGCCATAATGCAGCGCCGCGCGGTGCTCATCGCGCGCGCGAGAAACGTCGTAGCGCGCGACGATCGCCTCCACTTCAGTTACCCGGCCCGCGGTCCACAACTCGCGCAGCACCCGCGTCGCATCCTCGCGATAGTCGCCACGAGCGGCCTGCACCGTAAGCAGCGACTCCGCGCGCGCATGTTCGCCGGCGCCGAGTGACGAGTTGATCAGCTCCCACTGCAGCGCCGTGGCATCCATGTCCCCGAGATACGCACCGACGGCATCGCGATCGCCGGTGGCGAGCGCCGTACGCGCCGCCCAGAGTCGCGCCTGTCTCGCCGTCTCGCGATTTGGCAGGTCCACCAACGAGTCGAGGCGCGCGCGAGCGGACACGAACTTCGTGGTGCGGAACTCGCAGGACGCGAGCGCGACGCGCGCACGATTGCGATCATCGGCGGCACTGGCGGGGAGCGCGAGAAATTCGGTGAGGTGCGGAATGGCGCGCTCGCACTGCCCGCTGTAGGCGGCGCCCCGACCGGCCAGATAGAGCGCACGCGGCCGCCACGGTGACGTCGGATGTCGCACCAGCACGGACTCTGCATGGGCGGCCGACTGCTGAAACTTCGCGTTCGCGTCCATCTCTGCTTCGCGTCGCAGCAATGCGTCCGCGGAGCGCGCCGCTTCCTTCGCGTTATAGATGCCGTTGTAGTACACACATCCGCTGGCCAACAGCCAGTAGCCGCTCACCGTCGCCAGCATACGTCGCACGCGCGCGGCGCGGTCGATATTCACGGGGTGCCTCCAACCTTCCGCTCGTACTGTTCGAGATAGGTCACCGCCGCGCTCGCCAACGACTCGGCGAGCGCCTGCTGCGCGGCCGCATCGGTCATGAACGCGGAGTCCAACCGATTGGAGCCGAATCCGATCTCCACGAGCACGGCGGGCATGAAGGCGCTCACCAACACGCTGAACCCGGCTTGCTTGACACCACGATTCGTGCCGGGATGCACCTGGCGGAGCCCACCCTGCATGAGTTCGGCCAAACGCGACGACTCGCGCAGATGCTCATTCTGCGCCATGTCACGGATGATGAAGCCGAGCGGATCATCGCTGCTCGCGTCGGCGCTGGTTTCGAAGCGGATGGATTCATTTTCCATCGCCTCCACACGCTTTTCGTCTTCGGTCTTGGCTTCGGCGAGAAAATAGGTCTCGTAGCCACGTGCGGCGCCCGGATTGTTCCAACGCGGATTGGCCGCGTTCACGTGCACGGACAGGAACAGATCGCCCTTGGCCCGATTGGCAATCCGACCACGATCGCGGAGCGCGATGAGGGTATCGGTAGTGCGCGTCATGACGACCCGCACCCCCCGCTTTTGCAGCGCTTCGCGCAGCGCCTTGGCGACCGCCAGGGTAATGTCCTTCTCGTGGACCTTGCGTGGCGCTCCGATCGGACCAGACATGCCGTTGTCGGGCCCGCCGTGACCAGCGTCCAGGACGACCACCCGTTGACGAACCTCATTCGCCGATCGAGGGGCCGGGCTGGATGATGCCCCGGTCTCGGCGACCTTCGGCTTGGCCGGCGCGTCTCGCCTGACGACAGTCGGAGTGACGAGGCGGCGCAACTCACGCGTGCGTGCATCGAACCGGAGCGAGTTGCTCAAGCGCGGGAGCAACTGGCTGGCGAAGGTGAGCGGCACGAACACGCGCTCCTCGCGACGAAACGCGGCGCTGGCCATCGGCACCGTATCGCCTCCCGACACCACGAAAGCCGCGTCTTCGTACAGCGACAGTCGCAGATCGCCAAGCTGAATCAGGATGCGATCCGCCCCATCGTCGGAGAACGCGCCGCCGAGTGCCGCGATCAACTGATCGGCACGCATAGCCGCTGCACCGGAGGCGACCGCGCTTCCCGCGGCCACGCGCACCGTAGGCACCGCGCGCACACGCTCGCCGACGCGCACCGCAAGCGGCGCGGGTGCCGCGGCGCCAATCTGCAGTGCGAGGGTGAGTGGGAGGAGCATAGTGATCAACGCGACCGCAGCGCGCGCGCGATCTCCCGCTGCGCGTCCTTCTTCTTCAGGTCTTCGCGCTTGTCATGCTGCTGCTTGCCCTTGACCAGCGCGAGCGTTGCTTTGACCCGTCCCTGCTTGAAGTACAGATCGAGCGGCACGAGCGTGAGCCCCTGTCGCTCGACGGCTCCGATCATGCGCCGAATTTCACGCCGGTGCATGAGCAGTTTGCGCGTGCGGGTGGGCTCGTGATTGAACGAGTTCCCCAGACCGTACGCGCCGATGTGGAGATTGAGCAGGAATACCTCGCCGTCCTTCACGACACCGAAGGAATCGGTGAGATTGGCTCGCCCCTCGCGCAGCGCCTTGACCTCCGTGCCGGTGAGAACGATGCCGGTCTCCCAGGTGTCGAGGATTGCGTAGTCGTGTCGCGCACGCTTGTTGCGCGCAATCACTTCGGTCGATTCGTCGCTGTCGTCTTTTGCCATTCGGGCAGGAAGTTAGTGCGGGGTTGCCGGTTCGCGCAGTTGGTGCGTTGACTTCTTGATGGCGCATCGCCTATTCTTCCCGACCCTGAGAGGAACTGCCGCACGGTGCTTGCACCGGTCGGTTTGCCGGAGTGGTGGAATTGGTAGACGCGCTGCGTTCAGGGCGCAGTGGGCGATAGCCCGTGCGAGTTCGAGTCTCGCCTCTGGCACTACCAGACAACAGCCTGAGTCGGTCACGAGTGGTTACGACAGGAGAGGCCTCGGCCTTCACTATCGCCCAGTCGTTTCCGGCTCGGGCTTTGTCATTTGTAACCGGCGGTTACTCTGCTGTACCCCACAAAGACGCCTGTGCGCCCAGCAGGTCTCGTCCTGCGGTCGGCAGCCGTTCGGGACCTCGCGCAGGCCGCACGGCGGGGCTTAGCCGCGAATGGCGGACGGCCGGATATCGTCAGGCAGCGAAGCGACCCCGAAGACGGCGCGCAGCGCTTCGTTCGCCTTCGCGCGAACGCCGTGCACGCACTGGGTGGCGCGGGCAAGCTGGTCAGCGCTCGGCGCGGACACGCCGACACCGGCGAGCAGGACCCGCGCGAGTCGCGCCGCCGGCACTTCCGAGACCCCACGTACCGCCAGCGAGTCACTGTAGGCGCGCCAGCGGGTCTGCCACCGGCGCCCGGCCTCCGCATCGTGCCGGGCCTCTTCGTCCGTCACCGAGGCCAGATCGTGCGCCACGTCCGACGCGGTGCGGTCATCCAACGCATCGCGTTCGGCGACGATCAGGGCGATGGCCCGGCGAGCGAAGTCAAGTTCGTTGGTGGCCCGTGCGCTGTCCCCGGTGATGCCGGTGAGCCATTGGACGTCGGCGGGATCGGCGGAGGCATGCAGCGTTTGCAGGTAGCGCGCCGCAAGTCGCCGACGCTCGCGGCTGGCACGCCACTCGCCGAGCATTCCCATCGCGGCGGATCAGCTCTGCAGGATGGGGAGCATGAGGCCCGTCGCCACCGGGGCCGCCTTTTCGAACGGCGGCAGTCCGACGCGCTCGCGCACCACACTCTCGCCATCGAGGAGATCACTCAGGCGCACGCCCTCGAGCACCTCATCGATGCGACGCTGCAACATCTGCCAGACCGGCCGGATACTGCACGACTCCGCGTCACCGCAACGTGTGGTGTCCACCGGGTGCGAGACGCAATGCAGATCGAAGGTGGTGAGTTCGGACGCCTGAATGACATCGCGCACCGTGATGAGCTCGGCGCCGCGAGCCAGCGCGTAGCCTCCGCGCGCGCCGCGGGTACTCTTGACGATCCCAGCACGCCGCATGCGCAGGAGAATCTGTTCGACGTAGTCGCCGGGCAGTTTCTCGCGGGCCGCGATGTCGCGGCCCGTCACCGGTCCAGCTTCGGCCCGACGCGCCAGATGCAGCGCGCAGATCAAACCATATTCGGCCCAGGTTGTGATGCGCATGAGAAAGAGTCTACGGGGGCGGATTCCAAGAGACAAGCACTGGAGACAAGATGACGGGCCGGATCGCCCCGGTCGCGGTGCGACCAGCGGATCTGCCTGACACCAGCGCGACGATGTGACGGTACTTCCCCTGCGTCACCCGCCGGCGACCGCCGCGTGCTTGCCGGACGGCACGCCGATCTCCGTCATCTTGTGAAGGTCGAGCACGGCATCGATCTCGTCGGCCGGGATGACCTGCTCACGCTTGACGAGTTCGCGAATGAGCAGCCCCTCCTTGACGGAGCGCTTGGAGATCTCCGCAGCGGCGCTGTAGCCGATCTGCGGCATGAGCGCCGTCGCGAGCGCAGCCGAGCGCTCCACCCAATACTCGCACATGGCCTTGTTGGCCTGAATGCCGCGCACACACTTGTCCGTCAGCACGGTTATCGAGCTGGTGAGGATCTGCATCGACAGGAGCACGTTGTGCGCGATGACCGGCATCATGACGTTGAGCTCGAGTTGGCCGTGCTCCGCAGAGATGGCAACGGTCGTGTCGCAGCCGATGACCTGGAAGCAGACCTGATTCACCATTTCGGGGATGCTCGGATTGATCTTGCCCGGCATGATCGACGATCCGGGCTGTACAGCGGGTAACGTGATCTCGTCGAGGCCGGTGCGGGGGCCTGACACCATAAGGCGCAGATCACTCACGATCTTGGACAGATCGAGCGCGAGTCCGCGCAACGACGCCGAGAAGGCCGCTGCGTCGCCCATGCTCTGCATGAGCTGAATGCGATCCTCCCCGACCCGTAGCGTGCTGATTCCCGTCGTGCGCTTGAGGTGCGTGTTCATCAGCGCGGGATACTGCGGCTCGACGGTCACGCCGGTACCGACGGCCGAACCGCCGATGCCGAGATCGTTGAGATAGTCGGCGGCTTCGAGCACCCGACGACGGCAGCGATCCAGCGAGCCGGCGTACGCCGTGAACTCCTGACCAAGGCGGATCGGCATGGCATCCTGCAGGTGCGTGCGTCCGGCCTTGACGATCCCGTCGAATTCGACGCCCTTCTCGAGAAACGCATCGCGCAGCCCCGCGATCGCAGTGACCAAGGCCGGCAGCTGGCCAAGCGCGGCCAGTCGGATGTTGGTGGGGATCGTGTCGTTGGTGCTCTGCGCCATGTTCACGTGATCGTTCGGATGCACGGGCGCATATGTGCCGCGCGCGCTGCCGAGCAATTCGTTGGCGCGATTGGCCAACACTTCGTTGACGTTCATGTTGTGTGACGTGCCCGCACCGGCTTGATACGGATCCACGATGAACTGATCGCGATGCTGCCCGGCCAAAATCTCGTCCGCGGCGGCAATGATCGCGTCGGCACGCTGTACGTCGAGGCGGCCCGTTTCCTTGTGCGTCAGCGCCGCCGCCTTCTTGATCCACACCTGCGCGATGACGAACGGCTCGAGCGGACGCTGCCCGCTGATGGGGAAGTTCTGCGAGGCCCGCACGGTCTGCACGCCATACAGGGCGTCGGACGGAACGGCGAGTTCGCCGAGGGGATCCTTCTCGATTCGAGTGGCCATATCGGTCACGAAGTTTGCGGAGTGTGGACGGGAAGTGTTGCGCATTTGCGGTGATCGAACGGAGGCCCCACCGGGCGCGCGCGGGACGCGCTCACGGAATCCGGATCGTGGAGTCGACCGAGGTCGCGATATGCAGCACCGTGCTCGGATCCAGCAGAGCCTCGCGCGTGCGCCACCGGGTCAGTCGCAGCGAACGCGTGGCGCCGGGGGCGGCGAGGAACGGACCGAGCGCATTCCCCGGTAGTTCGTGGCGGCCGTCGTCGGCGAGCGCGCAGAAGATCTGCTCGTTGCCGAACGTGTTGGTGGACGGGTTGGCGTAGCGTAGCGACAGTATGACGGCGGTTGTCGCGTCGTTTGTTGCATTCCACGTCACCACCAGCGGCGCACCCGCTGCAGGCAGCGTGATCGGGCCCGGCACGATCGGCTCGGCGAGCGCCACGCTGATCGACGCGGCCGGATACACACCGGCGGCGCCGGGAATGTTCACGATGGCCGCATCGCCGCTGGCATAGCGGAGCGGCGCATCGAACGGGTTCGCGTAACGCAACAGACTGGCCTGATAGGGCAACACGACCGACGTGTTGCCGAACGCGAGGGTGACGTTGTCGCCCGCTTTGTTGACGCCGCGCGCGAGCGTGATCGTGGTGTCGAAGGCGGCGAACCGGCATTCGTCAGTCCGCTGCAACGCGCTGTTCGGTACGGCTGCGGTGAACGCTTCAAAGAAGATCACCGTCGCGTTCGCCGGTACGCCCGCGGAAGTGCCGCCCTGCGCCGTGATGTTGATCGCGCCATAGCGATTCAGCGTCGGGTTGGCTTCCGTCAGCTCGCTGCAGGCGGACACGACAAGCGCGACCGCCAGCAGCGGTGCGAGACGCAGTCCGTGGGCGATCCCCGCGTGCATGAGGACTCTGGACATCAGGACCTTCCGATGAAGGAGGGAGCGAGAAACGGATTGGTCGCCACTTCGCGACCTATGTCGGTATAACCCCCGTGCCCCGGCAGTACCCGAGTCTCCGGTGGAAGTGCGGCCAGTCGGAGGAGCGACTGTCGCATGGCTTTCGGATCGCACAGCGGCAGATCGGTGCGGCCGATCGACCCCGCGAAGAGCAGGTCGCCGGAAATGCACAGACCGTGCCCGATGAAGGCCACGTGTCCCGGCGAATGGCCCGGCAGATGCCACACGGCGAACGTGAACGCCCCACAGGAGATCGCCTCGCCCTCGACAAGCTCGACATCGGGCGCGGGCGGATTCTCCACCTGCAGACCGAAACGTGCGCTGGACGCCGATGCGTTGTCGTAGAGCACCCGATCGGCGGGATGCAGGTACACCGGCACGTCATGCCGTCTCCGGATTTCCGCCACCGCGCCCAGGTGATCGAAGTGCGCGTGCGTGAGCCAAATCGCATGGAGCGCGCAGCTCGTGGCCTCGACGGCGGCAAGCAATCGTTCCGCTTCGTCACCCGGATCGACGAGCACGGCAAGCCCGGCGTCAGGATCGGCCAGCAGCCAGCAGTTCTCCTGCAGTGGCCCGACGGTGAGCTGCTGCAAGATCACGCGAAACTCGATACCGGCGATGCCGGTACGGGCGCCTCGGCCGTTTCGAGCACGGGCGACTCGCCGATACCGAAGTGCGACAGCCACCGCTCCGCCTCGAGCGCCGCCATGCAGCCCGTGCCGGCGGACGTGATGGCCTGCCGGTAGTAGTCGTCGATGACGTCACCGGCCGCATACACGCCCGGCACGCTCGTTTCCGTGCGCCACGGCGCGACCTTCACGTATCCGTGTTCGGTGGTCTCCAACTGTCCGGCGAGAAACGTCGTGTTGGGCTTGTGCCCGATGGCCACAAACAGTCCGCCGACCTCCAGCGAGCTCTCGGCGCCCGTCTGCGTGTCAGACAGTCGTACGCCGGTAATGACATCGTCGCCCAGCACATCGGTCACCTGCGTGTTCCACAGCACGCGGATCTTGGGATGCGAGAGCACGCGGTTGGCCATCACCTTGGAAGCCCGGAACGTATCGCGGCGATGGATGATCACCACCTCGGAGCCGAACTTGGTCAGATACAACGCCTCCTCCATGGCCGTGTCGCCACCACCAACTACGGCGAGCACCTTGTGGCGATAGAACGGGATTGCGCCGTCGCACACCGCACAGGCGGAGACGCCGCCACCGGTGGTGGCCAATCGCAGCTCGTTGTCCAGACCAAGCCACGTGGCCGCGGCTCCGGTCGCCACGATGACCGTGTGTGCGACAACCGGCGCACTGTAATTCGGCGTAACGAGGAACGGCTTGGAGGACAGATCGACGCGCGCGACCAGTTCGGACACGACGCGTGTGCCGTGGTGCACGGCCTGCACCTTCATCCGCTCCATCAGGTCGGGACCGCTGATCGCCTCGGCAAAGCCGGGAAAATTCTCGATGTCGGTCGTGAGCATGAGCTGTCCTCCCGGCAACTCGGTGCCGACCGGTTCGCCCTCAAACACCAACGGGCTGAGGTTGGCGCGTGCCGCATAGATGGCCGCGGTCCACGCAGCGGGGCCGGACCCGATGATGACGATATTTTCAGGGCGTTCTACACGCATGAGGCTTCGAGGCTGAATTTGGATCGATTGGCATCGGAAGGCGCGCGTTGAGCGCTACGACACCGCGAGCACACCGAGTGCGCCATGACAGTGCGACACCGTGCCGACCAGTGCGGCCACCGCGCCGTCGGCACCCCACGCCGCGATCTGCTCGTCCGCACGCAGGAGAGCCGCGGCGTCGATCATGCCGACTCCGTAGGTGCGATGCACGCAGTGGAAGATAACCGGGCCCCGGAGGGTGGGCGCGACGGGGCCATCCACGTAGGTTTGCAGCGCGGAGGGCATGCTCCACGTCCGCTCGCCGCGCGTGGCCGGACAGCGTGCGGGCTCGATACAGTTCACTGGGCACTGCCATGTGGCAAAGCTCACATAGTGCCGTCCGTCCGGCGCAGCACGCTGCCAGGGCATATCCGGCGAAACAGCAAGCGGTTCCACGCGCACGGTGCGCCCGGGCCAGCGCGACTGGGCGCGCATGATGAGCCAGTCGAGGCAGAGATGCGGCATGAGGGGCGAGGGGACCATCGCATCGGCGGCCAGCGCCTCCGCACCCGCAGCCAGCCACTCGGCCAGGTAGTCGGTCCACTCGGACTGGACCACACGCACCGGGAGTCCGACGTAGGCCCCGTCCCGCGCACGTCGTGCGACCTGACATGCGGTATCCCGATCGACGACCACCACCTCGCGCGCCACCAGCGCACCGCGCGCCGCGGCGCGTGTCAGTTGTTGTGTGTACCAGGACCCATAGCAACCGCCGCCGATGACGACGATCCGACCAAAGTGCAGCGGATCGCGCGCCGAGGCACGCGGATCGATCTGCGTGAGCGATGCCACGCCGTCAACGCCAGAGATGGCGTCCGCCATCGACCTGGAGCACCGTGCCCGTGACGTAGGTCGCACGCAGCAGATAATGGATGGCCTCGATCACGTCCGCCGGAGAGCCGCTGCGCGCCAGCGGGACATCGGTGAGAAAGCGTGCCATGGCCTCGTCGGTGAGGTCGTCCGGCGCAAGCACGAGACCGGGCGCGACTGCGTTCACCCGCAGCCGCGGCGCGACCGCTGAGGCCACGGTGGCCACGAGATGGGTGAGCGCCGCCTTGGTGACCTGATGCGGAATCAGCTTCGGGAAAATCGTTTCGAATGCGAGATGATCGGACACCTGCACGATCACGCCAGCGTCGCGCATCACGCGCGCCGCCGCCTGCATGAGGAAAAATGGTGCGCGCAGATTGATGTCCGACGCACGGTTCCAAGTGTCCGGTGTGACGTCGTCGAACGCCTGCCAGTGCATTACCGACGCGGAACTGATGACCACATCGAGTGCGCCAAACGCGTCCAAGGCCTCGTGCACGATGCGGGCGGGCGCAAGCACGTCGGCGAGATCGGCTTGCACGACGTGCACCAGCGCGCCAGCCGCGCGCAGCTCTGTGGCAAGCGCCGTCGCTTCGGCCGGTGAGCTGCCGTGATGCAGCACGATCGCGTCGTGGGGGGAAGCGAAGCTGCGTGTGATCGCCGCTCCCACACGACGCGCCCCTCCGGTCACCAGCGTGACGCGTCGTGCAGTCGGCTCCGTCATCGTGCGCGGCCGTTGCCGGTTACGACGCGGCCGACGCGCGCGCGGCCACTTTGGCGTCCTGCCAGTCGAGCCACACCTTGGGCACGAGCATGCCACCGAGCCTCCGCGGTCCTTCCTGCGTGCCGTGCCAGTCCGATCCGCCGCTGGGCAACACGCCAACCTTCTCGACGGTCTCGATCAGGCGCTGCACGAGATACGGCGGATGACTCGGATGCAGCACTTCCACCCCGTCGAGTCCCACGTCGGCCAGTCGCTGCACGCGCGTGGGTGTGGCCGACTCGCCGGGATGTGCCCAGACGGCCAACCCACCGGCGCGGTGCACCAGCGCGATCGCGTCGGCCACATCGAAGCGATCTTTCGCCATGTAGGCGGGCTTGCCCCACCCGAGCCACTTATCGAAGGCCTCCCGGAAATCGCGCACCCACCCGCCCGCGACCATCGCGCGCGCCACATGTGGGCGACCGACCGCGCCGTCTGCGGCTTCCGCCAGCACGGCCGCCATGGTGACCGGAATCCCGCTCTTGTTCAGCGTGGCGACGATGCGCTCCGCACGCACCACGCGGCCCTGCTGCAGTTCGCGCAGCGCATCGCGCATCGACTCGCGATCGGACAGATGCAGTCCAAGCAGGTGCAGCTCGTCGTCGTCGAAGTGCGTGCTGAGCTCGACGCCGGGCACGATGCGCACGCCGAGCCGTGCGCCGGCCTCCGTGGCTTCGTCGAGGCCATCGACCGTGTCGTGATCGGTGATGGCGATGGCGACGAGATTCGCCGCATGCGCCGCCGCGACGACCTGAATGGGGGGGAGTGCACCATCCGACGCGGTGGTATGGACCTGCAGATCCACGAACATCGCCGCAACCTCCGCGTTGCCCGGCGTTGCGTTGGAGGCGTCCGCGTTGGAGGCGTCCGCGTTGGTGGCGTCCGCGTCCCGGACGTCCGGTGTCTCCACCGACGTGTCGTCGCCGACGCTCACGTGCGATAGCCAGCTTCGGGAGATCGTGCACTCGGCTGCGACGTGATGAACAGGTCACGCAACGCGCCGTCGGCGAGGTCGGCGAGCGACTGCTCACGCGACCGTGCGCCGAGGGGCGAATAGCGCGTGACGCGGACTTCGCGCTCGTCGCCGCGACCGGCAACGAAGATCAGCCCGAACTCATCGCCCACGTACTGCGTCAGAAATCCTGACGGGTACACCTGCCACTCGCGTCCGTCGATCGACAGTCTGCGTGCCGGCATCTCAACCTCCCTGTACTTCGCGCCAACGTGCCGCAGGCGCATTGTGACCGTGCGCCGCGACCAGCGCATCCTCGCTGGCGGCTTCGGTGAATTCGACGTAGCGACCGTGCTCCGTCGCGTGCTCAAAGACCCAGAAATTTGCGTGCACCGCCGCGGCGGCGGCGCGTCGCCCGGGCAGCGCGGCGAGATACGCCTTCCGCTCCGCCACGGCGACCTGCCGCTCCGCCATGGACAGCATCCGCGACATCAGAACCCGCCGTCGGGAATCGACTCGAGCGTTTTCTTGAGATCACCCATGAAGCGATCGGCGTCCGCGCCATCCACCACGCGATGATCGAACGAGAGCGAGAAGTATGCGCACGTGCGGATCGCGATCGTGTCCTCGCCATCGGGACCGGTCAGCACCTTGGGACGCTTCTCGATCGCACCGAGACCGAGGATGGCGGTAGTCCCCACCGGAATGATCGGCGTGCCGAAGAGCGAACCGAAGACGCCGGGATTCGTGACCGTGAAGGTGGCGTCCTGCACGTCGGCCGGATTGAGCTTCTTGCTGCGCGCGCGCGCTGCGAGATCGTTTACCGTCTTCGTCAGCCCGACCAGCGAGAGCTCATCCGCACGTTTGGCCACCGGCACGATCAGTCCCGTCGGATCGAGCGCAACGGCAACGCCCAGATTGATCTGCTTGCGATAGATGATGTCCGTGCCGGCGACGGAAGCGTTCAGCACCGGGTGCCGCTTGAGTTGCTGCGTCACCGCCTGCAGGATGAACGGCAGGTAGGTGAGCTTCTGTCCCGACTGGGCTTCGAATTCCTTGCGCATGCCGGCGCGGATGCGCGCGACGCGGGTGAGGTCAATCTCGAAGAACGACGTCACATGCGCGGCTGTATGCACGGCGAGCGTCATGTGATCGTGCGTCAGCCGACGGATCTTGGACATCGGCTCGACCGTGTCACCGGCCCACGGCGTCGGCATCGGGCCGTGCGCGGCGACGCCAGCCGGCGCGTGCATGGATGCACCAACGGGCGCAGCGACCGGAACTGACGCTGTCGGGGCGGCGCTGCGACCATCCAGAAACGCTTCGAGATCCTTGCGCGTCACGCGACCCGCGATGCCGCTGCCCTCGAGCGCGGCGATCTCCACGCCATGCTCTGCTGCGAGCTTGCGCACGAGTGGAGAGGACTTCGTGCGCACGCGCTCCTCGAACGAGCCGACGGGCGCCGACGGACGTGCGGGGGCCGCACTCGCGGCGACAGGTGCGGGCGCGGATGGCGCGACGACAGAGGCGATCTCCGGCGGAGCAACGGCGGGAGGAACCGGTGCAGGCGCCGGTGCAGGCGTGCTCGCTGCCGCGGCGGCGTCCGTCTCCAATCGCGCGACAACGGTTTGAATCGCAACGGTCTGCCCTTCCCCCGTCAGGATTTCGACCAGTATGCCAGCGCTCGGCGACGGGATTTCGGCATCCACCTTGTCCGTGGAAATCTCGAACAACGCCTCGTCGCGCTTGACCGCGTCGCCAACCTTCTTGAGCCAGCGGGATACGGTGCCTTCCGCGATGGATTCGCCCATCTGCGGCATGATCACGTCTATACGAGCCACACGCTCATCCTCGAGTCGAAGGACGACCCGCCGCCAGATCCGATCGTCGATCGGCCCGTCGCAGTCGCCAGAGTGCCAGAATGGGGAGGGACAGGGCACCAATGACGGCGCCAAACCCGGCGAAGACATGCCAATCGCAGGCCGGCAGGCCCGCGAGCGGCTCGCATCGCGTGAAGAATCCTACTGCCTTGCCGACGAAGACGCCGGTCATGGCCCCGCTTGCTCCACCGATGAAGAAGGTGAAGCAACCCACGCCAATGTCGCGACCCACACGATCGTCCGGCAGCGGGGTGTTCGGTGATTCTGTCATGCTGAATGTGCTATCCGTTCGAGTTCAGTGCGCTGTTCAGTATGCTTTCAGTACGCTGTCAGTACGCCGCGAGTCGGCGGATCGCCCGCACCACATCTGCCGTCTGGGGCAGCACGTAGTCCTCGAGGGCCGGAGCGTAGGGAAGCGGGATATCGGCGGCCGTCACACGCAGCACCGGTGCGTCCAGCCACTCGAAACAGGTCTCGGATACGCGCGCGGTGATCTCACCGGCGATGCCGCCTGTGCGCGTGTCCTCGTGCAACACGAGCAGACGATTGGTCTTCTTCACGGTCCGGTAGATCGCCTCCTCATCCATCGGCGCGATCGTGCGCAGATCAACGACTTCCACCGAGAGACCATCTTCAGCGGCGACAATCTCGGCCGCTTCGAGTGCCTTATAGGTCGCGGCGGCATAAGTCACGATCGAGACATCACTCCCGTCGCGCGCGACACGCGCCTGCCCGATCGGCACGACGTGATCGCCGGCAGGCATGACATCCTTGACACGCCGATAGAGATATTTGTGTTCGAAGAAGAGCACGCAATCCTCGTCGCGAATGGCCGCCTTCATCAGCCCCTTGGCGTCAGCCGCGGTGGACGGATACACGATTTTGAGACCGGGCGTGTGCAGAAATCCCGCCTCGGGATTCTGCGAGTGGAACGGGCCACCGCGCACATACCCGCCGCTCGGCCCGCGCACCACCATGGGGCACGGGAGAAACGCACGATAGCGCGCCGTGGCGACGTAGTTGGTCAGCATGTCGTATGCGTTGGCGATGAAGTCGATGAACTGCATCTCGACCACCGGTCGCATCCCCATGTGCGCGGCACCGGCGGCCGCGCCGACGAGTGCGATCTCGCTGATCGGTGAATCGATGACGCGCTGCTCGCCAAACCGGGCGAGCAAACCCTCGGTCACCTTGAACGCACCGCCGAACGCGCCGATGTCCTCGCCCACGCAGAACACGTTCGCGTCACGCGCCATTTCTTCGAACAACGCTTCGCGAATCGCTTCGAGATAGGTGATCTCACCGTGCACGACAACGCCGGCCGGGTTGCTCGCCGGCGTGCTCATGCGCGCTTCCCGGCGTCCGCGTTCCAGGTACCCCAGCCGTCCGGACGTTCGGTGCCATAGGCGACATCCGCCGCATCCCGACGGAACCACAGTGGCTGTTCCACCGGCGGGTCGGCGTAGACGCCGATCAGCGCATCGAGCGCCTGCGGTGTGGGAGACGCGTCGGCAATGTCCGTCGCCTCATCGATCTCTCGCAGCACGCGCGCGTCGATCACCGCGATCTCGTCCGCGCCGACATGCAGCTCGTCGCGCAGCACCCGCCGGTAGCGGTCGAGCGGATCGCTCTCCGCCGCCCAGCGTTCGATCTCTCCCGCCGGTACGTACGATTGGTTGTCGTGCTCCGCGTGTCCCTTGCGGCGATACGTCATCAGTTCGATGAGCGTGACGCCGCCGCCGCTCCGCGCATGGTCGACGGCCGTCTTGGTCACGTCGTATACGGCGAGGACATCATTGCCATCCGCCTGAAGTCCGGGCACGCCATAGCCGATCGCCTTGTCGACAAACTGCTTCGCCGCGGTCTGCTTGTGCGTCGGGGTGGAGTACGCGTAGCCGTTGTTCTCGACGATCACCACCAGCGGACACCGCTGCACGGCGGCGAAATTGATCCCCTCATGAAACGCGCCCGTGCTGGTCGCACCATCGCCGATGTAGACGAGGCCAACGCGCGCTTCACCGCGCATCTTGAACGAGAGCGTGACGCCGGCCATGACGGGCACCATGTCGCCCAACGGCGAGATCTGCCCGAGAAATCCGCGCGTTTCTCCAGCCGCGCCGATGTCGCCGAAGTGGATGTTCAGCTCGCGGCCGCGCGTGGGCGAGTCGGCCTTGGCCATGTACTGCTTGAGCACTTCGACGGGTGTGGCGCCCTTCACGAGCATCGCGCCGAGATTGCGAATGAGCGGCGACATCACATCGCGCTGCTCCAGCGCGAAGCAGCTGCCTACCGCATCCGCTTCCTGGCCAAGTGACCGAAAGAGGCCGCCAACGACTTTCGTCTGCCGATACAGATTGACGAGGCGCTCCTCGAGCTGCCTGGTCAGACGCATCCAGTAGTACAGTGCCAGCTTCTGCTCGCGCGTCAGCGCGTCGCTCGGACGTACCGTGGTGCCGCGCGCCGCGCGAACTTTCCCCATCAGTATCCGGCCTCGATGCGATGTCGCGGATCGGCGGTTCGGTGGAGTGCAACGAAAAACTTCTTCACGTTCTTATCCAGACGGCTCTCTCCCACCTGATCGGTATGCGCCTCGACGAGCGTGTAGTGCCCGCCGTCCATGCGCACAGTGAGCTTCATCGCCCCCAGCGCGCCGGCGAATGCGCGGGCGCGTGGACCACCGCTCTGTTGTGCCATGCCGATGGGGGCGAAAAATCCATCCGCCGTGGCAAGGACAACGTCGGGGGGCAGCGTCGTCCGGTGGAAATGACGCAAACTCAGGG
This sequence comes from Gemmatimonadales bacterium, assembly GCA_038213465.1. GTDB lineage: Bacteria > Gemmatimonadota > Gemmatimonadetes > Gemmatimonadales > Gemmatimonadaceae > Gemmatimonas. The sequence goes on along the minus strand of JBBQTA010000040.1, from coordinate 9,784 downwards.
CTCCTTCTTGGGCGCGGCGGGTGCGGGCTTCTCGGGTGCGCGCGTGGACATGGGCGTTTGAATATTTCCGGGCTCGTCCGCAGCCTGGATGTCCTGCGTCCAGTCCTGCGTGCGTTGCAGCGCTTTTGTGGAATCGCGCCGGAACTGCATGCTCATCGCCCACATGCCCGCGGTGACAAACATCAAATTCGTACGATAGGTGCCCAACTCGTCGGTCTCCTCGAGACCGTTCGCGACCGTCTTCTGATCGCGATTGGTTGCAAAGACGCGCCCCTGCCCGCCCTGAATGGGCGTACCGGTCTTGAGATCGTGTACGACGACACGCCAGTACGTCGGTTCGAGCGCACGCGTGGGCGTCACTTCGGGAGCCACGCGGATCGTGAAGTCGTCCGTCGTGAATCGCAGCTCCCGCTTGGACGGCGTCCCGGCACTGCATCCGGCTATCGTGGCGGCGCCAGCCAGCAGGCCGGCGACGACGCGACGGGAGAACCGGGACGACACCCGACGAATCCCACGCGTGCGCTGGTCCATTATTGGTAGTACTCGAGCCCGAGGTGGGTGATCTGCTCCTCACCCATCAGGTGACGGAGCGTGTTCTTCAGCTTGGTCTGCTGAATGAAAAGATCATGCTCCGGCTGCAGCCCCGCAGCAGTCTGGGGCGACTTGTAATAGAAGCTCAACCATTCCTGAATCCCCTTCATGCCGGCGCGCATCGCGAAGTCGCTGAACAGGGCGAGGTCGAGCACGATGGGTGCAGCCAGAATGGAATCGCGGCAGAGGAAGTTGACCTTGATCTGCATCGGATAGCCGAGCCATCCCTTGATGTCGATGCTGTCCCAGCCTTCCTTGTTGTCGCCGCGCGGCGGGTAGTAGTTGATGCGCACGACATGCGAGAAGTCCTTGTACAGCTCCGGGTACAGCTCGGGCTGCAGGATCGTGTGCAGCACGGACAGTTTGGACTCTTCCTTCGTCTTGAATGACGCGGGATCGTCGAGCACCTCGCCGTCGCGGTTGCCGAGGATGTTCGTGGAGTACCAGCCTTCGAGACCGAGCATGCGCGCCTTGAGGCCAGGCGCGATGATGGTCTTCATCCACGTCTGGCCGGTCTTGAAATCCTTGCCGGAGATGGGCACGCCCTTGCGGTTGGCGAGCTCGATCAGTGCGGGGAAGTCGGCCGATAGATTCGGCGCACCGTTGCAGTACGGTATCCCTTCCATGATCGCGGCGTACGCGTAGAGCATGCTCGGCGCGATCGCCGGATCGTTGGCTTCCATGGCCGCTTCGAACGCTTCGAGCGTCTGGTGCTGCGGACCGGCGACGATGAAGATTTCCGTGGAGCCGCACCACACCATCGCACCGCGCGACGCACCGCTGGAGGCCATGACGTTGCGGATGTCGGCGCGCAACTGTTCGGCGAGATCACGCTTGGTCGGTCCCGTCTTGACGTTGGTGCCGTTGATGCGTGTGACGTAGTGGTTCTCGAACACGGCGGGCATCGGCTTGATGCTCTTCAGGAAGTCGGCGATCGGCTCGAGATCGGCCTTTTCCAACACGCCGGCCTTGGTCGCCGCCGTAAACGCGTCGTCATGAAATGGGTCCCACGCGGCGAACACGATATCGTCGAGCTTGGCGAGCGGCACGAAGTCGCGGATCAGTGGGCTGCGCGATTCGGTGCGCTTGCCCAGACGGATCGTGGCCATTTGCGTGAGCGAACCGATCGGCACCGACAAGCCGCGACGGACGCGTTCCACACCGGCCATGAGCGTGGTGGAGACCGCACCAAGTCCGGGGGTGAAGATGGCAAGCTTGCCGGAGGCGGGGGCGATCGACGCGGCGTCGCCGCGAGAGGTATCGGTCACTGGGTGGACTCTCCCTGAGAGGTCGTGCGGTAGACGTAGAGCATGCGCTGGATGGCCGTGATCCATGCGGTCACGGAGAGCAGCGTCACGATGAAGGCGAGCACCCAGCCGTTGAGGGCCAGGCCGAAGAATGCTTGCGGCGCGGACAGCAGCGTCACGCGTTCGGGCCGCTGCAGCAGCCCCACCTTCGCGTCGAGGCCAAGACTTTCGGCCCGGGCGCGCGTGTACGACGTGAGGAAAGTTCCGATCAGCCCGAACAGCGTGATGGTGAGCAGAATCGGATTGGCATGCACCGGACTCGTGGCGTAAAAAATCACCAGACCGCCCAGCACCGCGCCGTCGGCCACGCGATCGAGCGTGGAATCATAGAACGCCCCGAAGACGGTGCTCCTCCCGGTGCGCCGCGCGACCGTACCGTCAAGGACGTCAAACAGCGCGGTCAGACCGAAGAACCAGCCGGCCGTGCGAATGTGTCCACTGGCAAAGATGCCGCCCGCGATCACCGTGCAGATGGTGCCCACAGTCGTGATGGTGTTCGGATGCACGCGACGGCGCACAAGCCAGTCGGCGACGGGCTCGATCACCCGCAGGTAGCCGCGCTGGATTGCGCTCCAAAGTGCTTGCATCTAAGCGGACGCTGAAAAGTAGGGGTCGGAAGCGCGTCCGGACGGCGCGGTGGCCGTCCGGACGAACGGCCGGACAGACAGTCCAACCGCGGGAGGTTGTAGCCCTACAAAGCTAGGACCGACGGCTGTTTAACGGTAGAGATGGAATCGACGCACATCGCGTTCGAAGGCGACCAGCGCGGTCAACTGGCGGTCCATGACGGCATCCGGATCTGCCCCGCCCTGAATTGCTTCACGCACCTGCGATGATCCCATGCGCAGGTCAAAACCGCGCGCGTCGATGGTCAAGGAGTCCTTATTAAGGCGCGTCAGTGCCCAGAGCAACGCTGCGCCCACACGCGCCGGCTGCACCAGATCACGGTCCGTCACCTCGATCCGCACACCAGGAATGGTTCGGTCGGCATACTTGCCATCACCGGGCTGCCTGGGCGTGAAGCGCTCGGCCTTGAACCGTACACCGGTCAGCGACAGGTCGTCGAGCAGGCGGGCCAGCGTGTCTGCCCGAAGCCACGGCGCGCCGATCCGCTGAAACGGGTCGTTAGTCCCGCGCCCCACCGACACGTTCGATGACTCGAACGGTACCAAGGCCGGGTACAGCAACGCGCTGGTGAGATTCGGCAGGTTCGGCGACGGACCCACCCACTTCAAACCGGTCTCGTCGAACCACATCGACCGGCGCCAATTCTTCATCGGAACGACCGTGAGGCGGGTTGTCAGCTGCAACTGCGACTGAAACAGTCGCGCCAACTCACCCATGGTCAGCCCATGACGCAGCGGGACCGGAAACAGCGCGAACCCGTTAGCCGGCCTGGCCGTCGTCGGCTCTTCGGCGTTGGCCAGCGCAGAATCGAGCAGCGCCCCCTCCACCCGCTCACCGCCGAGGGGGTTGGGACGATCGAGCACCAGCACGGGAATTCCACGACGCGCCCCAGCCCGCAGTGAATAGAGCATCACGCCCACGTAGGTCCACGTACGCGTCCCGATGTCCTGCAGGTCCACGACCAGCACATCGATGTCCCTGAGCAGACTGTCCGGCGGCGCAACGGTTGTGCGCTGATAAAGCGAATGCACAGTCAGCCCCGTCCTGGGATCGATCTCATCGGCGAGGTCGGTGCGATCGGCGGTACCGGCGACTCCGTGTTCGGGCGCAAACACCCGGACCAGCGTAACATTGGCCGCCTTGGCGCGCGGATCGTTTGCCAGCAGATCGATCGAACGTCGTCCCTTCTCGTCGATGCCGGTGTGGTTCGTGACGAGAGCGACGCGCTTGCCTCGCACAAGTCCGATGCTATCGTCCAACAGCACCGAGATCCCAAGTTTCACCTTGCGGTTGCCACGAAACGGCATGCCGTCCGGCCCTTCCTCAGGATCCGGTCGGTTGTCCGGCGGATTGTTCCCCGCACAGGCAGCCACGCCGAACGACAGGGCCGCTGCACATACGCCGGTCAGCACGCGTCGGAGCCGTCGATCGCTCTGCATCCTCGCGGTCCCCGACGTCCGCACCGATCCTTCCCGCTCGCCTTCGAGATGCTTCACGCACTCCTCCCAGAGAAGCCTGCACGTCGTTGCGACGCCCAGGAACCGCATGTCGGCGAACACCACACCTTTCGCACTCCCTACGTGACCTCATACGCACGCGCCCTACACTTTCCCCGACGCGTGCTCATGGCCGCGATCGTACTCGGTGCGCTGCTCGGCTGTACCAGTGCCGCGCAAACGATGTCGAAGCGTCCGGCGACTTCCGTACCAACGACTGGTTCGTCGCGCCGTCCCGCCGCCCCCGGACCGCTGTCGCTGGACCCCAAGGTACCGCTGCCCGCGGCGCATCGCCGTTGGATCGACAGTACGCTGGCATCACTCACCCGGCGTGAGCGGGTCGCGCAGATGGTCATGGTCTGGGTGCTCGGAGATTACACGAACGCACGCGAACCGGGCTTTCTCAAGATCGTCGAGCAAGTGGAGCGCGACGGGATCGGCGGACTCGTCATGTCACTCGGCTCGCCGATCGAAGTCGCGGCGAAGGTGAATTACCTGCAGTCTCACGCCAAAGTACCGCTGCTGGTCGGCAGCGATGTCGAGCCGGGACTCGGACGGCTCGAAGGCGGGTACTTCTCGCAGACATATCCCAGCGGCGGAACGGCCACGGTGCTGCCAAGTCAGATGGCTATCGGCGCGACGGGACGCGTGGCGGACGCGGAAGCGGCCGGACGAATCACCGGGACCGAAGCGCTGGCCATTGGCATCCATATGGCCTTTGCGCCGGTGGTAGACGTGAACAACAATCCGTCCAATCCGGTGATCAACGTTCGCTCGTTCGGCGAGGATCCGCGCCTCGTCTCCGACATGGCGGCGGCCTTCGTGCGCGGCGTGCAGTCTGCCGGGGCGGCTGCCACCGCCAAGCACTTCCCCGGCCACGGCGACACCGACACCGACTCGCATCTCGGCCTGCCGGTGATTCCGGTTCCCCGCGCACGTCTCGACAGCGTCGAACTGTTGCCGTTTGCTGCCGCGATCAACGGCGGCGTCGCCGGCATCATGACGGCGCACATCGCGCTCCCGGTGGCGTATGGCGACAGCGTGCCGGCCACCCTCTCGCCACGCGTGCTGCAAGGACTGCTGCGCGACACTTTGGACTTTCGAGGCATGACGGTCACCGATGCCATGACCATGGACGGCTTGTCCAGGGGATACGGCGCCGAAGAGAGTGCGCTGCGCGCGGTGGAGGCGGGCAATGACATCCTGCTGATGCCGCCCGATGTGGCCAAGGCAATTGACGCGGTGGTCGCGGCGGTCAACAGTGGTCGTATCGCGCCCGAGCGCATCGACGCGAGTGTGCGCCGCATTCTCGAACTGAAGCTCCGCACCGGCGCCATCGCACGACCGATCGTATCACTCGACGCATTGCGCGACGCGGTCGCCACACCGGCACATTGGGCAACGGCCAACGCCATCGCCGAGCGCGCGATCACGTTGCTTCGCGATAGCGCGTCGCTCGTGCCCGTGGCGCGCTCCGCGAGTGTGCTGCTGATCACGTACGCGGCAGAGGGAGAAGTGGCGGCCGGCGCCTCGTTCGGCGCCGAGATGCGTCGCTTGGGCGGACGGGTGCGCAGCGCGCGGGTCTCACCGCAGACGAGTCTGGGCCAGCTCGATTCGCTCATGCGCATCGGCGAGAGCGTGGAACGAGTGGTGGTGTACACCTACACACGCACCCTCGAGGGTGAAGGGCGACTGGCAATTCCTGCACCAATCGCCACGTTCGTCGAGCAGCTCGCGGCCACCGGGAAGCTGCTTGTCGTGGCCGGCGGCAATCCTTATCAGTTACGACAGATGCCAAAGGCAACCACGTACTTGGTCACCTACGGGCGCGGCGAGGCCCTCGAGCGCGCCGCCGCGCGCGCGCTGTTCGGCAGGGCGCCGATCACCGGTCGGATTCCGGTGACGCTGCCCGGGTTCTTTTCCAGCGGAGACGGTGTGATGCGTGAGCTCAAGGGAGCCCGATGAGCATGGGATGGAGATCGTGTGCGCGTGGCTTCCTGGTCGCGGTGCTGGCGGGAGCCGCGGTGCTTGGTGGGGGCTGCGCGCGGGCGCGCGCGGCGACGGCTGCGGCGTTTCCGGCGTCGAGCGTCGCCGCGCTGCGGGATACCCTGCGACGCGTGCTTGATCAGGCGGTCGCCGACGGCGCGTTCCCGGGTGCGTACGCTGCGGTGGGTACAGCCGACGGTGTGCTGGCGGAGTACGGGGTGGGGCGGCTGGACGCGGACGATCCGACACGCCCGAGCGCGACGACCGTGTGGGATCTGGCGTCGCTGACGAAGGTGGTCAGCACCACGTCGGCGGTCTTGCAGCTGGTGGGAGAGCGGCGCGTCGCGCTCGACTCGCCGGCCGTGCGGTACCTGCCTGAGTGGAAGGCGTCGGGGAGTGCGGGGGTGACCGTTCGCCAACTGCTCACGCACACCGCAGGGTTGCCGGCCTGGCGTCCCTTCTACAAAGAGTCGGCCACCGCCGAGGAGGCCATCGGGCAACTCTTCGCCACGGCGCCAGACACGGTGCCCGGCAAGCGATTTCTGTACAGCGATCTCGGCTTCATGCTGCTGGGCAAGCTGGTGGAGCGGGTCTCCGGCGAGCGGTTGGCGCAGTACGTGACCGGGCATGTCTTCGCGCCCCTCGGCATGCGCGATACGCGATTCCTCCCTCCGGCCGAATGGGTGGGACGCATCGCGCCGACTGAACAGGACCCGTGGCGGCAGCGGAAGTTGCGCGGCGAAGTGCACGACGAGAACGCGTCGCGGGTGGGGGGCGTCTCCGGCCACGCGGGGCTGTTTTCGACGGGACAGGACCTGGCGCGATTCGCCCGGATGTACCTGAACGGTGGGTCACTCGACGGCGTTCGCGTCTTTGACGCGGCAACGGTCGCCCAGTTCACCACGGCGCAGGATACGACCATTTCAAAGCGGGCGCTGGGCTGGGAGACGCCGACGGGCGGCAATTCGGCGGGACGTCGCATGTCGGCGGCCGCCTTCGGACACACGGGATTCACCGGCACATCGCTGTGGATGGATCCGTCGCGAGGCGTGTTCGTCATTCTCCTGACCAACCGCGTGAACCCGACTCGTACCAACCTGAAGATCGGACGGGTGCGCACGGCGATGGCCGACGCGGCGATCGGCGCCCTCTCCGGCGAGGCGGGCGGGATCCGTTAGCGTCGCGTGCGGGTACTTTCTTGAAGGGGAGCGATCCACTCGCTAATTTGTGCAGGTGAAGGACACGACACCGGAGAGCCGGGTTGCCGCGCGGTGCGGACACGGGCAACGGTGCGTCCCATCAGGCCGCATTTCACACGGCCGTTTCGGAGAGCAGCAATGAGCACGATGCAGCAGCCAGAGGTCATGGTGGTCATTACGCCGGTCGCCGGGGCCGAAGTTCTGAAGTTCATGGAAGCCGAGGGAGTGACCGCTGAGCAGGGAGGCCTGCGTGTGTCGGTCATGCCCGGAGGCTGCAGCGGCTTCAAGTACGGTCTCGTGATCGAGGACAAGAGCGCGGAAGACGATCTCATCGTGGAGCACGACGGCTTCAAGGTGTTCGTCGATCCGTTCTCGGCGCAGTATCTTTCCGGGACGGTCATCGACTACGTGACCTCCATGCAGGGATCCGGTTTCACGTTCAAGAACCCGCAGTCCACGGGCGGTTGCGGCTGCGGAAGTTCGTTCTCCGCTTGATCCTGACGGCGCCCCTCCCGGCGCCCCACACCACGATTCTGTCATGAGTTCTCAGGCTACCGGTTCATCGGAGCCCTCGCAGTTCACGCTGGCCCGCGCTCTCGATCCGAGTCGCGGGCTTTTGCGTACCGAGGGACCGCCATTCGTGCATTCGGATGCCTCGTCGCATGCGCGCGAACGCATTCCCACCGTCATCGTCAACGACCACGAAGCGTTGGCCCGTCTCGTGGCGGGCCGCATTGCGGCGCTGATGCGCGAGCGCGCCGCGGCCGAGCGGCCGCTCGTGCTCGGACTGGCGACAGGATCGACGCCTATCGGTGTGTACCGCGAGTTGATCCGTCTGCATCGCGACGAGCAATTGAGCTTCGGGCATGTGGTCACGTTCAATCTCGACGAGTACTGGCCGATGCCACCGGAGAGCATTCACTCCTACCACCGCTTCATGTGGGAGAATCTCTTTTCACAGGTGGACATCAATCCGTCAAACGTGCACCTGCTCGACGGCACGCTGGCGCGCACCGACATCGACGCGGCCTGTCGCGCCTACGAAGCCGCAATCGAGGCGGCGGGCGGCATCGACTTCCAGCTGCTCGGGATTGGTAAGACTGGCCATATCGGATTCAACGAGCCGGGGTCAGGCGAGTCCAGCCGCACGCGACTGATCCATCTCGATCACGTTACGCGGCGCGATGCCTCGGCCGACTTCTTCGGCGAAGAGAACGTGCCGCGCGAAGCGATCACGATGGGGATCGCGACCATTCTCGGCGCCCGTGAAATCGCCATTCTCGCGACCGGCGAACACAAGTCCGGTGTGGTGAAGCGCGCTGTCGAGGGCGAGATCGACCGGGATGTCGCGGCGACTTTCCTCCAGCGGCATCCTGCGACGACGTTCTACGTGGATGAGTCGGCGGCGGTCGACCTCACGCGTATCGCGACGCCCTGGCTACTCGACGAAATCGCATGGGACGATGCACTCGAACTGCGCGCGGTGACGTGGCTGGCGGCGACGATGGGGAAGGCCATTCTGAAGCTGACGCAACAGGACTATGCGACGCATCAGTTGACGTCGCTGGTGGCGCGCCACGGGTCGCCCGGTGCCGTGAACGGGCTCGTGTTCAACGTGCTGGGAGCCAAAATTCGCGGCAAGAGCAAACTGCCCCGGGCGAAGCGCGTGATCTGCTTCTCGCCGCACCCCGACGACGACGTGATCTCGATGGGTGGCATTCTGCGCAAGTTCGTCGAGAACGAAAACGACATCACCATCGCCTACATGACCAGCGGCAACATCGCCGTCTTCGATCATGACGTGCGTCGCTATATGGACTTTCTCGAACGGCTCGATCGCGAGCGCATCGGGGATGGCAGCGCGGTGCGCACGCTGGCGGACACCGTGCACCGCTTTCTCGAGTCGAAGCACGCCGGGCAGGTGGACATTCCCGAAGTGCAGGATATCAAACGCATCATCCGTGAGTCGGAGGCGGTGAGCGGTATTGAAGTGATGGGACTCGATCGCAGTCACGCACGCTTTCTGAACCTGCCTTTTTACCAAACCGGCAAGGTTCGCAAGGATCCGATCGGTCCGGCGGATGTGAAGATCGTGGCCGACCTGCTCCGCGAACTCCAGCCGGAGATCGTGTTCGTGGCGGGCGACCTTTCCGATCCGCACGGCACGCATCGCATGTGCAAGGAAGCGATAGACGCGGCGTTGGTGGACGTGTACGGCGCCGACGCACTCGCGCAGAACCGACCGGAGGTTTGGCTGTACCGCGGCGCGTGGCAGGAGTGGCCGGTGACCGAAGCAACGACGCTCGTGCCGCTCTCGCAGGAGGAACTGACCCTCAAGATTCAGGCGATCTTCAAGCACCAGTCGCAGAAGGACTCCGCGCCATTTCCGGGTCAGGATGAACGCGAGTTCTGGCAGCGTGTGGAGCAACGCAACAAGGCCACCTCGGCGCAACTCGACCGTCTCGGACTGGCGGAGTACTTCGCCATGGAAGCGTATGTCATCGTTTGATCGCACGGCGTGCGGAGTGGTGTCGTGAGCGGCGGGTTCACCGCGATCGACTGGGTCGTCCTCATCGTC
>JBBQTA010000039.1:0-28813 GCA_038213465.1 Gemmatimonadales bacterium | reverse complement strand
CGATGTCTGGGTCGAAGTTGGCGTTGCGCTTGCCGGACATGGCAAACGGGAAGACGCGCAGTCGGAACGGCTCGTCGTCGCGCTCCCGCACGCCGCTGGCCCAGATGATGTCGCGCCCCAACGCCCGCTGGAAGACGGCGTATGTCAGACTGCAGACGGCGTAGACCATCTGCAGATGAAAGCGCCCGTCCGCCGGCGTCGGCGAAAGTCCGCACGTCAACAATAACGCGCGCTCGTTAAGATCGAGTGCGAGCGGCGTGCGCGACTCCTCACGACGCAGTGCAGCAGGGATGCCGGTCGCCACGACTTGTGCGTTGGCATCATTTCTCCTTCCGGTCATGCCGGCGGATCGCGAATGCAGTACCCTCGCACCGCCCGTCGATTCGCGAATTCAGCGGATGGTTTGCGCGCCGTGGGCGACGCACTGGGGCAAATGTGCGCCGCCAGCCGTGGGACGGCAAGACGACGGTGCGCTATCCCGCCAGCTGCTCGGCCGTCACCGCACCCGTCATCACCGCCACCGCGTCACTCATGCTCACCACCGTGGGATCGAGCAGCGCGACACGCTTGCCCAGCCGCGCCACGTGAATGCGATCGGCAATCTCGAACACGTGCGGCATGTTGTGTGAGATGAGCACCACAGCCAGTCCGCGGTCGCGCACGCGACGGATCAGATCCAGCACTTGCGTCCCCTCCTTCACGCCGAGCGCTGCGGTTGGTTCGTCCATGATGACCACGTGCTGCGCAAACGCGGCGCTGCGGGCCACGGCCACACCCTGACGCTGTCCGCCGGAGAGCGTCTCCACCGCCTGCGTCATCGATCCGATCCCGATGCGCAGCTCGGCCAGATGCTGCGCGCTTTCACGCATCATGCGCGGCTTATCGAGCATGCGAAACACGCGTCCCAGCACGCCTGCCCGCCGCAGCTCTCGTCCGAGAAACAGATTCTCTGCGATCGTCATGGCCGGCGCGACGGCGAGTTCCTGATACACCGTCTCAATACCCGCTCTGCGCGCGTCGATGGGACTTCGGAAGTGCACACGTTTGCCGTCGAGGTAGATCTCGCCCGCATCGGGGACGGTGGCGCCGGAGAGCGCCTTGATCAGCGAGGACTTGCCGGCGCCGTTGTCGCCGATGACGGCGAGAATCTCGCCATCATGCAAGTCGAAGTCGGTGCCGTCGAGTGCGGTCACGTGGCCGTAGCGCTTCACCAGTCCTGTCGCCTTCATGACGAGGCGAGGCGCCGGACTCCGTGTCGTGATCACGGGAGTGCTCATCGCAAACCCTCTCCACGACGCGAGAGCTGGTCGGCGGTGACCGCGAGAATCACCAGCACACCGGTGATGAGAATCTGATAGACGGACGACACGCCCATCAGCGTAAGTCCGTTACGGAACACACCCACGATCAGCACACCCACCAACGAGCCGAGCACGTTGCCTCGCCCCCCGAACAACGACGTGCCGCCAAGCACCACCGCCGTGATCGCATCGAGGTTTTCCGTCTGGCCCGCATTCGGATCCCCCACGCCGGTGCGCGCCACCGACAGCAACGCGGCAATGCCGTAGCACACACCAGCGACGACGTACACGCCGAGCAGCACACGATGCGTCGGAATGCCGACGAGTCGTGTCGCTTCGGGGTTGTTGCCAACGGCGTACACATGACGGCCAGCCGCGGTCTCGCGCAGCGCAAACCAGGCCAGCAGATAGAGTGCGAGCATGAGTAGCACGCCGTAAACGACCGGTGTGCCACCTACGGTGAATGTTTGTCCCAGCGCCAACAGGGATTCCGGGACTTCCGTCACGGTCTGCGACTCTGCGTACAGCTGCGTGATGGCGAAGGCGATGTTCAATGTGCCGAGCGTCACGATGAACGGCGGCAGCTTGATCGACGTCACGAGCAGTCCGTTGATCGCGCCGAAGAGCGCCGTGACGCCGACACCACTTGCCAGGGCGAGCGGCATCGGCACTCCCGACTCCGCCGCGAGCTTGGTCATGACGATCCCGCCGAGCGCCATGACCATGCCGCAGGAGAGATCCACGCCAGCCGTGAGCACCACGAGCGTCTGTCCAATGGCGATCACGCCGACCACCATGATTTGCTGCAGGACAAGCGAGAGATTGTCTCCGGTGAGGAAACGATCGCTCTGCGTGGCGAAGAAGGCGCACGCGGCCAGCAGCGCCAGCGCCGGTCCCAGCGTGCCGAGCGACGCCTTCACCGCGCGCGCACGTCGTAATCTTGCACTGCGTAGCCGATCAATGGTTCTACTTCTTGCCGAAGCAGAGATCGAGCCCGGTCTTCACGTCCTTGCTGTCTACGCCCGCAATCGACTTGCCGGCGATGAGTGCCACGCCGGTGTCGGTGTATCCGGTCGGCCGCTTGCCCGTCTTCACGAATGCCACGCCGGCTTCGACGCCGAGTGCGGCCATTTTGAGCGGATACTGTTGCGCGGTTGCGGCGATCATGCCGGCACCGACGTCGCGCACGCCCTGGCAGCCGCCGTCCACGGAGACGAGGATGACGAGATTCTCCTTGCCGGCCGCCTTGAGCGCTTTGAAGGCACCCGCTGCGGTTGGTTCGTTGATGGTATAGACGACGTTGATCCCGGGATTCTTCTGGAGACAGTTCTCCATGGCGGTTTGTCCGCGCGTCTGGTCGCCGTAGCTGTCGACCATGCACACTACTTCGGCGGGTTTGCCGAGCGTGTTCACGTTTGCGGCAGGTGCGGCGAGCCCGAAGCCCGTGAGGAATCCGTTGTGTCGCTGCGCGCCGACCGGGTGTCCGGGCAGCAGGTCGAGCGTGGCGATCTGCGCGGCCTTGGTGCCCAGTGCGCGTCGCGCATACTGCCCAATGAGTTGTCCCGCCTTGTAGTTGTCGGTGGCGAAGAGCGCGTCGGTGGCGCTGACCGGATCGGTGGGGCTGTCGAGGGCGATGACGAGCACCCCTTTGGTGCGGGCGCGCTTGATGGCGGGGACGATGGCCTTGGAATCGCTGACCGTGATGAGAATGACTTGTGCGCCGGCGGCGATCATGTTCTCCATCGCGGTCACCTGGCCCGCGTTGTCGCCATCATTCTTGCCCGCGCCGGAGAGCAACCTCGCGCCGCGCGCGGACGCCGCGACCTGCGCGCCCTCCTTCATCTTGACGAAGAACGGATTCGTTTCGGTCTTCGTGATCAGGCCGATGATCGGTTGCGCGGGCTGCGCCGCGGCCGACTGGAGCGAGGCGGAGAGGGCAGCGAGGCTGAGGAGCGCGGCGAAACGCCGTTGCATGCAGGGACTCCGGGGGTGAGACGCGTGTGGCGGGATGCGGCCCCCATTTGGCGGGGCGAAGTTTCGTAACGGGGATGATGCGTGCCGAACCACCGCGGACCTGATCCCGCGGCGTGACGGCGACGACCTATCGGCAGGTAAATTGCCTAACGACGTCGGCGAGCGGTGGAGTCGGGAACGAACTCGAAGGGCAGCTGCAGCACCTGTTGCGCAGGAGTGCCGCGCCGGATCGCCGGAATGAAGCGCAGTTCTGTCAGGACCCGTCGCACCGGCTCGACGAAACTGCGGTGCGTGGCGGTGACGGCGCTGAAGGTGTCCATGAGGGCAACACCCGCGGCGGTCACCACGATTTCGGCCACCACCCGTCCGCCGATCGCCGCGTCGTAGAGGGAATCGGGGTAGATCGGACTGACGAAGTGCGCCGAGTCGATGGCCGCCGAACGCTCGACTTCACCCGGAAGAAAAGTCTCTCCCTCGTCCAGCAGCACTGCGATCCGGGCGGCCGGCGACAGCTCTCCTTTTTTCCGGCGCGGAGCGCGTGGCTCCCCCCTCCGCGACCACAGCACAACGGTGCCGCACGAGCTGCTCATGCGCTGGTTGCGCTGGAACTCGACGGGAACGGAGGCAGGCCCGCTGTAGATCTCGATTCCATCGAAGGTGCGGGGGTCCCAGGCGTCGAGATCCACCTCGCCGGCCATCAAGGCCTGCCCGTCCAGCAGCACCAGCGGCGCGCAGCGGCTGCCCCGGATACGCACGCTGTTCTGCGGGCCGGGACCCTGGATTCGAATGCCAGGGACGCTGCGCAGCAGGTCGGTCATACTCGCTGGATTGCGCCGGACGATGTCCGTATAGGCAAAAAACCGACCGCTGCCGGTGTGCTGGCGCATGTAAAATCCAGCCATGGGGCCCGTGATGTCGCGTCGCCCGAGGATCTTCACGGCTGCGATCTCCGTGGCCAGGCGCGTAAGTCGGACGCTCAGCGTCAGCGGATCTTCTTCGCGAATGGTGAGCTGCAGCGACTCGGGCCGAAAGCCGAGGCGGCGCACCAGAAGCCATGCGGGGCTTGCGGTCAGTCCGGAGAACGTAAAGGCACCCAACTCGTCGGATTCGGCAAGCGCCAGGGGAACGGAGCCCAGGAACAAGTGCAGTTGAGCCCCGGCAAGTGCGGCTCCGGCGTCGGTGACCACGACGCCGCGCACAACACTCTTCCCGGTGGACTGGGCGCCGAGCTGCAGCACCACGAGCGGCAGCAACGCCATCGCACGCAGGAGCAAACAGGCACGAGTCATGGTGACACCGGAGGGCATGTCGAAAGGTACGGCGACGAACAGGAAAGTGAACAGGAGCCACCGGAGATGCGTTGTGCGCGCGACATCGACGTATCCCTGTCCGACGGAGGCAGACCCCGGCTACAGCGTCCGGCCATTGCAGATATTGTTGACAGCCTTTGCCGTAAGCCGTAGGATCCCGATCTTCGGCCACCAAAACGGTTGCGGAAGGCGACATGTGACGGCGCGGCGCGATCGTTTGTTGGTGTCCAGTCAGATCAAACCCGACCGTCCCGATTGCGCGTCACAAGGTCCGCTGTTCCAGTGCTGGCGTTTCCCACCTCCGAGTCGCGCGCGTTTTAACCGCTGCGCACTCTGCTCCCGCTATTTCGGGGCTGACCGCACGGTCGCTCCTGCACGAGAATGGCCCAGCGGCGCGTTCGTCATCGACGACCTTCAGTCGTCGACGGCCGCGTGTGCGCTGACGTCATGTCCGGCCACACGCCCGGTGGTCGGTGGGTGATCCTGTACAGCGGAGTGTCACGAGATGCAACGAACTGGTGTTATCGCATTCCTGCGGAGCGAGCTTTCGAGTGCGCCGCCATCCCATCGCATTCCGTCGCGAGTAACCCGCGGGCTTTCAGGCCTGGCGCGTACGGCCGCGGCTTTGATGGCCGCTGCGGCGATCTTTGCACCGCCCGCGCGTGCGCAGGGCGGTGGCAGTGTCTCCGGACGGGTGACGGACGCGGCCACCGGTCAGCCCGTTCAGCAGGCGCGCGTGCTCGTCTCCGGGACTCAAAACGCAACCCTGACTGCGGAGAACGGCAGGTATACGCTGCGGCTCACGACGACAGGCCCCGTCTCCCTCGAGGTCAGCCGCATTGGCTACGAACCTCGAAAAGTGGCGTTGACAGTGGGGGCCGCCGTGCAGGACGTGGCACTGACGCAGGCGGCCTTCTCGCTGGCCGCCGTCGTCACCACCGTGACTGGGCAGCAACGCAAGGTCGAACTGGCCAACGCCACGGCCACGGTGAACGTGGCAGAAAAGATCGCAGAACTTCCCGTCTCGAATCTGAGTCAGGTGCTCGCTGGTCGCGCAGCCGGCGTCAACGTGGTAGCCAGCGGCGAACCTGGCGTCGGCTCGCGCATTCGGATCCGTGGTCAGTCGTCGATCTCGCTGTCGAACGAACCGGTCGTCATCATCGACGGAGTACGCGTAGCCGCCAACAGCGGCAGTTCGGCGATCGGCGTCGGTGGCCAGAACCCCTCGCGTCTCGACGATATCAATCCCGAAGAGATTGAAAGCATCGAGATCGTGAAGGGTCCGTCGGCCGCCACGTTGTACGGCACCGAGGCCGCGGCCGGCGTGATCAACATCACGACCAAGCGCGGTAAATCGGGTCGCACCGCCTGGAACTTCTATAGTGAACGCGGCGTCTCGCAGGATCCTCGCAAGGGCAGTTATCCGCTGCTGTACAATGCGTGGGGTCGCAACACCGTGACTGGTGCGACGCAACGTTGCGACATCGCTTTCCGCGCGGCCGGCACTTGCAGCGTGGACAGTGTGACCAGCGGCAACATCCTCAACATCGACTCGCTCTCGCCGATCGATCTCGGGCAGCGCGGGCAGTACGGTGCCCAAGTCTCGGGTGGATCGGATAAGGTGCAGTATTTCGTGTCGGGTGAAATCGAACGTGAAGACGGCGTATACAAGATGCCGGCTCTCGATGTGGCCCGCCTGAAACTCGAGCGTGGCGTTTCGGAGATTCCGCAGGGGCAGATCCGGCCACAGGGGCTCGATCGCAACAATCTGCGCCTGAATCTGAACGCCCAGGTCGCGCCCAAAGCCACGCTCCAGCTTTCGAGTGGCTACGTGAACAGCAATACCCGACGGGTGCTGAACAACGACCAAGCGAACGGCCTGATGGTCGCGGCTATCGGCGGCGCCTGGAACCTCAACCGCAGTGACTCGCGCGGCGTGCCGCTGCGGGGAAACACCAGCTGGCCGTTCGGCGACATCTTCTCGCGCGTGACCACGCAAGAGCTGAACCGATTCATCAATTCGGCGACCGGTCGCTGGGACGCGGCCGAGTGGCTGAATCTCCGCGCGACGGTGGGATACGATTACTCGCTGCGGGACGACATCGGTATCAATCGCTTCGATCAGGGTATTTTCCAGTTCCCGGCGCGCAACGGACAGATCACGACCGCTCGCACCACGATCGCGCAAGGTACCGTGGATCTCGGCGGAACCGTTACGAAGCAGCTGACCAGCTGGCTCGGCACGAAGACGTCGGTGGGTATGCAGTTCATTCGCAGCGACTTCGAGCAGACCGTAGCCGCCGGCGAGAATCTCCCCCCGGGCGCGACCACGACCAGCGCGGGAGCCATCCGCAACGGTACGCAGTCGTTCGACTTCAACCGCACCCTCGGCTACTACATCGAGGAGCAGCTCTCGTTCCGTGATCGGTTGTTCGTCACGGGGGCGGTCCGGCGTGATGCCGCCAGTGCCTTCGGCTCCGAAGCGCGCTCGATCTACTATCCGAAATTGGGCGCTTCGTGGCTCGTGTCCGACGAAAGCTTCTTGCCCAAGTTCGATTGGCTGCAGTCGCTGCGACTGCGGGCCACTTACGGCGCTTCGGGACAGCTGCCGGGCGCGACCGACGCCCTGCGTTTCCTCACGCCGTTTCCGGCCACGCTCGCTGGCGGGATCGATGCCCCTTCGGTGACGCTGAGCTCACTGGGCAACAGCGCCCTCAAGCCCGAGTTCGGCGAAGAGATCGAGAGCGGTTTCGACGCGACGCTGTTCAACGGCAGGACGAACCTCGTAGTCACGTATTACCGCAAGGAAACGACAGACGCGCTCGTGTCGCGCGACCTGGCGCCGTCGCTGGCCGGTATCGCCTCGCGTTTCGAGAACATCGGCAACGTGCGTAACTCCGGTTTCGAGCTCGAGTACACGCAGAAGCTAGTGGACCGCAAGAGCCTGTATGCGGAGCTGTTCGTGAACGGCTCCACCAATCGCAACGAGCTGCTCACGCTCGGCGAGGGCGTCAAGCCACTGCTCACCGGTGCCGGCGCGCGCATCACCATGCGCCAGTCGCCGGGCTTTCCGCTGTACGGCATGTGGGGTCGTGGGTACAGCTTCAACGATGCCAACAACGACGGGATCCTCGCGGTTGGTGAGGTGACCCTGCAGGACAGCGCCCAGTTCGTCGGTCCGTCATTCCCGACCCGTGAGTTCGTGATCTCGCCCACGATCGAGGTCCTCGATCGCAAGCTCCGGCTTACCGCGCAGATCGATAGACGGTGGGGGCTGCTGAAGTTCAACAACACACTGCGTCACCAGTGTCAGGGCGGAAACTCGTGCCGCGGTCGCATGGATCCGACGGCGCCGCTGGAGATGCAGGCCGCGGCCATTGCCGCCAACGCCGGTGTGTTCACGGGGATGTACGAAGACGGCTCCTTCACTCGCTTGCGTGAACTGGCCTTGTCGTACCAACTGCCGCAGTCGTGGGCGCGCGCGGTGAAAGCGCAGCGATGGAACCTCATCATGACTGGCCGAAACCTGGCCGTCTGGACGCCGTTCACCGGCGTCGACCCCGAGTCGACGCAGAGCAACAACGACACCCGCGGAAACGAGGAGTTCTTCGCCACGCCGCCGATGCGTTCGTGGACGCTGCGCATGAACTTCAACTACTGATACCCACCAGATGCCCATCCTCTCCTTTCGCAGGACGACGCAGTGGGGCCGGCTGCCCCTTGCTGCGGCCGCTGTTGTCCTCAGCGCGTGCAATCCCAGTTCTGCGCTCGACATCACCGATCCCGACGTGCTCAACGTCGTCGACTTCAACAGCCCCGCCGGGGCGAACCCGGCCCGCCTCGGCGCGTTGCAGGACTTCACGATCGCGTTCTCCGGTACACAGGACGGCGTGATCGTGATGACGGGCAACATGGCCGACGAGATCTACTCGACCGATACGTTTGATGATCGGCTCTTTCCGAACCACCGCCGCACCAATGATCAGCTTGCTGCGGTGGAGAATGCCTATCGCAATCTCCACCGAGCTCGCGCGGGGGCCACGCGCGTCATCCCGATTCTGCGGGAGTTCGCGCCGACTTTGCCGGCGAACATCGGCGAGCTGTTCGCCATGCGCGGATTCACCGAGAATTTGTTCGCGGAGGTTTTCTGCTCTGGCGTGCCGTTTTCTACGGAAGACACTCCCGGTGATCCCCTGACGACGGTGCAGATGCTGGAGCGTTCTGTCGCCAGTTTCGACTCGGCGCTCACGCTGGCCGGTACGGATGCACGCGTCCGTCCCATGGCGCAAATCGGACGGGCGCGCGCGCTGCTCAATCTGGGTCGATTCGCCGATGCCGCGACAGCGGTGCAGGGTGTGGCGACGACGTATCGCTACCAGACGTTCCATTCACAAGCCACCGCACGCCAGGAGAATGGTGTGTGGAACGCGCTGTCGGTCACGGCGCCACGCTACTCCATGTACGTCCCGGCTGAAGCGCGGGTGCAGTTCCTGCGCACTCCGGTCGATCCGAGGGCTCCGTGGCGGGCGACGGTTCGCATTGGCTTCGCCGCCGTGCACACCAACCTCCCCGACCAGCTCAAGTACGGGCGGGCCGGAGCCGTCAACCTGGCAGATGGCGTCGAAGCGCGCCTGATCGAGCTCGAGGCCAGGCTGCGGGGCAACACCCAAGCCGATCGTCAGGCGGTGTATGATGGCCTGAACGTCCTGCGGGCGGCGTTTGTCACGTTGGGTGTTCCGGCGAACACCGGCGTGCCGACAACGATGACCGCCTTGGCGGTGGCCGTTCCCAGCACTCAGGGTGACGCCGTTGATCTGTTCTTCGAAGAGCGCGCCATGTGGCTGTGGCTGACCGGTCACCGACTCGGCGACCTCCGCCGCCTCGTCCGCCAGTACGGTCGTGGCGCGGAAACCGTGTTCCCGACGGGCGCTCTGCGCGCACCGTTTGCGGGTAGCTACGGCACCGACGTGAACTTCGTGATCCCCGCCGCCGAGCTGAACAACCAGAAGTTCAAGGGGTGCATCGACCGTACTCCCTGATCGCAAATTTCCATAGACGCGCAACCCCCAACTCCGACGATTCCAGGGTTGGGGGTATGCGCTTCTGTGGGCTGAGTGCCTGAAGGACGCCCTCGGCGATGTTGTCGCCGCTCGCGGCACACTGAGGGAATCCGATGTGCCGCGCGCGAACTACGGCAGTACCGGTGACGCGTCGTGCTTGAACGGAACTAGCGGCGCGCCGCCTTCATGCCAACATCGATCGCTTTGAAGCCGGGTTCGCCCCAGCCGATCACGAACACGCTGAATCCCTGCGTCATGCGCATCTCGATGTCGGTGGCCGTTGCCGGATACCCGCACGGCACGCGGAACTCTTTGCAGGCGGCAAGGACCGACTGGATGGCGGCTTCCCACGCCTTCTCGTCGAACACACGTTGCCCGTTCGCGTCGGTTGTCGAAAAGACCTGACGAAGAGAACCCGCTCCCGGAAGCAGTGTGCCGATCCCTTTCACCGCAGCGATCTCGCGGATGTTCGCCAGTCCTTCCTTCGTCTCGACGATCGTCCAGTTGACCAGTTCACCCTTCGGGTTGAGTGGCCATACGTCGGCCTTCGTCTTGTACTCCTTCTCGCTCATCCCCCAGAGTGCGGGCGCCGCGCCGACAGCGTCGGGACGAATGCCGCCCTGCGACTTGAAACGCATCATCGCCAGCCCCTGCTGCACTTCTCGCGCGCTCTCCACGCCCACGAACACAATGCCGCTCACCCCGAGGTTGAGCTGCCGGGCGATATGCTCCGCCGCCTTGAGCGTATCGGCGGCGATCTCGGGCGTCTTCACGTATAACGGGTGCGTCATCCGGCCGTTCTTCATCCCGCCCGCGGTCGCCATGCCCTTGGCGAACTCGCTGAAGGTGGCGTAACCGGCATCAAAATTGCCCTCCATCGAGCCATCGAAGATGTAGTCCGTCTTCGTGTGGGCGATCGCGTCCATCGCCAGCGTTGCCTGCGACTTCACCGAATCCGCAGGCAAGGGCGGTGCGCCGCGACCGCCGCGCCGATTGGATGGCGCGTACAGTCCGAAGACTGGCTGCTGCTTCGCCAACAGGTCGATGACGGGATTTATGTGACGGGCGGCCTGCGCGGCGGCCGGAGCACTCAAGGTCGAAATGGCCACCGCAGCGGTTGCCATCCAGCGAAACGGCACATCGCACACTCGCACGTCGCCTTCCTCCACGTTTTCGGTAGGTACTGCGTAGACATCCTGGGGAGTGGTCGCGCAGACAATGTGTGTCCTCCACCTCCCCGGCAAGAGCGGATCGCAAAACGCGTCCAACGTTATTGTGATCAGCGGACTTGCCCCCTCCCTCCGGGGACCCCACCTTTCGGTGCTGGTTCCCACCTAATTTGCCGCAGAGACCTTGAGGTCCGGGTATGAAGGCACTTGCAGTAGCAGCAGCAGGCGTATTGCTCGTGGTCGCTGGCTCGGCGGCATACGAGGCTCCGACGCGTTCCCGTGCGGAGCGGCTGAATACCACCCCGGCGCCACTGCCTGTCGTGGCTGCGCCAGTGTCGCGCGCCTCCGGTGCGCATCCGGTCGCGAGGCGCGCGCGTCCGATTCCACTCGATGGATTGACTGATGTGGTGCAGGCGACCTGTGCGGAATCGTGCCACAGCGAAAATCGCAAGCTGGGTAATCTCTCGCTCGCCAACTTCGATGTGGCCAAGTCGGCGATGACGGCTGAGACGGCAGAGAAGATCATCGTCAAGCTGCGCGCCGGCATGATGCCGCCGGCCGGTCGTGCGCGTCCGGGTGGCGACACCCTGACGCAGCTCGTCGAAACGATGGAGCGGCTCATCGATACCAGAGCGGCCGCCAATCCGAACCCAGGCAGCCGCACGTTTCAGCGGCTCAACCGGGCCGAATACGAGCGTTCCGTGCGCGATCTGTTGTCCATCGACGTGAACGCCGGCTCGTGGCTGCCGCTGGACACCAAGAGCGCGAACTTTGACAACATCGCCGACGCGCAGATGCCGTCGGCCACACTGCTCGATGCGTACATGGACGCGGCCAGCGCGATCAGTCGTCTCGCGGTGGGCGATCCGAACGCCAGTACGTCCACCACCACGTATAAGCTGGCCCGCCTCGCCTCGCAGATCGAGCGTGCGGACGGCGCACCGCAGGGAACGCGCGGCGGTGAGTCTGCCGTGCACAACTTCCCGGCCGACGGCGAGTATGTCTTCGCGGTCTCATTGCACGCCATCCCGACGGGACAGTTGTACGGCTCCACCGCGCCGTTCGACGAAAAGGTCGAAGTCTCCGTCGACGGCGAGCGCGTCGCGCTGCTCGATATCGATCGCGGCATGTCGCAGGCCGATCCGAACGGCATGGAAATCCGCACCAAGCCGGTGCAGCTCCGCGCCGGCGCGCATCGCGTCACCGCCGCCTTCGTGCGCACGTTCGAGGGACCGGTCAACGACAACATCGCGCCCATCGGGCACAGCATCGCGGATACGCAGATCGGATCGCAGTCCGGGATCACCATTGGCGCGCATCTGCAGCACTTCTCGGTCACCGGGCCGTTCAACCCGACCGGCGTCTCCGAGACCGTGAGCCGCAAGCGCGTCTTCAGCTGCCGCCCGACCGCACCCGCCGAGGCGCGTCCCTGCGCCGAACAGATCATCAGTCGACTGGGGCGCATCGCGTATCGGCGCCCGCTCAATGCGAACGATGTGAAGGGGCTGCTGTCGTTCTACGACACCGGCTCGAAGATGGGTGGGTTCGAAGTCGGCATCCGCACTGCGCTCGAAGCGCTGCTGGCCAGTCCGCACTTCATCTTCCGCATCGAGAGTGTGCCCGCCACCGCCAGGGCGGGACAACGCTATGCCATCGGCGGGACCGACCTTGCCTCGCGCCTTTCGTTTTTCCTCTGGGGCACGACTCCCGATTCGCAGCTCATCGCACTCGGTCGTCGTCAGGCGCTGTCCGACACGATCGTGCTCAAGGCGCAGGTCAGGCGCATGCTCGCCGATCCGCGCTCGGAGGCGCTGGCCACACGGTTTGCCGCGCAGTGGCTGCGTCTGCAGGACATCGAAAAGGTCGCACCCGATGCGCTGCAGTATCCGAATTTCCATGAGCAGCTGTCGACCGACATGCGTCGCGAGACGGAGCTCTTCTTCTACAGCCTCGTGCGCGAGAATCGCAGTGCGCTCGAGATGCTCAGTGCCGACTACACGTTCGTCAACGAGCGGCTGGCCGATCACTACGGCATGCGCGGCATCACCGGCAAGGAGTTCCGCAAGGTCGCGTACGCCGATGACAAGCGGCGCGGCCTGCTGGGACACGGCAGCGTGCTCACGCTCACCTCGCACGCCAATCGCACGTCGCCCGTGTTGCGCGGCAAGTGGGTGATGGAGGTGCTGATCGGCTCGCCGCCGCCGCCGCCGCCGCCCGACGTGCCCGACCTCGAGAAGACGGCCGAAGCGAAGGAAGGACGCCTGCTCACCACACGCGAGCGTATGGAGATGCATCGCGCCAACCCGTCGTGTCGTTCCTGTCATCGCATGATGGATCCGATCGGACTGGCGCTCGACAACTTCGACGTGACCGGGCAGTGGCGGGTGCGGGAGAACGGTGCCGAAGTCGACACGCGCGGCGATTTCTACGATGGCACCAAGATCTCGAACCTGACGCAGTTGCAGCAGGCGCTGCTCAAGCGTCCCGTTCCGATGATGCGCTCGTTCACACAGAACCTGATGGCCTACGCGGTGGGTCGTCGCATGGAGTATTACGATACGCCCGCCATTCGCCGCATCGTCAGCGATGCGGAACGTGGCAGCTATCGCATGCAGGACCTCGTCTGGGGCGTCGTCAAGAGCGATGCGTTCCGGATGAAGAAGATGACAGTCGCGCAGTCCGAAGCCGGTTTGCAGGACGCGGAACGCACCAGCCGCTGATCCCTACACAGCACACGGAGACGCAGAGCACATGAAATATCTGAGTGGAAAGCCGCTTCCGCGGAGAAGTTTCGTGCAGGGACTCAGTGCGACGATTGCACTGCCGTACCTCGACGCGATGATCCCCGCCGGGCGCGGCGGCTGGCGCACGGCGAAGGATGCGCCGCGGCTCGTCGCCATCGAGATGGTGCACGGGGCCGCCGGTTGCAATGAGCTGGGCTCCAAGCTCAATCTCTGGTCGCCGGCCGACGCGGGGCGCAACTTCGATCTCAGCCCGACGGCGCTCAATTCGCTCGAGGCCTATCGCAAGCATCTCACGATCATCAGCAACACCGACGTGCGTGCCGCAGAGCCGTTCTCGCCGATGGAGATTGGCGGCGATCACTTCCGCTCGAGCGCCACGTTCCTCACGCAGGCGCATGCGCGTCAGACCGAAGGCTCCGATGTGCGCGTCGGCACGTCGCTCGACCAGATCTACGCACAACGCTTCGGGCAGGAGACGCCCATCCCGTCGATGCAGTTGTGCATCGAGAACGTCGACCAGGCCGGCGGGTGCGCCTACGGCTACGCCTGCGTCTACACCGACTCGATCAGCTGGTCGTCGCCCACGGAGCCGCTGCCGGTCATTCGCGATCCGCGCGTCGCCTTCGAAAAACTGTTCGGCGTGGGCGGTTCATCCGCCGAGCGCGCCGAACGCCGCATGACGCGTCGCAGCATCCTGGACTTCGTCGCGAGCGAAATGAAGTCGCTGCAAAATTCGCTGGCCTCCGACGACAAGCGTCGTCTCGACAAATACCTCGAGGACATCCGCGAAGTCGAGCGTCGCATTCAGCGCATCGAAGCGCGCAACACCAGCGGCGAAGTGCGTGAACTGCCGGAAGCGCCGGCTGGCGTGCCCGACTCCTTCAAGGAACACGTCGAACTCATGTTCGACCTGCAGGCGCTCGCCTTCGCCGCCGACATCACGCGCGTCTTCTCGTTCAAGATGGGACGCGACGGTTCGAGCCGAGTGTACGCGGAGAGCGGCTCTGACAAGCCGTTCCATCCGGCGTCGCACCATGGCGGGACGGAGAAGGGCGTGAAGGAGTTCAACATGATCAACAAGTATCATGTCGCGATGCTCCCGTACTTCCTCGACAAGCTCAAGGCCATCCAGGAAGGCGACAGCAACATGCTCGACAAGACGCTCGTCATCTACGGCTCGCCGATGAGCGACTCCAATCTGCACAACCATCGTCGCTGCCCGCTCATCCTGCTCGGCCATGCGGGTGGCACCATCGAGGGCAACACGCACGTGAAGGCGCCGGACGGTACCCCGATGGCCAACGCGCTGCTCAGCGTGATGCACGGCCTCGGTCTCGACGACCACAAGGCGCTGGGCGACAGCACGGGCCCGATGAGTCTCCGCGCCAATGCCTGATCACATGCGCACTCAGCGCGGATTCCTCGGCGTGCTTGCGATCGGCGCCGTCCTCCTGTCGGCCGCGGCACCATCACGGTCTGGACGGGTGGTCGATTCACCGGTCGCGGACGCAGTCATGCGTGGCGATACGGTCGCCGTGCGTGTGTTGCTGAAGCAGGGGATGGACGCCAACGCGGCGCAGCCGGACGGCATGACGGCGTTGCATTGGGCCGCCACGCGTGGTGACGCGCGGCTTGCGTCGATGTTGGTGTACGCTGGAGCACGACTCGAGACGGTCACACGCAATGGCAGCTACACGCCGTTGCACCTTGCCGCGAAGGCGGGCAAGGCGCAGGCCGTCAAGGCGTTGCTGGTGGCCGGGGCGAACGCCGGCGCGGCCACGTCATCGGGCGGCGCAACGGCGTTGCACTTTGCCGCAGAGCAGGGAAATGCCGAGTCGATCGCGGCGCTGCTCGACCATGGCGCGAAGATCGATGCGAAAGAGAGCGCGTACGGACAAACGCCGCTCATGTGGGCCGCGTCGGCGGATCGAATCGCCGCGGTGGAGTTGCTGATTGCAAAGGGTGCAGACATCAAGGCTGTATCCACGGTCGAGGACATCGCCGAACGCGAGCGTACCGATCGTCTGGCGCTGACCGCGCGGGCGCGGCGTGTGGCGGCACTCAAAGCCGCCGAAGCGCCGCCGCGCGCGCCAGGGGCGGTCGCCGGTGCGCCCGCCGCGGCCGGTGGTGCGGCGCCTGCTGGTGCCGCGCCTCGTGCTGCGGCTTCGCCCGCTCGACCGGCCACCCCTGCCGCGCCGGCACCCGCCGTTATCGCGGCGTCCGGTGGTGCCGCGTCTGGCGCGGCTTCCGCTGCTGCTGCCCCGGCCGACTCGGCGCGTGGCGGCCGCATCAATGGCAGTGGCAGCTACGGCGATCTGGTGGGCAAGAAGGGCGGACTGACGCCGCTGTTGTTTGCGGTGCGGCAGGGTAGCGTGGCGTCGGTGAACGCGCTGCTCAAGGCGGGCGCGGATGTCAATCAGGTGAGCGGGGGCGATCACACCAGCCCGCTGCTCATGGCCACGATCAACGGCCGCTTCGATCTGGCCAGGACGCTGCTCGAGAAGGGGGCCAACCCCAGGCTCGCCAGCGACGCGGGCGCCACGCCGCTGTACACCGTGATCAACGTGCAGTGGGCGGCCAAGTCACTTTATCCGCAGCCGACCGCGCAGTTGCAGCAGCAGACGACCTACCTCGAGCTGATGGACGCGTTATGCAAGGGAGGCGCGGACGTGAACGCGCGTCTGTCCAAGCATCTGTGGTACATGTCGTACAATTTCGACCTGCTCGGCGTGAACACGACCGGGGCGACACCGTTCTGGCGCGCGGCGTACGGTACCGACGTCGAGGCGATGAAGCTGCTCGTGAAGTATGGTGCCGACATCAACCTGCCGACGCTGAAGCCGGCCGGCCGGAACTTCAACGCCGATGCGTCCCCCGACGACGCGGCGGGTGACCCGAACAAGGATCCGTCCGGATTGCCGCCGGTGCCGGCGGGTGGTGCGGGTACGTTTGCGATGCATGCGGCCAGCGGTGTCGGCTACGGCGAAGGCTTCGCCGCCAATTCGCATCGGCACGCGCCGGACAGCTGGCTCCCTACGATCAAGTATCTGGTCGAAGAGCTCAGGCTCGACGTCAACCAGCGCGACTTCAACGGCTATAATGCCGTACATCATGCGGCCGCACGCGGCGACACGGTGCTCATCGCCTATCTCGTCAGCAAAGGTGCCGACGTGAAGGCGATCAGCCGCAAGGGCCAGACGACGGCCGACATGGCCAACGGCCCGGTGCAGCGCATTCCGCCCTTCGTCGAGGCGGTGGAGTTCCTCGTGCGGCTTGGCGCGGGCAACAGCAACAAGTGCAAATCGTGCTAGACTGAGTCCGCGCCAAAAGTTTCACTGCGAGCGAGCCACGCTGACACTCAGTCGTCGTGGCTCTTTTCGTAAATCGCCTGTTCCTGCATGCGCTCGTTCCCCTGCTTCTTGTCGCGCCGCTTGGCCGCGGACATGGCCAGTGCATGGGTGGAGCTGGACTTCACATTTGGCAGCGACAGCAGTCGATCCAGATCGGCACTCCCGCACTCGGCGCAGACGGGAATCCGGCTGCCGAGTACCAGTGCTTCGAACTCATGCTGGCAGGCTTTGCAGACGTACTCGAAGATGGGCATGCCACAGATTTATTGCGCGCGACGCGTTCGCGCCACGGGGCTGCGACACGCCTGCGCGCAGTGCCGTGCCGCCATGCTGCTGCGGCATGGCGGAGTCCGGCGCCCGCCCGTATCGTCTCACTATGTACGCGTGCAGCCCCCCGTCCCTTCGTATCGCGTCGCGATCGGCGCTCGTGCTGGCCGCGTTCGTCGCGCTGTCCGTCGTGCCGGTCAGCCGCGTCGTGGGACAGCGTGCATCGCCGGGCCGCGCGGAACCGCTGACTCCGTTCGCCCGACAGAAGGCGGAACGATTGCTTCGCGACAAACTCGGATGTCTTGGCTGTCACCGATTGGGTGCCGACGGCGGGATGTTGGCGCCCGCGCTCGATTCGGTGGGGACGCGGCGTTCGCCGGCGTACATCGCCGCCATCATCACCGATCCGCAACGTATGGTGCCGGGTGCGGCTATGCCGCGCACGCAGATGCCGGCAGCCGATCGTGCGCTGATCATTCGCTATCTGGGTGGCGATCCCGCTGCGCCGCCGCCCTTCGTCGGTGCCGCGGGTGCGCCGGTACGCGGTGATACCAGCGCGGTCGCGTTATACGGCCGGTGGTGCGCCGGCTGTCACGGCGTCACGGGGAATGGCGACGGTCCCAATGCCGCGCAGTTGCCCGTACCGGCGACCCGACACGCTGATGCAAGTATGATTGCCCAGCGCGGCGATGACGCGCTATACGACACGATCCACGGCGGCGGCGCGATCATGAACCGTAGCGCGCGCATGCCGGCGTTCGGCGCCACGCTGTCGCCGCAGGAGATCCGTGCCTTGGTGCGTTACATCCGAACGCTCTGTCGTTGCGAGGGGCCGTCGTGGTCTCGCGGCGGATGACGGGGCGCATGAACGGGCGCCTGCTGTTCCGACTGACGTTGCAAATGATGTTGCAAAGGATGCTGCCGATTCGTGCGTTCCTGCTGCTGGCGTTGCTCGCCGCCTGCGAGTCGCGCGATGCGGCCAACGACGACAACACTACCGCCGGCGACGCCCTCGGCGGCACGCCGCTGACCAGTGTGGCGCTGCCGCCGTTGCCCGTGGCGCCGCCGCACGAGGCGTTCGCTGGTGCCGCGACGTGCGCATCGTGTCACCGCGAGCAGTTCACCGCGTGGCGCGCGTCCACGCACGGCAAGGCTGGCGGCGCTCCGGATGAGGTGCGCGTCATCGCGCCCTTCGACGGAACGCCCATCCGCTTTCGCGATGCGACCGTGGTGCCACGCCAGCAAAACGGCGTCTTCTCGTTCGTGGTGCAGCGTGCGGGCGACCGTGACACAGCGCTGGTCGTTGACGCCGTGATCGGGGGTGGGCACATGGAAGGCGGCGGCACGCAGGGCTTCGTGACAAAGCACGCCGACGGCACGCTGCGATTTCTCCCCTTCGACTGGAGCCGGCACAATCGCACGTGGTTCTGCAATACGGCCACGCGCAGCAACCACGGATGGATTCCGGTCACGCGCATGATGCGACTGGCGGACTGCGGCGACTGGCCGCCGACACGCGTGTTGGGCGACGAGCCGCGCTTCAGCAACTGCCAGTCGTGTCACGGCAGCCAGATCGATCTGTCGTTCGATACCGCGGCGACGTCGTGGGTGACCCGCTCCAACGGTTTCCGCATCAATTGTGAGTCGTGCCACGGGCCGGCCGCACGTCATGTGTCGCTGATGCGCGCGGGCACCGCGACCGGCACGGATATCGGAATCGCCGCGCTGGCCACGCTGGACAAGGACGCGTCGCTGAACACGTGCATGAGCTGTCATGCGCTCAAAAGTCGGCTGGCGCCCAGTTACCGCCCCGGCGCAACGCTGGCGCAGTTCTACACGCTCAGGCTCTCGCAGCTTGGCGAACAGCCGCTCACCGCCGATGGTCGCACGCGTACGTTCGCCTATCAGGAAGGACATTACGCCAGCGACTGCTATCGCAACGGCGGCATGACCTGCACGTCGTGCCACGATCCGCACACACAGGGCTATCGCACGGTGACCGGCGAGGCTATTCCCGGCCGCACCGACGACCGGCAATGCACGAGCTGTCATGCCAGCAAGGCGATCGACGTCTCGGCCCACACGAAGCATCCGGCGACGTCCACTGGCAGTCGGTGCGTGTCCTGTCACATGCCGTACCAGCAGCAGCCTGAGCTGGGGCGTGCAATCCGCTACGAACGCTCCGATCACTCCATCGCCATTCCACGTCCGTCGCTCGACTCGTCGCTGGGGATCACGAGCGCGTGTCGCAGTTGCCACGCGGGCGTGGGTGACGCACAGCACACGGCGCAGGTGCAGCAGTGGTGGGGCGAACTCAAGCCGCACGAGACGGCGGTCGCCGGCGTCCTGGCGGCGCGCGGTGTGTCGGACATAAAGACCGCGTCGGCGCTGCTCGTGCGACCGACATCGGGCAACGCGACCGCGCAGGTGGCGGGACTGGCGCAGTGGCTCGAGTCGTTCGGCACCGCGGACATGGCGTCGCTGCCGTCGTCGCTCGACGAAGCGCTGCGCACGATGACGGCGTCGAGCGACATCGACGTGCGGGCGCTCGCGCTGGCTACGCTGCATCTCACGCGCGGCAGGGACGACGCAACGCGTCGCTTGCTGCGCGACGCGCTGCAGCGCGTGCAGGTCAACTCCACCGACGATGCCGCGCTCCGTCGGCGATGGGTCGTCGTGCTTGGCGGACTCGGAGACGCGGCGCGCGAGTCCGGGGACGCACCGCGAGCGGTGATCGCCTATCGCAAGGCGCTCGAGGTGGCGCCGGGTGATCCGGCATTGCTGCTCAACCTCGGACTCGCCTTCGCGGCCGCGGGTGATGCCGGTGCAGCGGTGTCCGCCTATCAGCGGTCGCTCGCCGCCGATGCGCGTCAGCCGATGGCGCAGGTCAATCTGGGCATCGCCCTCGAGCGCCAAGGTGACGTACGCGCCGCCACCGAGGCCTACCGGCGTGCGATCTCACTCGATCCCACCGGACCACTGGGCTACCTCAACCACGGCACGAGCTTGTTGCGCGAGGGCAACGCAGCCGAGGCCATCCCCTTGTTCGAGCGCGCACTCGCGCGCGATCCCGGGCTGGCCGTCGGTCACTACCAACTCGCGCTGGCGCGCCTCAAGCAGGGCGATCTGGCGGGCGCCGAATCGAGCGTGCGGCGATCGCTGGCGCTGGACACCACGAACAGCGACGCCGTGCGACTGGCCGACGCGCTGCGCGAGGCGCGGGCGCCGCGGTAAGTCCGAGCTGCGTCGGGTCCGGCGGCGTGCAAAAAACCGCCCCGTCCCGATCGCGCAACGGCACGACGACCCGTGGTCACAAGCGACGAAACGGGGGCCCGGTGACGGATTCCGTTGCACGGCGGTTAGGAACTGGGACAAGCGGAGCGGATGAGGGACTGGGCGGTTGCCGTTGGGACTGTCTGCCTGCATATTCGCGCTTCTTGTTCCGTGATGTGTTCGTGACCGGCGCGCGCGCCGGTGTTCACCCTGACTTGTTCGGGAGGCGAGGATGCCGGGTCCTGTTCACGCACGCTGGTTGCGCTTCATTTCGGCGGTGGCGCTCGCGCTATCGCTTCCGCTTGCGAGCGGGTACGCGCAGGGGACTGCGATCGTCGAGGGGCGCGTCACGGACGCCGCCACGGCACGCGCGCTGGAGAATGTGCAGATCTCGATCGATGGTACGCAGTTGGGTGCCATGACGAATGCGCAAGGCGGATACCGCATCGCCGGCATCCCGATGTCCGGTGCATCGGGCACGGTGGTGGTCCGCGTACGCGCGATTGGCTATTCGCGCGAAACGCGCACCGTCACGCTCACGCCCGGGCAAACGTCCAAAGCCGATTTCGCGGTGACCGTATCGGCGATTCAGCTCAACCAGGTCGTCGTGACTGGCAGCGGACAGAAGACCGAGGTGAAGCGTCTGGGCAACACCGTGTCCGTGATCACGCCCCCGGCCAATGCGCCAATCAACGACATGTCGAACCTGCTCACGGCGCGCGAACCCGGTGTGACCGGTCTTGTGTCCGGCGGTCTGTCGGGCGAGGGCGCGAAGATCCGCATCCGCGGCAACGCATCGCTGTCGCAGTCCAACGAGCCGATCATCTTCGTGGACGGCGTACGCATGAACTCCGGTGGCGGCTACGGGATCGGCAACGGCGGCGGCGGTTCACCGTCGCGTATCGACGACATCGACCCCAGCACCATCGAGCGTGTGGAGGTGCTCAAGGGCGCCGCCGCGGCGACGCTGTACGGCACCGAAGCCTCGAACGGCGTAATCCAATTCTTCACCAAACAGGGCACGAGCGGCCCGCCGCGGTGGAACATGCAGCTTCAGCAGGATGCGGTGGATTTCGGCGACCGGGTCGCACCGAATTCGGGCTTCGCACGCACGCAAGTCCGTGCCGATTCGCTGGCGACGTACTGGAACATCCCCGGTCTCAAGGCCTTCCAGGTCTTCGAAGTGCCGATCTTCAACGACTACTTCACCGAGACGGGACTGGGCAACACGTTCTCCACGTCGGTGGCGGGCGGCGGCGGATCGATCACGTACTTCGCCAGCGGCCGCTACTACAACGAGGATGGACCGTTCGGCGGCGCCGATCTCGGACCCGCGCGCGATCAGGTGCGCCGCATCCAGACGTCGGCCAACCTGTCGCTGGTGCCGTTCAAGAACATGCGCATCAAGTTCAACAACAACTACTACAACACGAACAACAAGTCGCCGGAGAACAATAACAACATCTACGGCGTGAACTCGCTGAGCTACATGGCCCGTCCCGAGTTGGCCAACTGCAACGCGTCCACATATCTCTCGCCGGGCCGCTGCTCCGGGGCGGGCAATCCGTTCGGCAATCAGGCCTTCGCCACCGCGCGCGAGGCAATGCAGGTGACCAACGAGACCGGGGCGCAGCGTTACGTCGGCATCCTCGATGCCGCGTACTCGCAGACCTCCCGTCTGACGTACTCCGGGACGGTCGGCTTCGACTACACGGCGCAGCGTGACTTCGGTCTCTCTCCGTTCGGCTACAACGTGGACCTCTTCACGTCGAACAATCCGGACGGCGCGCGTCAGACTTTCTCCAGCGGCACGCGCGTGCTCACGCTGTCCGGTAACATCGCCTACAACCGTGACTTCGGCAGCAATTGGACGA
The DNA here is from genome assembly GCA_038213465.1 of Gemmatimonadales bacterium. Taxonomy (GTDB): domain Bacteria; phylum Gemmatimonadota; class Gemmatimonadetes; order Gemmatimonadales; family Gemmatimonadaceae; genus Gemmatimonas. The sequence goes on along the minus strand of JBBQTA010000039.1, from coordinate 6,491 downwards.
CGTCCACGGTCGGCGGTCTGCAGGTGTTCAACAATCGCGTCAACACGCAGACGGGCAGCTCCACCGCGTTTCCCGGTCCCGGCATCGAAGTGGTGGGCGCGGGCGGCCTGAACATCTCCACCGGTGAAGGCTTCAGCACGACGGTGAACGGCGGCTACTTCGGGCAGACACAGATCGGGTGGCGCGACTGGATTTTCGGCACGGCCGGCGGGCGCTACGACTTCTCCAGCGCCTTCGGCAAGAGCGCCGGTGGCGTCTTCTATCCGAAGCTTTCGCTGTCGGTGGTGCCGTCGGACCGGCAGTCGTGGACCTCGACCAAGCTCCCCACCCTGCGTCTCCGCGGCGCGATCGGCCAGTCCGGCCGTCAGCCGGGTGCCTTCGACCAGTTTACGACCTTCTCGCCGCTGGTCACGTCGCTCGGCTCGGGGCTGCTGCCGTCGCAGCTCGGCAACAGCGATCTGCGTCCGGAAATCTCCACGGAAATCGAAGGCGGGTTCGAAGCAGGCTTCCTCGACAACCGTCTCGCGCTCGAGTTCACATACTGGGATCGGACGGTCAAGGATGCTCTCGTGCCGCGTCTGTTCGCGCAGTCTGGCGGCTTCCGGCAATCGCAGCTCACGAACATCGGCCAGATCGACGCCAACGGCCTCGAAGTCGGTCTTCGCGGCAGCCCGATCCAGCGCGGCACCACCACGCTCGAACTGTTCGCCAACGCCGCGTTCCTGAAGCAGACGCTGACCAGCCTGGGCGGCGCACCGCCGATCCGGGTCTCGGGTGGCTACGCGCGCTATCGCATCTACCTCAAGGAAGGCGATCCGCTGGGCTCCATCTACGAGCCGCGTCTCGCCTCGGCATGCGGTTCGGCGCCGGCCACGAACAAGCTTGGCAATCCGATTGCCTGCTACACGGGCGACCAGCTGCCGTTCAACTTCCTCGGCCGCGGTACGCCGCCCACGCGCGCCGAACTGCTCGCCTACTTCGCGCAGCCGCGTGACATCCAGAACTCCGGCGTGCAGAACGCGCTGCAGCCGTTGCTCGCCGACTATGATGGCAGCGGCGTGCTCTTCGAACAGCGTGTCGGCAGCTCCATCCCGAAATGGACCGGCGCCTTTGGCGGCACGTTCAACTTCCGCAAGCACTGGAAGATCCAGTCCACCATCGAGTATCGCACCGGCTACAAGGTCTCCAACCTCACTGACGGCTTCCGCCTCTCGCAGCATCCGTCGATCGGGTCGAACCGCAAGGAGTTCTCCGAGGTGCAGTCGATCATGCAGAACCCGGCCAGCACGCCGGAGCAGCGCGTCGTGGCTTCCGAGGAGTACATTCGCAAATATCGCCGACTGCTCGAACCGGGTCTGTACCAGGCGCAGGACGGCTCCTTCGCACGGTGGCGTGAGTTGGCGCTCACGTACAATCTCGGCGAGACGGTGGCCTCGAAGCTCGGCTTCCGCAACGCCGCGCTCACGGTTGCCGGTCGCAACATCTTCCTGTGGACCAGGTACCCTGGACAGGATCCGGAGTCGAACGAAAACGGTCGTGGTTCCACCGGTACGCTCGCCGACAACTTCCAGAATGCGACCGACGGATTCGGCCTGCCAATTCCGCGCCGTATCTCACTCACGCTCAATCTCGGCTTTTAACAGGAGACCAGCCCAATGACTATCGGAGTTTCGATCGTGGGTGCGGCTCCGCGCCGCCGAACCTTTGCGCTTGGCGCAGTTGTCGTCGGTGCGCTCACGCTCTCGTCCTGTCAGATCTTCGAGACGGACGTGAAAAATCCCAACGCGGTCACGGAGGACGCGATCGCCAGTGCGTCTTCGGCGGCCACGTCGCTCGTGACCGGCTTGTACGGCTCCGTCAATGCGGCCGGCAACCAGATGATCGGCACCGTTGGCGCGTCGTCGGATGAACTCACTTGGGTCGGTTCGCGCGAGTACTGGAACCTGCTTGACGTGGGCGACATCGGCGATCCGGACAACGAGTACACCAACGGCCAGTTCTCGTACGCGGCCCAGGCGCGCTGGCTCGCCGACTACATCATCCCGAAGCTCGAGGGATACGACAAGTCCAGCTCCTTGCGTAATCGGGCCGACCTGGCGCAGGCGTACTTCCTGGGTGGCATGATCTACACGTTGCTGGGCGAGAACTACGAGGACTTCGTCATCTCCTCCGATCGTATCGCCAACGGCGCACCGGTCGGTGATGCCAACATGCGCATCATGTTCGACTCGGCCGTCACCTACCTCAACAAGGGACTGATCGTCGCCCAGGCAACGAACAACGTTGCCTTGCAGCAGCGCATTCTCGGGCTGCGGGCGCGCGCGAAGTTCTCGAAGGCGGTGTGGACGTCACTGCGTGCGCCGCGCGGCTTCCCGGCCAATCCGCTCATCAACGACGCCGGCGCCAACGCCGATGCGGCCGCAGCCCTGGCGGTGATGGGGAACAACAGCTTTCGCTTTCGTTTCGAGGTCGTCACGCAAAACAACGGCGGCTATTTCTCCACCGGCGGCGAGATGAACTCCCGGCTCGAGATCCGCGCCGGCTCGCGCTACATCGTCCCGAACGGCGCCGGTACGAGGCCGCTCGATGGCGTGGCCGGCATTGCGTTGCGCGATCCGGTCACCAACCAGACCGATCCGGTCACGGCCAAGAACATCGACGAGTGCTGCCGTTTTTCGTCCACGGTCAACGTCGGATGGACCGCCGTCTCCGCCAAGGACATGCAGCTCATTCTCGCCGAAGCGGCCTTGGCCACCGGGAACACGGCCGAGTTCACGACGCGCATCAATGCGGTGCGGGCGGTGGATGCACTGCCTGCGTGGACGGGAACGCCGTCCGCGCGTGATATCCTGGTGCACGAGCGCGCGGTGTCGCTCTTCCTGCAGGGCCGTCGTCTGAACGACCACTATCGCTTTCAGATCCGTGCGGACCGGTGGGTCGGGACGCGGGGTAGCAAGCCCTGCTTCTTCCCGATTTCGGCCGACGAAGTGCTGCAGAACAAACTCGTGCCGAAGCCGGCCAACGTTGGCAACACCCGGCCCGCCTCGTGTCAGTAAAACGTCCCGCGGTTCCGCTGCAGCGCAACGACCGGTCACGGAGTTCCGTGGCCGGTCGTTTCGCCTCTGTGCCGACGCTGCTTCTCACCGCCTGGTCACTGGTGGGGTGCTACTCGTATATCCCGGTCGCGCCGGCTCGTCCCGCCGAGCCGGCGCGCGCCGTGCGGGTCACGCTGACGCCGGCCGGCACGACGCACTTCACGCAATCGCTTGGCAACAACGTGCGGGAGCTCGAGGGCACCATAACGCGCGTGACCGCCGACACCGTCGAACTGGCAGTCGAACGGACGGTCACAGTGAACCGGGAATCGTTCGTATCGCAAGGCGATACGGTCGCCGTGCCGAGACAGCTCGCGGAGGTGATTGCGGTGCGCGAGTATTCGCGCAAGCGCACGGTGGTCATCGGAGCGGCCGTCTTGTCGGTGCTGGTGCTGGCGTTGACGCGCATCTCGAGTGGTGGCAGCAGTGCCAGTGGATCCCCGATACCCGGACCGACGCAGCCGTGACCGATCTTCTCCGAATACGCACGTCCCGTACGCCGCGCATCATCGGCGTCTGCTCGCTGCTGGTGCTTGCGGCGCCGCTGCATGCACGTACGCTTGCCCGCCCCGACGCCGACACGCGCGCGTTCGCTCGGACTGACCCTCGCTCTCACGCTCGCGTTATGCCGGCAGCAATGCGGCAACAGGAACGCTTTGTCGGCGTGCGCGTTGACGCCGATCGGAACAAGCTGCTGCTCGAGATTCCGGCAGAGCGGCTGAACAGCGACTTCCTGCATCAAAGCACGCTGGCCACCGGACTTGGCGGGCTGGGTCTCGATCGCGGCCAGCTCGGCTCGAGTGTGGTGGTGCGCTTCGAGCGGCGCGGGAAGCGCGTACTGATGGTGCGCGACAACTGGGGTATTCGTGCGCCTGGCGCGGGACCGGCGGAACAGCGCGCGGCATCCGAGGGATTTCCGACGTCGGTGGTAGCGAATTTTGCCATCGAGTCCGAGGCCAACGGCCTGCTTGTCGTGGATGCGACGTCATTCTTCCTCTCGGATACGTACGGCATCGCCGAGTCGATCCGTCGTGGACAGCAGGGATCGGCCCGGCTTGATGCAGGACGCAGTTGGGTGGATGCGGAGCGTACGAAGGCATTTCCGAAGAACACCGAGATTCACGCCGTGCTCACTTTTGCGGTGGACAATCCGGGCGCGCAGTTGCGTCGCAGCGCACCGGATCCTGCCTCGGTGACGATGGAGTTGCATCACTCCCTGGTCGCGCTCCCCGATTCGACCGGCTTTCGGGCACGGCAGGGTGACGGGCGTGCCGGTGTGAGCGGCCCACAGTTCTACGACTTCTCGCAGAGCTATGATGGCACCTATCGCAACGCGATCGCGGGTCGCTGGCGTCTCATTCCGAAAGATCCGGCCGCGTATCAGCGCGGCGAACTGACCGACCCCGTCACGCCCATCGTGTACTATCTCGATCCGGGCATCCCGGCGGAGTATCGCGAAGCGCTGCGCGAAGGCGGGATGTGGTGGAACAAGACGTTCGAGTCGGCAGGCTTCAAGAACGCGTTTGCGGTGCGTGATCTGCCCGCCGGCGCTGATGCCATGGACGCGCGCTACAGCATGCTCTACTGGATCCATCGGACGGGACCGGGGCCGAGTGTGGGTCCGTCGTTCTCCGACCCACGCACGGGCGAGATCGTGCGCACGGTAGTACGCATGGACGCGTGGCGTTCCCTGATCGACTACAACATTTACGCCGGACTGCTGCCCGCGGCGGGTCCGCAGGGACTTGGCGTGTCGGCCGAACAGTTTGCCATGGAGCGTCGCAAGCAGCATGCGGCGCACGAGATTGGACACACGCTCGGCTTTCCGCACAACTACATCGCGTCGTCGCAAGGGCGCACGTCGGTGATGGACTATCCGTTCCCGCTCATCTCGTTGACGGCGAACGGTGCGCTGGATTTATCCAAGGCGTATGCGCCGGCCGGTGGTGCGTGGGATACGCTCACGGTGCGCTACGGTTACACGTGGTTCCCCGATGCGGCGTCCGAAAAGTCGGGACTGGCGCAGATCATCAAGGATGGTCTGTCGAGAAATGTGCGATTCATCGCCGATCAGCATTCGGGCGCCGACGGTTCCATTCCGGATGCGACGCGCTGGGTGGAAGGATCCACGGCGTTCGAGTCGGTGGAGCGGTCGTCGAATGTGCGTCGCCTGTTGATCGACAAGTTCGACGACCGTGCGATCAAGGCGGGTGAGCCGTTGTACTTGCTCAACATGCGGTTTGCGCACGTGTATCTGCATCACCGTTACTCGTTGGAGAGCGTGATCAAGTTCATCGGCGGGATGGACTTCACATATGCGATGCGCGGCGACGGACAGACACCGACGAAGATTTTGCCGGCCGCGTCGCAGCGTCGTGCGCTTGGTGTGGCACTCGATGCACTCGAGCCGAGTGCGCTGGCGGTACCCGAGCGTGTGCTGGCGCTCATTCCGCCGGTGCCTCCGGGCGGTGACGGTGCGATGGCGTGGTTGGGCTACGCGGGCACGGCGCTTGACCAGATCACGTTGGCGGGTGGACTGGCCACGGAAGTGATCGAAGGAATTCTCGAGCGTGATCGTGTGGGTCGGCTGGTGTTGTTCAGCGCGCGTGATGCGGCGAATCCCACGCTTGATGAGGTCAATCGCACGCTGGTGAACCGTACGTGGGGCGCGCCTGTTTCGGCCAACGCCGGCGATCAGGCCATGCGCCGCACCGTGCAGCAGGTGGTGGTGAACACGTTGCTGGATCGTGCAGGCGATGCGGAGACGCTGGCTGAAGTGCGCTCGGTGTGCGAGCTGCATCTGACAGCGCTGCGTGCTCGCGCCATTGGAATGGCTGGCGGCTCGGCGGCCGACCGCGCGTTGCGGGCCAAGACCGTGCGGGATATTGATCGGTATTTCGCCGGTGATGACGATCCGAAGTCGCGGTCGCGGTATCCGGTGATCGTGCTGCCGTGGCCGTGAGCGGTCCGGCGCGGGATTGGTTGAGATAGACGCGGATGAACTGCTCTGCAGCGGATACGAACAGATAAACAACGGAAACCGCTCGCGGATACTGCACACAGCCAAAAGGTTGTTCGTGGTATCCGCGAGCGGTTTCCGTTCGTATCAGTTTCTATCCGCGGCCGAGCAGTTCATCCGTTTTTATCCCGCACCCGCATTAAACCTTCCTGCGCCACCGACGCCACCAGCAGGCCGTCGCGCGTGAACACCTGTCCGCGCACGAAGCCCCGGGCGCCGAACGCCGCCGGGCTGTCGATGCAATAGAGCAGCCAGTCGTCGGCGCGAAAATCGCGGTGCATCCAGAGCGTGTGGTCGAGTGAGGCGAGCATCAGCCGTGGATCGCGATACGAGACCTCGTGTGGCAGCAGCGCGGTGGGAAGCATGCCGTAGTCCGA
>JBBQTA010000038.1:0-31605 GCA_038213465.1 Gemmatimonadales bacterium | reverse complement strand
CATCAAGGTGTCCAACGTCGCGACATCGGACGGCTTCAGTCGAAACGGCAGAGGAGGTCGTGGCATTCCCCAATATAGAGATGCCACGGTCGATTGCCAGATTAATTAAGCAAGTATTCATGCGGTCAAAGACCTAGTTGCGTTGCGACTTGCGCCGCTCCTGACGCACCACGGAGGCGGGTGACTTGCCATAGAGGCGGTGCTTTTGCGTCTCCCACTGCTGCTGCGCTGCGACGCACGCAGCACGAAGGGCGTCCGGACCGCATACTCCCGCGGCGACGCCCGCTTCGCGCCAAGCCAGGTTGCGCGCAACCAGCTCTTCGAACAGTGCAATTTCCCTGGGACCGGCCAACCCGCCGTCGTCTACACCGTCTTCTTCCGACAGCAGCGGCGCCGGCAACATGACGCGTCGGTGCAAGTCCTGGCTGAGCTGATCGGACCACCAGATCGGGCCCGCGCCCTCGGCCATGCCTGGCGGCACGGTCGCAATACGCACGTCCAAGGATGAACGATCGTCGAGAATTGCGGCGGCCCACGGGCACACAATACCGATACTCTCCATCCATGCGAACAGCTTGCGCAGCGTGGCCAGAATACCCGCACTCTCACGCTCTGCCCTGCGAATGCGGGATGGCACCCAATCGTACAGGAAGATGCGCAGGTGATACTCGTGGATGGCGGCAAGCGTCACCCCGTGTCCGAACGCCAGATGCTCCACGAACATCTGCGCGTTCTCCATATGCGTGTCGGGCGCCGTGCCCCCTCGCGCCCGCAGCCGCTCGCCACGCGACTGCTCTATCCACTCGGCGAACGCGTCCAGCCTGGCAATCAGCGGCGCGAACGCGGCGTCCAGCGCCTCTTCCGAGTCGAGCTCGCGCAGGAACAACGCGTTCGAATCGGCGGCCGGACCGGTTGCAGCGCCAGCAACAAGCACAGTCGGTTCCTCCCACAGCCGCACCGCCGAAAGCGAACGCGACCCGCGATACCCAAGCAAGAGTCCCGACTCCACGTCGAGCCACTCGACCGGTTCAGCGCGCGGAGTGTTCTCCGTGGGCAGGACGTTCTTCTCGCGGGCCAGCCGAGCGATCGCGGCGAGCGCGTTGGTCAACAGGGCTACCTGCGCGCGCGTGATACCACCGGCCGGTGTATTGGCGCAACTGATCAGCGGGTACGCGTCCGGGCCGGCAACCGACCAGCCATGCTGCCTGAACTCCGTCTGCATCCCACGCGGCAGTGCGCTGCGCGGATCGAAATACAGCGTGATGACCGCTCCCTCGATGCCACGCAGCATGTCCTCCGGATGGCCCTCGCGCAACAGGCGTGCGAAGTCGTTGTCGCGCTCGTAAAGCACGAGACCGAACTCCTCGCCACCGGCACCCATGATGCATGCCGTCCAACGCGCGGCTGGGTCGTCCGGCGAGGTGACACTGAGCGTCTCTTCGTTCTCGAGACGCGTCCATGGCGCTGCGCTGTGAAACACCGCCGCCGCCGCGAAGAGCGTGCGCAGCGCGTCGTGGTCGATGTTCCACGCACTCCAGACTTGCGGAAAGGAAATCAACGAGAGGCCGGGAGTCGTCTCTGCTTCATCGAGTGTCTGCTCGGTCGCCATGTCGGATTCCGCCTCGCTCGCCGACATCCCGAGCCGGTTGCGAAGGGAACTCGCTGCACGATCGATTTCCGGGAGGAGATGCGAGTGTCGCACCTTCGTTTCCGGCAGCAGCAGCGGCACCATGGCGCGCGCGACGGATTCATGCCGCACGAGCAGGTAGTCAGGCATGGGAATCGCTGCGCCGCTCTTTGCGCGATGCCGCGCCACGGCGGTACGCATCCAGTCCAACAGCATGACCGCGACATCCCCAGGTTCGGACGGCGGTGCCGCGTCGACAAACGCATCGAGCACGAATCCGTTGGCCACCAGCAGCCGCACGCAGGTCCGTCCGGGCACGTCCCCGTCGACCAGCATCGGCACGGGCACCGCGTCGAGTTCCCAATGATCCGACCGATCGAGCGCATGCAGTGCGTCGAGCGGAACCGAGAGCTCCGAGATCCCGTCGTCGTTGCGCGACGGCTCTCCATGCACGAGACGGAGCGATCGCGCTCGCGACGTATCCGTGTCGAGACAGCAGTGCTTGTACTTCTTGCCCGAGCCGCAGTGGCACGGTTCGTTGCGTGACGGAGGCATGGGGTTCTTGCTGCGGCGACTGGAGTGGAATCAGGAAGGACTTGACGTCGAATCCGTGACGCCGTTGGAATGTGGCGCATGCGGGCGGGCCATCAAAGCGCCGCGCCGCATTCCGCGCAAAACTTCGCACCGACTGTGTACGAGTCGGCTCCGCAATGTCGGCAGGACTGCGTGCTCACGTGCGTCTGTCTCGCCTGCTGCGTCAGCTCGGCCGTGACAATACCCGTTGGCACCGCAATGATGCCGTAGCCCAGAATCATCACCAGTGACGCGAGCGCCTGCCCGAGTGGCGTGCGCGGTGAAATGTCGCCGTAGCCCACGGTCGTCAACGTCACCACGGCCCAGTACATGCTGGTGGGAATGCTGGTGAAGCCGGTGTCTGGCCCCTCCACCACATACATCACCGATCCGACCACTACCACAACCGTCGCGACGGTAAGCAGGAACACGACGATCTTGCGCATGCTCGCGCGCAATGCCGTGCCGATGAGCGCCGCTTCACTCAGGTAACGCGTGAGCTTGAGCACGCGGAAGATGCGGAGCAGTCGAAGCACACGCACCACCAGCAACACCCGCGCGCCCGGCACGAACAGACTCACCCACGTTGGCAAAATCGCCAGCACGTCCACGATGCCGAAAAAGCTGGCCGCATACGCCACCGGACGCTGCACGGCGATGAGGCGCAGCACGTATTCCACCGTAAAAATCGCCGTGAGCACCCATTCTGTCGTACGAAGCGCCGAATATACGCGCGGAGTCAGACCGGGAATCGTCTCCACACTCACGACGATCACGCTCAGCAGGATCAGTCCGATGAGCGCCAGATCAAACGCGCGCCCCGCCGGCGTGTCCGCCTCGAAGACGATGGTATGCAGCCGCAGGCGCCACCCGGCACTCACGGGGCGTAGATCAGGTGACGGACGATTGGCCTGCGGCGGTTGGTGCACGGTCCTCCCCGGATGTCGTGGCGCCTGCCCCATGCAAGCTACGCGTCTGGTCGACGACGGTCACCCTCTCCCGCGCACGCACCTACCCTGGAAACAATCCGGTGCTCAGGTAGCGGTCGCCACGATCGCAGACGATGAATACAATGGTCGCATCATGGAGCGCCTCCGCGATGCGCAGCGCAATCACACATGCGCCCGCCGCCGACGGACCGCAGAAGATCCCCTCCTCCGCCGCGAGACGTCGCGCCATCGACTCGGCGTCCGCCTGTGATACCAGTTCGAGACGATCTATTCCCGCCGGTTCGTAAATACGCGGCTGATACTCGGGACGCCACTTGCGGATGCCGGCGATCTGCGATCCCTCCGCGGGCTGCGCACCGACGATCTGCACCACGGCTTGCTGCTCGCGCAGATAGCGACCGACGCCCATGATGGTTCCGGTGGTGCCCATTGCGCTCACGAAATGTGTGATGCGTCCGCCGGTATCGCGCCAGATCTCGGGGCCCGTGGTTTCGTAGTGTGCACGGGGATTGTCAGGATTCGCGAACTGATCGAGCACGCGCCCCTCGCCGCGCGCCGACATGTCCGCCGCCACGTCACGCGCGTATTCCATGCCGCCCTTGTCGGCCGGCGTGAGAATCAACTCGGCGCCATACGCCCGCATCGACGCGCGACGTTCCGCGCTCAGGTTGTCCGGCATGATCAACGTCATGCGATAGCCCGTCATCGCGGCGATCATCGCCATGGCGATGCCCGTGTTGCCACTCGTCGCCTCGATGAGACGATCGCCGGGCGAGATCTCCCCGCGCGCTTCGGCGCCACGAATCATCGAGAGCACCGGACGGTCCTTCACCGAGCCGCCGGGATTGTTTCCCTCGAGCTTTCCCAGCAACACGTTGCGGCGCGACGCGAACGCGTCACCAATCACGCGCTGCAACCGAACCAGCGGTGTGTTGCCGATCGTGCCATCGATCGTGCGGTACGGCGTACTGCTCACGACGCCCCCTGCCGATGCACCATGGGCACCACCACGTACGAGTACACGAGGCAGCCCACACAGATGTTGCCAATCGCCTCGAGCAACGCAAAGATCACCAGCACGGCGGCCAGTCCAATCGCGACGGACGGTGCGAGCCACATGGCGAATGCCATGCCGATCGACAGGAGCAACCCCACGCGCGCCGCAAACTGCTTCGGCGCAGGATCGATCATCACGGCCGGCCGTTGCAACACCCCGGAAATCCGCTGTGCACTTCGCCCAAGGAGGCTGACCGAGCGTGCGCCGGACCCGCGTGCGGCGAAGTCCACCACGAGCAGCACGGGAATCCACCATGCGCTGGTCATCAGATAAGCGATGGCCAGCAGCGCGACGAGCAGCGCCGTCAGCCGGACGACATCCTGGCGTACGCGCACGGCCGAGATCGGACACACCAGATTGGTCAGCCAACGGTCGTCTCCTGGCGGCTGCATTGCGGAAGTCGCCGCACGATCGGGTGGAATTTTCACAAATCAGCACCAAACGGAGGTCGGTCGGCGGCGCACTCTGCGGCGCCGCTCGTAATTGCTGAGTGTTCTCAGCACTGTCGTATGAATAGACATGATATCAACAAAGGTTCACTCAGCGGCAAAACTGGCCCGTCCCCGGGTCCACTCGTACCTTTGCCTCGCCCGAACGATGCCCCGCCCGTTTGCGCCGCGCGCGCTACTTTTGCCGAGTCCCGCCATCACGACACGCCGAGACTTCGTTCGCCGGATCGGTCTCTCACTCGCGGCCTCGTCGGCCGCCACCGCGGAGCTCACGGCACTCTCACGCCCGCCGAGGGGATCGGAGCGGTTGCTGGTCGCCAATCCGCATCATCCCGTGCCCGCGCCCGTGGGGATGGATCGCCTGCCGCTGGATTGGTACAAGGCCACGTGCAGTCGTCTGCGTGCGAGTGCCAGGGCGGGTGGCGTGGATGCTGTGCTGCTCCAGGCCGATCCCAACCTCGTGTACTGCTCGGGGTGCTTTCGCGGCAGCGGTGAGCGGACCACCTGGGCGCTGTTGCTGGTGGACGAGCCGGACACGATCTACTGGTGCTCCCCTGCGATCGATCGCGATCTCATCACGTCGTGGTGGTGCACGGAGAACGAGTATTACTTGTGCTATCCTTACGCCGAAGGTGGATTCCCCAATCGCAGCGAGCATGTGCGCGGCGGGCGTGTCGACTTGTGCCTACCGGTACTTCGACAAGATCCACGCCTTCGCCGGCGACTACATCCTCGCGCATGGCACGAACACGACGAATCAAGGCGGGGATGCAGGACTTCATTTGCCACCGCTCCGGACAAGGTCAGGGCACCAACTTTGAAGGGCATCAGTCCCCTTTCTCGCGCGTGGCCACGACACGGTGGTGCAGGAAGGAATGACCTTCACTGTCGAGCCGGGTCTGTACGACGCGGCGCGCGGCCTCGGCAGCAATCCGAGCGATCGACTGCTGGTCACGAAGGATCGCGATGTCCTGCTCAGCAGCATTCCCTTCTCGAAAGAGTGGAGTTTTCTCACGCTATGATCGCCCGGTCGGTGCTCTCACTCGCGCTTTCGCTGCTGGTCGCGCCGCCACTCACCGCGCAGACGCCACCAACGGTCCGCCAGATCGACGGCGCCCCCTTCGCCGCAACGATTGTTGCGGCACCCGCCGCCCACGCGGTGGCGTTCGTGCTCAACGCACGAGGCGTACGCAACATCTGGGTCACCGACTCCACGCGGCCTGACGCTCGCATGGCCACCACGTTTACCGAAGACGACGGGCAGGACATTACCTCGCTCGCCTTCAGTGCTGACGGCCGCACGCTGTACTTCGTGCGCGGTGGCGGCGCCAATCGTACCGGCGAGATCCCAAACCCGACCAGCGATCCGGGCGGCGCCGAACAGGCGATCTGGCGGGTACGAATCGATGGCACGCCGGCGGTGCGCGTGACCGAAGGCTCGTCACCCACTCCCGCGCCAACCGGAAGCGAACTGCTCTTTGCGCGTCGGGGCGCAATCTGGATGGCCACGGCGGCGGGCGACTCGGTCCACACCGTGCAGCTATTCAAGATGCGCGGCAGTGCGGCGGCCATGCGCTGGTCGCCGAATGGAAAGCAGGTGGCGTTCGTCTCCAATCGCGGCACGCACAGTTTTGTCGGCGTGTACGATGTAGCCAACAAGTCGCTGCGCTGGATGGCGCCGAGCACCGACACCGACCACGCGCCCGTGTGGTCTCCCGACGGCAATAGGCTCGCGTTCCTGCGCATGCCGTATGAGGGCCGTCGGCTTGGCTTCCGTGCCACGCGTTCGGCGGAGCCGTGGGGCATCATGGTTGTCGACGTGGCGACCGCTCAGGCGCGCGAGATCTTTCGCGCGACCGCGGGGCGTGGCAGTGCGTATTGGGCCATCGTCGCTGATAATCAACTGTTCTGGACCACGGGCGATCGCATCGTGTTTCCGTGGGAACGCACCGGTTGGGTACACCTGTACAGCATCGCCGCAACCGGTGGCACGCCCGTCGAACTCACGCCGGGCATCGGCGAAGTGGAATTCGTGTCGCGGAGTGCTGATGGCAATCGGCTGGTCTACAGCACGAACATCGGTGACATCGACCGTCGCAAGGTGATGACAGTGACGGCCGATGGCAGCGCGCCTCCGGTACCAGCGGTGCGTGGCGCGCACATCGCGTGGAATCCCGTCGAGTCGAGCAATGGGGGTTTGCACGCGCTCGTGAGTGACGAGCGTATGCCGGCACATGCGGCGGTGTTGCAGGGCGCCGCCGCGACGGCCAGTTGGAAGCATCTGGCGCCCGAAACCATGCCGGCCGATTTCCCGGCCTCGTCGCTGGTGACGCCGACGGCCGTCACGCTGCGCGCCGCAGATGGCATCGTGTCGTACGGACAGCTGTTCCTGCCGCCCGGTGCAGCGGCAGGGGCAAAGAATCCAGCCATGATTTTCCTGCATGGCGGATCGCGCCGACAAATGCTGCTCGGCTGGAATTACGGCGCCTACTATCATCACGCGTACGCCATGAATCAGGCGTTGGCGTTGCGTGGCTACGTGGTGCTGTCGCTCAACTATCGCAGCGGCATTGGCTACGGCCTCGACTTCCGCGAGGCGCTGCGCCAGGGTGCCACCGGTGGCAGCGAGTATGGTGACGTGGTCGCAGCGGCGCGTTGGCTTGGTGCGCGCGCCGATGTGGACCGCACGCGCATCGGACTGTGGGGCGGCTCGTACGGCGGTTATCTGACCGCGATGGGCCTCACGCGTAATCCGGAACTGTTCAAGGCGGGCGTGGACGTTCACGGCGTGCACGACTGGAACGTCGGCATGCAGACCTTCGTGCCGGACATCGACTTCTACGCGGATCCCGCAGCGACACGCACGGCGTTTCTCGCGTCCCCCATGGCGCAGGTGACCAACTGGCGCGCGCCGGTGCTGCTGATTCACGGGGACGACGATCGCAATGTCCGATTCGTCGAGACGCAGACGCTGATCAAGGCGCTGCGCAAACAGAACGTGCCGGTGGAGCAGCTGGTCTTCCCAGACGAAATCCACGGCTTCCTGCGGCATGAATCATGGATGCGCGCCTTCGAGGCTGCGCTGGATTTTCTGGGTCGCCGGATGTGACCGGCGGCGCGTCGCGCTCAGTTCTGATCGACGTCAGTCAGAGCTGCGTGCCTCGTCCGCCGCGGAACCTCAATGCGACGGTCGGGTCTGATCTCAGTCTTTCGGTGATGTCTCCCCTCTGCCCTTATCCATCACAATGCCGCGCCTGACTCGGATTCCCGCCCCGCTGGTGCGTCGTGCCGCGTGCACGGGTGCGCTTGTGCCCTGCGCCGGTGCAGTGGAGGCGCAAACCTGCATTGGTGGGCCCGAACTGAGGCGCGTATCCCGAAGCGTGGCCACGACGGCGGCTGGCACGGATCTGGGGCGCACGCTTATCGGCCGGTATGGCGTCGCGAGTCCGCGTGCCTTTGCGGGGGTGCAGGTTGGCTACGCGGGACGGGAGTTCATGAAGCCGCGTGCGCCGGTCGTGGGTGCGGACCTCGGGGCCGCCGTTCCCATCGGCGCATCCGGTGCAACGCAACTGTGCCTCATCCTCCAAAGCCACTACGAGGAGGGACCCAACAGCTCATTCAGCAGCAATAGGTCCGTCCGGTCGTCGTTCGGAATTTCGCTCGGCCGTAGCATCGGCGTGTCGGGGTCTGTGGAAATCGTGCCGTTTGTGCAGAGCAATCTCCTGCACCTGTACCTGACCAACCGGACAACCTCGTCTGCGTCGTTTCCGTCAACGCCTGCCGCGCGGCTCACCACGAACAAAGTATATGGCGAAGTCGGGGCCGGCTTCGGACTCCGCATCAGCGACATGCTCACGATCACGCCGTCGTATCGTATTCGAAACGGCATCACTGGGTGCCGTCCGCGCTCGCCCACTTTATGGCACCCTGGCCGTTCGCTCCACCAGCCGCATCACATCGCCAACACGCGGACGTCGACCGCACAACAGCAGCCGATCGCCGCCAAGATCCTGCAGTACATCGGCGTGATCGCCGACCGCGAGGGCCCTGGCGACAACGAGCACCAATGGTACGTCATGTGCCGCCCGCACTTTCGCGATTTTGGCCGACAGGTACTCCGGCGTCCAGAATCCCACCAACTCGACCGCTGCTTCTCGTCCGTCGGCGTGCCGCAGCGTAAAGTCGGGCAAGAACACCGTGCCGCCACGTGAGATCGGCGTGCGCTCACGCGACAATCGCCAACCCTGCTCCTTCGCCCACGACGACGCGCGAAAGTCTCGCACAAAACGGCGCTCCCACACGGAGTCGTAGCGCTCCCGGCGAGGTTCCGCACCAACGGGCGCACCGCCACCAACCGCGCGCGCGCGCCCACGTAGCAGCAAACGGCAGGATTGCCCATTGCGCAGCACGTCCGCCGCGACACGCCAGCCGGGCGAGCGCGCCAACACCGGCAACACACGCGCAAAGCGTACGCCGTACCGCGCCGGACGCACCACGAACGCTGCCGCGGGCCCGGTGAGCATCAGCCGATAGCGCGCCCCGTCGCGAATGAGTTCGTGCATCAGACCGGCGGCCTTGACGGCACGAAATACATCACGCCATCCACCACGCGTGTGCAACACAACGCGCGTGGCATCGCGCAGCACCGCGCGCGCCAACTCGAGATTGTATCGTGCGAGCAAGGCGTGGGCGTCGCCGTCCGGCACATGACACAGTCGTCGGGCGCCGGGGCGATCGTCGTACAGTTGCTGCTGCAGCGCGTCGGCGGTGAGCCCGAGCGCGGCCGCGGCGTCGGCAAACGGTCGCAACGCATCGCCGGGAACCGGCGGCCACATTCCGCCTCGCGCGCGGAACACCTGTTGCCGCGCCACTTCCAGGTCAGGCGCGCCAGGCGGCGCCTCGAACTCGCACCACTCGATCAATGCACGGGCGATACCCGCGAGGCGCGATGCATCACGCACGCGTCGTTCCTGTCGACGCAATGCTTCGGTGACCGTTTCCAGCGACTGCCCTTCGAGACGGCGCACCAATCGCAAGAGTCGGTCAAGGAACGGTGAGATACGACCGTGGGGATCCGCGAGATACTGAATGCGCAACACCTCGCCCGAGGCACGCACAAACGGATCGACCTGCGCGCGTGTCAGCATGACTGCGTCACAGTCCGAAACCGAGTTGTGAATCCGACACCTTGCGCACCGCGGCGCCTCGCTTCTGCGAGGCGAAAAACTCCCACGTTCCGGCCGCCACCAGTTCGAACAGTGACGCCACCTGATCGCCCTGTCGTCGCAGCAGACGACCCAGTCGTTGGGTGTGCTGCCGCGCGCCGCCGCGGGTGGAGTCACCCAGCACGATCCCGAGTTTGGCATTGGGAACGTCCCAGCCTTCGTCCAACACCTTGACCGAGGCAACGGCGCGAAGGGTGCCGTCCCGCATCGCGCCAAGAATGGCATGGCGCTCCGACGCCGGCGTGGACGCCGCAATCAGCGGAATCGCCAATCGCCGCGACACTTCCATGGCGACGTCGGTGCCGCCGCAGAAGAGGACGGCTTGCTCATTTGGGAAAAGTCGCAGCACACGCGCGGTCTCCTCGAATTTCGCTTCGGCGAGCCGCACCACGCGCTCTCGTTCGCGAAAGGCGCGCAATGCACGTCGTGCCGCCGGCGATCGACGCGCGCTGGCCGCGAACAGTTTCCACGCGACATCGGGTGACTCCGCCTGCGTGCGCCACTGCGACTGCTCGGCGTATCGCTCGAAGCGTTCCGACTCTGCGTCGTAGCGAGCACGCTCTGCGGGCGAAAGATCCACGTAGCGTCGCTCGATCGCATACCGTGCGAGTTCTGCATCCGTCATTTCGCCGATACTCCGGCGATACACCACCGGGCCGAGCGCGCGCGATAGCCATGTGTCCTGCCCGTCGGGATACGTGGCGGTCAGCCCCAGTCGATATGGCGATGGCGCGATAATCAGTGCATCCAGCCGCGTGCGGGCTTCGCCTGCCGCACTATCGGCGAGGTGGTGCACTTCGTCGCACACCAGCAGTGTGAACCGTGCACCGTGCCGCTCGAGCAGCGCAAAGGCCGAGTGATACGTGGTGACGGTGAGTGCGCGCACTTCTTTTTCGTCGCCGTAGAATGCGCCGACATGTTCGGCACCAAACGCATCGGCGAGCTGCGTGAACCACTGCGAGACCAGCGCGCGGGTTGGCACGATCACGCACGCGTTGGTGCCACTGCGGTGAATGGCGAGCAGCGCCACCAGCGTTTTGCCGGCACCGGTTGGCAGCACGACCGTGCCACGCTGCCCTGCCGCCATCCAGCGTGTGACGGCCTCCTGTTGTGCCTCGCGCGGTGTGCGTGGATCGAGCAGCGGTGCCGCAAACACGTTGGACGCAGTCGCTGCTTCCGGAATGTCACGCGTGCTCGCCCAGTCGCGCAGGTCGGGGTAGCGCGCGCCGGCAGCGACCAGCGCGTCCAGCCGCGGGTCGTGCTGCAGCCAGTCGGGAGCATCGGCCGCAGGCACTCCGCGCAGGATGGCGAGGCCGGCGCGGAAGGTGATGGACGGGGGCGCGCCCATCGCCACTAGAACGTCACGGCGCGCCGGCGCAGCCAAGCGGCCATCGTGAATTCACTGGCATCCTCGGAAACAGCACCGAGCATGTGGCGCCCGCGGGGTTGACTTCGTAAGTCATTGGTGTTAGTATGTTTATATGCATCTACTGCATGGTTGTCGCGTGCAGCGTCACATCGCTGCTGCGCAATATCCGCCGAGCATCCCGCATGAAGTCTGCCCGAAAGTTCTCCGGGGCGCGATGCTGATGGCTGTTGCACGAAGTTCGCCTTACCCGGCGGCCGTGCATGGCTGCACCCACCGCAGCCCCAGCCTCCGTCTGATCTCGAAAACGGAGAAGCTAACATGATTGACAAAACTACAACGTCGACGCGTGGCGTTACGAGTGCGGCCGTGCAGGCGCCGACGGCAGCGCGACGTCATGACGATGACACCCTCCGCCTCGCGGCCCTACGGTCCGTGAACACGGACTCTTCCCTTCCGTTCACCGATGTTGGCGGGTAGCGTCGAGTGACGAACGTATCATCGGGTCGGTGACCCGGATGCTCGTCGAACAGAAGCCACAGGGGATGGCGCGTTATCTCGACATCCGGATCGAGCCTGCGGCGGCCGGTCTCGAGAACATGGAGCCGTTCGATCTCCTAGTACCGATAGGCAATGCCATGGTGACGAAGGGTGGCACAGGCGTGTCGCTCCCCACGGTAGCGAGCGGTGACATCGCGACGTTGCCGCGCTTGGGCGAAGGACCGGTCACGTGGGAACGCGAGATGGCGGTCGCCAAGGCATTTGGCGTAAAGGAACATGCCACGTCGCCATCGTCGCTGTACGCGCACCCGCAGTTCGATCTTGCCATCTTTCAGCAGCAGCACGCTGTCAGCAAGTAACGGGGTCGTTCGGTATTGCCGTTTCAGTAGCATGTGGTGAATTGCCGTCGGCGCGTGCCGACGCGCGTCGGTCGGCCAAAAGTATGTGCCGACCGACGCTTCTGCCCTCTCTTCGCCGAGGCTTCCATGGAGCGTGTGCGCGTCGCCGTCCTGCAGTACTTCATACGCCCGGTTGCCGATTTCGAAGCTTTCGCGGCGCAGGTGCGGGGCCTTGTGCAGACGGCGGCGGACTACCGGTGCCAACTCATTGTCTTTCCGGAATACTTCACGCTTCAGCTACTGACTCTGGGCGATGTGACGCGGCCGATAGTGGCTCAGGTGCGGGCATTGGCCGATCAGGGGCCGCGTGTACACGCCCTCTTTCAGGAACTGTCGGCGCAGCACAAGCAATACATCGTGGCCGGCACCATCCCCGTCTGGAACAAAACACACGACGGCATCACGAACACGTGTTACGTGTACGGTCCCGATGGACGCTTCGGCACGCAGGGCAAGCTGTGCATGACGCGGTTCGAAAGTGAGGAATGGATGGTTGGCGCATCCCGCGGGCTGACCGTGTTCGAGACTGCCTTCGGTCGTATGGCGGTGGCCATTTGCTACGACGTCGAGTTTCCCGAGATTGTCCGGGCGGCGGCGTTGGCCGGCGTGAAGATTCTTGCGGTGCCCAGTTGCACCGACGACCGCCAGGGCTTTCTTCGCGTACGATATTGTGCACACGCCCGGGCCATCGAAAACCAGATGTACGTGCTCCATGCGGGAACCGTCGGAAGTTTGCCCATGGTTCCCGCGGTCTCCATGAATTATGGACAGGCCTCGATCCTCACGCCCAGTGATTTCGCGTTCGCGCGCGACGGTATTCTGGCCGAGGGCATTGCCAATCAGGAGACGATGGTGATCGGGGAGCTCAATCTGCGGAGCATCGAAGAGCACCGGCACGACGGCACCGTGTTGCCACTGCGCGACTCGGTCGATGTCGATCAGCGGGCGCGGACGACGGAGGTCGTCGTGCTGTGAGCGACGGGCAGCGTAGTCACATCCACCGTGGTTCAGGCCATGACATCACCGTCGACGAGTAAGGTTCGGGTCCGACCAACGCGGGCGTCGGACTTCGGGCAGATCGAGGTGCTGTGCCGGGCGGTCTATCCATCGTCACCGCCGTGGACCAGCACGCAATTGTCATCGCACCTGGCGACGTTTCCGGAAGGCCAGTTTGTGGCGCTGGATGACGGGGGGCGCGTAGTCGGAATGGCGGCCAGTCTCGTCGTCCTGTGGGATGACTATGACGCCATGGGGAGTTGGCGCGACTTCACGGCGGCTGGGATGTTCACCAACCACAATCCGACGCGCGGCCGCACGCTCTACGGCGCCGAAATCATGGTGGACCCGACGGCGCAGGGCGGCGGCATCGGCTCTGCGTTGTACCGGTCGCGTCGAGCGCTCGCCGAGCGTCAGGGGCTGCTGCGCATTCGAGCAGGGGCACGACTCCGCGGCTATGGCGCCGTGGCCGAGACGATGTCCCCCTTCGAATACGTCGTGGAGGTCGCGTCGGGGAAGCGACGGGACCCGACGTTGAGTTTTCAGCTGGGCCGCGGCTTCCACGTGTTCGACGTGGTGCACGGCTATCTCCAACATGATCCGGAGAGCCGCGGGTGGGCCGCACTGATTCAGTGGGTCAATGAGGCCGTCGCGACGCCCGACGACTTTGGCGTCTCGGATCCGCGACTGGTTCCCTACGAACCGCGGCGGGGCATGTAACGAGCGGCGTGCGCGGTAAGCGGCGTGATGCTCAAACCCGGAAATACTTCACATACTTCGCCACAGGCGTGCCCGGTGTCGGCGTCCGCCACGGAATCCCGTTGGGCAAACCCGTTGGCCACTGACTGGTCCAGACCACATACAGGTCCGAACCCGGTGCCTGCGTCCACCGCATGCACGGTGCCGCGATTCGACTCGTTGTCCCACTGTGCGACCAACGTCGCGTTGAGGCGCGAGCTCGTTGCCACGTCCAGCCGAAGTCGTGCCACCTGTGCGGTGAAGCGCAGTGTCGAATCCGAGCGTTGCAGCGAAGCGGCCGTGCGTTCGTAGTCCACGCTGACGTTCACGTGTGGTGCGAAGCGTCCGCGCACGGAGCCACTCACGTCCGCTGACCGTCCCGAATAGAAGCCGCCGCGCGACACCGTCAGGTCCACGCCGATCGTCCGTGCGCTCGATGACTGGTATTCGAAGGTCGCAGGATCAGCACCACCCGTGTGCATGGTCATTATGCCAATCTGCTGTCCGCCCAGGCGACCTGAAAGTCGCGCACCGCCCTGTAGCGGAATGAGCGCGCCGTTGGCGCCGAGCCCGATGCGCCGGCTGAGCCCGCGCCGGAACGCGATACGCGGTGCACGGGCCCGCAGCGTCGAGGAGTCGCCCGGTGAAGCCGTCACGCTCTTCTGCGCGGTCAGTGCACTCGGTACGAGCGCTGCGAACAGCAACAGAACTAACGGATGCGACACTACACTCCGAACTGACGCAGGTGATGATCGAGATGCTTCGAGAACAACATGTTCCATTCGGCCGAGGTGAGGGCGCCGAACGAGAGCGACTCGCGCCCGGCGAACGCAGCACGGCCTTCGTGTACCACCTGCCGGAGAAACGCGATCAACCGATCGTGTTCCACGACGAAATCGCGCCCCGCCTTTATGCGAAACGCGGGCGCGGTCGGGGTATTGTGCGCGTATGGCACTGGGCCGACCACCCGCTCCTTCACCAGCCGCTTCAGCACCCAGCGCATGATCGGGTTCGGACGCGGGTGCTTAGCGGTGTACACCATCTCGTACGGGACGCAGCAGTGCGCGAGCATCCGGTCCACGCTCATCGTGCCCCACACCGGCTGACTGGCCGGTGTGAGAGCATTGATGCGCGTGATAGCGCGTTCGAGGTGTGCTGCGTCAAAGAGGTCGGGGTACGAACCCGTCGCGTCGATGTCCACGCTCAGACCTTTGGTGGCGCGTCCATGCTAAGCCGCAACTTCGAGGTGGTCATACGTCGGGAGAGAGAAAATGGGGAACGTAGGTCGCGAGGAAGCTGACCGGTTATCCCCGATCGCGCCAGCGCAGCATCAGGTGCTGGACCATGCGAGCGCGTGCAGTCGAGCGGAGCGCGGTGCCGCCAGTCGACTGGTGGCGGGACGTCGCCGAGTGTCATTGGGGGCAACGGCGGCTGATCGCGTCGCCACCACGCGTCAGGAGCGATTGGCGGTGGTTGCCGCGACGACCGGTTATCGGTCGTCACCGCTGCATAGATGAAGCTCTCCGACGGGACGGGCGAGCCGGCCAGCCGACGCAGCATCGCCAGTTGACCACATGCGTCATGGCGTGCGCGAGCGGCCCGTGCAGGAACTGCGCGTCGGAGAGTTGCGTGCATATCCGACGACGCCGGTCATGTGCCACACCAGTCCGTGCGGCGTTCGGGTGAGCGCTCCCGCGCGAAACTCAGCGAAGTCGGCGGGGTGATACCGGAGCGCCTTCTGGCAGCGATAGGCCAGTGCGGCGAGAAAGTGGCGGAGCAATGCGCTCGACGAGTCAGTCTCGGACATGCTGCGGGATAATGGTCGTAAACGACGAGTCCGACGTATCGGCACAACTGCCATCCGATGCGCAACTCTCGACGCGCGTCGACGAATATATGCAACGACCGGAGTCGCAGGGTTACACCGGGGGTGTACTCGTTGTCCGCGACGGCAAGACGGTGTTCATCCGCAGCTACGGCATGGCCAACATGGACGCCCGGATTCGCGCCGACACGAGCACCGTCTACAACCTTGGCTCCATTACGAAACAGTTCACCGCGGCTGCCATTCTGCGACTGGAAGAACTTGGCAGACTACGCACGACAGACACGATCGGTCGCTTCTTTCCCGATGCGCCCCCTGAGTGACGGCAGCCGCCTTCCGCTCCGCAGCACGCATGGAAAGCTGATGGCCGAAGCCGTCGGCCAGCAAGCGTATCAGCTGCTCATCACCGGAGACACGGTGTCGCACGCGAATGCGGCAAGGCTCAACATGCAGTCGCGCGCCATCGCTGACGCATTGGTGAAGCGCGACGTTCGACCGCTGATCGCCGCGCTCGGCGCGGGCAGCGATGCTGCAGACGTGGCGAAGCAGGAATCGGAGCTGCTGTCGAGCAGACTCGAACGCTTTGGCGCATTCCAGTCTATTGACGTGATTGGCACGACCGCGGGCCCGGAGGGCGGACTCCGCACGACAGTGCGACTCAACTTTGCGAAAGGTGGCGCGACGAACTTATACACCTGGGGGCGCGACGGCTTCATCGTGGACGTGGGTGCGCGCCCGTTCACGCCGACCGAACTGGTGCCCGCCGAGGGCGGAAAATTGCGCACCTTTGATGCGCGGAGCGGTGGCGGCGCTCGCCTGCGCTTCGTTGACGGACACGGCACTGCGATCACTCGGACAGATACGATTCTGCTGACACGCCAGCCGTAGGAGCATACCGCCGAGCGGCCGGGAGAATTGAGGGGTGGATACCGGCAAAGCTGCCCGACTGCCCCCCGGCTCATTTTAACCACTCACGCCGCCGCGCCCGACGTCTGACGTTCCAGCCCCTTGGGATCGGCAAAGAACGCGCTTCCCATGCTCTGGCTCATCGGATCGGGGGAAATGTCCTCGACGCCCTGCTCGATACCCGCCACGATCGCCCGTGCGGCGTCAGCCGGCGAGGTCTTGTCGAACGGGCGGCTCTCGGCCATGCGCGTATCGATCGGCCCCGGATACACGCCAAACACCTGTGTGCCCTGCGGCCGGCGCATGGCGCGCGACGTTTCAGGGAGTGCGTCGCTGTTCTACCGCGAGGGAGTCCGCGCGGTGGGCATCGACCGGGTGTTGGCCGAGGCGGACGCGGCCAAAGCGTCGCTGTATTCACATTTTGGATGCAAGGATGAGCTCATCGCCGCCTACCTGGCCCGGCGCATCGAGTCGTCCAGAGCTGGGATCGACGCGTACCTTGCCGCCTTCCCACCAGCCGAGCATGCCCTCCGCATCTTTGATTACGTCGTCGCATGTACCAAGCAGCCGGAGTTCCGGGGCTGCTCCGTGCAGCATGTGGTGGGCGAACTCGCCGATGCCGCGCACCCCGCCAGGGTGCTGGCGGCGCAGCAGCGTGAGTGGCTGATCGGGCGTTTCGCGCAGTGGGCAGGTGAGGCCGGTGCGGCCGATCCGCTGCGGGTGGGCGGGGCGTTACTGGTTTTGTTCGACGGTGCTGCGGCCGCGTCGGAGCAGGATGGCCCGACGCGCGCCATCGACGCCCGCTGGGCGGCCCAGCAACTGCTCGGCTGACGTCGCGACCGATGAACCGCCCCCTGTCGTCATCCGCGCGAAGACGGGCGCGAACCGCGGTGGCCCGCCGATGCGCGAATGTCGTGCGGCGGCGCTGCAGGCACCCTGCCACGCCGCCCGTGTGCCAGTCAGGGCCGCAGGGCGAGGGCTACGCGCAGCAGTCGCGGCGCACCGGGCATGATGTTGCTGTTGTTGTGCGCGGTGGCGTAGTAGCGCGCGTTGAGCGCGTTTTCGACGTTCGCCTGCAGCGACAGATCACGGGTCAGCGAGAGGAAGAGCGCGCCATCGACTCTGGTGAACGACGGCAGCGTCACGGCGTTGTTGATCGCCGCATACCGCGCGCCCTGGTGCACCACGCCTGCACCCACCGAGACGCGGGAATGCACGCGGAACTTGTTCCACAGCGACATCATGGTGTGAGGCACGAGCGGTACCGTGGCACCCGCGTTGGCGCCGGTTGTCACGCTGGTGATCGTTGCCCGCTGCACAGCTGTGCTGCCGATGATGTCCCATCCGTCGCGGATGGCACCTGCCACGGACAGCTCGACACCGGAGGATTTCTGGCGCCCGGTCTGCACCAGCACACCCGCGCGATCCGGGTCGGGCGCGGTGCTGTTCGTGCGCTCCAGCCGATACATCGCACCCGTTAATTCAAGTGTCGGGCGCGCTGCCCATTTCACGCCCACCTCGCGATTGCCAAACCGCTCAGGACGCAACGCCTGCGTCGTCAGAGAAAGCGATCCGAACTGATCACCGGCGCTGGGCAGATGCGACATGCTGTACGATGTGTAGACGGACACGGTCCGCGTTGGCGTGATCACCACGCCCACCCGGGGCGACACCAGTACGTCGGTACGCGACAGTGTGGTTCCGGTGCGGTTGTCTTCCACCGCGAGCGAAAAGCGATCAATTCGAACGCCGCCGAGCAGGTGGACAACCGATCCGAGCGACAGCTGGTCCTGCAGAAAAGCGGCGGCCACCGTGGCCGTGGCCGCGTTGTCCGCGTCGCTGGCACTCTGCCGGAAGGTCACCGGTACGCTTTGTTTCGCCGAGTCTATGGATACCGTACGCGACGTCCGCGTGCCGTCGAAGTAGCCGGTCAATCGCTGATTCACAGACCGCTGGCGACTGAGTTCCGTACCCACCAACAGGGTCTGACGCACGGCCCCGCGCCCCACGCGCCACTCGGCGTCCGTCTGGTGAAAGATGCTTCGCCGGTCCGTACCACTTTGGTAAGCGGCCAGATCCACGCTCGTTCCCGCCGCGTTCACGATGGTGGCGGGATAGACGTTGGCGTAGACCTTGTCGTAGGCGTACGCCCGCAGGTGAGAGCGAATGGTCAGCCCGTGCGCGTTGTCGAACTCGCCCCGCACGTGCGCCCCGTTTACGGACGCGCGCGACAGGCTTTGCGCCGGATCTCCGAAGAAGGCCCCCACCGCGGTGCGCAACGGGGCACCATTGAGCGCCGGCACGCCACGGTCCACGGTCCGTCGGTCTTCGAAGCGCTCGTACCCGGCGCGCAATAACGTGCGGCCTGCCTGGAGGGCCACGGTGGGGTTGACGCCGAACTTTTCCGTCGCCGTGGCCTGGCGGTACGACTCGGCGTTCTCATGCAGGCCAGTGACTCGTGCGGCGAGCCGACCGGTGAGCGCCTGCCCGGCGTCGATCGTGAATCGGCGCTGGTCGTACGACCCCGTCTCGAGACGCACCTCACGGGACGTGCCCCACTGCGCCTGCCGGGTGACGCGATTGATGACTCCGCCGCCACCGCCTCGGCCGAAGGTGACGGCGTTCGGTCCCCGGAGCAGCTCGATCTGCTCGACGTTGTACGTGTCGCGCAGGTACTGCGCGTCATCGCGGACACCGTCCACGAAGAAGTCGGCCGTGCTGCTCTGGCCGCGAATGGTGGGCGCATCGCGGTGCCCTTCCCCCTGCCCCATAGTGACGCCGGGCGCGTATTCCACGGCGCGGGCCATGCTCTGCATGCCGAGATCGGCGAGCACCGGGGCACCGAGCACCGTCACGCTCTGCGGCACCGTGCGCAGCGGCGTCAGGGTGCGGGTGGCGCTTCGGGATACGGTCGGCATGTAGCCGTTGGTGCCGGATGTAGCCGAACGAATACGGACCGTGGGCAGCGTCTGCGAGCCGGAATCGGAGCGCGGCGCGCTTCTCGGCGTGCTATCGCGCCGGGTGACGGTGTCCTGCGGGGCTCGAGACGTCATGGCGGCGGTGCTTACCGCCGCCAGAAGAAGGGGCAAGAAAAGCATGTCGGGCTGGGTTGAATGAGAATGCTTCTCAGGAAGCATGCTCGCAGCCTAGAATTCAAACCCGAGTTTGTCAATCGGGATTAATACGAGCGGCACCATCGTACCCGTGCTCACGGCCCGGTGCTTGCAACGAATCGACGCGCGGCGCGCCATTGACGCCGTGCATCGACAATCATCCTGTAGCTGAGAGAGCAAACGCAATGTCGACCGATACGAACGAGGAAGCCGTCTCCGTCATGAACGATCTGATCGAGACATGCCGAGATGGTGAGAAGGGATTCGCTTCCGCCGCGGAGCGCGCCGATCGACCCGATCTCAAGCAGTTGTTTTCGACGCTGTCATCCCAGCGCGCCCAATTCACGCATGAGCTTGAAGTGCAGGTGGAGCGCTTTGGTGGCAAGCCCGCAGACATGGGACATGTGGCCGGCGCCGTGCATCGCGGGTGGATGGCGGTCAAGTCGACTGTCACCAGTGATGATGATCAGGCCATTCTCGACGAGTGCGAACGCGGCGAGGATTTTGCGAAGAAGGCATACGCCGATGCGCTCGGAAAGACGCTGCCCGGCGATGTGCGTCCGCTGGTCGCACGACAGGCGGACGATGTACGCACGGCGCATGACCGCGTCCGTGAGCTTCGCAATGAACAACAGGCAGCGCACGACGGCCCTGCAGCGTAATCCGTGACTCGGGCCCGTGCACAGAAGCGAGCATGGGGTGGTGCGACGATAATGTCCGTCGTCGCACTGGCCGCGCTTGGCTGTGGCTCGACCGCCCGTCTCCCGATCTCGGCCGGTATCGGTCCCACTCCGGCGCTGCCGCCGCCGAACACCTCGTTGATTCCGACGACGAAGATCGCCACCGCGATTGGCTGGCCGGATGGCGCGAGGCCCATCGGTCCGTCAGGCACGCGCGTGAACGCGTTTGCATCCGGGCTCGAGCATCCGCGTTTCGTGTTCACGCTGCCCAATGGTGATGTACTCGTGACGGAGGCGAACGCTCCGCCGCGCCCCGACGATGCGCAGGGCATTCGTGGCTGGTTCTTCAAGCGCTTTCAGCGTAAGGCTGGAGGTGCGGCGCCGAGTGCGAATCGCATCTCGCTGTTGCGCGATGCGGATGGTGACGGTGTGGCCGAAACACGCTCCGTGTTTATCGGCGGGTTGAACGCGCCGTTTGGAGTCACGATGATCGGTCGGGATTTGTACGTCGCGAATACCGACGCGGTGCTGCGGTTTGCCTACGTCGACGGTGCCACCACGCTCGGCGGTCGAGGGGATACGGTAGTCGCGCTCCCCGCAGGAACGCTGAATCACCATTGGACCAAGACGATCGCTGCCTCGCCCGATGGAAGCAAGCTGTATGTCAGCATTGGCTCGAACAGCAATGCGGCGGAGAATGGAATGGAAAACGAAGTCGATCGTGCGAGGATCTGGGAGATCGATGTGAAGACACGCGCGCATCGCACCTTTGCGTCCGGACTGCGCAACGCTGCGGGACTCGCGATCGAACCGACCACCGGCGCGCTTTGGGCCGCCGTCAATGAGCGCGACGAACTGGGCGGCGATCTTGTGCCCGACTACATGACGGCAGTGCAGGATGGTGCGTTCTACGGATGGCCGTACAGCTACTTCGGTGCGCACATCGACACGCGGGTGAAGCCGCAGCGCCCCGAGCTCGTCGCCAACGCTATCGTGCCCGACTACGCGCTAGGCGCACACACCGCGTCGATCGGACTCGTGTCGTCGCGCGGCACGACGCTCCCCGCCGTGTTCAGCAACGGGATGTTCGTTGCGCAACACGGCTCATGGAATCGCGATCCTCGCAGCGGCTACAAAGTGATCTTCGTGCCGTTCATCAACGGGAAGCCATCCGGTGACCCGATCGATGTGTTGGGCGGATTTCTGACGGGCGATGGCAAGGCGATGGGTCGGCCCATTGGTGTGGCCATCGACGGGCGCGGTGCACTGCTCGTAGCCGACGATGTCGGGAATGTGATTTGGCGGGTGTCGGGACAGCCGTAGCGGCATTACGAGATGAACTGGCTCCCCTTCAAGGTGGATCCCGCCGAACTCCAGCGCCTGGTGCTAACGAACACGCCACGTGTCGTCGCGGCGATCGTGATCGTCGCGCTGAGCTGGGTCGCGCTGCGCGCAACGCAGCCGGCGATCCGCGGCACGCTACGCCGGGCGCGCTTCGTCGAAGAGTTGATCACGCTGCTCGTGGACGGCCTCTACCGCGGCGTCATGCTGACGGTCGGCCTGATCATGGCGGCGAGTCAGCTCGGCATTAATGTCAGCGCGCTCCTGGCCGGCCTCGGCGTCGCCGGCATTGCGCTTGGCTTCGCGGCGCAAGAGACCGTAGCCAACATGATCGCCGGGTTCCTGATCTTCTGGGACCGCCCGTTCAGCATCGGCGACTTCATCACGACGCAGGTTCGTTACGGCGAGGTGAAGGAGATCACACTCCGCACGACGCGCATCCGCACGCTCGACAACACCTATGTTGTGATCCCGAACAAGCAGATCATCGGCGACACGGTGATCAAGCACTCCATGTACGGGGAGACGCGTATAATGGTGTACGTCGGGATCGCGCGCGGAGGCGGCGCGCAGGCGTCCCCGCAGCTGTGACACGCTAACGCGCCCAGCGGCGCGAGCACACGTTGGACGAGCGTAGGCGCCGGCGGTTCACGTGATCACATCCGATTCGCCATCTGTTCCTCCACCGGATCTATCAGGGCGGACGTGATGCTTCTCTCGTCGTTTTCCGGGAAGACAGGGCGCTTCCGTGTGCTTTCAATACGGGGCATACTGCGCGTGGGCCAATGGGAGGACATCACCGTCTTCGATTATGCAACTGTCATCGATCATGCCACGTACGAGGATCCGGCAGCGGCTCCGCGTGAAGCGCGCAGCGACCCGTAGGTCGTCCGCTCGGGCAGGTGAACCCTTTCCGATCAGAGCCATGATTAACAAACGCATCGTCGCGATAGGCCTTCTCGCCGCGGGTCCGCTCACCGCTCAGGCGCTCGACCATGCAGCGCTGGTGCAACGACTGGATTCGATCGCCGGCGCGCCGGTCAGGCGCGGGCAGGTGCCGGGCATGGCCGTGGCCGTGGTGAAAGGCCGCGACACGCTGCTGCTGAAGGGCTATGGTATGGCGGATCTCGAGAATCTGGTGCCCGTCACGCCGCAGACGGTTTTTCGCATCGGGTCGGTGACGAAACAGTTCACGTCGGCTGCGGTGATGCAGCTCGTGGAGCAAGGAAAGATCGGTCTCGACGATCCGATCACGAAATACTTCCCGTCTGCACCGCAACAGCAGCGCGGCGTGCTCGTGCGGCACTTGCTCAATCATACGTCGGGCATTCCGAGCTACACCGATATCGGCGAACGCTTCGGCCGAGTCTCACGGCTCGACCTGTCACGCGACTCGCTGCTCGGTGTCGTGGCGCCGATGCCGCTGATGTTCGAGCCCGGAACACACTTTTACTACAACAACACCGGCTACTTCATGCTGGGCGTGCTCATCGAGCGCGTAACGGGCAAGAACTACGGCGACTATCTCGCGGAGCGGATCTTCTCGCCGAATGGACTCGCAGCTACTACGTACTGCTCCGAGGACAAGATCATTCCGCACCGGGCGCGCGGCTACACCAACCGCCCGAACGGCATGCAGAACGCCGACTACATCGGGATGGAGCTGCCATTCGCCGCCGGCTCGCTCTGCTCCACCGTTGGCGACCTGGTGACCTGGACGGTCCGTCTGCACGCGGGGCGCGTGGTCAACGACGCATCCTTCCGCGCCATGATCACGCCCGTGACCCTGCCCAGCAAGCGTGCGATGCGCTATGGCTATGGTTTGACCGTAGATACGCTGGGCGGGCATCGCCTCGTCGAGCACGGCGGCGGAATCAACGGCTTCTCATCCATGGTGAAGCGCGTGCCCGATGACTCGCTGACCGTCGTGGTGCTGACGAACGCCTCGTCGTCGCTGGCCAGCAGCACGGCCGACGCATTGACGCACGCCGCGCTGGGGTTGCCGGCTGTCGCAACGCCGGCTGCAGGACTGGATCTCGCAACCACGGCCGCGGAACGAGCGATGTACGCGGGCCACTACATGCTCACGCAAACGGACGGCTCCCGCGTGAGCGTTCGCATCGCGGATGCCGATGGCGCGCTGACGATGTCGCTCGCCGCGCAAGCTGCGGCGCGGATGCGGTCGCAGGGCAACGGCGTGTTCGTGGCCGGGACGACACAGCGCGTGGCGTTCGACGTTGTCGGTGGCAAGGCGACGGGATTCGTTTTTGGCGGCGGCTCCCGTGCACGGGAAGCGGTGCGCACGCCCTAGTTTCAGGCGGCGGCGATCTGCGCAAGAGTGCGTGCGGTGAGCCGATGTGATCGAGGAGGAGCTTCGCGTGATCGACCACGCGCGCGGAGAGGCTCCGCGCGGCCTCGCGCCGACGGCGGGCACTCTGTCCACGAGCTCGGCGATCACCGTGGCATGACCGTGTCGATATCCAGCAGCACGACGTCGGCGCGCTTCCGGAGTTCGCGCACCATCCACTCGCGGTGCCCCGCGCCGTAGGTGATCACGACCCGTCGCCCCTCGCCCCGGTGCGCATCGAGCGCGCGCGCAACGTTGGCGAAATGAGCCCGATTGATGTTCGTCCAGCCGCCAGGGCCAAGTTCCGCGTTGAACAGGCGGTCGTACGGTTCGTGTCCCGCGGTCTGGATCGCATCGTAGGCGTCGGAGTTCAGGAAGCGCGGATCGTCATCCCCCCCACGCTGCGTCAGCGAGTCGGCCGTCGCGTTGGCGCGGGCGTACGCGAGCCACTCGGCGCGACGGGACGGGTCCGACTCGATGCGCTTGAGCGCGGCCGTGCGATACGCGTCCATCGGCTTCGACCATCCCGCCGTCGGCACGATCGTGAACGACAGCTCGCGCGTGAGTGGGAAGAGCACATCGACATACTCGGGGAAGCGCGCGACGCGCGGCTCGGTGATCGTCCCGGTCGCTCCAAATTCGCGCATCGCCGCGTCGAACCGGTTCGGCGCGATCTCCGTGAGCACGAGGTCGGGCTTCGCCATCCGCAGCATGCCGCGCAGCACCTCGAGCGAATAGCGCGTGCTCGTCCGGTGTGTCCCGTGAATCGTGCCGATCATCAGCACCTCGGTCTTCCGACCCACCACGGCGTCGCGCGCTGCCAGTGGTGCCTGGGAGACCGGCGGCTCGGAGACGGCATGCGTCGCGGTGTTCACAAGCACCGGCATCGTGGTGCCCGGACAGCGCACGACGAAGCTGACGTCGTCGTCGGTGAGCCCCACTGCCTCCGCATCGGCACACGTCGGGGTTCGGGCGGTGACCTCGCCGTTCAGCAGGTCCGCCACGGTCACCGTCCCCGCGGCGCGGTCGAGCCGGAAGGCGAGGACGCCATCGTGCGTGACGGTACGCGGTATCATTGGCGCCGTCTGCCGCATCCGCTCGAGCCCGACCGCGTCCCGCGGCAATGCGGCGGTGAGATTCTCGCTGCCACCGGGGACGATCAGGATCTCGTCCTCGATAAAGACCGCGACGCCTGCCTCGTGATCGTAGAACCAAGGTTCAATCGTGAAGATCATCCCCGCGGCCAGCGGGACGTCGGCGAGAAACGGATCGCCGCTGTCGAGACCGAGGTGATGTCCGAAGTAGAGCGGCGTCTGCATCTTCGGCTTGGCCCACGCTGGGATGCGCGATTCGGCGACCTGCTGGAGGTCGGCCAGCGTCACGCCCGGTCGTGCCGCGGCGATCACCGCATCGGAGATACTGCGGACCATCTCGACGAGCTCACGTTGCCGCTCGGTGAAACGCCCGGAGACCGGAAAGGTCCGCCCCACGTCGCTGACGTAATGGTCGCGCTCGCACCCGACGTCGTAGATCACGAGGTCCCCGTCGTGCATCGCGCGGTCACGTCGGTCGTACTGTGCGCCAAGGATCCGCCAGGGCCAGAGAGAGTTCTCCCCCGACTTGATGATCGGTGTGAAGGCGACGCGCTGCGCGCCGAGGGCGAGACAATCGCCCGTGAAGCCGCCGGTGAGGGCGCGTTCGGTGGTGCCGTCGGCGACGCGCAGTGCCCCCCGCGCGATCGCCTCACTCGTCACGCGGGCCGCTTCCCGCAGCTTCGCGATCTCGCGTGCCGACTTCACCATCCGCAGTTGAGCAAGGAGCGAATACGCACTGCGGAGGGTAAGCGCCGGATACCGGGCGCGGAGTTGTCGTGCGAGTCCGTCGGTTGCCACATGGGTATCAAACGGCGTCGCGGCGGCGTCCGTCGGTGGTCCTTGTCTGACGCCGGCACGCCCTGTGTTCAGCAGGATCCGGGCGCGGCGCGCGGTCAGCGACGCGAGATAGGCCGGAAGCGCGTCATCGGTGAGCACCGAATCCACGCCGCTCAGCGCGCGCAGCGACGGGTCGCCGGCCAGTGGCCGTCCGGGGAAGTCGTTCGGGCGCCCCGGATTCGTGAAGCGAGGGTCGTCGCGGGGAACGAAGAGCAGGGACTGCTTGGTACGCGCGTCGATCGCGAGCAACGTGCGCGGGACCTCGAGCCCTACCAGGTACTCGAAGTCGTCCAGTTGCCGGAACGTCTCACCGCCGCTGGTCCCTTCGGCGCTGGGCACGAGCAACACCTCGCCAGCGCGTAGTCCTTCAAGCGCCGCAGCGCGTCGCGCGCCGTATTCGGCCGCAGGGAAGACCGGCGCCGTCCATGCGGTGAATCGCTCGCGCCGCTGCGCGTGCGCCGCACCGACTATGCCCATGCTGAGACTGAGGAGTGCGAGTCGCCGCATCGTGTGGACCGCTTCGGGAAGCGGTCCACATCCGCGCCGTGCGAGTTCGCGGCAACGGCGCATGCGGGCAAGCCTGATATAGAGCACAAGTCCCCGGGCAAACTGTGCGGGACGAAACCAGTGGAGGAACTCTCCGGCGCAATCGTAACTGCGCGCTCACCGAATTCCGAGAGAGGGAGCCTCCGGCATGTGCGACGAGCCGGCCGTGCCGCTTCGCAGGAGGCCATGGCCAACAAATGAAATCACGGTGGACACGTCGCTCAGACTTTTAGGATTCCGTTCGGAGGTCATCCCCAGTGCCCCGATGTCGCCGGTCACGTTGATCGCAACGGACGCCGTCGCAGTTGTCGACGTGTTTTTGAAGATCGCCATCGCCGTCTTGGGAAACCGTGCATCAACGGTCGCGCCCGGTGCCAACGTGATTACGCTGTCACGCTTCCCCGCCACTTCGGAGAAGACGACGACCGCGACCGGCCCCGCATTGGTCCCGCGCACCACAAACGCGCCAGCCTGTCCGCCCCCGAGCCGGAACGCCTGTCCCGGATCGATAAACGTGGTGCTGGTCAGCGACGCGCAGGCCACGACGAGTGGCAGGAGCGCGAGCCGCAACAAACGAGCGGAAGATCGGAGAGACATGCCAAATCGCGGTGTGGGTGGAAGCGGCGCGCGGGACAGTGAAGCGTTCACCGCTTTACGGAAAACGGATGCAGCGTCCGTTTCGTGTGGTATAAAAGGCCAGACGTCCATCGACTAGCTTCCGCCATATGCCAGTCAACTATGCGCGTGGGCTTACGGCCACCGCCCGGACGGGGCGCGAGAATGCGCATCTCGGCGTCGGGCTCGCCTTCGTCGCGGGTGCCACCAACGCGGGCGCCTTTTTGGCAGTGCACCAGTATACCTCGCACATGACGGGTATCGTGTCGTCGATGGCGGACGCTGTCATCTTGCACGACCGAACGGTGTTCTTCACTGGCGCGGGCGCACTGGTCGCGTTCATCGCCGGTGCGGCGACCACGGCGATCGTGGTGAACGCCGCCCGTCGTCGAGGCTTGAGCAGCGCGTATGCGCTGCCGCTGCTGCTCGAAGCGACGCTGCTCCTCGTCTTCGGACTCGTCGGAGGGCGCCTCAATCAGGTGCACACGGTCTTCGTCTCCGCGACGGTAGGGTTGCTCTGTTTCATGATGGGAGTGCAGAACGCGGTCATCACGAAGATCTCGGGCGCCGTGATCCGCACCACCCACGTCACGGGCATCGTCACCGACCTCGGCATTGAACTCGGCAAGTTGCTGTACGTGAACAGGTGGGGGGCGCCGGGAGACGCGCGCGTAGTGGCCGATCGCGGCCGGATGTGGCTCCTGCTGCAACTTCTGGCCGGCTTCTTTGTTGGTGGCGTGCTGGGGGCCGCCGGCTTTCAGGCGCTGGGGTACATCGCCACCGTCCCGCTGGCGCTGCTCTTGGTGGGACTCGCCGCGATCCCCGTCGTGGACGACCTGCGGCGCGCCGCTCCGTGACCGCGGGGCCTCGATGCCTCCGCGTCAGGAGCAAGGCCGCACGAAACTCTTACCAGTCGACTCGGTCGCTCTCTCGTTGTTGGCTATCCGCCCGACGGCGCTCGACGACGCGATCGCCCTTGCGCTGCGCGCAGATTATGCATGCGTGCGATGATCGACGGGCGCAGGGCCAGGCAGCAGCCGTTATGGATTACACTGCCGCCTCGCATCGTTGCTCCCGTGCAACCAATCTCTGCTTCACACCGAACGACATCACCAATGACTACGACAGCTCACGCGGCGCCTGCGATGTCGTCCCTCGAACGCGCCTGGCAGGATGCAGACACCTCCGCCATTGCCGCGCTGTACGCGCCGACTGCTCGCATCCTGCCGGCCAAGCGCACCGCCGTGCGCCGAGGCGACCAAACCAACGGAGACCGCAAGGTGTCAGACGCACGGCGCGTCGGGTAGGACGGGCTCCCGTGATCGTCGCCGACGGCTGCGATGACGCTCTGAAGTCCCGGCGAGTGGACGCGTCGGCCGGTACCCCCGCCCGCCGCCATTTCGACCGCGCGCGCATATTGAGGTTGCTGCGTCCCGCTCGTTTTGGTCACCAACGGCCCTGCTCCTTGGGCCCAATGCAAATCGTGTCTGTTCATGCCAACGGATCCAGATCTGTTCAGGGTGCAGGTAGCCCTCGCGCGCCCTCGACCACGCACCGCAGCACTTCCTGCGTCGACACCTCGGCGTACAACGCCATCGCCAGCACGTAGTACACCATGACGTGTGCCGGGAGCGCCCGCTCCCGCGCGTTCACGCGCTCCGTCTCGAACAACACCTGATCCACCAGTTCGCGCGGAAACTGCGCCGCCAATACGCCCAGACTGATGGAATCCGTCAGGCGCATCCCTGCCGGGATCGTCCCTGCCGTACGTGCCATGGTACCTCGGGAGTCGAGTCGATCCCGAAGATAACACCATTTACTCTAACTGGACAGTATTGTCCCTAGGTCTGGGGTCATCGCGAGGGGTCATTCCCCTCGCTTCTCAGAGCCTAGGGCGCCCTCCCCGTTCTGACCGCTCCTCGCACGGGTGCCCAGCGCTACCGCGAGTTCTACTGTATAATGTCAAGCAATTACGCACAAGAACTTGACATTAACCACCGAATGGTGGAGCTTTCCTCCCATGAACCGCGCGAAAGACGATTCTCTCGCCTATGCCGTGACCACCAAGGTCCTCGCCGGCGGGCACGACCGCCTCTGGATCTACGCTGACTTTCCCGCGGGAAGCCGGGCGGCCCTCGCGGCTGCACTCTCCCGGCTAGCGAAGTCTGGGGTGATTACACGCGTCCGCCGGGGGGTCTACTATCGACCGAAGCCGACCCTGTTCGGCGCCAGCACGCCCTCCCCCGATGCGCTGGCGGACGCCATTCTGACGGCCCGGGGGGACACCCCCATGCCGGCGGGGGTCAGTGCCTTCAATCGGCTCGGTTTCACGACCCAAGTCAGTGCCGTGGTCACGCGCGCCGCCCGTCGTCCTGCCGCCCCGATCAAGATCGGGAGCGTCCGTCTCTATACGACAGCGCGGCCACTCGACGCACAGAAGGGGATTCGCGCCGAGGAGCGTGCGGCGCTTGAGGCCCTGCGGAAGATCACCCAGATCCCCGACGCGAGTCCGCCGGCCGTGCTAGATCGCCTCAGCATGCTCCTGCGCCAAGAGGCGCTCAATTTCGGACGTCTCGCCAAGTTCGCCCGCGCCGAGCCGCCGCGGGTCCGGGCGTTGCTCGGCGCGCTCGGCGAAGAATTGCAACACACACATCAGGGCGCGCGGGTGCCTGCGGGGGCGCTCGTGGCTTTGCGAGACAGTCTCAATCCCCTCACCACCTTCGTCGTGCACGGTGCGCGGGAAGCCCTCCCGCATACGGCCCAGGCGTGGCGGATCAAATGAGTGAGGCTATAACGCGCACACGGTGGCTCAGTGAGGCCCCAGAGTTCGAGGATGCCGTGCGGGCGGCCGCGGCTCACCACGGCATCGTCGAGGACTTGGTGCGAAAGGACTACTGGGTCACGCGTGTGCTCCGCGCCATCGCTGCCGATCCCGCGCTGTCGGGCCGCGCGATCTTCAAGGGCGGCACGAGCCTCTCGAAAGGGTGGCGGCTCATCGACCGCTTCTCCGAGGACATTGACCTCCTGCTCACCGGCCCCGACTACGGCCCACCGCCAGAGAAGAAGGACCGTGAGCGGCAGTTCCGTGCGCTGAGGGCCCAGATTGAAGAGGTGACGGCGCTGCGCCTTCCCGACCAAGAGACGTTGACGGAAGAGGATTGGCGGTTTCACTACGTGCGCGGATCGTTCCATTGCAACCTGCGGTATCCGCTGCCTGGGCGTGCCGTGGGCCGGACCGCCGCCAATACGGACTGGCTGCTCGTGGAGTCTGGGTTCCGCGGCGGCGTGCAGCCTCACGCGCGGCGTGTCCTCACCTCACTCCTCGCGGAGTTCATCGAGACACAGCCGGAGGCGCGTGTAGCCCTTGAGCCTTATGCCGCGGACCTTGCGTCATTTGAGATGGACTTGCTCAAGCCCGAGCGGACCTTCGTGGAGAAGCTCCTCGCGCTTCACGGCTGGATGTCGAACGGGCCGGACGGCGCGCGAGAGGTCCGCACGCGCCACTACTACGATGTCGCGCAACTGTTTACTCGGAGCGACGACGTCCGTGCTTGTATCGCAGATGGGTCTTTCAGGCCGCTCCTGCTCGAAGCGGTCGCGGTGAGCAACACCTACTTTGATGCGCACCTCAACGCCGACACGCTCGACTTTCGGCAGAGCCCCGCATTACGTCCGAGTGACGACCAGGTGCGCATTCTCCGCGCCAGTTACGCCAACGAGCGCGCGCTCTACTATCGCGAGGTGCTGCCATTCGATGCGATTGTGGACATCATGGGCAGCATCGCCGACGCGTTGTAGTCAGACGGCGAGCACACACCAGGAGGGCCTCGCCATCGCTGGCAAGACCCTCTTTCACATACCCCGTCCTCGGTGGACAAGATTTTTGACACACCCCGGACACGACTTCTGCGGCACCATACGCCCGCACGCAGCGCGGCGCGCCCGGAAGACGTGCTGTCGCGCCCTCTACTCGGTGATGTCGTGCATCGCAGCAACTTCACGCGCCGCGAGGCCGCCCACGGCCACCAACTCGAAGCACGACCGCTGCATCGCGGGCAGGCCAGCCATTGCTCGCCGAGCAATATCGGCGTCCATGCGCGCGTAGGCTGCCATGCAAGTGACGATCCGCCCGACACGGGAGGCGGCGCTACGCTAAGTCCTCGAAGGACGTGAAGCCCAGCAGGTCTAGCCCCAATACTCTTCACTTAACGATCCGTACGCGGTAGTTCGCGTAGCGCGTTTTGTGCCGTCGTCGTGGGCGCAGCGGATAGTTACTCATTTTCCGTTTGACGCCGCGGGGCACGACGCGCCCGCGGCTGGAGCGCACGGACTCCTCGCGCAGCTCGTCCAGGAGCACCTGGTGCCAGCGCGCCACGTCCTGAGGGGGGAAGAGCCGCCACGTGGGGCAGCGTGCGGCGGGT
>JBBQTA010000037.1:0-31710 GCA_038213465.1 Gemmatimonadales bacterium | reverse complement strand
ATCCATCATCTGACGCAATGCAGCATTCAGCGTACCGTGACGACGATGCGCCCTTTGAACGATCGGGCCACGATGCGCCCGTTCGCTGCCGATTGTGCAAGCTTGGGTAGCACGACTGGTGCGGCGCGGCTCGACACGTCGAGTGCCGGAGCGCGCGCCACCGGCACGGAGAGATTGATTGCACCCGCATGCGTCTGCAAGTCGAGCTGCATGCCGGCCAGCAGACCGCTGCGGAAAGTGACATTGCCGCCAATGGTGTCGACGCGCCCATCGGCGTTGAAATCCGTGAGGGTCACCGCGCCGCTGATCGTCGCCACCGATACCGTGCCTCTCACGGCATCGAGCGACACGTCGCCCTTGCCGCCGCGCACGCGGAGATCGCCGCCGGCGCGCTCCACGATGACCGGCGCATCGATGGATTCGAGCGAAGTCACGCCGCGCACATCGTGCACCACGATGCGGCCGCGCACCGCATAGGCCTCGAGCTCCCCGGCCGTTCCGCGCACGTCGATATCGCCATCGATGGTCTTGATCCAGACACGCGCCGCGCGCGGAATGCTGACCACGAGGTCGGCGCGCGGCATAGTGGAGTCACCCTGAGTGCGCGATTCCACGCCGAGCTTGACGTGCGTGCGCGAGCCACCACCAAACACCGATGCATTGGCGCCGAGCGTGCCGGCGAGGTCGATCGAGTCGTGCGACCATGTGACGACACGCACGCGGCCGGCGGGCACGTAGATCCGCATCGCGACGTCCGGTGTCGCCGCGTAGCCACGGTGCACGGGTTGACCTGGCAGTGCAGCGCGCTGCGCGCGCGACGAGAGTGGCAGCAACGTCGTTGCAATCATGCACACCAGCGGTCCGACGCGAGTGACCATTCGCGGGTACAGCGGGACGCTCACGAGGTCGCCTCCTTCACGCGCTGCATCAGCTCACCGCGTCGCGCGCGCACGGCCGAGAGATAGGCACGAAGCTGCGCGTCGCCGGGCGACGATTGCAACGCCCGTTCGATCTCACGCGCCGCCGCGTCGAGCGACTCGAACTCGGTCCGTGCCTGATCCGAGGCCAATCGCGAGGCACTCTCCATCGCCGCGTTGCCGTTGTACGACGGCGCCATGGCGGGCGAGTCGATCGAGGCGCGCGTGCTCTCGGTGCGCAGCTCCGACGTGCTGGACGAGCGTGCGAAGAAAATCGCGGCGGCGGCGGCCAGCAGTGCACCGCCAGTTATTGGCCATCGCCAGGAGGCGATGCGCGCGACGGCGGTACGCGACTGCGTTGAGTGCGGCCGTGCGCTGATCGCCGCGAGCACAGGCCCACGAACGGCGTCCGGAAGCGGCGGCGTGAAATCGGCAATCGGGATCCGCGTCCCGAGCTCGAGCACCCGCTCACAGCGCGCGCAGCCCGCGGCGTGCGCCTCCAGACGCTCGGCGTCGCGCTCACGCAGGCGGCCGGCAAGGTAGTCCGTCAGCGCCGCGTCGACTGCTCCGCACTCCGGGGTTCGCGGTGCGTCGTCGTGTGTCATGGATTGCATCGTGGAGACCTCATGGGCGCCTCATCGGTCGAGCATCCCGCGCAGCAGCCGCCGCGCCCGGAAGAGGTGAGACTTGGACGTTCCGGTAGCGATGCCAAGTTGCTCGGCGATCTCGGCGTGCTCGTACCCGGCGATATCGTGTAGCACAAACACGCGGCGGGCACCGTCGGGGAGCCGAGCAATGGCTGTTTCGAGGTCGAGGCGCAGACCGATGTCGAGCGCGGATGTGGTTACATCCGGGACGGCCGTGGTGTGTGTTTCGCCCGCCCGTGCGCTGGACACAAGCTCCGACACCACCGCGACCCGCCGCACGCGGCGATGGCGTGTCCGCTCGTGCTGCAGCATGAGGTTCACCGCCACGCGATGCAGCCAAGTGGGAAACGCGCTCTCGCCACGGAAGGTCCCGAGACGCTCCCACGCGCGCACGAACGTGTCCTGCAACAGCTCGGCCGCATCGGCGCGGTTCCCGGCCAGACCGACGCAGACGGCAAAGACCCGTGGCGCGTGCGCGTCGTACAGGGCGGCAAACGCCGTGGCGTCGCCGGCTTGCGCAGCGCGAACGAGCGGGTCAACCGCGACAGAAGCGTTGCCGGTCAGAGGATTCGGGAGGTCGAGGGAAAGGCCACACCGGGTTTGATGCCGGTGGGCCCGCTGGGGTTTAGCCGAGGGGGTACACGGGGTTGATGCGGCCCGCGACCTACCTCTTGTATGGCGCCAGATACGCGGCAGGGATGGTCAACGGCTGGAGTCTTCCTGCGAGCGAAAGGTCTATGGCAACACCCGCAATGCAGCCCATAGCGACCATCACGCTCAGTAACGTGCGGCGTAGCCTGGGCGAGCGCCCAGCCAGCGACCAATAGGACGCACATCCCACATGCGTGAACAGCGCGACAACCGCCAAGAAGTAGTAAGGGATGAAAAATAGCTGGAACGGCGGGACGTGGAATCCGGCGGCGGCAAAGTAGAACTTCGTGTCGAGATGCATCGCCAGTCGACCGACTGCAATCGCGCTGACATGAATCACCAGGAACAATGCGAGATAGGTGCCGGACACGGCTTGCAACCACGCCACCGCACGTTGTCTGGCGCTCCATCCTCTCTAACGACCATCCAAAGCCCACTGACGCATTCAAACATCACGCTGACGATCAGCACGAACTCAATCGCTGGCTGCCGGTAGACGGTTCGGGCAGCATCCATGAATGCAATGTGCGCCGCGATGGAGAACAGTGACGTCAAGTGATTTGCCAGATGCACGATCGCAAACCCTGCGATCACCACCGCAGTGCTTCGATGGAAAACACGCAGTGACATCGTCTGAATCCGCTCTGTGGTCACTCAGCAGCGCCTCGGCTCACGCTCAAACAAGGTTGTTCTGAGGCTGCCCGTTGACGCTCGAGAAAGGCATCGAGCATTTCATCGTAGAGCGACCCGATATCGGGGAGCGCAGCAAGCTTGCCTTCCGGCGCCAGCATCTGTCCACCGACGAAGGCCGCGTATTCGAGTCGCGCGAGCAGCTCGGCCTCGCCAACGCGCAGTGTACAACCCTTATTTACGGCCAGCGCAACGAGATCACGGACCAGCATATCCATTCGACGACGGTCCACGGCCTGACAGGCACCAAGCACCTCGCCATCCGCCCCAGCCCAGCGGCGGATCGCAATTTCAATCCGCGCGTCAAGACGCACTGCTTCGCGATGCACGAGGGCGCGTCGACTGCTTGGCTCGGGATCCGTCGCAGCGAGGCGCGCGATCCGCTCCGTGTTCTGCTCGCGCCAGTCATCGAGCAGGCGGGTGGTGAAGCCATCGACGCTGCCGAAGTGGTGATAAAAAGAACCGCGGGTCTTCCCGGTGACGGTCGTCAACCGCTCGATGGTCAGTCCCTTATGCCCCTCCTGGACCAGGATGGCGTAGGCGGCTTCGATCCACAACCCCGCACCCTCGCGCTTGAAGTGCACTGCCGCTTTCATGCGGCAAGCGCCCAGACACCACTGGCCGTCAGCACGGCGAACAGCATCCATTGGGGCATGTCGCTGTGGCGCTGTCGTTTCCAGAGCACGAGTGCCAACCCCCAGAGACCGAACAAGCCCGACAGGAGGGTCGCCATCACCGCGAGCGGGTGGCCATCCGGGCCAAGTGCAGCATAGGCATAGGCGCCGGCAAGGACGGCCAGCGTGATCGTCACCATGTGCCAGCAGTAGTAGTGCGTCAGTGTCACGACCGGCGGCAGTGCGGCCTGACGCAATAGCGGGCGGGCGATCTCTCGCCCACCGAGAAACAAGTGAGTGCCGGCAATGGCGGCTGCGACTGCAGCGGGAAGCAGAAAGGTGCTCATGCGTTCACGGTGTCACTAAAGGGGCTCAAGCCGCCTGATGACGGCGGCCAGTAAATGCATCGACAGTGGGACTTGGCAGGATCTGCCAGAGACATAACATACCATACCTTAGGGTATGTTTATCCCTTGAGTCGGTTCTGTCAAGCCCGCCGCAGAACGGGCTTACGGCAGCTTGAACGCCACGACGCTGTCTCCTCGGCCAAAGCGATCACCGTCTCCGCCGGCCGCGATCACCACGTATTGCTGGCCATTCGCACCGACATATGTCATCGGCGTGGCCTTAGCTCCCGCGGGCAGGGCAGCGCTCCACAACTCGCGACCAGTCTCGACGTCGAACGCGCGGAAGCGCTGGTCGAGCGTCGCACCGATGAATATGAGTCCGCCAGAGGTCACGATTCCACCGCCCAGATTGGGGGAGCCCAGCGCTTGTCCCTCGGCTGCGGTCGGTGTGGGATTACCAAGTGCTGTTGACCACAGAATGCGGCGGGCCGCGACGTCGACGGCAACCAACGCCCCGAACGGTGGTGGAGTGCAGGGCACGCCATCGGGACCGATCAGCAAGCCGCGCACTTGAAAGAACGGTGTGCCGCGCAGCCGATTGACTTGGTGCCCGAGTCGCGAGGCTTCCCGCCGGAGCGCGCTGATGTCTGTTCCTTCTGCCGGTACAAGCCGGACAAACGCAGCAATGGTATTCACCGGCACGATCGCAACCTGCCGCGTGGCATCCCACGCCACGCCGCCCCAGTGTGCGCCGCCGATATTGGACGGCATCGCGAGCGTACCCTGCAGACTGGGCGGCGTGAAAATCCCGTCGTTGCGCAATGCCGCGATCTGCGCACGACACGACTCGCGGCCCTCGGGTGTGACTCCGAAGGCCTGATCGGCGGTGAAGCGGTGCGGACTGAGCGGAGGAATCGCGCTGAAGGGCTGCGTCGGCCATACTTGCTCACCGACCACGTCACTCGCGGGAACGCGCCGCTCCTCCAC
This sequence comes from Gemmatimonadales bacterium, assembly GCA_038213465.1. Lineage (GTDB taxonomy): Bacteria > Gemmatimonadota > Gemmatimonadetes > Gemmatimonadales > Gemmatimonadaceae > Gemmatimonas. The sequence continues at coordinate 26,857 of JBBQTA010000037.1, read as the reverse complement.
CGGAACAAGTGGCACGCCGGTCTCGCGGTCGAGCACGAAGAGCATTCCCGTTTTTGTCGCCAGCAGCACCGCACTCCGCGTGCGTCCGTCAATCGTCAGCTCCACCAATGCCGGTGGCGAGGCGTTGTCGTAGTCCCAGAGATCGTGGTGGACGGTCTGGAAATGCCAGACGACATCGCCCGTAGCCGCGCGCAGTGCGACGATGCTGTTCGCGTAATCGTTGCGACCGAGCCGCTTGCCACCGTAGTAGTCCGGGCTTGGTGAACTGGTCGGCACGAACACCAGTCCATTCGCCGTGTCCGCCGCGATCACCGACCACGCGTTCGACGCGCCGGTTCGGTGCGCCTCCGCGCCCGTCCACGAGGCGTATGCGCGGTCACGCGCGTCCTGCGGCACGGGATCCCAGCTCCATTTCTTGGCACCGGTGCGCGCGTCGTAGGCGCGCACTTCACCGCTCGCGGCGTCGGTGCGATTGTTGTCGGCAACCGCCGAGCCCACGATGATCATCCCGTTGACGATCGCCGGCGGAGACGTGACCTCGTACTCCGCGAACTCGAACGGCGCATTGCGCAGCCCTTCGCGCAGCGAGATCACGCCGTCATTGCCGAAGCGTTGACAGGGCCGACCATCTTTCGCGTCGAGCGCGATGAGCCGCGCGTCGGTCGTGGCGGCGATGATCCGGCGCCGGCAGGGCGCCGTCGCAGGCGCGTCCGCGTCCAGCCAGGTGGAGACGCCGCGCGATGTGAAGTCGCCGAACCCAGAGCGCACGCCGACCTTCGCATCATATCGCCAGCGTTCAGTGCCAGTGACGGGATCGAGCGCGATGATCTTGCCGAGCGGTGTGCTCAGGTAGAGAAGTCCATCGATCAGGATCGGCGTGGCTTCGAACGAGCGATTCCCCGGCTCGAGCTCCCCGGTGTGGTAGGTCCACGCGACGGCGAGCTGCGAAACATTCGTGCGGTCGATCTGCGCAATGTCCGCGAAGCGCGAGCCGCCGCGATCGTTGCCGTAGGCGGGCCACTCCGTTGGTGCGGGGCGTTGCACCGGCGCTGCTGATGGGCGCTGCGCGTGCACGCGCTCGCCGATAAGTGCAGAGGAGATCAGAATCTGGATCAGAATCAAGCGACGCATGCGTAGTCTCGGCTGGAGTGTCTGCTCCACGATCAGCCGCCTGACACGCGACTGCCAGCGTTCCGGGATGAGCGGGACCGCGCCGCCGCTGAGCGGTCGTCAGTCCGCCGATAATGATGCTGATGCCGCCGCTCGGTAGCGCCGACTCCAGCTCAGTGACGTGCCATCGTGCAACACCACGCGATAGTCCCCATGCGACCATGGCTGGATTTCGGCGATGGCATCGAGTCGCACGACGTCACTCTTGTTGATGCGGAGGAAGGTCTTGGGATCGAGTCTCGCGGCGAGCGCGCTCAGCGTGCGTCGCACGCGGAAGGTGCGGCCGCCCGAGTGCACATCGCAGTAATTGCGTTCGGCGCGGATGTGGTCGATTCGTTCCACCGGCAGCAGGTACGCGCGCTGCTCGTCGTGCACCAACAGGCGTGGCAGGAACGGCGCCGTTGACTCGACGAGATCGGTGATGGCGCGCATGCCGCGTCGCCGGGCGGCGGTTGCACCGGCCAGCAGTGTGCGCGCTCGTTCCATGGCCGCCGCGAGTCGTTCTGATTGCACCGGCTTGAGCAAGTAGCCGATCGCATGCGCATCGAACGCCGCCAGCGCAAATTCGTCGTACGCAGTGCAGAAAATCGTCAGCGGCATGTCGTCTCCCAATGCCTGCACCACACCAAACCCGTCGAGCCGCGGCATGCGGATGTCGAGCAGGACGAGATCGGGAGCGAGCGTGGTGATGCACTCGACCGCGGTTTCTCCATCATCCGCTTCACCCACCACCTCCACATCGGGCATCGCGGCGAGCAGTCGCAGCAACTGCGCCCGCGCGGGCGCCTCGTCGTCGACGATGAGCACGCGGATCATCGCGCGGCCACGGGCGGCGAGATCGCTGGTGTCGCCAGCGCGGGCAGCGTGATCGTCACAGCAAATCCGCCGCTCGACACGTTCTGCGCCGTCATGCACGACGTGTCGCCGTAGAGCAGCGACAAGCGGCGAGCGGTAGTGGAGAGCCCAGTGCCCGACGTGAGCGGATCGCGATCCGCCGGCATACCAGGTCCGTCATCATGAACGTGTATCGTAAGGAGCGAGTGATCGTGCGTTATGGTCACCGCTATGCAGGCATGTCCATCGCGATCAAGCCCGCCGTGGCGGACCGCGTTTTCTACGAGCGGCTGAATCAGCAGCGGCGGCACAGGCACGGTGTCGAGTTCAGGGGCTGCGTTCACCGTGATCTCGAGACGTACGCCAAAGCGTGCCCGCATCAGTTCAGCGTACGCGCCAAGCAACACCAGCTCTTCTTTCAGGGGCACCGTCGCCGCGTCGCTTGCGCGCAGCGAAGCGCGCAGCAGATCCGACAGGCGGCCGAGCAACCGATCCGCACGCAGTGGATCCTCGTGCAGTTGCGACGAGATCGTGTTGAGCGCGTTAAAGAGGAAGTGCGGTTGCAACTGAAGACGGAGGCTGCGCAGTTGGCTCTCGGCGAGTGCCCGCTCGAGTTCCGCGCGCCCAACGACCTCCGCGCGACGCTCGGCGACGGCGTCGGCGACGGCCAGCCCGGCGAGGATCAACGCCGTGCCGATGAGAGAACCCGGCAACTCCATCAGATACCGCAGCGGCATCCGGCCGTAGTCGTACGCGCCAAGCTGCGCGAGCGGGAACAGCAACGAACGCGTGCCCCACATGAAGCTCGTGCTCACGAGGCTCAGCAGCGCGCCGAGCCCCAGGTACGCGGGGAGCCGCGCGACGATTTCCGCGCCACGCAACGGTGCGCGACGCCATGCCAGGTAGACGAACCAGCTCAGGAGCAGCGCACCAAACGAACCCGTGGCTTCTTCGATGAATCGCCGGAGAAACGTGTCGGGATGGTCGCGCACCACATCATCAAGCCAGAACTGGGCGAACCGGAGTGCGAAGAACGCTCCGTGGACCACCGCGCTCGCGACGATGAACTCGCGTGGGGTAACGGCGGATGCGCGGGGCTGGGCGGGGTTCACGGCTGCAATCTTGTGCGGTCGGCGCCCCTCTCCAATCGTGGCGAGGACGTCAGGGACTTGAGGCGGGACAAGTGGGTGAGCAAGGGGCTGCCCGGAGGGAATCTTCGGTGGTATGCGCGCCGCCGTGTGTGCCATTTCCAGCATCCGGGGCTGTGCGTGTCCATGACGACGCGGACGTAACGCGTCCCCTTTCAGAACGGACGCCAGAAGTCACCGAGGATTCGCGTTCAAATCGGCCCGGACCCGAGTCCGCCGATTTCGCACGAACGTCTGTGGGCCGGCAACCACTACAAGCACGATCGAGAGCACGACATTCGTCGCAACCAGCGCAAAAGCCGCCGCCACTCCGTTCCGGTCAACGGCGAGAAATCCCGCCCAGGCGTTGCACGCCCCGTGATACACGGCCGCCATCAACACACTGCCGCCGGTGTTGAGAAAGATCCAGCTCAACTGAAATGCCAGCGCAATCACGAAGATCGCGTAGCCGAAGAAGGCAGGCAGCAAGCCAAGATGCTCGGCGTATCCATGGTAGACCTCGCCCTGGATCAGGAAGAGCGGGAGGTGCCATAGCGCGTGAAAGCCGCCGATGATCAACGTGGATGTCAGCGCACTGTGCCGTGGGCGGAGCCTCGGCAACGCGAACCCGCGCCAGCCGAATTCCTCGCCGAGGCCCGCAAACGTGATCAGGATCAGGAGCGACGGAATGACGCTGTACCAAGGTCCGACCGTTGACCAGTTTACCGGAAGGTTTGTGTATGCCGCCGCCAGATAGATGGCGCCAATTGTCGGCGCCAGCGGCAGCAGCAGTGCCGCCAGCCACCAGCGCGCCCCGACTTTCCAGATCCGCGCTCGGCTGAGCAGTTCGCGCACACTCGGTTTGCCGCCTTCGATCGCGGCGAGGACGAACCCCGCGAGGCTGGCACTCAGCGCGCCAAGCTGCAGGAACTTTGGCGACAGCCAACCGGCCAGAACAGGGGCTATCAGCGCGGGGCCAAACATGAGCGCGACCAGAAACAACGCCAGAGCAGGGTGCTTCTTGATGAAGTCGTTCACGGGGGGCCCCGCCGAGGAGAACATCCTAGAAACGCACACCCAGCCCCAGGCTCACGTAGGCTGGGAGCGGAAGCGATTCTCCTCCCTGAGTGCGCGGGATGCCGGCGCGGAGCATCAACTCCGTACGTCCAATCGCCACGCCGCTCGCCACACCGAACCGCCAGGTTCCGCCGTTGTCGAGATACCAGCCATTCTTCGCCTCCGCGTAATTCTCGTCGCGATACTGTTTCGTGTGGGTGACATGCGTCATGACCGCCTTGTCGAAACCGATCTCGCCCGCCACGAACCATCCCCGCTGGTAGAACCCACCGGTGGCTCCAAGGTCGGCCCCGAAATTGACCGCCCGAAAGACATCATTGTCGGTGCCGCGCGTGATGGCGGCGGCGCTGGCCGCCAGGCGCAGCCCACCATACCGCACCAATTGCACTCGTCCGCTCAGTCGAGCGCGAAAATCGCGCAGGTCCGCCTCGCCAGCCACCACGCCGCCTTCGACGCCGACCTGCGCGGTTCGGCCGAACAGCGAGGCAACCCGATCGTAACCGATGCTCGGGATGACAGCGGGATCGACTCCTGCCGTCACGTGCATCCGCGACTCGCCGGGCGTGAGGCGGGCCAGATTCCACTGCCCGCGCGCCACCGTGGGACTGGCGCCCACCAAAAGGATGGCGGCCCACACCGCGCGGCCGCTCACTGCTCACCCCGCACGTTGGCGGTGGTGAGGAAACCGCGGATGTACTGCATCACCTGCGAGGTATGGGTCCATTGCACATCGTGCCCTGCTCCCGGTACGACCTCGAGCCGAGCCCGTGGGTAGAGTGGCAACTGCTCCTGCTGCAGCGTCGGCCCGAGCACCTCGCTCCGTGATCCGGCGATCAGCAGCACCCGGCCCTGGAAGGCCCGCAGATTGGTGGTGAAATCATAGTCGTACCGGCCCTGCGCATCTTGCCCATCCTCCATGAGGTAGCGCGCAACCTTCGCCCCGTTCCGCCACCCGGGTTCGGCGCCCGGACCGCGACGCACGTTGTTGCGCGGCTGCGAACCCTTGGCGCCGAGCGTGAGCTGGTAATCGATGCGGATGTGGTCGTCGGCAGAGAAGAACTGCGTGCTCCAGAGCATGTCGTTCAACCATTCCCGCTGCACGTTCACGTCGTACATGTCGCCCTTGATCCGCTCGAAGGTGCTCCCGCGGAGTGGACCGGTCTCGATGAACACGGCGTCCTTCACCCGCTCGGGGTGGCGGTCGATGAACGACGTGCCGTACATCCCGCCCCAGGAATGGCCAGCCAGGGTGACCTGCCGGCCGGGAGCAAAGCGGTCGACGATCGCGAGCAGGTCGGCATCGTACTGATCGAGCGTCAGGACCGCCTTGTCATGTCGTTGGGAAAGCCCCGCGCCGCGCTGATCCCAGAAGACGATCAGGTAGTGGTCGGCGAGGCTGTACCCATCAAAGCGATCGGCCAAGGAGAGGAGCGATCGGTAGTCGGCGCCGGGACCACCGTGGAGCATGACCAGCACCGGTTTCCCGGCATCCCCCCGCGTCTCGGCATGGAGCCGCGTCCCATTGATGGTGATCGCGGGGAGCCGCGGGTCCTCCATCACCGTGCGGGGAACGAGGTTCCCCGGTTCGGACATTGTCATCGTTTCACAGGCGCTGAGCGCTATCATGCTCAGGCCGACCATCCAGCGTACCGGCATTGCTGTCTCTCCCTCGAGTGTGGCGCGCGGCCCGAGGGGATCGGACCGCATCGAGGGGGCAAGGTCGGGGCGGGACAACTTGCGGGCGACAGGACCGGTCGGACTGCACATCCCATCCGATCGGATCGGACCCGGTCAGGTCTCCCGGCTGGTGCGGTAGGCGGAGGGCGTCATACCAGTCTGCTTTTTGAACACGGCATTGAACGTGGACTTGGACGCGAAGCCGGCCTCGAGGGCGAGGGCGAGGTAGGTATAGCGGGCACCATCCACACCGGCGAGCCGCTCCTGCACCTCGCGCACCCGGTAGCCGTTGACGAAGTCGTGAAAGCTGAGCGAGAGCTGCGCGTTCAATACCTCGGATAGCCGGTGCGGGGTCGTGTCGAGTGCGGCTGCCAGGTCCCCCAAGGTGAGTTCGGCCCGCCTAAAAGGTCGCTCACGTTCCATCAAGGCAATAAGGCGAGCCTGGATCTTCTCGGCGGCACGCGCATCGAGGCCCGAACGCTCATACCGTTGCAAAGGAACGCTTGCCTCCAGCGGGGCGACGTTCGCTGCCGTGTCGAAACGGACAATTTCCGGCTGCCGCAACCCCAGGTACCCGACGGCATAGATCAAGACGCTCATCGCGGTGGCGATGAGCAAATCTGGCTCGATCCCTGGGGGGTGACCGATGTCCGTAGCCAGTTGCAGACCCATGGCCAACAGCCATATGCCGCCGGCCGTGAAGACCATGAGCCGGACCCATCCGAGGTTGACGCGCTCCAGGGAGCTGTAGTTGTCGGCCACGATCCGCCGGTGCCGACGCAGCACCACGAGCGTGGCTACCGTGTAACCGCCGCCGGACAGAAACCGGAGCGGATCGGTCAGCATGGCCGCGATCGGCACGACACCTCGCCGGATGTCCTCGTACATGGCGACCTTCGCGGCACCGGGCAAGAGAAAGATCGGAACGGACAGCGCCAGCACCAGCGCCGCCGGCGCGACATGCCATGCATCGCGCCACCGCAGGCGGCGGGTGCGGTCGCTGGCGGTGACGGCATATAAATAGACGAGCGGCCCGAAGAGCAACGGCAGCGGCTGCGTCACGGCGAACAGGTGAGGGAACCGACTGACAAGCTCGGCCGAGTAATAGACGACGGTCGCGAGGAAGAGGGCAAACGAGAGGATTGACCCCGCCAGCAGCCGGTGAGGGGTTCGACCAGTGGGGCGAGTGGCCAGCGCCACCGCCAGCACGAGCCCCTGCAGTGCGCCGAGGAGCGCGACGAGCTGCCACCAGTTCAGTCCACCTGCGTTCACGTAACTCCTTGCGCCGAGAAAGCTTAGAACCTCGCGCCGAGTGAGAGATCCACGCGGGTGCCGGTGCGCGGGTAGATGCCGCGGCTGATGTCGGTGCGGAACAGTCCGTCGAGAAACGACGTACCAAGGCCCCAGCCGGCCTGTGGCCGTCCCGGCGTGGAAAAGTCGGCGCGTCGGCCCGCCCGCCCGAGATCGAGGAACACCGTTCGCTTCGCCGTGGCGGATCCGAAACCGAGTTCTGATCGAGACAGCCAGTATGTGTTTCCGATCTGCGTGCCGGCCTGTTGGCCCCGCACGGTGCGCAATCCGCCCATGTAGAACTGGCGCTGCAACGGCACACTGTCGGTCGCCATGCCCATGCTTGCGGTTTGGCCGAACGAAAACTTCCAGAACAACCGTCGGGCGACCGTGACGTCCACCAGTCCGCGGGCGTAGCTGAACGACCCGCCGGCGCCTTCCGCGCGCACGTCGGTCGCCAGGGTCCATCCGTTCGGATCGAGACCGTAGCCGGCATGCCATTCGGCGGCGGCCCCGCCCACCTGGCCCGTCCGGGCAGCGATGTTGTCCGGCATGGACCTGTTGCTGCTGAAGGCGTTTCCGATGTTGAAGTTCGACTGTTTCTGCGCGGGGTCGTGGCGCTCCCCAAACAATCGCCAGCGCATCTGTCCGTTGGAGGTCTGCCGGATCCACGCCATCTCGGCGCCGAAGTTTCGATAGTAGAACCCGTCATCGCGACCATACAGCAGCGTCGCCAATGATGCGCCAAACGAGAGCGGGTCACCGAAATCGTTGCTGGCGCTCAGTCGGCGGAAGGCGGCGAGATGCACGGTCTTGCGACCATTGCTGCGCTCGAGACGCACCTCGCCGTTGGGTTGCCAGTCGGCAACGCCTACGCGCGCTTCTCCGATGGCCGTGTAGCCGGCGCCCAGCGGCCATTTCGCTTGTGCGCCAACCGACAACCCTTCGACGCGGTTGTAGCGCTGGCGATTGAGTGAGTAGTCGAACTGCAGCGGCTGCGGACCAAAGGCCGGCTGCAAGCCGAGGTCGAGCGAGCTCGCAAGCTGTGCCGCGTCGCGCTGCGAGAATGCCTCTTCGTTCGCGTCGTATGGGGATGCCGGCAACTCTTTCGAGGACGCCAGCGCGGTGGAGTCGCAGGGAAGTTTCACCCCGTATCGCAACGCCCCTTCGTAGCGGGTTTCGGTGCGCGTATAGAAGCCACCGCTGGCTGCGCACTCTGCGTCACGCACCTTACGCCGTTCCGCGTGCACCGACGCGCGATACAACGAATCGCCAAGGCCACGCGTTCGGCGTGCAGAGCGCGAGGAGTCGGTTGTGGCAGGCACGGTGCGCCCTGCCACTCGCAGGAGGGAGTCGCGCGTGGTGTAGCGCTGGACACGATCGAGGGCCTGCGCCGAATCGCGATACACGCGGTAGAGGGAGTCCCCCACGAAACGCACGCGACTGGCGCGTGCCGTAGTGTCGGCGATCAGTGCCGGTTCGAGACCGGTCGACTTGAGCAGCGAATCGGTGATCTGGCGACGACGAACGCGCGGGACCGGCGCGTCATCTTCTTCATCCGTGTCCACATCGGTACATGCCGGCACGCAGACCTGCAGACTGGCGCTGGTCCGCTTCGCCGACTCGAGAGCGGGCAGCGGCGGCAGCGGTGTGGTGCCGTCCACCTTGTCGTACTTGTAGCTCTCTTCGATGCGGATGGGCAGGCGCATGAAGGTGATTTGCGTGTTCCCCTCCGCACGGTTCACGCGCGGCAGCCAGAATTTCCCTTCGTAGAGTGCGTACTCCACGGTGACGAGCGTAATGTCGAACCGCATCGGGTTGATGATGCCGCGCACCACGGCCGGAGGCATGTTTTCTTTCGCCTCTGCCACCCGCTTCGCTCGACTCGGTGTCGTGTCGCGTGCCGCTTCGTCCAGGTCCTTCTGCGCATCGGCCATCGCTTCGTTCCAGATCTCGATGGGCGCCGACAGCCGATACGCTGCGCGCACCAGCGACCCGCTGCGCTCGTCGAACCAGAAGCTGCCGACAAAGCTGCGCCATTCCGGACGCCGTGCGATCACCTTCAGCTCACGCAGCGTCAGCTCTTCGCGGCTCGGCAGCGTGATTCGGATCGAATCACCGATCTGATACTTGTAGTACGCCTCGCTTCCCTTAGCGACCGGATGCACAAAGCCTTCGGATTCGTCCACGTCCTTTTTCACGACGGACAGATCACCGCCTGGGAGCCACAACTGCTCTCGGCCCGGGAAATACGGCACGGGAATGAGCGCTGCCGCAACGCCAGTGACCTTCGCCTTCTTGGCCATCGGGACGGTGTTGCGGGACGCGAGCGGTTCGATCCACATGCCCTGCCCGCGACGCCACTTCACGTTCGACACGTTTTCGGTGCGGAACAGCAGCTTGTTCGGCGTCAGCGCCGAGGTACGCAACGATACCGTGATGCGCGCCTGTGTTTTCGCATCGTAGCCGCGTAACGACGAGTCCTGCGCGGTTCTGGCGCGCCGGGCCAGCATCAGCAGCTCGCGCGTCGCGCTGTCCGCAAAGGCGCTCGACCGCAACGCCTGCGTGACTGGTCGACGCCTGAGCGGATCGCGCTGTTCGGCGGGTGCCGGCGGCGTCGACTGTTGGAGCAACAGGAGAACAGCGGGGAGAAGCATAGGATGGGAAGAAAGGCGGACCGTCGGCGATGCTTTCTACGATCAGCAGCGACACCGAGTTTCGGTCAACACGCAGGCTTCCCTTCCAGAACACGTGGTGAAGATGAGTCGGGGCTTCTTCATGACGTTGACCCCGTGCGTGCGGAAGGCCCGTCAGCGACAGCGCGCCGCACGGTCCGGAGAGGACGACCGTGCGGCGCGTTGTCATCGAGTGGTTGAGACCGGTCCACTACCGCCGCGAAATGTCCGACGACGTTTCGCTATACGCAGGTCGCCGGGTGTTTTTCCGCGCGACAAGGACACAAGTCGAGCGGGATCGATCTCCCCGCCGTTCGTGCCGCCGCGCCAAGGGTCAGACGGTGTATTTCAGGCCTGGCGACGACGGCGTCCGAACACGACGACGCCAGCGAGGCCGGCCGCCATCAAGACCACGCTCGACGGCTCCGGCACGGTGCTCGTATTCACGGAGATGTCATCGATGTTCGTGTTGCCCTCAGCACTCCGCGAGTCGAACCCGAACGCGCTGATCCCGTTCGAGGATGCGATGGAGAACATCTCGCCACCGCTGTAGTTGTTGTTATTCGAGAGCTGCTGCGAGAAGATCAGGGTGTTGCTCATGTCCCACACGTTGATGTTGCCGCCAGCGAACGAACCGACGCCAAGGCTGAGTTGTGAGATCTGGCTGCCGAACGCCGTGTTGAAGTTGACCCGGATGCCGCCGTTGCCGGCCAACCAGAGCGCGGTCGGCGCATTGCCGCGCTCGGCACAGCCGCGGGTGGGGCAATAGTAGTTGAGCGCGTCGGAGTTCTGGCCGAACCAGCCCGATTCCCACGCGGCGCCGGGCAGGTTGAAATCCTCGGTATAGCTCGGCTGCGCTGAGGCCATGGACGGCAGTGCAACGGATGCGGCAAGCGCGACGGCGGCGACGAAACGCTTCGGGAATGCGAAGGACACGGCGGTTTGCAGGAGTGGAGGTGGGCGGGGGCAAACTGATCATATAAAAGCGTGCGCAAATTATGGGCCGCAATGCGAATTTTGCAAGTCGTTTCTCTGTATGGACTTGTGGCGCAGCGACCGTCGAGCCTTTCCATCGTGTCCCAGCGTCGAACCACACTTTGTCGTAGTTGTCCCACAGCTCGGCCCGCCGCCAAAACACGCTGGCGTCGCCCCCCAGCTCATCCGAACCACGCGACGCCATGCCGCGCCTGCGATCGAGGCCGATAGTGGCCAACACACGACCGCACGTGCGAACGTTGGCGCATGAGCGAACAGAGAGCATCTTCCCTGCGCGCAAGGGCGAAGGCGTGGCAGAGAGGGCGACGTTCAGCCTTGCGGGGCATCTTCCCTGCGCGCAAGGGCGAAGGCCCGGCGCTGGTCGGCGCCCCGCGGCGATTCGGCATCTTCCCTGCGCGCAAGGGCGAAGGCGTCTGCACCAGCGTCCGCCCGTCGCCGCGGCGCATGTGCCCTAGCGCAAGTGCGCAGGCGCCTTCACGGCATCGCGTTGGCCTGGTTGCGCGATGCCACCACCCGGGAATCCGATGATGCGTTCGATGATGCGTTCGATGATGCGTTCGATCCTGCCGTCGCTTATGCCAAGCTCGGACGGACAGAGGCCGACGCGGGCGATCCGTCGTACCGTGCGTCCGGCCGTGCGTCATCCGATGTCCTGCATGCTCCTCGCGGGCGCATTCGGTGGCACCGTGCTCGTGCCGGCCCCGACCGCAAATGCCCAGGAGAGCAGGTCCGCGCCGAGCGCGACGGCGCCCACAGCGGCGATCCCGCTGTACGATGGCCTCGGCTCCTACTCCCGTCGGGTGAGCACCGAAGCGCCGCTGGCGCAGCAGTACTTCAATCAGGGGATGCGTCTCACCTACGGCTTCGGCCTCAAGTCAGCGCGAGAGAGCTTCAAGGCCGCCATCGCCGCCGATTCGTCGTGCGCGATGTGCTGGTGGGGGCTCGCCTGGTCGCTGGGGCCGTACATCAACGGCGCCGAGATCGATTCGTCGGCCGCGCTCGAAGCCTATGCGGCAATTCAACGTGCACGCACGCTGGTCGCGCGCGAGCGTGGCGTCGATCGGGCGCTCATCGACGCCATGGCGGCGCGCTACGCGGCCGTGCCGCGGGCCTCCGAGCGCAAGTCGCTGGACAGCGCGTATGCGAATGCCATGCGCGAAGTCACACGCGCCTTTCCCGACGACCTCGATGCGGCGTCGTTGCTGGCAGAAGCGCTGATGGTGCTGCGCCCGTGGGATCAGTGGACGCGCCGTGGCGAACCGCAGCCCGGCACGGACGAGGTCATTGCAGTGCTCGAAGGCGTGCTCGCGCGCAACCTGCGCCACCCGGGGGCGTGTCATCACTACATCCACGCCACCGAGGCGTCGCGCTCACCGGAGCGGGCGGCCGCCTGCGCAGACATCCTGGCGGATATCATTCCCGGCGCGAGCCACATTCCGCACATGCCGTCGCACACGTACATGCGCATGGGGCGCTACGGCGACGCGGTGCGCTTCAATCAGCGGGCGTGGATGGCGGACCAGCGTGCGCGGCACGACGGGGCACCCGGGATCTACCCCTCGCACAACCTCGACATGCTGCGTTCGGCGGCCTCGATGGACGGCCAAAGTGCGATCGCGATTCAGGCCGCCCGCGACCTCGCGCGCAGCTTTCCGTTCGCCGCGATCTATGAGCCGCTGACGTTGGCGCGGTTCGGGCGATGGGCGGAGATTCTGACATTGTCGCCGCTCATGGGCGACGAGTTGGAGGCGGGGGTGTCGTACTTCGCGCGCGGCCTGGCGTTGCTCGGAACAGGCAAGCGCAGTGCGGCCGAAGCACAGTTGGCCTTGCTCGACGCCATGCAGCGCGCGGTCCCGGACTCGGCAAAAACCGGGAATCATCCGATCCGTCGTCTGCTCGGCATTGCGCGCGGCATCCTGGCGGGCGAGCACGCGGCGGCGTCAGGGCGCTGGGAGGAGGCGGTGACTGCGTTGCGGTCGGCGGTGCCATTGGAGGATTCGTTGCGCTACGATGAGCCGGAGCCGTGGCCGATTCCGGTGCGCCACGTGCTGGGGGCGGTGCTGCTCGAGGCCGGCCGCGCGAGGGACGCGGAGGCAGTCTATCGGGAGGAGTTGGCGATCCATCCGGGGAACGGCTGGTCGCTGTTCGGACTCACGCAGGCGCTGCGCGCACAGGGGAAACACGCGGAAGCCGAAGCGTCGTCGCGGGAGTTCTCAGCGGCGTTTGCGCGTGCAGACATCTGGATGACCGGCTCGCGAATGAAACCAGCGCCCCCGCCACAATCAGCGCGCGACTGAATCGGTTACTAACAGTCGATCACCCAACTCGGTTCGATCCCGAACCACCGCTGCGTATTTTATGCTCCGCGCAGGCGCGTTGTGACGATTCGATGATCGTATGGTTACACGATGAAGCTCTCATGCCGATGCCTCACCTGCGAGCCATCCAACAAGGAGTACCCATGTCGCCAATCCGAAGAGTCCTCGCGCGCACCGCCGGTGACGTGCGCGTCCTGCGATCGTGCCGGAAGCAGCGCTCGGTGACGGTCCGTGACGTCGTCTCGGCGGACGAAATCGGACTGTTGCGCGACAGAATGTGGCCGAGGCCGTGCAGCGCGTGTGTGGCGACCAATGTGCAGGCACCGGTCACGCTTGATTTCTCCAAGTACTTCGACGGCGTGACGCCGCTCAATCCTGCGTTCGTGCAGAATCCCGCGAGTTACAACCTGAATGGCTTGAGCTACAACACGCGCGCCGTCGTGCAAAACACCTTGATCGGAGCGGCGGACTGGCGCTACGACAGCAAGCTCGGTCGGTTTCCCGCGTTCCTGAAGTTCAGCACCAAGATCCAGGCGCGCGACAAGGACGTTGACGATACGTCGGATCGCTACCGGAACGCCACCGCACGCATTCTCGCCAGCGCGCCCGAGGTGAGCTATCAGGGCAACGTGTCTCAGTATGACGTGCACACACTGACCGGTCGGACGTTCTCGATCGGCCTGCGCACGACCCGCTGAGCGTTTGATGGATTCGTCGAAGATTCCCCGCAAGCTGTTGATCTCTGGTACGCTGGTCGTCTCGGTAGCCTCGCTCGCGTGGAGCAGTCAGGCCCTGCGCCAGCGCGCGGTCGTGAACTGGAACGTGGTGTCCGCAGACCCCGATCGGGTGGTGCTCACCTGGTCGGGCGATCCGGCGTCCACGCAGAGTGTCACGTGGCGTACGGATACGACCGTGAAAGTCGCCTTGGCCGAAGTCGCCATCGCCATCGATGGCCCAGCACTCGGACGAGCCGCTACACGGTTGACCGCACGGACCGAGCGTGTGGATGCGACGACTGTGCCCAATGCCAATCTGATGGCGCACTACCATTCCACGACGTTCACGAACCTGCTGCCGGATACGCTGTACGCGTACCGTGTGGGCGACGGAACGCGCTGGACGGAGTGGTATCAGTTCCGCACGGCGAGCGTGCGACCCAGGCCGTTCAGTTTTTTGTATGTCGGCGACGCGCAGAACGACATTCTCTCGCTCTGGTCACGCGTGATCCGGCAGGGATTCAAAAGCGCACCGGACATGCGCTTCGTGATTCACGCGGGCGACTTGGTGAACGACGGCAACTCCGACGTGCAGTGGGGCGAGTGGTTCCGTGCCGGCGGGTTCATTCATGCCATGGTGCCGAGTGTGCCGTTGCCCGGAAATCACGAGTATCGTGCGCGGTCCGCAGAGGAGGCGGCGCGGAATGAGAGCAATCTCTCCGTGTTCTGGCGTCCGCAGTTCACCCTGCCGACCAACGGCATCGCCGGTCAGGAAGAGGCGAACTACTGGTTCGACTTTCAGGGCGCGCGCATCGTGGTGTTGAACTCCAACCGGGACAAGGCGCCACAGGCAGAATGGATGCGTGCAGTGCTGCGCGACAATCCGAACCCGTGGACGATCGCCACGTTTCACCACCCGATTTTTTCCGCGGCCAAGGAGCGTGACAACGCGGACCTGCGCGCGTTGTGGAAGCCGGTGCTCGATGACATGGGTGTCGATCTCGTGCTGCAGGGGCATGATCACACGTACGCACGTGGTCGCATGCCAACGGTTGCTGCAGCGGCGGGCAAGGGCGCAACGGGACGCAATGTGGCGACGGGTGTGAACGCGCGTGATGGCGCGTCCGGAACGGTCTACGTGGTGTCTGTCAGCGGACCCAAGATGTACGACGCGGCCAAGAGTGGATGGGACGCCTACGGCGCGACGCTGGACCGGAAGGCCGAGAACACGCAGCTGTTTCAGGTGATTCGCATTGCCGGCGATACGCTGCGCTATCAGGCGCACACCGCGACCGGCGCACTCTACGACGCCTTCGATCTGATTCGTCATGGCGCTCGCAATCGCTTCGTTGAGCGCATGCCGCGCAACGTCCCCACGCGCACGATGGAAAGCGCGCCCCCGTATCGTCTTCCCGCTGCCGATTCTCTGAAATGACCTCCGGACAAATTCGTCATCCCGCGTGCGCGACAGGGCCGTACAACGCGCGGATGCGAGGGCAGATCGTTGTACTTGCCATTGCGACGGTGGCATCGAGCGCATGCGCAGGGTCGGGTCGCCCCGCCGCCGAGGCACTGCCCGTTCCCACGGACGGCCGTGCGTGGCTGGCCGGCGATCACCACATTCACAGCGAGTTCAGCGCCGACTATCCGGAAATCGGGCCTGACACCAAGGTCGCGCCCGATCCCGTGCTCGGCGCCGACGGTCGTTACTCGATCCCGATGAATGCGTGGATGGCGCGGCAGTACGGACTTGGGTGGATGGTCGCCACAGACCACGGTGGGCCCAACCACTCCAAATTGAACTACGAACAGTCCTATCCGGCTCTTCAGCGCGCGCGCAAGGAAGTGCCGGAGGTGATTCAGTTCTACGGAATGGAGTTCGACACGCCGGGCGCTGATCACAGCAGCATGATCGTGCCGTACTCCGATCTCGAACGTACGACGCTGCGCGAGATCGAGTCGCGCTTCTCCAAGCGTGAGCCGTTCCCTCGCGATGCGAGTCGGGACACCGAGCCCAGAATGCTGGAGGCGCTGACCTACATGCGTGGTGTGCAGACACCGCCGGTGGTCATTGCCAACCATCCGTCGCGTTCGGCGCGTGATGTCGGGGTATACGGGCTAGATCGTCCGGCGGAGTTTCGTGATTGGAACGACACGGCGCCCCAAGTTGCGATTGGCATGGAGGGCGCGCCTGGTCATCAGGCGGGCGCGATCAACAAGGAAGGCTCGCGCGACTCGACCGGCGCACGTGGCGGTTACAGCAATTCACCGACGCTCGGCGGTTTCGACCAGATGACCGCGCGGCTGGGCGGATTCTGGGATTCGATGCTGGGCGAAGGTCGCCGGTGGTACGTGACATCCACGT
Organism: Gemmatimonadales bacterium; assembly: GCA_038213465.1. GTDB lineage: Bacteria > Gemmatimonadota > Gemmatimonadetes > Gemmatimonadales > Gemmatimonadaceae > Gemmatimonas. The sequence goes on along the minus strand of JBBQTA010000037.1, from coordinate 10,612 downwards.
CCGATTCGCACGTCAACTGGCGAGACGGCGGTAGTGATTTCTGGCCCGGCGAATACTCGAAGACGTACGTGCGTGCGCGTCGCACACATGACGACATTCTGGATGGCCTGCGGGGCGGGCGCGTGTTCGTCACTACGGGTGACCTGATCTCCGAACTCGATATCGACGTGTCCGACGTGCGCGCAGCTGGCGGTCGCGCAGACATGGGCGGCGAGTTGGTGATGCCGAGCGCCGGTGATGTACGCGTGACGATCCGTGTGCGAGACCCGGAGACAATGAATGCTCACGGCGAGAATCCATCGGTTGCGCGCGTGGACCTGATCGTCGGTGACGTGACCGGCCGGGTGACCGACCGCAACGCCGATCGCAACACGAGCACGCGGGTGGTGAAGCGCTTCACGTCGCGCGATTGGCGTCGTCAGGGTGGCGTGCTCACCATGTCGTTCGTGCTGCGCGATGCGAACCGTGGCAGCTACATCCGGGTGCGCGGAACGAGCACCACCGAGCTGGAGCCGACGCCGGATCCGCGCGGTGAGAATCCGTGGGCGGATTTGTGGTTTTACAGCAATCCGGTGTTCGTGTCGGTGGGGGCAGGGAAGTAGACGGGGGGCGGGGGGCGGGGTCGGTGGTCTGAGGCCAAGGGCCGGCTACCGTTTTCGCGATGCCGACGCCGGGGGATCATGGTGGCCGGCCCGAACCCACCGGCGCTCCAAACCGTCGCCTCGGCCGCCGAGGGTTGGTCCGTTCGACGCAACCTGTCTGCTGACTCGCTACCGATCCGTCGGGCCACTGATTCGTTCACGACCTCGACAGAGGAAGCGCGGGAACCGGACGCTGGCTACGGTCGACGTACCACACGCACCCCCACGGTAGCAAGGCTCACCGTGGCCAAGAGGATGAGCCACCAGGCCACGTCTGGAGCCGTCGACAGCAACTCGCTCCAGGACAGCCCCGCCAACCGCGGAAGGACAAACGTCACCGCAAGCACAAATGCCAGATCCGTGACCATCGACATTACGGCGCGCGGCGCGCGGTCGCCGTTGTTCCGGCTTCGTAATGTCCGCAGCAGACCGCGTAGCTGGTTGCCGGTGACCAGAAGCATCGCGACACCGATCGTGCCGAACAACCAGCGATGCTTGTTCGACGGCACGGGTAGTCGCACGCCGACGAGTTCGGCAACGATCTCGTCGGCCATGACGTGACTCGTGGGAGCGATCGGCCACGGAATCGCCGACGACACATTGGTGAGCACCACCACGCCAAGACGTCGATCAGGGAGCATCACCAGCTTGCCCCGGAAGTTCGGCACGATGCCGCCATGATGCACCGCGCGCTCGCCGGCGATGGTGCCATCGCGCCAGCCGAAAGCGTAGGAAAATCCGTCTGCAGGCGCGCCGCCGGTGTGCATCTGTGCGAACCCGGACACACTCAGGATCTCGCTGGAATTCGTGCGCAGGTGCGCCACCAGAAAACGCCCCATATCGGCAGCGCTGCTGATCAGTGCGGCCGTCGGCAGCCGGTCCCCCTCGTGCGGCAGCGTGCGCGCCACAGGAAAGCCGAGCGCATACACATGCCCGCTCGACAGGCGCCCCGGATTCTCACGGTCGAGCGCGATTATCTGATCGACGTGGCTGTCGCGCATCCCAAGGGGCGTGAAGATCGACGCCTGCACATACGACGCGTAGGAACGCTGGGACACCGCCTCCACGATCGCGCCGAGCACCAGATAGTTCGGACTCGCGTACTCGTGCACCGCACCCGGTGCGTTGTGCAGCGCCACGCCGGCGAGTGCGCGTACCTGATCGGTGAGCGTGCGCGAAGCGGCGGTAGCTCGCGGTGCGTTGGTGGGAATGCCGCTCGTGTGGTGCAGCAGGTGGCGTACCGTGATACGCGCACTCGCGGTGCCGTCGGCCACGCGAAACCACGGAAGGTATTGCTGCACCGGCGCGTCCAGCTGCACCAGATTTCTCTCCACCAGCTGAATGACGGCTAATGCAGTGATCGATTTGCTCATGGACCCCAACACGAATCCGGTACGCTCCGTCACTGGCATCCCGAAACCATCGGTGCCGAGTCCCCGCGCATAGATCACCGAGTCATTCGACACGATCGCGACCGCCACACCCGGAATACGATTGCGCTGCATCTGCCGCGCGATGTAACTCTCGATGGCAGTAATGTTGGCCCGGACGTCCGGCGCAGCGGTGCGCACCGGTTGAGCAGGTAATGTCATCGGGAGGGCAGCCAGAGCGATGTGGCACGCGAGTCGTCGGTGAGTCTGGAGCAGGGAGTGCATCGTCGACAGTACGTGGCTATCGCACCGGCAGGTTTCAGGCGAGGTGGGGGGGTGCACGATCGGTCGCGCCGGCTGCCACTCGCATGTTCAGAGCGCGCGCGATCGCTCGCCAATCCTCGCGCGTCGCAGGCAGTACACGCATTTTCCCACGGTCTGCTTCACGCAACCTCTTCCCTGACGGACACGCATGCGTCGACTTCTGCTGATCCTCTCGCTCTGCCCCGCCGCCCTCCTCGCGCAGGCACAACCCGTGCCGTCAACCACCGCGAAGCCCGGGTGGCAGTGGACGATGGACAGTGTGAACACCGTGGTGAACGAGGTGCGTGCGGGACGTTCCCTGCAGCCGAAGGCGTGGCCGAACGGGGCACGCGTCGCCGCGCTCCTCTCCTTCGACGTGGACAATGAGACCATCGCCGTGCGCTACGGGGAGCCCACGGTCGGCTCGCTGGCGGAGATGCAGTACGGCGCGCGTGTCGGGTTGCCGCGCATCGTGAAGCTGCTCGATGCACACAAGATCCCTGCCACATTCTTCATCCCGTCGGTGAGCCTCGCCATCACGCCGTCGATGGCCGGGCTGATCAAAACGAGTGGACGACACGAGTTCGGCGTGCACGGATGGATCCACGAGCTCAACGCGACGCTTCCCGACTCGGCGGAGCGCGCGTTGCTGAAGAAGGCCGTCGCCGAACTCACGACGATGACCGGCGTGAAGCCGACCGGCTATCGTGCGCCGAGCTGGAACTTCAGCCCGAACACGCTCTCGATCCTGCGCGACATGGGCTTCCGCTACGAGAGTTCGCTGATGGCCGACGACGCGGCGTACGAACTGTTGCAGCGCGGCCAGCCGACGGGACTCGTGGAACTCCCCGTGCAATGGATCCTCGACGACGCGCCGCTGTTCGATCCGCGCGGGCAGCGCTACATGAACCCGCGCGACATCGCCAAGGTGTGGATGGACGAGTTCGACAAGGCATACGAGGAGGGAACCCTGTTCGTGCTGACGCTGCATCCGCACGTGTCCGGGCACCGGTCGCGCATCGTGGCGTTGGAGCAACTCATCGCGCACATCGAGTCGAAAGGTGCGGGGAATGTGTGGTGGGCCACGCACGGCGATGCTGCGGAATTCGTGCGCAAGGACGCCAAGCTGGGAGAACCCAGGCCGCGCTAGGATCATCGCGCTGACGGCACTCGTCGACCGACGCGCCGGAGCTCTGCTCGCGCCCTCGGTCGTGGGCCGGTGCTGCAGCCGTCGGCAGCCGCATCGCGCGCCAGTGGCACCCTAGCTGCGAGTCCACTCCAATTCCACACCTTCCTTCGTGCCAAGCGCGTGCCGGAGCAACGCCAACAATTCCGCCGACGCGCCTTCCTGCTCCAGCAGGTCGATCGTCCCCGCTTCGACGTAGTAGTCCGTATCGGTACGCGACTCCTCTTCGAGCGAGTCGACGAGCATGGAGAGGTCCGCTTCGGTGATCGTACCGACATCAACACCGGTGTCTTTATCGCGTAGAGTGATCATTGCTCGCTGTTTGGAAGAAGATTGCGGTTACGCGTACAGTGCGCGCACCGCTGAGGGTATCGCACACCGCAGGAACGCTTATGTGCCGTTGCTCGACGTGTTGCACCGACGCCTAGTGCGGTCCCTCCGCACGACGTATCGTCCACGGAGGCTGTTTACACCACGGTCACCTCTTCCGCCCGGCTCGCTTTGCAGGACCGGCACACTGACGGAGCACACACGCCATGATGGCCCTACGCCCGATCATCGCCTTCTCGGTCTTCTCCCTGCTGGCCGGCGCCTCGTCGCTCGTGTCCGCTCAGGGCGGCATGGACCACAGCATGCACCGCATGGGTCCTGAGATCGTCATCCCGAAAGGCGCGATCTACACCAAGGCGGACGTCGAATTCATGCAGGGCATGATCGCCCACCACGCGCAGGCCATCGTGATGTCGCGCTTGGCGGAAACGAACGGCGCCAATCCTCAGGTCCTCAAGCTCTCGCGGAAGATCGATCAGTCGCAGATGCCCGAAATCATGATCATGCAGGAGTGGCTCCGCCGCTATAGCCAGTTCGCCCCGGACACCGCTTCGTGGCACGGCATGCAGATGGACGGCATGCTCACGGAGTCGGACTTAAACGAGCTCAGCGCCGCAAAGGGCGTCGACTTCGATCGGACGTTTCTCAACGGCATGATCAAGCACCACGCCGGCGCGCTCAAGATGGTCGACGATCTCTTCAAGTCACCGGGCGCCGGTCAGGAAGTGGATGCCAACGTATTCGCCAACGATGTCGTCACGTCACAGACCGCCGAGATCGGCATCATGAAGCGGCTGCTCACCCAGCTCCCCTCGAAGTAGCACGACGCCCCCCCACGGCGTCCAGCCCGTCCGATTCCCACCTCAGGAGTGTACCCCCATGCGCGTCGTCCGTAGTCTGGTTCTTTTGCTGGCGACTGTCGTCGCGCCGAGTGCGGCGTGGGCGCAGACATACCCGAGCAATGCAGATCCCCGCAGCAACCTGAAGCCGGGGCGGTATGACGCCGGCACCGCCGCGCTCAACATGCGGCTCGTGTCGAACACGCCCAAGCCGGCGCAGTTCGACACCAGCCGCGGGCTGACCTTCGCCAACTCCGACATCGCCTTCGGCACGCACTACGCCTATCAGGGGAACTTTGCCGGCTTCACCATCTGGGACATCACCGATCCCGCCAAGCCAGTCGTCGCCTCGGTCGTGCAATGCACCACCTCGCAGGGTGACCCGTCGATCGTCGGGAACCTGCTGTTCGTGTCCGCCGAGGGTGCGGGCAACCGCAATGACTGTGGCAGCGGCGGCGTGCAGGACCCCAAGGACCACTTTGCTGGCGTGCGCATCTTCGATGTGACGAACACGAAGGCGCCCAAGCTCGTGAAGAATGTGCAGACCTGCAAAGGCTCGCACACGCATACCGTCGTGCCCAGCCCGACGGACAAGAACATTCTCTACATCTATGTCTCGGGGCAGCAGGCGGCGCGCCCCGAAGCGGAACTCGCCGGGTGCAGGAATGGCACCGACCCGGCCGACAAGTCGAACTCGCTGTATCAGCTCGACATCATCAAGGTGCCGCTCGATCATCCCGAGCGCGCGGTGGTGATTCCCGGGGCCCGGATTTTCACGGGCCTCGACGGCGGTGGCGAGTGCAAGCAGTTCTGTGCGCCGGTCGACCCCCGACGCGCCGCGGCCGGCCGCGGACGTGGTGGCCCCCCGGCCGATGCGCCAGAAGGTGCGTCGGTGTCCACCGGGCCACGCAACTGTCACGACGTGACGGCGTACCCGGCACTCAACCTGCTCGCGGCCGCCTGCTCCACGCACTCCATTCTCGTGGACATCTCGAATCCCGAGAAGCCGTTCCGAATCGATGCGCTGACGGACACGAACAACTTTCAGGGGCGGCACACCGCTGCGTTCAGCAACGACGGCAAGAAGCTGGTGCAGACGGACGAGTGGGGCGGCGGCACGGGCCCGATGTGCCAGGCCTCGAGCATGATCGAGCTGGGCGGCAACACGGTCATCTCCCTCGATGAGAAAAAGAAGCAGACCCAGCGCGCCTACTTCAAGCTGCCGTCGGCGCAGTCCGCCGAGGAGAACTGCGTCTCGCACAACGGGGGTATCATCCCGGTGCCGGGGCGCGATCTCTACGTCCAGGCCTGGTATCAGGGCGGCATCAACGTCATGGATTTCACGGACGCGGACAAGGTGCTCGAAGTCGCCTACTTCGATCGTGGGTCGATCGATCCGCCGGCGCCGGTGGATGTCCCGTCGGCCGCGGCCGAGGCGGCGTTGAAGGCCAGCAATGGTCGTAGCCGCAACACCATTGGCGGTTCGTGGGGCGCCTACTACTGGAACGGGATGATCTATTCGTCCGAGATCGATCGCGGGTTGGACGTCTATGAGCTGACGCCGAGCCCGCAGCTCACGGCGAACGAACTCGCGGCGGCGAAGCTGGTCGTCTTCACTGAATACAATCCGCAGAGCCAGCCAAAGATGACGTGGCCGCCCGCCTTCGTGGTCGTGCGCTCCTACCTCGACCAACTGGTACGGGACACCGGCCTCGCGTCCGCTCGCACCTCGGCGGTTGCCGCGGCCCTCGATGCGGCGGAGATGAAGTCCGGCGCGGCGCGGGCCGCAGCGCTGAATGCGATCGCGACACAGGTTGATAGCGACGTGAAAGGCGCGAAGGACGGCGCCCGGGTACGCACGATGGCCAGCGAGATCCGACGGCTGGCGACGGCGTCGAAGTAGCATTCGACAGAGTCGGACCAACGCGGACTCCACATGAACGAATGGCGCCTCCTTGGGGGCGCCATTCGTCATCTCATCGTCATGTTCATCGTGATTGCATCGTCGGCGGCGCGCGTTCGTCAGCGGTAACGCCAGAGTCCAGCTCGTCGAATAACGCCAGGATGTCTTCCGTGCCCATCCCGACGAGCCGGGCCCCGGCAATGAGGTCGTCGACCCTGCAGGTCCGCACCCCGGATACCTACTCGGCCTGGCGTTTCATCACCCATTCCTCTGATGCCTCGAAGCTCTCGAAGAGCTGCTCTTCAGCGACCAGGCCTGGAATGATGCCGATGCGGCGCAGCATGTCATCGGGTTGCGTCTGCAATCCGGTGAGCAACACGGTCTTGCCCTCCCTTCGCAGCTGCAACAGCGTGTCCTCCAGTGTGTAGAGTCCCGACTGGTCGATATAGGGCACGCGTTCCATACGGACGATCAGTGTCCTCGCCTGCGTGGGCAGCGTGCTGGCAATTGCACGGAACCCTGAGCTGAAGCCGAAGAACATCGGGCCGTACAGGTGCTTGACATACACCGTCGGATCGGGTGGAGCCGCTATCTCGTCATCCCATGAAGCTTCCGGCGGCGCCTCGACTGCCCCCTGCGCGACCAGGGAGGTTTCGGCCTCTGCGATGTCGCTCACCTGCTTCATGAACAACACGCTCGCCAGAATCACGCCGGCGGCGACCGCGTGGATCACGTTGCCGAAGACAGTCCACACCAGCACCACGATCATCACCGCGGCGTCAGCGCGAGGCACATGCCGCAGATGCCTGAGTCCTTTGTAGTCGATGATCGCCACGCCCACCGAAATCAACAGACCGGCCAGCACGCTCAAGGGAATGAATGACGCAAGCGATCCGGCGCCAAGCAGCACCACCAGCTGAAACACTCCGTGCGTGATGCCGGACAGCCGGGTTTTTGCTCCTGCATTGATGGCCACCACCGTGCCCTTCGTCGCACCGGCTCCGGGAATGCCACCGAACAGGGACGCTACCACGTTGCCGATCCCTTGCCCGATCAGCTCACGCCGACTGTCATGCTGCGTTTTCGTCACGTTGTCGGCGATCACTGAGGTCAGCAGGGAATCGATCGATCCCAGCAGCGCGAGCGTGATGCCCGATTGCACGATGAAGCCATAGTACTCGGGCGCGACGGAGGTGAGCGCGCCGATTTGCAGCGGCGGAAAGCCGGTGGGGATATCGCCGATGGTCGGCACATCGAGTCCAAGCGCCAATGCCGCCCCCGTTCCGAGGAGCAGGGCGATCAGCACCGACGGCACCTTCCTGGTCACCAATGGCGCGGTGTAGTTCACGACGAGCGCCAGAACGCCCAGACCGACAGCGCTCCAGTTCAGCGCCCCCAGCGGTTCGGCGATCTGCGTGAAGACAGCGAGCGTCGACTTCGGCGACCTGCTTCCGAGCAGAGGCCAGAGCTGCAGGAAGACGATGATCAGACCCACGCCGCTCATGAATCCCGACACGACCGGATACGGGAAGTAGCGGATGTACTTGCCGATGCCGAGCAGGCCGAGTGCGATCTGAAGCACGCCGCCAGCCAGAAAGCAGAGCAGCACGATGCCGAGGCCCGCATCGAGGCTCCCGGCCTTCTCGATCGCGTACAGGACGATCGATGCCGAGACGACGGTCATCGGCCCGGTAGGTCCCGATGCCTGCGTCGGTGTTCCACCAAACAGTGCGGCAAAGATCCCGACTGCAATGGCGCCGTACAATCCCGCTTCAGCGCCCATCCCGGATTGCACGCCGAACGCAAGCGCCAGTGGCAGGGCGATGATGCCGGCGACGAATCCGCCGCTCACATCGCCTTTCAGATGCTTCAGGTCGAAGCCGAGCAGAGCGGCCATCAGGAAGCGAAGGTGACTTGCCCGTTGTCCATGTCGTAGAGGGCTCCGACAATTGCAATGGCGCCGTCCGCTTCCATCTTCTGCAGGATCGGGCTTTCGTCGCGAATGCGCTGCACGTTCAGTCGGACGTTGCGCTCCGTCACCAGGTGAACGAACCGTTCGTTCGAGCTGCTCCTGTCGCCATCTCGGTCGCCATCATGGGCGGAGAGTTGCTCGACTGCCGGACGAATCTTGGAGAGCATCTCCGTGATGTTACCGAGTTCGACGCCGGCAATCGCCGCCTTGATCGCGCCGCAGTGTTCGTGGCCCAGCACGAGGATGAGTTTCGCGCCCGAGACGTGACAGGCAAACTCCATCGAGCCCAGAATGTCGGCGTTGACGAAGTTGCCGGCCACGCGGGCGACGAACAGGTCACCGATGCCACGATCGAACACATCTTCCACCGGGATGCGCGAGTCCACGCACGACAGGACGATCGCCTTCGGATACTGGCCCAGCACGGCTTTCCGGATCTGCGCTCTGTGATTGCGGACCGTCAGTTCGCCGGCGACGAAACGGGCATTGCCTTCACGCAGCATCTCGATGACTCGTGCGGGCGTGAGCTCGTCCTGTTCTTGCTTGGTCAAGACCGTTTCGGTCAAGCCTTTCTGTTCGGTGGACATGTCGGTGCCTGTGCTCAGGGAAGGTGTCCGCTGCATGATCGGGCGATGGCTGCACGCCGATCGTGTTGCACAAGTGGCATGCGTCATGCCACGCAGGTGTGACCCCCGCAGCAGACGGTGTTCCGTCACGATCGAATCGGCGCGCAACAACGACTGGCGAGGTTCAGCCAGCACGGGCGGAGAATGCATGGGCCGCCCGTCGACCTCGCCGCCCAGCTCCTCCCGGGCACCGTCGAGCACGCCGCGCACCACCTGCCGAGCGGCGTGGAGGACCTGTGCGCAGTTCGTGAGCACGCTTGGGCCCGACATCGCGCACGTCTTCGTCGCGGTGCTGTCGGTGTGCGACCAACAGGGGCTGATCGGGCGCGAGACGTCCCCCATCGAGCGCCATCGCGCCAATGATACGGCCGACGTGGAGCCCACGCTCGCCGCGAAGACGCAGCAGCGCCACAAACGGCGGACGCGCGACGCCAGCCAACTGCGCGAGTAGCTCTCGACATCCGGAAAATCGACGTGGCGCGACGGGCGCCGTGCGGAAGAGCAACCACGCGGACAACGACAGCGCGAAAAGAGCGGCCAGAAACGGCGCCATCCAAGGGTACACGGGCGTGGCGGCGGTCGATGCCGTGCATCAGATCATCGTCGTGGCGCAGGCGCACGGCACGGGCTCAGAAGAGGCACTGCTCGTGCCGATCGTCGAGGCGTTGCAGCCGCTATGCGGCGCCACCACGATGATCACCGCCGATGCAGGCTATCATAGCGAAGCGAATCTGCGCGCGCTGGACACACTGTCGGTCGAGGCGCGCATCGCCGATCGCGACAGGCGCAGGCGCGACGAACGCTGCGCGACGCAAGCGCGCCATCGGCAGGACCCGCACCCACTCCACCACAAGACCGCGACGCCCACAACGTTGACGCCGACGGTGGTCACCGCAGCCGACTTCACATACGATGCCGAGGCCCGCACCTGCGATCAGCGCGACGTGACGCGCGTCGAGAACCCCTTGGCGTGGCTCGTCGCCCCGCGGATCTACGCCCACGCGTTGGGCTATCAAGACCTGAAAGATCACAACACGCTGCGCGCGACGCCCCGCGTCTCCCGACGCGGTGCCCGTTCGCCCCGATCAGCGCCTGCCGAAGCCAAAATGATGCGCCAGTTTGCCGCCGGTGCATCGGGGTCCCACATCACACCCGCACGCCGCCACATCAACGCTCGAATCGCGACGCTGGTGAGAAATTCGTGTTAGCGAACTCCCACCACATGTCGTTGGCGGTATGCTCGTCAGAACACAGGACGGCGCCACCGCACCCAGCTCCGCCACCGTTTCGCGTTCCCCGCCGCCGAGCCGCCCGCCGGTCAGAAGCTCACGCCGGCTCTGAGCGCGAGTCGTCCGCCCTGCCTGGTGGCGCGATCCCCATACCGCGAGCTCGCGCCGAGCGACCAGCGTCCTATCGTCGCGGACGTGCCCAGTGTCACGTAG
>JBBQTA010000036.1:0-31744 GCA_038213465.1 Gemmatimonadales bacterium | reverse complement strand
ATCATGACGCTGGGCACCGAACGTCGCGGCCTGTACAAGAACATGTCATACATCGACACGGCGCGCGTCGAATTCGAGTGGGAATTTCCGCTGGGCGAAATCATTCTCGACTTTTTCGACAAGATGAAAACCGTGAGTCGCGGTTATGCGTCGCTCGATTACGAGATGATGGATTATCGCTCCAGCGAATTGGTGCGTTTGGACATGCTCATCAACGGCGACGCGGTCGACGCATTCTCAGTCATTACGCATAAAGACAAGGCGTACGACTGGGGACGCAAGATTGCGGACAAGTTGAAAGACCTCATTCCGCGTCAGATGTTCGAAGTGGCCATTCAGGCGGCCATTGGACAGAAGGTCATCGCGCGTACCACGGTGAAGCCGTTGCGTAAGGACGTTACTGCCAAATGTTATGGTGGTGACATTTCGCGTAAACGCAAACTTCTGGAAAAGCAGAAGGAAGGAAAGAAGCGCATGAAGCAGGTAGGCAGCGTGGAAATTCCGCAGGAGGCGTTCCTGGCTGTGTTGCAGGTGGACTGACGGCCGTGGTTTCTGCCGTCCTGCAGACCAGTTTCCTTGGCGACATGATTCTCACCACGCCCCTGCTCGAGCGACTCGCCGAGCGGGGGCGTGTTGTCGTCGTGGCGACGCCGGCCAACGCGGCGCTCCTCGCGAATCATCGCGCGGTGCATCAGGTGATCGTCTTCGACAAGCGTGGCGCGGATCGCGGCACGATGGGCATGCTCCGTGTCGCGCGGGACCTGCGCGGCGTGGGCGCAGCGACAGCGTATGTCGTGCAAGGTTCGCTGCGCACGGCGGCGCTGGCGCAACTCGCCAAGATCCCCGAACGCATCGGGTTCGAGACATCGCCGGGGCGCGTCCTCTATACCGCGCGCGTTCCCTTCCGGCGCACGCTGCATCATGCGCAGCGCGTCTGGCAGCTCGCCTCGCCCGCGGACGATGCGTTGGCACCGACGACGCTCCGACCGACGCTCTACCCATCCGACGACGATCGCGCGGTGGTGGAGACGCTGCTCGCTGCGGCGGGCGTCGGCGCGCGGGACTCCGTCATCGCGCTTGCCCCCGGCAGCGTCTGGGCGACGAAGCGATGGCCCTCCTTCGAAGCACTGGCCGAGTCGATCGCACGTGATCCTCAACGCTCGTCGTCCCGCTTCGTCGTGCTTGGCGGTGCGGGCGACGCGCCGCTCGCCGCCGCGATCATGGCTGCGCTACGCACGATCGGCGCGCCGTCCGCGGTGGATGCGACGGGGCGGCTCTCGCTGCTGCAGTCCGCCGCGCTGATCGCGCGGGCACGGGTGCTCGTCTCCAACGATTCCGCGCCGCTCCACCTGGCATCGGCGATGAACACGCCGACGGTCGCCCTGTTCGGTCCGACGATTCTTGCATTCGGCTTCGGTCCACTGGCCGAACGCAGCACCATTGTGGAGCGCGACGGCCTCGCCTGTCGGCCCTGCCACGCGCACGGCCCGCAAAGCTGTCCGCTCGGACACTGGCACTGCATGCGCGATCTCACACCCGAAGAGGTGGCGCGCCGGGTTCGCGCGCTGACCGACGACGCTCAGTAGCGCAGCGCGAGCTTGAACCGCCTCCACCATTGCTCGTCGAATGCCGAGATGGCCAATGGATTCGCGCCGGTCGCGTCGGCCTCCTCTCCATGGCGCACGATGACGAGTTCGAGGCTCGGGATCACGTAGATCTTCTTGTCACCCTTGCCCATCGCCGCCACGAGGTCCGACGGCGCGGACGGGATGAGTGAGCCGGTCGTCGACGGAAGGACGTACGGACCGGGCGTTCGATAGCTGGCGCCGCCGTTCAGCCACCAGAGCAGTCCATAGCCGGCGTTGTCCGGGGGCAGTGGTCGCCAGGACGCGGCAAACCACGCGCTGTCGGCGAGGACTTGCACGCCGTTCCACCGACCGCGATGGAGTGACAGGAGGCCGAAGCGCGCCATGTCACGCGCAGAGCAACTGAGGATCCACCCTGGCTCGCCCGTGTCGATGTTGAATCGCCAGTTCGCCGTGGACATCCCGATCCGCTCGAAGAGCATAGCGCGCGACATCGCCGCGATCCCCTGCCCGCTCGCGGCCTGCACGACTGCGAACAACTGAGAGTACGCCGGGTTGTTGTAGTAGAACCGGTTGCCGGGAAGTGCCACCATCTTGAGCGAGTCGTCCAGACCTGACATCATGCCCAGCAGGTGTCGGACCGTGACGCGCGGCTCGGTCGCAGCGCTGCGCGACCATCCCGCGCCGAGGTACTTGGACACCGTGGTATCGAGCGAGAGGCGTCCCTGCGTCACCAACTCGCCCATCATTGCGCTGAGCACCGATTTGGTGGCAGACGCGATGATCGAATCCTTCCCGATCGTCCATCCACGCCAGTAACGTTCCGCGACGATGCGGCCGCGCCAGAGCACCACGACCGCGCTGCTGCGCTGGGTGCCGGCCCAATCGAGTGCGGCGGTCAGCGCCGCCGTGTCATAGCCGAGTCGCGCCGGAGCGATCGTCTCCCAACTGGCGGGATCCGTTGGCGGGAAGTAGACGGGGAGTGTGCGCGGATCGACGGGCGCCGGTGCTGCAGGCGGAGCAGGAGGCGCGGTCGGCGAGCCGACTGACGAAGCGCCACCTCCGCTGCAGCCGGCGCCGGTCACCAACAGCAGGAGCGCCAAGCGAAGCATTGCACGACCACGACGCGGCAGAAAGGGTGTCATGATCAGGTAGACGATGGGGCGACCGACACGTTAGCGCCACGGGTAGCGGTGACGCGGATGGCCTGCGTACTCTTCCGCCATGCCTCACACTCAACTCTTCGTCGGCGTCGATCTCGGCGGCACCAACATCGTGGTTGGTGCCATGTCGGACGACGGGTCCCAGCAGTTTGGCATGCACAGCGAGCCGACACGCTCCGCAGAAGGCGCAGACCGGGTGATGGAACGGATGGCCGGCATGGTCGAGAATGCAATCCGCACGACGATGCGCGAGACCGGTGTGCCACGCGACGCGTTCAAGGGGGTCGGGATCGGTGCACCGGGGCCGCTCGACCGAGAGAAAGGGATTGTGAAAGTTGCGCCGAACCTCAAGTGGTATGACGTACCGTTGCGCGACCGGATGTCCGAACTGACCGGCCTGCCGGCAGCGATCGACAACGACGCCAATTGCGCGACGTACGGCGAATGGTGGATCGGCGCGGCGCGCGGTGGCCGCAACGTCGTCGGCCTCACGATCGGCACCGGGATCGGGGGCGGACTCATTCTCGACGGGAAGTTGTATCACGGCTCGAGCGACATGGCCGGTGAACTCGGACACATCACCATCGACCAGAACGGCCGCCGATGCGGCTGCGGCAACTACGGCTGCCTTGAAGCGTACGCGTCGGGCCCGGCGATCGCCGACCGTGCGCGCGAGGCACTCGACGCCGACGGTGGCTCAATCCTCCTTGAACTGGTCGATCACGACGCGTCGCGCATCACGGCGCAGACCGTGTACGACGCCTCGTCGCGTGGCGATCTCGTGGCGCGGGATGTGGTGCGCGACACGGCGCGTTTCCTGGGGACCGGCGTCGCCAACCTGCTGAACATCTTCAATCCCGACGTGGTCGTCATCGCCGGCGGCGTGACGCAGGCGGGCGAGGCGCTTTTCGAGCCGCTGAACGCCGAGGTACGTCGTCGCGCGTTCCGTCCGGCCGTCGACGCCTGCCGCATCGTGCCTGGTCAGCTCCCGGGGAACGCCGGGGTGGTGGGCGCAGTGGCGGCCTTCCGAGCGCAGATGTTTTCGTGACGGTTGCGGATGCTGAGACGCACGCGGAGCAGGCACCCGCCGCGCCGGAGCGGTCGCGCAAGAAGCGGGTGGGGGTGATCGGCAGTCTGTGCTGGGATGTCATTCACGGGCGTGACATGCGCGCGATGCCGATCGAGGAATGGGGTGGGATTTCGTATTCACTGTCGGGACTCGACGCGGCCCTCGACGACGACTGGGAGATCGTGCCGATCCTCAAGGTCGGCGACGATCTGGTGGACAAGGCGCGCGCCTTCTCCCGCTCGCTGCGCCACATGGCGGCCGACGCGGAACTGCTCGCGGTGCCTTATCAGACCAATCGCGTCGAGCTGCGCTACCTGGACGACGAACGCCGGAGCGAGCATCTCTCCGGTGGCGTGCCCGGATGGACGTGGGTGGCGCTCAAGCCCGTGCTCGATGCGGCGCGGCTGGACGCACTGTACATCAACTTTCTCAGCGGGTGGGAGCTCGACCTCCCAACGACCCAGATGATCCGCGCGCATTTCGCCGGACCGATCTACTGCGACCTGCACATGCTGATCATGGCCGTGCAGCCGGACGGTCTGCGTGTGCCGCGCCCGTTGCCCGACGTGGCCGCGTGGTGCGCATGCTTCGATGTGCTGCAGGTGAACGAGGACGAGATGCAGATGATGGCGCCGGACCCGATGGCGCTGGCGGCGACGGCAATGGCCGCCGGCTGCTCGTGCCTCTGCGTCACGCTCGGCAGGCGCGGCGCGGTCTACGTGGCAGCGCCGTCGGTCGAGCGGCTCACAGATCTGCCTGCGCGTGAAAGTATCAACAGAATCAGTACGGGCTCGCGTGGTGCGGTTGGTGCGCTTGGTGCGGTGCGCACCGCATTGATTCCGGCGGTGCTGCCGCGCATCGATGGGCCCGGCGATCCCACCGGCTGTGGTGATGTGTGGGGCGCCACCCATTTCTCCAGACTGCTCGCCGGTGATAACTTCACTCACGCGATCGCTGCCGCGAACCGCGCGGCCTCGCGCAACGTCGAGCACCGCGGCGCCAGCGGGCTGGCCAATCATCTTCGAGGGGAGCTCAGCGCGTCGTGACGATCGTCATCAGCGTGCCGCCATCGCTCGACGAGCAGTCGTTCGAGCACGTCATTGAGCAACTCGCGCCGGTTCCACTCGGCGAGAAGATTCTCGTGGACGCACGACATGCGCGCTGGGCGTCGCCGTTTGGACTCACGGCGCTGTTGTGCGTGGCGCAGTCGCGCGAAGATCGCATGACATTCGCGGTGCCCGAGAATCCCGACACGGCGTCGTACTGGTCGCGCAGCGGCTTCTTCCGCCATGCCGCAGAGCTCTACGAGATGCACGGCACCGTACCACGTCAACGCGACGCGCACGAGTCGGAGGTGCTGCTCGAGATCACGCCCATCGTGCAGACGGACGATGTGCACGGCGTCGTGGGCCGCATTCAGCAGAAAGCGGCGGACATCCTGCACGGTCAACTCGGTCTCGACACGGCGATCACCGGTGCGTTCGGCATGACGCTGAGCGAGTCCTGTCAGAACATCGTAGAGCACGCCGGTCAGGGTGGCTGGGTCGCGGTGCAGGCGTACAAGTACATCAAGCGCCTTGGCCGACGCGTGGTCGTCATCGCGGTGTGCGACGCGGGCGTTGGATTCCGGGCATCGCTCGAGAGTTCGCCGGGCCATCGCATGAGCGATCGCTGGGACGATGCGATGGCGCTGGAAGACGCGGTGCTGCGTGCGGCCAGCCGCTTCCGGCACGGCGACGCAGGACGTGGTCAGGGGTTGGCCGGTATTCGTCGATTCGTTGGTCGCTGGCATGGCAAGCTCACTGTGCGCAGCGGGACCGCGCGCATCGCCATCACGCCAGAGTGGGATGAGGACGAGGCGTTGACCAGGTCCCTGCCGTTTTTTCCCGGTACGCAGATGCAGGTGACGATCCCCGAGCGCATCGGTGATCCGCTGCCCAAGGCGCGAACGGGTGCAAGCACGCGTCCGCGTGAGCGTTCGCTATGACCTTGCTCATCGATGTGGGCACCGTGTTGCGCGGGACGGTGTGCGACCTGTACTCGAATCTCGTCACACGCCCGACGGGTGCGGCGGTCCGCACGGCGATCGAGCGACAGGTGGTGGAAATCGGCACGCCGGTCGTCACCACGATCGACTTCTCGCAGGTCAACCTGCTCGACTTCTCGTGCGCGGACGAAATCGTGGCGAAGTTGCTGCTGCGCTACGCCGACGCCGACGGTCCGACGGGCTATGTGCTCTTTCGCGGCATTCACGAGGAACATCTCGATCCCATCGAAACGGTGCTCGAGCGGCATTCGCTCGCGCTGGTCGCGCTCCACGACGGCGTGGCCGAGTTGTACGGCGTCGTGACTGAGGACGAGCGTCTGCATTGGGAAGCGGTGCGTGACTTCGGGCCGGTGTACGCCGTCACGGTTGCGGAAGCGCTCAACGTCGAACTGCTGGTGGCCGAGCAGCATCTCGACAGGTTGCGACAGCGCCGGCTGCTGATGCGGCATCTCGGCGGGTTCGCGGTACCCGGCAGTATTCCGGAGGTCACATGATTCCGACAGGAAAATCGGCGCGCAATCCGCGCGGCTACGGCAGCTACTCGCCCCCACTGCTGGTGGTGGGCTTCATCTCTTCGCGCACCGGCGATGCGGAACGCGGCCCGATGATCCGCATGCGTCCCGACGACGCGCTGATCCGTCTGCTGTCGGACCGCGAACTCGTGCGCATCGTGACCGACCGCCGGCAGGAACTGGCCGAGTTGCAGATCGATGAATCGTTGCCGCGCGGCGGCGTGGTATTGCGCGACGTCATTGGCGCCTCCATCTCCGAGGTGATTCGCGTCATCAAGCTCGACACCGACACGGGCACGCGCGCGTGACCGATCGCGTCGGCGCGCGCGCCAGCGACGGTCCGCCGCGCCGCGAGGCGAACGTAGCACCGGTCGCGCGGGCCACGGTCGCGTTGCACGGTGGCCGCATCGAGCAACGACTCGCCGCGCTCGAGGGCACCGAATCGGCGCTGGTCCTCGGCAGCGGCATGGCGGCCATTTCATGCACCATGCTGTCTCTCCTCCGTGCAGACGATCACATCGTGGCCAGTACGTGGTTGCACGGCGAAACGCGCCGGTTCATTGAGCAGGAACTTCCGAACCTGGGCATTCAGGTGACGTTCGTGGACCCGACGGAGACGCGCGGTTGGCGCCGTGTGACGCAACGCAACACGCGTATGTTCTTTCTCGCCTCTCCGGTGCAGCCGACCACGCGCATTGTGGACCTGACGCCGCCGCGACTGCTGGCGCAGGAGTTGGGGATCGCGCTGGTGGTCGATGCGACTGGTGCCAGCCCCGTGAACTTCCGCCCCGTCGAGCACGGTGCGGATGTCGTTGTGCATTCGGCGTCGGCGTTCCTGCATGGCGAACATGACATGCAGGCCGGCGTGGTGTGCGGCGCGGAGGCCTTGATCGACGAAGTACGCGACAAGATGCGTGTCTGGGGGCACGCCCCCGATCCGTTCGTCGTGGAGTTGCTCGAACGCAGCCTCAAAACGCTCGAGATCCGCGTGCTCCGCCAGAACGACAATGCAATGCGCGTCGCCCGCTGGGCTGCCACGCACACAGGCTTTCGTGCGGTGTACTATCCCGGACTCTCGTCACATCCCGATCATGAGGTGTGCAGCGCGATGTTCAGCGGTTTCGGCAGCCAGGTCGTGCTCATGCCGGCGGACAGTGCCCCTTCCGCTGCCGACGTGTTGTCACGTACGCATCTGTTCAGGCATGCGACCATGCTCGGTGGCGTCGAATCCATCATGCATCAGCTCAAGCGGGCGACGGATGCGTCGACCGAACCGTACCCGGAGTTACCGGGTGTCCTGGGCGCACTACGCCTGAGTCTTGGCATTGAGGAGGCGGACGACCTGATCGGCGACCTCGAGCGAGCGATGGAGTAGACCGTGGCTGGCATTTTGCGATTTACGAAGGTGACCAAGGAGTACATTCGCTCCGGCGTCGCGCTGCGCGATGTGTCATTCGAACTGGCGAAGGGGGAGTTCCTCTTTCTCGCGGGTCACAGCGGGGCCGGCAAGAGCACATTGCTCAAGCTCATCTCCATGTCGGAGCGGCCCACCTCCGGCGAGGTGAAGATCTCCGGCTACTCCAGCGCGACACTGCGCGATCGCGACCTGCCAAAACTTCGGCGTCGGCTCGGCATCGTCTTTCAGGATTTCCGGTTGCTTCCCGATCGCACCGCCGAAGCCAACGTCGCGTTCGCACTCGAGGTCACCGGCGCGCCGAGTGCTTCGATAGGCGCCAAGGTGGCGCGACTGCTCACGCAGGTTGGTCTGGCGTCCAAGGCCACGGCGCTGCCGCACGAGCTGTCCGGCGGTGAGCAGCAGCGTGTGGCCATCGCGCGGGCGCTGGCCAACGAGCCGTTCGTCCTGCTGGCCGACGAACCGACGGGCAATCTCGACGACCGTGCGACACGCGGCATCTTCCAGTTGCTGCGAGAGATCAACGCGTCCGGCACGGCCGTGCTCATGGCCACGCACGATGTGTCGCTGATTGAGTGGAGCGGTCTGCGCTTTCTCGAACTCGAGAAGGGCACGTTGGCCTACGACGGCAGTGATGCAGCGCGACTCGTCGCAGACTTGCGGGGCCGCCGATGAAGCTCGCACTGCGTGAAGTCGTGCTCGCCTTTCGTCGCGCGCCCGTGCTTGCCCTGCTCGGTGTCACCACGATCGCGTTCTCGTTGTTTGCGTTCGGGCTGTTCGGACTTGTGGCGATCAACATCCGCAGTTCGCTGCTGGCTATCGAAGACCGCGTCGAGATCCGCGCCTTTCTCGTGGAGCAGACCGGTGAGGAGGCGACGAGCGAGCTGGTGAAGGAGATGCAGCGTCTGCCCGAGGTCGCCTCGGTGGGCTACGTGAGTCCCGATTCGGCGCTGCAGCGCGCGCGCACGGAGCTGGTGGAATTTCGGGACGTCATTGACAGTACGGTCCTTCCCGGCTCCATCGAGATCCGCCTCAGGGAAGGTGCGCGCGACCCGCAGACCGTCAAGCGCGTCTCCGACCGACTCTCGACGTATGCCGCCGTGGAAGATGTACGCTATGGCCGCGAATGGGTGGAGAAGTTGTATCGCATTCGCACGATTGCCGGCGTGGCGGGTTCCGGTCTCGCGATCGTCTTCGCGCTGGTGGCGGTGATCATCATCGGTGCGACCATCCGCATGGCGATCCTGGCCAGGACGCGCGAGATCGAGATCATGCGCATGGTCGGCGCGACGAACGGCTTCGTGCGATTGCCGTATCTCATCGACGGGGTGCTCAAAGGCGTGCTGGGCGGGCTCATCGCCGTCCTGCTGACGTATGCGTCCAATCGTGTGATCTCGGGCAACCTCGTCGAAACGCAGTTCTTCACGGCGCAGCAGATCGCCCTCGGTATTGCCGCGGGGGCGCTGATCGGATTTCTCGGCAGCTGGGTGTCGGTCGGACGTCAGCTGCGTCAGGTCTGGCGCGACGCGTGAACGCGCGGATGGTCCCCCGTGGCGCGTGACACCATGCACGCGCGCGCGACACAGGCACCGCGCTTGGCACAGCTCGCGACGGCGTTGCTGCTGACGATCGGTGCGCACGCGCGCGGACCCGCGTTGCTGGCGCAGCAGCCACCCTCGCAGAGCCAGGACGCGCGGTTACGCCAGCAGCAGGATGAGCTGGACCGGTTACGCCGCGAGCGCACGTCACTTGAACGGCGCATGGACGAGCTGCAGCGCAGCGCGCGCACGCTCGCGGACGAAGTCGAGAATCTCGAAGCGCAGCGCGTGACGACACTGCGGCTTGTCGAAACCCTCGACCAACAGTTGATCACGATCAAACGCGAGGTGATCTCGGCCAGCACCGGACTGGTGGAGGCCGAAGCCGAGCTCCAGAAGAAGAAGGACATTCTGCACCGCCGCACGGTGGACATCTACAAGCGCGGCAGCTTGTTCGATGTCGAGGCAATGCTGTCCGCGCAGTCGTTCGCCGCACTGGTCGCCCGCTACAAGTATCTGCACGAGCTCACCCTGCACGACCGTTCGCTGGTACAGCGCGTGGAACTGCTGCGTAACAGGATTGCGTCGCAGCGTCTGCTGCTCGTGCGGCTGCAGGAGGACGTGCAGGCCAACCGCGCCGAGAAGGAACGGGAGGCGCAGCGGTTACGCGGACTGGAATCGAATCGCAAGCGCAACCTGACCGTGGTGCAACGTTCGACGGCGCAAACGCGCAGCAGGCTCACGCA
This sequence comes from Gemmatimonadales bacterium, assembly GCA_038213465.1. Classification (GTDB taxonomy): domain Bacteria; phylum Gemmatimonadota; class Gemmatimonadetes; order Gemmatimonadales; family Gemmatimonadaceae; genus Gemmatimonas. The sequence goes on along the minus strand of JBBQTA010000036.1, from coordinate 21,669 downwards.
GTTGGCGCGTGACGAGGCGCGCGTGTCCGGCGTGATCGCTGCACTCGAAACGGCACGCCGTCGCGCAGAGATGGCACCGAACGCACGCCCCGCCGCGCCGTCGAGTATTCGCACCTCCGACCTCGGCAACCTCGACTGGCCCGTGGACGGCACCATTCTGTATCGCTTTGGGCGGGTGGTGAATCCGAACAACACAACCACCCGGTGGAATGGCGTCGGCATTGGGGCGAACGAAGGTACGAGTGTGCGCAGCATCGCCGCGGGGGAAGTGGTGCTTGCCGATGCGGTGGGCACGTACGGTCCGACCGTGATCGTGCAGCACGGGGGCGGAGACTATTCGGTGTACGGTTCGCTCGATCGCATCAACGTGCGAAAGGGTCAGGACATCACCAGGGGCCAGGTGATCGGCACCGTCGGCGCGACGGATCCGGATCTGCCACCACATCTGCACTTCGAAATCCGACCGAAAGGACGCGCCGTCGATCCGCTGGAATGGCTGCGATTGCAGCGACGCTGACTAACCGAATCTGATTCACCTGCGCTGATTTCCCGACGCTGATCGCCCACTCCCCGACCGCACCACTGATGCCAGCCAAGAAGACCGCCGCCAGCGCTCCGACGCCCCCGGCGAAAGCCGCCAGGTCCGCGCGCAAGCCGGCCTCCCCCAAGGCGACCGCCATCACCGCAACAATTGTTGTCAATGCCGGAGACGCGTCGCGCGACCTCGCACCGCTTGGCGCGCACGTGAGTATCGCGGGCGGGACGTGGGAATCGGCCGCGCGTGCCCGCGAGATCAGCGCGACCGGCTCGCAGATCTTCACCAAACACGCGAATCGCTGGGTGGAACGCGAGGTCGCCAGCGATGAAGTGGGCCAGTACGCGACCGCGATGCGAGAGACGACGGTGCGCTGGACGTGCGCGCATGATTCGTATCTCATCAACCTCGCGTCGCCCGATGCAGACCTGCGCGCGCGCTCGCTCGACAGTTTGCGCGCTGAGCTGCGGCGCTGCCATGCGCTTGGCCTGCATGCGCTGGTCTCGCACCCGGGCAACTACATGGACGACCGGGCCAGCGGTCTCGCGCGCAACGCCGACGGGATCATTGCGGCGCTGGAAGCGGAGCCCGGCCCGACACGGCTGTTGATGGAGCTCACGGCCGGCCAAGGGACGGTACTCGGCTCGACCTTCGGGGAGATGGCCGACCTGCTGTCGCGCATTCCCGCCGCGCTGTGCGCGCGCGTGGGCGTATGCCTGGACACCGCGCACGTCTGGGCCGCGGGGTACGATTTGGCGACCGACTACGAGGGCGTCGTTGCACGTTTCAATGACACCATCGGACTCGCACAGCTGGGCTGTCTCCACCTGAACGATTCCAAGGCCACGCTCGGCTCGCATCTCGACCGACACCAGCTGATCGCCGAGGGGACGATCGGTGGCGACGCGTTCCGCCGCATCATGACCGACGACCGGCTCGCGGCGATCCCCAAGATCATCGAAACGCCCAAAGGCGATGCGCCCGCCGAAACCGACGGGCGTATGCTGCGGCTGCTGCGCAGCTACGCGGCTGGCTGAACGCGTGCATACAGGAGCAACTGGAACAGTCGCGACTAGAACAGCAGCTTGTAGACCACGCTCAGGTTGCGGCCGGGGTTGAACGCGAAGCTCTTGATGCGGCTGACCGCATCGCGATACTGCGCGTCGAGCACATTGTCGGCGCGCACCGTGATCGAGTGCACCGTGCTGCCGCGCAGCGTCACGAGCAGGGTGGCGTTGAGATTGACGAGCGTGTACGCGTCCGTCGCGACATCGAGTGCATCGCCGCTGACCTTGGTCTGGCTGAAGATGCGGCGCGTATCGCCACCGAACGAGAGGCGCCCGTTGTCGTAGCGCAGTGACGCGCCAAGCCGGCCTGCGGGGATGTACGGCAGGTCGCCCCCACCGTTCTGGAAGCGCGCGCGGGTGTAATCTCCCATTATGCCGCCCACCAGTCGTCGCCCCAGTGTGGTCTCAAACTGCCCTTCCGCGCCGTACAGTCGCGCGTCCGCCTGCGCAAAGTTCACCAGCGGCACGGTATCGCCATCCGCGTCCGCCACGCCGACCCCGCGCGGCAGGATGTAGTTGTTGATGCGGTTCCGATAGGTGCTGAACTGCGCGAATGTACGTCCGGATTGCGCGCGCAACCCCGCCTCGAGCCCCGTGCTCTGCTCCGGCGTCAGCGAGGGGTTGCCGACATCGAACGTCCCCACGGCCGCGTGAAATCCGTTGGCAAACATCTCCTCGACCGTGGGGGCGCGAAATCCGCGCGACGCGTTGGCGGTGAACGACAGCTCGTGCGACACCGGCACGCTCACGCCCAACGAACCCGCGACATTGTCGAAGGTGCGCGACTGCGACGCACCAAACCGGCCGATGGCATCGGCGTCGGTGGGGTTCGTGCCGATCGAGAACCGATCGTAGCGCGCGCCGAGTTGCAGACGCGGCGCGTGATCGTCGAAGTCGTCGCGACCGATGGGCAACTCCTGATAGATGAATGCGGCGACGTTGTCGTTAGTCGATGCCGGCACGAACGCTTCCTCGCCGGTGGGCTCGTACTGACGGAAGAGTCCCTGCACGCCGATCGCCCCGGTCACGCGGCCTATGTGCGTGCGGCCAAGCACATTCACCGTTTGCGTGTTGAGCGCAAAGTTGGTACCGACGTCACCCGACGGTTCGATCTCGTCATGCGTGTACCACTGCCCTGTTCCATCCACGCGAATCGTTGCAAGCGGCGCGTACCCGGTTGCAAAGGTAGATTGCACGGCCGCCATGCGCCGTACACCGTCCAGCGTGATCGCTTCGTCGCCCAGGTCGTGCGGCAAGCCATAGTTGAACCCCATCTGCCGGAACACCGCGCCGACGGACGCGCGCGGCCCGACGTAGCCCCCGCCAACCGCGAGATTGTCCGTGCGCCCCCCCGTGTTCGGCTGCCTCGCGCCACCGCCGACCCGCATATCGTCGAACGAGCGAGCACCGCCTCTCGCGGTCAGCGCAAACCGCTCCGAGAGCGGAACCGTCACCCCTGCTGCACCCACACCACCCGGTGTGACGGACTCGCCCTGCCCCATGGCATAGCCGGACATCCGCGAGGGAATGCTGGTCGGAATATCGTTGGAGATCACGTTGATCACGCCGCCGAGCGCGTTGTTGCCATACAACAGCGATGCCGGTCCGCGGATCACCTCGATGCGCTCTGCGCTGCTGGGATCGACGGCGTTGAGATGATCGACCGCGGCCGATGAGAGATCGCCGGCGCGCTCACCATCCTGCAGCACGAGCACACGCTCGCCAGTCAGACCGCGAATGACGGGCGCGCTCGCCAGCGGGCCGTTGAAGCGGGCCGACATGCCGGGTTCACCGGCCAGCGTCTGCCCGATCGACGTGGTGAGGGCGCGTTGCAACTCCTTGCCGGAGAGCTGAATGGTGGCTTGCGTGATATTGAGCGGATCGGTGCCGGTGGGCGTCGCCGTCACGTTGACGCTGGACAGTCGAACGGTCGCCACGCGCATGACGACCGTCACACGCGCGTCGCTGCCGTCCGGCAGCAAGCTCACGACCTGATGCTGCCCCGCGTAGCCGATGCGAATGAAGTCGAGATGATACGTACCCGGCGGCAGATTGCGCAGCGCGAACTCCCCGAGCTCGTTGGTGAGGGCGACTCGGTTGGCGCCACCCACAACCACCTGCACGTTGCTGATGGGTGCGCCCACGGAGTCGCGCACCGTGCCGACTACGCTGCCCTGAGTCGCGTGTGGTATCGCGACGGCTTCCGTCGTGACGGTCGCCGCAATCGCATGAGACGTCGCGGGTGCGAGGAGACACAGCGCACCGAGCAGCAGGGCGGCGTGTCCCCGGCGGCATCCGACGCTCAACGCACGGCGCGATTCCTTTGAACGGAACGAAGCATGCTGAAACAGGACTTCGGACATCGACAACTCCACCTACGGGGCAGGAGTACGACGGACGCGTACGCCGGGGCGCGCGTGATATGAGAGCACGGTGCAGTCGCGGAAACCGTGCGGTGGACATGCCGGCGTGCACGCGGGGTCGGGAGGGTGCCATTGCTCGGACTACGTGCCAAAGGATAACCTGCGGCGTCCCGGAAGTTCATTCGCTCCCTCTCCTCGCTCGAATGTCACGCAGCCACGCAGGCGCGTTCCACCGGTCTCACCGGCCGCGGCGGCGAGTCGTTGCGCAGATCGCGGCGGGCATGATTTCGACCGTGCTGATCACCAGCGCAGTACAGGCGCAGCGGCTGCCGATGAACTGGCGCGTCACGGCAGAAGTGGGAGGCGTGATCGGAGGCACCTGGCTGACCGGACCGCAGGCGCCGACCGTCGGCGGCGATCTCGGCGTCACGCTCGGCGTCGGCGCGCTGCGCAGTCTCGTGCCGAATGCCGCCGCCGGCGTCGCGCTGCGCCTCGGCTCGCAGGGGCTGACAGTCACGGAGCAGGATGCGTCGTGGTCGGGCGGCACGCTGACCGAGGCCGATGTCGTAGGCGTGCTTGCGCTGACGTCGCGTCGGCGCGCGCGCGCGCAGCTATCGCTCGACGTGGGAGGCGGCCTCGCATTTCTATCCAGCGCACGCGATCTGCTGCCCTTTCGCGGTGCCGTTCGAGCGTCGCCGCTGGGCGAGATCGGGCTCGCGGTACGCCGCGCGGGCCTCGTGAAGGCAGACGCCCCCCGCCGCGACCTCGCGCTCTTCGCGCGCTATAGCGCGCTTCGAGTGGGCACAGCGGCGACGAGCGTCGACCACACCTCCGGCTGGATCGGTCGCATCAGCGTTGGACTGCGAGTCACCCGATGACGCGGCGCCCAATGAGCCCGTCCGCGTGGCCCCGCCGAGTGACGGTGTCGTTCCTGCTGCTCGCCCTCACCGGGTGTGAGTCGCCAACGGCCGCCCGTCCCGACTTCGCCTACGATCCCACGACGCTCTCGCGGGGATTGCTCTATCGATGGGCCAGCGGCCGACGCGTTGCGGTCTGGGCGGAAGTCGGGAACAGTCCTGTGCAGCTCGACCTCGATCGCGCCGTGCGTAAGGCGACGGCTGAATGGAACACCGTTCCCGACTTCGCCGAGTTCGAACTCGTTCGCGCCGCCCGCATCGGCGAGGCCGATATCGTCATCTACGACCGCGCCAATCCAATGCCGTTGACCGCCGGCAGCTGTGCCTTCGAGCCACTGAACTCGGCGGGCTACACGTACTTCTGCCCGTCGGGCAGTGCGCCAGTGCGCGCGCAACCGCTCTCGGTCTCGGCCGGCGGCGCCGCGCGAGCCACCGTGCTTATTCGAGTGGACCGCGGACGTGTGAGCGATCAGAGTGGCTACAACTCGCTGGTGGCCCACGAACTCGGGCACGCGCTCGGCATCGGCGGGCATAGCGACGACGCCCGCGATCTGATGTTCGGCGCACCGACGGCGCCCGCCCCCACCCTGCGAGACATGAAGACGTTGCGCCACCTGCTCGGTCGCCGAGCGGACATTACCCTCTAGCGCAATGGTCGTCTTTCCTCCGGTGACTGCTTGAGCCACGGCCTCCGGACGGGCATGTTTCGCAGACCGGCGAAGCCACCGGATCCTACCAGCGCGTTCGCCGTCGATAAACATGACGACACCGTCGCGTTTACCCACTGTCGTTCACGAGCAGTTTCAATCGATCACTGGACGAGGCGCCGGTTCACCGCACTCGTCCGAATCACATACAGGGGAGTCGCGGCATGGCGACACAGGTTACGCCGTCCACCAGCACATCGCGCGAGAGCGCGGACGGACTCGCGCCGCAAGGGCTGCAGCCGACGGGTCGTGTACACTGGAATCTCGTTGCGCCGGAGCTCGTCGAATCAGCCGTCCGCCGCGGAGAGGGACAGCTCGCGGACATGGGGCCGTTCGTGGCGGTCACCACCCCGCACACGGGGCGTTCGCCGAACGACAAGTTCGTGGTGCGCGATGTCAACACGGAAAGCGACGTGGACTGGGGCAAGGTGAACCAGCCGATGGATCCGGCGCATTATGCGGCGCTGAAGGCCGACGTGCAGCTGTACCTGAACGGCCGTGACGAACTGTTTGTGCAGGACCTCTACTGCGGCGCCGATCCGGTCACGCGCTTGAGCGTCCGCTACCTCCTTCCGAACGCATGGCACGCCAATTTCGTGCGCAACATGTTCATCCGTCCGGAGATCCACGATCTTGCGATGTTCGCGCCCAACTTCACGGTGTATCACGCACCGGAATTCAAAGCGGAGCCGGCGAAGCATGGTACGCGCACGGGGACGTTCATCGTGCTGAACCTGACCGAGCGCGTCATCCTCATCGGCGGGACGCAGTACGCGGGGGAACTGAAGAAGGCGATGTTCACCGTCATGAATTATCTGTTGCCGAAGCATGGCGTCCTCTCGATGCACTGCTCGGCCAACATCGGACCGGACGACGACACGGCGCTGTTCTTCGGGCTGTCGGGCACCGGCAAGACGACGCTCAGCGCCGACCCTGAGCGCGGCCTGATCGGCGACGACGAGCATGGCTGGTCGCCCGAGGGGACCTTCAACTTCGAGGGTGGCTGCTACGCGAAGGTGATCAATCTTTCGAGTGAGAACGAGCCGGACATCTATCAGACCACACAGATGTTCGGCACCGTACTCGAGAACGTGATGCTCAACCAGCCGTCGCGCACGGTCGATTTTTCGAACCAGTCGATCACCGAGAACACCCGCGCATCGTACCCGCTGCACTACATCAAGAATCACGTGCCGAGCGGTCGCGGTGGGCACCCCAGGAACGTGGTGTTTTTGACCGCCGATGCGTTCGGCGTGCTGCCGCCTATCTCGAAGCTGACGCCGGAACAGGCGATGTTCTACTTTCTCTCCGGCTACACGGCCAAGGTCGCGGGCACGGAGACGGGTGTAACGGAGCCGCAGGCGACGTTCAGCGCGTGCTTTGGCGCGGTGTTTCTGGTGTGGCATCCGACCAAGTATGCGCAGATGCTTGGCGAGTTGCTGAAGCAGCATGGCGCGCAGGTGTGGCTGGTGAACACCGGCTGGACCGGCGGTCCGTACGGCGTGGGCAAACGCATGAAACTGCCCTACACGCGGGCCATGGTGCGCGCGGCGCTCAACGGTTCGCTGGCCAAGGCTCCAACCAAACGCGACCCGATTTTCGGGCTGAACATCCCCGCCGCGGTCGAGGGCGTGCCGAGCGAAGTGCTGGAGCCGCGCGAGGTCTGGAGCGACGGCGCCGCGTACGACACGCAGGCGCACAAGCTCGCCGAGATGTTCCGCGAGAACATCAAGAAATTCGGCGACGCCGTGGCACCCGCGGTGTTGTTGGCCGGGCCGCACGCGTGGAGTCACGGGTAGTCGTTGGCCAGTGCTGACACGACAAAGGGGCACCGCTTCGCGGGGCCCCTTTGTCGTTCCGTTCACCTGCCGATACCGGTATGGCCACGTAACGCGCGCGTATAGTTTATCTCAGATGCCTTCTCGGACTCGGTGCTCAGACGCGCTCTCGGTCGCGTTCTCAGTTACCGGCGACCCGACGCACCTTCTCGAGGAAGACACTTCGCCCTTCGCGCGCGCTGAGGTACACGACGCCTCCGGGGCCGAAACCAACGATCGTGCGGTTCGGCGGCAGTTGCACCCGCTCGACCAGATCGCCCTTACCGTTCACGACATCGTACACGAACTGAAACGGCGCTGCTGCCGGCCCGGCGGGCGCATCCGGCCGGGCGCCAGCGGCCGCTCCCGGCGCTCCCGTTGCCTCGCGTCCGCGCGCCGGTGGGCCGTCCGCTGACGAAGCGCCCGGCGCGCCCCCAGGCATCCCGCCACGCCCGCCAAGGAACCCGCCGGGCCCACCGCGCCCGCCGCTTCCAGCGGCCGCCTGCTGCGCCAACTGCGCCGCCAGGGAGGAGGTCGCCGGCAAGATCCACAGGTTGCCGTCATGATCGGCGAGCGTGGTGCCTGCGCGAATGGGCGGCACGTAGTCGGGCAGGCGATCCGCGCTAACTGGCTCGAACGATGCGCGGAACCCACGCCCCCCACCGACCGCCGCCGCAGCGGCTGCCCGATCGGTCGCCGCCTTGGCCGTAATTTTGAGCGAGTCGACCAGGGCCTGCTTCTCGTCGTCCGTGATGCGCTTCCAGTCGAATGGCAACTTCTCGCTCGACGATTTCGTGCCATCCGGTGCGAAGAAGTCCACGTGGTAGTCGAGGACGCGCACCACGGCGAGCGTCCCGTCGGACAGCAGCGCCCAATCATCGCCCTGCGGCAGCGGATTGATTTTGGCGATCATGCGCATGCCACCTTCGTCCGTCTGGCTCATGGTGATCTCCGTCCGCGGCACCTTGACCCACGCCAGCGTGTCTGCCTTGCGCGACTCGAAGTCGGCGCGAATGACCGGTACCGAATCGGGCTGCGCCGGCGGCGTCATGCCGCGTGCGCCACCGGCCGACGCTTGTGCCGGCGCCGGGGCCGTGCCGGTGAATCCGCCACCGAAGCCACCGCGACCGCCACCACCACCGCCACCACCACCACCACCACCACCACCAAAGCCTCCGCGCCCACCGCCGCCGCCCGCGCCAAAGAAGGCGCCTCCTCCACCGCCCCCCGTGTTTCCGCCCCGATAAATCAGGCGCCCGCTTTTATCGAATGCGTTCGACCCAAGGTTGGCCGTGGCCAACTGGTTGATGTCGCTGATACGCGGCGGCGCCATCACGCGCACCACCTGCCCCGCCGGGTTCAGCACCACGAACGAGAGCGTGGTCGGATCCACCACGATCGTGGAATCGCCCAGATACGGCAACAACCCCGCGGGACGCTGCCCGTACGGCAACGGCGCGCCGGACGTATCGGCGACGACGGTCATCTGCTGCAGTGTGCCATCGAAGCGAAGCAATTGCCGACGCTGCGCGTCGTTCACGAAAATGCCGCCGTCGGGAAGCGCGCGAAGCATCGACACCGCGGTGAACGGGTGCGTCGCCCGCGCTTCCACCGGTCCCAATCGACGCACTGGGATTTGCCGTTGCTGCTGTTGCGTCGGAGGTTGCGCCGCTGCCGTCTGCGCGAAGAGTGCACATCCGAGCAGACCGGTGAGCGTCGCCGTGTGAATCGATCGAACGTTCATGCAGGTCCTGACGGATTCGTTGCGAGTGAAATCCTGCGTGGAGCGCCGCATCAACGGCCGCCTCGTCCACCACCGCCACCACCACCACCGCCACCGCCGCCAAAACCGCCGCCCATGCCACCACCACCACCGCCGCCGGCGGTGCCGGAGCGAATGCCCTTGAGCGTGCGCTTGTCCAGGAAGCCGGCGATCTGTGTGGGCAGGATTCGATACTGCTCCTTGGTCAGCAGCGACTTGAGGTCCGGCGCAAAGCGGATCAACATGTCCACCGTCTGCTCACGCGCGTCGATGTAGCGATCGTAGGCAAGATCGTGGTTGTAGCGGTCGGGCAATTCGGCCAACAACCTCGCGACCGGGGCCCAGATGGAATCCGACTTGAGCACGTACGTGCGATTCAGCACGGCCAGACTGTCCGCCTGACGACGGGAAAGCTTGAGCGTGTCCGCCTGCTGCATGATCTGCTGCATCGGATTGATCAGACCGATATTGCCCGAGCCGCGCAGCTGCTGCAGGGTCGGCTTGTTGCCCGGGCGCGTGCGCCCGCGATCGAGCTGCTGCATGAGCTGCTGCCGCTCACGCGTCGGCCCGATGTCGAAGCGCAGCAGCGCGGTGATGGAGACCGGTGAACGGTTCGCGTTCTGCGCGGGACGTGTGGAGCCGAAGCGCTCGTTGACTTCGTACTTGAACTTCTGCGTCGTCGCATCGAATCCGCGCACGAACAGCAACTGCTGCGGCGGGAAGATGGTTTGGCCCCACCCCTTCACGTTCTGGCCGTTGACCATGCGGTCAATCGCACCGAGCGCGTTGGACACCTGCAGCGAAAGATTCGCACGCTGCGGCAGGCCGATGTTCAACGCGTTGAACGAGAGGTTCAGGTTGCCATTGGTCGTCCACGGTCCGCTGCAGGCGTTGCGTTGCGCGAGGCGCCCGAGTTGCGAGCGGAGGCAGTCCTTGGCCTGACTCGTGCCGGTCATGAGCAAGTTTCGCATGCCGGCTGCCACCAGCGCATCAGCGGTGTTCGCCGGATCGAAAACGAAGGCGCGATCGTTGCCGAAGCTGTCGCCGTTTACATCACCGGCGATCAGCGGCGTATACGCTGTCCCCGAGCGGATGTTGCCGTTCCAGCTGACGCGCACGGTGTTGAAGAAGTTGTAGCCAAGGCTGTACTGGAGCTGGTGACGCGAGAACGATCCACGCGACCACGCCGAACCACGCGGATCGCCGACGGTGCTGTTGAACCCGAGGAATTGTTCGCGCACGTCGGACACCACATACGACAGCCCCCACGACAGCTGCGAGTTGAACGCGATCGGCCGGATGCTGAACGTGAGTTGCTTGCTCTCCGATTCGAGATCGGACGTCTGTTGTGTCACGCGCCCGAAGGCCGTGTTGACCCGCGAGTCGCGCCACGCAATCTGACCGGTGAACGGCACGATGACCGAGGGCGCGACGTAGACCGGACGTCCGCCCTCATCAGCCAGCGTGAAGCGCGTCACGCCGGGGAAGTTCAAGTCGATATTCCCACCCTGCCGCTGATTACGCGACCAGGTGCCGTCCACGGTCGCGGAGAGCCGATTCTTCAGGATCGCGCCGCTCCACTGCAAATTCGACCGCAACGAACGCTGTGCCGCGTAGTCCGGGCTGAAGAGCGTCACGTTGGGCGTGCTGTTCGAGAACACGGTGCCGTTGGTACCGTCGGCGCAGGTGTTCGGAATCGCGCTCCGGTCCACCGCGTACTGGCTCCAGTTCGCGATCGGCGCAGCTGCGCCCACACACGTCAGCTGCACAATGCCACTCGGCAACCCCGTATTGTCGATGGCACCACCGATGAGCTGTGTGCCCGGCGTGTTCTGGAACACACCAACACCACCGCGGATCACGGCGCGCGGCGCGCGCACCATGCCCGGGAGCAGCGCAATCTGGTCCGCCTGTCCGTAGGTCCACGAGAAGCCGACGCGTGGGCTCAGGTAGCCGCGACTCGGCACGTCCGTGTTGTTGCGTGCGAACGCCGAGGTGACCGACGAATTGGCGGTCGGGCCGTTGAGATACTTGTTCGCATCAAATCGCAGCCCGTACTGCACCTGCAGATCACTGGTCGGACGCCACGCGTCGCCCAGCGACACGGCACCAACGAGCTGACTGCCGTCGCGCACACGTGGCGACAACTGTCGCGTGAACGAGGCTGGAATACCGGCGTCAAGGTCGGCGAGCGAGTTGTACTGGAACGTGCCGTACTGATTGTTCGTCAGGTCCTGCGAGTAGGCGTCGCGCCGCAGCTCGGTGGTGAGCTTGACGCGATGCCGGTTGTCGTTGGAGAACCAGGAGAGCGTGTTCGCGCCGCTGATCGTGCTGTTGGACGACGATTGCAGGAATGGGCTGCCACCGAACGCCAGATTGCTGACCGACTGCGAGCCGTCCGCGAGCGCCGAGTTGACGCGCACGGATCCGGCCGGCAGCAAATAGAACGGGTCGGCGCTCTGCGAGCCGAGCGAGAGTCCGACATTCGTCTCGGTGAACATGCCCTTGAAGCCGAGCAATCCGCTGTGCCGCAGCTGCGTGCCAAGGCTGTAGTTAAGCGACGTGCCCGAGCGCGAAGGCGTGGACAACGAGGTGCCCCCGAAACCGCCGCCCGTGGGCGAGCTGCGATTGAAGTTGCCCGTCAGCGTGAGCGCGTACGTGTTGCCGCGCGTCGAATTGGGCTGCACGAAGTCAAAGCTGCTCAGTAACGAACCGCGATCGTTGGCACGCTGGTCGGGGAAGCCGCCCACGTTGAACGGCACCTGCTGCGCACCCAGCACCTGCAGCAGTCGCACGACGGAGTCGGGCGCGACGCCGACCGTCTGAAATCCGAGCGCACTCGAGCTGAGCAGCGTCTGCAGATCATTCAGCCGGCGATCGAACTGAAAGGAGGTGTTGTGGAATGCGACGTCCGGCTTGATCGGTCCCGACGCGGACGCGCCCAGCGACATCGCGGTGAACTGCTGACCCGTGGCGACGCCGGCGCGATCGAGCCATTGCAGCTGCGGCGCATTCAGGTTGGAGCTGAAGGCGCGATTCATGAAGTTCGAACCCGAGCGCGTTCGCACCTGTAATTGCCCGCCGGAGAACCCGCCGCGCGAGACGTCATACGGCGAGGTGCTGAGGGAGGTGGAGACGGCGGCGTCGCGCGGCACGGACCCGTCGCCGAACGCGAGGCCGTTGAGCTGCGTGTTATTCTGGTCGCCGCCAAGTCCGAAGACGGAGAACGCATCCGCGGCACCGTCCGCGCCCGGGAGCAACTGCACACCGGGAATCGCCGACGCCATCGCCGCGAGATCGCCCATCTGGTCCGCCGTCAGAAAACCCGGATCGGCGTCGACCGCGCGCTCCGTACCGCTGACATCCGACATCGTGTCGCTACGGGACACGGCGGCCCGCTCCGACACCTGAAACGCCTCGAGTGTCACCGCGGAGGGCGAGAGCCGCGCATCGGCGATGAGAATCTCCTGGTCCGCCGTGCGCTTGACCTGATAGCGACGCTGGGCGAACCCGACCGAGGCGAACGTCACCCAGTAGTCGCCCTCGCCGCCCGGGAAGGAAATCGTGTAGCGGCCGTTCCGGTCCGTCCGCACCGTCCGGCTGACATTGCCGGACAAAGTAACTGCCGTGACGATGACATTGGGGACGGGCAGCGTGTCCGGGCCGATGACACGCCCGCGGATGATATCTACCTGCTGAGCGGACAGCGGCGTGGCGATCGCAGCACAGAGCAGCGCGGCCGCGGCAAAAATAAGTCGAAGTATGTTCACAAGAAGTTGGACGGTGTCTGATCGAATGCGTTAAGGTGCCATCACACGCTTGAGCCACATCTCAGCGCGGATCTGCCGCCCAGGCACCTTACGCCTTCAGACGCGCAACCCTGCCAAATCGCTGCAGCGACACCGGCCACGTCCGAACGGTGATACCGTGGCGTGGCGGGGCGACTATCTTGGCCCGATGGAAATCCTTCGCGACCCGATCTGGAACAACATCCGGCTCGACCCACTGGCGCTGGCGCTCCTCGACACGCCGGTGGTGCAGCGGTTGCGCTATGTCCGGCAGCTCGGCCTCGCCTTTCTGGTGTATCCCGGCGCGACGCATTCGCGCTTCGAGCATGCCTTGGGCGCCTATCATCTCGCCGGTGTCGCCCTGCGCCTGCTGGATGAACGTGGCGCTCTTGTTGGAGTTTCCGTCTATCAGCAACAGGTCGTGCGCGCGGCGGCGCTCCTGCACGACGTCGGGCACTACCCCTTTTCGCACGCGCTCGAAGAAATCGGGGTCACGCACCACGAGGAAGTGGCGCGACCGTTGATTCTCGCCGGGGCCGTCGCCGATGCGCTGCGCACCGCCTTGGGCGACGACGCACCGCACGATGTGTTCGCGCTCATCACCGGCCGTTCGGAGAGCCCGCTGCAGGGACTCATCTCCGGCTCGCTCGATCTCGACAAGGTCGAGTATCTCAAGCGCGACGCGGCGATGTGCGGTGTGCCGTACGGCGAGATCGACGTCGACCGACTGATCAACTCGCTTGTCATCGTCGCGCATCCGTCACACGGCGGTCCGACGGTTGGCGTGCATGAGAAGGGACTGTCGGCGCTCGAATCGCTGCTGTTCGCCAAATACCAGATGTATCGCAACGTGTACTGGCATCATGCAGTTCGCAGCGCGACGGCCATGTACAAGCGACTGGTGGCCGTGGCCATCGACAGCGGCGCGGTACAGCGCGATGCGGTCGCGCGCTTCACCGACGAAGGGCTGCTGGTGCACCTCGAAGCGGCCACGTTGCCCGACGAGGCATCGGCGCTGCTGGTCGGCCTGCGCGGGCGACGTTTGCACAAGCGCACCTACGAGTGCCCCGCCGCCATGCTCGGCGACGACATCGGCGAGTGGATCGCCAACGACTTTGCGCTCACGCAGCGCGTCGAGAACGCGCTCGCCGCCGAACTCGGCCTCGCGCAAGGCGCGCTGCTGCTGGACTTTCCCGCCAAGACCCAAATGCTTGGCCTGGAACTCCCCATGCTGCGTCGCAGCGGTCGCGTCGAGCAACTGACCGCCGCGGGATGGGAAGGCGACATCAACCTCCCGCGCCTGAGCGACGAACTCTATCGAAGTGCACGTCGCCTCCGCGTGTTCACCGCCGGTCGCTCCCTCCTGCCGGAGCACGCGGTGCTGACCGTGCTCCGACGTGATGCGGACGACGTGCGCGAACGACTCGACGCGCGTGCCCCCTTGCTCGGCTAATCCCTCAAAGCTTCGCTTCGCCCCGCTCGCATACGGATTGTCCCGCACGCGCTGCTTCCAGCATCTCGACGGCTTCGGTGACAATCCCCACGCCATGGTTGCGTTCGTAGAACGCGTGGATGCCGGCGTGCAGCGAATCGCTGCTGACCGTGCTGCGTACGCCGTGCGCCCAATGGCGAATTTCACGCGGCAATTCCACAATGCAGCCGCGATCGCCACCCTGTTCGTCGAGGAGCACGATCGTGGGCGTGGCCGTACGCCCGTCCATCGAGCGATGCGCCTGCTGCACCGGCCGTCCGGGCGTGGGGAGTACAATGCGCAGTGCCAGCCCCGGCACCTGCTCCGCCAGTTTCGCGAGATAAGGCACGGAGTTCATGGAATCGCCGCACGCATCGATCGCGATGACCAGCAGCTTCCACTTCCCGCCCACCGCGCGTGCGCGGGCCAGCAACGCATCTTCCACCCGAGCGCTGTCGGCGATCCGCAGCCATCCCTCGCGGCGCGCCTTGGCGGCGGCGAGAAACTCCGGGAAGGCGCGCCCACTTTCGTACAGTGCGAGCAACGCGCTGTCCGCCGGTGCGGCGCGCAGCATTGGCGCGGCCACGGCGCACGCGATCGACGGTACGGGCCGCAGGACCGATGAGGCGGTCGTGGCCGAGGGCACGACTGGCAGCGCGGCGTACAGCATCAGCGAAAGCACGACAGACATACGCTACTCCTTGGTCCGACCGTGAGCCTCGGCAAGCTTCCGTCCGATGGCGCGATAGAAGGCCGCATCAAGCGGCTTTGCTTCGCCATCGAGCGAGAGCGCGCACCGCTCCAGTGCGTAGAGAATGTTGCCGAGGTAGAGCTCAGCCAGCGCGCCGACCGTTTCGGGAGCGGGGCGCGTCGGCGGCGGAATGTCAGCCACGCGGAGCGGCGGCCGTTTCGCCGGTGGTACCGGTCAGGCCACCGTAGACCTGCTGCACGTGTACGACGATGGCGGTGATGTTGTCCAGGCCGCCCCGCCGGTTGGCCTCGGTGATCATGGCGTCGACCATCCGGCCAGGGGTGCCACGCGTCTCGAGAAGCTTCTTGAGTTGCGGATCCTCGACCATGCCGGTCAATCCGTCGGAGGCGATGACGTACAGGTCGCCGTTCCGCAGTTCGCCATTGAGCACGTCGGCTTCGACCACGGCGTTGGCACCGACGCAACGGGTGATCACGTTGCTGTAGGGGTGATAGCGCGCCTGCTCCGGCGTGAGAAATCCGGCATCCACCTGTTCCTGGACATACGAGTGATCTTTCGTCACCTGGCGGAAGACACCGTCGCGCAGCAGGTAGATCCGCGAATCGCCGATGTGCCCGATGATCCAGCGACCACCGCCCATCATGAGGCAGGACGCGGTCGTGCCCATCCCCTGCTTGTCGGCCTCGACGATGGTGCGCTCGTAGATGGCGCGATTGGCTGACTTGAGCGCGTCGGCCATACGCGAGAGCGGCTCGGCACCGGCCAGATTGCGGACTTCCGCCAGCTCGCGTGCGACGATCTGCACTGCCATTTCGCTGGCAACCTCTCCCGCGGCGTGGCCACCCATGCCATCGGCGACGATGAACAGACCGCGTTCCTGATCCGCGTCCGCGTAGAGGCTGTCCTCATTGCCTGCGCGAATGCGCCCGACGTCAGTGCCGGCGGCGACCGAAAGCTGCACGATGGTTGGGAGAGGCCCAGTACCTAGAGAGAAATCACAGGGAAGTCGAAGCTACCCGCGAGTCGCGCCCGTTGGCAAGCGCGCCGACGCGCCGGATGCCGGAGATTCCTTGCCCGTCTGTACGCGCGTCGTTGGCCCCCCGGCGTCGCCCGCCTGCAGGCGGAACAGCCGCTCATAGAGTCCGGCATGGTCGAGTAATGTTCGGTGAGAGCCCCGTTCGACCACCTCGCCATGATGCAACACGAGAATCTCCTCCGCCTCGAGGATCGTGCTGAGGCGATGTGCAATCGCGATCGTGGTCCGCCCCTGCATCAGTTCAGCGACGGCGCGTTGAATCACCGCCTCGATCTCCGAGTCCACGGCACTCGTCGCCTCATCGAGGACCAGCAAGGCCGGGTCGGCGGCGATCGCGCGCGCGAACGACAGCAGTTGCCGTTCTCCGACGCTTACGCTCGCACCGCGCTCCGCGAGTTCGTGACGCCAGCCCCCAGGCAGTCGATCGATGACGCGGTCGGCCCCCACGCGCGCGGCCGCCCGCGCCAACGCCGCATCATCAAGACTGGATCCGAGCCGAAGATTCGAGGCCACGTCGCCGGCGAACAGAAAGATGTCCTGCTGCACATAGCCGATCAGCGCACGCAACACATCCACCGGCAGCGCGCGGATGTCTTCGCCGTTGACGAGAATGCGTCCGCGTTGCGGCTCGTAGAAGCGGAGCAACAGGTTGACGATCGTCGTCTTGCCGGCTCCGGTGTGCCCAACGAGCGCGATGGTCTGTCCGGGGCGTGCCACGAAGCTGACGCCGCGCAGCACCCAGCGCGTGTCTCCCGCATCGGCACTCGCCGACCGTGCCGTCGCCGCCTCGTCGCGCGCCGAGTCATCGTCGGTCAGTCCGCCTTCTGCGCCGTACGCGAACCAGACGTCCTCGAAGGTGACCGTGACGCCGGGCGCGCGCAGCGCCGCCACACGTGCCGCGTGCAGCGGCGTGGGCGCAAGCCCCGGTGCTTCGGCAGTATCCAGCAATCCGAAGATCCGCTCCGACGCAGCCATGGCGGCCTGCAGGATGTTGTACTTCTCGGAGAGATCCTGCAGCGGCTGAAAGAACCGCCGCACCAGTTGCAGGAACGCCGCCACCGTTCCCACCGTGAGCGCGCCGCCGCCGACGCGGAATCCGCCCGTCACAAGCAGGCTCGCCAACGCGAACGTGGTGAGGAACTCGATGGCCGGGAAATACAGCGCGTAGACCGTCACCGCCTTGAGGTGCACCTCGAGATGGTCCGCGTTGAGCGTGTCAAAGCGCGCCGTTTCGCCACGCTCGCGCCCGAACAGTTGCACGATACGCACACCGGACAGCCGTTCTTGCAGGAAGGCATTCAGTCGGGCCAGTCGCGTGCGAATCTCACGGTAGCTGTTGCGCACCCGCGATTGGAACAGCCGCGAGGCCAGCAACACGAGTGGAATGACGGTGAAGGAGGCCAGCGCGAGACGCCAGTCGACGACGAGCATCACCGCGCCGATGGCCACGAGTGTGAAAAGGTCCCCGAGTCCCGCCACCACGCCCGAGGTGAACAATTCGTTGAGCGCCTCCACATCACTCGTCACCCGGGTCACCAGTCGCCCCACCGGTGTGCGGTCGAAGTAGCTGATCGGCAGACGCTGCAGCCGCGCGAAGAGTTGCGCGCGCAGGTCGCGCATGACCCGTTGCCCGATCAAATTGGTGAAGATCGTCTCGCCGTAGGCGGCCGCGAATTGCAGCACGAGCAGGCCGGCGTAGGCCAGCGCCACGAGTGTGAGCAGCGAGACATCGCGGGCCGGCAGTGCGCGGTCGATGACCCAGCGCGTGAGCAGGGGGCCGGCCAGCTGCATGACCGCTTCGATGGCGATCAGCGCGAGCGCCCCCGCCACCAGCGGGCGATAGGGACGCACATAGTGCAGCAGGCGGCGCACGAGGCGGGCGTCGTACGCCTTGCCCAGCGCCTCGTCGTCGGTCGAAGGTGAAGCCATTCTTTTCGGAATCTAAACGGCGCGTCGGGTAGTTTTCATGCCATGAAGGATCGCATCAGCATTCGTGGCGCCCGCCAGCACAACCTCAAGGGCTTCGACCTCGACATTCCGCGACGGGCCATCACGGTCGTGACCGGCGTCTCCGGGTCGGGCAAGTCGTCGCTCGCCTTTGACACCCTCTACGCCGAAGGACAACGCCGCTACGTCGAGTCGCTCTCCGCATACGCGCGCCAGTTCCTCGAGCGCATGGAGAAGCCCCTCGTCGATTCGATCGAGGGGATCTCCCCCGCCGTCGCGATCGAGCAGAAGAATCCCACGCGTACGTCGCGCTCGACCGTCGGCACGGCCACCGAGATCTACGACTACCTGCGTCTGCTCTGGGCACGCGTCGGACGCACCTGTTGCCGCATCTGCGATCGCGAACTGCGTCCGGACACCGTGCAGACCGTCACCGATGCCGCGTTGACACTACCCGAGGGGACACGCTTCGCGGTCTGCTGTCCGCTGGTGCGATCGAGTGCGGTCAAGCACGCCGTCATCGACGAGAACCTGCGCGCGCGTGGCTTTGTGCGCGTGGCTGTGGGCGAGCGCATGCTGCATCTCGACGATCTGGTCGCCGAGGGCATCGACCTCGCCACCACACCCGATGTGCTCATCGTGATCGACCGGTTGCTGGTCGAACCTGCGGGGCGCACGCGCATTGCCGACGCGGTACAGGTGGCATTCACGGAAGGCGATGGCGACGCCGTGCTGCTCTTCCCCAACGCCGTCCTGCCGCCGCCCGCGCTCCGCAATACGCAAGCCACCGGCGAGGTCACGCGACTCTTCTTCACCGAGCGCTTCGAGTGCCCGAACGACGGCACGCGCGCCCCGCTCCCCACGCCGCAGCTGTTTTCGTTCAACAATCCGCGCGGCGCGTGCGCGACGTGCAACGGATTCGGCGCCACGTTGGCGTACGACGACGCGTTGATCGTCCCCCATCGCGACCGCACGATCCGTGAAGGCGCGATCGATCCGTGGACAGCGCCGCGCTATGAAAAGGAGCGCCGCGCCGTGGTGGAGTTTGCGCGCGCCATTGGCGTGTCGCCCGATACGCCATGGAAGTCGCTGCCGCCCAAGGCACGCGAGCAGTTCCTCCGCACCAAGACGCGCGGCTACACGGGCATCTATCCGTTCCTCGAGCATCTCGAGGACAAGAAGTACAAGCAGTACATCCGCATTTTTCTACGGAAGTATCAGGCGGCCGGGACCTGCCCCGATTGCGGCGGCACCAAGCTGCAACCGGACGCGCTGCAGGTGCGGCTTGGCGGACGAACGATCGCGCAGGTGGCCCAACTGCCGGTGCGCGACCTGGTGACCTGGATCGATACGCTGGCGCTCACCGACACCGAGGCGCAGATCGCCGACGCCGTGCTGCGCGAAGCGCGATCACGCACGCGATTTCTCGCCGACGTCGGACTCACCTACCTGACGCTCGACCGGGCGACGCGCACGCTGTCCGGCGGCGAGGCGCAGCGCATCACGCTGTCGAACGCACTTGGCGCCGCGCTGGTGGACGCCACTTATGTACTCGACGAGCCGAGCATCGGGCTGCATCCGCGCGATCTCGACAAGCTGCTGGCGCTGCTGGTGCGGCTGCGCGACTTCGGCAACACCGTCGTGATGGTGGAGCACGATCTCGAAGCCATGCGGATCGCCGACTACATGGTGGAGCTGGGCCCCGGCGCGGGATCGCTTGGCGGTGCGCTGGTGTTTGCCGGACCCATGGCCGATGTGGCCAACAGTCCGCTCACCGGCCAGTACATCATGGGCACACGCACCATTCCGTTACCCGCCACGCGTCGCCCGCTTGGCAAGAAGTGGATCGAGTTGCGGGGCGCGGAAGCGAACAATGTGCACGGCGTGGACGTGCGCATTCCGGTCGGCGCGATGACCGTCGTCACCGGCGTGTCGGGCTCGGGGAAGAGCACGTTGGTGCACGACATTCTCTTTCATGCCATCGAAACGCGTCTGCATGGCGAGCATACCGCCAAGGAGCATCTCGGCGAAACCGTTGGCCGCTTCGCCTCGCTCACTGGCGACGAGCATTTCGACGATGTGGTGCTGGTGGACCAGAGTCCGATCGGACGCTCCCCGCGCTCGAATCCGGTCACGTACGTGAAGGCGTTCGACGAAATCCGCAAACTGTTCGCCGAGGTGCCGCTGGCGAAGACGCGCGGTTACGGGCCGGGACATTTCTCGTTCAACGTGGCGGGCGGACGGTGCGAGCATTGTGAAGGCGCCGGCGCGCTCGAAGTGGAGATGGTGTTCATGGCCGACGTCTTCGTGCCGTGCGACGCATGCGGTGGCAAGCGGTTCAAGCCCGATGTGCTCGAGGTGCGTGTGAAAGGGCGCAGCATCGCCGATGTGCTCGAGCTGACCGTGGATGAAGCGATCAAGTTCTTTCCGCGTGAGGACAAGCTGGCGCAGGCGTTGTGGCACGTGCAGCAGGTCGGACTGGGCTACCTGCGCCTCGGCCAGCCGGCGACGACCCTTTCGGGGGGCGAAGCGCAGCGTCTCAAGATTGCGCGCGAACTGGCGGTCACGGCCAAAGGCGCGTCGCGCAAGCTGTACGTGCTGGATGAGCCCACTACCGGACTGCACCTAGAGGACATCCGGCGACTGGCGACCGTCTTCGACCGCCTGCTCGATCAGGGGCACACGCTGTTGCTCATCGAGCACAATCTCGATGTGATCAAGCTCGCGGACTGGATCGTGGACATGGGACCGGACGGCGGCGATGGCGGCGGACTCGTCGTCGCTATGGGCAGACCCGAGGAAATCACCCGCGTCGAGGCGTCACACACCGGGCACTGGCTCAAGACCGTGCTTCCCGCTTGACTCGGCTGCGACGCGTGCCGATACTTTACCACCGTGGGGCAGTGATCATTCCCGGATAGCTCAGGTGGTAGAGCAGGTGACTGTTAATCACCCTGTCGTAGGTTCGAGTCCTACTCCGGGAGCTGCGAGACAAGGCGGTAGCTGATAGCAGGGCGGGCGACCATGCACAGTGGCCGCCCGTTTTGCATGTGCCTGCATGATCGACAAGGCACGCTCGCAGCTCCAACGCACCGTGACCGAGACCAAGACTCTCGACTTGATGATCTGCACGGGGAGGTCGGGGCGAAACGACACGTGATGTGGTTAGAGTCTGTTGTGCTCCGGCGTAACGCAACGCACGCTGGCGTCGGCGTTGGTGGACAGCGACTTCGGCGGCGCGGTTGTGATGTGATCGCAATGTTTTGCTGATGCTTTGGGTGGCTGAGCGTGTCAGGTTGCGAGTTCTGCAGCGATATCAGCCCCCGCCCGTGGATATGCCCGCCGAGAAGCCCCGTTTGCTGGCGCTGGTGAGAGGCCGCATGCGCGCGCGCCACTTACTCAGTCGTCAGTAAGTTAGAATACACTTAGCTCAACGGTTTGTGGTGGTCGTGCGTACCAAGAGATATGAAGACACGCGATGGACGGACGTTGGATCATGCGACGTTGGCGGAGATGCGGCGCTTGGCGGCGGAACGCATGCGCGCCG
>JBBQTA010000035.1:0-44791 GCA_038213465.1 Gemmatimonadales bacterium | reverse complement strand
CCCATGCGCCATCGCAAGGCCAACCGCCAACTTCGGCGGACCAGTGAACAGCGCCTCGCGCTGCTCCGCAACCTCGCCACCTCGTTGATCGAGTCTGGCGCGATCGAGACGACCGAGGCGAAGGCGAAAGAACTCCGCCCGTTCGTCGAGAAGCTTATTACCAAAGCTCGCAGCGGCACGCTTCACGCGCGTCGTCTCGCCGGCAAGCACGTCTCGAAGCGTGAGGCGGCGGACAAGCTCTTCCAAGAGCTCGGTCCTGCGTTCGCCACACGTCCGGGCGGCTACACGCGCATTCTGAAGACCGGCCACCGCAAGGGTGACGGCGCAGAAATGGCGCGCATCGAACTGATTCTCAGCTGAACGGGAGCACGGACATGGCCATCAATCGCAGCCGCTGCTACCATTGCGACAAGGGAGTCGCCTTCGGCAACAATGTGTCACACGCGAACAACAAAACGCGTCGCACCTGGAAGCCCAACCTGCAGGTCGTGCGCACCCTCGACGGCGACAAGATCATCAAGGTCAAGGTGTGCACGCGCTGTCTGGCAGCAGGCAAAGTGCCGCGCGCACCGCGCGGGCAGGTCGCCGCGGTCTAAGGCACCTCGTACGCACGGCAGAAAGCGGGGAGCTCGCGACATTCGGGCTCCCCGCTTTTTCATATCACATATATCCACCACGCACTCCTTTGAAAACAGCGCTGATCACTGGTATCACCGGCCAGGACGGGTCGTACCTCGCCGAGCTGCTGCTCGCCAAGGGCTACCGTGTCGTCGGCGTGGTGCGTCGCTCGTCGACCACCCCGTACGAGCGCATAGCGCATCTGGTCGATCGCATCGAACTCGCCTCCGCCGACCTGCTCGACCAAACATCGCTTACCGATGTCGTGCAGGCGTGCGCGCCCGACGAGATCTACAATCTCGCCGCACAAAGCTTCGTGCAAACGTCGTGGAACCAGCCGGTGCTCACCGGAGAGTTCACCGCCCTCGGCGTCACGCGCATGCTTGAGGCGATGCGCAAGGCGGCCCCCAAGGCACGCTTCTATCAGGCCAGCTCCAGCGAACAGTTCGGCAAGGTCGTCGAGACGCCGCAGCGTGAGGAAACTCCGTTCTATCCGCGCAGCCCGTACGGTGTGGCCAAGGTCTACGGTCATTGGATCACGGTGAACTACCGCGAGAGTTTTGATCTCTTCGCGGTCTCCGGCATCCTCTTTAACCATGAGTCGCCGCGTCGCGGACTCGAGTTCGTGACGCGCAAGATTTCCGACGGAGTTGCACGCATCAAGCTCGGCCTGCAGCGCGAGCTGCGACTGGGCAATCTCGACGCGCGGCGCGACTGGGGCTTTGCCGGCGACTACGTGGATGCCATGTGGCGCATGCTGCAGCAGGATACGCCCACAGACTTTGTCATCGGCACCGGGGCCACTCATTCGGTGCGCGAGTTCTGCGACGCCGCATTCTCGACGGCGGGACTCGACTATCGCGAGCATGTCGTGCAGGACGAGCGATTCTTCCGACCGGCAGAGGTGGATCTGCTGGTGGCCGACCCGATGCGCGCAAAGACCGAACTTGGATGGCAGCCGCAGGTCGCGTTCGATGGTCTGGTGCAGATGATGGTCGAAGCAGACCTCGAGCGGTACGCTCGCGCACGGTGAGGTCCCGGTTGACGCTGACGCGGTCGATGTCCGTTCGGGGTGGGGTGATATGCGCGCGCTTGTAACCGGCGCCGCCGGTTTCGTCGGCCGCTGGTTGACGGCGGCGCTTCGTCGTGACGGGATCGAGGTCACGGCGCTGGCCACCGATTCGCCCGCTCCGCCCGGCGCGCACTCGATGGTCGCCGGTATGCACATTGGCGCGACCGAGGACGTTGCACCGATGGCGTGGCGCCTGGGTGACCTTCGCGACGCCTCGTACGTGCGAGAGGTCGTGGAAGCGGACGCCTACGATTACGTCGTGCATCTGGCGGCGATTTCGCATGTGCCCACCGCCGAATCGGAACCGGCGCTCGCGTGGGACGTGAACGTGGTCGCGACCGCGCGGTTGTTGCACGCCATCGGTGTCGCCCGTTCGGCCGGTCGGATGGATCCCACGGTATTGATCGTGGGCAGTGCCGAGCAGTATGGGCGACACCACGGTAGTGAGCTCCCGCTTTCGGAGCTGGCCGCGCTTGAACCCCGCACGGTGTATGCAGCAACCAAATGCGCGCAGGAGCTGCTGGCGCTGCAAGCGTGGCGGGCGCACGGGCTGCGGACCGTGGTCACGCGCAGCTTCAACCACAGCGGCCCGGGGCAGAAAGCGCGGTTCGTTATTCCCTCGCTGGTGGCGCGCGCGGTCGCCTTGCGAGGCGCGCCGGCGGGGCGCGCTCTCACGCTGGGGAATGTCGCACCGGTACGCGACTTCCTGCATGTCAGTGATGTCGTCGCAGCGTATATTTCCCTCTGTCGCCGCGGTACGCCTGGCGAGGCGTATAACGTGGCCAGCGGCACCGGACGATCGGTGCAGCAGATCGTGGATGTTGTGCTTGCACGTGCGCATGTGCAGGCGGAGCCGACCGTCGATCCTGCGCTGGTCCGACCGGTGGACGTCCCTGCGCTGGTCGGGGATCCGCACAAGTTGCAGCACGCCACGGGCTGGCGTGCCATGCGTTCTTTCGAAGACATCATCGACGACCTCCTCCATGCCGCGACGTACTGACCTGCACCGCATCCTCGTCATCGGCTCCGGGCCGATCGTGATCGGACAGGCCGCTGAGTTCGACTACTCCGGCACGCAGGCCATCAAGGCGCTGCGCGAAGAAGGCTACGAAGTCATTCTCGTGAATTCGAATCCGGCGACGATCATGACGGATCCGGAGTTCGCCGATCGGACGTACATCGAACCGGTAACCCCGGAATTCGTCGAGAAGGTGATCGCACGCGAACGTCCGGACGCCGTGCTGCCCACGATGGGTGGACAAACGGCGCTCAACGTGGCCTTGGCCCTGTCCGACAGCGGCGTTTTGCAGCGCTACGGCTGTGAGCTGATCGGTGCGAACGCGCGCGCCATTCGCGTGGCTGAAGATCGCAAGCTCTTCGCCGAAGCGATGGTGAAGATCGGGCTCACCTGCGCGGCCGGCCGCACCGTGACATCCCTTGACGAAGCGATCGTCGGCGTCGAGGAGACTGGCTTCCCTTCGATCATTCGTCCATCGTTCACGCTCGGCGGGACCGGCGGCGGTATTGCATACAACCGCGAAGAGTTCGAGACCATCGTGCGCCGGGGACTCGACCTGTCGCCCGTACATTCGGTGCTCATCGAGCGCTCGTTGTTGGGATGGAAGGAATACGAGCTCGAAGTGATGCGCGATCACGCCGATAACGTCGTGATCGTCTGCTCCATTGAGAATTTGGATCCCATGGGCGTGCACACCGGTGACTCCATCACCGTCGCCCCCGCGATGACGCTGACGGATCGCGAGTATCAGACCATGCGCGATGCGGCCGTCGCGATCATCCGCGAAATCGGGGTGGATGCGGGCGGCTGCAACATCCAGTTCGCGGTGAATCCCACCAACGGCGACCTGATCGTCATCGAGATGAACCCGCGCGTGTCGCGCTCATCGGCGCTGGCATCCAAGGCTACCGGTTTCCCGATCGCGCGCATTGGTGCCAAGCTCGCCGTCGGCTACACGCTCGACGAAATCCCGAACGACATCACCACGACCACGCCGGCCAGTTTCGAGCCGGTCCTCGACTACGTGGTCGTCAAGTGCCCGAGATTCGCGTTCGAGAAGTTCTCCACGAGTGATCCCGGACTCACCACGCAGATGAAGTCCGTGGGCGAGTCGATGGCGATCGGACGCACCTTCAAGGAAGCATTTCAGAAGGCGCTGCGTGCGCTCGAAACGGGACGACCAGGGTGGGCGTTTGGCGAGCGGCTGGTGGATGATCGCCTGACCGACGTGTCGCCTGAGGGACTCAGCGCCGCACTCCGTCGCCCGACACCGGAGCGTGTCTTCCAGCTCAAGCATGCCATGAAGCTTGGCATGACCACGGCGAAGATTCACGAGCTCACGGCCATCGATCCGTGGTTCCTCGATCAGTTGCGCGAGTTGATCGACGCGGAAGCGTGGTATGTCGCGCAGCCCACGATCGACGCGGACACGATCCGGCGCATGAAGCGCTTGGGCTTCTCCGATCGGCAGTTGGCCACGCTGCGCGATGAGACGGAGGCCAACGTGCGCGCGCACCGTTGGGCTCTGGGCGTGCGCCCCGCGTACAAGATGGTGGACACCTGCGCCGGTGAATTCCCCTCCAGCACGCCGTATCTGTACGGCAGCTATGACGAGGAGAGCGAGGCGGCAACGGACGGACGGCAAAAGGTCGTCATCCTCGGCTCCGGTCCAAATCGCATCGGGCAGGGCGTCGAGTTCGACTACTGCTGCGTGCGAGCGGCGCTCGCGCTCCGTGATCGGGGCTATGAGACGATCATGGTCAACTCGAATCCGGAAACGGTGTCGACCGACTTCGACATCTCCGACAAGCTCTACTTCGAGCCGCTCACGCTCGAGGATGTGCTGGAGATCGTCGAGCGCGAACAGCCCGTGGGCGTCATCGTGCAGCTGGGCGGCCAGACGCCACTGAAGCTCACGCGCGCGCTTGAAGCGGCCGGCGTACGCATCCTCGGCACGTCGCCCGACGCAATCGACATCGCGGAAGACCGTCGCCGCTTTGAAAAGCTCACGCGCGAGCTTGGCATTGCGCAGCCCGCGAACGGCACGGCCACGAGTGTCGACGAAGCGGTGACGATTGCCGACAACATCGGCTACCCCGTGCTGGTGCGTCCGTCGTACGTGCTGGGTGGTCGTGCCATGGAGATCGTGCACGATGCGACGTCGTTGCGGGACTACTTCGAGCGCGCGGCGCGTGTCAGCGAAGACCGGCCGGTGCTCGTGGACAAGTTTCTCGAAGATGCATTCGAGGCGGACGTGGACGCGTTGTCCGACGGCGCCGACGTCGTCATCGGCGCGGTGATGGAACACATCGAAAGCGCTGGCATCCATTCCGGCGACTCGGCCTGTGTGCTGCCGCCGTATCTCATTCCACAGGCCGCGGCGGACCAGATGCGAGCGCACACCGTGTCGTTTGCGAAAGCGCTTGGTGTGGTCGGGTTGATCAATGTGCAGTACGCGTACAAGGACGGCGTAGTGTACGTGATCGAGGTGAATGCACGCGCGTCGCGCACCGTGCCCTTCGTCTCAAAGGCCATTGGTGTGCCGCTCGCCTCGATTGCCGCGCGACTCATGCTGGGCGAGACGCTGCCGCAGGTGGGCTTCACGCAGGAGATCGTGCCCCCGTACGTGAGCGTGAAAGAGGCGGTCTTCCCGTTCAACAAATTTCGGGAGTTCGATCCCGTGCTTGGCCCTGAGATGAGGTCGACCGGCGAAGTCATGGGCATCGACGACAGCTTTGGCGCGGCGTTCCTCAAGTCGCAATTGGCGGCGGACAACGCGCTGCCTCGTGAGGGGGCCGTGTTCATGACCGTCAATGACAGCGACAAGCCCATCGCCGTCGGTCTGGCGAAGCGCTTCCACGAACTCGGGTTCAAGCTGTTCTCGACGAGCGGCACCGCGTTGTACCTGCGGACCCAGGGCGTACCCGTCGAGGCCGTACTCAAGGTGCACGAAGGGCGCCCGCACGGCGTGGATCTCATCCTCAACGGCGAGGTCCAGCTGCTGGTCAACACGCCGCTGGGCAAGCACGCGCAGGTGGACGATGAACGACTGCGTCAGGCGGCCATCGCCAATCGCGTTCCGTACACGACGACGCTGTCGGCGGCGAGCGCAGCGTGCGAGGCCATTGCCGCGCGACAGTCGCGCGAGCTCGAGGTGCGCTGCCTGCAAGAGTGGCACCAGCTGCTCGATGCGCATCGCGGAGTGCCGGCGCGGGCGATGTCGGTGCCGGCGCAGCCGCAGGTATCTGCGGGAGCGGCGGCGGGCCGATGATCGGACGTGCCGGGGAAGGACATGTCGGTGTCGGCGTGACGCTGGGCGCGGGCGCGCTGGTTCACGAGTCGGCGTATGTGGACGACGGGGCCAGCATCGGCGCCGGCACCCGCGTCTGGCATTTCTGCCATGTCCTCGGCGGCGCGACGATCGGCGAGCATTGCTCGCTCGGCCAGAACGTCGTCGTGATGAACGGCGTGCGGATCGGCCGCAACGTGAAGATCCAGAACAACGTGTCCGTCTACGAGGGCGTCGAGCTCGAGGATGACGTGTTCTGCGGCCCGTCAATGGTGTTCACCAATGTTTTCAATCCCCGCAGCGCTGTCTCCCGCAAGGACGAATACCGGCGCACCTGGGTGAAGCGCGGCGTGAGTATTGGGGCGAATGCCACGATCGTCTGCGGCGTGACGATTGACGAGTATGCGTTCGTCGGGGCGGGCGCGGTGATCAATCGCGATGTACCCGCATACGCACTGATGGCGGGCGTTCCCGCGCGTCGCATCGGCTGGATGTCCGAGGCCGGACATCGGCTCGAGTCGCTTGGTGCGTCGCCGGTGTCGGGCGCCGGGGAGCGGCTGCGCTGCACCGGGACGGGCGCGTTGTACGACCGGACAGGTTCCATGGTGATTCGCATTAAGGAGCAGGCATGACGCAGCAGACCATCCCGGCGGGCCAGTCGATTCGGATCGCACTCCTCGGGTGCGGACGCATCAGCAAGAATCACTTCGAAGCGATCGGAAAGATCGACGGGCTGGCACTCGTCGCGGTGTGCGACAGCATCGAGTCCCGTGCGCGTGAAGCCGGTGAGTTGTACGACGTGCCCTGGTTCACGAGCTACGAGAAGATGCTGGTCGACGTGCCGTCGGACGCCGTGGTCATCGCCACGCCGTCGGGACTACATCCGCCGCATGGCATTCTCGCCGCCCAGGCGGGGCGGCACGTGATCTCGGAGAAGCCCATGGCAATCACACTCGCCGCGGCCGATGCGCTCGTGCAGGCGTGCGATGCAAATCATGTGCATCTCTTCGTGGTCAAGCAGAACCGCCTCAATCCGCCCATTCAGTTGCTCAAGCGCGCCATCGACCGTGGTCGGTTCGGTCGCATCTACATGGCCAATTGCACCGTGCGTTGGACGCGTCCGCAGGACTACTACGATCAGGCGCCGTGGCGCGGGACGTGGGAGTTTGACGGCGGCGCGTTCATGAATCAGGCCTCGCACTACGTGGATCTCATCCAGTGGCTTGTCGGGCCGGTGGAGAGCGTCGTGGCGAAGACCGCCACGATGGCCCGTCGTATTGAGGCCGAGGACAGCGGTGTGGCCGTGCTGAAATTCCGCTCGGGGGCGATCGGCACGATCGAAGTCACCATGCTGACGTTTCCAAAGAATCTTGAAGGCTCGATCACGGTACTCGGGGAGAAGGGTACGGTGAAAATCGGTGGCACGGCCGTCAACAAGGTCGAACACTGGAGCTTTGCCGACTACGACGATGACGACAAGCAGGTCGAGATGGCGAGCACCAATCCGCCCACCGTGTATGGGTACGGTCACGAGGCCTACTATCGCAACGTCGCCGCCGTGCTCCATGGCGAGGCCCGACCGGATACCGACGGGCGTGCCGGTCGCAAGTCGCTGGAACTCATCCTCGGCATCTACGAATCCGCCAAGACCGGACGCGAAGTGCCGCTGCCGTTGCGCGTAAGCGTCTGACTCCGACTTCATCCGCACATGGCCGTTCCGCTTCTCGATCTCAAAGCACAGCACGCAACCATCCGCGACGACGTCGTTTCCGCGCTGATGGCGGTGGTGGACCAGCAGACGTTCATTCTTGGCGACCCGGTCGGTCAGCTCGAGTGCAGCGTAGCTGGGTTGTCGCAGACGAAGTTCGCCGTGGGGTGCGCCAACGGCACCGATGCGTTGCTGCTGGCGTTGCGCGCGCTCGGTGTCGGCGTCGGCGATGAAGTGGTGACGTCGCCCTTCACCTTTTTCGCCACGGCCGGTGCCATTCACAATGCCGGTGCGAAACCGGTGTTTGTCGATATCGATCCGTTGACCTACAACATTGCGCCGGACGCGATTGCCGCCGCGAGGACGCCGCGCACGAAGGCGATCATCGCGGTGGACCTGTTTGGTCAGATGGCGGCGATTGAGCAGGTACAGGCGGCGGCCGGCGGTCTGCCCGTGATCGAAGACGCGGCGCAGTCGATTGGCGCGAGTCGGATGATCGATGGCGCGCGGGTCATGGCCGGCGAATCGGCAGCGATCGGCACGTTCAGCTTCTTCCCGTCCAAGAATCTTGGCGGGTATGGTGACGGCGGGATGATGGTCACGCAGGACGAGGTGCTGTTCGATACGCTGATGAAACTGCGCACGCATGGCAGCCGTCGCACGTATTACCACGAGATCGTGGGGTACAACAGTCGCCTGGACACGCTGCAGGCGGCGGTGCTGGAAGCCAAGCTGCCCCATCTCGAAGGATGGAGCGCGGCGCGCCGGTCCAACGCGGCGCTCTACGACGAGGCGTTTGCCGATCTGGCCGATGTGGTCACGCCGTACATCGACCCGGCCAACACGTCGATCTACAACCAGTACACCCTGCGCGTGACGGGGCGGGATGCGTTGCAGTCCTATCTTAAGGAGCGCGGCATCGGGAATGCGGTCTATTATCCGCTGGCGCTGCATCTGCAGGCATGTTTTGCGTACCTCGGCTACACGGAGGGGCAGTTCCCGGAGGCCGAGAAGGCGTCGCGGGAAGTGCTTTCAATCCCGGTCTTTCCGGAGCTCAGCGAGGCACAGCGCGACGAAGTGGTCGGAGCCGTGCGTGGCTTCTACGGGAAGTGACCCTCACATGACCAAACTCAGCCTTCAATGAAGACGCAACTACTCGCAAAAATCGACGATCGCTCCGCCGTTGTTGGCGTGGTCGGACTCGGCTACGTCGGACTGCCGTTGGTCATGGAGTTTGTGCACGCCGGCTTCCGTGTGATCGGGTACGACGTAAGCGAGCGCGTCGTGGACCTGCTGATGTCCGGCAAGTCACACATCCAGGATGTTCCGAGCGCGGATGTGCAGGCTGCGGTGGCCTCGGGGAGCTTCGTCGCGACGACCGTCGAGGCGCGCCTGAAGGACTGCGATGCCATTTCCATCGCCGTGCCGACGCCGCTGTCCAAGACGCGCGATCCGGACATGTCCTTCGTCCTCTCGGCGGCCGACGCGATCGCTCGACAGGCGCATCCGGGAACGTGCGTGGTGCTCGAAAGCACGACATACCCAGGGACGACTCGCGAATTGCTGCAACCGCGTCTCGAAGCGCAGGGGTTGGTCGTCGGGCGTGACGTCTTCGTGGCGTTCAGTCCGGAGCGCGTCGATCCGGGCAATCCGGTCTACAACACGAAGAACACCCCCAAGGTTGTCGGCGGGATCACGCCGGACTGCGTCGAGGTGGCCTGTGCGCTCTATGCCAGCTGCATCGACACCGTCGTGCCGGTCTCCTCGCCGGAAGCGGCCGAACTGGTCAAGCTGCTCGAGAACACGTTCCGGGCGGTGAACATCGGTCTGGTAAACGAAATCGCGATCGTGTGTGACAAACTGGGCGTCAACGTGTGGGAAGTGATCAATGCGGCGGCGACCAAGCCGTTCGGGTTCATGAAGTTCACTCCCGGCCCGGGCATCGGCGGTCATTGTATTCCGCTCGATCCGCACTACCTCGCGTGGAAGATGCGCACCCTCAACTACAAGACGCGTTTCATCGATCTGGCCAGCGAAATCAACTCGCACATGCCCGATTGGGTAGTGGAGAAGGTTTCGTGGGCGTTGAACGAGAGCCGCAAGGCGGTGCGTGGCAGCCGGATCCTGGTGCTCGGCGTGGCGTACAAGCGGGACATCGACGATGTGCGTGAAAGTCCCGCGCTGGACGTGATCCGCCTGCTGGAAGACCGCGGGGCGCATGTCGAGTTCTACGATCCGTTCGTCTCGGAATTCCGTGAGGAGGGGCATGTGCGTCGCAGCGTGGAACTGTCCGACGAGATGCTGCGCTGGGCGGATGCCGTCGTGGTGATCACGGACCACAATGGTGTGGACTATCAGCACGTGGCGGATACGGCGGCGCTGGTCGTGGACACGCGCAATGTGATGGCGTCCACGAAGGGCGGACGGGCGCGCGTCATCGGGCTTGCGTCGGGGGCACGTCCTCTGGAGCGGCGCAACAACGCATGAGTCGGGGATCAGTGGATCAGGGGCACTCACTGTCGAGGACCAGCGCGCGCATGACTTCCAAATCGTTTCGCGTTGACTGGCAGATGTTGGTCTGGCTGGGGGTGGCAGCGGCGCTGGCCGGCTGCTCGCCCGGTTTTCAGCCACGCAATTTCCCGAACCCGGAAGCGCTCTTCCGGGCGTCGTTGCTGGAGTACCAGCGCAAAAACTGGGACAACGCGCAGCTCGGCTTCGAGCGGTTGACGAACGACCTGTCGGCGCGCGATCCTCTCTTGGCGCCGGCGTATTTCTATCTCGCGTTGACGCACGAGCGTCGCTCCGAATTCCTGCTGGCCGCGCAGTCGTTCGAGCGCGTGACCGATGGATTTCCCGACGACACGCTCGCCCCGACGGCGATGCTGGGCGTCGGCCGGAGCTACCAGAAGTTATGGAACAAACCGGCACTCGATCCGGAGAACGGAACGAAGGCCGCGTCGATCCTGCGTGCGCTCCTCTCGTCGTATCCGGATTCCCGGGAAGTCGAGGAAGCAAAGGCGCGTATTCAACAGATCGAGGAGTGGCTGGCCCAGAAGGACTACGACACGGGCATCCACTACGTGCGTGTCCGCAAGGCGGTGGACCCGGCGATCATCTATTTCAAAGATGTCGTCACCACGTATCCCAACACGAAATCGGCCCGTCTGGCGTGGCTTCGTCTCCACGAGCTGTACACAAAGATCCGCTGGAAGGAAGACGCGGCTGAAACGTGTACAGCCATGTGGCGCGCGTATCCCAAAGACGACGAAGTCAAGTCGGCGTGCGGTCCGGCACCGGCCGACACGACCCTCGTTGGACTGGCCGCAGCTCACGGCGCGGTTCCGCTGGCGCAGGGTTTTGCGCGCCCTGGTCCGGGCTGACCACACGCCCGCCCGCTGACCCGACGATGCGTATCGGCATGTTCGGGGGCAGTTTCGACCCGCCGCACGTCGGACATCTGCTGCTCGCGCAGGATGTCCGGGACGCGCTGGCACTGGATCGCCTGCTCGTTGTACCAGTGGCCACACAGCCGCTCAAGTCCGACGGGCGCACGTCGCCGGAGCATCGGCTCGCCATGGTGCGTCGCTGTTTTGACGGCGTTACCGGGATCCAGGTCGACCCCATCGAAATCGATCGGGGCGGGTTATCATTCACGGTTGACACTGTGGAGGCCTTCCGACGGCGCTGGCCGTTGGCGGAGTTCCACCTGCTGATCGGTGACGATGTTCTCGCGACACTGCCGCGCTGGCGAGAGCCGGAGCGGTTGCTGACCCTGGTTCGATTGGTGGTCATGCATCGCGAGCTGGACGGGGAGCGCAGCACGACTTCTCCGCCGGACCTCTCGGCCGGTTTGCCGGTCGCCGAGGCCATCCACGAAGCGCTGCAGGCGGGGCATCGTCTCGCCACGCGGCGAATCGATGTCACGTCGACCGAGATCAGGGCGCGTGTGCGTGCCGGTCGTTCCATCCGCGGGTTTGTCCCCGTCCCGGTGGAAGACTACATCGCATCCGCTGGTTTATATGTTCGGGTATCGACAGGAACCGACGTGTCTGAGCGCGCCTGATGGCGCGACGGGCGCCGGCCTGCCGGTGCCCTGATTCCGCTTCCGTTTCGTCTGTCGCGTTGGCGGCCGGGAGCGGTACGGACTTCCACGACATCGAGGGGTGTATGCTGAAAGGAATGATCAGCCGCATGTTTGGAACGCGGCACGAACGTGAGCGTCGGCGCGTGCAACCGATCATCGACGAGATCATTGGCATGGAAGCGCGCCTGGCGTCGCTGTCGGACGCGGACATCCAGGCGCAGACGGTCAAGTTTCGCGCGCGTATCGCCGAGCGCACGGGGCCGATCGAGGAGCGCATCTCGGCGCTCAAGTCCGAGAAGCGCAGTTCGAGCGACAGCGCAGCGCGTGATCGAATCGAGATGGAATTGCAGGGCACGGACGGTCGCGGTGGTGTCGAAGCCGAGTACCGCACCGCGTTGGCGGAGGTCCTTGACGAACTGCTCCCGGAGGCCTTTGCGACGGTGCGCGAGGCGTGTCGACGGTTGAAGGGTTCGCCCGTGGTTGTCACCGGTCGCGAATTGACGTGGGACATGGTCCCTTACGAAGTACAGCTCATCGGTGGTATTCAGCTGCATCTCGGCCGCATCGCGGAAATGGCGACCGGTGAAGGCAAGACGCTCGTAGCCACCTTGCCGCTGTACCTGAACGCGTTGCCCGGTCGTGGTGCGCATCTGGTGACCGTCAACAACTACCTCGCCCGCCGCGACTCGCAATGGATGGGACATCTCTATCGCTGGCTCGGCCTGACGGTGGGCTGTCTGGACGATACGGAAGCCGGCTCGTGGGAGCGTCGGGAAGTATACGGATGCGACATCACGTACGGCACCAACAACGAGTTCGGTTTCGACTACCTGCGCGACAACATGGTGGTCACGCTGGACCAACGCGTGCAACGGCAGCATGTGTACGCGATCATCGACGAAGTGGATTCCATTCTCGTCGACGAAGCGCGTACACCGCTCATCATCTCGGGCCCGGTGGGTAACGAGAGCGATGGGCAGTACGCCGAGTTCAACGGTGGTGTGGTGCGGCTCGTGCGACGGCAGTCCGATCTCGTGAATACGCTGGTGGGCGAGGCGGACCGTGCGCTCGAAGCGGGTGACACGCAGACGGCCGCGTTGCAGTTCTTCAAGGCGCAGCTGGGCGGCCCGAAGAACAAGCGCTTGATGAAGGCGATGCAGGAGCAGGGGAACAAGCAACTCGTGCAGAAAATGGAGCTCGAGCACATCGCCGATCGCAAGCTGCAGGCCAGCAAACAGCGGTTCCGCGATCTCGAGGACGATCTGCTGTTCGTGCTCGACGAGAAGGGACACACCGTCCATCTCACCGAGCAGGGACTCGATTGGCTGTCGCCGGAAGCACACGACGCATTCGTGCTGCCGGACATCGCCACGGAAATCGGCGCGATCGACAGGGATCACGCGCTTTCGCCCACGGACCGCGTGGAGCGGCGCGCGGTGATCGAGCGCGAGTACGCCATGAAAAGCGAGCGGCTGAACATCATTCATCAGTTGCTGCGCGCCCATGCGCTGTATGAGCGCGATGTGAACTACGTCGTGCAGGAGGGGCAGGTGCTCATCGTCGATGAGTTCACCGGTCGCACGATGCCGGGCCGTCGCTGGAGCGAAGGGCTGCATCAGGCCGTCGAGGCGAAAGAGGGCGTGCAGGTCAAGGGCGAGACACAGACGCTCGCGACGGTGACGATCCAGAACTACTTCCGCATGTACGAGAAGCTTTCGGGCATGACCGGTACGGCCGAAACGGAAGAGAACGAGTTCCACGAGATCTACGGGCTGGCGGTGTCGGTGATTCCAACCAACCGCCCGATCGCGCGCGATGACCGTCAGGATCTCGTCTTCAAGACGCGTCGTGAGAAGTACAACGCAATCGTCGACGAAACGAAGCGGCTGCACGAACTCGGCTACCCCGTGCTTGTGGGAACGGCGAGCGTGGAAGCGTCCGAGACATTGGCGCGCCTGTTCATGCGAGCGGGGCTCAAGCACAACGTGCTCAACGCCAAGTATCATCAGCGAGAAGCCGAGATCGTGGCGGGCGCCGGGCAGCCGGGGGCGATCACGATCGCGACGAACATGGCCGGTCGCGGTACCGACATCAAGCTCGGCGCCGACATCACCGACTCTAAGCCGTCGCGCGTGATGGATGCCGATGGGAAAGAAGTGGACGTGGACGAGACCGGCGGATTGCACATCGTCGGTTCGGAGCGTCACGAGTCGCGGCGCATCGACCGGCAGTTGCGCGGTCGTGCGGGTCGTCAGGGCGATCCGGGCGCATCGCAGTTCTTCCTCTCGCTCGAAGACGATCTCATGCGCCTCTTCGGCTCGGAGCGCATTGCGAAGCTGATGGATCGCATGGGCGCGCAGGACGGTGAGATGCTCACGCATCCGCTCATCACGCGCTCCATCGAGCAGGCGCAAAAGCGGGTGGAGTTGCAGAACTTTCAGTCACGCAAACGCCTGCTGGAGTACGACGATGTGATGAACCAGCAGCGCGAGGTCATCTACTCGCTGCGGTCGTTCGCGCTCGAGGGCGGCGAAGAGCTCAAGGCCGAAGCGCGCAAGATGATCGACCGCGGTGTCCAGCGTCGCGTGGAGCAGGCGTTAGCCACGTTCGAGGGTCCGGATTCGTGGGACTTCGAGTACGTGCAGCAGGACTTGCTGATGCACTACATGCTGCAGGTGCCGGCGTTCACGGGCGATTCGCTGCCGACAGTTCTGGAAGTGGCGCAGGAAGCGGCGGTCGAGGCGGCCGCCGAAGCGTTTACGACGAAGTTGGAGAGCCTGAACGCGGTCACCGACGAAAGCGGCGAGGGCTTCGCGGGTCGTCTGCTCGCCCTCGTGATGCTCAACGCGCTCGACGAGAAGTGGAAGGATCATCTGTACGATCTCGACCAGCTGCGCGCGTCGATTCACTACCGTTCGTGGGGACAGAAGGACCCGCTGGTCGAGTACAAGCAGGATGCGTACGCGATGTTCGTGGACCTCATGCACGATCTCGCCAACACGTTTACCGAGCGTTTCCTGAAGGCGCAGTTGGTGTTCGAGCAGGCACCGGTCGAAACCTTCGCGTCGCCGATGCCGGAGCCCGCGCGCATGGGCGATGGCCGGCCAACCAAGCGCTTCAACGCGATGGGCATTCTCGAAGAGATTCCGGCGGAAGAGCTGGAGTCGGCTCCCACCCTGGCCACGTCGTTGACAGAACCCGAGCCGGAGACCGCGGAAGCGCACCGCCCGGCGACGGTCGGTACGCCGTCCGTGGTAGGCGCCGGTGCGGTGCGTTCGCTCGATCCGATGGCCAAGGCCAGCGCGCACGACTGGAGCAACGTGGGACGCAACGATCCGTGCCCCTGCGGATCGGGAAAGAAGTTCAAGAAGTGTCATGGCGCGACGGCGTAGCGCAGGCCACGCGGCATCGGACGTAGTGGATCAGGACACCGAAAGGGCTGACCAGCGGATGGTCAGCCCTTTTCGTGGTGGACGGTTGCGTGCGAGGACGCCTTACACGAACCGCTCAGCCAACAACTCGCGTCCGATCTCCGCCACCGCATCAACGAGAACATCGAAGTCTGCAGTGTGCGCGCGATGATTTACATTGGCCACGCGAATCGCGAAACGTCCGTTGATGCGCGTGTGCGACGGTGTCGCGATGCCGCGCTCCTGCAAACGCGTCAGCAACTCCTGATTCAGGCGATCGTGCGCCGCTTCATCGGCGCCGGGCACGAGGTAGCGGTAGTTCACGATATTGAGCGGCACGGGCGCAAGCAGTTGCAGTTCCGGATGTGCCTCGATGCGCGCGGCGAGATAGCGTGCCTGCGCCACGTTCTGCTCGATGATCCGCGTCAGCTTGTCCACGCCGTCCGCCTTCAGAGACATCCACACCTTCAGAGCCTTGAAGCCACGCGTGAGGTCAAGCCCGCGATCGTTGAAGTGCATTGGCCCCGCGCTCGGCCCGCGCGCCATCGACGTGAGGTAGCTCGCACTCGCGGCAAACGCGTCCTCGTGCAGCTGCGAATCGCGAATGAGCGCGCAGGCGCACTCGAATGGCATCGCACCCCACTTGTGCAAGTCGAATCCGAGGGAGTCCGCGCGCTCCATGCCGAGCAGCGGTGCACGCAACTCGGGTGAGAGATAGGCCAGCGCGCCAAAGGCGCCGTCCACATGAAACCAGAGACCGTGCGACGTGCAGATTGTCGCGATGGAGTCGAGGTCATCAGTCGCGCCCATATTGACCGTTCCTGCCGTGCCGATGACACAGAACGGGACCAGGCCTTCCGCCCGATCGGCGGCGATCTGTCGTTCGAGCGCGATCAGGTCCATGCGATGCGCGTCGTCCACGGGCACGGCGCGGAACGCTCGCTGACCGAGCCCCAGCCACTCTGCGGCCTTTCGCACCCATCCGTGCGACTCGGTCGCGCCGTAAAACACCATCGGGGCGGGCGGGACCGCTGTCGGCCACGCCTGCATGCCGTCCGCGCGCGCATCCCGTCCCGCACGTCGCGCGATGGCGTAGCGCGCCACCGCAAGCCCGAGCGTATTGGCCATCGTGCCGCCGGTGACGAAAATCCCGCTCGCCCCCGGCATGTCAAACAGCTCCGCAAACCAGGCGAGCACCTGCTGCTCCACGAGCGGCGGCGCGTGGTTGAATCCGGCGAGATGTGGATTGAGCCCGGACGCAAGCATGTCCGACATCATCGCCAACGGAGTTCCCTGACCCTGCACCCAGCCAAAGAACCGCGGGTGCCAGTTGCCATTCGGGTACGGCAACACGCGTTCCGTGAAGTGCGCGTAGGCCTGCTCCGCGCCGATGCCAGCGCGCGGCACGGGCTCCGAAAGTGCTTCCCGGATCTCGGTCGGGACGGCGCGCCAGGCAGGCGCGTCCGGCAATGCCTGCAGTTGGCCCAGCATGTCGTCCACCATGCGATGACTGAGCGCGCGGAAGGCGTCCCAGGCCTCCGGAGTGCGAGGGTCGAAGGACTCTTCGGGCGGCTGGATTGGCAAGGCCATGGTTGTCTGGAACGACGGTGTGCTCGACGGGTCGCGGACGTAGTGCAACACTAACGGCAGGACCCGTTCGCGTTGGGGGGGGACGGTGCCGACGGTGTTTCGGTCCGCCGTGCGGCATCCGGGTAAGGGCAGAAGCGACCACGGGCGCGAGTATGTGCCGCCGGGAGCGTCCCGGCACTCATGCTGCTTCCTCGCGCGGTCCAACCGACCGCAGGAGTTCCATCGTGTCCAAACCAACTAGCCAGTCTGCACCGCGCCCACTAACTATTCGAGAGCTGCCTCGTGCCGAGCGTCCGCGAGAACGTATGCGTGCGTTGGGTGCGCATGCGCTCAGTACCATCGAACTGGTGGCGACGGTGCTCGGCTCGGGTGGCGCCGGGCGTTCATCGCTGGCCTGCGCGTGCGACGTGCTGGAGCAGGCGGGTGGTTCGCTGGGGCGGTTGGCGTCGATGCCGTCCGCCTCGCTGCATCGAGTGGCGGGGGTTGGTGCGGCGCGCGCCGCTGCGGTGCAGGCGGCGCTGGAACTCGGCCGACGAATGACGGCAGAGGCGCGGGAATCCGGTGTGCCGTTGCGTGGCCCAGCCGACGTGGCGGCGGCGTTCGCACCGCGGTTGCAGGAGCTGCCGGTGGAGGAATTCCATGTGGCGATACTCGATGCGCAACACCGGCTGGAGCGCGACGTGTTGATTACGAGAGGTTTGCTGAATTCATCGCTGGTGCATCCGAGGGAAGTGTTTCGCGAAGCGATTGCGGAGCGCGCGGCGGCGGTGATTCTCGTGCACAACCATCCGAGCGGGGATCCCACGCCGTCAGCGGAGGATCGGGCGGTAACGGAACAAATGGTGGCGGCTGGACGACTGCTGGATATCCCCGTGCATGACCACATCATCGTGGGCCGCGGGCGTTACGTAAGTTTTGCGGAGGCTGGGCTGCTGTGACAACGATCGCACTACACGAAGCAATCCCGGGGTTCGGAACGGGCGCCGAGGGCGCCTACGATCGGCTCGACCATGAGATGCTCGTGCGTGCCTACAGGTTTTCCGATGCGGCGCATGCGGGGCAGGTGCGCCACTCCGGTGAACCGTACGTGTCTCATTGCGTGGAAGTGGCGCGCATCCTCGCCGACCTGCAGTTGGATACAACAACGGTCACCAGCGGGCTGCTCCACGACATCGTCGAAGACACCGACATCACCATTGAGGATGTCGAACGCGAGTTCGGCTCCGAGATCGCGCAGATCGTCGATGGGTTGACGAAGATCGCCAACCTCCCGTTGTCGTCCCGCGAAGAGCGGCAGGTGGAGAATTACCGCAAACTCCTCCTCTCCATCGCCAAGGATGCGCGCGTCATTCTGATCAAGCTCGCCGATCGACTGCATAACATGCGCACGCTCGACTGGCTTGCGCCGGAGAAGCGCCGCCGCATAGCCCAGGAAACGCGGGATCTGTACGCGCCACTCGCGCACCGCTTCGGCATGGCGAAGGTGCGCTGGGAGCTGGAGGATCTGGCATTCAAGCATCTCGAGCCGGAGGCGTACAAGTCGCTGGCCAAGCTCGTGGCCGCGAAGCGCGGCGAACGCGAGCTGTTGATTTCGCAGATGAAGGAGCCGCTGGAGAAGCGGCTCACCGATGCGGGCATCG
Source organism: Gemmatimonadales bacterium (assembly GCA_038213465.1). GTDB lineage: Bacteria > Gemmatimonadota > Gemmatimonadetes > Gemmatimonadales > Gemmatimonadaceae > Gemmatimonas. Next base: position 26,362 of record JBBQTA010000035.1, on the reverse strand, counting down.
CCGATGTCGAAGTCACCGGCCGCCCCAAGCATCTCTGGTCGATCAACAAGAAGATGCAGCAGCGCGACCGCCCGTATGAGGACATCTACGATCTGCTGGCCGTTCGCGTCATCGTGCCGAACGTCCTCGAGTGCTACCACGCGCTCGGCGTCATCCACGATGGCTGGACGCCAGTGCAGGAGCGTATCAAGGACTATATCGCACAGCCCAAGTCCAACGGTTACCAGTCGCTGCACACGACCGTGTTCGGTCCGGGTCGCCAACTGTTTGAGATCCAGATCCGCACGCGCGACATGCATCGCACCGCCGACTACGGCATCGCGGCCCACTGGCTGTACAAGGAAGCCAACAAGTCATCCGGTGAGCTCGACCGCCAGTTGCAGTGGTTTCGGCAAGTGCTGGAACTGCAGCTCGATGCGGAGACGCCGGGTGAGTTTCTCGAATTCCTGAAGCTCGACTTGTATCAGGACGAGATCTTCGTCTTTACACCCACGGGCGACGTGATCCAGTTGCCCAAGGGCGCAACGCCGATCGACTTCGCGTTTGCGGTGCACACGCAGGTCGGTGCACGGTGCGCCGGCGCCAAGATCAACGGCCGCATTGCGACGCTGTCGCGTGAGCTCAAGAACTCGGAAACAATCGAGATTCTCACGAATCCGAACGCGCGACCGAGTCGAGATTGGCTCGCCCATGTGCGCACGGGACGCGCGCGCCACAAGATCCGACAGTATCTCCGACTGGAGGAGCGCTCGTCCGCGATGCGACTGGGTCGCGAGATTCTTGAGCGCGAGTTGCGCCGTCGCCGCCTGGCCAAGGTGGATGACAATGCGCTCGTGCCGGTCGCCAAGTCGCTGAAGCTCAAGGACGCGAATCAGCTCGTCGCCGCGATCGGGCAGGGCGAAGTGCACGTGATGCACGTGGTGAAGGCGCTCTATCCGCAGGTCGAGGCGGCACCTGCGGAACCGGAGAAGCCGGGCACGCTCGAGCGTATCGTCGACCGTGTGCGTGGCACGGGCAAGGGGGTGCGCATTCAGGGCGCCGATGGTTTGCTTGTGCGTTATGCGCAGTGCTGCCAGCCAGTGCCCGGAGACAACGTCGTGGGCTATGTGACGCGCGGACGCGGCGTGAGCATCCACCGCGGCGATTGCCCCAATCTCCTGCTGCTCGTTCACGAGCCGGAACGCCGGCTGGACATCGATTGGCATGAGATGGCCGGGGAACGCTTCGTGGTGCGGCTGGCGATGGATGGCACCGACCGGCGCGGCCTTTACGCCGATGTGGCGGCGGCCGTGAGTGCGACCGGCACCGACATCAAGAGCCTCGAGCTTAAGACCACCGACGGTCGCGTGACGGGCGCGGCGCTGGTGGAAGTCGAAAACCTGGCGCATCTCGAACGCATCATGAAGGCGGCGCGACGCGTCAAGGGAATCTCCGCCGTCAGTCGGCGCGAACGACTGACCACCGAAGAATGACCACGGACGAACCGGGCCCGACCAGCGGCGCGTGATGCCGGAGCGCGTCGACCGAACAAACACCGGTCGGCGCGCGTATATTATTTATCATGGCCGCCTCGTTCCGACTCGAATCGCCGTTCACTCCCGCTGGCGACCAGCCGCGGGCCATTGCTGAGCTATCCCAGGCGCTCGACCGCGGGGATCGCTTTCAGACGCTGCTCGGCGTCACCGGGTCTGGCAAGACGATGTCGGTCGCCAATGTCATCGCGGCGTGGGGCCGACCTACGTTGGTGCTGTCCCACAACAAGACGCTGGCCGCGCAATTGTACGGTGAGTTGAAGAGCTTCTTCCCCACCAACGCGGTCGAGTACTTCATCTCGTATTACGACTACTATCAACCCGAGGCGTACGTCCCCTCGAGCGATACGTACATCGAGAAGGACGCGAGCATCAATGAGGACATCGATCGGCTGCGGTTGCGCGCAACGTCGTCGCTGATGGAGCGGGAGGATGTCGTGATCGTCTCCACCGTCTCGGCGATCTACGGGCTCGGTGATCCCGTGTCATATCGCGAGCGTATGGTGGCGCTCGATCGCGGGCAGCGGGTCGGTCGCGACGACATTCTTCGATCTCTGGTCGGCATCCAGTACCAGCGCAACGACGTTGCGTTCGACCGGGGCACGTTCCGTGTGCGTGGAGACACGGTCGAAATCTATCCGGCCTACGAGGAGCAGGCCGTGCGGATCGAACTGTGGGGCGACGAGATCGAACGCATCTCCAAGATCGATCCGCTGACTGGCGAGACGATCGCCTCGCTGCAGCGGGCGGCGATTTATCCAGCCAAGCATTTCATCACCAACCGGCCCACGGTGGAGCGCGCCGTCGTTGCAATCCGCGACGAGTTGGTCTCCCGGCTGGACGAGTTGCGCGCACAGGGCAAGTTGCTTGAAGCGCAGCGTCTCGAGCAGCGCACCAACTTCGACATCGAAATGCTCCTCGAGATCGGCACGTGTGCCGGCATTGAGAACTATTCGCGCCACATCAGCGGTCGGGTGGCGGGGGAGCGACCCGCGTGTCTCTTCGACTACTTCCCGGACGACTATCTGGTCGTGGTAGACGAGTCGCACGTCACACTGCCGCAGATCCGCGGCATGTACAACGGGGATCGTGCGCGGAAGCTCACGCTGGTGGACTACGGGTTCCGTCTGCCGAGTGCGTTGGACAACCGTCCATTGGTGTTCGAGGAATTCATGTCGCTGACGCCGCGGCTCATCAATGTCTCGGCGACCCCGGGCGAACTGGAACTGGAGCTGTCGGAAGGGATTGTGGTGGAGCAAGTCATCCGACCCACGGGTCTGCTCGATCCCGTACTTGAAGTGCGTCCGGTCAAGGGGCAGGTGGACGATCTGCTGCACGAGATCCGACAGCGCGAACGCAAGGGCGAGCGTGTGTTGGTCACGACCCTGACCAAGCGCATGTCGGAAGATCTCACCGACTATCTGCAGCAGATGGGCGTACGCGTGCGTTATTTGCATTCGGACATCGATGCGATCGAACGGGTCGAGATCATCCGCGGATTGCGCCTTGGCGAGTTCGATGTGCTGGTGGGGATCAATTTGCTGCGCGAAGGATTGGATATGCCCGAAGTGTCGTTGGTGGCCATTCTGGACGCGGATCAGGAGGGCTTTCTGCGTAGCGACCGGTCGCTGATCCAGACCATCGGTCGCGCGGCGCGCCATCTCAATGGCAAGGCGATCCTCTACGCCGATCGCGTCACCGGTTCCATGCAGCGCGCCATTGACGAGACGACCCGCCGTCGTACCATCCAACGCGAGCACAACGAGCTGCACGGCATCGTGCCCGCCGGTGTGGTGAAGAGCATCGACGAGGTGCGGTTCATCACGCGAGTGGCGGACGCACGCACCGAAAAGGACGGCGGCGTGGCGCCGGCGCCGCGTAAGATCGGTGGCGAAAATACCGCGCGTTCGCGGGAGGAGTTGCAGACGCTCGTGGGCGAGTTGGAGACGGCGATGCGCGAGGCGGCCATCGCGCTCGACTTCGAGGCGGCGGCGCGATTGCGCGATCAGCTCTTCGAGGTGCGCACCGCACTTGGCGAAAAGCCGACACAGGCGCGCGGCGGCGACCTCGTACCCAAGCGCCCGCCTGGGAGCGCGCCGCTGCGAGGACCGGGCGGGGCCGGGGGCTCGGGGACGCCCCCCGGTGGACGTGGCGCGAGCGGACGACGGAGGGGCTGAGTGCCTGCTGCTCCGTCGCACTCATTGGCGCACCTGCTGGACCGCGGTGCGCCCAGGTCACCGGATCGCGACACGTTGGAAGCGTGGGGACGCGCCGTTGGCGCGGCCTTGCCGCGTCCGGTCGTTGTCACGCTTTCCGGTGATCTCGGCGCGGGGAAAACCACGCTGGCGCGCGCCCTCTGCGCCGGAATGGGCGTGAACGACCTCGGCGAGGTGACCAGCCCCACGTTCTCGCTCGTGCAGCAGTATGCGGCGCCGCGCGGGCCCGTGACGCACGCGGATCTGTACCGCCTGCGCAGCGACGCAGAACTTGAGACACTGGGCTGGGATGAACTGGTGGCGACCGCGCCCGTCCTGCTCATCGAGTGGCCCGAGCGTGCTGCGTCGACGCTCCCACGGGACTCCATCGGGTTCACGCTCCTGCACGATCCCAACGACGCCGGGCGGCGCATTCTCCGCATCCAGGCACCGCTCCTTCGTTAGGGGCGGAGATGGTGTGGGAAGCACGGGAGAGACTCGTGACTGTTCCGGACTCGCGGACGACCAGACGCAAGGCGAGTCTGGCTGAGGCGTGGCGAGTTGCGGAGCTGGCGAATGCGCCACAGGCCTTGCCCCGTCGCGCGAGGTGGGAAAGACTGCACTCCGTGACCCGTGTCTATCCCTCACCGATGCTCGTGCTCGAAGCGGCCACCGCGGTCGGTTCCGTGGCACTCGTGGTGGACGATGTCGCAGTCGGTTGTGTTGCTGTGGCGATGGGCGCCACGCGTGACGATACGATGTTCCCGGCGGTGCAGTCGTTGCTCAAGGCGGCCGGTGTCGAGGCGAGGGCACTGGGCGCGGTGGTGTGCGGAGCGGGGCCGGGCAGCTTCACTTCGCTGCGCATCGCCGCGTCGCTGGCCAAGGGACTCTGCTTTGCGACAGAGTGCCGGTTGTACGCCGTCTCGTCACTGATGCTGGCGGCGGCGACGTGCGCCGAGCCGGGTGATTTTCTCGCGCACTCCGATGCGCTGCGCGGAGAGCGATTCACCTTGCGAGTGACGATAGATGGCGACGGCACGGTTTCGTCGACGGGACCGGTCGAGCGTACACATTTCGACGGGCTTGCTACGCGGGCCGGCGATGCGCGACGTCTTGCGGTCGGGTCTTCGCCCTCCCCGGAGCACGAGTTCCGCATCGTGACGCCGGACGCCGGTGCGTTGCTGCGCTGCACGGATTGGTGGCAGGAGGGGCCGGTCTCGCTGGATGCCTGGGAGCCAGACTATGGGCGGCTGGCCGAAGCGCAGGTGAAATGGGAAGTGACCCACGGGCGCTCGCTGCGGGACGCCTGATGGGCACGCGCGCTGGCGACGCTCCGGCGATTCAGCCGCGGGAGGCGAGCGAGCGTCGTCTGCCACGGCTGCCGATAGAGCTGCGGCTCGCCGAGGCGCGCGAGGTGACCGCGATGGCAGCGATTGAGCTGGCGGTGTTCAGCGATCCGTGGCCGGAGTCGGCGTTCAGCGGCCTGCTGCGTCAGTCCCATGCGCGCGTTGCAGTGGCGCTGCGGGATGGCGAGGTGATCGGCTACTGTGTGCTGCTGCGCGCAGCGGACGAGGGCGAAATCGCCAACATTGCCGTGAGTCCCGCGGTGCGCGGGCAGGGTGTCGGGTCGCACCTGCTGGATGACGCGATGCACGCCGCGTCGGCGGAGGGCGTGACGCGCCTGTTTCTCGAAGTCCGCATGTCGAACGGCGCGGCGCGGGCGCTCTACGCGTCCAGGGAGTTCGCACCGGTGGGGCGTCGGCGCGCGTATTATCGTGATCCACCCGAGGATGCGCTGGTGTTGCGGCGCACGACGGAAGGGGCGAATTGAGCCCTGCGTAGCATTGACTGCGGTGGAAGGCTTTCGGTTTGGAGCTTCCCTGCCCATCTCCTAGCTTGCCCCCACGAAACACACACTACCGCTCTTCAAGGAGGCATCGTGAGTCGTAGCCTGAACAAGGTCATTTTGATCGGCAACGTCGGGAGTGATCCCGAAATCCGCGCCGTCGGCAACGGCAGCCGCGTTGCGCAGTTTTCACTGGCCACCGGTCGCGTCTGGAACGACGCGTCTGGCGCAAAGCAGGAAAAGACGGAGTGGCACCGATGTGTGGTGTGGAACAACAACAAGACCTCGGGGCTCGCCGACGTTGTCGAGAAGTACGTGAAGAAGGGTGAACGCGTGTACGTCGAGGGGGAGATCGAGTACCGCCAGTGGCAGGACAAGGAAGGACAGACCCGCTACACCACCGAGATCAAGGTCCGCGAGCTCATGCTCCTTAGTGGTCGGGCCGGTGGCGGGGACGACATGGACAGCCCGGCGCCTCGCCGCGCCGCCAGTTCGTCGGGCGCTGCACGCGCCAAGCCTGCCGCTACGGCCGGCGCCGCGCCGGGAGACGATTTCAGCGATTTCCCCGGTGCGCTGGAAGACGAGGACGACGACCTGCCGTTTTAGATTCCCATCTGCTCGCACGCCGCCCTCCCTGGCGGTGGCGTTCCGTGGTCGGGGCGCTTACGCGGCAAGGCGGGCCGGGTGGCGAACGGTTCCGACGCAACGCGCGGGCGAACTGCATCCGCGGAATGATCCGGGCTCTGGACGTGATGCCGCGCACGTTACGTGCGTGCGCGGCGGGGCGTCTCCCGATTGAGCAGCGCTCGCACATGGCGCGCGTGCCCGACCTTTGCCGCTCCCGAGTGGCGCGTAGCTCTTTCTGTAGCACTTCTACTGTGAGGCCCGCCGATGCGCGCTGCACCTACTGCGCACCCGTCTGAAGTACCCGCCACGCACGCGCGCACCGCGCTCATCCGGCTCGCGCTGGCGCTGTTCGCCACCGTGCTGCTGCTGACGGTTTGGCGTCCAGCGGTAGTCCACGCACAGTCCAAGCCGCTGTCGGCTTCCAAGACGCCAGCGGCTGGGGCCGATACGGCGACCACTACGCACCTCGTCACGGCGGGCGAAACGCTCTGGTCGCTGGCCGAGCGCTATTACGGCTCCGGATACCAGTGGCAGGAGCTCGCGCGCCGAAACGCGCTCGTGACCACGCGCGCGAAGGTGCTGCTCGTCGGTATGAAGCTTCGCGTGCCGGCCGCGGTGCCGTCTGCGGTCCCGTCCGTCAGTGCGGAGACGGCCGTTCCGGCGATTGCCCGCACGCCGGCCGTCAGCCCGTCGTCCGCACGACCCGAGCCCGCTTCGGCGGGGATTTCCTCGCTGGCCGCGCAAACCGCGGACAAGACCGACGAGGCACCGTCGGCTGCAGCGCCGTCCCGCAGCAAGCCCTCCGGCGCCGCTTCGGCGAAGCCGATCAGTCGGGGCGTCTCCGCGGCACCAGTGCTCAAGCCGTCGGCCCCTCGCTCGTCCTCGGTCGGCCGCGTCGCGGCAGCGGTGTCGGCACCGGAACGGTCCGGGGCGACCGCAAACAGCAGTCGCATGTCTCCCCCCGTCCGCGCCGAGACGCTTCTGACCCGCCAGACCACACGAATTGGGCTGGTGGAGCCTGCAGATCTTGCCGCGGCACGCGGTGGCGACGCATCGACGGTGTTTCTGCGCCGCGTTCCAGAGGCGGCGGAGGTCGAGGCGCAGGCGCGTGCGGCCAGCCGCGCGGAGGCCCCGGCCCCTCGCCGCGGCGAGTACGAGTCGGCGCCGTTCTCGGTCGACGCGGCGACGATCGCGAAAGGCGGGATGTTGTTGCGCCGCGTGGGCGCGCCGACCGGTGGGTCGCCGGTCGATCCACAGCACATGACGCTGTTCGACGAAGTCGAAATAAGGGCGCCTGCCGGAATGTCGCTGGCCGTCGGTGACCGTCTGGTGAGTGTGCAGCTGCCGCCGGAGCAATCCAGGGACCTCCGCGTCGCGGTGCCCAGCGGCGTCGTCCGTGTAACCCGCGCGGTGGCCGGCATGCCGGTCGTTGGTGTGGTACAGTCGCAAAGCGGCGGCATGATTCAGGGGCAGTCGCTCTTCGTCGTGCAGGGCAACGCAGCGCCGCTGTCTGCACAGGCAACCGCCGTTGCCCCCGATGACATCCCGACCACGGTGCGCTGGATCGATCCCATCGAGTCGCTTCCCACCTTGCAGAGCTTCGTCCTCCTCGGCGCGGGCACGGCGCAGGGTGTACAGGCCGGAGACGAGTTCGAACTGCGCACGGCGCCGCGCGTTGGCGGCGGGGCGGGCGGTGAGCGCATCGCGCGTGCGCGGGTCGTGCGGGTGGGCGGCAGCGAGAGTACGGCCATCATCGTCAAGCAGGAACGCGCCGAGATCGCGGTGGGCGTGGCCGCGCGACGAGTCGCGCGCGTGCCCTAGGCACGTCGCACGCGCCGGCAGGACGCTGGCGTACAATCCACGCAAAGAAATCGCGCGCCGACGACCATCTTGTCGTCGGCGCGCGATTACATTGGGGCGACGCGTGTCGCCGGGAAGCGCACGAGCCGGCACGCACCTTGATTTCCATTGCGCGAGGACGCGACGGCATGGCGAAGACGGTGCTGGTGACGGGCGGGGCGGGCTTCATCGGCTCGCATGTGGCGGATCGATTCAGCGCCGAGGGGTGGGAGGTCACCGTGCTCGACGACCTGTCGAGCGGACGCGAGGAGAATCTGACCCCGGGCGCGCGCTTCGTCCGCGGTGATATCACGACGCCCGAGGCCGCCGGGTTGGTGCGCGACGGCAAGTTCGACGTGATGTGTCATCTGGCGGCGCAGATCGATGTACGTCGCAGCGTCGTCGATCCCGTTTACGATGCCACACGCAACGTGCTTGGCACACTCAACCTGATGCAGGCCGTACAGGCGAGCGGGCATCCCACGCGCGTGGTGTTCTCGTCCACCGGCGGCGCACTGTACGGCGATTTTGATCCACCGCCGAGCGCGGAGACATTCGCCAAGGATCCCGAGTCTCCGTACGGCATCACCAAGCTGTCCGTCGAGTATTACCTCGCGTATTACGGACGTGTGCACAAGCTCGACACCGTCGCCCTGCGTTACGGGAATGTGTTCGGACCTCGGCAGGACCCGCACGGCGAGGCTGGTGTCGTGGCCATTTTCTGCAACCGGTTGCTCGACGGTCGCGCGCTCACCGTGTATGGCGACGGGACCCAGACACGGGACTATGTGTATGCGGGAGATGTCGCCGCAGCCAACTTCGCCGCGGCCACGTCGACCTCGCTGCCGGCTCCCGGGCGTGTTGACGCGCGCGCCTTCAACATCGGTACCGGAATCGAAACCAGCGTGAACACGCTCGCCACAACCCTTGCCGACGTCTCGGATGCAAAAACGCCGATCGACTATGCCCCGGCACGTGCCGGTGAGCTGGCGCGTTCGGCGCTGGACACAGGCAAAGCGCACGCCGTGCTGGGGTGGCAGCCGACGATGTCGCTCAGCGAGGGTCTGCGCAACACGTTCCGGTACTTCGCCGATTTCCGCAGTGGTGCGGCGACGCGATGACGAGTGCGGTGTCGGTGGTGTTCGCGCTCGCGCAACTCGGGGCGCAAAGGGAGGGGGTGCCGGATTCGCTGACGGCAATGGTGCTCGGCGGCGACATGATCACGAAGGCCGTGCTGGCACTGCTGGTGGTGCTGTCCCTGTTGTCGTGGGGAATCATGTTCGCCAAGTGGCGTGCGTTCCGGACCGCGGAGAGCAACGGACGCGCCTTCGTGGAGGATTTTGAACGGGCGCACGGCATCGACGAAGCGGCGGTGATCGCACAGCGCGCCAAACGCAGCGCGTTCACGGCGGTGTTCGCGCGCGCCGTGCAGTTTCTCTCCGAGACCCGACCGGCCATGCCCGCCACGAGCGATCGATCGGCGCGGCTGTCGGGTTCGCAGGTGGAGGCCCTGCGCTTGGTGCTGGACGCCGAAGGCAGCAAAGAACGGGAAGCGCTCGGCCTGTATATTCCATGGCTCGCTACGGTGGGCAGCGTGAGCCCGCTGATCGGGCTGTTCGGCACGGTGCTTGGCGTCATCAGCGCGTTCACCGGCATTGCGGCCAAGGGATCGGGCAATCTCAACGTCGTCGCGCCAGGTATCGCCATCGCACTCACGGCGACGGCGGCCGCATTGGCGGTGGCCATCCCCGCGTCGTTCGCGTACAACGTGTTTGCCGCGCGCCTGAACCGGTTCGATAGCGCCCTCGAAGGCTTCGGCTCGGAGCTGATCGCGCTGATGGTGCGCGAGGGTCGGATCTAGTCCGGATGCGCGGACGACGACGCGGGGATCGCATGGGCGTCAACGGCGAGATCAATGTGGTCTCCTTGATCGACGTGATGATGCTGCTCATGGTGATCTTCATGATCACCGCCCCGATCATGCAGGGGGGCGTGGATATCACGCTGCCCAAGGCCGACGTACGCGCGCTCGATCCGAAGAACGGACTCGTCGTCACGGTCGATCGCGACGGCTACATCTTCATCGACAAGACGAAGTTCAGTTACGACGAGTTCGCGGCCGGTATTCAGGCGCTCTCGGAAAAGAAGGGTGAGGGGGGCGTGTTCGTGCGTGCCGATGCGGCCGTCCCGTACGGCATCGTGTTGCGGGTCGTCGCCGCGATGCGTGCGGGGGGGATCAGTGACGTGGGCCTGGTCGCGGAGCCGGAGTCGCGGCGGTGAGTGCCGCCGGGGCGGTCTCGCGCGACTGGTCGCGATCACCCAAGCGGGCACCACGCGGCGGCATTGGCGGCGGACTGGTTCTCTCCGCGGTGGTCCACGTTGGCCTTGTGGCGGCCGCGGTTTACGTGGCGTCGCGTCCCGAGCCCGCGAGACCACCGGTCTATCGCGTAAATCTCGTAGGGGCGCCGGCCGGACCTCGCCAGGCGGGTGTCGTGGACGCAGCGCCCACGCCACCGACACCTGCGCCCAAGGCGGACGTGTCGGGCGCCGAGCGCGTCGCACCGCCGGAGAAGGCGCTGCCGAGCGCGCAGAAGGCACCAAAGGCACCGGCGAAGGCGACGCCGTCCGCGACACCATCGCGCGCCGCCGGCACCAAGAACGCGACGCCGGCCAGCAAGACGGCGACCGCTGTGCCCAGGGCGGGCAGCGGCGCGACTGGTGGGAAGGGCGCGGACGTTGCCAATCTCAAGACGGAGGGGATCGCGTTCCCGTTTCCTGGGTACCTGAACAACATCGTGCGCCAGTTGACTCTGAACTGGTCGCCGCGACGGGTGTCCGCCGCGCTGGTGAGTGAGGTCAAGTTTCTGATCCGTCGTGATGGGTCGGTGGCCGGCATCGAGGTCGTCAAATCGTCCGGCGATCGTCTCTACGACGCCGAGGCTTCTGGCGCGGTGGAAGCGGTGGGCGCCACGCGCAGCTTCGGGGTACTGCCCGCCGGGTGGAAGGACGACGTGCTCGTGGTGTACTTCACGTTCGACTATTCCCTCCGTCCATGACGCTGTGATTCGTTTGACACGTTTTCGCGCAGTCGGCCCGTGTTTCCTGTTGTACGCCCTGCCGATCGTCGGCGCGTCGGCACAGGAGCAGCCGGCGGGCGTGCGTCTTGGCATTCAGGCGCGCCCCGGTCAAAAGCCGTCCATGCTGGTGCTGCCCATCAAAGGTGCGCCGGGCGATTCACTCACCGCGATCATCGCGCGTGATCTCGATTTCAGCGATCGATTCACCGTCGTGCCATCAGCGACGGTGCCGGTGACGAACGGCCCACCCAACTATCCCGTGTTTGCCAAGCTCGGCGTCGATGGCATCGTGCAGTCCACGCTGCTGGCCTCCGGCTGGCTGCGCGTGGCGCTGCACGATGTGGCCAAGAAGACGGTCGTGAATCAGAAGGATTTTCCGCTCCCCAGCCAGGCGGGTACGCCCGCGTGGCGGATGGCCGTGCACGGCGTGTCGGACGGGGTCGAGCAGTGGATCACGTTTCAGCGCGGTATCGCGCAGACGCAGATCGCCTTCGAGCGGGACAAGCGCATCTGGGTCATGGATAGCGACGGAGCCGGTGCACGTCCGGTGACGCCGGCCGGCATTTCTGCAGCGTGGAGCCCATCGGGTCGGGCGTTGGTCTACAATGTGCTCGACGGGCGGCGCGATCCGCTGTTCGTTACCGAGCTGGCCACCGGTGCGCAACGCGCGCTCACGAGTCCGTCGCCCTCGCAGGACATTACGCCCACCGTCTCCCCCGACGGCCGCACTGTCGTGTTCGGTCGCGTCTCGGAGAACGGTACCGATCTGTTTTCGATCCCCTACACGGGCGGAGCGCCCACGCGCATCACCGTGGGGCGCGGACGGATAAGCTTCCAGCCTTCATTCAGTCCTGATGGACAGCGTCTCGTCTTCGCGTCGGACCGCTCGGGGCATAACGAAGTGTATATTTGCGATCTCGATGGTACGAACGTCGAAGCACTCACCTCCGGCGTGTACGGCGACCGGAACTACAGGACGGCACCGGACTGGTCGCCCGACGGGCGTTTGGTCGCGTTCGAGTCGCTTAACGGTGGGACCTTTCAACTCATGATCGTCAACGTGCGCGACAAGTCCACGCGTGTCGTCGCGAGCGACGGGCGCAACGGCGATCCGTCGTGGGCGCCGGATTCGCGTCATGTTGTCTTCACGTCCAACCGGAGCGGCATGCGCCAGCTCTGGGTGGTGGACGTGGAGTCGGGACGCACGCGACAGCTCAGAACCGCGTCGAGTGCGCGCCTCGCGGCATGGTCGCCCCCGTTGGCAACACCGTAGTCCGATTGCACCGAGCAGTTTCCTCTTCCCCACGAGTCTTGGAGTCGCAGATCATGAACCGTTCGTCTCGTCTGTTGTTCTTGGCCGTCGCCGCCCCCGCACTTTTGTCGGCGTGCAAGAAGAAGCAGCAGCCGGCCGTGGTGCCGCCCGCGCCGGTCGAGCAGCCGCCGGTGACGCCGCCGCGTCCAGTCCCGACGACGACGGCCACGCCGGTCGACACGATGGAAGCGGTACGGGCAGAAATCGCCGCCGCCCGCGCGCGATTGCTGGAGACGATCTACTTCGAGTATGACGCGGACGAACTGCGTGACGACGCGCGCGCGACACTCGATTCCAAAATCCCGCTGTTGAACCTGAATTTGTCGCTGCGCGTCCGCATCGCGGGCCATTGCGATGAGCGTGGCAGCGACGAGTACAACATCGCGCTGGGCCGTCGTCGCGCCGAAGTCGCGAAGAAGTATTTGACCGATCGCGGCATCGATGCTTCGCGCATCGAGACGACAAGTTTCGGTCGTGAGCGCCCCGCGATCGCCGGTGACAGCGAGGCGGCCTGGTCGCAGAACCGTCGCGATGAGTTCGAGATCATCGCCGGCGGCGACCAGTTGCGCGCCAAGTGAGCATGAGGGCCGCACTCGCGTTGTGCGTACGTCGCGTGTTTCCGCTGGTGGCCCTTGTTGCCGCCAGCGGTTGTTTCGCCACACGCACCGATGTGCGGCTGGTGCAGACCGAGATCGCGACGCTGCGCTCTGAGCTCGGTCGCAGCAACGCGGAACAACGGGCAGCGCTGGCGCAGGCGATGACCCTGTTGCAGACCGCGTCCGACTCACTGGCACGCGTGAGCGCGCGTACCGTCTCGCTGCAAGGCGATGTGCGTGGTGAGACGCGGAGCATCAAGGAGCAGTTGCTGCAGATCCAGCAGTTGCTCGGCCAGAGTCAGGCGACCATTGCACGGCTCCGGGCAGAGTTGGCGGAGCGGGCAAACATGCCGGCGGGGGCCGTGGTGCCGCCCACGAGCATCGGGACACCGCCCGCCGGTCGTGGGTCGGGTGCGGCGTCGGTCCCCGTCACGGCGGACAGCACCACCGCTGTGCGCGGACCGGGACCACTCGAATTGTATCAGAGCGGCCGCGATCAACTCAATCGCGGCAGCACCAGCACGGCGCGCGTGCTGTTTCAGGAGTTTGTGAACAATTATCCCGATCACGAGTACGCACCCGAGGCGCAGTACTGGCTGGCCGTGACGTACGAGCGGGAGAAGAACGTCGCCGCCGCCGATGCTGCGTACGCGGCGGTGGTCTCCAAATACGAGAACGCTCCAGAGGCACCGACGGCGCTCTACAAGCGCGCCATGCTCTTCGTGCAGCAGAACAATACTCCGAAGGCCCGCGAACTACTCGACCAGGTCGTCAAGCGCTATCCGCGCAGCGATGAGGCGGTATTCGCCGCCGACCAGCTCAAGATCCTGCGCTGATGCGCAGCGGTCCCCGTTCGCCCTAGAGCCAACGCACGAAGATGGCCAGCCAGACACATACCGAAATGCCGTTCCTCGAGCACCTCGAGGAGCTCCGCTGGCGTCTGTTCAAGGTCGCGCTCGCGATCGCTGTCGGGGTGATCGGCGCCTTCGCGCTGCTGTATACCAAGCAGATCGACATCATCGGGGTGATCGCGAAGCCGGTGCAGCCGTTTCTGAATCGGCCGTTGATGGTGACGCACCCCAGCGACCTGTTCGACATCGTGATGGATGCGTCGATCGCGCTCGGGCTGATCGTGGCGTCGCCGGTCATCGTGTGGCAGGTGTGGGGTTTTCTGTCCCCAGCGCTGTACGGCCATGAGAAGAAGGTCGTCATTCCCACGCTGGTAGGCGCCGCGCTGCTCTTTCTCGGCGGCATGGCGCTTTCGTACTTCTTCGTGCTGCCGGTGACGCTCAAGTTCCTGATGGGCTTCCAGAGCGCGTCCGTGGAATCGGTACTCACCGTGCAGGCCTACTTCGGCTTTGCCCTGGCGATGTGCCTGGCGTTCGGCGCGGTGTTCGAATTGCCGATCGTCATCATCTTCCTCACGGCCCTCGGGATCATTCAGCCCAGGTTGCTCGTCAAGTTCAGGCGACATGCGTTCGTCGGCTGTATCATCGGCGCTGCCATCATCACGCCCGGCAGCGATCCCACGTCTCTGTTCGCCCTGACGATTCCGCTCTATCTCCTGTACGAAGTCTCGATCACGCTGTCGCGGGTCATCTACAATCGTCGGGAGAAGCGACTCTCGACGGGAGACGAGTAGCAGCGTGCGTGCGGGACTTCGCGTGCGCACACGCTCGCGCGCGCTGATGCGGGCGCTCGGCGTCGGCGTGGTGCTGCTGCTGGGAGCGGACACGGCGATGGCGCAGCCGCCGCCCGTGCCGATTCCTCGCCAGCCGGTGCGGCCCGCGCAGGCGGGAGCGCGCGGCGACACCTCGGTGCGCGCGCTGCACAGCGAGCAGGCGATCTTCGACTGGGCGCAGCCCGACTCCACCATGCAGGAGTTGCTGCAACGGAAGGGGTATCGGCAGGTGCAGTACCAGGGCGACGTGGTGCGCTTCGATGCCGTCACGAAGGAGCTTCGCATCCGCGGTGAGCCCGCCGCCGTGAAGCGCGACGGGACGATGCTCATCGGCGATACGATCGCATACAGCGACTCGACCAAGCGGATCATCGCCACCGGCGACACCGTCGTGCTGCGCGATCCGACGCAACCCGACGCTGACGATTTCGTCGCCCGCGGACGGATCGACTACGACACCGAGGCCAAGCAGGGCGTCACCGGCGCTTTCTCAACATCGGTGAGTTCGGGGCAGCGGCTGTTTCTGAGTGCCGAACGCAGTTCCATCATGACGGACACACTCGCGAACGGCAAGCACATCATTTTTGCGCGCAACGGATCGTTCACGTACTGCGATCATGAAGAACCCCATTTCCACTTCACGACCCGGGATATGAAATTCGTCTCGGAAAACGTGATGGTCGCGCGCCCGGGAGTGCTGTATATCGGCGAAGTGCCCGTGTTATGGATTCCGTTCTTGTTCCAGGACGTCCGACGCGGTCGCCGCAGTGGACTGCTGACGCCGAATTTTGGCGTCGCGGAACTGCTGCGCAACAGCCCGTCCTACCGGCGCAGCGTCGCGAACATGGGCTACTTCTTCGCGATCAACGACTACATGAACGCGGAAGCCTCGTTCGACTGGCGCAGCGGCGCGCGTGCCACCGAGAACGACCCTGGCTTCCTGCGCAGCAATGTCGAATATCGGTATAAGTGGCTGAACCGCTTCGTCAGCGGCGAGACCGCTGTGTCGTACCTGGCGCAGCGCAACGGGACGTCGAACACGTCTGTGACGTGGAATCACAACCAGGACTTCTCCAAGCAGACGCGTCTGACCGCGCGCATGAACTGGGTGCAAAGCACCACGCTGCAACGTGCGACCACGATCAATCCGGTCGCGGCCAACGCGACCATCCGGTCGCAACTCAGCTATCAGACGAAGGTTGGACCGGCGCAGATCAATATTGGCGGCTCGCGCGTGCAGTATCCGGGACGCACGCAGGTGGACATGGACTTCCCCTCGCTGAACGTGACGACCGGCTCGCTGGGCAACGATCGGTTTACGTGGACGCCGTCGCTCCGCTTGTCCGTGTCGTCCAGCCAGAGGATTGATCAGGGAATTCAGTTTCCGTTCGTCTACAATCCGCGTGCCAACGGCGGTGTGGACAGTACGCGCTTTCGCGCAGACCGACGCAACATGCAGTTCAGCTTCGACACGCCCGTCAAACTGGGCGACTTCGTCTGGCAGAACTCCTTCACCGTCAATGAGCAGTATCGCGATTATCCGGAGCAGCGCGAGATCATCGGAGTGCGCGATACGTCGCAACGCTCAATCCGCATCTTCGCGCGCACGTTCGAAACCAACGCCGACTGGACGACTTCGTTCAATCTGCCGCGTTTCTTCCAGGGTTCGTGGAACGTGTCGCCGTCGATCGCGGTGCAGAACGTAGACGGTGCGTCCGGGCTGTGGGTGCGGACCGAGCGCAGTGGCGGCGCATGGGTCTCGCAGTCGAAGCGACTGAGCTATTCCATCGGCGCGTCACCCACGCTGTATGCGCAGTTCCCGGGCTTGGGGCCAATTGCGAGATTCCGTCATTCCATCTCGCCGCAAATCAGCGCCAGCTACTCCCCGCAGGCGAGCGTGAGCGACGAATATCTTGCAGCCTTGGGGCGCACGCGCGTCGGCTATTTGGGCGCGCTGAAGCAGAATCGATTGCAACTCGGCCTCTCCACCAACATCGAAGCCAAGATCAGGGGAAGCACCGCACCCGTCGACTCCGCAGGTGGCTCGGCCGGCATCGAGTCGCGAACGCTCGCGGCGGGTGGCGATGAGGACGTGATCGTCGGGAAGGAGGGTGGGGAGAAGGGCGGCGCGAATCTGCGTAAGATCACACTCCTCTCGCTCAACTTCTCGCCGTTGTCCTATGATTTTGTGCGCGCCGATTCCACGGGCAAAGGCTTCACCGATCGCACATTTACGCTGTCCGGTCGCACGGATTTGCTCCCCGGGCTGGACTTCCGCACGTCGTATGAGCTGTTCCAGGGTGATCCGCTCTCCGATACGGCCACGTTCAATCCGTATCGCACCGAGTTCGGCGTCACCTTTTCGCTGAACGGCAAATCGGGCATTGTCGCGTTGCTCGGACGCATGCTGGGCGTCGGCACGACGCTTGAAGGCGTATCCACCGACCGCAATCGATCGGTCAACGCAAACGAAGCGAATATTGCGCAGCAGTCGCGTCAGATGAACGCGGCCGGTGGCAGCATGCGCGGCTTGCAGCCGAGTATTCCAACCGGACAGGGCTGGAGTCTCAACCTCCAGTACAACGCGGCAAGGCAGCGACCGCCGCGCGGAGGTACGCAGATCGTCAACGACCCGGCGACGCTGTGCGAATCGCAGCGGGCCTTTGGCATCGCCGCGTATGACCGGTGCATCTTCCAGGCGCAGAACGCACCGTCCACCGGCCTGACCACCGGCCAGAGTGCGATCGGTGCCCCGGTCTTCATCTCGCCGCCCACGCAGAACGTCACGAGCGCCTTCACGTTCGGTATCACGAAGAACTGGGCCGCGCAGTGGTCCACGCAGTACGATGTCGAGCGCAACCGGTTCGCCAGCCAGCAAGTGGGTCTGCAGCGGTCGCTACATGACTGGAATGCCGTCTTCGCCTTCACGCAGGCACCAAACGGCAACTTTGCGTTCAACTTCTTCATCGCGCTCAAGGCACAACCTGAATTGAAATTCAATTACGACCGGCAGACGTTCCGGCAGAGCAGCTTCTGAGCACACTGTCGGTCTCCAACGGTTGGCGGACTGTCACGCGCGGGCGTCGCGAATGACGACGCTGCTGCTCGATGGACGAACGCTGCGGATCGCCGACGTGGTCTCCGTTGCCGATGCGTTTCAGCAGGTGGCGTTGGCTCCGGCCGCCCGCACCCGCATGCAGACCACGCGGGCTGTCGTGGAGCGCGCGGTGCAGGCGGGCTCGCCCGTGTACGGTGTGAACACGGGCTTCGGCAAGCTCTCCGAAGTGACCATCCCCCCGTCGCAGCTCGCGGCGCTGCAGCGCAACCTCATCCGCAGTCACTCGGCTGGGGTGGGCGATCCGCTCGCCGAGCGCGAAGTACGCGCGATGATGTTGTTGCGCGCGAACGTGCTGGCGACCGGATTTGCCGGCGCCCGCGCGGAGGTGGTCGACGCATTGCTGCGCATGTTGAACGCGCGTATCTGCCCGGTCGTACCGGAGCAGGGCAGCGTGGGGGCCAGTG
This sequence comes from Gemmatimonadales bacterium, assembly GCA_038213465.1. Taxonomy (GTDB): domain Bacteria; phylum Gemmatimonadota; class Gemmatimonadetes; order Gemmatimonadales; family Gemmatimonadaceae; genus Gemmatimonas. The sequence continues at coordinate 8,135 of JBBQTA010000035.1, read as the reverse complement.
GCGATCTGGCGCCACTCGCCCATCTCGCGCTTGCGCTGATCGGCGAAGGACAGGCCACGCAGGCCAGCGTCACCGAGGTGGCGCACGTGCTGCTGGAGCGCGCGGGCATCACGCCAGTGGTGCTCGAGGCCAAAGAGGGCTTGGCGTTGATCAACGGTACACAGGCACACACGGCGATCGCCGCGCTGGCGTGCGCAGAGCTCGGGCAGCTGTGGCGCGCATCGCATGTCGCCACGGCCATGAGTCTCGAAGCACTGCTTGGCACGCCGGACGCGTTCGATGCGCGCATCCAGGACGCGCGCGGACAGGCGGGGCAGCGCGAGTCGGCGGCGCTGCTGCGTGCACTGCTGAGCAACAGTGCTATTCGTGAATCGCATCGACTGGGCGATTCGCGCGTGCAGGACGCGTACGCGTTGCGCTGTGCACCGCAAGTGTATGGGCCGGCCCTCGAAGCGCTCACGTTCGCACGCACGATTATCGAGCGCGAACTCAACGCGGCCACCGACAATCCGCTCGTGCTGGAGACCGGTGAGCTGCTGAGCGGTGGGAATTTTCACGGCCAGGCCGTCGCGATGGCCGCCGACCTCCTGGCCATCGTGTCGGCCAACCTCGCTGTCATCAGCGAGCGTCGCACCGATCGTTTGGTGCATCCCGACTTCAATCAGGGATTGCCGCCATTTCTGGCCGGCGCGCCCGGGCTCGAGTCGGGATACATGATGGCGCAGGTCACCTCGGCGGCGTTGGCCAGCGAGTGCAAGACGTTGGCGTATCCGGCCAGTGTCGACTCCATCCCCACCGATGGCAACAGGGAAGACGTGGTGCCGATGGCGATGGGGGCGGCGATCAAGTTGCGTCGCACCGTGCGCAACCTGCGGCACGTCGTCGCCATCGAGCTCATTGCCGCGGCCGAAGGTATCGAGCACCGGCGTCCGCTGACGAGCACGCTCGCGATCGAGCGGGCGCATGCCATCATTCGCGAGTACGTGCCCCGTGCGTCCGGCGATCGTCCGCCGTCGCCGGACATTGTGCGGCTCGCCAACGCGCTGGCGGCCGGCATACTCGAACCGCTCGTGCGCGAGTTGCCGTCATGACGCTCATTGCCCCAATCTCCGTGTCCGATCGCGCGGTGCCTGCGTCCCCACGCCCCGTTCGCGCACCGCGAGGCAGCGCGCGCTCCTGTCGCGGCTGGGAGCAGGAGGCCGCGTTGCGCATGCTGATGAACAACCTCGATGCCGAAGTCGCGGAACGGCCGGATGATCTGGTGGTGTACGGCGGCACCGGTCGCGCGGCACGGTCGTGGGAGGCGTTCGACGCCATCGTGGATTCACTACGCACGCTCGCCGACGACGAAACGCTGCTCGTGCAAAGCGGGAAGCCGGTGGCCGTCTTTCGCACGCATAGCGATGCCCCGCGCGTGCTGTTGGCCAACGCGAATCTGGTCGGGCGGTGGGCGACATGGCCCGAGTTTCGCCGACTCGAGAAGTTGGGGCTCACGATGTACGGGCAGATGACCGCCGGCTCGTGGATCTACATCGGCTCGCAGGGGATCGTGCAGGGGACGTACGAGACGTTCGGCGCCGTGGCCGCGCGCCACTTTGGCGGCACGCTCGACGGCAGGCTCGTGGTCACGGCAGGACTTGGCGGCATGGGGGGCGCGCAGCCACTCGCCGCGGCGATGCATGGCGCCGCCGTGCTCGGCATCGAAGTCGATGCGTCGCGCATCGCGAAACGCATTGAGACGCGCTACTGCGATCGCCTGACGTACTCGCTGGATGAAGCGCTGTCGTGGTTGCGTGACGCGCAGGCACAACGCGTGGGGCTCTCGGTCGGGTTGTGCGCCAACGCGGCCGATGTCATCGCAGAGTTGGTGTGTCGCGACATCGTGCCCGATGTACTCACCGATCAGACGAGTGCGCACGACATGCTCGTCGGCTACGTGCCCTCCGGACTGTCACTGGAGGCGGCTGCAAGGCTGCGCGCCACCGACCCCGACGAGTACATCCGGCTCGCCACGCAGTCCGTGGTCGCGCACGTGCGCGCCATGCGCACACTGCAGGATCGTGGCGCGGTCACCTTCGACTACGGCAACAACATCCGCACGGTCGCGTTCGACGCCGGTGTCGACGACGCGTTTCGCATTCCCGGCTTTGTCCCCGAGTACATCCGTCCGCTGTTCTGCGAGGGAAAAGGACCCTTCCGGTGGGTCGCGCTCTCTGGTGATCCGGCGGATATCCATCGCACCGACGACCTCGTGCTGTCGATGTTTCCGCACGATGCGTCGTTGCGCCGCTGGATCACACTCGCCCGCGAACGCATCGCGTTTCAGGGATTGCCGGCTCGCATCTGCTGGCTGGGTCAGGGCGATCGCGCGCGGTTCGCACTCGCGCTCAATGATCTCGTGGCGCGCGGTGAAGTCTCCGCGCCGATCGTCATCGGCCGCGACCATCTCGACACGGGCAGCGTCGCGTCGCCGTTTCGCGAGACGGAAGGGATGCGGGACGGCAGTGATGCCATCGCCGATTGGGCGATCCTGAACGCGATGCTGAATGTTGCCAGCGGCGCATCGTGGGTCTCGTTCCATCATGGCGGCGGCGTCGGCATCGGGAACTCGTTGCACGCCGGACAGGTTATCGTGGCTGATGGCACAGATCGCATGCGCGACCGATTGCAGCGCGTGCTCACCAACGATCCCGGCATCGGCGTCGCACGCCATGCCGATGCGGGCTACGAGACCGCCATCGCTACCGCAGCACGAGAGGAAATCCGTTTGCCCATGCTTACTCGCGCCAGCTGATGCTCTCAAGTCGCTATCGGCCGTGGCACGTCCCGCTCTTTCTCGGCAAGTACGCTTGGCTGCGTGCGCGTCGCCGTCCCGTGTTGCTCAACTTCGAAGTGACGATGCGGTGCAACGCCAAGTGCGGTTTCTGCGACTATTGGAAGACGCCGGCTGATGCACGTGACACGGAGATCGCGCAATTCGCCGAGATTGCGCGGAAGTTCTCGCCGATGCTTGTCACGTTCACCGGTGGCGAGCCCACCCTGCGCAAGGATCTCGAACAGATCGTGGCCAGTGTGCGCGCCGCAGTGAAGCTCACTTACGTCCAGCTCATCACGCACGGGGCGATGTTGTCGCTCGAGCGCGCGCAATCGTTGTGGGATGCGGGTGTGGATCAGTTCAACATTTCGCTCGACTATCTCGACGAGCGGCATGACCGCGCCCGTGGCATTCCCGGGTTGTCGGCCAAGATTCTCGACATCGTGCCGCGCATGAAGGCGGCGGGCATCGGTGGCGTGCGCTTCAACACGGTCATCAAGAACGATAACCTCGACCAGATCCTCCCCATCGTCGAGCGGGCCGCCGCGCTGGGGGGCGGCGTCAACTTCTCCGTGTACACCGACTTCAAGAATGGCAACCGCGAGTTCATGCTCGGCGGCACGCAGGCTGCGGAACTCGATCGCGTCGTGGCTGCATTGCTGGCGTACAAGCAGAAGCGTCGCGGGGTGATCACCAACTCGGACTACTACCTCGAGCAGATTCCGCGCTACGTGCGCGGTGAGATGACCGAACCGTGTCAGAGTGGCAGTACGACCATTCACATCGATCCGCAGGGAATGGTCCGGCGTTGTCCCGACTTTCCCGCGGACGGTCCGTGGCAGGAGTACAAGGGGTATGCGCCGATCGACTGCAATGCGTGCTACTACGCGTGCCGCGGCGAGGCGCAGGCGCCCTTGCGCCTGATATCGAGAGTGCGCGATGTCATGGCGTGATCGCGGGGTGGTTCCCGAACACGCGGGTGAGGGAGCAGCGCCGACGACGCTGTTCGTGAACGCCGCGCAAACGATCACCTGTGCGGGACCGGCGCGCGCCCGGCGTCGTGCGGAGATGCGCGAGGTCGGCGTGTGTGACGGTGTTGGAGTGGCGGTCGGGGGAACGCGCATTGTGGCAGTGGCGTCCGACGACACGCTGCATCGGCAGTATCCGAACGCGCGCATCATCGATTGCCAGCGCGGACTGCTCGCGCCGGGGTTTGTCGATTCACACACGCACGCGTTATTCGGCAAGGCGCGCTACGAGGAGCAGGAGCTGCGCGCCAGCGGCGTACCGTACCTGGAGATTGCGCGTCGCGGCGGCGGCATTCACGCATCGGTGTGTGATCTGCGCGCGCGTTCGAACGACGATCTGTTCGCGCTCGCGCTGCCGCGACTCGCGGCGCTGGCCGCGGGCGGGGTAACTACGGTCGAGATCAAGTCGGGGTACGGCTTGTCGGTGACCGACGAACTGCGATCGCTCCAGGTCATCGCGCGATTGGCGGCGTCGGCGCCGCAGCGCATCGTGGCCACCTGTCTCGCGGCACACGAAGTACCGATCGAGCGACGCGACCTGCCAAACGGCCGCACGGGGTGGATCGACGAGATCATCACTGAGATCTATCCAACGGTGGCAAGGGAGCGGCTGGCGACGTTCGCGGATGTGTTCTGCGAGCCCGGCGTTTTCACGCTCGACGAAACACAGCGATTGCTGAAGGCCGCGCGGCATCACGGGCTCATTCCCAAGTTGCACGCCGACGAGCTGCACGACGGTGGCGCGGCCTCGCTGGGTGCGGCGCTGAGCGCACAGTCCGTCGATCATCTGGCGACGATCTCTGCGGCGAGTATCGCCGCGCTGGCGTCGTCGGAGACCGTGGCCACGCTGCTGCCGGCCACGATGGTCTTTCTGGGCACTGGTCGGCAGGCGCCCGCGCGCGCATTGATCGAGGCGGGCGTGCCGGTGGCACTGGCGACCGACCTCAATCCGGGGACATCGCCGCTCCAGTCGTATCCGCTGGTGCTCACGCTGGCGATCAGCGAGCTCCGCATGTCGGCGGCCGAGGCGTGGATTGCCGGGACGGTCAACGGCGCGGCGGCGCTCGGGCTCGCCAGCGAAACGGGTCAACTCGCGCGTGGCTTTTCGGCAGATATTTCGGTGCACCATGTGGAGGACTATCGCGAGTTGCCTTACTGGTTCGGCGAGCGTCTTTGTCGAGTGGCGTGGGCGCGCGGGAACGCTTGTTACCCTGCAGGGTGATTCCTAGCTTCAGCCACACATCCGCCGTGCTTGCCCGCCCGCTGACTGGGCGCATGAATCGTCCCCGGGAGAACGCCTCGAACGCATGTCCACCGCCGCGAAGCACCGGAAGAAGGCGGCTGAGTTCGAGCAGCTGAAGCAGATCGACCGGGCCATCGCGTCATACGTGCGCGCGATCGAGGAGAGCGAGGCCGACGGCGAAGATGTCGATGTCGCGCTCCTGAACAAGGTCGGCGATCTGGCACTCCGGCAGGGGCGCGTCCCCGACGCTGTCACCTACTACGAGCGGGCCGTCGAGCACTACGCCACGGCTGGGCTCTTCAATAACGCCATCGCGCTCTGCAACAAGATTCTGCGGAACGCGCCCGGACGATCGAACGTGCATTTCACGCTGGGCCGCATTTGTGCGAAGAAGGGGCTGCGCGGTGACGCGACCCGCAACTTCCTCGAATATGCCGGCCGCATGCAGCAGGAGGGGCGAATCGAGGAAGCGATGCGCGCACTTGCCGAAGTCGCGGACCTCATGCCGGAGCTCACGGAAGTGCGCCGTCTGGTGGACGAGCATGCCGAGCGGGCGGGTGTGGCACTCCCGCGTCGGCGCACGCCGCTGGCCACGGAAGTCGTGGTCGCGCCCGAATCCACAGGATACAGGAGCGACAAGTCGTCGGACCTGATCTTCCTCGAGGTCGACTACGGGGCCGCCAAGGGTCGCCCAACACCGCCGGTCCATTCGCAGCCTCTCCGGACTTCAGTCGTGCCGGTTGTGCCACCGGCAGCCTCCCCCAGCCCGACGTCGCTTCTGTTCATCGACCTGGACACGTCCACCGTGCCAGTCGAGCGGCCCGCGCCGTCGCCCATAAGCGACTTTCAGCCGACCGCAGACGCGCAGGGCGCCGCCGCCACCGTCGAGGGCGCGACTGCTCCACTGCCCGAACTGGAAGGTCTGGGCGGCGCCGGCTCGACACCGACCCCGGACGCGTCGGTCCGATCGATCGCAGGGCCGCTGGACTTGCTCGACGCGCATTCAACAGAGACACTCGAACCGCTCGAAACGACTGAACAGCGGATCGACGACGCGCTCGAATCGGTCGATACCGGATCGGCAGTTCTGCCGATGATCGAATGGTCGGACGACGTGCCTGCGACGCTACCGCCACGACCGACGCACGACGACTTCGTCCTGACGGCGCTCGTCGCGCTGGACGGTCTTGACGTACCGCCGACCAGCTCCGTCTCCTTCGATCTGATCGAATCGGCGGCAAAGGAAGAGTCGGCCATCGAGCTCGTCACGTTCGAGGAGTTGGCACCGCTTGGCATTATTGAAGACGTGCCGCTGCTGCAACTCGACGAGGTCGCGCCGGAGACGTTTCACGAGACGGATGCTGACCTTGCGGATGCTCCTGCGGTCCAAAACGCGCTGGATGTCACCGATGTCACCGATGTCACCGATGTCACCGATGTCCCGGTTGCATCGGTCGTCTCGGACACGGAGGTCACCCCGATCTCGCCTGCACCCTCCGCACGACTCACTCCCTCGATTTCTCCCGCTCGCAGCGTCACGCTCGAGGCCACGCTCGACGCCGCGCTCGAAGCGGGCGTCGAGGCTGCGGAACGGGCAGCGGCCGATAGCGCGGCGCACAGTCGCCGCCCACCGTTCCGGCTCGATCCGCACGACTTCATCCTGCCCGGCGAACTCCCGCCACTGCTGGTGGGTGATGACGTCGTCTCGTCGGGGCTCCATCGCACTCCGTCGCTCACGCCGGCAGCCTCGTTAGGCACGCCTCCGATGGCGCAACCGGCGGAGCCCCTAGCGCAATCGGAGCCCGTCGAGTGGCCGCAGTCGACGGGGCCATCTGAATCCGCGCACGCATCAAAGCCCGAGCCGCTGCCGACGTCGACGGTCGAGGCGTTCGCCGGGCTCGATTCGTCGCCGGACGCGCAAGTGAGGCTGGATCTTCTCGCCGCGCTCCGCGTCGACGAAGTCATGCCCGACACGGTTAGCGTCGCCGCGGACCAGTCAGACCGGTCCTCGGTTCGCCTCACGCCGTCGCTGCCGATCGCGGCGGTCGCGGCCGAGGCCAACGCCGTTGCGGTCTCACGACGCGATGAGCTGCGCACCGCGGTGGCAGCGGCACCGCAGGACTGGGCGTTGCGTCGTCGCTTGGCCGAGGCATTGTTCGAGGCCGGGCAGCGCGAGGCCGGGTTGTCGGAACTGGAAGCCGCACTTAACGGCTTTGTTCAGAGTGGGGACGTCGAGTTGGCGGCGGACGTCTCCGAACTGCTGGTCGGGGTGAGTCCGGAACGAGTGTCGTACCACCAGAAGCGCGTCGAGTTGGCGGTACGGCTCAAGGATCAGCAGCGGTTGCGCTTTGCCTACCTCGACTTGGCCGATACGTTGGTACGAACCGGGGAAGAGTCTCGTGCACAGGCGGTGTATGTGCGCGTGCTCGAGATCGATCCGCTGGACGATCGGGCGCGCACGGCGCTGGGGAGTGCGGCACCACCGCCGCCCGCCCCGTCGCCAACTGCGACGCACGAAGCGGGCTTCGTGAATCTCGCGGACTGGCTGCGGGACGACAGCGGACCGGCGACCACGCGCATGCGGATGCGTGAACCGGTCGTGAGCGGGGATGAGGATGCAGACTTCGCAGCGCTGCTTCGGCACTTCAAGGACGGTGTCGCGCGTTCACTGGGTGATGAGGATTTCGAGAGTCGGTACGATCTCGGTGTGGCTTACAAGGAGATGGGACTGCTCGATGATGCGATCGCCGAGTTCCAGAAGGCGCTGCGCAGTCGCACGCATCGACTGGCGGCGTCTGAGGCGCTCGGACAGTGCTTCGTCGAGCAAGGGCGGTATCAGGTCGCGGTAACGGTTCTTTCGCGGGCGCTCCACGAACCCGGGTTTTCCGACGAACAACGGGTTGGAGTTCTCTATCTTTTGGCATATTCGTGTGAAGCCCTGCAGCGGTGGGGCGAGGCCCGGAGCTATTTTCAGCGCGTGTACGCCACCGACATCAATTTCCGCGACGTTGCCGCCCGACTGGCGGCCCTCGAGCAGCTAGCGTCATGA
>JBBQTA010000034.1:0-46947 GCA_038213465.1 Gemmatimonadales bacterium | reverse complement strand
TGAGCGGACAAGACCGGGGCAGCAGCAAACAGCGCAGCCGCGATGAGGGCGAGCTTCTTCATGCCTAAGGTCCTTTGCAAAAAAGAGGAGGATGTCAAATGTGCTGCCTAACGCATGACATACTTGGCAATGCCCGGGCCCGGGCCGACATGGGCCCAAGGTGAATTCTTACGCGAGAGCTCCCCTGTCTCTAACCGCTTGCCCATAAACGACTTGGCTACACTGCCTCCCAGTTAGAGCGCGATCGTCCACCTGCTCGGCGGCGCTTGGCACCAGCCTGAACGTGAGGCGCTCGCACATCGCTTTGTGGCGGCGACGCCACAGTCAAGCGCCCGGTGCGGCCGGCAGCGAATTGTTCAGCGGAAGGATGATCGCCTCCGCGAGATGCGCGGCGAGCGAGTCCGGTACCAGGCCGGTAGCGGCAACCGGGGTCGAATCTCCCTTCTCCAGCGGCACTATGATCCGAACCAGCGCTTCCTCGTCCCGATGCGTGAAGAGTGCGTCCCGCATGGCGTTGAGCTTTAGATCCCCCTGGCCAGCTGTCAGGCGACCCCTGCCCTGAAACCAGTAATAGACCAGGATCCGGTTCGGTCCATTTTGAAGAATGAACCGATTGACGGCCACTGGCTTGTTGGCCACCGGTATCGTCACTACCTGCTCACCCACGGGAGTCCAGCCCGATCCGGGCAGACACAGGGTCGGCGAATGCATCCGTTTGTCGCCCTGTTGCGTCGCGTGGTAGCCGATGTAGAGGCTGACACCCTCGTCCGCGTTCAACATGTACACACGATTCACGTAGTCGGAAACACCTGACTTGCTAACCTCGTCGTCGCCGATCGCCACCTCGGTGCCAGTAGCGCCGAGGAAAGTAGCCGGCAACGCCGCGGTCAGTGGCTTCCGCAACGGCGTGGGCTGAGGAGAGCCAACAAGCAGGGTGATCGCTGTTCCCGCGGCCAGCGCGCCCACAGGGAGGAATTTTGCTACGACATCAAACATTTGCATGACCTCCAAAGCGATGTTCCACTCGTAGAAATAGCCACGTCAGCGCAGCCAGTATGGATAGCGACACCAGGAACAGGAGGTACCCCTCAGTGATGTGCATGAACCCTTCTCCAAGCTTTGGATCAGGATAGGAAATTCAATCGGGCTCGGTCGAGTATTCGGCGAACGTACGGCGCGATCGCCGACCCCGCGAGGGCCGCCGGGTGCGCGGTGGCCGGCCGGACGGCGGTTTTCGTGGGCGCCCGGTCGCCACGGGGATCGATCGGACGCCCCGGTGGGACGGACGCGCACGCCGAACGTCCCCGCGCGGGATCGGGGCGTCGAGGTGAGACTTCGTTAGTGAGTCCGGTGGGCCGCGGCGGGTCGTCGCGTGAGGCCCGGTCCAGACGGTCCTCGGGTCGACGGCGGACTCCGCGCGGCGGCGTGGGTCGTCGTCGCGGCGCGGGTGCGGAGGTGCGCGAGGATCTGGTCGATCACCGAGGCCTGGGTGATGAACGCGATGATCCGCATGGGCCCGCGACATGTCGGGCAGGCCAGCGGGTCGACCTCGAAGATCTGCTGCAGGAGCGCCGCCCATCGGCGGCTGGCCTCGGTGGGCGCCAGTCGTGGCGCGGGGACGATGGCGGGCGGCACGGCGGCCGCCGCGGTCGCCGCCGTGCCCCGCATGCCGCGGGGGCGGTTGGCATACCAGCCGTCGTACCGCGTCGTGACGTGCCCTACGCTACACCGTCACCTCAGCATCGGTGTGGCAGTTCGACCACCCTACTCTACCCGGAATCCACATGAAGCGTTTTGCGTCTGCACTGCTCCTACTCGCATGTTTCGCTGCACCGATGGACGGTCAGCTCGCGCCACCGAGTCCGCTCACGTTCGCCGCGTGAGACGGCATCCGCTCGTGCCACTCGGTGACTTTCAGCTTCTCCCTGCTTCACCCGAACATCAACGGCGTCAGCTACTTGGCCGTCTCTCACTGGAATCAGCGCGGAGGGACGTTGGACTGTGGCATTGGCTGTGCGTGGTCGTCCAATCCCATTCCGCTGCGATCATCGGACGACGATCTCTACCATGCGAGCGTCTAGTGCTGGGCGACCTCGACCGACCCGAATGCGGCGTTCTTCAGTGAGGCGGTGCTGTGTCCGCCTGGGACCGTCGACCGATGGTACAACAGCTTTAACGCCGAAGCGCAATGGCGACCAGAGTACTTCGACCTCCGGCTGATCTACCAGCCAATACCTAAGGGGGAAGTGAGCACGACGACGCTTCGCCTCGCGTTGGTTCCGGAGCCCTCGACCATGGTTATGCTACTTGCGGGTCTGGCCGTGCTCGTATCCGCAAAGATGCGACGTGGCTGGACGAGCGCAAAGTAAAGCCCGTGTCAGCGGACGCAGTGCGGGACCTGATCGCTCAGTTTTCGGCAATGCAGTCGTTGAAGGGCGCCCCTTAGGCCACCGGGTGCACCCGGGTACTCAACTTTCCGGAAGGCACGCCTGCATCCGCACGCAAGGGAACGGGGTGAACATGCTACCGGTCGGCAGTTCGGGCGGAGGCCGGCCCCCGCGAGACCGCTCCTCCAACGATGGCAACCGCGCAACGTCCGGGGGCGACTGACGACCGTCGGAGCGGTGTCCAATAGTGCCCAGCTGCGACGGCTTTGGCGCTCACCGTTCCGAGCATGAACTTCGCCCCGCACGCAACGACGAGGCGAACGTGAGCCCGACCTTGAGGCCCGAACTTGAGTCGGACGCAGCGGTTGGCGACGGTGCAGACGTCGTCCGAAGCGCGCCGCGCAGAAGGGCCTAGCGCGTGCGCTGCTGGTGTAAGGGCGTCAGACGTGCTGCCAATGGAAACGCCGGACGCTCGCCTGAGTCGCGCGCGCGACCGTGTACACGCTCATCGCAGTGCACACGCGCTCTGCGCAGGGGAACGGCTGCGCAGGACGCGTTCCTGAACTCCTACCGCACGGCTTCGTCTACCGCGATGAGCAGCACGCCCACCGATGCGAGGTCGGCCGAGTCGCCGTCGGGGGTGTCGGGGTGTGAAGCGAGGAGCGCGCGGGCGGCATCGATCGCGCGGCGGCTGCGGGTGCGCTGGCCCGCGTCGAGCGCCGACTGGAGCTCGCCCAGCGCGCTGCCGAGCGCCGTCTGGATGTCCGCGTCCACGGTCGGGAGTACGCGCTCGCGCGCATCGCTCAATGCGGAGAGTAGGGAGGGCGCGATGGCGATGGCGTGGACCGGGTCGTCGGGGGCTGTCGGTGATGCGTCGGAGTCGGCGTTACAGGCCGACAGAGTGAGCGTGGCGAGAAGGGCCGCGATCGGAAGGGCGGTGAGGCGATGCGACATGAGATGCTCCAAGGTGGAAGGGCGTCGTAAGAACGAGTGCATCACCGGGCGCAGATGGCTTGGACCTGAAGATCGTAGGGCCCGAGGCCAAACCGTGCCACCACGGTCCAGCCGACTGGCGAACCGGAGAAGTTCAGGCTGGGCAGAGATGACAGGAGCAACGGAGAAATACCCACCATCAATGGTCCACCGCCCAAAGCGACTTCGCCCGGAACGCATTGTACCGTCACGGCTTTGACGTCTCCTGTCAGCGAAAGTATGGTGCCTCTGTTCTGTGCGGTTCGCGATACCGCACTCGAGGCGCCGGATGGCCCCGCAAAGCCCTGCGGTCCCTGCTGTCCCTGTGTTCCCTGCTGCCCCTGCGCCCCGGTCGCCCCGGCGGGACCGGTTGCGCCGGTCTTTCCAATCGGGCCATCCTTGCCGGTCGGACCGTCGATACCCACCGGACCTTGCGGTCCCACGGCGCCGTCCTTTCCGTTCAAACCATCTCTGCCACTCGGCCCGATCGGTCCTGCCGCGCCGTCTTTGCCCTGCGGCCCCTGTGCCCCCACTGCGCCGTCCTTACCGTTTGGGCCCTGAGGTCCCGTCGCGCCCGCCGCACCCGTCGGCCCAACTGAACCTGGTGCACCCGTCTGCCCGGCTGAACCGGGGCTGCCCGACGGCCCGACCGAACCGGGGGTGCCAGACGGCCCGATTGGACCGGCAGAACCCGGCGCGCCGGAGGGACCGGCAGGACCGACGGCACCAGTCGGCCCGCTGGCTCCAACCGAACCCGGCGCACCCGTGCCACCGGCGGGGCCAACGGGCCCGGGCGCACCTGCGCCACCAGCCGAACCCTGCGGTCCAGCAGGGCCAGTCTGACCGGCGGGGCCCTGCTGACTCCACGTGAGCTTGGTGTGTATTGGCGAGAGGCACGTCTTGGGTGCGCCGGGGGCCGGAGAGGAAGGAGTATCGATGCGGTAGAGCGTGCCACTGGCCGGGACGTAGCACGCGTCGACGGTGGCAGGGGCAGCCTGCGCGCCCACCGTTGCGGCGAGCGCGAGGCCGAACGTGCCGGCGGCGATTGGGCGAGCGATACTGTGCAACATTGGGAATCGCATAGTCGTGGGAATGGGGAATGGAGAGGGAGAAGTGCGGATCAGACGGCGCGGCGGCGACGGCGCCAGACGCCGAGGATCGCGAGCGCGCTGGCGAGCAGCACGACGGTCTGCGGCTCGGGTACGGTGGAGGTCACAAGTGGCTCCGCCCGGCCGATCACGCAGGGGAACGCGTTCGAGGGATCGTAGCCGTCAAAGCCGACGCCGGCGCCGCCGGACGCCGGGCCCTGGCAGTAGCCGCCGCCGGTGCCGGCATAGAGCGCCTGCTGATCGATGGCGAGCACATCCGCCCCGACGGTCTGCACCTGATCGGCGTCGAAGACGACCGAGGTGTTCCACGAGAGCATGAAGGCCTGCCCACTGCCACACGCGACGGTGTTCACGCTCCAGTACGCGTTGCTGCTGGGCGACTGGCAGCCGCCGATCCACGCGGTCGGCGACGGGGATTGCGTCGGATCGGACTGGGCCATGCCGAACAGCACGTTGAATCCCGAGGCGTCGCTCGATCGATACGCGCCGAGGTCCCATCCGAGCCCCGGCGTGTTGGCCTGCGCGCCGCCGACGGGCGTCGGCATGGTGCTCAACGCGTCGCTCTGGTCGGTCAGCCCGACGCCGAATCCGAAGGAGAAGCCGAGCAGCCCGGTGGCCACCCCACGGTCGCGCTGCCGCAGCAGGAGCGACATCACGGTGCCATCACGCGTCCCGCCCACCCCGCCCATCGTCGCCGTGGTCGTCAGATAAAAGTCGGAGCAGGACAGTACGCCCGAGCTGAAGCAAACCGACCAGTCGCGACTGACCTGAGCGTGCGCGGTGGGCGCGCCGGCCAGTACGGCCACTGTCGAGCTGAGCACGAGCCGGAGGAAGGAAGATCGAAGGGTCATGCGGTGCGGGATCGAGGTGAGGGGCGCGCGGCGACCGGTTACGCACCAACGATCGTCCGGCGGCGTCAACCCGCTGTCGGCCCGCCGCCAGAGACGGAAAACATTAGACGACATGGTTTTAGCTCTTGTGCGTCAACTGGTGGCGCGGCAGCTTGTCCCGGTGCCCGCCAGACGAGCTGCCTCCATTAAGTCGCGTTTCAACCTCCGTCTCCTCGGCGGCGCCACACTGCTCGATCCCGACGGGCGCCCGGTGCGCAGTCGCGCGGTGCATCGCCACCGGCTGGCACTGCTCGCGCTGCTCGGCCGCGCGTACCCCGGCGGCGTGTCGCGGGATCGCCTCATCGGCTTGCTCTGGCCCGAACGCGATTCGGCGGGCGCTCGGCACCTGCTCCGGCAGTCCATTCACGAAATCCGCCAGGAACTCGGATCCGAAGCGATTGGCGGGATCGGTGACGACGTCTGGCTGGGCGAAAGTCGCCTCGCGGTCGACGTTTTGGTGTTCGAGGCAGCAATCGTGGCCGGCGATCTCGAGGGTGCGGTGGCGTCGTATCACGGGCCATTTCTCGACGGCTTCTTTCTGGACGAGGCGCAGGCGCTCGACGAGTGGATCGCGGTGCAAAGTGCACAGCTGGCCGGTCGCTACGAATCGGCGCTCGAGTCGCTCGCCCAGGCCGCCGAACGGCGCGACAATCACGCGGCAGCGGCGCGATGGTGGCGTGTGCTCGCGACCGCGCGGCCCTCCGATTCGCGCGTGGCGCTAGGCCTCATCGACGCGCTCGATGCCATGCGCGACCGGGCGACGGCACTTGCGGTCGGGGCAGAGCACGTGGCGTATCTGCAACGCGAGATCGGCGTCGAGCCGGACGTCAGGTTCGTCGAGCGGCTTGCGCGGCTCGGCGTCACGACCCCACCCACAACGCCCCCGGTCGAGCGAGCGCCGCAGCCGGTCACCAGGTCCACGCCGACTCACGTCGCGCCGTTCATCGCGCCACTGGTGGCGGAGACGCTCGCCGCGCCGCTCCCGTCCACCCCTGCGCTGCGACCATCGCCGCCCCGGCGTCGGCTCAGCCGGCTCGCCGCGACGTTCGGCACCGTCCTGCTCCTCGTCGCGGCGGTCGTGTGGTGGCAGGGCCGCGCCAATCGGTCCACTCCCCGCTCGGTGGACGTGGTCGCCGTGCTTCCGTTCACTTATCAAGGAGGCGGCGACCTCGCCTACCTTGGACTCGGCTTGCCGCGACTGCTGACTGCGAATCTCAATGGCGCTGGCCAGCTCCGCACGGTCGACCCGATCGCGATCGCCCGCGCGACGCGCGACGATGTGCCCGTTGCCGGTGCCGATGCACCGCGGATCGCGCTCGACATCGCGAACCGGTTCGGCGCCGGACTCGTTGTCACCGGCGACGTGGTGCAAGCGGGTGATCGTGTGCGCATCACGGCGAAAGTGGTGCGCGTGGCCAGCGCGGAGGGGCCGAACGGCGTTGTGGAGATCGTCGTCGACGGCACCCGCGAGCGCCTGTTTGAGCTGATCGACGACCTCTCGGCACGCCTCGTCGCGGCGTGGGGCACGGAGCGCGGCGCGCGCCTTACGAACCTCGCCGCGCGCACGACGAGCTCGCTCCCCGCGCTGCGCGCCTACCTCGAGGGAGAGCGTCAGTACTCCGCCGCGCGTTATTCCGCCGCTGTGGAGGCTTTCCAGCGCGCGGTCGCGGCCGACACCGGATTCGCCCTCGCGTACTATCGACTAAGCAGCGCACTTACCTGGACGAGTGATCCGCGCACGCTGCCGGTGACGGCGCAAGCGCGACGGTTCATCGGCCGACTCTCGCGGCGTGACAGCCTCCTCGTGGAGGCGCGGTTCGCGAACTCGAGCGGTGAGCCGGTGCGCGCCGAGCAACTGTACCAGCGGCTGCTCGCCGACTACCCCGACGAGCTCGAGGGATGGTTGCAGATCGCCGAGGTGCAGTTCCACTGGAGCGCGACGCTAGGCAGACCTCTACGCCTCGCCGGAGTGTCGTTCGCCCGGGCGCAGGCGCTCGATAGCGCAAGCCTGCCGCCGTACGTGCACCTCGCGCGCATCGTCGCGGCGGAACGTGACACCGCCAAGCTCACGCAACTGGTTTCGCGCATCGTCACGCGGACGCCGGGCACCTCGGAGGCCGCGGACGCCGAGGCTCTGCGGGCGTTCGTGGCCGGACCGCGCGACGCGATCGCGCGCGCGTCCGCTGCGCTGATCGCGACGCACGGTGAGAACGTGCTGCGAGCGGTGCAAGGCATCGCTGCCGTGACCGAGAATCTCGATGCGTCGCTGGCCGTCGCACGGCAGCTCGCCGATCGGGATCGCGGCACCGATCGCGGGACGTCGGCGGAACTCGTAGTGGCGCAGCTCGAGGCGGCGCGCGGCCGGTGGAGTGCGGCGCGCGCGGCGCTCGATCGTGTGGCGGAGCGCATGCCCGACGCGGCCGCCCAATATCGCGCCGTGTTTGCGGCGGCATCGTTTCAGCGATTGTCACCACAGGAACTGAACGATGCCCGTGCCACCGTGATGCGCGCCGGCGGCCTGCCGTACAACCTCCCGCTGGGCAACGCCGCCGACTCGACGCGCGCGCAGTGGCTGCTCGGCCCGCGGCGCGCGTACCTCGTGGCGCGACTCGCGCTGCGCGCGGGCGACTCCACGGCCGCAGCGGTCGCGCTCCGCATTCCGAACGATGCGTCGCGGGCGGAGCGCGCGACGCTCGACCGTGCCGCGCGGGTCGCGTACGCCGAGCAGGCTTGGCTGCGCGGCGCCGCGCGCCGCGGGCTCGCCCTGCTCGGCGAGGCGCCGCTGCAGCTGGACAGCCTCCTCCCGCGCTTCGGGTCGTACGCCGTGGCTGACGAGCGATTCGTGCGCGGTTCGCTGCTCGCCGCGGTGCGCGCCGACAGCGCCGCGCTGCGGTGGCTGGAGACGTTTCCCGATGAGAGCGGCTACGATCTCGTCTACCTCGCGCCGGCACACCTGGCCCGCGCGGAGCTACATGCCAAGCGCGGGGAGCGCGCGGCCGCGGCCGCGGAATACCGGCGGTTCATCCAACTGTGGAAGGACTGCGATCCGGAGCTGCGCCCCCTCGTCGATGAGGCGTCGCGACGGCTCGGCGCACGGTAGGAAAACGTCGCCGTGGACCGATCGGCGCGTCGTGGGATATCACGGTCGCGCGCGCCTCGCGTACGCGTGTTGCCAGTCTCAGACACACGGACAATGCATGGTCAGCATCATCGTACTCCAGGCAGACGACGTGGCGGCATGCGGCGGAATCTGACGCGGCTGGCGAGAACCGCACTCGGTATGGCCTCGATCGCGTGCGCAGGCTCTGACGACGTTCGCCACACGACGACGAGGCGGGAGTCGGGCGCCGCCGCTCCGCCAGCAGCCGCGTCCCCCCCACCGCCCGCTGCTGTTAACGTGGCGCCGTCCTTGGCCATTCGTATCGCGCTCGACGGTGACGGATTGATCTTCGTGGACACCAGCGGCTCGACGCGCTCCGTTGCGTTTGGGGTGTCGGAGACTCGGGTCCTCACGGCGGCAGCGGCCGCACTCGGTGACCCGCGCGACCGTTCCACGAACCGGGATTGCGGCGCCGGGCCGGTAGACTTTGTGTCCTTCGAGGGTGGACTGCTGGTCAACCTGCAAGGCGGCAAATTCGTCGGCTGGACGGTACGTCCAGCGGGCGGCCGCGAGCCCCGTACCATGAGTGGCATCGGGCTCGGCTCGACGCGCACGGAACTCGAAGCTGCCTATGCCGCTGAGGTCGCTAACAGCAGTATCGGCATGGAGTTCTCCGCAGGCGGGCTGTCGGGAGTGCTCGCATCGAGCGACGCCACGGCACCGGTCACTGATCTCTGGGCCGGAACGAACTGCATCGCACGATAACGCGGTCGCGTCGCCGCGTCGTGGCACCAAGGCGCGTGGAGGCTGCGTCGAATGCGCTGGCCCACGCTGCGGCGCTGTGATCTTTTGACGGCGAGCTACCACGCTCGAACTCGGTATGAGACTTGCGAGTGTATCCAAGCGCACACTCAACTCCGGTCTGACTACCGGCCGCCGCAGACCACGTGATCATTGGGAATCGCATGCCCGGTACCGAGGCGAGCGCGTCGAATGCAGAGCTCGCCGAACTCCATGTGAAGGGCGATGCACTCGTCGTCGTGCTCGCGGGCGGATGGTCGCTCGAGCAGCCCCAGCCACGATTCGATGCGCTCGTCGGTCGCGCCGGCCTACGATCAGGCATGCGCTCGCTGTCGTTCGCTGCGACCGAGCTGGGGGAGTGGGACAGCAGCCTCCTGATCTTCCTCATGCAGTGTCAGGACTACTGCGACGAGCACGAGCTCGTGTTCGACCCGGCAGGACTACCGGAACAGGTGCCGCGGCTTCTCGCGCTGGCGCACGCCGTGCCCGAGCGCGTGCAGAACGATACGCCCACGCGCGCATCGTTCGTGACGCGGTTCGGTACCGCTGTGCTGGGCGGCTGGGCCGACGTGCTGGCCGCGATCACCTTTTCCGGTGAGGTCGCGCTGTCCGTCGCGGGCCTGTTCACCCGCAGGGTGCACATGCGGTGGCGCGAGTTCTGGGTGGTCGTGCAAACGAACAGCTCGGGTGCACTGCCCATCGTCACGCTCATTGCGTTGCTCGTCGGCGTGATCATCGCCTTTCTCGGCGTGGTCGTGTTGCAGCGATTCGGCGCGGGGTACTACGTGTCGTACCTGGTGGGCTTCGGCATGCTGCGCGAGATGGGCTCGCTCATGACGGGCATCATCATCGCGGGGCGCACGGGCGCCGCATTCGCGGCCGAGTTGGGCAGCATGAAGATCACCGAGGAGATCGACGCGTACACGACACTGGGCATCTCGCCGATAGAACATCTCGTACTGCCGCGCGTGCTGGGGATCTTCGTGATGATGCCCCTGCTCACCCTCTACTCGTACTTCATCGGCATCGGCGGCGGCATGCTGGTATCGGCCGCGTTGCTCGATCTCTCCCTCAAGCAGTTCATGAACGGGTTGCTTACCGCCGTGACGCTCTCCGACGCGCTGCTCGGGTTGGTCAAGGGCACGATCTTCGGACTCATCGTTGGCATTGCGGGCTGCATGAAGGGACTGCAGGGCGGCTCCGATGCGGGTGCGGTCGGTCGCGCCGCAACGTCCGCGGTCGTCCTCGGCATCACGCTGATCATCGGGGCGAACGCGGTCGTGGACTGGCTCGCCGCATTGCTCGACATATGACGCCGGCCATCGAAGTGCGTGATCTCACGATGAAGTACGGCGAGCGCGTCGTGATGAAGGACCTCAACTTCTCGGTGGCGCGCGGCGAAGTGTTCGTGCTCATGGGCGGCAGCGGCAGCGGCAAGAGCACGCTGCTGAAGCACCTCATCGGCCTCAAGGAGCCCGCGAAGGGATCGATCCTGTTCGAGGGCGAGGATTTCGACATCGACGACGACGCAGTGCGCAAGCGCGTACTGCGTCGCATGGGTGTGCTCTATCAAAACGGCGCGCTCTGGAGCGGGCTCACGCTGGCCGAGAACGTCGGCTTGCCGCTCGAGGAGTTCACGAAGCTCGATGCCAAGACCATCGCCGAGACCGTGTCGTTCAAGCTCGCGCTGGTGGGACTGCGCGGCTTCGAGGAGGTCTATCCGTCGGCGATCAGCGGAGGCATGCGCAAGCGTGCCGCGCTCGCTCGCGCGATCGCACTCGATCCCGACGTACTGTTCTTCGACGAGCCGTCGTCAGGACTCGATCCCATCAGCGCGAGTCGTTTGGATGATCTCATTCTGGTGCTTAAGGCGAGCTTCGGCACCACCATCGTGGTCGTGACGCACGACCTCGACAGCATCTTTCGCATCGCCGACCGGGCGCTGTTCCTCGACATCGAGCAGAAGACCATGACGGCTCTTGGCCCACCCGCAGCGCTGCGCGACAATCCGCCCAGCGCGGAAGTACACCGCTTCCTCACGCGCAGCAGTGGAGGTGGCCCATGAGCATGCGCGCGAATCCGACGGCGATCGGTCTCTTCATGCTCGGCGCGCTCGCCATCGCAATCGTCGGTGCGGTCGTGCTGGGATCGGCGACCTGGTTTCAGGATCGCACGACGTTCATGAGCTTCTTCCCGGAATCCGTGAATGGCCTGGAGAATGGCGCCTTGGTGAAGTTTCAGGGTGTGCCGGTGGGACGCGTCACCGGCATCAACATCGAGATCGACCGGGGCGACGACTCGTTTCAGGTGCCCGTGGAGTACGAGGTCGATCTGCCAAAGCTGCAGACCCCGCGAGGCACCTACGTGGACCTGGGCGACTCGCTCGTGCTCCAGCAGCAGATCGCGAAGGGGCTGCGCGCGCAATTACAGATGGAGAGTCTGGTGACGGGCGTGCTGTACGTCGAGCTCAGCTATCGGAGCGATTCCACGACGCCCAAGCTCGAGCGACGGGCCACCGCTTTCCCGGAGATTCCCATCACTCCGTCACTCATGGCGGCGATCGGCGGTGGTGCTGGCAGCCTCCTCGCCGAGGTCATGAAGATCATGAATCGCGTGAACGGCATGCTCGGCGACGTGAACGTGCGCGAGGTCAACGCGGCGGTGGTGCAATCGGCGAAGGCCGTTCAGCAACTGGTCGAATCGCCCGAGCTCCGGGCAACATTCAAACAACTTCCCGGCGCCACGGCGCAGCTCAACCGCACCATGGTCGAGGCGCAAAAGCTGGCAGCACGTGCAACGCAGGCAATCGACCCGATGCAGACGCAGATCACGGGCGTGTCCACCGAGGCGATCTCCACGCTGCAGGCGTTGCGGAAGACGCTCGACGAGACGCACGGGCTGCTTTCGGCCGACACGGGCCCGGGTTACGAGCTCACCGGCGCGCTCAAGAGTGTGCGCGAGGCCGCCGACGCGCTCAAGGTCCTCATCACGTCGCTCGAACAGAATCCCGACATGCTGCTCCGCGGCAAAAAGCCGCCCGAGAGGAGATGATCATGAACATCCGCGTCCGTTACGTTTGTCTGCTGGCGATGGCCATTCCCTTTGTGCTTGTCGGCTGCGTAAAGCTCGCGCGTGAGTCGCCGCGGCTGCAGCTGTACGCGCTCGGCGGCGGGACCGGCAACGGGATCGACGGCGCGACGCCGACGGCGACCACCGGTGCGGCGACCGTCGGTACGACGACCGCGGCTCGCCGCTCGCTCACCATCGGCCTGCGACGGCTGGAGCTGGCGTCGTACCTGTCGGTGCCGGCCGTCATGATGCGTCGCGGCTTGAACAAGCTCGAGGCCTCGGAATTCCATCGCTGGGGCGGGGATCTCGACGAGGCCATCAATCGCGCGGTGGGCGCATATCTGGCGGCCTCGCCGACGGTACGCGCAGTCGATGTGGCGCCATGGCCATCGCGAGTGCGTCACGACTTTGTCGTGCAGCTCCACGTCTCGCGCTTCGAGGGCGTCGCTGATTCCGCGGCCACCGATGGACGCGTGCACCTGATGGCTGGCTGGGACATCATCCGTCCGCTCGACGGCGCCGTGCTGGTGCGCGGAACGACCGACGACCGCGGCAGTGCGTTTCGCGTGGGCGACTACGCGGGCCTGGTGACCGGCCTCGATGCGGCGCTCGCGCGCGTCGCGCGCGACATCAACGCCTGCCTCGCGCGCTTTCCCAAGGACTCCACCCCGCCAGCGAGCTGCGGGTCGGTGCCTGAACGCGAGGGGAGCGGCGCCAGATAGCGTATTGGGCCGAAATACGACGACGGGCGGCGATGCGGGCAGTGCGTGGCACTGCTCTCGCAGTAGAGAACGCCAGTGGCCGGGGTTCACCCGACGACGTTTTCCATGAACGGGAGCAAGTGGTAGTGCAACAGCGCATACAGCAGCAGCCGGTTGGACGGACGCGAGCTGGCTCGCGGGCGATTCATCGACGCGCGCTCGTCATGATCAGCGCCGCGGGACTCGCGCTGGCCGGGTGCAAGGGCCGGCAGGCCGACACGTCGATCGTGCCGGGATGGACGCCAAAGTCCGTCGATGCCGTCATGAAGGTGCCGGCCACGGCCGTGGTCTCGGCGATCGAGGCGCAGCTCGCCTCCGGGCGCCCAGCCGCCATCCCGGCCGACCGCTGGAAGCGCGTGCAACAGGTGTATACGACGTACGGCAACGTGCCGCTCTGGCTCGAGACCGACGGTTTCCATCAGGCGCGCAGCAAGGCACTGCTGCGGTCCGTGCTCGACGCGCACACGGACGCGCTCCGCCTCGATGCTTATCCGCTCGACGAGCTCGTCGCCGCCGTGGGCACAGTGCGTGATGCGAAGACGCCGACCGCCCAGCAACTGGCGACCGCTGACGTGCTCCTCACGTCGGCGTACGTTGGCCTCGCGGAGGATCTCCTCACCGGGCAGCTGAATCCCAGGTCGCTCGCACAGGATTGGCACATCGCCGCGAACCGCGAGCGCGTCGATAGCGCGGTCGCACGCAGCCTGCGCGATGCGCATCTCGACTCCGCCATCGCGCGCATGCGCCCACATGACGCGGAGTATGACGCGCTGCGCCGGGCGCTCGTTCGATTCCGCGACATCGTCGCCGCTGGTGGATGGCCGACCGTGCCGACGGGGAAGGCCCTGAAGCCGGGGCAGGCCGACCGACCGGAGCGGATCGCGGCTCTTCGTCAGCGCCTGCGGGTCGAGGGCTTCGGCGCGCAGCTTGCGGACACGGCTTCGACGGGAAGGCCCCGCTACGACGCGGAGCTCGCTGGGCTCGTCGCGAAGTTTCAGGCGCGCCACGGAATCGCGGTGGACAGCATGCTGGGCGCGGAGACGGTGCAGTCGCTCAACGTGCCGGCGCCGTACCGTCTCGCGCAGATCGCCGCGAATCTGGAGCGGTACCGCTGGCTGCCACGGTCGCTCGGCGAGCGCTATATCGTCGTGAACGTCCCCGCCTTCCGACTGGAAGCGCACGATTCGACCGGGACCCTCGAAATGAAGGTCATCGTGGGCGAGGAGTTCGAAGGGAAGAAGACGCCGGTGTTCGCCGACTCGATGGAGACGGTGGTGTTCCGTCCGTACTGGAACATCACGCCCGACATTCAGGAGCAGGAGACGGCACCAAAGATAGCCGCCGATAAGAACTACATGACGGCGAACGACCTCGAATACTTCGAGGACGGCGGCGAGACCCGCATCCGGCAGACGCCGGGATCAAAGAACTCGCTGGGGCTCGTCAAGTTTCTCTTCCCAAACAGCTTCAACATCTATCTGCACGACACGCCGCAGGACGAGCTCTTCGCCAAGGACGTGCGCGCCTTCAGTCACGGCTGCATCCGGCTCGAGAAGCCGGAGGAGCTGGCGCAGTGGGTGCTCGGCTGGGACGGCGGCAGAGTCCACGCGGCGATGCAGGACGGCGAGGATAACCAGTCCGAGAAACTGTCCCGCAAGATTCCGGTGTACATCGTGTACGCGACCGCCTACGAACGCGATGGACAGCTCTACTTCGGCAATGATCTGTACAGCCGCGATGACGCACTGGTCGACGCCATGTCGCAGAGTCTCGCCCCGACGGATGGCGCGCTCCGGAGCCTCGAGGCGCTGCGAAAGATGGTGGACAACTGAGGGCGCGAAACTCTCGTCACTTGCAGGTGGTGATCTTATGGCTGGCATCGCCCTGGACGTCGTCGTCATCCTGCTGCTGCTGATCGTCAACGGCTTGTTCTCGATGTCGGAGATGGCGCTCGTGTCCGCGCGAAAGACGCGGTTGGAGCATCGGGCCGAGGACGGCGACGCCGGGGCGCGGGCCGCCCTCGAACTCGCCTCGCATCCGACGAATTTCCTGTCGACGGTTCAGGTGGGCATCACGCTCGTCGGCGTCCTCGCGGGTGCGTTCGGCGGCATCGGTATCAGCGAGGTGCTGGCCGATGCGATACGCGATGTGCGCTGGCTCGGCACCTACGCCGATCCGATCGCGTTGGGCCTGGTGGTCACGGCGATCACCTATCTCTCGCTGATTTTTGGCGAGCTCGTGCCCAAGCAAATCGCGCTGCGCAATCCTGAACGGGTCGCCTCGCTCGTGGCGCGGCCGATGCGAGCGATCGCGCGCGTCGGCGCGCCGCTCGTGACGCTCCTCACCGGCTCCACCAACCTCGTGTTCCGCGTGATCGGCATCCGCGCCACGGTCGATGCGGGTGTCACGGAGCAAGACATTCGCGCGATGGTGGAGCAGGGTGCGGAAACTGGTGCCGTCGAGCCGGTGGAGCATGAGCTCGTCGAGAACACCTTTCGACTTGGAGACAGAAGCGTGAGCACGATCATGTCACCCCGCCTGGACGTGGCTTGGGTAGACGCTGACGCCTCGGGCGAGGAGCTGCGCAGGCAGATCGCCGAGATGACCGTGTCGCCATTTCTTGTGTGCAAGGGCAGCGTCGATCACGTGCTCGGGCTGGTGCACGCGGAAGCGGTGCTGGCGCAGTGTCTCGACGGACGTCCGCCCGACCTGAAAGCGGTGCTGCGCGAGGCGCTGTTCGTGCCGTCGACGATGCCAGTGCTGCGGTTACTGGAGTCCTTCCGCAGCTCGCGGCTGCACGCGGCGGTCGTCCTGGACGAATTTGGAGCCATGACCGGCGTCGCGACGCTGGACGACATCGTGGAGGCACTTGTCGGCCACATGCCGGAGCCGGGGGACGAGACGTCACCGGAAATCGTACGCCAAGCGGATGGCTCGTGGCTGGTCGACGGATCGACGGCGCTCACCGATCTCGAGGCGGCCGCCGACATCGACGTCCCGGTCGACGGGAGCCAACGCGGCTATGACACCGTCGGCGGCTTGGTGATGGATTGTCTGGGTCGGCTGCCGGCGGTCGGGGAGGCGGTCGAGCATGGCGGTGCGCGCTTCACGGTGGAGCAGATGGAAGGGCGACGCATATCGGTGGTGCTGGTGCAGTTGAAGCCGTCGAAGACGACTGCGGGCATTGACGAGGAATAGATCACTGCCCTTCAGTCTTCTATCTCCGACGCTGTTCTCTCACGCGGATCAACCGGTCAGTCCTTCCTCGCGCGCGGCGGTCTTCGTCTCTGCTACGACGCGTTCGACCACGTGCTCCGCCTTGTCTTTCGTTTCCTCGGCAATCTCCTTCACGCGGTCAACGATGTCGTCGCGTGCATCGCCCATCAAGCGAACCTCGCGATCGGTAACCGGCGCAGCAAAGCCGCTGGCAAGTCCGATCGCCATCGCGAGGGAGCCTATGACCATTGGGTTCTCGTAGAAGGCATCCTCTACGCGTCCCGCGCTGCGGCGCGTCGTGCGCGCGACGCTGCCCGCCACGTCCTGAGCGCCTTGCTTGACCGATTCCGCGGTCTCCTGCGCGCGGTCGGCCAGATGAGTGGCCTGTTCGCGCGCAGCATCGCCCAGCTCACTCGCGCGGCCGCGAACGCGATCGATCGTACTGTCCGACTCTTCTGCGAGGTTGTACTGATCTCCGCCGAACCGGGGGCTCATGCCGGAGCGATACATCTCTCCGCTTCGGGACGCGCCGCGCCGCGACGAGGAATCCCAACGATTGTCGTCCGGGCTGCGGCGGTTCAGGACGAGCCATCCCAGGCCGATCGCAACCATGGCTGCGGGGATGGGATTCTCGCGTATCGTGTCCGTAATTCCCGACGTGCTTCGGCTGACGCTGTTCGCCGCGTTCTGTGCCATCTGGCTTACCCTCCCGATAGTGGCTTCACGAATACTTTCCTTGACGTTGTCCTTGAGCACTTGCGGATTGAGCCGTTCACCGATCGCACCGATCGTCTGGCTCATGCGCTCGCGCGTCTCCTCGATCTCGGCGCGGATGGCACCAGTGTCCGTCCTGTCCGACGCGTCGGCGCTCACGACTGCGTGCCTTCGCGCGACGAGTCTCCCGAGGCGCGCATACCTGACGGAGACGACGGCATCGGCTCGCGATACGAACGCACGGGCATCTCGCTCTCCGATGGCGAGGAGGAATCGACGGCGCTCCGGTAGTGGCCACCGCTCTGGTGACGTCCGCCGACCGAGTTCATGTGCGAAGACTCGTCATTCCGAGCGGTACCCGGTGACGCACTGCGGTGCGAGCTCTTGAGGAAGCGCGACGCGATGAGGCCGAGCGCGAACGCGCCGCCGAGGAAAATCGCCGGCTGTCGCCGCGCATACTCCTCGGTGCGACGTGTGAGTTGGCGCACGTCGGTGTTCTCGAGAAAGTCGGCGGCGCGGCGCGCCTGTTCACCCGCCTGACGGATGTAGCCACCGATCCCGTCTTCCTGGCCCTCTGCACCGCCGAGCAGAGACTGCGCGACGCCGTGCAGTGCCGAGGCGGCGCGCATCTTTCCGGCGTCCACACCGGAACGCAATTGCTCGCCGGTCTTTTCCTGCGCCTGTGAGGCGATACCGCGCACGGTATCGCCGAGTGTGGAGCGACCACGGTCCGTCGAGTCGCTGTACCGTCCCGTCGTACTCATGTTGCCGCTATTGTCGAGCGTGTCACCGATATTATCAGTGAACGTCCCGCTTGATGCCTGTGGATTGTGCATTGCTTCCTCCTTCAAAGTCTGGGAGACGGCGCGGATGAATTCCTGGGATCGGTGGTCAGGTCGTGCTTGAGCTCCCGTGCCTGCTGGGCAACCCAGTCCTTGTCTTCGCGCAAAGACTCGAGCGTCTGTCGGGGCGCGATGCCGTGCTGCATGATGTCGTTCGTGGCGCTCTTCAACATCGAGTAGCCGACGCCGGCGGCAACCCCGCCCACGAGGAGGGAGGACAACCAATAGCTGCCTCCCAACACATTCCCCAGGCCGATCACGAGAAACGCGGTGAGGGCCAAGACGCCCACGAACGCCAAGCCGGCGGCGATGCCGACTTTCGCGGCATCGCGGGCGAGGCGCGTTCCCGTCTCACGCACCTCTGCTTTCGCGAGTTCCACCTCTTTCTGCAGCAACGCTCTGGAGTCGCCGCCCAAACTCTTGATCAAATCGCCAAAAGACGCTTCATGTGCGCCATCACTGCGTATCGGGGTGATGGTCGTCACCCCTTCTCCGTGTGGCTCGACTCGTACTTCAATCTCGTTCGGTCTCATCGACGCTCCTGTGCGGACGTGGCACCAACTGCCATGCAGAATCGGTGCCATCGTGACGACGTCGCAGAGGCGAATAACAATGGCAATGGCGTCGGCAGCACGCGCTTTGAACTTCGAGGCGAATACGATAGCGACTCTGACAATGGCAAAGTCGAGTTCGAAGTTTCCGAACGGTCCAACCGACGACAACGTGCTGCTCATCAACGTGACTCCGCTGCGCGTCGGAATCTGGGATGGCGAGCAGGAAGATCAGCTCGCATTACGTGATGCAACGGACGTCGCGAGCTGACACTCACGTCACACATTCCAATCAACTCATCGACCAGCGCTCGCAAGTGCTGGTCGTCGCGACACAACGAACGCAACACCACAGAAAGTCCACCGTGTTGCGCCATCGTTCAGGTCGTCCGGCGTCGTCCGGCAATGATGTGTAGCAGGACCAGCAGCACGACGGCGCCGATGAACGCGGTGAAGATCACGCCGGCGAGTCCAGAGAACGGTGTGCTGACCCCGAGCTGTTGGAAGATCCAGCCGCCAACGAAGGCGCCCACGATGCCGACGATAATGTCACCGATCAGGCCGACACCGCCGACGATGAGGGAGGCGAGTACGCCGGCAACCAGCCCGACGATCAGCCAGGTCACAAGGTCCATGAAAACACTCCGGATAGATGATGGATCTACTCTCCGCAATGTTGATGGCAATGTTCAGGCCACCGCGACGCCCTCCATGCACGTGGCTAAAGAACGTTATCTGCCGCGATCGAGCGCGATCCGCGTCGAAATCCGCAATCTGCGTCGCGGCAAACGCGCGGTCGTACACGGTGAGATCCGCCTCGTCATTGGGGCGGAACGATCGTTTGTCGAAGTTTGTCGATCCGACCGACGTCCAGCTGTCGACCACGATCATGATCTTGCAATGGTACATCGTGGGCTGGTACTCGTGGATGATGACCCCGGCTGACCCGGCTGCCGCGCTCCTGAATCTTCTTTTCGCTGGAAGAGAGGTTGAGGACAAGGACCGTGATCAGCGCAGTGATGAGCACGGTGGCGAGAACGGTCACAGAAGGGTGTCTGCGGACAAACGTCATGAGGAGCGATGGGAAAGGGTAGCACGCATGTCTGCACAATGAGTGCCCGCTGACTCGACCGTACCGATGCAGCAACGCGAGGTTCGTCGATCACATCGCGCGGAAACGGCGCGCGAATTGCAACGCAGGGGCATCCGAAACTCGCGTCTCACGAGGCGCTCTCAATTCACCCAGTCACCCGACCGCTCATGCTCTGCGCGAACGTCTCCCGACGCCCGCACATGCACGCAGTGTCGCCAGCGCATGTTCGTGCCAAAGTGCAACACGATACTGCGATGATGGCGCGTCCGAGCTCCGGCCGGGCGCAGTGGTAGACGCAGCACCCGAGACCGCCGGGAGGCAACCCACAGGAATTCTGAGCCTGCTGAAGCAGACGGTCGCCGACTTCTTTGCGGATAATGCGCCACGCCACGGGGCGGCGATCGCGTACTACACGCTGTTCGCACTGGCGCCGGTGCTGCTCATCGTCATCGCCGTTGCTGGCTTCGTGGTTGGTGAGGACGTGGTTCGCAGTGAGCTCATAACCCAGATCGCCGCACTGATCGGACGGGACGGCGCGGACGCCGTGCAAGCGATCCTCGAGCGCGCGAACAAGCCCCGCGAGGGAATCACGGCGACCCTGATTGGCGTAGGCGGACTCATCTTCGCTGCCACTGGGGCATTCCTGGAGCTGCAGTCCGCACTCAACATGATCTGGCGGGTGCGTACCGAACCCGACGCTGGTATCAACGTGCCGGATCTCGTGAAGCGACGTCTGCGATCGCTGGCGGTAGTCGTCTCCATTGGATTTCTGCTGCTCGTGTCGCTCACGGTCAGCGCCGCGCTGAAGCTGCTCATGACATGGATCGGCAGTGTGCTTCCTGCACTCCCCCTCTTGCTGTTGATCGTGGATCAAGTGCTCTCCCTGGCAGTGACCGGCGGCCTCTTTGCGCTGCTGTTCCGTGCCTTGCCAGACGTCCACCTGCGTTGGCGCGATGTCGCCGTCGGCGCACTCGCCACAGCCGTACTCTTCGCCATCGGTCAGCGCCTCATCGGTCTCTACCTCGGCAACAGTGCGCTCGCCTCTCCATTCGGCGCGGCGGGGACGATCGCGATCATCCTGGTGTGGGTGTATTACTCGACGCAGATCGTCCTGTTGGGAGCCGAATTCACACGCCTCTACGCAGAGCGATACGGGCGACGTCCGGCGCCCATGGAAGGCGCTGTCCGCGCGGAGGCTCCGGTCACGTGATGCCCCGCCAAATTTCCGCGCGCAAACTGCGTGGCGTCCTGACCACCGCACTGATCGCACCGGCGTTCATGCTGCGCGCCCAGAATCCAGCCAACGGCGGAGCCCTCGTCACCGAAGTGAAACTCAATGGCGTTCGCGCAGTAGACGCAGATGCGCTCCGGGAAGGTCTCGTGACGCGCTCCAGCTCGTGCAAAAGCATTCTCTACACTCCGGTCTGCTACTTCAGCCGGTCCGGCACGTTCACCCAGCGCGAGTACCTCGATCCGGTGGAGATGCAGCGCGACGCCATTCGCATCCGCCTGTTCTACTGGCGCCGTGGCTACCGGGATGTCGAGGTCACCGTGAATCCGCGATCGAAGGGCGGGCGCGTCGAAGTCGCCTTCGACGTCATCGAAAATGAGCCCACGCGGGTCGATACCCTGATCGTGGAGCAGGCGGACAGTGTGCTGCCGAGCGGCGTCGTCCGGAATGCGCTGACGGTGCAGGGCGGTGATCCGCTGAACATGGTCGCGCTCGATTCCGCGCGCGTGTCGCTGAGAAATGCGCTGTGGAATCGCGGGTATGCGGACGCGAAGGTGGAGATCGATACGAGCGCGGTCTCCAACGAGACTAACCGCGGACCGGTCACGATCGGCGTGCGCCCGGGCGCCCTCGCGATCGTCGGAAACATCCGGATAGATGGCAACGATGCGATCAATCCCCAAACAGTTCGGCGGTTACTGCGTCTCGCGCCCGGCGATGCATATCGTCGCGAAGACCTGTTGGAGAGCACGCGCGCCCTGTACCTGTCCGGACTGTTCAATAGCGTGGAGATTACTGCGGAGCCGGGCGGCGACAGCGTGAAGACGATCGTGGCGAGCGTGCGCGAAGCGCCACTGCACCGGCTCGAAGTCACGGGCGGCGTCACGACGGCGGACTTTTTGCAATTTGACGCGCAGTGGAGACGCAATCACTTCGCTGGCGGTGCACGACGACTCACCGTGCGCGGCATCGTCGGCAACCTGCTGGCACGCAACTTCAACGGATCCGCGTTCTTCTACGACGTCACGAGTGGAGCGCGTGACGCCGAGCGAGAGCAGTTTCTGCGTCCCACGTGGTCGGCGAGCGTTGAATTCCTGCAGCCGTGGGCGTTCGGACCGCGCAATCAGCTTGGCGCGTCGATCTACACACATCGGCGCAGCGTGCCGGGGGTGGTCACGGATGTCGGCGCCGGTGCGACCATGGCCTTCACGCATGCGGCGAATGTGCGCACCAGTGCCACGCTCGGCTACACGTTCGAAGCCTCGGCCATCGAAGCCTCCGACGTGTACTTCTGCGTCTCTGTCGGCCTTTGTGTTCGAAACGCGATCAATGTCGTATCGCAACGGAACCCGCTGGCACCAATCTCGTTTGTGGCGAGTTTCGACAACACCAACGACCCGTTCGAGCCCAGGCACGGCATCCGGGCGCGCGCCGACCTCGAGCATGCCTCCGAATTCACCGGTTCCGATTTCGCATTCAATCGCATTGCCGCCACCGCGAGCATCTATCGACGCATGACGCGACGAAGCGTGCTCGCGGGACGGCTGCGACTCGGCGCGGTGCGCGCGCTCGCGAGTTCGAATCGACTGCTCGGTGTCGCGGACGCGTCGGGCACGCCGGTGCTGCATCCGCGCAAGTTCTTCTTCGCGGGTGGTTCGCGTTCCGTTCGCGGTTATGGGGAGAATCAACTCGGCCCGCGCGTGCTCACAATCGATCCGGCGCGACTCACCGACACCACGCTCGCCGCGCCGTGCACCAATGCGTCGTTGGTCGATGGCACTTGCGACCCCAACACCATCGGCATCGGTGCCGGCGCCTTCCAACCGCGCCCACTCGGCGGTACGCGAATGGTCGAGGCCAATGTGGAGCTGCGTTTTCCCGTGCTTGCCTCGCTGGGGCTGAGCGGTGCTGTCTTTGTGGACGGTGCGGTGGTCGGTACCACGCGCTTCACCGCGCTGCTTGGTTCGACCGCAACGATCACGCCCGGATTCGGCGTGCGCTTCAAGACGCCCGTCGGGCCGGTCCGACTCGATCTTGGCGTTCGCCCCCGCGTGGTCGAACGATTGCCCGTCATCACGCAGGTCACCGCCGCCGACAGCAGCTTTCAGCTGATCACGCTGCGCACGTCGCGTCGATTTGATCAAGCCGAGGCGACGGGAGGATTTCTCAAGCAGATCTTCAGTCGGCTCACGTTGCATCTCGCGATCGGGCCGGCGTTCTGATGCGACGCGTGCTGCAGGTGACCGCGTTCGTGGTCGTGGCGGGCATTGTCGTCGCCATCTCCTCGATTGCAGTGCTGTCTCGCACAGGGTTCGGCCGTGAGCGTGTGCGCCGCCTCGCGATGGGGGCGCTGCAAACCGTGGTGCACGGCACGCTCTCAGTAAAACGTATCGATGGTGATCTGCTGGGCAGGTTCACACTGGTCGGTGTGCAGATCACCGACAGCCTGGGCGCGTCATTCCTCGTCGCGGACAGCGTCTCGCTGCGACTGGACCTCATGCCGCTGCTGCGCCAGCGCGTGCGCATCACGGACGTCGTGCTGAGTCGTCCCGTCGTGACACTGGCGCAGAACACAAGCGGCGGGTGGAACTATGAGCGCATCTTTCCAACGGACTCCACCGCCCCCGTCGATACCACCGCGGGGCTCGGCGACTGGGTGCACCTCGAGAACGTCCTTGTGCGTGATGGGCAGGTGACCCTGCGCCGTCCGTGGACTCCCGACGGCCCTGGTGCGTTGCGAGACAGCGTGATCACGGCGGCACTCGCGCCGGATGCGCGGGCAGTGATCGAGCGATCAGCCAACGGCTTTGTGCAGGTGATGACCTTTCGGTCGATGCGCGGGCGGATTCCGCGGCTGGTGATCGCCGATCCAGACGTATCCGGCATGCGCATCGAGGTAGACTCGCTCACGACTGTCGCGGCCCTCTTCCGCCCGCCCCACCTCGACATCCGACAGCTGTCCGGAATCGTGCGCATCGAGGACGACAGTCTCACGGTATCCGAGCTGCGGCTGCTGCTTCCGGGTAGTCGCGCCGCGGGACGAGTGGTCGTGAACAATGCGTCGGGCGACGTCACCGCGTCACTCGATGTGCCGTCATTGCTGCTGGCCGATGTGCAGGCACTGTACCCGAGTCTGCCCAGTGGTGGCACCGCTCGCATGCACGTCGAACTGCACGTACGCGATTCGTTGCCAAGCCGGTATCGCATAACGGACGCCACAATCACGATCGACAGCACGCGCATCGAAGGGTCGCTGGGGCTGACACTCGGCAAGGACGTGACCATCTTCTCGGATACGGATCTCGACATTACGGCGCTCTCCATGGCGTTGGTGGAGCGTCTCGTGCCTGATGTCGAAGTGCCGGTGCAGGGGAGTCTCAGCGGACATGCCGGAGTCAGCGGACCGCTCACGGACATGCAGCTCGATCTTGATGTCGTGGTGCGCCCTCGCGGGCACGCGGCGTTTCGTGCGATAGCGCGCGGGGGCGTCGGCGTGGGCGACGTGATCACGGCGAACACGTTGTATGTGCACGGCGATCGTATTCCACTCTCCCTCGCCCGGGAGTTCGACGTGGACCTTCCGCTTGGCGGTGTGCTGACGGCGGAGGGCACGCTGTCGGGCTCGAGCAGCGGCCGCATGCGTGGCAACGTGCGTGTCACACACGCCGAACGCGGCGACGTCTCGAGGATGGTGGTGCAGGGCGTGGTGTCGTTCGCCGACAGCCTGCGCATGGACGTGACGGCCGAGGTGGAGTCGTTGGCGATGGCCATGGCTAACGCGTTCGCTGACAGTCTGGAACTTCGTGGCACCGCGTCGGGACGGATTCATGTGACCGGCACACCGCGCAACGTCAATGCGCAGTTCGCACTCGTGCTGCCGGACCGCGGTCGGTTGCAGGGCGACGCGACGTACAGATTGGGTCAGGGAGACACCGCGACGTATCGCGCCGCGGTCGTGCTGCGCGAGGTGGCGCCGCAGTCCATCATGCCGTCGCTTCCACTCATGTTGGTGAGCGGCGCGCTGTCGCTGAGCGGACGCGGCACCGATCCAGCGACGCTCAACGCCGATCTGTCATCGCGGCTTGATATGCTCATGGTCGACAGCGCGGAATTCCGCAGCGTCGTGCTCGACGCCCGCGCACGGGAGGGCGTGTTGCAACTCGATTCGCTGTCGGGGGTCACAGTCTTCGGGTCCGCCACGGCAAGTGGCACGTTCGGACTGACCGACGCGCACGCTGGCACGCTGACCTTCGCGGCGCAGGTGGACGATTTGAACGGACTGCGCCGATGGATCGGTACGAGCGATACCACGCTGGTACCGGCGCGTCCTGCAGTGGGACTGCGCGCGGCGCGTCTGCGCGAACGGCTGGATTCACTCCGCGCGCAGGCTCGAGCGAAGCAAGATCCGGCAGCCGAACTGATGACGTCGATGCGAGGTACGACGGATGTGCCTGCGGTGCGTCGGCCAGTTGACGTACCCGCGATTGCGTCCGATTCGACGGCGGGCTCGTTCCGTGTAGAGGGCTCCGCCACTGGTAGTATCGCCCGCGCCGATGCGATCGCTACGCTGACCACGCCCGGTATCGTATGGGGTGGGTCGCTGGTGGGCGCCGGCTCGGCGCGTGCGACATGGCATGGTGCCTTTACCACGCAAGATTCGATGTCGGTCGACGCGGGCGTAGACTCGCTGCGAGCGGCCGGCTTTGCGTTCGACAGCACGCGGGTTCGTGCGACCTATAAAGACGGCGTCGGTGAGGCACGCATCGCACTATTCCCCGGAGACACGTCGGTCTATCGCCTCGAAGCGGAGTACGCGCTGCGCACCAACGCGGGCGAACTCCGCCTGCGCGAGCTGGAGCTGCGCCTCGACTCGACTGTCTGGCGTTCGAGCCGCGCGAGTGTGATCAGCTGGGGTGACGACGGGCTGCACGTCGATTCGCTCGAACTGCGTGATGCTGCCAGCGGCGGTCGACTGTTCGTCAACGGCGAGATCCCCGACGCCGACCCGGGACGACTGGAGGCGCGCATGGAAGGCGTACGTGTTGCACCGTGGTTGTCGATCGCGCAGAGCGACCTGGCGGTCGATGGGCTGCTGAACGCGAACATTACCATGTCCGGCACGCGGGCAGCGCCGACGCTCGACGGCACTGTGGCGTTGACCGACGTGACTTACGGTGGCTCGTCGTTCCCCGACCTGAGCACGACCCTCGCCTACGCGTCCCGCTCGATACGCATTGATGCACGCGTGACCGGGGAAACAGGCGGAGAGCTCGCGCGCGTGTCGGGCACTGCACCGCTCGACCTTTCTTTTGCCGACTCGGTCGCTACCCGTTTGCCGGATGATCGGCCACTGGCGCTGCACATCGTCGGAGACAGCATCCCGCTGTCGCCACTTATGGATGTGACCGACGCCGTCACCGGGCTGCAGGGGCGCGCAGAGAGCGATGTGTACGTACGCGGCACGTGGCGCAACCCCAGTCTGTCCGGGAGTGCCACGTTGGACATGAGCCAGATGCGGCTTGCTGCCACCGGGGTGCGCTTTGAGAACGTGACGGCGCGACTGCGCATGTCCGGCGACTCGGTGCTGCTGGACACTCTGTCGGCGCGCAGCAAGGGGCTGCTGAGTGGCTCCGGATCCATCGTGCTGACGCCCATCGCGAACCCGCAATTCAACCTCGACATTCGCGCGGCTGACGCACGCGTGCTCGACAACGAAACCGGCGAGTTGTTCGCCGAGGGAAACGTACAGGTGCGTGGCGCGCTGGACTCATGGCGCGTGGGCGGCGCGGTCGCCATCACGCGTGGCGTTGTATATCTCCCCGACCCCGCGGCGCAGCAGGTCATCGACGCCGAGGGGCCGCTGGCGTTTGCGGTCGCCGACAGCGCGACGGTGCGCGAACTCGGACTGGCACCAGCGCCCAACACACTGTTGCAAAATCTGAAGCTTGATGTAACCGTGGACGTACGTCGCGGCACCTTCGGACGATCACCCGATGCGAATATCGAGGTGTTCGGGCAGTTGCGCGTGCGCCTCGACCCGCCCGGGGATGCGTTCGTCATTACAGGCGCCTTGCAAACGGATCAGGGCCTGTATACGCTCTACGGCAAGCGCTTCGATGTGACGCGTGGCACGGTACGGTTCGTTGGTGGAGAGGATCTCAATCCAAGTTTGCAGATCATCGCGGTGTACCAGGTGCAACAGGCGGGACGCGCGCCGCTCGATATTCGCGTGGTCATCGGGGGCACGCTTGAGGCACCCACGATCTCGCTCGAAAGCGATGCGCAGCCCACGCTCCCCCAATCGGATCTCATCGCCTTCCTGGCGTTCGGCCGATCGTCCTCGTCGCTGCTGCAGTTCTCGGGCACTGGGCTCGAGGGCGGCGGATCGGGCGGCTCATCGTTGGCCGGCAACGTCGCGGCACTCGCCACTCGACAGTTGGCCACGTTAGCCGTGGGCGCGATGGTGGACGAGTTGCGCTCGGAGCTCGCCGCCGCTTCACGCGCCGACATCCTCAACATTACGCCTGCACAACTGCCTGCCGATGTGTCACTCAGCGGGCTTGAAGTCCTGCTGCGTGGCACCGAGATCGAGTTCGGCCGCTATCTCTCAAACCGCACGTTTCTGCTCGGACGCGTGCGACCATCGCTCACGGTGCCGGGCGCCTCACTCGAGCACCGCATCGGTGATCGGCTGCGCGCGCTCGGAACCGTGGAAACGCGA
This sequence comes from Gemmatimonadales bacterium, assembly GCA_038213465.1. Classification (GTDB taxonomy): domain Bacteria; phylum Gemmatimonadota; class Gemmatimonadetes; order Gemmatimonadales; family Gemmatimonadaceae; genus Gemmatimonas. The sequence goes on along the minus strand of JBBQTA010000034.1, from coordinate 19,490 downwards.
CTGCAAGCAACGCCGCCATCACTCAGTCGCGGGCTCGAACCGCGCAACCGGTCGGTACTCGGCGCGCTCCTGACATGGACCATCGCGTGGTAACAACAAACGTCGTTGACCATCACCTTCTGCTCCATCGTGCGCGGGATGCGGGCCGCCGTACGCACGCATGGACGAGCTATGTGCCACCCTTCGCGCCTCTTCTCAGTTGACGTCACTATCCGGAGTTCGCATGTCAGCCGTCGAAACAGTGCCACCACACACACCGCGTCGCATCGATTTCCCAACGCCGGACCAGATCCCGGAGCTCGACCAGGATCCGACGATTCCGCCGAAGATCATCGACGACCCGTCACCGCGAACGCCGGACACAGGCGACATCGACGACGACCCGATGCAGGAGCCTCCAACGCACGGCGAGGAAGGGTCGCCGTAGGGCTTTCGCGCGTTCGCGGCGTCGCGGCACATCGATTGCACGGTGAGGTAGGGACCAACCGCCCAACGCCAACCATGCCATCGCGAGGTGCCGCAGGCGCTGCTCATTGCTTCATTTCAGACGGACGTGCGTGACACGGGTGACGCGAGCCGTTGCTGTCGCTGCCGTGACTATGCTGGGAGTGACCGTAGCGGCCGCGCCCGTACATGCGCAGTACTTCGGCCGCAACAAAGTGCAGTACGACAACTTTGCGTTCCGCATATTGCCCACCGAGCACTTCAAGATTCACTTCTACCCGGCTGAATCGCTCGCAACGGCCGACGCCGCGCGCATGGCTGAACGATGGTACACGCGGCATAGCCGCACACTGGGCCATGAGTTCGCCGAGAGTCCGCTCATTTTCTATGCCGACGCGCCCGACTTTCAGCAGTCGAATGTCGTCGAAGGAGAGATCTCGCAGGGAACGGGCGGCATCACCGAGGGAAGCCGCGAGCGCGTCATCATGCCGTTCACCGGCGGTTACGCCGAGTTCGACCACGTCCTCGGCCACGAACTCGTGCATGTCTTTCAGTACCGAATCGCGGCGGAAGGCCGCAATGGACTTCGATCGCTGAACAACATTCCGCTCTGGTTGATCGAGGGAATGGCCGAGTATCTTTCGCTCGGTCGCGACGATCCGAACACGGCCATGTGGCTGCGCGATGCACTGCTGCGCGACGATCTGCCGACACTCGATCAACTCACCAACGACCGTCGCTATTTCGCGTATCGGTACGGTCAGGCGCTGTGGGCATACGTTGGCGGTACCTGGGGCGACGAGTCTGTGAATCGCCTCTATCGCGCCGCACTCACGGAGGGGTGGCAACATCCGGCAACTCACCTCTGTCACGAACGATCGGCACTTCGACGCGCTGAGCTTCATCGGTTCAGCCGCGACGTGGTCGCCCGACGGGTCGCAGCTGGCGTTCGTGGTGTACGCCGCCGGTGACAACGAGATCAACATCATTGACGTCGCGAGCGGTCGAACGCTCCGACGCATTTCGGTGCGTGGTGTGACAGCGATGTCGGATCCCGCGTGGAGTCCGGACGGCACGCGCCTCGCGTACACCGGTTTCAGCGGCGGACTGTCCGATCTGCATGTCTTCGACCTGAAGAGCGGTACCGATCGTCAGCTGACCAAAGATCGCGAGGCGCAGCTCCAGCCTTCGTGGAGTCCGGATGGACGCACGCTCGCGTTCGCGACCGATGCCGGCCCGACCACGGACCTGTCCCTGCTTCGCTTCGACGCAACGCGCCTCGCACAGATGGATCTCGAATCCGGTCGCGTGCAGCTGCTGCCTCGGTTTGGTGGCGGGAAGCACATCAATCCGCAGTACGCTGCAGACGGGCGATCCCTCTTCTTCGTGTCCGATCAGGATGGCGTCTCGAACGTGTACCGAGCCATGCTGCCCGGCTTCACTGTCAGTCGAGTCACGAATGTCGCGACCGGCGTGTCCGGAATCTCGACGTTGTCGCCAGCGATTTCGGTGGCGCGGGGAACAGGCGCGCTGCTCTTCTCACTGTTCGATCGCCAAGGGTACAGCATCCGCCAACTCGACGCCACAGCGGTGCATGCGGTCGCGGTCGCGGGCACTGCGCCGGGTCGACCGAATGCGCAGACGGACACGGCGGCAGCCCCAGCCGGCATATTACCTCCGTCGGCTGGTCGCGACGGTATGGTCGCGCGGTATCTGGCCGACGCGACCACCGGGCTTCCAGCCACGGCGCCCACCGCCATTCGCCGATACGAGGGCGGTCTGCAGCTCGACTACATCGGTGGTCCGCAATTTGGAGTCGCCGTGGGCGGTGGCTTCGGCACAGGCATCTCGGGGGGCATTGCGGCTTCCTTCTCGGATCAGCTTGGCAACCATTCGATTCAAACGGTGATACAGGCGCAAGGCGATGTGCGGGACATCGGCGGACAGGCGCTGTATCTGAATCGGTCGCGACGTTGGAACTGGGGCGGACAGGCGTCTCACACTCCACTGTTGGGTAGCTTCGCCACAGTCGACAACACGACAGTCAACGTAGGCGGTGAGAATCTGCCGGGCACGGTGTTTACGCGCACGTTACAGCGGGTGTTCTACGACAACGCGCAAGCGATCGCGCAGTATCCGCTCACCGCGACACGGCGCTTCGAGTTCAGCCTCGGCGGGCAGCGCATTTCCTCCAATACGCAGGTGGATTCGCTGTACGACGTTGGCAACACCAGAGTGCGGCAAATACACCGTAACCTCGCCGGTGCTGACGCACTGACCTTCGGCACGGCCCTGGCCGCGTTCGTCGGCGACTACTCGTTCATGGGATTCACATCGCCCGTCGCGGGCGGCCGCTATCGCTTCGAAGTCTCGCCGAATGTCGGCACCGTCAACTACACGTCGCTGCTGGCGGACTATCGCCGCTATCTGCTCGCGAGGCCGTTCACGTTCGCGTTCCGCGGCATGCACTTTGGCCGCTACGGTGAAGGAAGAGGAAGCGAGCAGCTGCAGACCCTCTTCGTCGGCCAACCGTACTTCATCCGCGGCTACGATGCGAACAGTTTCTCGGTGGCCGAGTGCAGTGCAGTCGCAGGGAGTAACGACTGCCCCCAGTTCAGTCGGCTGAGTGGAAGTCGTGTGGCGGTGCTGAACGCGGAGCTGCGTATTCCGCTCCTCGGCACCAATCAGTACGGCATCATTCCGTTTCCCTATTTGCCGCTCGAGGTCTCGCCATTCGTTGACGGCGGCTTGGCGTGGAGTGCCGGCGATGACGTGGACCTTCGTGTCGCACGCAACAGCGCGACGCGCGTGCCCGTGTTCAGCACTGGCGTGAGCATGCGCGTGAATGTGCTAGGTTATGCAGTGGCTGAGTTCTATCTGGCCAAGCCGTTCCAGCGCGAGCAGAAGAACTGGGTGTTCGGTTTCCAGCTCCAGCCCGGATGGTGAGCTTCGGTTGACTGCCCGGCCCTCCGGCGTCGCACCACCACCTCCGGGCTCACGAGGGCATGAAGATCTTCCTCAGCTACGCCTCGCAGGATCGTGCCGTCGCCGACACGATCAATCACGCATTGCTCGAGCAGGGACACGACGTTTTCTTCGACCGCGACGACCTGCCGCCGGGCGAGCAGTATCACAGCAGTATCCGCCGCGCGATCGAGAAGACCGATCTGTTCGTGTTCCTCGTCAGTGAACACGCAATCGACGTGGGCAGCTATACGCTGAACGAACTCGACATGGCCACCACGCGGTGGCCTCGACCGTCGGGAAGACTGCTTCCGGTCCTGTTGCGGCCAATACCGCTCGATCAGCTCCCCGCAGTAATCACCGCCGTGTCGGTGTTGCAGACGCCGGGCAATATCGCTGCCGCCGCCGCCCAGGCCGTGCACGAAATCGCTCGTCGTCGCCGGCGCGCCGCCCGCGGTCGCATCGGGGCAGGTGTGCTGTCCGCCGCGCTGGTGGCCACGGTCGTGTTCTGGTTGGCGCGACGCGCACGGGCGCTGCCCAGCGACATCGTGGGCCGCGATGGTGCGGCTTCCGTGCTCGTCCCTGCCGGTCCGTTCATGATGGGCGATGGCGAGCAATCGCCGACCGAGACGCGCGAACTCGGCGCGTTCTACATCGACAAGTTCGAAGTCACGACGGGTCGCTATGCGACATACCTCGCTGCGCACCCTGGCATCCGCCCACCCGACGACTGGGAGCAACTCGATCTCACCACGGACAGCGAACTCCCGGTGGTCGGCGTGGACTGGTCCGATGCCCACGCGTACTGCATGTGGGTGAAACGACGCCTCCCCACAGACGCCGAATGGGAAAAGGCCGCACGTGGCACCGACGGCCGACGCTATCCGTGGGGCGACGCATTCCCGACGCCGGCCCTCGCCAACTTCGAAAACGTCGCACCCGGGGGCTACACCGGCGGACTCGCGCCGGTTGGTTCGCATCCGGCGGGACAGAGTCCCTACGGCGTGCACGACATGGCGGGCAATACGAATGAGTGGGTGGAAGACTGGTTCACCGACCGCGAAGCACCGCCGGTGCCTCCGACCTCACCCGCCGGCCAAACGGAGCGCATCGTGCGCGGAGGCGGACGCATGGACGGCGCCGATCGCATTCGCTCGACCCTGCGCTACCGCGATGTGCCCACGATGCGCAATGAACAGATCGGTTTTCGATGCGCCAGCGACGGCTGACGGCGTCGCCGCGCACGTTCACCGCGTTTTTGGCTTCACTCCGGTCCGGCACCAACTCCCACACATCCAGCCAGACGCGCAGCTGTCGCGCCCGCAGCGCGTCGGTCAGTGCGATCCGCCTGACGCGGCGGCTTCGGGCGCGATGCCCAGCAGCGTCCGGATCACCTGGACCAACGCGCTCGGCTCGAACGGCTTGGCGAGCAGGGTGATCGTCATGCGCTCGGAGGCGGCAGTCCGTATCGCGTCGTCGGAGTAGCCGGACATGAACACGATGGGAATCGCCGGCCACTGCTCGCGCAGACGCTGCGCCAACTCGCGGCCACCCATCTCCGGCATCATGATGTCGGAGAGGACGAGCGCGGGGGGGCCGGTGCGCGCCAGCAGTTCCAGCGCGTGCGTGCCATTGTGCGCGAGCATCACGTCGAACCCTGCGCGTTCGAGAATGCGACCGGTCAGGGAGCGAATCCACGCATCGTCCTCGACCACGAGAATCGTCGAGCCCGCACGTGGCTCCGACTCCTGCACGCGCGCCGTGACCGGCGGCGGGGGGGCATGCACTCCATCGTCCAGCACGGGGAAGTAGAGCGTGAAGGTGGTGCCGACACCGAGTTTGCTTTGGACGATGATGTGGCCGTTGTTCTGTGCCATGATGCCCGCGACCGCCGCGAGCCCAAGTCCCGTTCCCTCGCCGATCGCCTTGGTGGTGAAGAACGGTTCGAAGATGCGCGCCTGCGTTTCGGGGGTCATGCCCGTGCCGGAATCGCGTACCGTCAGCGTCGCGTAACGCCCGCTCGGAATGCCCTTGCCCTCCGCATCGACCGTTGGTTCGCTGACCTGAAGCGCGGCCGTGCTGACGACGATCTGGCCGTTCGCGCTGGTGGCGTGACGCGCGTTGATCGCGAGATTCACGATGAGCTGCTCCAATTGGCCGGGATCCACCCAGATGTCCTCTGCGGCATTGGTCAGGACGTCGAGCGAGCGATTCTCACCCACCAGCCGAAGGATGATCGGTTCCAGCTGACGGACCGCAACGTCGAGTGCAAGCGCCTGTGGCAGATGCACGGCGTGGCGACTGAATTCCAGCAGCTGTCTGGTAATCGCCGCGGCGTGCGTGGCGGCGCGCAAGATCTCCCGCAGATCCTCGCGGGAGGCGTCGGTGGTATCCGGCGCCTCGAGCACGAGTGTGCCGAATCCCATGATGACCTGCAACATGTTGTTCACTTCGTGCGCGACACCGCCCGCGAGAGCGCCCACCGCTTCCAGCCGCTGCGTGGCCTGAATGTGCGCCGCCAGATCGCGGCTCACCGCCTCGGTCGCCAGTCGCTCGGTGATGTCGCGAATCACCAGATGCGCGGACGGCCGGCCATTCTCGATGAACACCTGCGCGCGCACCTCCACCTCCACCTCCCCGCCGTCGAGTCGGTGAAACGTGTCGCGGACCGGCGGGGCGAGCATATCGGCAGAGACGTCGCCACTGAGTTGCCGTCCCACGGCCTTGAGAAAGGGCGGATGGAGCACCAGATCAACAGGTCGACCGACGAGCTGATCCCGACGGCTCGCACCGGCCAGCCGCAACGCCGCTGCGTTCGCTGCAAGAATCTGCTCACCATCGTGGATGAGGATTCCATCCGGCGCGAATTCGACGAGCTGCTCGTAGCGCTCGTCGCGCTCCACGGCGTTGCGCGTGATCTTGTCGCGATCCATCCTGTGGCGCTGGTCGTCGGTCACGATCGGACCACGCTCATTCGTTCTCCGCCTCTGGGAGTTCGGCGGAAGAAAGGTGATGGTGTCTCGCTGTGCGCAGCCAAGGCAAGCCGGTAATAATCCGATCGTACTCAGTTAACGTGTTCCGTAGCACGATACCGTCCGACGTGGACTCGTACGTCCAGAAATCGCGGCTGTGATCACTGCCGCGCATTTTCACCACCAGCAAGGCCTTGCGCAGCTCCCCTTCGATCTCGACGAAGCGCTGACTGAGTATGACGTCCGTCAGGAACGAGACACCGTGGCCGGTGATCTGCAGGCGGTCCTGTTCCACCACTTCCACAGTCGAATACATCGTCACGCCAAGTCCCGTCAGCGTGCCGATCAGGCGATACAGTGACTCACGAAATTCTTGGCGGAACGTGGGGGCGAGTGCCATCTCGAAACCGGAAATGGAGTCGATCACGACGCGTGTCGCGCCGATCTCTTCGACGGCCTCGCGGATTTCCTGGAGCGTTTCGTCAACCGAGAGATCCAGCGGACGCAGGTAGAGCACGCGAAGCTTCCCGTCGCGAATCGCTCCGCTGAAGTCGGCACCCATGGCACGGGCGCGCTCGATGTAGACCGCTGGACGCTCTTCGAACACCGCGATGACGGCCGAGTCACCCGCGCTCAGACCAGCCCAAACGAACTGCACGGCAAATGTCGTCTTTCCGCAGCCGGTCGGGCCTGCCAGCACCACGGAGTCGCCAGCGGGGATGCCACCGCCCATGAGCGCGTCCAGCCCCTCAATTCCGGTAGGCAGTCGCCGACCGTCTCGCGGCTGCGCGTCCGAGTGCGCACTCGGCACGCGCGGATACACCTGCACGCCCGCGCTGGTGAGCTTGAGCGTGTGCAGCCCCGGCATGTGGCCGACCCCGCGCGACTTCACGATCTGCATCTTCCGCACGACGGAGTTGCGATCAACGTCCTGCGTGAGCCAGATGATACCATCGGCGACTGTGAAGACGGGGTTTCGCAGTTCCTGATCCTGATACTCGCCGATCAGAATCGAGGTGATCTCCCAAGTCGTCAGATGCAGCGCAAGTTGCTGGACGAAACGCTCGACGCTCGTGTCCGGCGCAGTGGACGCGCCCGGGTGCACGAGCGAACGGAACGAATCCACGACCACTACGCCCGGGTGCAGAGTTGCGACCTCGTGTGTGATGCGCGCGAGCACTTCATCCAGATCGCCGCGAAGCGCTTCGTCGCTGAGATTGAGGAAGTACACGGATTTACCGACCATCTCTGCGCGAAAAAAGTCGAAGCGCTGCTGGTAGCGCATCAGCTTGAGCGACGTTTCGCCAAGCAACGTGATGAACAATCCCGGGCGCTCCACCGTGGCGTTGGCGAATAAAAATTGCATCGACAGTGTGGTCTTCCCGGAACCTGGCGCGCCGGCAACAACGTTCAGCGACAGCGAGGGCAGCCCTCCGCCCAGTATATCGTCGAGTCCGGCGATCCCGGTCTTCAGCAGGTCGAACGGCGGTGTGGATCCGGATTCGTCCACAGGCGGAAGTTTCTCAGGCATGTCGGCCAGCCCAGCGCTGTTTGCTCGCGATACCGCGCGGGCTCGGTTCGCCGACCTGTTCGATCAGTCGCACAGCCATGTCATCTCCGATGATGCGACCCAGCAGGGACATCAGTGCCGCCAGTAGCGCGATGATAGCCGCAGCGATCTCTTCACTGGAAGGCACGCCACCATGTTGCGGCGCGGTTTGTGAAAGTCCGAGTATGGTCGTTCCTACAAGCACTGGGCATTCGTCGCTGGCCAGGAGGACTGCCCGCGAGAGCAGCGCGCTATAGCCTTCGGCGCCAATCCAGCGGCGGAGTGCGATCCCGAGGTTTTTTAGCAGTTGATCGGCAGCGTCGCGGGTGTCGCCTGTCTGCGTGCCGTCGCCAGCCGTGCGTTCCCACAGGCCACGCGCAGCCTCAAGGCTGCGGGCCGGGAGATCGGTCATCGGCTTTTCACTGACGCGGTACGCGAGACACTCACGGGCCAGGTATGTGACCAGTTCTGAGTGGAGTGAGTGTCCAGTTTGTCAATCACAATCCGCGCCGGGAGAGTTGAAAACCGCCGACGCATGGGGTTATCGGTTCCGCCGCCCCGCGTCACGCGACATCAACTGCATAAAGCGTGCTTGCGTCGACAGCTCGCGCGCTTCCCGCCTTGCCCGGCGGCGGCGAGCCGGGCAGCTTGGGGCTGGTTCTCCGCATCGGTGCCGGTTTCGTCACGGCACACGAGCGGGAATCGACAGCGCGACACCGGCATACCTTCACGCATTCGACGACTCGGGAACCGCATTCGTTCATGAGACACAGCCAACCACGCGCGTGATGGCGACGCGACGGAGACCGCTGCTGGCGCTCGCACGGCAGGTGCTCAATCTGCGTGCGGAGACGGACTACGAGACGACCATCGCGCAGGTGCGGGAGGCTACCGAACTTCGCAGCGGCGGTGTGTGGGCGCTGGCGTTCGCCATTCTGATCGCGTCAGTGGGACTCAATGTCAACTCCACGGCGGTGATCATCGGCGCCATGCTGATCTCGCCGCTGATGGGGCCGATCGTCGGCGCGGGCATGGCGCTTGGGACCGACGATCTGGCCTTGCTTCGCTTGAGCGTGCGCAATCTGCTGGTGTCCACCGGCATCGCGCTCGCAGCCTCCACGTTGTACTTCGCGATCTCGCCCCTCGCCGATGCGCAGTCGGAAGTGCTCGCGCGCACGCACCCCACGTTGTACGACGTGCTGATTGCGCTCTTTGGTGGTGGGGCGGGCATCATTGCCGTCTCCCGCAAGGCGAACCGGAGCACAGTCATTCCGGGTGTCGCCATCGCGACCGCGCTGATGCCGCCGCTCTGTACGGCCGGCTTCGGACTCGCGCACTGGAACTGGACCATTTTTTTCGGCGCGCTCAATTTATTTCTGATCAACGCGCTGTTCATCTGCGTCGCCACGTTGTCGTTCGTACGCCTGATGCGGTTCGAACGCGTGGTCGCGGTCGACGGGGCGAGTACGTCGCGCGCGCACACGCTGGTGTGGCTGATGACGTTGGCGCTCGCGCTCCCCAGTGCATACACGGCCTGGATCGCCGTCCAGGAGACGCGATTTCGCGGAACCGCGCGACGCTTCGTCGCTGAGCAGCTTGGTGGCGCCGAACGCAGCCTGCTGAACGTGTCGCTGGCGTATGGCCGCGACAGCTCCACCATCGATGCCACGCTGCTCGGTGATCCGCTGCCGGTGGCGGCGGTCGATTCGCTCAGACGGCGACTACTCGTGTACGGATTGGCGCGCACGCGACTGGTGCTGCGACAGCCGTTCGAGAAACAGCTCTCGCCCGCGCAAGTTGGCGAGTTGGTGCGCGAGGGCATTCAGCGCAACGGCGATGCACGCGCATCGCGCCCAGCCGATGCGGCCGCAATGTCGCGGGACGCGCAACTCTTGCTGATGCAGACCGAGCTCGCGCAGGCGCGAGCGGCAGATCTGGCGGTGCGGCCGTTGGCGAACGAGCTGGCCACGCTCTATCCCACGCTGGTCTCCATGGCCGTCGGTCGCCAGGCGACCGTCTCCGACACCAGCGCGGGCGTGCCCCGCATGACGGGCGTGGTATTGCGCTGGCAGCGTCTGCCGTCCGTGGCGGAACGGGCGCGCGTGCGCTCCTGGCTGGCCTTGCGGCTGACGACGGATTCGCTTGACGTGACGAATGTCGTCGGGCGTTGAGAACCCCGACCTATCGCCCGGTCAGCTTCACCGGCAACCAATAGCTGAACTTGACGGACAAGAAGTTGTCCCCAGCCGCGCGCGCCGTGCGCAGCAGTTCGCTGAGGCGTACCGTCTGTTGATACGCGTCGCTCGTACGACGATTCTGCTGCCACACGACGAACAGGGTGCTGCCCGGAACCCATTCCCAGCGCATCACGACATTCGAACGGAACGACAGCACATGAAAGTCGCGATTGCCAAGCGTGAACGATGAGACGCCGTCGGTCACGCTGCGCACGCCGAGGGAGTCGATCGTGACCGTGGTGCCATCGGTCCCGTACTCGCGCAGCTGCCGACTGCGCGGCGCGGAGAGCTCGCCCAGACGCGAGTACGCGCCCGTGGCCACGAACGGCTCGCCGTACCCTTCGAGCGTGAGGTTGGGCGAGAAGGTGTAGTTGACGCGGATCTTCGTCGTGATGGTGCTGCGATCGATGTAGCCGAACACATAGCGATTGCCAAAGGTGCGTGTGCCGCCTGCAATGCGCCCGACATACTGCCGCGGGTCGAGCCCTCGCTGCCACGACGGTTCGGCTGACAGGGACAGGCGATCAGACGGACGCACGGTGAGCTGTCCGCCCACGTTGCGCCGCGCCGTGCCAAATTCGTCGGTACCGTATCCGCCGTTCACGCGCCAGAACGTGCGCGCGCCGAACGGGCCGTTCAATCGGAACTCCTGCCTGAACTCCCGCGGCCGTCCCATCAGCGGGCCGCCGCGCGTGAGGGCGTCGTCCAAGGTGGCGAGGTCGATGGTGGACCGGATGTTCACGTTCCAGAAATTCTTCAGCGTCAGCTGTGTATTCTGACTGAACGAGTTCCCCTGGTGCACTCCGCCAAACGTGCGCGCACCGCGCGTCTCGAATCCGAGGCGCCAATTCTGCAGACGCTTGCTCGGCCGGGTTTCGCGGAGCTGCAGATCGGCGTTGTATTCGATGTCGTCGGTGGACTGCATGCGTCCAAGATCGTTGATGTCGAAGCCCGGCGATTCCGCCTTCACCTCGGCACCCCACAGGACGTGCGTACCCGCGTCCTTGTCGGCGCGCAGCTGCACCGAGTAGCCGGACAGCGCGCGTTTGAGCGGGTCGTATCTCGCGTGCGTCATGTCGGGACGCTGAAAAAACCGCGTGCTCGCCGTTTGCAGTCGTCGAATGGCCGCGGTGTCGCCGGCCACGTGCGAGCCAGCCACGAACCCGCTGAGCGCATAGCGGCCCTGCTGGAAACGCAGGCGCCAGTCCATGCCGCCGTAGTACGACTCGCGGCTGAGCAGACTGGCGAGATTGCGATCGCCGCCAAAGCTGCGCTGCGTGGTGGTCGCGGACACGCCGATGGTGGACGCCTGCGCCCCGATCTCCTGCTGCAGGCGCAGGACGCCGTAGGCGGTGCGCGGTTCCACGGTCACGGAGCGCGTCAGCGCGGAGTCGAGGGAGTGGACGCGCGCCTGTTCCAGTCCCGTTACCGCGGCGATCACTCCCACAGAGAGACGGCTCGGGAGACGGCCGGTGAGTTTGGTCGCGCCGAGGATGGTGCTGGAGCGCGGAATGTCGACGAAATCCCCGGTCACGGTCGCATGCGGTGGCGCGCCGATGCGACGGGGATAGAAGTATTGCGCACCGTTGCCGCGAAGCATCTCGCTGCCTTCGGTGAAGAACGGGCGACGCTCGTCGAAAAAGGTCTCGAAGGCACTCAGATTCACCTCGGCTGGATCCGCTTCGACTTGGCCGAAGTCCGGATTAACCGTGGCGTCGAGGGTGAGGCTGGGGCCGATGGCGACTTTGGTATCGAGGCCGATGCGTCCGGCATACGGTCGATTGAGCGGGTTGGACGTTGCCGTCGCGCGACGTGTTGCGTCCCCCGCCAGATACGGCACGAACTCCACGGGTCGGGCCGACTTCACCCCGTCGATCCCCTCCAGCGTGCCAAAGCGCGAGATGTAGCCCTGCTCGGACGGCGGGATCATGACCCACTGCAGATCCTCGTTCTTGTCCGGCATCCAGCGATCGATCTGGAGCCCCCATCGCTGATGCTCGGCCGGCGGAAAGCGGAGCTGCGAGAACGGAATACGCATCTCGGCCGTCCAGCCGGTCGAGTCCGTGGTTGCCACTGCTGTCCAGACCGGATCGAACTGGCTTTCGCGGCCGCGCATGTCCTCGTCCTGTGTGTGTCGGAAATCCGAGCGCACGCCGGCCGCCGTGACGCCGAAACCCACGCCAGTACGGCGGTCGAGTTGCGGATCGAGGATAATGTTCAGCCGTTCCGCGTTGCCAAAGCCATCGCGCCGGGTCATGGTTTTCGCTATCGCCGACGGGGTATTCCGCAGCATGCGCGCGCCCACGTACAACGCCTCGTTGTCGTACACGAGGTACACCTGCGTGCGTTCGGTGGCCGCCCCGCCCGGTGTGGGGCGCTGCTGCGTGAAGTCGTCGATGACCTTGGCACGCGCCCAGAGCGGCTCATCCAGCCGACCGTCTACCCGAGGGGACCGATCAACGCGGGTGGCGGTGGCGACCTTCGAGGACGGCTGGCCGGTGGCACGAACGGCGGGGATGAGCAGCGCGATCGCAAGTGCAGACAGCGGGACGGCGAACGAACGGATCAAGGCATCGCGGATAGCGGGAGCAGGAAGGTACTGTTAGCCGTTACGCGCGAAGCAGGGTGAGTGTTCGGCAGCCGCCAGAGGCGAGCACGGATTGGGCCGCGCCGAGCCGGGCGTTGCGCTATACGTCGAAGTCCAGAAGGCAATCCGCAGGACCGCGCCAGCCTGTCTGGATGTGACGTTTCGCGACCATATGACGGACGATAAGCTCCAGCATGGACTTTTACAGTGAACTGCTACTGGACGCGTTGCTCGCCGCCTCGGACGACCAGTTGAACGCCGAGTCGTTCGGGGTGGTGGGCATGGACGCGTCGCATCGTGTGGTGTTCTACAACGATGCGGAGTCGGCGCTCTCGGGGCTGGCCGCGTCACGCGTACAGGGCCTGCATTTCTTTACCGAAGTGGCGCCGTGTACGAACAACTACATGGTCGCGCACCGGTTCGAACAGGAGACCACACTCGACGCCACGATCGACTACGTCTTCACGCTGCGCATGAGTCCGACCGTGGTACAGCTACGGTTGTTGCAGCGACCGGAAGCAGACAAAAGTTTTTTGCTGGTGCGTTGTGTCTGACGGGCAGGACGAGCTTGCGCGGTTGTACGAGTTGCTCTATTTACTGCCGGTCGGCGTCGTGTCGTTCCGCAGCGACGGTGTTATCAATGCCATGAATCCGCTGTCGGTGCAGCTGCTCAATCCGTTCGTGTCGCCCATGGCGATGCGCAATGCGTTCCAGCTGCTCGCGCCCGTTATGCCGGACCTGGAACTATTGATAGACGACAGTGGGGGCGAACGCATCGTCGTCGGGCGCCACCGCACCACGTTGACGGCGGCTGAGCAGCCACCAATGACCGTCGAACTCTCGGTGCACTGCACGCGACCATCCCACTACGTGGCGCTGCTGACCGACGGCACGGAATTGATGCGGCAGGAAACCGCGTTGCGGCGCGAGCGCGATCGTATTCGCATGATCGTCGAAATGGTGCATGACTACGCGATCTATACCACCGACCGTCAGGGGCTCGTCGATTCATGGAATGCCTCGGGCGAACGACTCTTCGGTCGGGATGCTACGCTTGCGATTGGTCGTGCGATCACTGAGCTCGGGGTCGCGACGGAAGGAAGTCTCGCGGACGGCTGGACGCCGCGGTGTTCAGCGGGTGGCATCGCGTGGAAAACTGGGCGGCGTCAGGCGGGAGCGAGCCGTTCTTCGCCGATTCGATGGTGTCCACGCTCGTTGGCGAGACAGGTCTCCCTGATGGCTTCGCGGTCATCACGCGTGATGCCACCGAAGCACGCCGGCGCGAGGAAACGCTGCGCGCGGAAGCGGACACCGACCCGCTCACGAAACTCGTTAATCGCCGCGGCTTCACCTCGCGCGCCGACCGATTGATCAAGGCGTGTGAAGCCAATGGCGTGTCGGCGGTGATCCTCATGTTCGACATCGATCACTTCAAGTCCGTCAATGACCGCTTCGGCCATGATGGCGGCGATATCGTGTTGCGGGCGGTAGCCGACGCGTTGTTCTCGGGGATGCGCAAGCTGGACGTGCTCGGCCGTCTGGGCGGTGAGGAGTTCGCGGCGCTTCTCGCTGGCGCGTCGCTCGAGGCTGGCCTTCGGGCCGCCGAGGGCCTCCGCGAAGCGGTCGCCGCGCTGACGATCGCCGTGGCACCGGACGAGATCTGTCCGGTGACGATCAGCATCGGGGCCACGTTGCTCGTCGGCTCGCTGACGGATGCCCTGAGCCGCGCCGATCCCGCACTGTTCGCCGCCAAGGAACAGGGGCGTAATCGCGTCGTGGCCAACCCGCCGACTGCGCTGACTTGAGAGCGACGAATCTACAACTGGCGCGAGGTCGTTGGGATCGCGACCACCTGTTCCAGCGCCGCCAGCAACCGCACAGGAGCGAACGGCTTCATGATCAACGCGGTGTTCGCACCGAACTCGTCGATCCTCGACGCGTCGGCGTTGCCGCTCATAAACAGCACTGGTACAGCTGGGCGTGCTTAACGCAGTGCGCGTACCAGGCGATGCGCGACATGCCCAGCATGCGCACATCGGTGATCACGCCCGCCAGCTCCTCACCCATCGACTGCGCGAGATCCAGTCCGTCCTGACCACTGCGTGCCTTCACGTCCAACGGCTTGCAGCTTGTGCGCATGCGCCTGTTCCCCATGAAGGCGCGCGCGATCACGGTGTACCCCGAGCCGATCGCAGGCGGTTGCGAGTCGTTGCGCGATCGCGGGCAACAAAACATCGGCCAACGCCCAGTCGCACCCGGCGCACCGGTGAACAGGATCAGTTCCGAGCACGCTCCGTCCAGCAGCTCTTCAAAGGGTGTCGCGGTGCCAATGATGCTCGCGGCCAACGTGCGATGCGTCACATCACGCTGCAAGGAGACCCAGCGCATATACCAGCCGGAGGCATTCGGGACCGGAGCCTTTTCGAATTTGGCCGTACGATTGCCGGTTCCCTTGTCGGGATGGCGATGCGCCGTGTCGTTTGCTGGACGAGCGGCCAAGTTCAAATCGGTGCAAGGACCGCGCCGAGTGTGCTGAGCCCGTTGGAGCCGCTCCCCGACCACCGGGATCCATCCGCTGCCGGTGTCCCCAGCGGAACGAACGGCGCGCCAACTTGCCGCGGCCTCTCACCGTGGCTACGTTGCCCCTGTTGTCGGTACCGCACGCGTAGCTCAGTCGGTAGAGCACATCCTTGGTAAGGATGAGGTCACCGGTTCAATCCCGGTCGCGTGCTTGGAGGCCCGGTCCCCATGGGGCCGGGCTTTTGTGTTCCGGTCGATTCATCACCGACCAATCTGTTACCTTGCGTGCCGGAACAGGCGCTGTTACGTTCTAAGGCTCACCCTACTGCGCGTCGTCTCGCAGTTCGGCCCAGCTGCGCCTCCCGATGAATTGCCAGAGTGCTTCGGCAATGTCGGCGATGCACACCCCCCTTCGATGCTCCCTGGCTCTAGCTGCGGGAGCGTTCGGGGGTCTTGGCCGTTCGGCAGTTCGAGTCGGCGTGGCGGATCGGGAGACCCATTGAGGCAGCGCGCTCAGCGAACGCGGGCAGCGCACTCAGTGTCGGAAGCTGCAGCACGGAGTCGCAAATCATGGCGCGCGAGAAAATCATCCTGGGTTGCACCGAGTGCAAGAACCGCAACTACTTCACCATGAAGAACAAGCGCCTGCATCCTGAGCGCGTGGAGTGGAAGAAGTATTGCCCCCGCTGTAACTGCCATAAGATGCATAAGGAAACGAAGTAGCCATGGCGACGTCGGTCGAAGTGGCCCGTCCAGGGCTCGGCACTCGGATCGTCACGTTCTATCATGACGTGATCGCCGAGATGAAGAAGGTGACGTGGCCGGATCGCCCGCAGCTCCAGCAGGCGACGATCCAGATCATCATCTTCGTGCTGCTCCTCGGCGCCGTCATTGCGCTGCTCGATGTCGCGTTGCAGGCGCTGCTGGTGCGCCTCCCCGCGATGTTGATCAGCCGCTGAGCCCGCACGCGGCGATGTTCGAACATCGGTGGTATACCGTCCAGACGACTTCCGGGCACGAGAACAAGGTGCAGCGCCTGATCCAGCGGAAGATCGACATGGATTCGGCGACGCCCGAGGATCGCATGATCCGGCAGGCGCTCGTGCCGACGCAGGAAGTGGTCGAGATCAAGAACGGCAAGAAAGTGACGGTCGAGCGGAAGATTTTCCCGGGCTACGTGCTCGTGGAAATGGTCGCCGGCCAGGACACGCTGCACGAGGTCAGCGCCATTCAGGGCGTGATCAAGTTCGTGGGGAAGGAGAAGGATCCGACCCCGCTGCGCGATGACGAGGTGCGCCGCCTGCTCGGGGTCACCGACCCGGAAACGGAATCGGCCGTCAAGGAGGAGATTCCGTTCCTCATCGGGCAGGCGGTGGCGATCACCGAAGGCCCGTTCGCAGACTTCAATGGCACCGTCGAGGAAGTCTTGCCCGACAAGGGGAAGGTGCGCGTCTCGGTGAGTCTGTTCGGTCGGCCCACCAGCGTCGAGCTCGATTACCTGCAGTTGCGCGGATACTGAGAGCCGAACCATCGTCCCACGCCGTACCGGGTGTGACGTTGTGGAGCCGGAGTACCCAAGTCCCACGTTGGTGGATCGACACTTCCACGTACGGCTGACGACTGGGTGGTTGCCGTTGGCGGTCGCAGTTCGCCGTTGCAGTCCCGTCGCCCACCACGCCGACGCTAAAGACGCCTGTGGCAGCACGATCGCGTGAGGACAGTCCTTGCGCGCAACCTGCGTTGAGGTATTCGCATGGCAAAGAAGGTCACTGGATTCGTCAAGCTGCAGATTCCGAGCGGCAAGGCGAACCCGGCGCCCCCCGTGGGTACGGCGCTCGGCCCCCAGGGTATCAACATCATGGCATTCTGCAAAGAGTTCAACGCTCGGACGCAGGGTGGCGATATGGTGATCCCGGTCGAAGTCACGATCTACGGCGACAAGTCGTTCACCTTCATCCTGAAGACTCCGCCAGCGGCTGAGCTCATCAAGAAGGAGTTGGGCGTCAGCAAGGGCTCGGGTCAGCCGAACAAGGTCAAGGTCGGGACCATCACGCGTGCGCAGCTGAAGAAGCTCGCCGAGATCAAGATGCCGGATCTGAACACCGAATCCATCGACAGCGCGATCGCCATGATGGCGGGTGCCGCGCGTTCGATGGGTATCACGGTCACGGATTGAGTATGAAGACGTTTGGCAAGAAGTTTCGCGCCGCGAGTGAGCGTCGCGTAGTCGGACAGGCGTACGAGGCGACCAAGGCGATCGCGCTCGTGAAGGAGATGGCGTTCGCGAAGTTCGACGAGTCCGTCGAAGTCGCCGTCCGTCTCGGCGTCGATCCGCGGCACGCCGATCAGGTGGTGCGTGGCACCGTCGTGTTGCCGGCCGGTACGGGCAAGACGATGCGCGTGCTGGTCATCGCCGCCGGCGCCAAGGTGCAGGAAGCGACGGATGCCGGCGCTGATTTTGTCGGCACCGAGTATCTCGCCAAGATCAAGGACGGCTGGCTGGACTTCGACGTCATGATCGCCACGCCGGACCAGATGGGACAGATCGGCCAGTTGGGTCGCGTCCTCGGTCCGCGCGGCCTCATGCCGAATCCGAAGGCCGGTACGGTCACCTTCGACGTGGCCAAAGCGGTCCGCGAGTCGAAGGGCGGCAAGATCGAGTTCCGCGTCGACAAGGGTGGTAATGTGCACGCCCCGATCGGTAAGGTCTCGTTCGGTCCCGAGGCGCTCCAGTCCAATTTCGTCGCGCTGATGGACACGCTCGTTCGCTCCAAGCCCACTGCGGCGAAGGGCGTCTACATCCGTAACGTCGCGATCTCGAGCACCATGGGACCCGGCGTCACCGTCGACACCACGCCGTACCGGTAAGAGAGAGACGCGACCATGAAGACCAAACCAAAAGCAAAGAAGCACGACAAGCAGCTGCTCGTGGACAGCCTGAGCGCCAAGCTCGGCTCCGCGACCGCGCTGTACTACACCGACTTCACCGGCTTGAACGTCAAGCGCATGACGGAACTCCGTCGCCGCCTGAGCCGTGTGGGTGTCGAGTATGTCGTGATCAAGAACACGCTGGCGCTGCGGGCCGTGAACGAAAGCGGACTGGTGTCGCAGCGGTTGAAGGGCCCGACCGGTGTCGTGGTGGCGAAGGACGCCATCGCGGCGGCCAAGGTCCTCTCCGATTTCGCCAAGGAGAACGACCAACGGCCGTCGGTGAAGGGTGGTATCTACGAGGGCAAGGCGATCGATGAGGCGCTGGTCAAGAAGTTGGCCACGCTCCCCTCGCGTGAAGATGCGCTCTCGATTTTTGCCGGCTACCTGAACAGCATCCCGATGATGTTCGCCCTCGCGCTCGACGCCCGAAAGACACAGCTCGAAGCCTCCGAAGCCAGCGAAGCCTCCGAAGGCTCCGAAGGCTCCGAAGGCTCCGAAGGCTCCAACGAACTTCCCCAGGCGTCTGCCTGATCACACGCCCCAGGCTCCCTGGGGGAATATTACGGAGAGTATCACGATGGCTAGCACTGCACTCAGCAAGGACGAAATCATCGACGCGATCGGCGCGATGAGCGTCATCGAGTTGTCCGACCTGATCGAAACGTTCAAGACGAAGTTCAACGTCACCATCGCGGCCGTTGCTGCGGGCGGTGGCGGTGGTGGCGCGGCGCCGGCGGCAGCCGTTGAAGAGCAGACCGAGTTCACGGTCGTGCTCAAGGAAGCCGGCGGCAAGAAGATCCAGGTCATCAAGGTCGTGCGTGAAATCACGGGTCTTGGCCTGAAGGAAGCCAAGGATCTCGTCGATGGCGCACCCAAGAGCGTGAAGGAAAACGTCTCGAAGGATGAGGCGGCGACGCTCAAGGCCAAGCTCGAGGCCGAAGGCGCGACCGTCGAAGTGAAGTAAGGGTCGAAACCCGGACCGGTTCCCGCTGCGGCGGGACCGACTCCCGGGGCCTTCGAAACCCTCACTTCCCTCGACGTGCCTGTGCTCCCACCGACCAGTCGGTTTCTTTCGTCGAAGTTCCGCTCCGCCCCGGCGGCATCCCTCGCGCGTTTCGCGACGGATGCCAGCGGGGACGGCGTGCTTTGCGCCTCCGGTATCTCCGGATTCGGTGCGCCCCGCTATGTGGGTGAGCCCCTAAGGACATGATGAACCAGATCTCGTTCGCGAAGCTCGAGACGGGCATGGATATGCCCCACCTTCTCGACATTCAGACGCGCGCCTT
>JBBQTA010000033.1:0-47680 GCA_038213465.1 Gemmatimonadales bacterium | reverse complement strand
GCCACCTGTCTGTTCACCGACAGCGATCATACTGATCACCATGGGCGGGAACACCTGACTCTTCTGCAGCGGGGCGGCAATGGTTTCGCCACCGGCGATGCTGGCGCGCGAGCCCATGATGGCGTCCTGCACGACGCGGTTGCCGGAGGTCTTGGCGGTGATCTCGAGACCGTCCAGAATGCTCACGCCGGAGGAGATCAGCGTGCCAAGCGTGCGGGTGAAGCGCGAGACGGCGGACTTGCGCAGCACGTCACCCAGCACGGGCACATGCAGCAGGAACCGATCGATCACCAACTGGCCACTCGGGGTTGCGTAGTACTGCTTCAAGAAGAAGCCCAACCCTGCCCCGCCCAGCAGCAGCGCCCACCAGTAGCTGTTCAGGGCGCCCGACAGTCCGATGACGATCTTGGTGGGCAACGGCAGCTCCATGCCCACGCTGCCGAACATGCTGGCGAAGACGGGGATGACCTTCCACAAGAGAATGACCACGCACAAGCCGGCCACGCACATGATGACCGTGGGGTAGATCATCGCGCCCTTCACTTTGCGCACGAGGGCGTCATTCTTTTCCATGAACACGGCGAGCCGGTTCAGGATGGTGTCGAGAATACCGCCCGCCTCACCGGCCGACACCATGTTGGTGTACAGCTCCGAGAACGCCTTGGGATGCTTGCGCATCGCGTCGGCGACGGTGTTCCCGGACTCCACATCGAATACGACGTCACGCACGACCGCCTGCAGCGCTTTGTTTTCGCTCTGTCGCGCGAGAATATCGAGCGCCTGTACGAGCGGCAGACCGGCGTTGATCATCGTCGAGAACTGCCGAGTGAAGATGACGATGTCGCGCATGCTGATGCCGCCACCGCTTTTCTTGGCTCGTACCTTCTCTTCGTCGACTTTGATGATCGTCAGGCGCTGCCGGCGAAGCTGCGCCACCACCTCGTCGCGCGATGGCGCATCGATGGTGGCGGACTTGAGCTCACCGCTGCCGTTGCGCGCGGTATACGTGAACGTTGGCATGCGTTACTCCTCAGGGACGTGGCAAAGCAATCGAACAGATCAGGTGATGCGAGTGGTGCAGCTGCAGGGCTCGGAGTGCGTGCGCCGCCTATTTTCGCAATCCGCCGGTGAGCGGACGATCGGTGGCGCGCTGTCCATTGCCCGACCCGTGCGGTGTCCCGTCGTCGTTGGGGCCCTTGCCGATCATGCGCAGGAACTCGTTCGGATCCCCCGACGCGCGCACGCACTCGTCGGCGCTGACCATGCGGGTGACATAGAGCTGATACAGCGCATCGTTGAGCGTCTGCATCCCCCACTTCTTGCCGGACTGCATCAGCGAGTAGATCTGGTGCACCTTGTCATCGCGCACGAGCGAGCGGATGGCTGGTGTGACGACCAGGATTTCGCACGCCATGGCGCGCCCCTTCCCCGACACCTTGGGGAGCAGCACCTGCGTGATGATTCCCTCCAGCACGAACGCCAACTGTGCGCGCACCTGACTCTGCTGATGACTCGGAAAGACGTCGATGATGCGGTTGATCGCTTCGGCGGCGCTGTTGGTGTGCAACGTAGCAAACACCAGATGGCCCGTTTCGGCGATAGTCAGCGCGGCCTGAATCGTTTCAAGATCGCGCATTTCGCCGATGAGGATCACATCGGGGTCTTCACGCAGCGCGTACTTGAGCGCCGAGGCGAAGCTCTTCGTATCCGCGCCAACTTCGCGCTGATTAATGATGCAGTTGCGATGGCGATGGATGAATTCGATCGGATCTTCGACGGTGATGATGTGGCCGCGCCGCTCGGTGTTGATCTTGTCGATCAGCGCGGCGAGCGTCGTGCTCTTGCCGGAGCCGGTCGGGCCGGTGACCAGCACCAGGCCGCGCGGCCGCTCGGCGAAACCGGCGATGACCGGCGCCAGATTCAGATCGGCAAAGGTCTTGATGTGGAACGGGATCTGCCGGATGACCATGCTCACGCAACCGCGCTGCTTGAACACGTTGCCGCGGAAGCGCGAGAGATTCGCAATGCCGAACGAGAAGTCCAGCTCGTCCTCCATCTCGAACCGCTTCTTCTGGTTTTCCGTGAGCACGGAGTACGCGAGTTGCAGGGTATCGCGCGGCGTGAGCACGTGCTCCACGCTGGAGTTCACGATGTCACCGTCCACACGCAGTTTCGGCCGGTCCCCCGCCGAAATGTGAAGGTCCGACGCGTCCTTGCCGATCATCTCGTCGAGAAGTGTCCGGAGCGATACGGGCGTCTGGCTGGGAGCTGTCATGGATACGTAGAGAGAGCAGTAGCGGGAGCGCCGACGAGCGATCCGAGAAGAGACGAACAGGGCCCCGAGTGGAAACCCACTGTCACAGCCATCACCATCATCATCATGCCGCGGTCTCGCGGATGACTTGATCCAGCGTGGTCAACCCTTTCAGCACCTTGAGCCACCCATCCATGCGCAGCGACAACATTCCCTCGCTGATCGCGGTATCGCGCAGCACCTGCACGTCCACGTTCTGCATGACACACTTCTTGATGGTCTGGGTCATGAACATGACTTCGTAGAGTCCCTGCCGACCCTTGAGACCCGTGCCGCTGCACGCATCGCAGCCGGTGCCCTTGAAGAACGGGAGTTCCCCGATCGTCGTGTCGAGCGACAGATTGACAAGGAACGGCGCGGCCTCTGCGGTGGCCTGCCGTTTGGCGTCCTGCAGCGCCTCGTCCGTGAAGCGCAGCTCGCGCAGCGTCGTGCTGTCCTTGACCTTTGCGCCGGCCAGTTCGGCCAGGTCCGGCGTGTATTTTCGTTTGCACCGCGAACAGATGCGACGTACCAATCGCTGCGCGAGAATGAGATTGAGCGCCGATGCGACGTTGAAGGGCTCGAGCCCCATGTCCAGCAACCGGGTGATCGTTTCCGGGGCGGAGTTGGTGTGCAACGTGCTCATGACCATGTGCCCCGTGAGGGCGGCCTTGATGGCGATGCCGCCCGTCTCCAGATCGCGGACTTCGCCGACCATGATGACATTCGGGTCCTGACGCAGAAACGCCTTGAGCGCCGCCGCGAAGGTCATGCCGATTTCGGTACGCACCTGCACCTGATTGAGTCCGTACAGGTTGTACTCGACGGGATCCTCGGCGGTCATGATGTTCGTGTCGCCGGTGTTGATCTTGGAAAGCGCCGAATAGAGTGTCGTCGTCTTGCCGGATCCGGTGGGGCCGGTGACGAGCACCATGCCGTACGGATTGGAGATCGCTTCCATCAGTTCACGTTCGGCGCGCGGCTCGATACCGAACTTCTCGAGGTCGAGAGTGAGGTTCCCCTTGTCGAGAATTCGCAACACGACCTTTTCGCCGAACAGCGTCGGCAGCACCGACACGCGGAAGTCGATGACTTTCTTGCCGACCTTGAGCTTGATGCGGCCGTCCTGCGGCACGCGTCGTTCGGCGATGTTGAGCGACGCCATGATCTTGAAGCGCGAGATGAGCGCTGCGCGCATCTTCAGGGGCGGCTTCATCACTTCCTGCAACGCACCGTCGACGCGGTAGCGCACGCGCAGATCGTGCTCGAAGCACTCGAAGTGGATGTCCGACGCGCCCTTGTGTACCGCGTCAACGAGAATGGCGTTGATCAGCTTGACGACGGGGGCTTCATCCACCTGCGCCGCGAGCGCACTGGCGTCGACGGACTCTTCATTCGCTTCGATGACTTCAACGTCTTCGTCCGCTGCGGCGATGTCCTGCAACAGCGACTGCATGTGGATCTCATTGGCCTCGTAATGCTTCTCGATGGCCGCGCGCATCGAGTACTCACCGGCCAGCACCGGCACGATGTCGTAGCGCGTGATGAACTTGAGATCGTCGATGACGCCCATGACGGTCGGGTCGGCGATGGCCACGGTCAGCTGCCGGCCATCACGCTTGAGTGGCAGTACGGTGTGCTTTGACGCCAACTCCGCGGGGATGAGCTTGAGCAGACGGGTATCCACCTCGAAGCGCGCGAGATCCACCGCCGGCATGCGATACTGGCGCGCCAGCATGCGCACGACCTCGGTCTCGGGCACGAGCCCCATCTTCACGACCGTCAGCCCGAGACGCTGCCCCGGCGTGGACGCCTGCTCCTGCAGGGCCTTCGCCAGATTCTCCTTGGTCAGTAATCCCTCGCGTACAAGGAGATCGCCAAGCCGTTCCGGGGCGCGTGTGGTACTGGTGACTGCGGGAGCGGCCATAGTGTTCAGGTATCGTCAGGTCGCGGGTGGATCGTGGTGACGGCGTACCGGATGCGCCTCACTTTGGAATGGACGGTACCTGTTTCAAAACGTCACCAGAGGGGCAAGTCGCGCTGACGTTGTGACACCGATGCCGGGTACGTGACGGAGCGCCTCGATGGACTCGAACGGGCCGTGCGTCTCGCGCCAGGCGACGATCCGCTTGGCCAGCGTCGGTCCCACGCGTGGCAGGAGCTCGAGCTCCGCCGCCGTCGCCCGATTGATGTTGATGGGCGCCTGCGTCAGATCCCGTATGCCACCGGGCATTCCTTCACGTGAGGGTTTCGGCAGCTGTCCCGCCTCGCTTGACTCGTTGGTGCGGGACAACGACGCACCGGATGCGCCGCTGCGGGCCTTTTGGGCGCGGGTACGTTCCTGACGGGCGCTCCTGGCCGAATCGACGGCAGTCAACTGGTGGGCCAGCGCAAGCGCGGCGGGACTGCC
Organism: Gemmatimonadales bacterium; assembly: GCA_038213465.1. GTDB lineage: Bacteria > Gemmatimonadota > Gemmatimonadetes > Gemmatimonadales > Gemmatimonadaceae > Gemmatimonas. The sequence continues at coordinate 42,977 of JBBQTA010000033.1, read as the reverse complement.
GCTGTCGGCCGACAATGCGCCACCTGTGCTGACGTCCACATCGCGCAGGAACTGGCGGCCGGCCGCCACACGAACGCCCGCCCCCAGCAGGGCGATCACAGCTACGAAAGCGAGTGCCTGACGTTCGGCTGCGGTGGGCATGGGTGGAGTGTACCGCCCGCGCCCCGTCGGCCCATCACCGAATCCTTGCCGCGAGGACCGTCATGCTGCAACGCGTATTGCCGCGCCTCTTGGCGGCCGCACAACGACGCGTGCTATCGCAACTCGCCCGCGAAGAACCGCAGCTGCATGGTCACGTTCAACACCAGATTCGCGACCCGTCGGTTGAACGTCCGATCGTATGACAGCACCTGCGAGCCGGTGAGACTGAACGTCACCAGATCCGACACATCGGTCACGGCGTTGAGATTGAACGTCTGCCGGCCGTTGTTGGTCAGCACGGAATTGATCCCCGTGGACGTGGCACTCCCCTCGTCCAGCGTGCTGCCGAACGACCCGCCCACCACCGAACGCGTCTCCTCCGACGAATACGACACCTGGCTGCGCAATCCACTACGCGTCTTCCACCGTTTGGGCAGCGTGAAGGTGCGCCCCATATCGAACGACATGCGCTTGGTGTCGCCGGTGGTCAACGATCCCGGTCGCGTGTCCTCGCGGTACGTGCGCCCGTATGCCGCGTTGGTGGTGATGCCACCCAGAAACGCCCACGTGACCGAGCCGGACAGCGGACGGCCGGTGGCCATCGTGCGACTTTGATCGGCGATACCACCGGTTTCGTTGGGCACGGTGGTCTGCTGCTCGGTCACGAGATAGCCGCCGTCCACCGACAGCAACGTGAACACCTTTGCGAACGTGCGCGGTCGCCACGCCCAACGCACCTTGATGTCGGGATGCACGCGCTGTTCGCTGGTGATCAGCGCCTGGAAGCCGTCCAGCACACGCCGCGCCCACGTTTCCGTGGTGCCGCTCTCGAAGCGCGAGCCCACGTTGATCCCCAACGGCAAGTTCACCGAGCCAATCACGGAGAACTGCCTGACCCGACCCGCCGATGTGGCCAGCCGCGAGTTCAGGCCTCGAAAATCGGAGATATTGCCAAGCCCGAACTGGTAGCCCGCCGACGGATTGAACGACGTGTTGTCGTAGTTGGAGTTGAGACTCTGCGACCAGTTGAACGCGACCGGCGCGAAGAAGCGACCCAGTCGATGGATGGCGGTCTTCTCACCAGTCGTGTTGAGAATGAGCCGGCCCAGATCGAGGTTGGCGCCCGCCCGCCATGTTTGCGATGCGCCGAGTCGTTTGGGGAGACGGAACGCGCCCGTGCTGTCCCCCTCGCGCAGCAGCACGCGGGCGTTCGGATCCTTGTTCAGATCAAAGCGCGAGGTGAAGTCCACCGTCGGGCGGAACCACACCGACATGTTCGGCGCGAAGCCCAAGGTCGACGTCAGCGAACGCTCGCGTTCAAGACCGACCTCCGTTCCCAGCAACTGCAACCGCTCCGCGGCAGCCGCGAGCCGTCGATCGGCGCTGTCGGGCAACGACGTCGCATCGCGATAGTCGCGCAGGTCGAGCAACTGTCGCGCATCGATACTCGCCGTCAACCCGGTTGTCGGCTGAAACTCGACGCGCGCGTTGTTGGTCCAGAAGTGCGTGAGCCCGAACACCACCTGCCCCGTATCGGTGGGCGACGCTGCCGCCTTGGTGAACGAGGTGGACGAATTGGTGTTGCGCGCCATCGCACTGCTCAATCGGAACTGCGTGGGACGCCAGCGGTACCGTTGTTCGCGCACGCCGCGCACAGCGGGCGATTCGCGCAGCACCCGTGGCAGGACGCCCAGCACTTTGTCGAATATCCACGGCAAGGATCCCTCGCGCGCACCGTCGGCGATGGTCAGGTTCGCGCCAAACACGTAGTTGCTGTTCTTCGTGGATTGGAACGCACTCTGTGATTGCCCGTTGGACCACGCGCCGTTCAGCGAGAGTCCATTCACCACCGGCGCATACCACCCTTCGGCCAACGGCGTCGCCCGACGCAACGCCATGGCGTAGTTGATGCGACGGTCGCTCGGGCTGCGTAGCCCGTCGATTCCACTGGCGCGCACATCGGAGCGATTGATGAACAGCTGCTCCACACCGGTGCCACCATAGTCCGCGCTGAACGGCAGCACGACGCCCAGTCTGGCCGGCAGGAATCGCTCGAGATGCATGGTCGTGCCGACACTCACGCCACTGGTCGTGAGAAAGGACGGCGTTTCACCAAGCTGGCGGAAGTTCGGATCGCGCCGGCTGATGTTCAGGCGAAAGTCAGCGAGATCGCCGGCGTTCATGGCCATGCCGAGTTCTCCGGCAAAACCGATATCATCGACCACATCCGAGAGACGGAGATCGTTGATCCAGAGCTCGAGGGTGTCGTTGGGCAGAATGCCGGTCCCACCGCGCGCGACACTGTCCACGCGGATGAATCCCACCGCAAGCTCCTGCACGCCCGCCAGATTGGGCGGTGTCACACTCGGATCGGCGCTGTACACGATGTAGCCATCCTGACAGACGGCGTACCGGCGTACGGTGGTGCCGCGCGGCAGCCCCGACCGACGAATCATCTCGAGATCGGCGCCGGTACAGGCTAACGAATCGCTGGAGGCGGTGAGGAAGTTGTTCTCGAGCTGCGCGCGCAACACCTGAAAGCGCGTGAGATCCACGCGCACCTCCGGATTCCACGCCGCCTGACTTGGCCCCGCCTCCACACTCGTGCGGTACATGTAGAAGTTGTGCTCATCCCGGCCGATCTTCACGAAACCGTTCAACTCGCCCGTCTGCCCCCAGCCATTCCCGCGCCCGCGCATCCAGAGCCGCAGCGTGCGGTAGCCCATGAACGTCTGCGTGCCGGTCGGGAACCGATAGAACGCTTCCGCACGATCGAAGACACGAAACGTCTGCCCCGCCACTCCGGCTTGCAGTCGCAGCGCCTTCTCGTTCACCTGAATCGTCGTGTTCTCGAATCCCGATTGGCGATTCTCCGGCAGCTCGATGACGCCCGGCGGTGCGCTATACGGAATGGTCGCGGATGAATCGAGCGTGCCGACGAGGGAGGCCACGACGTAGCCAGCCGCAATGCCCACCGAGTCGCCGGCCGCACCGGAGATCGGGCGATCGGCGCGCTTGAGCCACGGCGCGCCGATCAAGCGAAACCGAGCGAGCGAGATACGCGTGAATTCGTCGTCGGCCGCCTGCGCCGAGGAAATCATCGTCATGCGGAGCGCGCGCATGCGGCGATCGTTTGGCGCGTTCTGTTCTTCGAGTGGCGCGCGCCAATTGAGCCGGATCTGCACCCAGCAGAGTGAGTCCGCGCCGAAAGCGCCGCGAGTGGACGTCGAGTCGGCGTAGCAGCGGCCCGTTCGTGTCCAGTTGGAACGGTCGCTCAGATCCACGGCGAACCGTTTGAACTGTTCCTGATCCGATTGCGCGTCGGGATAGTTCAGCCGTCCGTCGAGATCGATGTCTTCTTCGTCGAGCCGGTTGTTGCGCACGCCGCAATTGGCGCGACTGTCGCCGAGGATCTGTTGCACCTGCACCGACGACGAGCAGAGCGTCAGTCCGTTCACCGTGGTGATGGTTGGAGAGGGACCGGTGTTGTTCACCACGACAATCGTGTCGGCGATATCGCCCGCGATGCCACGATCGTTCTCTACGGCATTGAATGCGCGCGAGAACGGATCGCGCTCCGAATCGAAGCGGTCGAAGCCAACCAATCGCTTGCCCCGATAGGTGGTGTCCTGTGGCAGTCCGGGACGTGGTGCCGGATTGACGGTGAGCGTTTCTGGCACGAACGCGACGGAATTTTCGCTGAGTTCGCCAAAGTCGAAGACGAGCGTCGGATTCTTACGCGTGCGATTGGGTCCAGCTTCCACGAGCACGAAGAACTCGAGATTCTCGATGCGCGACAAATCCGCGCCACTGGGATTGAGCACGGTGCGAATGGAGCGCCAGCGGCGTCCGGTGGGCGTGGTTCCCACCATTGAGTTGCTCCCGACCGTCCACGCAAAGCGGCGGCGCCCGGTAGCCGGCTCCTGATCGAAGATGCCGCCGGTGCGCAACGGATACAGCTGCATCCACAACAGTTGCTCGTTGGGCTGCACGCCGCCGCCGACCAGCCTCACCGCAGGATCGATCTGCTGGATGTTGAACTGGATGAAATTGAAGGCGGTGTCCACGCCGTTGTTCTGGTACGCCAACGTGGCGGCGCGAGTGAGCGCGAGCGTGGTGCCACCGATCACCGATGGCAGCTGTGCACCCAGCGACGGCCGGGAGGAGAACTGCCATGCCCCTTCCCCGAGCGGAATGTCGCGGCCGGCATCGCTTTCGAACGATTCGAGATACGCCTGCCCGGCCGCGTTGGGCTGCGGCTTGCTCAGCGCGAACTCGCCCTGCATGGCAATGCGCGAGCGCGCGGCACCGGCGTTGAACGGGAGTTTGGCGAGCGCAGTGGACAGCACCGAGGCATCCCACGTCATGTTGGCCGTGGCGCCGGCTACAAGCGACCCGATCGGCTCGAATCCAAGCGGCGGCCGATTGAGCCCCGAGCGTTGCTGCTGCGAGATGGCGGTGAAGGAGAGCTGGCCATTCTCCAGCGGGAACTGCGTGGCGAGCCCGAAGATGGTGGTCGGCGCCGCCGCGAACAGCGGATTCTCCTCGTAGCGCACGCTCACCTGCCGCGGCCGCGGAAAGAGCGTGTCGGGACGTGCAAAGCTGATGGAGCCCAGATCGTAGTCGATGGTGTAGTCGACGCCGCGTTCGAGTATGCGTCCCTCGAGCGCCACGGTTTCGGAGTTGGGACGCACCTGCAACGATCGTAACTGAATCGCGCCGGCGCTGCCGCCACCGTCCGACTGGTACCTGGCGATCATGCGATAGATGGCCTGCGGTCGCTGCGCCGAATACAGGTATTCGTTGGGATAGCGGTACAGCGTGTCATTGGCCGGATTGGCCAGCGGTTGTGCCAGTCCGGCGCGCGCGAAGGGCTGTACCGAGGGATAGAAGATGAAGTAGTCGCGAAAGAGCTTTTGTGTGCCGCCGCTGGACGCCGAAAAGTTCGGATCGTTGGGGCGCGGCCAGACGCGATTTTCGACGTCGAAGGTGGCCGAATTGGTGGCCTGTGACAGTCCGAACAGTTGCAGGTACGTTTCGCCGCGCGACGGATCGAAGGGCTTTTCCTGATCGCCCGACGTGCCCGTGACGAGCTTCACACTGAGCGTCTGCCGCTGCAGATCTTCGCCGCCGAGCCGATACGCGGACTTGATCTCGCGCAGGAAGTATTCGCTGTTGGAGGGCTGCAGTTCCGGTTCCCAGAGCAGATTGGCGAACTGCGGCGCGGCGGTGAACTCGATGTCGGGGGTGCCACCGGTGTTGGGATTCCGTCCCGGCTGTCCGTTCACATTCACTTCGTACGCGACGGCCAGTCGCTCACCGTTGGGCGAGAGCGGGCGCACCATCGCGATCCAGAGCTGCGACGGATCCACGTAGTAGTCGACATTCTCGCGCAGCACTTCATAGATTTGCCGCGAATTGTTGCGTGCACCGCGCACGGAAAACTGCGGACCGCGCGGATTCTGGTTGGCCGCACCGATCAGCTGGCGATACACGTACACGCGCGTGGGACGGATCGAGTCGGGAAGCGCCGCCGCGAGTTGCTGCATCTGCTGCCGGTTGAGCAGATCGACGTTGGGGAAGCCGGCAAAGCGGCGCGGATCGACGGTGAAGAAGAAGCGTCGCTGCTCGATCTGAATGTCCTCGATGATGCGCTCTTCCTGCTGCTGCGTGCGCTCGCCGACGGTAAAGACGTTGTCCTTGGAGACGTTCCCCTGCTGCTGCGCGACAATCGACGTGAAGCGCATGGGGCCGATCTGTCCGGTGGACTGGATGCCGTAGTTGCCGGACGGAATGCCCGCGGTGAGAAAGCGCGACGGCGGGGGCTGGAAGGTGACGTTGCCGACCTCGAGTCGTTGCAGCGCTTCGTCTGTCTTTCCCTGATAGAAGACCGAGATGTTGTTGGAGGCGTCGAACTCGCGCTGCGAGTCGTAGTCCACGTTCACGTTGACACGGTCGGCGACCACGCCGCCGGTGCGCACGTTGAACTGGAAATCGAAGGAGGGCGGCTGGAAGCTGCCGAAGCAGGAGTTGCCGATGATCGTCAGCTGCGCGGCGGTGCACCGTTCGTTCTTGGTGCGCTGCAGCTTGGACTCGAGGCGCGAATTGAGCGCGATTCCAAGCCCGCCGAGGTCCCCGAGGATGTCATCCCCGATCGTGCGGGCGACATCGGCCCCTTCACGCGGCGGCGTGATAATGGGAACGAGGGCTCCAGGCGGCGGCCCGGAATCGGTTCGCGGTGTCGCGACGGGGATGGCGGCGACGGCGGGCAGCGTGGCCGGCGCGAAGCCTGCCTGCAGCACGTCAAACCACCGCCGCTGCAGGTGCCGAGCCCGCGCCCGTTCCGCGTCCGCCACCAGCTGGCGGGCCACCCGGGCAGGCTCCGCGCGCGTGGCCGACCCGCTCCCAAACGGTCCGAGGATGGGGAGTCGGCGCAGAGTCAGCGAGTCGGTGAAAAGCCGAGCCCCCGCGGGGAGCGGCAACGGCAATTGCGCCCCCGGAACGGGCGACTGCTGGGCGGTAGCGGGCGTGGCCAGCAGGGCGCTCAGACACGCGAGGACCAGACGATTGATCCCGCGGTGCAGCGGACGGCGCACCGATCTCCGGTCGTGGGGTACCAGCGGCGCGCACCGCCGCGTGGATACAGTAGCTGTCACGGGGCGCAGGCAGTCGACATCGCTCGAATCATGTCGCCGCGCCCTTGATAATGCAGGTGGTCAAAGGGGAATTTACGTCGTGAAACTCATTACACGCTACGTGGTGCGCGAGCACGTCGGGCCGCTGCTCTTTGCGCTGACGACGCTGACGTCATTGCTCATGCTGCAGTATGTGGCGCGGCAGCTCGCCAATCTGGCCGGCAAGGGACTCCCCTGGTCGGTGATCTGGCAGTTTTTCTACCTGTCACTGCCCTTCACCATCGCGATGACGATGCCGATGGCCGTGCTGGTGGCTACGCTGTACGCCTTTGGGCGGATGGCGGCGGAACACGAAATCACCGCACTCAAGGCCAGTGGCGTCCGGGTGCGATCCCTCGTCCTTCCGGTCACAGTCTGCGCCCTCGGCATTTCGCTGGGCATGGTCGCGTTCAACGACCAGGTGATGCCGCGGGCCAACCACAAGTTGCGCATCCTGCAGCAGGACATCGCACGCACCAAACCGACACTTGCGTTGCGCGATCAGGTGCTCAACCCGCTCACCGACCAGTTCTACATGCGCGTCGGGCGCAGCGATGCGCAGACAAACAAGATGTGGGACGTGACCATCTACGATCTGTCCCGCGGCCCGGAGCGCAAAACGATCTACGCCGACAGCGGCGTCTTCTCGCTGGCCCCGAATGGACAGGATCTGCAGATGGAGCTGTCCGACGGGCACGTACAGGAGTTCGTGCGAGGCGACACGCGCCGGCTGCAGCGGTCATTCTTCACGACGCAGGTGGTCCGCGTCCGCAACATTTCCCGCAGCTTCGAGTCGTCGCAGTCGGATTCGTACAAAGGCGACCGCGAGATGACGATCTGCGAGATGCAGCGAAAGTACACCGTCAATGCGATGGAATTCGAGCGCATCCGGCAGGATTACATCGGCTACATGTCCCGCACCGTCGCGAAGGGGACCAAGACGATCGTCGTCCCGCGTCCCCGGCCCGCCAAGGACGCCCTCTCCAGCTTCTATTGCGGTGCGATCGCCTCGCTCTTCTCCGTGAAGACCGCCGAGGCTGCGGAGCCGCCGCCCCAGGACTCGACGCAGCGGAGCGCGACGCAGGCATCGGTACCGACACCGCAGCCGGTACCGGCGGCCGCGTTGCCCGCGCCCCATCCCAGCGCCGCCATCCCGGCGCCACTGCTCCCCATGAACGTGGACTCGGTGACCATGTTCACCGGCGCGGCACTGGCGGCGACCACGCAACTCAACGACGCCCGCGAGGCGCTGGACAGTCTGAGCGTCGAGATCCAGAAGAAGTTCGCACTCTCCTTCGCCTGCGTCATCTTCGTGCTCTTCGGTCCTCCGATCGCCTTGCGCTTCCCGCGCGGCGGCGTCGGGGTGACGATCGGCGTGAGCATCATCGTCTTTGGTCTCTATTACATCTGCCTGATGGGCGGCGAGGCGCTGGCCGACAAGGGCCGCCTGCCGGCCACGGTGGCGATGTGGATCGCCAATCTGATCTTCGGTCTGGCCGGCGTGCTGCTCCTCTGGCGCGTGGAGTCCACGACGGACACCTCGCGTGGCGGCGGACTGCGCGACTGGTGGGCGGACCGCAAGGCACGCTCGGCGCTCAAGGCCGTCGAGCGCGTCGAGCGCGCCGAGCGGACTGCAACGCCGGCAGGGGCATGAGTCAGGGTCCACCACGCCGTGCGCGCACGGGACGGCCCAGTTTCATCACCCCGCTCGATCGCTACGTCGCCGCGGAGTTCGCCCGAATTTTTGGCCCCGCCCTGCTCGGGTTCCCGGTGCTGGTGTTCGTCATCGATCTCGTGGACAACCTGCGCAAGTACACGGAGCGCAAGCTGACCGTCGAAGCGGTGGCCATGAGCTACCTCTACTGGGTCCCGGACACGCTGTTCATGGTGCTGCCGGTGGCCGTGCTCTTCGCCACGGTCTTCTCCATCGGCACTTTCACGCGCTACTCGGAGATCAGCGCGGCCAAGGCGTCCGGCATCAGCTTCTATCGATTCATTGCGCCGATCATCTTCATGGCGGTCGTGGCCACCGGCATCGATCTCGTGTTCAGCGAGGTCGCACCGCCGGCCAACGCCAAGCGCCTGAAACTGCTGGCCGGCGACGGCAGCTTCCGCGATGACGCCCGCTACAACTTCGCGTTCGCCAGCGAAGAGGGTCGGGTCTACCGCATCTACACCCTCGATGTGGTGCAGAAGACGGTGGACAACATCGAGCTCGAAAAGCGCCGCTCCGAGCAGCAGCCCGGGCAGCTGATTGCGGCCCGCTCGGGCGCATGGCACGACGATCGCGGTTGGATGCTCAAGCAGGGGACGATGCACGTCATCCCGAACGACTCGCTCGACCTCGCCATCACCTTCGACTCGATCGCCGACATCCGGATGAGAGAAACCCCTCAGGAGCTCCGCGCCAGCGAGCGGGAGCCCAGCGAGATGAACTTTGCCGATCTCACCCGCTTCATCGCCGTCCTCGAGCGCTCCGGCGCCGAGGTGAACACGCTCAAGGTCGAACGCATGCTCAAGGTGGCCATTCCGGTCACCTGCATCATCATCGCCCTGTTTGGCGCGCCGCTTGCCACCAGTTCACAGCGCGGCGGCGCCGCCTTCGGCATTGCCATCAGTCTTGCCACCACAGTCCTCTTCCTCGTGCTCATCCAACTCACCAAGGCCATCGGCGGCAAGGGCATCATGCCTCCGGAGGCCGCGGCCTGGATGCCCAACGTCCTGTGTGGAATCATCGCGCTCGTGCTCCTCGCCCGTGTCCGGACCTGAGCTGATGCGCCACCTATGAACCTCCGCCCCGACGTTGTGCTCCGCCTGGCCATGCACCGGACGGAGAAGATTCTCAACGCGCTCGGCAAGCGCGCCTACTACGCGCGGGATATCGGACGCGGGCTGCGCGAACCGAGCACCTGGATTCCGGAAACGATCCGCCAGATGAAGACCATTGGCGTGGAATCGCTGCCGTTGACGATGATCGTTGCCGCGTTTCTCGGTGGCGTAACGGCGTTCCAGACGCGTTATCAGCTCTTTCCGGGCGTGCAACTGTCGGTCGTCGGGCTGATCGCCCGCCAAAGCATCGTGCTGGAACTGGGCCCGCTGCTGACTGCGCTCGTGCTCACCGGCCGGATCGGCGCGCGTATGACCGCGGAGATCGGCACCATGCGGGTCACCGAACAGATCGACGCACTGGAAACGCTGGCGTTCGACCCCGTGGCGTATCTCTCCACTCCGCGCGTACTGGCCACGCTGGTGATGCTCCCCGCGCTGACGATGATCGCCAACGCGACGGCCATTTTCAGTGCGTGGGCGACACTCATATTGGCCACCGATGTGCGCACCGACGACTTCGTGAGCGGGCTCCAGCTCGCGTTCACGGAATTCCAGGTTGTGTATTCGATGATCAAGGCCGTCTGCTTCGGCGGCGCAATCGCGTTCGTCTGCTCGTATGAGGGGTACGTGACCGAAGCCGGCGCCGAGGGCGTCGGCCGATCGACCGCGCTGGCGGTCGTGATCGCGTCCGTGTCGATCCTGGTGCTCGATGCTCTCGTCGCCGCCGTTTTTGCTCCGTTCATTCAGGCGTAGCCCAGCCGCATGTTTCGCCTCTACTCCCCAGGGCCATGAAACGACGTGATGAAGTGATGGTTGGTCTGACCCTGTTGCTGGCGTTGATCGTCGGCTTCGGCGGCACGATCTGGGTGGCCCGTGGTGGTCTGACGAGCGGGTACCCCATGTACGCGCGTTTCCCCTGGGGCGCCGGGCTCAAGACCGGGCAGGCGGTCCTGCTGGCCGGTGTGCAGGTGGGCTACGTGGACAAGGTCGCGCTGGTGCCCGACGGCACGCTGGCGGTGACCATGCAGATCACGAAGGAGTACAAGATCCCCGAGGGGTCCAAGGCGACGGTCGAGGCCAACGGCATCTTCGGCGATCAGCTCATCGCGATCACCGCACCGCTGGGCGTGTCCACATATATGGCCGAAGGGGATACGATCGCGGCGGGTAAGGGATCGCCGCGCACCAGCGAACTGCTGACCAAGGGCGACTCCATCGCCACGAACATCCGCGCCCTTACCGACAAGGTGCGCACCGAATACGTGGAAGGGGGCGGACTGGAAGACACGCGCAAGACCATCGCGGACCTCACGAAGCTGGTGGCGCAGATCAGCAGTGTGGCCGCCGAGCAGTCGCAGCAGCTGACGCTCACGCAGCAGCAGTTGCGCAAGACGATCGCCTCGATCGACTCGGGGAAGGTGGACTCCACCATCGTCAATCTCCGCGCGGCGTCGGCCAATCTGGAGCAGCTGACGCGCGCCCTCGACTCCACGCGCACCGCCGTCAACGCCGTGGTGGCGAAGGTCAACAACGGCCCGGGCACCGTGGGCCGCTTCATGAACGACCCAGCGGTCTATGCGCGGGTGGACACCCTGCTGCTACGTCTCGACTCGCTCGCGCTCGATTTCAAGAAGAATCCGCGGAAATACATCAACCTGCGCGTCTTCTAAAGGAGCAGCAGCGGTCGGCGCGGTGTCCGTGCCGTGAGCCACGGCGGGACGCTTACGCCTGAGTCCGCCGTGAGGTATCACGCGCCCTCGTTTAATGAGACAGGGTCGGCAGGGAGCGGGGACCAGACTTCGGCGACCGATCGTAACGCGGAGGTAACCGACGGTGCGCTTCTTCAGCGCGGCCGTGTGATCCGGCCCGCACCTTGGTAACTTTTGCTCTGGTTCGGCCAACGTGACCTTTTCCTCGGGAAAGCGTCAGGGTGGCCGCGCCTTCGTCAGCACACTTTTATCGAAAACAGAGGAGTAGTTCATGTTCATTGCTTTCAGACGTGGGGCTCGGGCGCTGGTCGCTCTCGCGATCGCCGTCGTGGCCGGGTCCACGGTCGCTCCCGCATCGCTCCCCGCGCAGGTTACGGGATCGGCGATTCGTGGCAGCGTTCGTGACTCGGCAGGTCGCGGTGTGGAAAATGTCCGCGTCGAGGCCATTCATCAGCCGTCCGGTACCCGCTATACGGCGGTGACGCGCAGCAATGGCGGGTTTTCGCTGATCGGCCTGCGCGTCGGCGGACCCTACAGCATCTCGGCCGCCGCGCTGGGTTTTGCCAAGCAGACCGCTTCCGACGTATTCCTCACGCTCGGCATCACCTACGACCAGAACTTCACGCTGCGTGTCGCCGCCGTGCAGCTGGCCGGCATCGTGACGACCGCTGAAATCAGCTCGACGCGCACTGGTGCCGCGACGCAGGTCTCGCGCGCGGTCATCGAGAATCTGCCGACGATTTCGCGTCGTATCGGCGACTTCACGCGCCTCACCCCGCAGGCCAGCGGCAGCTCGTTCGCCGGTCAGGACAACCGGTTGAACAACATCACGGTTGACGGCTCCTACTTCAACAACTCGTTCGGCCTCGCCGGTCAGCCGGGTGACCGCACGGGCGTCGCCCCGATTTCGCTCGACGCCATCGAGCAGATCCAGGTGAATATCGCGCCGTACGACGTGCGCCAGGGCAACTTCGTGGGCGCCGGCGTGAACACGGTGACCAAGAGCGGCACGAACGAATTCACCGGCTCGCTCTATTACTTCACGCGCGACGAAGGCCTCGTGGGTAATCAGGCAGGACTCAACCCGTTCAACCCGGGTACGTTCAACTTCAGTCAGATCGGCGCCCGACTCGGTGGCCCGCTCATCAAGAACAGGCTCTTCTTCTTTACGAGCTTCGAGGACGACGAGAACACCCAGCCCGGCATTCTGCGCACGGCCAACACGGGTGGCCAGCCAGTGACCGGCAACACCACGCGCGTGTTGCAGTCGGATCTCGACAGCCTGAGCTCGTTCCTGCGCAACCGGTTCGACTACGAAACCGGCCCGTACACCGGCTACGACAACGCGACGCCGTCGCGCCGATACCTGACGCGCCTCGATTTCAACCTGAACGACAAGAACAAGTTCAGCCTGCGCTACAGCCAGCTGAACTCCGATACCGACGTGAATCTTTCAACGTCGGCGTCGCTGGGCTTCGGCCGTGCGAACAACAATACTTTTTTGAGCTTCCAGAACTCGAATTATCAGATTCAGGAGAACATCAGGAGTCTGGTCGGCGAGTGGAACTCGATTCTCGGCGACCGGATCGCGAACAATCTGATTATCGGTTATACGTCGCAGGACGAAAGCCGTGCATCGCGCGGTACCGTGTTTCCGTTCGTAGACATCCTGCGTGACGGCGCCGCCTACACGTCGTTCGGTTTCGAGCCGTTCACGCCGAGCAACGAGCTGCGCTACAAGAGCTTCCAGATCCAGAACAACCTGACGATCTCGCGTGATCGTCACGACTTCACGCTCGGCGCCAGCCTCGAGCGCTACGAGTCAGAGAACGTGTTTTTCCCTGGCTCGCAGAGTTCGTATGTGTACAACTCACTGGCCGACTTCTACGCAGACGCCAACGGCTTCCTGGCCAATCCAAACCGCACGACGTCGCCAGTGACGGCGCGCCGCTTCCAGGTGCGCTACTCGAACATTCCGGGCCAGTCCAAGCCGGTCCAGCCGCTCGAAGTGCTGTACGGCGGCGTCTATGCGCAGGATGAATTCCGCGCCAAGGACAACCTCCGTTTCACGCTTGGCCTCCGCGTGGACGTGCCGAAGTTCGGTGACACCGGCTTCGAGAACCCGCAGGCCAACGCCCTCACGTTCCGCGATGAGAAGGGTCAGGCGGTGCAGTTTCAGACGCAGAAGCTGCCGAACGCCAACCTCCTGTTCTCCCCGCGCCTGGGCGTGAACTGGGATGTGGCCAACGACGGTAAGACGCAGGTGCGTGGTGGTACGGGTATCTTCACCGGCCGTCCGGCCTACGTGTGGATCTCCAATCAGATCGGCGAGAACGGCATCCTCACGGGTTTCGAGTCGGTGGACAACGTGACCAACCGTCCGTTCAACCCGAATCCGGATACGTACAAACAGGCGCCCACGGGCAATCCGGCCGCGTCGTACGGATTGGCCATCGGCGACCCGGACTTCAAGTTCCCGCAGATCTGGCGCTCGAACCTCGCCGTGGACCGCGTGCTGCCGTTCGGCTTCACGGGTACGGCGGAGTTCCTGTACAGCAAGGACGTGAACGGCGTCTATTACATCGATGCCAACCTGGCCGCCCCGACGACGCGATTCACGGGTGCTGACACCCGTCCGCGCTTCACGGACACCTGCCCGGCCAACGGCCTTCAGGTCCGTATCAACTGCAACATCACCAACGCGATCGTTCTCAAGAATCAGAACGTCGGTGAGGCGTGGAACGCGGCGGTCTCGCTGGAGCGCGGCTTCCGCAACGGCTTCTTCGCCAAGGCCGCGTACAGCTACGGTCTGGCGCGGAACACGGTGGACCCCGGCTCGATCGCCTTCGGTTCGTGGAACGGCAACCCGCACGCGGGCGACCCGAACAACCCGGGTGTGGGCTTGTCGGCCAATGCAGCGGGCCATCGGTTCTTCACCACGGCCGCGTACGAGAAGCAGTATTTCGGCTTCGGCAAGACGGGCATTTCCGTGTACTTCGAAGGTCGCACGGCCGGCAACGTCAGCTACACCTACAACGGTGACCTGAACGGCGACGGCGGCACCGCAAACGATCTGGTGTACATCCCGCGCAACGCGTCGGAAATGAACTTTGAACAGTTCACCACCGGCACGGGCGCCGCGGCGCGCACCTACACCGTGGCCCAGCAGCAGGCCGCGTTCGAAACCTTCATCCAGCAGGACAAGTATCTCCGCGACAACCGCGGTAGCTATGCCAAGCGTGGTGCGGTGTTCCTGCCGATGGTCTACAATGCCGATGTCAGTGTGACACAGGATGTGTTCACGAACTTCGCGGGCAAGAAGAACACCGTGCAGCTCCGCCTCGACATTCTGAACTTTGGCAACCTGCTGAAGGACACGTGGGGTCAGGGCCTGCGCTCGATCGACACCCGTATCCTCACCGCCCGCCCGGCGGACGCGCAGGGTCGCGCGCTGTATCGCATGCCGCTGCGCGGTTCGGAGCTCCGCACCGAGAGCTTCGAGCGCACGGCGTTCACGGGGGATGTGTGGCGCATGCAGTTGGGGCTGCGGTATATCTTCAACTGAGTCACACCTTTTTCACTGTCCCGTGATGCGTGCTGGGTGGGAGCGGTGAGTGTTGAGTGGGACCGCTCGTGAATCGCTGAGGTGACAAACGCCCCGTCGGCAGTGCCGGCGGGGCGTTTGTGCGTACGGACTACGCGGTGATCAGCGCGTTGAAGCGGCGCTCACCTCGCCCTCAGCTTGCGCGCTGCTTCGCAGATCGCCCCACGGTGACGTAGTACACGGGGATGCCGGCGAGAATGACGCCGAGGACGCCCATCGTGGGCCAGCGCTGTCCCGGATCCATGAGCGCGTTGACCAGCAAGAAAAGCACCGCGGCGCAGAAGAGCGCGGGCACCAGCGGATAGAGCGGTGTGCGCATCGGCGGGTCCCAGTCAGGGCGTTTGCGCAGCTTGAAAATCGCGCCGATGCTCAGGATGTAAAACACCAGCGACGCGGTGACGAAAATGTCCGCCAGTTGCTCGAAGGTGCGCAGCAATACGAAGGCGATGCCGATCGTTGCCGTCATCAGAATGGCGACGTACGGGGTCTGAAATTTGGGATGCACGGCGGCGACCTTGCGGAAAAACAAACCGTCGTCGGCCATCGCGAAAAAGATGCGAGGCCCCGTCAACAACGATCCGTTCACCGACCCGAATGTGGAGAGCAGTACGGTGATCGAGACCAGCGTCACGCCGATCGGTCCGACCAGCCGCTCCGCCACATCCGCCGCGACCAGACGCGCCCCGCGAATCTCTTCCACCGACAGCACGGACAGATACGCGATGTTGGCCAGCAGGTAGATGACGATGATCGCCAGCGTGCCGATGATGATGGCCTTGGGCAGCGTCTTGCGCGGGTCCTCCACTTCACCGGCGACCTTGGACACGTCCCCCCAGCCGTCGAAAGCCCAGAGCACCGAGACCAGCGCCAGTCCGAACGCCGAGACGCTGAAGCTGCCCGGAGGCGCCATCGGCGTGAAATGTCCGCCGGTCTTCGGCAGCCCCAGAATCAGCGCCAGCAGCACGATGATCATCAGGCCGCCGTACTTGGCGACCGTGGTGAAGTTCTGCACCAGCGCGCCCCACCTGAGCCCGACCACGTTGATGACGGCCATCAGCGCCAGCGTGGCCGCGGCAATCCAGTGAGCGTACGTGTCGTAGGGCGCGATGGCCGGATTGAAACCCAGCCCCCGCAGCGCATACTCGGCGAACGTGGTCGAAATACCACCCAACGCCGCTGCGCGGATGAGTGTCAGCTCGGACCACCCGTACAGGAAGGCCGGCAAGCGACCCCAGGCCTCCCGGATGTACACGAAGTACCCGCCCGTCCGTGGCATGGCACCGGCCAGTTCCGCCAGCGTGAGGGCGCCGCACAGGGAAAAGAGACCGCCCATCGCCCAGACGGTGAGCAAAGGGAGCGGGCCGGGGAGCTTGTCGGCAATACCGGCCGGAGATCGGAAGATCCCCGAACCGATGGTGGTGCCGATGAGCACGGCGATGGCGCTGTAGAGCCCGAGCTGCCGCGGCAGCGCGGTACCGGTGGGCGCATCGGAGGCCGAGGGACCGGCCAGACGGGAGGCAGATGGGGGCATGGCCGCAATGCTACAACGGGGTACGCGGTCCCGCACGTTGCCGCGCCCCGCTACGTTTCCTCCTCATGTCTCCAGCACTGCTCGACGCGCTCTTCTGGGTCGCTGTCGTCTGCTGCGCCGTCGCGCAGCTGTTCATCATGCGGGCGGTCTTTCGCGTGCTGCCGCCCCGTGCGCCGTCGCCGGACGCGCCTGCCGTGCCGATGCCTCATCGCCTGCAGGAAATCGGCTGGGCCATTTTGCCCGCCTTTCTGCTCGCCGCCGCATTCATCGGCGCGTGGCGCGCGATGCACCCCACTTCGACACCATGACCGCCCTACCTGCTTCGACACCGGCGCCGGTTCGTCGCGCCGCGTATATCGCCGTGGCCGTCGCCCTCGTGCACATCGTCTTCGGCGCGATCGTACGCATTTCCGGCTCGGGCATGGGCTGCGGCGACAATTGGCCCAAATGCTATGGCTACTGGTTTCCGCCATTCCAGCGCATGGATCTCGTCATCGAGGTCATGCACCGGTACCTGGCGATCGCCCTGTTTGCCGCCATCGCGTACCTCGTGGCCACCGTGTGGCGCTTCCGGCAGCACGGCAGCGTGAACGGACCCGGTGGCGTCGCGAACAGCGCGCGCCTCGCACTCGGACTCTGGTTTGCGCCGGCGCTCTTTGGCGCCGTGACGGTCTTCACGGGCAATCCAGCGTGGGCCACGGTCGTACACAAGCTGCTGGCCGCTTCGCTCATTGCCGTGCTGTTGGTCGCAGCCATTCGCGCCGGTGGCTTGGGCGGCAGCAGTGTGCAGTCCACTCCTGGCAGCAGCAAAGCCGTGGGCGGCGCCATGGCCGCCGCCGTAATGGCACTGCTGGTCGTGTTGCTCGGCGGTCTCACGGCTAAAATCCCTGATGCGGCCGTGGCCTGCGCCGGCTTTCCGCTGTGCGGGCCCGGCTCACTTGGCGGGGGCGCGCAGCACGTGCAGCTGACGCATCGCATTCTCGCGTATCTGCTGGTGCTGCATCTGGCGTCGTTGCCGTTTCTGTTTCGCAAGCGCGACGAGCCGGCCATGATCCAGCGCTGGGCGTGGACGGGCATGGCGCTGGGACTGTTGCAGGTGGTGTGGGCCGCCTGGATGGTGACCGGCGGATTTCCGGGCGTCGTGCGTTCGCTGCACCAGGCCACGGGCATCCTGATCTGGGTGACGGCGTTCACGATGCTCTACCTCGCGCGCATCGCGGCCGGTCGCACAACGATCGCCTCGCAGCACTCGATCGGTGGCAACGGCGATCGTGACGCCAACGCACGCATCGCGGTGTCGTCGCAGCCGCGCGCGGCCCGCTGATGGCGGTGATCGCGGCGGAGCCGTCGCTCTCGCGAGACCTGATCGCGCTGACCAAGCCGCGCATCATTTCGCTGCTCCTGGTAACGACGGTGGCGCCAATGTACGCGGCCGGGACTCCGTCGTGGCTGACGGTGCTCATCGTGACGGTCGGCGGCTACCTGATGGCCGGAGGTGCGAACGCGATCAATATGTACATCGATCGCGACATCGACGATGTCATGGCGCGCACGCGACTGCGTCCGTTGCCGAGTGGCCGCATGTCGCCGGTGCAGGTGCTGGCGTTCGGGATTTTTTGTGCGACGCTGGCCACGTGGATGCTGGCGCAGTTCGTCAATGTGCTCACGGCCGGCCTCGCGCTGGCGGGCTTTTACTTCTACGTCTTCATCTACACGCGCATTCTCAAGCGCACGTCGCCGCAGAACATCGTCATTGGCGGCGCGGCCGGTGCGTTTCCTCCGTTGGTGGGGTGGGCGGCAGTGACCGGCACGCTCGATGTCGCGGCGTTGTGTCTGTTTTTGATCGTCTTCTACTGGACGCCGCCGCACTTCTGGGCGCTCGCGTTGCTCAAGCAGGTGGATTACGGTCGAGCCAAGGTGCCCATGGCGCCGCTGGTCTGGGGCGAGCGGGAAACGATGCACCAGATGATCTGGTACACCGTGATTCTCATTGCACTGACGATGCTGCCGGTGCTCTTCGGTGCGTTCGGCCTGCTCTATCTCGCGTCCACGCTCGTGCTCAACGCGCTGCTCCTGCGTGGCATCCTGCGCATGGTGTCTGCGGCGAAGGCAGGACAGCCGTGGACGGGGCCCGCGTGGTGGGTCTACAAGTACACGCTGCTCTACCTGGCGCTGCTGTTCGTCGCCATGGCCGTCGATCGCGCCCTTGCCCGCTGACGTACCGGTGGTGAGCGCGATTAAGAGCAGCTCGACGGCCGACATCGCGTCGTCTGCGACGGAGCGCAGGCGATTTGCGTCGCCGAAACCGCTCGCGCGGTTGCTGCCGCTGCTCGCGCCGTACCGCCTGCGACTGTTCATCGCCTTTGTGTGTCTGGTGATTGCGGCCGCGGCGGGACTCGTCTTTCCGCGCGTGCTGCAGTACCTGCTCGATGCGGCGTTCGAGCTCAAGGACCGTCGCGCGCTCGACCGTATTGCGCTGGCACTGCTCGGCATTTTCGCCGTGCAAGGCGTGATGAATTTCGTGCAGGTGTTTCTGCTCACCTCCACGACGGAACGCATCGTCGCCACGTTGCGACAACAGACGTTCGCGCATCTCATCCGACTCTCGCCGGCGTTCTTCACGGAGCGCCGCTCCGGCGAGTTGACCAGCCGCCTCTCGAGCGACCTGGGACTGCTGCAGTCGCTGCTGGGGACGTGGCTCTCCGAACTCTCGCGGCAGATCCTGTTTCTCGTCGGCGGCATTGTGATGCTCTCGGTCACGAACGCGGGCCTCACGCTCACCACGCTGGCCGTCGTGCCCATCGTCATCACGGCGGCGGTGCTGTTCGGCAAGGCGCTGCGGTCGGCAAGCGCCGGTGTGCAGGACAGGGTGGCCGAGGCGATGGGGACCGCCGACGAAGCATTCGGTGCGATTCGTGTCGTACAGAGCTTCACGCGAGAATCGCAGGAGACCGCGCGCTTCAGCGGCCTGCTGGAGAGTGTCGTCCAGGCGGCGATCCGTCGTGCGCGACTTCGCGCGAGCCTGTTCGGCGTGGTGGGCTTCGTCGCCTTCGCGGCCGTGGTCGCGGTGCTCTGGCAGGGCGGCGCGCAGGTGATCGCGGGACGGCTGACGGCGGGCGCGCTGGTGTCGTTCTTGTTCTACGCGCTCACCGTGGCCGCAGCGGTGGGCGCGATGGCCTCGCTTTTCGGTAATTTTCAGGAAGCGATCGGGGCGGCCACGCGCGTGTTTGAACTGCTGGACACGGAGGCCACGGTGCGCGAACCCGCCGCACCAATCGCGCTGCCCCTTCCCGTCCTCGGCGCGGTGGCGTTCGAGCGCGTGTCGTTCCGGTATGCCGCCGACCAGCGCGACGTGTTGCACGACGTGACGCTGACGATCGCGCCGGGCGAAATCGTCGCCATGGTCGGCCGGTCGGGTGCGGGCAAGACGACGATGTCGAGTCTGCTCCCTCGCTTCTGGGATGTGACGACCGGACGCATCACGCTCGATGGCGTGGACGTGCGTGCGTTCTCACTCGAGACATTGCGCGGCGCGATCGGCATCGTGCCGCAGGAGCCGGTGCTCTTCAGTGGCAGCATTCGCGAGAACATTGCCTACGCGCGTCCGGATGCGAGCGACGCCGATATCGAACGGGCGGCCCGTGCGGCGCATGCGTGGGAGTTCATTGCCAAGTTGCCGGAGCAGTGGAATACCCGAGTCGGCGAGCGCGGCGTGAAACTCTCCGGCGGCCAGCGGCAGCGGATTGCGATTGCGCGCGTGTTTCTCAAGAACCCCGCCGTGGTCATTCTCGACGAAGCCACGTCCAGTCTCGACACCGAGAGCGAACAGTTGGTCGAGGCCGCACTCGAAGAACTGCTCAACGGCCGCACCACGCTGATCATTGCGCACCGTCTGAGTACGGTGCGTCGTGCCGATCGGGTCGTGGTCATGAACGATGGCGCGATCGTCGAGGAGGGCAGTCACACGGAGCTCGTCGCGCGCGAGGGCGGACTCTACGCCAAGCTGTATCTGGGCCAGCAGCACGAGCCGGGTGCGGTCGGCGCACTGTCGATGTAGCCGTTCGGTGGTGGCGCCGCCTAGTACGTCACGTCAAGTCGCGTCTCCACGCCATCGGTGACACGCAGCTCGCGCGAGCGCACACCCAGCACTTCGCTCCAGACCACCAGCGTGTAGCGGCCGGGCGGAACGCGGTCGAACTGAAAGCTGCCGTCGGCAGTGGTCACGGCCACGAACGGATGCGGCGACACGGCGATCCACGCGCGCACCCACGGATGCAGATCGTCGCGTACCTCCACCAGTCCCGGTTTCGCGCTGGCGTCGGCCACCGGGACGACCTGTCCGGCATCATTGAGCAACACGATGGCCCGTGCGGAGTCGGCGCCGGATGCATCGATGAATCGCAGCCGCGTCATCATCGCGTCGCGGGACGTCACCATGATCGTGCCGCCCGCCGCCACCCGCTGCACGCGTGGCTCCAGCTGACAGTTGGAGAGTCGCAGCGTGGTGCGCCGCGCGATCGTGTCCGACGGCCCCGCTGTGACGCCCACCAGCCACACGACCGCGTTTCCCACGCCGTCATCGCTGCTTGGCATCATGCGCTCCGTGAAGGGCGCGCAGGCGTTGTGATCGTGCGTGGGCACGATCGCGCTGTCGCGCGACGCGTCACGCCCGCCGCGGATGTGACCGACAATGAGGCCGCCCCCGCGCGCCGCGCCGGCGGTGTGCGTACGATACGCGCTGCCATCGGTCCCACCGGCTGCCCGCGCCAGCGTTTGCGCAAGGGTATGCCCCGTGCGCGCGTCCAGCGTGATGTCGTCCTTCGTGCGATCGCTGCCGCCTGGCCCCAGCGTGCCGGCGACTTCCGCGATGCGCCCGCTGCCGTCATGTTCCACCGCACCATCATCACGACAGGCCGCGCATGCCGCCGCGAGGCCGACCAGCAGGGGTGACACGCGAACACGCACGCGCCGCCCTAGACCACGAACAGGTCGCGCTGCGGTGTACCCGGCGTGACCAGCAGCGCGTCCTCACCCACATACGCATTCACCTCACTGCGCACGCCCAGCTCGCCCGGCATGTAGATGCCCGGCTCGATCGAGAAGCCGACACCGGGGATCAGCAGCCGGTCGTCGCGCGATTCCAGGTTGTCGATCTGCGGACCCGATCCGTGCAGCTCGCGCGAATCGATGCTGTGCCCGGTGCGATGCCAGAACTGATCGCCGAATCCGCGCGACACGATTACGTCGCGCGCCGCGTCGTCGGCCGCGCCGCCGTGCACCGGTGTCCCGGACGCGATGTGCGTCGAGAGCAGCGTCAGCGCGGCGTCGCGTGCATCGCGCACCGCTTCCCAGATGGTCACAGCGCGCCCGGAGGGCGCGCCAAGTGATGCCATCCAGGTTTGGTCGGCGTAAACGCCACCGTTGCGTTCACGGGCCCACAGATCGATGAGCAACAGGTCGCCACAGACAATCCGGCGCGGTGCGTCGGCCGAGGGCGCATAGTGCGGGTTGGCGGCATTCTCGGAGGCGGCGACATCGGGGCCGTGCTCCGTCTCCAACTGCGCGCGATCGAACGCATCCATGATACGTCCCTGCAACTCGTGCTCGGCCACCGGTGAGCCGGCGGCGGCGCGCTCGCCGGCATAGTTGATCGCATCACGCGCGATGGCGGCGATGCGTTCGGCGGCCCGCTGATGCGAGGCGAGTTGCGGCGCGGTCCACGTGGCGTACACACGTGAGACCAGCTCGCCCGAGCAGACGACCGTGGCGCCGGTCGCGCGCACCATCTCAAGGACACCGGCCGGCACGCGATCGAGGTACGGAATCGCGTCCCCCGGCGAGTACTCCATCGCCACACGCTTGCCCGCAACCAACGACGCCAACTCGCGTTCGAGTGCACGCCAACCCGAGTACGTGCGCAGGGGCCAGGCCGGGGGCCAATGCACCCACGGTCCGGGCTCGATGACGTGCCCAATGGCGATCGGCGTGCCCTGGCGCGGAATGAACGCAAACACGCGACGCGACACGAGCCCTTCGAACCCCAGCAGCGACGACGCGATCGCGTTCGTGCCGCGGAAGTCGTACAACAGCCAGCCGTCCAGATCCGCCGCAACGAGCAACTCCTGCAACAGCGGAAGCGATTCAACAGTCAACATGCAGGCGTCCTTGGCGGCGATTGCGTGACGTGGCGAATGAGGGGACCGCGCGCCCGCGCAGATCGTCGCCGCGCCGGGTGCTTCACGCGCGAGCGGCGCGTGGACGAATCACCGACGGCGCCACTCGGAACGCCACTGGCAACGGACATCGCCGCGCGCGCGGCACATGACATGTTCGACGGCGCCGTCGGCGTCGGCAAGTACGTGCAGCGCCTCGCGAAACGCCGCTTCGTACAGTCCGCAACCTACTGCCCGCGGTGCCGCATCGGCAGAGACGGGAGCGGCAACATCCAGCACCAGCGTACTCCCGTGTCGCACCATCGATCCATCCATGAAGCGTTTGGCGAGACGGCGGAGCAAGCCCAACGCGATCGGACGTCCGATCAACGACGGCATGGAGGTCGCCGCGCCCAGCTGAGTCGAACTGATCGTCGACAGGGAGGAGCGTACCCAGCGCCGACCCGCTTCGCGGAAAGCGAGATCTGCATCCGGGCGGCGCCCGATCAACCGGGCAAGCGCGAGCACCTCGTCGAACGGCACGCGCTGCTGTCGCTTGACCGCATCGCCGTAGCGGCGGATCTGTTGGTAGACTGTGTCGCTGAGTCCCAGCCGCTTGTTGCGGAGTTCGTGCACCAATTCGGCGTCGAGTCCCGCTTCGGGGGTATCGATCAGCTTGACCGCTTCGAGCAGCGCCAGCGGCAGCCGTGCGTCAAGCGGCCCGCCAGACAACGGCAAGGCGGTATTCAGCGATGCGGACGTCGGGGATGCGGAAATGCCGTGCGGTACAGCACGCTGCGCGAGATCATCTGTGAGGGAAGACACGTGGGGCGAAGCTAATCTGTCGGCAGTCACCCGAACAAGCGGCCGAGAGTGAAAATGGTATCGTCGCGCGCGCTTCGCTGGCTGGCGTCTGCACGGCCGGTCGGAGGCGGCCTGGCGGATGGCGTCGCGGGGGGCACGGCGGACTGCACGGCGGGTTGCATGACGGGTTGCATGACGGCGGTCCGCACTACACCCTCTCCTCCTGCCATGTCCATGCAGCGCTGACCATTCGTCTGCCGATTCCACCCACCGCACCCGTTGCGCCCGCATCGAAGCGCAACGTCGTGCCATGCGCGCGGCCGTGGCAGCAGTGGGTGCGCGGACCCGTTGGCGCGCGCGAGCCGACCGAGCCGAGCGCCAACGTGTGTTCGCGGCTCCCGCGATGGTCGTAACGGTCGTGACTTTCCTGTCGCGCCTGACACTCGAGGGGTCGTCAGGGCTGCTCCTGGCGATCGCGCTCGCTGGGATGGTCGCGCTGTTCGCGTGGCGCGCGCGCAGTCTGTCCGGCAGTGGCGCTGCGGCCGCAACCGCAGTGGGTGCGGCGGCATTGCACGCCGCGTGGGGATGGGGGCTGTATTTGATCCTCTGGTTCGTCAGTGCGTCCGTGCTGTCGCGGATCGGTCGCGCACAGAAGGCACGGCGCACCGCCGGCATTGTAGAGAAGGGCGATCGACGCGACGCCTGGCAGGTGCTGGCCAACGGCGGCGTCTTCGCCCTCGGCGCGTTGGCCACACCGTACTGGTCGTCGCTGTCGGGCGCGTCGCTGTCACCGGTGATCGCGACCGCGGCCGCCGGGGCACTCGCTGCGGCAGGGGCCGATACCTGGGCGACCGAGTTTGGCACGCTCGCGGGCGGTCGGCCATGGTCACTGCGGCTGCGTCGGCGCGTGCCGCCGGGAACCTCGGGGGCGGTCACCCTTGCCGGTTCACTGGCGGCGGTCGTGGGGGCCACGCTGCTGGCGATTCTGGCTTGGCGGTGCCGCATGGTGCCCGCTGCGGCCGTGCCCGCCGTCACGCTGGGGGCGATCGCCGGGTCGTGGATTGACACGGTGACGGGCGCGTGGTGGCAACTGCGACGGCACTGTCCGCGCTGCGACAGCGACACGGAACAGGATGTGCATGACTGCGGTACACGAACCGAACGCGTCGGGGGGTACGGCGCGCTCGACAACGACGGCGTGAACCTGCTCTGCACTGTCGTGGGCGCTGTGTTCGCCGCCACCATTGCACGGACGGTGCGCGCGGGCTGATACGACACGGAGGCCGGTGCGTCGGCTCCCGATCCGTCACCTCACGGGTCGTCCCCGGCATTACGTTCACGATGGAATATGCATGTGCGGCTGGCTCATGCCGGCGTCCACGCGCGCCTGACCTGCGTCAGCATGCGGCGTCCTCTCACCCGATGGCAATGTCACCCTCCATGCAATCCGTCCAATCCGTGCAGGTACTCGTGGTGGGGGGCGGACCGGCGGGCACGTCGAGCGCATGGCATCTGGCGCAGGCGGGTCTCGACGTGACGCTCGTGGACCGCGCGAGCTTTCCGCGCGCCAAGCCCTGCGCGGAGTACGTGAGCCCCGAGGGGGCCCGCGTGTTGCATGCGATGGGCGCACTGGAGACACTCGAGTCGGGGAACAATGCCACACTGACCGGCATGCTCGTGTACGCGCCCGATGGCGGTCGCATTCACGGCGAGTTTGTCGCACAACACGGTTTTCGCGGCTTTCGCGATCGCGGACTCGGCGTGCGTCGCGAAGTGCTCGACCTGGAGTTGCTCGACCGGGCGCGTGCGGCCGGTGTGCGGGTGATCGAGCAGGCGAGAGTGGAAACGCTGCTGGATGACGGGCGCGGTCGCATCACCGGCGTTCGACTCCGCACCGCGGATGGCGCACAGGACGTGCGCGCCGCACTCGTGGTCGGCGCGGACGGCTTGCGCTCGATCGTGGCGCGGCGACTTGGTGTCGCGAGGCAGTCGCGCTGGATGCGTCGCGTTGCCCTGGTTGCTCACTACCGCGATGTGGACGGCATCGGCACACTCGGCGAAATGCATGTCACGCACGAGGGCTACGCTGGTCTCGCGTCGGTGGGCGACGGATTGACGAACGTCGCGCTCGTGGTGCCGAAGCGACTGGCGGCCTCGATGCACGGCGATCCCACGCGCTTTCTCGAGGCGTGGCTCGCGCGGCAACCAGCCCTCGCGCCGCGATTCGCGCGCGCCACCCGCGCCACACCGGTGCGAGCCACGGGACCGTTCGCCTCGCATGCGGTGCGCGCGTGGGCGCCGGGTGCACTGCTGGTGGGCGACGCCGCCGACTTCTTCGATCCATTCACGGGCGAGGGGATCTACGCGGCGCTGCGAGGCGGCGAGCTTGCCGCGCCTTTTGCCGTGGACGCGGTGCAGGCACTCGCGCGCGGAGATGGCGACGCCGCCCGCCGCGCACTCGAGGCATACGAGCAAGCCCGTCGCAGTACGTTCGCGGGCAAATGGCGGGTGGAGCGATTGATCGGCACAGCCGTCGCCTTTCCGTCGTTGATGAATTACGCCGCCCGCGTACTTGGACGCGACCGCGCGCTGGCTGACCTGCTGGTGGGGGTCACCGGCGACTTCGTGCCTCCGCGGGCCGTGCTCGCACCACGCACGCTGCTGCGCATCCTCTGGCCGCATCGCGTCGCACCGGTGCTTCCGCCCTTCTCCTCCGCCCAGACTCGACCGCATGTCCATTGATGGCGATCTCTTTCGCTCCGTACTCGGCCGCTTCGCCTCCGGAATCACGGTCATCACCACGCACGACAGCGAGCCGCGCGATCACGGCATGACGGCCAGCGCGTTCTCGTCGCTGAGCCTCGATCCGCCACTGGTGCTCGTGTGCATCGGCAACGATGCGACCATGGCGCCGGTCATGGCCACGGCCGATTCCTTCGCGGTGAATGTGCTTACCGATGGGCAGGAAGCACTGTCGCGCCGCTTTGCGGGCAAGGTTGACGATCGCTTCTCCGGCATCGGGTTCACGCGCGGCGAGCTCGGGGATGCCCTGCTTGACGAAGTACTCTGCTGGATGCAGTGCCGCATCGTCGCGCGCCATCCGGCGGGCGATCACGTCATCATCGTCGGAGACGTCGAGTCTGCGGACGTGCGCGATGGTCGGCCGCTGCTGTACTATCGCGGCGGCTACGCGCAGCTCGAGCGCTGAGTGCATGTTCACCCCCGAGCGCCGTCGCGGGATCGAGATCCTCGATGATCCGTCGCAGGATCCTGCGCTCGCGGTGCGCTCGTTGCGCGACGTGGCACTCGCCAATCGTCTCTTTGGCGGACGACGCGCCGTGGTGGACGAGGTGCGGGCGGTGATTGCGCGCGGCTTGATCGATCGGGCGGCCGCGGACCGCGCCACACGGCAGTGCACGCCGACCAGCGAAATGGCGCTCACCCTGCTCGACATCGGCACCGGACTGGCCGACATTCCCTCCGCCGTCACGCAGGACGCCGCCGACCGCGGGTTGCGCGTGTACAGCATCGGACTCGAACTCTCGCCTGTCATCGCGCGCGCCGCCGCCCCTGCGTGCACCTGGGCCATCGCCGGCGATGCCATGCGACTTCCCTTCGCCGACGCAAGCGTGGACATCATCACCTGCTCGCAGGTGCTGCACCACTTCGACGATGGTGCCGCCCATGCGCTGCTCCGCGAATGCAACCGCGTGGCGCGCATGGGGGTCGTCATCGGCGACCTGCGACGCAGTTGGCTTGCGGTCGCCGGCCTCTGGTGTACTTCGTTCCTCCTTGGATTCCATCCGGTCAGCCGCCACGACGGCGTGGTTTCCATTCTCCGCGGCTACACGGCCGGGGAATTGCTTCGTTTGGTTCGTCGCGCGACCGGTACTCGCGTTCAGGTCCGCCGTCGGCTGGGCTGGCGCGTCACGGCGACATGGATCCCGCGTCGGGTCATGTTGTGAGGACGGCCGAACGCTCCATGACGACTCCTTCCACGCACACCGTGCACCCCAACTACGAACTCGGTCCACCGCCCGGCGACAGACTCATGACCACGGTCGACGAGGCGCTGGTCCGCGCGCCCGTGACGCGCATTTTCGACATCGCCCGCGAGGTCGAGAATTGGGCCGCGTTCCTTCCGCACTACCGGTTCGTACGCTTTCGTCATCGCACACCGGACGGCGGCGGACTGGTGGAGATGGCGGCCAATCGCCCGTTCGGCCTGCTCGACTGGCCCACCTGGTGGCTGTCCGAGATGGCGGTGAGTACGCAGGATCCGTGGGTGCGCTTTCGCCATGTCGGCGGAATCACGACCAGCATGGACGTGGAGTGGAATTTCACGCCGACCGACAAGGGGACGCTGGTGCGCATCATTCATGTCTGGAACGGGCCGTCGTGGCCGCTGATCGGACCGCTCGCCGCGACGCAGGTCATCGGACCGGTGTTTGTGCATGGCATCGCGTCGCGCACGCTGGCCGGACTCGGGCGCGTCGCAGAACAGGCGACGCTCGCCGAACGGTCGGCGGCGACGCGATGAGCGGCGACACTGGCAACGGACGTGCGCCGCGTCGGGTTGCCATTACGGGCATTGGCTGCGTCACGCCACTCGGCACCGGCGTTGAGGCACTGTGGCGGGGGCTGCGCAACGAACGGTCGGTGGTGGGCCCGGCGACACGGTTCGACGCCTCGATCTTTCGCAGCCGCTGCGCTGCGCAGGTGAATGACTTCGATCCGGTCGATTATCTCGATGCCAGGCGCGTGAAGCGGCTCGACCGGTTCGGGCAGTTCAGCGTGGTCAGCTCCAAGCTCGCCCTCGAGGACGCCGGACTCGATCTCGACAAGGAAGATCGCGAGCGCATCGGCACGATGATGGGCACCGCACTGGGCGGCGTGGGTTACGCCGAAGCGCAGGCCGCGAACTTCATGACGGGCGGACTGCGCGCGGTGGACGCCACACTCGCCCTCGCCGTGTTCGGCGGATCCTCCAGCTGCAACATCGCCATCGAGTTTGGTGTGCAGGGCCCCAACTCCACCAACGCAATGAGCTGCGCGTCGGGGACGATGGCCATCGGCGAAGCATTCCGGCAGGTGCGAGATGGCTACGCCGACGTGATGATCGCCGGTGGAGCGGAAGCGCCGTTGGCGACGCTCTGCTTCGGTGCCTTCGCCCTCATTCGCGCGATGTCCAATCGCAACGACGACCCCGCGCGCGCATCACGTCCGTTCGACCGGGATCGGGATGGCTTCGTCATGGGAGAAGGCGGCGCGGTACTGATCCTCGAGGAGTGGTCGCGCGCCGTCGCGCGCGGCGCGCGCATCTACGGCGAACTGGCGGGTTACGGCACCACCAACGATGCGCACCACATGACGGCACCGCTCCCCGGCGGCTCGCAGGCCGCGCGGTGCATGCGTCAGGCGCTGCGCGATGCGGACGTCGCGGCGCAGGAGGTGGGGTACATCAATGCGCACGGCAGCAGTACGCCGCTCAACGATCCCACCGAAACCGACGCCATCCGCACCGTCTTCGGTGAGCATGCGTACAAGGTCCCCGTCTCCAGCACCAAAGGCTACTACGGCCACGCCCTTGGTGCGTCGGGTGCGTTCGAGACCGCGATCTCGGCGCTCATCCTGCAGCGCGGGTGGATTCCACCCACGCTCAATCTCGACCATCCGGACGACGGGTGCGATCTGGACTACGTGCCGAACACCGGACGCGCGCTGTCGCCACGCACCATTCTCACCAACAGTTTCGGCTTCGGCGGAATCAACGCGTCACTGGTGTTGCGTCAACCGCACTAGCGTACACCGGGACCAGTAAGATCATACCTGGCGCGCACCATACTTGGCCTTGTAGCGCTCGATCGAGCCCTGAATGATCGCGAACGCACGATCACTCTTCTCCCACCCCTGGATCTCGACACGCTTCCCTTCCAGATCCTTGTAGATGTGGAAGAAGTGCTCGATTTCTTTCAGGTAGTGTTGCGGCATGTCCGCGATGTCATACACATCGTGGTGATACGGATCTTCGCACGGCACAGCGAGAATCTTCTCGTCCGGCTCACCGCGATCGAGCATGCGCAACACACCGATCGGGCGGCAGGCGATCTGACACCCCGTGAACGTGGGCTCATTGATCCGCACGAGGATGTCGAGCGGATCGTTGTCTTCGTGCAGCGTCTGCGGAATGAAGCCGTAGTCACCCGGATAGTGCACGGCCGAATACAGCACGCGATCGAGTTTGAACTGGCCGGTGACCTTGTCCAGTTCGTACTTGTTGCGCGAGCCGGCGGGAATCTCGATGATTGCCGTGACCTGCTCGGGCGGATGATCGCCTGCGGCGACGTCGTGCCAGGGATTGTGCATGCAATGGGTGTCGAAAGTGTCGGAGCGCGGGCGAGAGGCGCACGCAGTTGGCAATACCGCAGTCAGCGCGCGCGCAACGCGACGGCCGCTTCGATGGCGAAGTACGTAATCACAAGATCGGCGCCGGCACGCGCAATGGCGACCAGCGATTCCAGCATGGCGCGCTCTCCGTCGATCCAGCCGCGTTCCGCCGCCGCCTTGATCATCGAGTACTCGCCACTCACCTGATACGCCGCAAGCGGCATGCCGGTGTCCTGCTTGACCGCTGCGATGACGTCGAGGTACGCGCCGGCCGGCTTCACCATCAGGATATCCGCACCCTCAGACACATCGAGCCGCACTTCACGCAACGCCTCGCGGCCGTTTGCGGGGTCCATCTGGTAGCTGCGACGGTCACCGAACGCCGGCGTGGACTCGGCCGCCTCGCGGAACGGCCCGTAGAACGCCGAGGCGTACTTCGCGGCGTAGCTCATGATCGGCACCTGCTCGTAACCGGCCGCGTCGAGTGCGGCGCGCAGATGACCGATACGCCCGTCCATCATGTCGCTGGGCGCCACGATATCCGCCCCGGCTTCCGCGTGCGACACGGCTTCGCGCGCGAGCAGTTCCAGCGTCGCGTCGTTGTCGACGTCGCCCGCCGGTGTGAGCAGACCACAGTGGCCATGATCCGTGTACTCGCACATGCACACGTCCGTGATCACCAGCAATTGCGGAAACGCCAGCTTCACCGCGCGCACTGCTTCCTGCACCGGTCCATGCGGGTCCCACGCCGACGAGCCTTCGTGATCCTTGTGATCCGGAATGCCAAAGAGCAAAATGCCGCCGAGCTTTTCGGCCACCGCACGCTCGGCGTCCCTCAGCAGTTCATCGACGCTCGTTTGCGAGACGCCGGGCATCGAGCCGATCGGCGCGCGAATCCCCGTACCGCTGCGCACGAACAACGGCCAGATGAATTGCGCCGGATCGAGTCGCGTCTCACGCACCACACGGCGGATCGCATCGGTGCGACGGAGACGGCGCAAGCGCACCGGCAACGACGCGACGGGCACGTCGGTGCCGGGCACGATCATGTCACGCGTCATGACAGCACACTCCCGGCGTCAGCACGCTGAGCATCCCGATGTTCATCACGCTGCGCATCACGCGTGCGTAATGCGGCAAGAATCTCCGCACCACCGTCGCGATGCAGCTGTGCGGCCAGCGCACGCCCGGCGGCCGTCGGGTCCGCGAGATCCACCGGCATCGAGCCGCGCACCACGTGCGTGCCGTCGATCGCCGCGATCACGCCATGCAGCACCGCGCCCGAGGCACTGCGCAACATCGCCGCTCCGATCGGCACCTGACAGCCGCCTTCCAGCGCGGCCAGCATGGCCCGTTCGCACGTCACCGCCGCACGCGTGTCCGCATGATCGAGCAGTGACAGCACGGCCCTCATACGCGCATCGATGTCGCGCGCCTGCACGGCAATGGCACCCTGCCCCGGCGCCGACAGCCAGTCCGGCGGATCGAGCAGCGCGACAATGCGATCCCCAAGTCCAAGTCGGCGCAGGCCCGCCGCGGCCAGCAGTGCGGCATCGACATCCCCCTCGTCGATCTTGCGCAGGCGCGTCCCCACATTCCCGCGCAGTTCCCGCACCTCAAGATCGGGACGCAGGGCACGCAGCTGCGCACGCCGTCGCAACGAGGACGTGCCGATGCGAGCGCCATGCGGCAGCTCGTGCAGTGTGCGCGCCGTCACGCCGGGGCCGACCACCAGCGCGTCGCGCGCATCTTCCCGCTCGAGCAGCGCAACGAGCGACAGCCCCTCCGGATCGGCCGTCGGCAGATCCTTCAGCGAGTGCACCGCGCAATCGGTCCGTCCGGAGATCAGATCCGCCTCGAGCTCCGCCGTAAAGAGCCCCTTTTCGCCAATCGCGTTCAGCGGCCGGTCGAGGATGCGATCGCCGATCGTGGTGTATGTGACGAGTTCACTGGCCACGCCCTGCGCGGCCAACGCCGCCGCCACCTGGCGCGCCTGGCGCAGCGCGAGTTCGGAGGAGCGCGTACCAATACGAACGACGATACCGGACACCGTCTCTGTTGCTGTCTCTGTCATGCCGAATTCTACCGTGGTGGCGAAAACGCCGCGATGATGCTGCGGACCAATCCTTCGGCGGTGGCGGCTCCCGATTCGACCTTCACCGGAAATCCGGCAATCCGTGCGGCGCGCGCCGTTACGGGACCGATGCAAGCCACCGGTAACCGCCGTGCGTACTCCGCGGGAAGCGCATCCAGCAGGGCGTCTACGGCGCTCGGCGCCGCGACGGTGACCAGATCGAGACCGCTCGACGTGGCCAGCGCACGCAATCGCGCTTGCCCCTCGACGTCGACAGCGCTGCGATAGACCGGCACCACGTCCACCACCGCGCCCAGCGCGCGCAGCCCGTCGGGGAGCACATCGCGGGCGCCTTGCGCCGCCGGGTAGAGCATGCGGGTTCCGTCCACATCGGTGCGCGAGGACATCGCGTCCACCAGCGACTCGGCGCGAAAGCGTTCCGGCATCAGGGTGGACGACCAGCCATGCTGTTGCAAGGCTTCCGCCGTCGCCGACCCGACCACTGCGATCTTGCGATTGCGCAGCTGCGCGGCAGCGAGGGGCGTGTGCACCGCAGCGGCCAGATGCTCCACCGCGTTCACGCTGGTCAGCAGCACCCACGCATAGTCGGCCAGCGCCGCCACCGCCGCCGCCAGTGGGGCCGGATCGAGCGATACGATGCGTGTCAGCGGAATCTCATGCACGGTTGCCGCCGCCTGTCTGAGCGCCGCCGCCAACGGGCCGCCACGCTCCCCCGCCCGCGTCACCGCAATGCGCACGCCGGCCAGCGGCGCGCCCTTCGCCGCCGGGACGCTCACCGCCGCGTCACGCGGAGGGGCGACGCACGCGCGCCATTTGGCGCAGGACGATGGCGATATAGCCGAGGTACACCACAAACGTGACCACGTAGCCCGCGATCATGTAATTGCTGGTGTCCGGCGGCCCCCCGGCCCTGGGCACGAACGCCACTTCGCCCTGCCCCGGAAGCGGCGCCGGCGACGGTGCGGTCTGCATCATAGGCTGCGTCCCTCCCTGCGCCGACTGGACCGCCAGTCTCCACGCGGACATCAGCCGCACTCCAGCGCCACGCGTGCGTCACGCGCCGTCGCATAGCGGAAGCGCAACCGCAGCAGCGCGAAGAACAACACCACGAACGCTGCCGCACTGAGACCAAACGTGGCCGCCATCTCGGGCGGGAGACTCGGCTGCGTGAGCGCCTCCGGCTTGATCACGATCGGCGACGGATGCTGCGAGCGGAACAAATATACGGTCAGGTGGATGAACGGCACCAGCAGTGCCGCCAGCGATCCCATCACCGCAGAGAGTCGCGCGCGCGCTTCCGGCTGCTCGATCGCACCGCGCAGCACGAGATACGAGACCACGAGAAACCAGAGGAACAGCGTGCTGGTGAGTCGGGCATCCCACACCCACCAGGTGCCCCAGCTGGAGCGTCCCCAGATTGGGCCGGTGGTGAGCACCACGGTCATGAACACCAGCGCGACTTCGGCCGACGCTTCGGCCAGCCGGTCGAGGCGTTCGTCTTTCACCCACAGGTAGACGATGCTCAGGATCGCCAGCAGCGGGCAGCCGATATACAGGCCCGCGATCGCGGCCGGCACATGCAGGTAAAACAATTTCTGCACGTCGCCGAGCATGGCGTCGGCCGGCGTGAAAAAGAGGGCGCGCGCCACCGCGACCGCGCAGGCCACCAGCGCGACCGCCAATAACCAGTCGAACCCCGGGGCCGACGGACTCGCGGCAGCTGTTCGTTCCGGGCGCGTGCTCACAGACGACACCGACGTCATGACCTACTCCTCGAGGGTATACGGGAAGGCGACGGTACACGCCGCCGTGAACACAATGTCGAAGGCGACGAGGAGTTTCAACCAACTCGCCGCGTCGGAGAGCGGACGCCCGTTCAGCAGCACCACCGACGCCTGCGCTGCGGGAATCACCAGCGGGACGAAAAACGGCAGCGCGAGCATCGGCAGCAGCATCTCGGCCATCCGCGTGTTCGACGCCACCGCGGCGAAGAGTGTTCCCACGGCGGCCAGCCCTACCGACGCGAGCGCGACGATGCCCATCACGCCCAGCCACCCGGGGCCGGAGGGCAACCCGAAAAAGAGCGCAATGGCCGGCAAAGCCAGCGCCTGCACGGCGGTCACGAACACGAGATTGGCCAGTGCCTTCCCCGCAAAGACCGATTCGCGGGACATTGGCGAGGCCAGCAACGCATCCATGGCACGATCGGCGTGTTCCACCGCGAAGGACCGGTTGAGGCCGAGCAGTCCGGAAAACGTGAAGATCACCCAGAGCACGCCGGGCGCGAGATCCATCGCGCCCACCGCCGTCGCGTCCCACGTGAAACGAAAAATCGCCACCGACAACAGCGCAAACACACACGCAGCCAGAAAGGCAGAGCGCGTCCGGAATTCGATCAGCAGGTCTTTGCGCGCCAATCGCCACGTGTCGGCAAGAAATCCCGCCGGGCGATGACTGAGCGCCACCGCGCTCGCGAGCTCGCGCGTCCCGCTGCCCGTGCTCACTCGGTCCCCGTCGTCACGAGATCGCGATAGCGCTCCCCATACGCCGCCGCATCGAAGCCCTCCGCACCCGCAGCATCGGACGCGACGAATCGTCCGCCCATCATGATGGCCGCTTCCGTCGCCAGGGCAAGCCCCTCGCCGAGGTGATGCGTCACCAGAATCAACGTCGCGCCGTCGGCTTTGAGCTCTCGCAGCGCGGCCGTCAGCGCACGTGCGCCGACCTCGTCCAGTCCGGTGTATGGCTCGTCCAGCAACAACAACCGCGGCCGATGGACGAGGGCCCGCGCAATCGACACCCGCTGCTGCAGCCCGCGACTGAGCAAGCGCACCGGCGAGTCGGCGCGATCAGCCACCCGCAGCCGCGTCAGCGCGTCCATCGTTGCGCCGTCCGCATCGCGGAGCCCCTGACACTCGGCCGCGAAGCGCACGTTCTCGCGCGCCGTGAGCGGTGCATACAGCATGGAATGGTGCGAGATCAGACCGACGAGATGCCGCACCGACGCGTCGCCCGGCAATCGATGTCCGTACAGCGTGATCGAGCCGTCGGTGGCCTTGATCATGCCGCCAAGCAAACGAAGCAGCGTCGTCTTGCCCGCCCCGTTGGGCCCAAACAGAGCGAGACAATCGCCGGCGCCGAGTGACAGGGAGACACCGTCCACCGCGCGCCGATTGCCAAACCGACGCACCAGCCCCTCCGCCACGAGCACCGGGGCGGCGTGCAGCGCGACAGGCACTGCGGTCGGGATCGTCGAATCGTGCGCAAGCATCGCACAACGTTAGTGGACTGGGCGGTTGCCCGCGACGCGTCCGCGCGACAGCTTCGCCTGCAGCACGTTGCGAACGACGTAACGCAGCAGCAGCGCGCGGTTGATGGTGCGTGCCACGCGACGTCGTTCCGTCCCTTCTACCGATCAGGCCCCGGCGACCACCGACCATGACCGATATCGACGTCCTGCTGCAGGAAAACCGCTCGTTTCCGCCTCCACCAGCGTTTCGCGCCACCGCTCGCATTCACGACAGCCGCATCGTCGACGATGCCGCGATGGACCCGCAGCATTTCTGGGCGCGCGAAGCCGGTGAACTCATCTGGAACAGGAAGTGGGATCAGGTTCTCGACTGGACGCCGCCGTACGCGCAATGGTTTGTGGGTGGGGAACTCAACGCCAGCGTGAATTGCGTGGACCGTCACATCAACGGATCGCGTCGGAACAAAGCGGCGCTGATCTGGGAAGGTGAACCGGGCGACCGTCGGACGTTCACGTACTGGGATCTGTATCGCGAAGTGAATCTCGCCGCGAACATGCTCAAGCGTCTCGGCGTGCAGAAGGGCGACCGTGTGGCGATCTACCTGCCCATGATCCCGGAAGCGGTCTTCGCCATGCTCGCCTGTGCTCGCATCGGCGCGGTGCATACCGTGGTCTTTGGCGGCTTCTCCCCGGAATCACTGCGCGATCGGATCAGCGACTGCGGCTGCAAGGTGCTTATCACCGCCGACGGCGGCTACCGGCGTGGTCAGGTCGTGCCGCTCAAGCGCAACGCCGACAAGGCGCTCGAGGATTGCCCGACGATCGAGCATGTGCTGGTGGTGATGCGCCGCCGCTCTGGTGTGGGCGACGAGATGTTCGCCGAAATGAAGGATGGGCGCGATCACTGGTGGCATCGACTCAAGCGCGAGGTGCCCAAGCGGTGCGAGCCCGAGCCGATGAACGCCGAAGACAACCTGTTCGTCTTGTACACGTCGGGCACCACGGGCAAACCAAAGGGAATCGTGCACACTACCGGCGGCTACATGACCGGCGTGCACGCCACCACCAAATACGTGTTCGACCTCAAGGAAGAAGACGTATACTGGTGTACCGCCGACATCGGCTGGATCACGGGCCACTCGTACCTCGTCTACGGCCCACTGGCCAATGGAGCGACCTGCGTGGTGTACGAAGGCGCGCCCGACTGGCCGGAGAAGGATCGATTCTGGCAGATCTGTGAACGGTACGGCGTCACGATCTTCTACACGGCGCCGACGGCGATCCGCGCGTTCATGAAGTGGGGCAGGCAGTGGGTCGACGAACACGACCTGTCGCAGTTGCGATTGCTTGGCTCGGTGGGGGAACCGATCAATCCCGAAGCCTGGATCTGGTACCACGAGGCGATCGGCAAGGGACGGTGTCCTATTGTCGATACGTGGTGGCAAACGGAAACTGGCGCGATCATGATCACGCCGCTGCCGGGACTGACGATTACGAAGCCCGGCTCGGCCACGCATCCGTTTCCGGGGGTGCGCGCCGCGCTGCTCGACAACGACGCCGGTGAAATCGGCGTGGGTGGCGGACTGCTTGCGCTCACGCATCCCTGGCCGTCGATGTTGCGCACGATCTGGGGCGACGATCAGCGCTACATCGACACGTATTTCTCCAAGTGGCCCGGCCGACCGGATTTATACTTTGCCGGCGACGGTGCCAAGCGCGACGAAGACGGCTATCTGTGGATTCTGGGGCGCGTGGACGACGTGCTCAACGTGGCCGGCCATCGCATCGGCACGATGGAAGTCGAAAGCGCACTGGTCGATCATCCATCGGTCGCCGAAGCGGCCGTGGTCGGCAAGACGCACGACATCAAGGGGCAGGCCATCGCGGCCTTCGTCACACTGCGGCACGGCTTCCACCCCAGCACGAGTCTGCGCGACGAACTGCGCGAGCATGTGGCCCTCAAGATCGGGGCGCTTGCACGACCGGACGACATTCTCTTCAGCGCCGATCTGCCCAAGACGCGCTCGGGAAAAATCATGCGCCGTCTGTTGCGCGATATCGCCGAAGGTCGCGCGCTGGGCGATACGACCACGTTGGCCGATCCGACTGTCGTTGCCAGTCTCAAGGACCAGTACGAGGCGCAGGAGTCGTAAGCACCGCGGTCCGGCAGACGCCATCGTGACGACAATCACCGTCGCGAAACACTGCGCGGCCGTCATGCGTCTAATCTTTTGTCATGACCATTCTTGGTAAGCTTTTTCCGGAAACGCTCTTCCCGCGCAAGCTCACGGCGGAAGCGGAGCAGCGCATGCGCCTGGTGCACGCGCGTGCGGAAGATGCGCTCATTCGCACGCATGTCGAGAACGCGCTGCTGTTCGTGGATACGCTCGCCCCTGAGGTGGGATACGAACGCGCACTCGACATTTACGTGCGCGAACTGGGCGTGCCTGATCCGCTCGCGAGCGTGATTGCCACGCGCGCACTGGTTGTGCTCGGCGAGGCGCTCGTGCCGCATTCCGCAGGGAACGGCCCCGACAACGACGAAGCGCAGACGGAGGAGCCACCGCTCCCCCGATTGCGACTCGATGATGCGGCCGCGCGCCGCAGGCGCGCGTAGCCGGGGTCGGTTTGCTACTTTGCGGCGCTGTCCGGCGTCGCGGGTGCTGCCGCCGGCGTCGCGGCGCGGATGCTGTCGACGATTTGCTTGAGCCGGTCGTATGTCATGCCCTGCGAGTACATCTTCCCGCCGATGACGAACGTCGGCGTGGAGGGCACGCCGATCTTCTCCCCCGCGGCCTTATGCGCGGAGATGCGCGCCAGATTCTTCTGCGAATCGAAGCACTGCTTGTAGTCGGCGACGTTCAAACCCAGCTGCGCGGCGTACGTATCGAAGACCTTGCGCGGGTTGCTCGTGGCCTGCGTGTTCCAGTCGTACTGCCCCGCGAAGATCGCATCGTGCATCTCCCAGAACTTCCCCTGATCGGCGGCGCAGGACGCGGCCAGCGACGCGGAGATGGTGTTCGGGTGGATCGGCAGCGGATAGTCGAAGTACCGGAAGTTGGCGAGGCCCGCATCGACGATGCGCGCGCGCATGTCCGGCTCGGTTACGGCGGCAAACTGGGCGCACCCAGGGCACTCGAAATCACCGAACTCG
The DNA here is from genome assembly GCA_038213465.1 of Gemmatimonadales bacterium. GTDB lineage: Bacteria > Gemmatimonadota > Gemmatimonadetes > Gemmatimonadales > Gemmatimonadaceae > Gemmatimonas. The sequence continues at coordinate 4,647 of JBBQTA010000033.1, read as the reverse complement.
ATAATGGTTACCGGCGCGTTCGGATCGCCACGCAGGTATCCCTCGGCTTTGGGCAGTTCGGTGCCCGCCGCCAGCGTGACGGGCGCCGGCTTGGCTCCGTTGACAGAGTACCAGATGGCACCGCCGGCCGCAGCAGCGATGGCGATGAGCAGCACCAGGAATGGCGTGCGGGATTTGGTCGGCGTTGCCTTTACCACTCGATCTCCTCGTCGTCGTCCGGCAACCAGCCGGTAGGTTCCAGAATGCCTTCGTCCGCCTGCTTCGCCTCGTCCACGAGTCGTCGATGCTCGGCGATTTCGGGGGTGTCGTACGTGCATCGGACTTCGTAGTGAAACAGTTCGCTCCGCACATCGCCGATGAGCCTCATGAGCTCGCCCGCGTGGCCAAGAAGCGCGTCCTGCGCATCCAACGATCGAATTCGCTCGGCAAGCGTGCGCAGCATCTCACGCAGCGAGTCGGCGCGCTCGTCACCGTACGTCTCGTCTGCCATTCGTGTCTCCCCGTCCCGAGCAGAAGTTGCGACAAGCGCCGTAAGCTACGCGCGGCACCGCGTCCGGCGCTATCCTGTCGGGGTCGGTGCGCCCCTTCCTTGCGCGCCACGCCATCGACGTGTCCCTCATCGAGTCGTGTACACCGAACATCTGCGCATTGACGTCGGCGTTGGAGCCATGCACGCCGAACGCACCGGACGTGGCGGACCCGCCATGGTGCTGTTGCACGGTTTTGGCACGTGCAGCTTCCTCTGGCGCGCCGTGGCGCCGGCACTGGCGTCGGCGGGGTTCACGGTGGTCGCGCTGGATCTGCTGGGATACGGCGAGTCCGATCAGCCGGTGGACGCCGGCTACGGACTGGCCGCGCAGGGCGAGTACGTGGCGCGCGCCATGTCTGCCCTGCGGCTGCCAGCGGCCAGCCTCGTGGGACAGGATATCGGCGCGCTGGTGGCTATGCTGCTAGCCGCACGGCGACCGTCCCGGGTACAGCGCCTCGCTCTGCTCAGCACGCCCTCCCCGTTCGATCTGCCCGGGGCGGGTATCCGATCGATGCAGCGACTGGCCGCGCGCGCCGTTCTGGGTGGCAATGCCCTCTTTAGCGCGCATCCGCTCATTCAGGACCTGTTGCAGGACGCGGTACTCGACCCCACCTCGGTGTCTCCCCGACTGGTGGCGCGTTACCTGGCCCCGTGGGTGGGTGACGATGCTGTTCCGCGCCTGCTGCAGCTGGCCAGCGCGGTCGACCTTGCCGATGACGAGCTCGAAGCGCTCCGCGAACTGCCGCGACCGTTATTGCTGCTGGAGGGCGTCACGCAGCCCACCGACGTGCCGACCGCCGGAGAGGCGCTGATCGGCGCGCTGTCCCCGCGGGAGGCGCGGGCCGAAACGGTCCCCGGGGCGGCGCGTCTTCTTCCAGAGGAACAGCCAGGTGTTCTGGCTCGTCGTCTACTCAGCTGGATGCGCGAACCCATGCCGGAGCATCAACGAAAATCATGACTCGCGCGTCGTATTTGCAAGGGTGCGCCACTAGGAAAAGCGTGGCCGATCGGGTAAAATTCATGAGGCCGGCGGACAGCCCGTCGGCACTGTCCAGTTTCGACGCACTACCCAGAGGAAATGGTTAAACCAAAGCTTCGTCCGCGACGTGATTCCGTGGTGTCCTCACCGTACCAAGAGGCCCGCGACGAGCTGTTCCAGCAGATCATGCAGTGCGGTGTCATCGGGTGCCATCCCGAAGACCAGAAAGAGTGGTTCGATTCCACGTTGAAGTACCTTGCCGGCCGGTATCCCGAGATCAAGGCGCCCGAGATGACTGAGCTGCGAACCCTCGGTGAGCGATTTGCGCAGCCAACGAAAAAGCAGGTTCAGGAAGCCGCTGCCGTTTGACCGCAGTCCGCGCAGCAGGTTGATCCACTGCAGGTGAAGTTTCTCCGAACGCCTTCGCACACGCGGAGGCGTTCGTCGCAGTGACGGCCCCCACACCAGCGCTACACGAGCTCCGGATTGCGCACCCGTTCGCGCCATAGCATCAGCGTGTAGTCCACCGTCGCAATGAGTCCCAGCGCCGCCACCAGCAGCACCAGCGCGTTCACCGCCGCTGGCAGCAGCAGCACCGCCATGAACGTGGAGAACTGCGCGCCGGTGACCAGCTTACCCACCGGACGCGCCTTGAAGGTGATCGGGCGCAACCAGCTGACGCGTCGCGCGACGAACCACCCGATGATGGACATGACGTCACGGAACAGGATCGCGACCGCCTGCCACGCCGTCAGCTCGTTGCCCGCGACGTAGCTGACCACGACGGCCAGCACGAAGAAGCGATCGGCGACGGGATCGATCAGCGCGCCGAGTCGGCTCATGCTCTGCATGCGTCGCGCGATCCATCCGTCCAGGACGTCGCTCAGCGATGCCACGAGAATGAGCGCCAGCCGAACCATGACCTGCTCCGACAGCACGAATCCGAACGCCAGCGCCACGCGCGACGTGGAAACGAGATTCGGCAGGGTGAGGAACGTCGGGCGAGGCATCACGGAAACTACCCGTGCGGAGTACCGGGGTGCCAGCGACGAGGTGCCCGCGTTATCGTGCCCGGATGAGCGTGCCGAAGGAAGGTGCCGTCGTGCATCTGATCGCCGAGTTGACGGGCATAGCTCCAGCGCAGCTGCACGATGCCGCGTTGCTCGGCGGACTGCTCATCGCGGCAGCGGGTGCGGCGGGGCTGCACGCGGCGGCGCCCCCGCTGCTGCGTTCGGACCGGTTGCGTGGCGTGGACGCCATCCTGCTGCTGGAAGGCGGACACGCGACGCTTCATGCGGAAGCCCATCGACGCACGCTGCTGCTCGACCTGCTCGTGCCCGAGCCCGCCGAGCTCGCCCGGGCGCTGGAAGTGTTCACCCGCCGTCTCGCGCCCGCCGCGGTAGCGGCGGAACGGCTCATCCGGCTGGCGGCGGTGTCGTGACCGTCGTCTGCAACCTCGCGCGTGCGTCTCGCCACGCCTGTGTAGCGCGCCTGTGAGCGATCAGCTCGCTCCGCTGCTCCTGCTCATTGCCATCGCCGTGCTGGCGTGGGACATCGTCCTCGCCGGCTGGATCGCGTCGCGACGTGAAGCGCCGGTGGTCTTCACCCATCTCACGAGCCTGTGTGGTCTGCTCGTCGCGCCCGCGCTGGTGGTGGCGCTGGCCACGGGTACCGTATCCGGATCGCGGACCATCTCCGGTGTGTCGTGGCTCTTGCCGGCCATCGCGTGCGCCTTCGTCCTTCAGGTGCTCTTCGCCGCCGTCACACGCCTCGTATCGGCCGTGGTGGCGATCCCGATCCTGTTGTACGACCTCGCGGTCGCAGCGGTCGCTCTCGGCGATTATTTGGTGGCGCAGCATGGTTCCGCGCCGATCGGACTGCAGGCGGCGGTCGCCGCGCGCGACTCACTGCTCGGGATGGCCGTCGGTCGGGCCGCGCTGGTGTCGCCGTTCGCGCTGCTGGTACCGATGATTGCGCCGGCGTATCCCGCGCGGTGGCGACTGTCGGCGGTGGTGCGCGCCACGCTCGTGTTGTCGGCCACCGTCGTCACGACATTGCTGGCCCTGGAGTGGCCGCGTGGACTTGGCGCGGTTCGGAGCTATGAGCCGGCACTGTTGGTGCCCATGCAGTCGCGGCCGGGCGGCGACTTCGTCATCGGCATGCGACTGTTTCCGACCTTGGACGGGCCGCCCTCGGCGCGCACGGCCACTGCCGATCTGAAAATGGCGGCGGAGTTGCGTCCGGAGATCGTGCTCCTGGTGCTCGATCTCGACGGCACGCGGGCGAACGCACTCGATTCGCTCTCACGCACGCTCGAATCGTTGCGCGACGACAGCGTGCGCATCGCCGTAGCGCTGTCGGTGGATGGTCAGCCGTCGCCGGCAGACGATCGCGCGCGCCTGGAGGCGCTCGAGCGCGTCCTGCTGCGGGTGAAGCCCGATGTGCTGCTGCCGGCGATGGCGCCACCGGTGCCCACACTCCTGCGCCGGCGTCCGCAGTCGCCCGGGTGGTGGCGGCGCATCGAAACCGATGCTGCGGCGGTGATCACGCGCGTCCGTCCGCGCACGCTGCTGGGATGGAGTGCAGCACGACTCGACGTGACCGACAGCGCCGTGTACGCGTGGGCGTCGTTGCCCCGGTCTCCGGTGCGCGTGATCGGTGCCGTGTCCTATCCGTCATTCTCCGGTCTCCCTGCCGTGGACGCGCGACTGCGCACCTTCGAGCGCTGGCACACCCGCGCGCTGTCGTCCGGTGGCGGCAGGCAGGCGCACTGGCTCATGAACGTGGGCGGGTTGGCGCACGCGCACGGCGACGCGGCGCAGCTGGCGGCGATCCGTCATGCGCTCGCGTGGGGATCGAGACGCTCGTGGGTCGGCGCGGCAATCATTGGTGAACCAGCCGACTACGACGGCGGCGTGGGGCTGCGCGCCGCCAACGGCCGCGAACGCGCCGCTCTGCGCAGCATCGCCGCGGCGGCGAAGGCCATGCGCGACGTGCGCTAGCGTGAGTTTCCCGCGATAGCGCGAGTTGGGGTCGTTCGGTGCGGCGTCAGAGGGTGTTTCCCCTCTGACGCTTTTTTGTGGACTCCACATCGTGCCGTATATACAACCGATGATCGACAGATCGCGGCCGCGCCTGG
>JBBQTA010000032.1:0-52950 GCA_038213465.1 Gemmatimonadales bacterium | reverse complement strand
GTCTTGAGGTCGTACACCACGCTCGCCAACGTCCGCTGCTCGCTCATGTGTCGCGCGCTCCACTGCGGTGAGGTCTCACATCGCCGCGCCAATATTGCATCGACCTCGCGAAAACGCACTCTTTGTGCAGAGTTTCCTTAGGTCACCACTCCTCCGAGGTCGGCATGTTCCGTCGTTCGTTCCTCCTAATGCTGGCGCTGTGCACGGCCGCAACGCACGCCGCAGCACAGCAGGTCGAGGTTCGGTTCGCCTCCGACCTGTCCGGCCCGCAGACCGGTCGGCTGTTCGTGATTTTCTCGCGCTCCCCAACGGGCGAGCCGCGCACGACGGCCGGCTCGTATGGCGGCACGGCGCCATTTTTTGGTGCCGACGTCAGCAACTGGAAAGCCGGTGACGCCGCCGTGATTGGACCGGACACGCTCGGCTATCCGTTCGCGAGCCTGCGCGATCTGCCGGCGGGCGAATATCGCGCGCAGGCCGTGCTCAACGTGTACACGAACGTCACGCGCGCCGACGGGAAGTCGCTCTGGGTCCACTGGGATCAGTGGGAAGGCCAGCGCTGGAACGTCTCGCCCGGCAACCTCGTGAGCGAGCCCGTGATGGTGCGCTGGGACCCGAAAGCGCGCGCAACGCTGAAGCTCACCCTGAACCGTGCGTTGCCGCCGGTGACGGTTCCGACGGATACCAAGTGGGTCAAGCGCATTCGCATCAAGTCGCCATCCCTCACGAAATGGTGGGGACACGATACGTACCTCGGCGCGACGGTGCTGCTCCCCAAAGGCTTCGACGAAGAACCGACACGCCGCTATCCGGCCGTCTACATCCAGGGCCACTTCGGGCTCGGCGCGCCGTTCGGCTTCAGCGACCAGCCGGGAAGCGAAACGCCGGAGCAGCGCGACGCGCGCCTGAGGCGCAGTGCACGGGAGCCAGGCTTCCTGTTCGGCCAGAGCTGGCAGCAGGACGATATGCCGCGCTACGTCGCGATCACGTGGCAGCATCCGACACCGTGGTACGACGACTCCTACGCGGTGAACTCCGCGAACAGCGGGCCGTATCAGGACGCACTGCTCAACGAACTCGTCCCCGAACTCGAAAAACAGTTCCGCCTGTTACCGGAACCGAACGCCCGGTTCCTCACCGGTGGTAGCACGGGCGGATGGGAATGTCTTGCACTGCAAATCCAGCGCTCCGATTTCTTCGGTGGCGCGTGGTGTCTCTATCCCGATCCGGTGGATTTCCGCCGCAATCAGCTCGTCGACAACTACGCCGACACCAACGCGTTCGTCCCGAACGGCAGCGTGGCGCCGATTCCGGAGCGGTACATGATGCAGAGCGAGGAAGGGCAGCCGCTGGTGACGAACCGCCAGATGAGTCAGCTCGAAGCCGTCCTCGGCACTCGCGCCCGAAGCGGACAGCAGTTCGATGCCTTCGACGCGTCCTATGGTCCATCGGACGCCGACGGCTATCCGCGTCGTCTGTGGGACCGCCGCACCGGGACGATCGATAAAGAAGTCGCCGAGTACTGGCGCGATCATTTCGATCTGACGCTCTATCTGAAGAAGAATTGGACGACGATCGGTCCGACGCTCGCCGGCAAAGTCCACACCTACGTCGGTGACATGGACAACCACTATCTCCAGCTTGCCGTATATCTGATGGAGGAAGAGGCCGCCAAGCTCGACGGGCCGAAAGCCGACTTCACGTTCGAGTACGGCCGACCGAAGAAGCCGCACGGTTGGCAGCCGATGACCAACGCGGAGCTGATCAAAATGATGGAGGGGTTCCGTCAGCGTCGGCGGGTGCAGCCGTAGTGCGACCTCTTACTCCCGGACTTGTGATGCTGCGCTTCCGCCATTTGCACCATACGACAGCCACGCGCCTGCTGGCCGGCGTACTCATGCTCGCCGCACTGTCATCGCTGGCCGCCGCCCAACCCGGGCCCGTGCCGCTGCCGATTCCGGTGCCTGTGCACGACGATCCCACCGTTCCGGCGGTCCGCTGGTTTGGTGACACCGCGAAACTCGGCGACGGACGTGTGATCCCACCGTTGCCGCGCCTGCTCGGCGTCCGTGAGCAATTCGATCTGCGCATGCGCTGGCTTACGGAACGGCACCAGCGCCTGCTGCCGATGATGCGGACGCATGGCGTGAGCATGTGGATCGTGATGAATGAGGAGTTCCACAACGATCCGCTCACCGAGCATGTCGCGCCCCCCATGGTCTACGTCAGCCGGCGCGATGCGCATGTGTTCGTCGATGGCGGGGAGCGCGGCCTGCTCCGCTATTCCAACTACTGGCGTCCGACCGCGACGTACGCCGGGTTGTTCGAGCCCCTGCCTGCGCCGCGCTCCGACCGCGGAACCTCCAACTTGTCGCTCGGGCTCCGTGAATTGGTGGCGCGCACGACGCCGGCCACGATCGCGCTGGCGATCAAGGGCCCGCGCGGGCAGGACGGCGGGTTGTCCAAAGACTCGTACGAACTCATCGTGGACGCCATCGGTCCTGCATATGCCAGGCGCATCATGCCGGCGTCGCCGCTCATCGAGGAGTACCTCGACTCGCGACTGCCCGGCGAGCAGGAGCACTATCGGCAACTGGTGCACGTCACCGATCTCCTCGCCCAGCGCGTGTTGTCGAATGAGGTGATCACACCGGGCGTGACCACGGCCGCCGACGTGGCGTGGTGGTTCAACGATCAGGTGGCACGATTGGGCGTGGGCGCGACCCAGTGGTTCGAGGTGCACACGGCGGTGCAGCGCTTCGATCCGGTGGCCGGCGCGATGATCCCGTATGTGCATCCCGCACCGGACGCCTACGTGTTCCAGGCCGGGGATGTCGTGCACCTCGACTGCGGCTTTAACTACATGGGGCTGGCCAGCGACTGGCAGAAAGTGGCGTACATCCTTCCACCCGGCCAGCACGCCGTGCCGGCCGGACTCGAGGTGGCGCTGCAGAACGCCATGCGTACGCGAGACGCACTCCGCTCGGTGGCGCGACCCGGCATGACGGGCTACAACGCGGCTGAGGCGACGGTTGCCGCGCTGACAGGCGTGTCGTTCACGCCGAGCATCTACTCGCATGCGATCGGCACGCACGGGCATGGCGTGGGGCCGTCCATCAACGCGCGCGGCGCCATCCTGCCCGCGCCACCGGAGCGCGACTCGCCGCTGCGACTTGGCAGCTATCGCTCCATCGAACTCAGCGCCACAACCCGCGTCCCCGAGTGGAACGGCGGACAGCTGACGATTCCCTTTGAGGATGATGCGGTGCTCACCCCCAGCGGATACGTATGGTTTCGCGCGCCGCAGGACCGCTGGTACCTGATCCGGAGCGTCAAGCCAACGCCGTGAACGCCCGGCACCGACTGCCGCCCTCCGAGCGGGCGTGCACGTCCATTCTTGCATCCAGGCAGTCCGGGCGCCACGTTCGTGCGCCGCCTCGTCTAGCCGTGAGGCCCGGCTGGTTTCTTCTCGATCGCAGGAGACACGGATGCAGAGGATCGTCAGACGCTGGATGTTGGCAGCGGCGGTTGCGCTCGTGACACCACAGGTCGCGTCGGCGCAGGAGCGCCGCGTGACCGGGCAAGTCACCAGGCAAGACGCAGGAACGAGGATCGAGGGGGCGGAGGTCTCGGTCATCGGCCCCACGCGTGGACAGAGCGTCCGGACCGGCGCGGACGGGCGCTACACGGTGACCGCACCGGCCGGGGTGGTTCGCCTGCAGGTACGCGCGATCGGCTACCGGCGCGAAGAGGTGACCGTCCCGGCCACCCAAGAGACTGCCAACTTCGCCCTGGCGCAGGACGTCTTCAACCTGAGCGAGGTTGTCGTTTCGGGACAGGCGACCACGATCGAGCGCCGTAGCGCGACAACGTCCATCTCGCTCGTCACCGGTGACGAACTCAAGAGGGTCCCCGTCCCCAGCGTGGAGGCGTCGCTCGCCGGCAAGATCACCGGCGTCAACCTGCAGTCGAACTCCGGCGCCCCCGGAGGCGGCATCCAGATGCAGATCCGCGGCAACAACACGCTGTTGGGCGGCTTCGACCCACTCTTCGTGGTCGACGGGGTGATCTACTCCAACGCCTCGATTCCGAGCGGCCGTGGCCTGGTGAACAACGCTGCCGACCCAAGCCGCGAAGCGGATGCGGTGAACCGCCTGGCCGATCTCAACCCCAACGACATCGCCAGCATCGAGGTCTTGAAGGGGGCGGCGGCCTCGTCGATTTACGGCTCCAAGGCAGCCAACGGCGTCGTCGTGATCACGACCACCCGCGGCACGAACGGGGCCCCACGTTTCAACGTCACGCAGCGTGTTGGTGCCTTCACGCCGCTCCGCCTCATGGAGCACCGGAGGTGGACGCTCGACTCGGCGCTTGTGCGCTATGGCGAGCCGGCGCGTGCCTTCTTCGCCGACAACGCGAATCCGTTCTTCGACAACCCGGCCGCGATCTACGACCAGCGCAAGCCGTCGCTGGAGAGCGTCGTGGACGTCAGCGGCGGGAGCGGTGGCACGCGCTACTTCGTCTCGGGCAACTGGAAGCGCGACGAGGGGATCGAGCGCAACACGGGCGCCGGCAAGCAGGGGCTGCGCGTCAATGTGGACCAGACGCTGGGCTCGACCGTGGACCTGCGCGTCTCGAGCGTCTTCGCCCGCAACGAGAACGAGCGCGGCTGGAGCAACAACTGCAACAACTTCGGGTGCCACGGCTACGCCCTGACGTACATCCCCAGCTTCGTCGACCTCACGCGCCGCAATGCCGACGGTACGTATCCCGTCCCGGCCGTCAGCGTGCAGTCTAACCCGGTTCAGCTCACGGAACTCGGCGTCAACTCGGAGGAGACCAACCGCTTCACCGGTGGTACGACCCTCGGATGGACTCCCAAGATCGGCGGTAGCCAATCGCTGCGTTTCGTCATGGCCGGCGGGATCGACGTGTTCGACCAGCGCAACGACGTCTGGACGCCGAACGACCTGTTTTTCGAGCGCATCTCAGCGCTGCCGGGCGAGTCGGTGGAGAGCGGAGGGCGCAGTCGCTTCTTCAACTACAATGCCAATGCCGTCCACACCTGGGATCTTGGCGGAATCGACCTGAACACCTCCGCGGGCTTCCAGTATGAAGATCGCCAACTGACGACCTTCCAGATCCGCACACAGAACCTGCTCCCCGGCCAGCGCAACGTGAACCAGGGGACGAACATCCAGGCGAACGAGGCCCTGACGCAGGAACGCACGATTGCGTTCTATGCCGCCGAGCAGGTGCGCCTGTTCGATGAGAAGCTTCTCGTGCGCGCTGGCCTGCGCGCCGAGCGCAGCAGCGTGAACGGCAACATCGACAAGTACTACATTTTCCCCAACGTGTCGGGCTCGTACCGCTTGCAGAACCTCTTCAGGACGGGGAACGAGGTGAAGCTGCGCGCGGCGTATGGCGAGACGGGGAACCAGCCGCTCTTCGGTCAGAAGTTCACCAACCTGCTGACGCCGCTGCTGGGCGGCACGCAGGGGATCTCGGTGTCCGCCGCCGCCGGTTTCGCCGACGTCGAGCCCGAGCGGCTCAAGGAGCTCGAGGTCGGAGCCGACGGGTCGCTGTTCAAGGAGCGTTTGACGTGGGAAGCGACGTACTTTAACCGCAACACGACCAACCTCCTGCTCAACCGCGTCCCCGAGCCGTCGTCGGGCTTCGCGACGCAGGTCTTCAACGGCGGCAAGATCCGCAACTGGGGCTACGAGGTCGGGGTCGGGTACTCGCCGATCCAGAGCGCGCGCGTGACCTGGGTCAGCCGGGCAACCTTCACGCACTACAACAGCGAAGTGATGAACCTGGCGGGCCTCCCTCCGTTCTTTCCCGCCGCCTCGGGATTCGGCAACCTTGGGCGCTCGCGCATCGAGGTCGGAAAGCCGATCACCGCGCTCGTCGGCTTCGGCGTCGATGCACAGGGCAATCGCAACCCGGCTATCTCGCAGCTCGGCAACACGGCGCCCAGGTTCCGCATGGGCTTCGCCAACGACGTGACGTTCCGCAACCTCACGTTCAACACCGTGATCGACTGGCAGAACGGGGCGAACGTCATCAACCTGACCGAGTACCTGCAGGATGACGGCCGTACGTCGCCGGACTGGGGGTCGCCGACCTGGGCGACGCGATACAACGGCTACCTCAAGGGCGCCATCTCCCCCTACATCGAGGATGCCAGCTTCGTGAAGGTGCGTGAGATTTCTGTCAACTACGAGGTGCCGCGCTCCTTCTTCTCGAAAGTGAACGGACTGCGCTCCGCGCGCGTGGGTCTGGCCGCCCGCAACGCCTTCATGTGGGCGCCGTACCGCGGGCTCGATCCCGAAGTGGCCAACTTCGGCTCCACCGCGATCCGCAACAACCTCGACATTGGGCCGTACCCGCCGGCGCGCAGCACCTTCCTCACCGTCTCCCTGGGCTACTGATGCGCATTCGACACTTCGTTCGCCAGTGGGCGAACCCGCGCGCTGCGGCGCCTGTCGTGCTCGCCGGCTTGCTGCTCATTGGTGGCTGCGGCGACCTCGAAATCCTGAACACCAACGCCCCGACCGTCGAGACCCTCACCGGCTCGCCGACGCGGACGATCCTCGCCCGCGCCGCGACCGGCATCTTTTCTCAGATGTACAACGACGTCGCGACCGAAGTCGGCGTGTACGCGCTGTACGGCCGCGAAGGCTTCAACCTGTTGGGGACCGACCCGCGTGAGACGCAGGAGCAGTTCCGCGGGCCGCCGGATCCCACCGGTCGGCATAGCGCCAACTGGATCGGTCCGTATCAGGCGATCCGGTCGATCAACACGTATCTGCAGTCGCTGTCCACGGCGACCGGCTTCTCGCCGGCCGAGTTACGGGCCTCGCAGGGATTCGCCAAGACGATGAAGGCGTGGATGCTTCATCGCGTCGCCATCCGCACCGGCGCGCTGGGGATCCCGCTCGAGGTGGACCAGCCGCTGGGCGCCCCACCGGCCCCGTTCGTGTCGTTCACGGCGGCGCTGCAGGCTGCGGTCACGCTGATGGACGAGGGATACGCCGATCTGCTGGCCGGCGGAGCCACCTTCCCATTCGCGGTCGCGCCGGGATTCGCGAGCGGCTTCAATACGCCAGCGACCTTTGCGCGATTCAACCGGGCGCTGGCGGCAAAGATGCAGGTACACCGGGCGACCTTCGTCGGTTGCGCCACGTGCTGGGCGCTCGCCTCCACCGCCATGAACCAGTCGTTCGTTACGGCCACCGGCCTGCCGAACTCGTTGAGCACCGGGGTCACATACTTCTACTCGACGACGGCCAATGAGCCCGCCAACCCGATCACCGAGCCGCTCTCCTCCAACCGCTTCTGGATACATCCCTCGCTCCTCAGCGGCGTGCAACGCAAGGCGGACGGCCAGCCGGACAACCGCCTGACGAGTAAGTCGATCGCAGCCGGTCGCTCGATCAACCTCAATGATCTGATCGGCACGCACAAGCCGATCATGTACAACTCGACCGCCAACCCGGCGCTGGCCAACCTCGCCGCCCCGATCCCGTGGATCAACAACGAAGAGTTGCTCCTGCTCCGCGCTGAGATCCGCTGGAACACGGGCGACCAGGCCGGCGCGATCAGTGATGTGAATCTTGTTCGCCAGAACGCCGGCGGTCTGGCACCGACGACGCTCACGCCCGCGAGTCCGACCAACGACTTCGTGACCGAGCTGCTCTACAACCGCACGTATTCGCTCATGTGGGCGCAGGGGACACGCTGGCTCGATGCGCGGCGTTATGGCCGCACCGGCACGCTCCCCATCGACCGACCGGGCGACATCATCTACCCGAACATGATCATCCCAGCCGCGGAGTGCGACGCGAGAGCGCTGCCCACTCCATGCCTCCTGCTCAGGTAGCGCTGACGCACTGACGGGGAGGGCCGGGGGGCGGCACAGGTGCCGTCTCCCGGCCTTTTGCGTCGGCGGAGATACGCGAACGCGTTTGGTGGCAAAGAGTTCACCGTGCCGTAGTCGGCGCCTCGCGACCGGCTCGACCCAACCATCACCGGAGACACTCCCATGTGGTCACGGACCATCAGGCTCGTCGGTACCGCGCTCGCGGCGACGGGCGCCCTCGCCTTATCGCTCGCGGCCCAAGCGGCCGGGCAACCCACGATCGAGCAGTTGCAGTCGGTCCAGTCGGTCATCGGGGGCAATGCGCCCCTGTGGAGCGCCGATGGCGCGACGTTGATGTACCTCGGCGGAGGCGCCCTCTGGTCGGTGGGCACCGAGGGCGGCGACCCGACGCGCATCAACGAGGCGCCTGGCGCCGGTTTGCAATTCCGCCGGACCCCCGACGGCCGCCTGCTGACCTACGTCAAAGACGTCCCCGGCGGTACGGACATCTTCGGGTGGGACATTGCGGCGCGCACCGAACGGCGCATCACCAAACTGTCGGGCCGGGTACGGTCGTACTCGATCTCCCCTGACAGCCGCTCCATCGCGCTGGCCAACGACCGGAGCGGAAGCGAAGACATCTGGGTGGTCAACATGGCCGACGGCGCGGCCCGACGGGTCACGTCGTCGCCGCAATACGAGGTCTTCCCCTCCTGGTCCGCCGACGGGAGCCGCGTGCTGTACACCCAACTCGACTCGCGCTGGGTCGATCACGACGTGTACTCGATTGCACCGGACGGCAGCGCTCCCAGGCTCGTGCTGCGGGACAAGGATTTCTTCGACTATCGGCAGGGGGCTTCCTTCGGATTCCCGCTCGTGTCGCCTGACGGCAAGACGGTGCTCTTCCGCTCGCAGCGCAGCGGCTGGACATCGTACTGGGCTGTGCCGATGGCCGGCGGGCTGCCGCGCCAGCTCGCGCCCGAGAACGCCGATCAGAGTGATGCCCGCTGGTCACCGGACGGCAGTCAGGTCCTCTTCCTCTCGATGACCAACGGTACGCAGAGCCTCGAGGTCGCCCCCGCGGCGGGCGGCGCGGCGCGGACGGTCGTGGCACCGACCACGGGGATGGTGACGCGCGCCGACTGGTCACCCGACGGGCGGCGCATCTCCTACGCTCTGCACGGCCTGACCACGGCGGCCGATCTCTACGTCGTGGCCGCGACGGGTGGCGCGTCGAAGCAGCTGACGTTCTCCGATCGTGGCGGGGCGCTGGCCGGCGCGGTGATCATGCCGGAGAAGGTCACGTGGAGCAACGACGGGCTGACGATCAACGCGTACCTGTACAAGCCGAAGACGCTCCCCGCCGGAGGGCGTGCCCCGGTCATCATGCTCGTGCACGGCGGGCCGACCTCGCAGTTCAGCGACTCGTACCAGCTGCAAGCGCAGTTTTTCGCCAGCCGCGGCTACGTGGTGATCGCGCCCAACGTGCGCGGCAGCTCCGGCTACGGCAAGCGCTTTGAGGACCTCAACAACCGCGACTGGGGACACGGCGACTTGCGCGACGTGCTCGCCGGGGTCGCGTGGGCCAGGCAACAGCCGTTCGTGAATCGCGACAAGATCGGGATCACTGGCGTGAGCTACGGCGGCATGATGACGATGTACGCAATCTCACACGCGCCCGGCGTCTTCCAGGCGGCGATCTCCCAGTCCGGCTACGGCGACGTGCGCGACTTCCACAACATCGTCCCCGAACTGCAGCACAGCCAATTGCTGCACTACGAGCTCGGGCGCTGGCCATCGACGGCGGCGGTGGACGCGATCTACAAGCGCAGCTCGGCGATCCTCAGGGCCAGGGACGCCACGGCGCCGGCGATGATCATTCATGGCTACGGCTTGCACGTCCTGGACGCCGACTACGCCGCGTGGAAGTACGCGCGCGAGCTGGCCAAGAACTCCAAGATCGTGGAGTACAAGGCCTACCCGAACGAGACGTACTACGTCTACGGGCGCGAGAACACGAATCGGATGCTGAGCGACATGCTGGAGTTCATGGACCGGTACCTGAAGGATCCGTCGGTGGGCGGCTAGCGGCGGCGGGACGTACCGTCGTCACCGTCCGCACTCGGGTCTCCCCGTTCACCATCTCATCGGCCAACCTGTGTTGCTCATCTACGGCGCCAACGGGTACACCGGCCGGCTCATCGTCGAGGAGTGCGTCCGCCGCGGCGTGCGGCCCGTGCTCGCCGGCCGGCGGGCCGCGTCGCTCGCCCCGCTCGCCACGAAGCACGGCCTGGACGTGCGCGTTGCATCCCTCGATGATGCGGCGGCACTCGACGCGATGCTGGCCGGCATCACGGTCGTGGTGCACGCGGCGGGTCCGTTCTGCCGCACCTCGGCGCCGATGGTACGCGCCTGCCTTGCCGCGAAGGTGCACTACCTCGACATCACCGGCGAGATCGCCGTCTTCGAAGCCTGTCGTGCGCGGCATGAGGAAGCGAAGCAGGCGGGCATCGTGATCATGCCGGGGGTTGGGTTCGACGTGGTGCCGACGGACTGCCTGGCGGCGCGACTCGCTGAACGGCTCCCAGGCGCCCAGCTGCTCGAGCTGGCGTTCGCCGGCGGTGGCGGTCTCAGTCGAGGGACGCTGAAGACGATGGTGCTCGGTTCCCCGCAGGGCGGCGCGATCCGCAAGGACGGGCGCATCACGAAGGTGCCGGCCGGATGGAAGACGCAATCGATTCCGTTCCGGGACCGTCGGCGCACCGCGGTCACGATTCCGTGGGGTGACGTCTCCACCGCGCTTTGGTCGACGAAGATTCCGAACATCCACACCTATCTCGCGATGCCGCCGGGCGCCGGGCGGATGATGCGCCTGACGAAGCTCGCCAGTCCGTTGCTCTCGATGCCGTTCGTGCAGCGGTTTGTGGAATCGCAGATCGACCAGCGGGTGTCGGGGCCGAGTGCCGAAGTGCGTGCGAGTGCCCGCATGCACGTGTGGGGGCGCGTGACGCATGCGGATGGCCGCGCGGTCGAAGGCACCGCGGAGACACCTGAAGGATACCGGCTGACTGCCATGGCGGCGGTGGAGAGTGCGCGTCGTGTGCTGGACGCCGCTCCGCCCGCCGGGTACCACACACCGTCGTCCGCATTTGGGGCAGGCTTCCTCGAGTCGCTTCCGGAGTGTGACGCCCCCACCATTCTGGAGATCGCTCGATGAAACGGACGCGAAAACTCGGCAATGTACTATCTCTGCTTTTTCTTGCCGCCGCCACAGCCGGCGCGCAAACCCCCGCGCAGAACGACAGCGCCGTCAAAGCGGCGGCCCGTACGACGGCGCTGCCACTTATCACGGCGCGCGCGCTCACCTTCACGACGGATGAAGCGTCGTGGGTGTCGCTCGATGTCTCCCCCGACGGCAAGACGATCGTCTTCGACGTGTTGGGCGACCTGTATACGCTGCCGCTCGCCGGCGGCAACGCCACGCGCATCACCAGCGGTACGGGATGGGACCAGCAGCCGCGCTTCTCGCCGGACGGTGCGCTGATCACCTTCGTCACCGATCGCAACGGATCCAAGAATGTGTGGATCGCGAACGCCGACGGCACCAGGGCGAAAGCGCTGACCAAAAGCGAGCGCACCAACTTCGCGTCGCCGATCTGGTCCGCCGATGGACTGTATGTCATCGCGTCGCGCGCGGGGCAGCTCTGGTTGTACAACAAGGACGGCGGCTCTGGCGTGCAACTCACCGGCTTGCGTCCCGAAGGTGCGGCGACAGCAGCAGCGCCCGCGCCATCGCACTTCGGTGCGGCGCCGAGCGGTGACCCGCGTTACTTGTGGGTGAACGTGAGCGGTACCGTGCCTCCGGGGTTGGCATCCGGCTTTCACGTAGAGGATGCCACCTCCGTGCAGGAGGAGAACGACGACGCGGAGTTGCGCAGCAATGCGCGCCGGGTGGGTCAGTTTCAGATCGCACAGTTCGATCGCGAGAGCGGTCGCACGCTGATGCGCACCCACGAAGCGGATGGTGCATTCCGTCCGGTAGCGAGCCCGGACGGCAAGTGGCTGGTGTACGCGACGCGCCATGATGCGCGCGAAGCGCTCAAGCTGCGCGATCTCTCTACGGGAGAAGAGCGCTGGCTGGTGATGGATGTGCAGCGCGACAACTCGCAGGGTGGTGGTGTCAACGATCGCGATGTATACCCGGCGTCGGCCTTCACGCCGGATTCGAAGGCGTTGATCACCAGCTACCACGGCAAGTTGTGGCGCGTGGAAGTGCCGACCGGACGCGTGAGCGCGATTCCGTTCACCGCCGTGGTGGATCAGCGCATGGGTCCACTCGCCACGTTCGAGTACCCGATCAACGATTCCACGTTGGTCGTGACGCAGATTCGCGGCGCGAAGCCCTCGCCGGACGGCGCGCGCATCGCCTTCACCGCGCTTGATGCGGTGTACGTGGGTGAGCTGGTCGCCGCCGCACCGGGCACGCCAGCCGGTACGCGTACCGTGCGCAATCCGCGTCGGCTTACCAAAGGTGGCACGGTGGAGCATGCACCGGTGTGGTCGCCCGACGGACGCTACATCGCGTACGTCACCTGGACCGATACCGCCGGTGGCAACATCTATCGCGTGCGCGCGGATGGCGCCGTACCGGTGGAGCGCCTGACGCGGACCGCCGCCTACTACGACAAGATCGCCTACACGAAGGACGGCGCGAAGCTGTATGCCGTGCGTGGCTCACGCTTCAGCCGCATGCGCACCTTCGAGGACTTCGGCAATCTCTCGAACGCCGCAGAGCTGGAGTACGTGTGGCTGCCGGCCGCGGGCGGCGAAACGACGCGTATCGCGTGGACCGGCGGCGGGCAGTCACAGCAAGGACGTAACGTGCCGCATGTGGGGCCGGACAGCGCACGCTTGTACGTGTGGGCAGGCACGGAAGGGCTGGTGTCGATGCGTCTCGATGGCACCGATCGCAAGGTGGTCGTGCGCGTTACGGGCCCGCCGCAGCCCGCACAGCCGCTGCCCGCTGGCGCGACGCCGCCGCCGCCGCCGGTGCCGGATGAAGTGGTCCTCTCGCCCGATGGCAAGCGGGCACTCGTGCACGCGGACAACAACGTCTATCTGATCGCGGTGCCGCCGGTTGTGGGTCAGGCACCGGCGGTCTCCGTCACCGGTGGCTCCATCGTACCCACCGCACGCCTCACCAAAGTCGGCGGCGACTTCATCGGCTGGTCCTCCGATAGTCGGACCGCGTTTTATTCGATCGGGCGCAGTTATTTCCAGTACGACGTGCGCGCCGCAGACGTCGCCGTTCGCGATTCCATCGCGCGCGCCGACTCCGTGGTCGCCGCCGGTGGAGCAGCCGTACCGGGCGCTGCGGCGTCCGCCACACCACGCGACTCGACCAAAAAGGCCGCCCCAGCCTACGACGCACAGCGGCACGACGTCGAGATCACCGCCAGCAAGGACAAGCCGCGTGGCACGGTGGTCCTGCGCGGTGCACGCCTGGTCACCATGAACGGCGATGAGATCATCGAGAGCGGCGAGGTCGTCGTCACCGACAACCGCATCGTCGCGATCGGTGCCGCAGGCAGCGCTGCCGTTCCCGCGAACGCGCGCGTGATCGATGTCACGGGGAAGACCATCATCCCCGGCTACATAGACATCCACGCGCACAACTGGTTCGGTTGGGGTGTGCATCGCGATCAGGTCACGCAGTTGCTGGCAAATCTCGCCTATGGCGTCACCACGCAGCGCGATCCGCAGACATCGGCCACGGACATTCTCACCTACACGGATCTGATGGAAACGGGCGCACTGATCGGACCGCGCTTGTACTCCACCGGCCCGGGCATCTTTGCCGCCGACAACATCAAGAGCCTCGACGACGCGCGCGATGTGCTGCGCCGCTATGCGGATCACTACAACACCAAGACGATCAAGCAGTACCTCGCCGGCGATCGCAAAGTGCGGCAGTGGGTGATCATGGCAGCGAAGGAACTTGGCCTTACCGCCACCACCGAGGGCGGCTCCAACCTCTCGATGAACCTCACCTTGATGCAGGACGGTTATCCGGGGCTGGAACATGCGATGCCGATCTTCCCGCTCATGAAGGACGTCGTGCAGCTCGAGGCGGCCAGCGGCATCACCTACACGCCTACGCTGATCGTGGGCTACGGCGGACCCACGGGACTCAACTACTGGCTCACGCACTACAACGTGGACGAGGACACGAAGCTCCGTCGCTTCACGCCGCACGAAGAGCTCGACTCCTGGAAGACCACGCAGTTCTTCCGTGAGGATCAATACATTTTCAAAGGCCACGCCGAGCAGCTGGCGAAGATGGTCAACGCCGGAGGACGCGTGGGGCTGGGCTCGCACGGTGAGCTGCAGGGGCTGGGTGTGCACTGGGAAATCTGGATGATGCAGTCCGGCGGCCTCACCCCGCACCAGACGCTGCGCGCCGCCACGCTGCACGGCGCCGAGGCGGTTGGACTCGGCCGCGACCTCGGCTCGCTCGAAGTCGGCAAGCTGGCGGACTTGCAGATTCTCGACCAGAATCCACTCGCGGACATTCATAACACCAACACCATCCGCTTCGTGATGAAGAACGGTCGCCTGTACAACGGCGACACGCTCGACGAAGTATGGCCGCGGGCGAAGGCACTCGCGCCGCAGTGGTGGTGGAAGGAAGATCCCCCCTCCGATTCCATCAGGAGCAAATGACCGAACGCGCCCCTCGTTCGACCACAGATCCGCCGAACAACGCGCCGCGTAGTCAGTCCATACCGTGGCGCGTCCATCGGTGTATCTCACCGGGTTCGTCCACCGTCTCCCACTCCGGACACCGTCATGCCTCGTCGTCTTGCCGTACTGCCGATGCTGCTCGCGCTGTCAGCAACCTCGCTGTTGGCGCATGACATGTTCTGGCGACTGACGTCGTACTACGTGGCGCCGGGAGCGTCGATCCGCATGCCTGTGTTGAACGGAACGTTCTCGAAGAGCGAGAATGCCATCGAGTGGGCACGCGTCGCGCAGCTGAGCGTCACGACGCCGAGCGGTCGCGCACCAATCGATAGTGCGCAATGGGATGCCCGCGGCGACACGACGTGGCTCACCTACACCACAGGCGACGCTGGCACGTATGTCGCCGGGCTGTCCACCAAGCCCAGGGAGTTTCAGCTCAGTGCGAAGAGTTTCAATCAGTATCTCGCCGCCGACGGCATTCCGGACATTCTCGCGGCGCGCCGGAAAGACGGTTCGCTCCAACAGGCCGCGCGCGAACGCTACTCCAAACATATCAAAACGATTTTTCAGGTCGGTGCAACGCGCTCCGACGGGTGGAGCTCGGTGCTTGGTTCTCCCGCCGAACTCGTGCCGCTGGCGAATCCGTACGGAGTCGTGCCGGGCGCGACGATTCGTTTTCGCTGCCTGGTCGACGGCAAGCCGGTCGCCAATCAACTCGTGATGATCGGAGGACGCGCCGGCGTCACGGGCGACGTTCGTCTTCCAACGCGATCGCTGCGCAGTAATGCCGATGGCGTGGTGGGCGTCACGGTCGGAACGGCCGGGCGCTGGTACGTCAAATTCATCCACATGGCGCCCGTGGATGATGGCCGAGTCGACTACGAGTCCAAGTGGGCCACGATCACGTTCGAGATCCGCGCCCTGAATCGCTCGCGGGATCTGAGAACGGACTCTGCAGCGCAGCACCACGTTTTTCGAAGGTAGGCGATGGCGCGCGTCATCGGGACCCACCCCTACATCGCGTAGAAGAACTCCTCGCGCACGATCTTGCCGTCCCTGGTGGTGTACAGCGCGGCCTCCTCCATCACGAAGCGCCTGTCCTCCGGCTTGAACGTGATGTCGTATCGGAACGTGACGATGAACTGGTCGCCGTTCGGCCATGGGCCGCTGACGATCGCGTCGTGCACGTCGTGATTCTCCTGCCACCATTGTCCCTTGGCCATGGTGGCCTCGATGCCGTGCGACTCGCGTTCCTGCCCTGGTGGGGCGCCAGCCTCGATGCTGACGATGTCCTCGGCGTAGAGCGAGTTCATCGCGTCGTGGTTCTTGCCCTGTCTGCAGAGATCGACCAGCGAGTTCGCGATTTCCATTGTGGTCATCCGTTCCGTGCTCATGCGTCATGCTCCTTGCTCGAAGGGCTGAATGCCGACCACCGATCGTATGAGATCGCTGCCCGATCCGCAACACGCGTCACGATCCGTTGCAGAAACGGGACGCAGCCGGCACGGCGCGGTCGAGGAGATGCTCGCCTTCATCAAGCAACACGACGCCATGACTTACGGTCGTCGCAGTCCTTCGCGCGCCGCGGCAGCGTATGTGGCACCATGGACGCCGCCGCCGTCGAGTAGCGCGGCATACCACAAGCGCGCGACATCGCGCTGTCCGAGATAGTTCAACGCGCGTGCCAGAGCATAACGTTCAGCGTGCTGCTCGAACACGGGCGACCGCGCGCGCATGCTGGCGGGAATGTCGAGCATGCCCGCTTCAAGCGCACGCACGGCCGATACGGTGTCGCCACGCGCGAGTGCCCGATGCGCGACGATCGCAGAGCGCAGCGCGTCAGCGGTTCGCGTTCGGTCGCGAAGCGCCTCCAGCACACCTTCCTGCAGCGCAGCGGTTGCGTCATCCCCAAGTTGCACACTGGTCCGCGCTATCAAATAGGCACGGATCGCCGCATGGTCGGATGCGCCCACACCCGATGCCACGCCGGGCGACGTGCTCTGGGTCAACGCCGCGCGCAACGCGCGCAAGGTATCCGCCGAGGTGGTTCCGACGGGCGAGAGCGCAACGAGCGTCCTGAGCATCAGCGTCGTCGAGTGGTCCAGTTGCTCCGCCCGGCGCCACGACTCCGCAGCCCCGCTCATGTTTCCGGCGACCTCGTCCAGCGTGGCCAGCGCGTACAGTCCCTCGGCTCGAGTGCGCACCGCGTTCGCTGGCAGGACAAGTCGCTGTGCGAACTGCCGTGCCGCGACTGCGTCACCCGGCGCCGTTCCCACACGCCGCAGTGCCATCTGCGCGGCGCCGACATCCGTGATGCGTGCGGCGGCCACATTGCCGGACACCCGACGTGCGTGAAGTGCGAGGTACGTCTGACGGACGCCGGGCTGCTCGCCGGCACTGTTCGGCGAGAAATACATGTTGAACAGCGTATCGAGCGCGCCCACCCGCTCGGCGCGTGCTGCGAGTTCCATGCTGTAGACCGTCACCTCGCGGTTCCGCGGATCCAGCATCATGACCCTGCGAAAGGCCGTATCCGCCGCGTCGCGTGGTTGCCCGTGGAACGGTCCATGGTCGAATCGGGCCTCGCCGAGCAACATCCATGCATCCACGTCTGTCGGGTAGTCCGCCACAATGCGAGTGAGCGCCCGCTCTGCGGTAGCCGGAGTGCCGAGGCGAAGGTCGTAGTAGGCCGCGACGATGGCCTGTGTGCGATTCGGCAGCGTGCGCACCATGGAGAACGCACGCGTCGTCGCCACGGCGTTGAGCGAATCCACGTCACTCCATTTCGCCGCACGCGCCAGCTTGTACCACGCGAGCGCAAACGTCGAGTCCTCGTCCACCGCGCGTCGAAAGTGCTCAACGGCGGCTGCGGGTCGTGCGTCGCGCAACTCCCGTTCACCGTCAAGATATGCGCGCAGCGCCCGGGACGATGTGGTGGTGGCGGCGGCAATAGCACCAAGCGTGTCACCCGGCGCGCTGAGTTCGGACGCGACAAGTTGTCGGACCACCGCGCTGATGACGGTGGGCAGCGAGTCTACGGATACGGCGGCCACTTGTGCCCGACCCGATTCTGCGCCGTCGGAGCGATACAGCGTTGCCCGGATGGTCAGCGCCGTACCGGTCTTCACGACGCTGCCGACGACATAGCGCGCCGCACCCAACTGCTCCGCAACTGCTCGAGCCTGCGCCGAGTCCAGCGGACGTGCTCCTTGTGCAGCGCGCACAGACAGCACGGCGTTGGGATCAACGCCGTGGAGCAGACCGGTGGCGTCGAAGGCGGGCGTCAACAGATCCACCATGCCGGCTTCCAGATACGCGATCTCCTGTCCGCCACGCACCGAGAATGGCAGCACCGCTACGGTCGGCAGCGGCACCGCGCTGCGCACGATTTCCACCGGCTGAATCGGGGCGGGAGAAGTGTCACGTCGAAGCACGAGCAACGCCACCAGACCACTCGCGGCAACGAGCGTCACGCCGGCAATCGCCGACCAGCGTCGGCGCGCTGGTGCGACGACCTCAGTCGGCCCGATCGGAGTCGCTGACGCGACCGCGGCCACCGGTGGGACCGGCGTGTCGAGTGACAGCGATGGGGACAGCGATAGGGACAGCGCCAGCAGCCGGTCCAGCACCCGCTCACCATCCGCCAGCCGCATCTCCGGCGCGGGCGTCAGAAGATCAGCCAGCAGCGCTTTCACCGACGCTGGGATCGCGTCGTCGGAAGCCAGCAGCGCGGGCAGGGACCTGGCCGTGAGAATGGCGGTGATCAGCTCTGCTTCGGACGCTCCCTGAAACGGCCGACGACCGGTCAGCATCTCGGCGAAGACCACACCGAGCGCCCAGACGTCGGCCGTTGGACCAGCGACGTCGCCGCGCAGCAACTCGGGCGCCATGTACGGAATCGTGCCATACATGGCCGGAGGACCGATGCCTCCGCCCGCATCGGACCGTGAGGCCACGCCGAAGTCGAGAATGCGTGCAACCCCAACGTCGGTGAAGCCGATGTTGGCGGGTTTCAGATCGCGGTGCACCAAACCCGCGCGATGGGCGACGGCGAGGCCACGTGCCAGTTGCGTGGCGATCGCCAATGCGCGCGCAATCGACAGCGGTCCGGTTTGCAGTTGCTCGCGCAGCGTACCGCCAGCGCAGTACGCCATCACCACGCAGATGCCGCCGTCCGGCAACGCTTCCACCGCGTGAATGGCGCACACGTGCGGGCTGTCGAGCATCGAGACGGATTGTGCTTCACGGATGAGTCGCCGCTTCGCATCCTGCGCAGCCACGCGCTCGGGTGAGACGAACTTCAGCGCCACATCCCGGCCGAGGAGCGTATCGCGACCACGATAGACTACGCCCATGCCGCCAGCGCCGATGAGGTCGCGCACGGCGTAGTGCCGCACGAACGCAGGCACCGCCGCCTCGTCAGGATGCACCACGTCGGCGAGCAGCGCGGCGCCCAGCGTCTTTGCGAGAACGTCCCGGGAAAGTCGGTCGAGGAAATCCGGCGCAGACGGCGCTGCCGTCAGCAGCGCGTCAAGCTGACGACGCAACGGTGCGTCGGTACCGCACGCGCTTTCGAGGAAGGCGGCGCGTTCCGTGGGCGGGAAGGATTGCGCGGTTTCAAAGAGCACCGACAGCCGTTCCCATTGCGCAGCCGGAGTGTCGTGGCCCGCGTCAGCCATCCATCGCCTCCGACTCACACAGGGCGTTGTGAAGCCACGCCTGGGCCAGCTCCCAGTCCCGCTTCACCGTGGCCGCCGACACGCTGAGGGCGATGGCCGTTTCCGGGATCGACATCCCGCCAAAAAATCGACACTCGATCACACGGCACGGGCGCGGGTGAATGGCCTGCAGGCGCTGCAGTGCTTCATCCAATTCCCAAAGCCGGCTGAGCGCACGCTCCGCATCAGTCGGCGCGATCGATGCGGCCCGGTCCAGCGCACTGAGGGATACCGGCTCATTGCCGGCACCGCGCTTGGCCGTCAGCCGCGCACGGGCGTAGTTGCTCAGCACTTGTCGACTCACGCGCGCCGCGATCGCCAGAAAGTGCGCACGGTCGTGCGCAACGAACCCGTTCGCACCACTGAACCGAAGGTACACCTCGTGAACCAGCGCCGTGGTGTCGAGGGTGTCGTCGTTTCGCCAGGAGCGACGCATCCGCCGCGCCATGCGGCGCAGTTCGTCGTAGACGAGCGAAAAGGCACGCTGACCGGCGTCGCTGTCACCAGCAGACCAGCGATGCAAGAGGCCCGTGATCGGTTCGTCATCGTTCAAAGAGGCGTTCGTCATCCCTTCCAATGCGAGATACGTCGAAGCGTGAACTGCCGAGCACGCGCCCCGACGCACTTTGGTGGGGAGACGGTGGCCACGACGCACGCGGCGGCCGCCCGGCGCCCCCGCATGCGCCACCGAACCCTGGCGCGATCGGTCGTCGTGCACGCATCGAAATGTACGCAACGGTCAAGGAGGCAGTGTCGCTTCGGCCATCCCCACATTGAACGGATCGCACCAGATCAGCACTTTCGTGTAACGAGTGCCCGGCGGCACCAGAAAGGTGTAACGCTGCGCGCCGGTTCTTGCGCGCAGCGCTCCAACGCGTAGCGGAGCGCCCTGATTGGCGTTGCTGGTGGTGTTCAGATACACGAACGGACCGGGCGTTGAGGCGATATTGAAGTCCGCGGAAAATTCGAGCTGTGCCGTATCGTTCCGAATGACCAGCGTCGCCGATCCGGTCACGGCGTAGCCGGTGCGCACGAAGCGGCCAGAGGCGCCCGTACCTGGCCCGGCGGGAGCACCGGGCTGCACGGTCACGGCATCGGGAGCCGTCGGTGGCGTGGCGCTGCCGTCGCATCCCAACACGCCAATCAATGCCAGCCCGGCCATCAGTCCTGCAGCACGTTCACGGTGAGTCATCGGGATCAGTCCAGGTTAGTGAGGCCACATCGGCGACGACGGTGCTCTGCGTCTGTTCGGCATCCTGCATGATGCCCACGGCAAGAATCCTCGGCGGCTCCGCGTGCCAAAACGCGCGGTAGTCGGCGAGCGGATCCCGCGTGGTCCGGTTCCAGCGCGTTCCAGCCTCGGACGCGGTGACGCCAACAATCAGGAGATCGCCCGACTGTCGGCTGCGTGCAAGATATCCCGACAGGGAAGGCTCCGTCACCGTGTAGAAAATGGTGCGTGGCACTCTGGAGAACGTACCGCGCCGGTCGAAGACCACGAACACGCGGAGTGCGGCGTCATCCCGATCTCGATACCGCAGATCCGCACCGGTGGGCGCGGTCGGCACCCGCCATCGCCACGTCAATCCACCGCCCGTCGGACTCTCCGCAGCCGTGAGTGACCGAACAAACCATGCGGCCGTTCCGTGGCCCTCGAGCCGGAGAAAACGCTCGCCACTCGAGTCGCGAATCGCCGCCGCGGGCGCAAGCGATCCGCGGACCGGACGCACGGTCCAGCCCGCGGGAAGCCCTGCTCCCAACGGCACCGACCGCAGATCAAGCAGATCGCCCGGCGACCACGTGGCCACGGCGACGAGCGAGGTGAGCAGGCAGCCCAACATACGCGGTCAGCCCAATGTCGTGCGCGCGCCGCGAGCGCGATTCCGCCGCGCGGCGACCATCCCGAGACCCAACAGCCCCGTACCCATCAGCAGATAAGTGCTCGGCTCCGGAACGACCGCGATCTCGAATCGAGCCACTTGATACCCGCTGCGCGTAAAATCGGCGTTCGCAAACTGCGTCGAGGAAAGAATGCGACCACCTGGAACGAAACCGGGGTGCAAGGTCACCACACCGTTCTCTGTTGTGCCCGTGTTTGGCATGGACTGTCCGAAGAAGGCGGTGCTGTTCGCAAGTTCGTCGTTTACCTCCGTTCCGGCGTCCCAGACATTGCGGCCCAGCACGTCGAACGCGAACGATCGGAACTGACCATTGCTGTCGCGCAGAGCGAAGGCCAGCGGGTTGGCGTTGCCGATGAATGCGTCGTTGCTTGGCAGCACCATGCTGGCGTAATTCAGGTAACGATGCATCGGATTGGTACGATCAAGGAGGAAGGTGTGCTCGTAGCTCTGACCCGGGAGAATCGGTGCACCACCCAAGGTCGCCTGCGTCGAGAACCCACCGTTGTTGAACAGGGTGCTGATCGGTCCAGTGGGACCGTCCTCCGCGAGGCTTTCAAGCGCCGACGAGCTCGGCATTCCCGGCGTAAAGGTGCGGAACGAACCGTCATGAATACCAATCCAGACCGGCGTGAGTGCCGTCCCGTTCGCGGGCGCCGTGTTCGTGACCCGAACGCGGACCTGCGTGAGCTGTGCAGCCGCAGGATGGGCAGCCGCGACGGTCAGCCCTGCAGCGAGTACACCAAGGGTACGGGTTTTCCAGGTCATGCGCCTTCCGGGCTTGAGGGCGAGATTGTCCGATGGCGCGACCCGCGCGTCGACACCTGAAGAACACACGGAACGCCGTGAAATCGGCTCATCCTCCGCCTCGCCGATCCACGGCGAGCGTGAACATGACTCACTTTGCCGGCTGGATCACCATCCGGGCCACCGCCGTCGCGGCATTCCCGGTGTTCGGCGTCCCCGTTGGCTCGATGAGCAGAATGTGAGTCTCCTCGGCGGCGGTGGGGCAGTGCTCGACCCCCTTCGGCACGACGAAGATTTCGCCGGGCCCGAGCTGCACCTCCCCATCGCGCATCAGGATGGTGAGCCTGCCCTTCAGTACGAGGAAGAAGTCGTCGGTGTCATCGTGCTGGTGCCAGATGAATGGGCCCTTGACCTTCACGACCATGAGGTCGTGTCCATTGAACTCTCCGACCGTCCGCGGCCTGTAGTGTTCGGTGAAGGTCGCGAGTTTCGCTTCGAGGTTGATGGCGGTCACGGTCATCTGCGGCAGTTGTGTGAGTCATAGCGCGGCGGCGTTCGCCGTCCAGCGCGTCATCCAGGGGCGTGCCACCCCACCGGTCCGGCACGTTCGGACTCACGCCGGCATCGAGCAGCAACTGCACGACGTCTGCATGCCCTTCGGCGGCCGCCAGGTGCAACGGCGTCCGCTGGTCGTAGTCGCCCTGCTCGAGGTCCGCTCCCTGGTCGATCATGCGCCGCACCGTGCGGGCGTCGCCGGTGCTCGCGGCCGAGAGCGACTGACTCACCCGCCGAGCGAGGCGGCGCAAGACCGGAACGCGCGGATCGGCACGATCGCTGTCGTGCGCCAGGCTGTCGTACATGTGCGTCGTACATGTGCAATGTGTAGATCGATGAGAGTCGGCGCGCCATCTCCACGCCGCGCACGCTGTTGCCGACCCGGTCGAGACGCGGCGACCAGATGCAGATGCCCATGATCCCCGGCACCACCAGCAACACGGCACCACCGACACCGCTCTTGGCCGGTACGCCAATGGAAAACGCGAACTCGCCACTGTAGTCGTACATCCCGCACGAATGCATCAGGGAAAGCGCGTTGCGTACCGTGCGCGGCGATTGCACGCGCTCGAGCGTCAGCGGGCACACGCCGCCGTTGGCCAGCGTCGCGACGGCCGTCGCCATTTCGAGGCAGTTCATCTCCAGCGAACAGGTGCGGAAGTACAAATCCAGCGCCGCACGTACCTGATGATCTTCGGCATCGTGCCCATCGGGAAAGGCGCCCTCGTTCTTCATCATGTACGCGAGTGCGCGATGCGGTCGCCGGTGCGCGTCTCCTCCTGCGTCATGAAGGCGTTGAAGCGTGGTCGCCGGCCGCCGGTCATGCGCGACCACACCTCGCGCACGTGCTCGAAGCGCCGGTGCAACGGCAGTTCGCGTTTGACGAGCGAGCAGCACATGATGGCGCCCGCGTTAATCATCGGATTGTGCGGGCGGGCGTCGTCCTCGAGCACGTACGCATTGAACCGTTGACCGCTCGGCTCTCGGCCGATATGCCGATGCACCACGTCCTCACCAACATCCTCAAGCGCGATACAGTAGTTGAACGGCTTGCAGGTGGACTGGATCGAGAAGTCCACCTGCGCTTCGCCGATCTCGAGTTGCTGTCCATCGACGGTAACGATCGCCATGCCCAAGTACTCCGGGTTGACTTCGGCGAGTGGCGGAATGTAGCGCGCCTGGTCGCCGTCCCGGTTCTCAAGTACCTGCTGGAACACGCCGTGCACACGGGTGCTGAAATCGTGAAAATCGGCGATGGCGAGGGTGCCCTGCAGCGCGCGCTCGACGAGCAGGCTCGCCGGCGAAATGACGCGCGTGAAGCCGGCCAGATCGAGCGACTCCTCAGGGTGCGCGTCGATCCCGCCAAACACATCGGCGAGGCGTCTGTCTGCCATGCGCAGTCCGGTCGCTTCCAATTCCCGCTGCAGGATCCGCGGATGCACGCGACCCTCACCGGCTTCATCGAGCGAGGCCAACAGGCGCGATTCACGCTGGAACCCGTCCGCGTGCCCGGCTCCATCAGCCGCACGGGGCACGGGGAAGGTGGCCGTCTGAGAATGCAATGGTTGCGACATGCGTTCTGGCTGGCGTCAGTGAAATCATATGACCACGTAACACAATCGTGCGGTGGCTAGCGTCCGCCGCGAGGTCCTGTCAAACGACTTCACTGTCTTGATACCGTACCGAGCAATTCCTTACACGGTCACCACAATACCTGGAATCCGGTTCCTATCGCCCGTCCACGTCACGCGTCAGGTGCACTCGTATCCAGTACACCGCGCCGCGCGAGCAATTCGATCACCGCGTCCGCGGCGGCGTCCGGCGACAGCCCCGTCGTGTCGATGCGCAGTTCAGGCGTATCGGGTGCTTCGTACGGCGAATCGATGCCGGTGAAGTGCGGCAGGTCGCCGCGCCGCGCTTTGGCATACAGCCCCTTGACGTCGCGTCGCTCGGCCACGGCCAGCGGCGTGTCGACGAAGACCTCGATGAACTCGCCCTCGCCCATCAGGGAGCGCGCCATTTCGCGCTCGGCGCGGAACGGCGAGATGAAGGCCGTGACGACGATCAGCCCGGCGTCGGCCATGAGCCGAGCCACCTCGGCGACGCGGCGAATGTTCTCCACGCGGTCGGCGTCGGTGAAGCCCAGGTCGCGGTTCAACCCGTGGCGCACGTTGTCGCCGTCCAACACATAGGTGTGGCGGCCCATCGCGTGCAGTCGCATCGTCACGCGGTTGGCAATGGTGCTCTTGCCCGCGCCCGACAGGCCGGTGAACCACAGCACCGCCGGCTTGTGGCCCATCAGCGCCGACCGCGCGGCGCGATCGACGTCGAGCGCCTGCGGCTGAATGTTGTGCGCGCGGCGCAGCGCGAAGTGCAGCATGCCCGCGCCAACCGTGCTGTTGGAAAGCCGGTCGATGAAAATGAAGCCACCGGTGCCGCGGTTGTCGCGGTAGGCGTCGAACGCCACTGGCGCCGACAAGGACAGGTTGCATACGCCGATGCCGTTGAGCTCCAGCGTGCGCGCCGCCAGATGCTCGAGCGTGTTGACGTCCACGCGATACTTCAACTCGCTCACACTCGCGTTCACCGTACGGCTTCCGATTTTCATCCAGTACGGGCGGCCGGGCAGCAACGGTTCGTCGCCCATCCACACCAGCGTGCATTCGAACTGGTCGGCCACCTCGGCCGGCGCGCCGGCGGCCACGATGACGTCGCCGCGCGAGATGTCGATCTCGTCGGACAGTGTCACCATCACCGACTGCCCCGCCACCGCCTGCGCCTCGTCACCGTGCAGGCTGACCAGCCGTGCCACCGTGCTCTCGCGGCCCGACGGCAAGGCGCGGATTCGGTCGCCCGGCGCGATGCGGCCGCTGGCCAGCAGCCCGCAGTAGCCGCGGAAATCGAGGTTCGGCCGGTTCACCCACTGCACTGGCAGGCGCAGGGGCGCGCGCTGCAGGCGAGTCTCGTCGAGTTCACAGCTTTCGAGGAACTCCATCAGCGTGGGGCCGGCGTACCAGGGCGTGCGCGCGCTCCGCTCGACGATGTTGTCGCCGACGAAACCGGAGATCGGAATCGTCACGATGTCGGTCAGCCCGATCTCCGTGGCAAACGCGCGGTACTCGGCGTCGATGCGCTCGAACACGTCCTGCGAGTAGTCGACCAGATCCAGCTTGTTGATCGCCAGCACGACGTGACGGATGCCCAGCAGGCCCACCAGGTAGCTGTGTCGGCGCGTCTGCGTAAGCACGCCCTTGCGCGCGTCGATCAGGATGACCGCGAGATCGGCGGTGGACGCGCCGGTGACCATGTTGCGCGTGTACTGCTCGTGGCCCGGCGTATCGGCGACGATGAACTTCCGTCGGTCGGTGCTGAAGAAGCGATAGGCCACGTCGATCGTGATACCTTGCTCGCGCTCGGCGGCCAGACCGTCGACCAGCAGGGCGAAGTCGATCTGGTCGCCTTGCGTGCCCCATTTCTTGCTGTCGGCTTCCACCGCGGCCAGCTGATCCTCGAAGAGCATTTTGCTCTCGTACAGCAGCCGTCCGATCAGCGTGCTCTTGCCGTCATCGACCGAACCGCAGGTGATGAAGCGCAGCAGACTTTTGGTTTCGTGCTGCTTGAGGTACGCCTGGATGTCGGTGGCGATGAGGTCCGATACGTGCGCCATCAGAAATATCCCTCTTGTTTCTTTTTCTCCATCGACGCCGCCTGATCGTTGTCGATCACCCGGCCCTGACGCTCAGAATTGCGCGCCAGGAGCATTTCCTGAATCACCAACGGCAGCGTCGTGGCCTCGGACTCCACCGCACCCGAGAGCGGATAGCAGCCCAGTGTACGGAAGCGCACCATGCGCTGCTGCGGCACTTCGCCGGGTAACAGTCGCATGCGTTCGTCGTCGACCATGATCAGCAGGCCATCGCGGTCGACCACGGGGCGCGGCGCGGCCAGGTACAGCGGCACGACCTCGATGTTCTCCAGCCAGATGTACTGCCAGATGTCGAGCTCCGTCCAATTGGAGATGGGGAAGATGCGGATCGACTCGCCCTTGTGCTTGCGGCCGTTGTACAGGTTCCACAGCTCGGGGCGCTGGCTCTTCGGGTCCCACCGGTGCTGTGCGGTGCGAAAGCTGAAGATGCGTTCCTTCGCGCGGCTCTTTTCCTCGTCACGCCGGCCGCCACCGAACGCGGCGTCGAAGCCGCCCTCGTCGAGCGCCTGCTTGAGCCCCTGCGTGCGCCACAGGTCGGTGTGCACCGCCGAGCCGTGGTCGAACGGGTTGATGCCGCGCGCGACGGCCTCCGGGCTGTGGTGCGCAATCAGCCGCACGCCGTAGCGCTCGGCAATGCGGTCGCGCAGCGCGTACATGTCGCGAAACTCCCAGGTCGAGTCGATGTGCAGCAGCGGAAACGGTGGCGGCGCAGGAAAGAACGCCTTGCGCGCCAGATGCAGCATGACCGTGCTGTCCTTGCCGATCGAATACAGCATCACGGGGTTCTCGGCCTCGGCGACCACCTCGCGCAGGATGTGAATGCTCTCGGCTTCAAGGCGTTGCAGATGCGTCAGCGACATCGTGTTCAGCATCGGTGGTCCCATCGGAGATAGTTGTGGTACGTGGTCGTCACCATCGGCGCGGCCTGACGAGGTTGCGCGGAGAGTCACGGTTCACGCAGCTTGACGATCCAGTTGTCGCCGATGTACATGCGCATTGGCTTCCCCGCGACCTCCTCGAAGCGCACCACCTCGCCCGCCTCGCCGCCGCCCGTTGACGCGGTGTAGCGAAAGCGCCCGCCGCCGAGCGGCACGAGCGTCACCGACGTATCGACCGCAGCGGCATTCGGCGTCATGAGCAGGAGCTTCTGGTTGAGCAGCACCACCTGCTGGTCGCCCCAGACACCGCGATACAGACCGGCAAAGCGCGCCCACGATGGATCCCACGCTACGACGACCGGCGTACCACGCGCGGCCTTCGCCACCGCCTGTCCAACCGTCGCCATGAGCTGTCGCGCAATTTCGGCGGGGTTCGAGTCGTTGGTGTTCGTCAGCACGATAACACCCACTTTGTCGTCGAGCTGCAGTGAGGTGAAAGTCGTATTGCCCGGATACCCACCGCCGTGCCCGACAAACGTGCGGTTATTGACGCGTTGCACATCAAAGCCGAGCGCGGACCCCGTCGTCCAGTTCTCCTCGACGGAGCGTACGCGGTGCAGCTCGCGCCACGAGCCGCTGCTGACAATCTGCGCGCCCGCACGTGGGCCACGGCGGAAGTTGGCGGAAACGAACCGCGCCATGTCTTCCACGTTCGACGTGATGCCCGTCGCGGCCGCCATGCCACGCGCGTCCACGAACGGAATCACGTCGCGCGTGCCGTCGGGCATGCGGCGTGTGTACGGGACGGCCAGCCCCGGCACTACCTTGTCCACGCTCGACGACATCATCCCCAGCGGCTGGTAGATGTGTCGTTCGACGTACGTTGCAAACGGCTCGGCGCTCACCTGTTCGATCACCAGACCGGCGATCGCGTACGCCAGGTTCGAGTATTTCCATCGCACCGCTGGCGCGAACGCAGCTTGCCGCTCGGCATACAAACGGCGGATATCGTCCTCGGACGGGAATTCGTACGATCGCCAGTGGTCGCCTGCCTCGCGCTGCAATCCGGAACTGTGCGAGAGCAGTTGCTCGATGGTGATCGGGCCATCGTCGTCGCCAGCGGGCTTGGCGGTGAACCATGGCAGATACTTCACCACCGGATCGTCAAGCCGCAGCTTCCCCTCCTCACGGAGCTGCATGATGGCAATCGCGGTGAACAACTTGCTGTGCGACGCCATGCGGAACTTCGTCTGCGGCGTCATCGGGAGCTTCGCCTTGAGGTCGGCCAACCCGAATCCCGTTGCCCACACCAACTGCTGGTCGCTGACCACGCCGATGGCGACGCCAGGCAGACCGCGATAGGTGATCTGACCGTCCATCCAGGCCGAGAACAGGCGCTCGGCGGCGAGAACGTCGGGATCGGTCGCGACGTTGTTCGCGACGGATCGGGCCGCAAGGGGCTGCGCGTGCATGATCGGAGCAAAGAGTGCCGCCGCGACGAGGCAGCACGCGGCGCTGGTGCTCCGACGCACGCAAACGCGGGGCTGCCGGGCCGGACGCGCTGGGATGACGCGGACCATGAGGACTCCTGTCGGGGTGAGGATGAGGGTGGGGCCGCGGGAGCGTCACGCCGGAACGCCGCGGCGTCAAGTACGCACCGGCGGGGATGTCGCGCGCCGCATCGCGACTCGTGGCAAGGAAGTCCGCGATGTCGTCGTTGCGCGCAACAGGCGTTTCAGCGGACAACAGGTTGGTACAACACTGGTGTAGGCACTCGACTTGTGGGAGCTTCCGATCGCCCGCAGGCAGCACACGGGCTGAGCCCCCACTGTCATGAGCCTTTCAACCACTACCCGCAATGCGCCTCATCCCTGCCCTTGCCGCGTCGGTTGCGGTCCTCACGTCACCGCTGACGCTCGTTGCGCAGCGCACCGCTCCGCCACTGCCGGCAGCGGTCACGCGCGCGATGGGTTCGATTCGCGAGCGTGACCTGAAGCGCGATCTGTTCGCGATGGCGGCGCCGGGCATGCGCGGACGCGAGGGGGGGACGCTTGACGAGATGCGGGCGTCGATCTGGGTCGCGGAGCAGTACCGCAAGCTCGGGCTGGAGCCGGCCGGCGATGAAGGCACCTGGTTCCAGTGGTTCAACATCACGCGCACGCGTATCGCCGTGCCGGCCAGTCGTGCGACCATCGCCGGCCAATCCATGACGCTCTTCAGCGACGCGATTCCGCTGTCGGTGCTTCCGCTGGAAGCCGGCGGCGCCGTGGTCTGGCTTGCCGACCCGGCCGACACCACCATCGACATACGTGGCCGCATCGTCGCCACGCAGATACGTGAGCCGGCCCCCGGCGCCATCCGCCCGTACAGCTACCCCGCCTCGGCGCGCTACGCGACGGCGGCGATTGCGACCACCACCGCGCGACTCACACGTCGCGGTGCAAGTGCGATCGTGCTGGTGGCCAATGCCACGCTGGACACGGATTTCGGCTCACTGGCCGTGCAGCGTGAACGCGGCGATTACGATGTCGATCGCGCGGTGCCGCGTGCTGCCAACGGCTCGACCCGCCTCGCGCCGCTGCCGACGGCAGGCAGTGGCGCCACACCGGTGATCGTCGTGCGTGCGGCGATGGGTGCGCGACTGCAGCAGGGAGCCGATGCGTCGTTCTCGATCCGCGTCGAGCGCTTTGAATCACCGTCGGTGAACGTGATCGGCGCGCTGCGCGGCACGGACCCGGTCCTGCGTAACGAGTACGTGCTGTACAGCTCTCATCAGGATGCGAATGGCGTGCGGCTGCTCGAGCCCGGCGATTCGGTGCTGGCCGGTGCCGATGACAACGCTTCGGTGAGTGTCGCCGAGTTTGCGGCGGCACGTGCGTTCGTGGCGCTGCGGCCGAAGCGGTCGTTGCTCTTCGTGCATCACGGATCGGAAGAGCGCGGCCTGCTGGGTTCGCGTTATCACGCCGCCAATCCTGTCGTGCCGCTGTCGCAGATCGTCGCGGTGCTCAACGGCGACATGATCGGACGCAACCACCCGGACACCGCCACGCTGCTTGGCACACAACCGCCGCATCGCAACTCTACCGAGCTGGTGGCGATGGCGCTCAAGGCCAACGACGCCACCGGTCGCTTCGTGCTCGACACGCTGTGGGATCGCCCGACGCACCCCGAAGGATGGTACTTCCGAAGTGATCATCTGCCCTACGCGCGCATGGGCGTGCCCGCGCTGATGTACACGACCAATCTGCACGACGACTATCACACCGCCGGCGACATTCCCGAGCGCATCGACTACGCCAAACTGACGCGCATGGCGAAGTGGATGTACCTCACCGGGTGGTACGCAGCGAACGCACCGCGCCGGCCGACGGTGGACCCGGGCGCGAAGCTCGAACGGTAGCGGGCGACGGGCGTAAACGCCCCGGTCAACCCCGGAGCGTCGCAGCGAGGTGAAGCGGAGTCATGTCTATGGGCGTGGCATGATATTCGCGCGTGTCCGCACGTAGGGAATACGATTTCCACGTCATGTCTCGCGCTGCCGCTTCATCACACATCACGCTGTCTCGTAAACCCGCGAGCGGTCCGTTTGTCGACCCGGAGGAATGTCTGCTTCCTACGTCTCTTGCCGTTCTCTTTGCGACCGTCAGCATGACGCTGGTGCCGGCTCTTGTGCTCGCTTGGGGCTGGCGCCGAGGGTTCTTCCACGACCTCGAAGGCCAGAGTCGAATAATCTTCGACGAGCGCGACTGGCAGCTGGCGCGCCCATGGGAATCGGAGGTGGCACGTCGCGAACGGGCGCTCGCCCACGGAACACTTCTCGCGCCGACGCCAGGGGAATGGGGCGGTGCCGGTAACGACGGGGCTGCTTTGTGAGCGCGCCCCCGACGACCATCCCGCGCGGCGAGTCAGGGCTCGAGCCCCGCGAGATCGACGCCGTAGCGCGATCGCGTGGCTTGGCACCAGAAGACCTCGACGTACGCATCCGCGCCGACGCGTCGAGCCGTTGGGCGGTGCTCACCCTCTACGGTGTCGCCATCGTGTGGCTGCTGGTGGGCTCCGTGTTCGGCGATATCGCAAGCATGAAGCTGCACTGGCCCGACTTTTTAACTCGCCAGTCGTGGCTGACGTTCGGGCGCGTGCGCACGGCGCACCTCCATGCGGTGAACTACGGCTGGGCAACCGCGGCGCTCATCGGCACCTCGCTCTGGTTGATGCCTCGCCTGGTGCATACCGAGTTGAAGGGCGTCCGCACTGCGATCATCGGCTCGGCGCTGTTCACCGTTGGCGTCGCGGTCGGCATCATCGCCGTGTTGATGGGCTACAAC
The DNA here is from genome assembly GCA_038213465.1 of Gemmatimonadales bacterium. Lineage (GTDB taxonomy): Bacteria > Gemmatimonadota > Gemmatimonadetes > Gemmatimonadales > Gemmatimonadaceae > Gemmatimonas. The sequence continues at coordinate 21,515 of JBBQTA010000032.1, read as the reverse complement.
GATGGCATGGAATGGCTCGAGGCACCGCGCTATGCAGCGGGGCCGTTTCTGGTTGTCGGCGGAGGCCTCATCGGCCTGTCGTTGTTCCGGACGGTCGCCGCGCGGAAAACGGCGCACCTGTACGTCAGCGTCTGGTACATCCTCGGCGCTTTCATCTGGTTTCCCATGCTCTATATCGTCGGGAAGTGGCCGACATACGTCGGTGTCGAGAGTGCCGCCGCCAACTGGTTCTTTGCGCACAACGTCCTGGGCTTCTGGCTCACGGCCATGAGCTTGGGCGCCGCCTACTACTTCATCCCCAAGGTGCTTGGCCGCCCCGTGTACAGCTACCAGCTCAGCGTGGTCGGCTTCTGGTCGCTCGCGATGTTCTATTCGCTGAACGGCATGCACCACCTCGTGGGCGGCCCGCTGCCCACCTGGATGATCACGACGTCCATCGTCGCCAGCGTATTCATGTTCATTCCCGTTGTTGCGACAGGCATCAACCTTCATATGACGGTCATCGGCCGATTCGGCGCGCTGCGATACAGTCCGACGCTCCGTTTCGTCGTAATCGGCGCGCTCTGCTACACGGCGGTGTCGCTGCAGGGATCGTTTACGGCGCTTCGCGAGGTCAATCGCCTCACGCACTTCACGCACTGGACGGTCGCGCATTCGCATGTAGGCGGCTACGGCTTCGTCACGTTCATCGCGTTCGGCGCGATGTACTACGTGGTGCCCCGGCTCGTCGGGCACGAGTGGCCGAGTGCGAAGCTCATTCGCTGGCACTTCAACCTCGTGTTGGGCGGGATTGCCATCTACGTGGTGTCGCTGTCGTGGGCCGGGGTCCTCCAGGGTCTCGCGTTGCTCGATCCGCAACTTCCGTTTCAGGTATCCGTCGAGCGTACGCTGCCCGGGCTGTACGGGCGCTCGCTGGGCGGCATCATTCTCACGATCGGGCACCTGGTGTTCGCATATCACTTCTGGATCATGTTGCGCATGCCGGACCTGGCACGGCGTACCCGTCCGCCATTCCACGACGCACAGCCAGTGCTGTACACGGCGGAAGCGACGGCCGACCACGCGCAAGCATCGCACGAGCGGCATCGCCCATGAGCGCCGCGCCCCCTCGCCACAAGCGTGACATGATGGCGCAGTCGGCGCTTGTCGCGCTCGGTGCCTTCGCCGTGATGGCCAGCGCGATCTGCGTCCTCGTCGTCGTGCCGCACACGATGCTCCGCACCGTACAGGCGCCGCCCGAGCTCAAGCCCTACACCGCGCTACAGCTTCGCGGACGCGCGTCGTACATCGCGAACGGGTGCCTGTATTGCCATTCCCAGCAGGTGCGCGATCCGTCGTTCACAACCGACATCGACCGTGGCTGGGGCAGCCGCGCTACAGTGCCGGAGGACTACGTATACGACCGACCGCATCTGCTGGGCACGATGCGGACGGGTCCAGACCTGATCAACGTCGGCCAGCGGCTCCCCGACCTGGATTGGCACCTGATCCATCTCTACGATCCGCGTGCCCTCAGCCCGTGGTCGATCATGCCAGCGTTCCCATGGATGTTCGAAGAGAAACGTTCAGCGGACGTGCAGAGCGGTGACCACGTGGTCCGCATTCCGGGGCCGCGCGCGCCCAGGAATCTGACGATTGTCGCCAGGCCGGAAGCGCTGGCGCTCGCCGACTATCTCATCTCACTCAAGCGGCAGTACCCGATGCCCGACTCGCTGCGCGCGCGAGACCGCATGGCGATCGGCGGCGTCGTCCACGACGGTGGCCATGACCGGGAGTGATCCGCTCCCGGGCGCACGAGCGGCCGCGCTGCCAGCAAGCCCCGGTGCAACCACGCCCGTTGTGCCTGAGGGGGGGAGCGGTGGAATCGACCTGCAGCCCGACGTCGAACGGTTGCACCGCGCCGTGCGACGTGAGCCGAGCGACCCTGTCGAGGGACGCGAATCACCGCCCTGGTTCTTCGTTGCGGCAATCGCGCTCGTGCTGTTCTGGGGTGGTTGGTATCTCGGCCGATTCGGCGGCGAGTTCGGACTCGCCACACACGTGGCGTTTGCAGGTCGCCAGCCCGGGATCACGGCCAGTGCGAATGCACAGGCCGCCGCGGCCGTGTCCAATCCCATCGAGGCGGGCGGGCGCGTCTACCAGAAGAACTGCACGGCGTGCCATCAGCCAGACGGCAAGGGATTGCCGGGTGCATTTCCCCCGCTCGTGGGCTCGGAGTGGGTGACCGGCGCACCTGAGACGCTCGTCCGCATTCTGTTGCACGGATTGCAAGGAGCCGTGACAGTAGCAGGCGCGACCTACAACGGCGCCATGCCGGCGTGGAAAGATCTTCTCAAGGACGAGGAGATCGCCGCGCTCGCAACGTATCTCCGGCAGTTGCCACCCAACGCGGCGCCGGCGGTCGATGCCGACGCGGTGGCAGCGCAGCGAAACGCGCATGCCGACCGCGCCGCCGCGTGGACCGCCGAGGAGCTTCGCGTGACGCCGGCGGCGAGTGCGCCACAACCTGCGAATTCTCCAGAGCCACCGACGCCACCACGGAGCGGATCGTGACGGAACCTGCAACGACGCCGTCGCAGCGCGCGGCTACGCACGGAGAGGTAGTCGCGGTCGGAATGGCCAGCGGTCAGCAGATGCGCGAGCCGCTCACGCTGACGGCGCTGTTCGATGATCCCGATACCATCGAGCGCGCGCTCGATGCGCTGTACAGCGCAGGCACCCCCCGCGACCTCGTGGAGGTGGTCGTGTCGCGCGAGTCGGCGAAACTCTATTCCAGCGCGAGGCGTTCCCCGCGCGGACCTGGCCGCGAAACGTTTCGCTACGCCGGTATCGGCGGGTTGATCGGCTTTATCGTGGGCGTGCTCGTGGGCGTGGTGCTCGTGGCGATGCCGGGTATCGAGAGTGCTGGCGGCATGGCACCGGTGCAACTCCTCGGCCCCAATATGGCCACCATTGGCGGCGCCTCGATCGGAGCGATATTCGGATACTTCCGTCGCCAACGGCCGGACCCGAGATTTGCGCGTGCCGCCGAGGCGGCCGGCGCAATTGTGCTCGCCGTGTCAACGCGCAGCGAGCGCGAGGCATCGCTACTCGGTGATCTGCTGGTCGCACACGGGGCACGCGATATTCGTATCGAGGAGCGACACGGACAGGCCGGTTGACCGCTGCCCGAGCGCGGGCACCGAAACCGCTGATCCGCTGTGCAGCGAATGCCCGGGAGGCGCGGCGACATGGCGGACGGCCCTCTGTCAGATCGCACGCATCAGAAACGGATTGGTGCGTAGAGATCGACGCGCCACTGCGCGCCAGCCGCCAGCTCTCGCGCAGCATCGATGCGGATGGGAAGACCAAATAGCGCGGCACCACCCCCCACGCTGGTTCGCACGTTACGATGCGCGCCGAAGTCGCGACGATCGCCGGCCCACCCCGCATCCCAGAAAACGCCGGGCTGTAGCCGCCCCGCGCGCGCCCACGTCAGCTCGCCGCGACTCATCCAGTATGCGTCGCCACGCAATGAGCCCGCCGTGAGACCACGCACCGTCTGCCACCCGCCGATGTTCCACCATCGATGCAGCGGGAGGGTTCCTGTACTGGTGCCTCCGCTCACCGTGGCCGTGGCGCGGACGGTGCTCGTGATCGCGCGATTCAGCGACAGATCCGTGGCGGCGCGCACGTAATCCCATGCGCCGGTCGCCGCCTCGATGCGCGACGCGGAGCCGAACCGCCATCCTTCCTGCTCCACGCCGCGCGCGGCCGACACACGCCACTGCACGCCGTAGGATGCCCCCCGCGGATAAGGCAGCGTGTCGATCACTTGCTCATCGAAGGTGCGAGAGCGGTCGAACAGCCACGGCAACGAGACGGTGCTTTGTGTCCGCACGCCCTGCTGCCACTCGGCAAACAGCCGCAGCTCACGCCGCACGGCGCCCGTGCCGCGCCCGTCGTGACGCCACACCGCTTCGGCGCCAGCGGCCCGCGAGTAGAACTGTTCGTCCTGCGCGCTCAACAGATTCTGCAACGACGCAAACGGGCCGAACGCCGCCCCGTAGTCATCGGCCTGCACCAGACGGCGATAGCCCGCCACACTGAATTCTCCACCACCGTTGGAGCGCGTGGCGCTCCACTCGCCGTTGAGCTGCTGATCCCCAAGCGACCCGCGTGCGTTGAGTTCCCAACGCCAGCCGGCACCCAACTGCTGTCGCAGCGCACCGCCCACAGACAACGCTTCGACGCGATTGTCGCGCAGATACTCCAACCCCGTATGGGCGGTGAGTGGCTGCGGGTCGAACTGGGCCTGCACGTCGAGCGCCAGCGCCTCACGCGTGGCGTCATCCGTGGTACTGGCGTACACCTCCGCGCGTGTGGCCAGCAGGCCACCCGACAGTTCGGGCGCATTGGCCAACTTCACCGAGTCGCAGGGAATCACCACACGCGTAACGACGGCATCGCCAAGACGTGTGCCGGCCTGATAGCGCACCCCGTCACGGCGACAGTCCGCTGCCGCCTGGCGGTCCATCCGTGTGCCGTAGAGCGTGAACGCACTGTCGAGAACGGCCCGACGCCGGTTCCAGAGCGCGCTGTCGGCCGCCGTTCGCAAGGCTTGCCGATCACGCCACAACTGCTGCCACGGGCCGTAGAGCGAATCGTACTCGGCGCGCAACGCCAGGTTGGCGTCGGGGATCGTGGGCATCGCGACGAGCGCGTTGACACTCTCATAGCGAAAGCCCTGTTCAATCGTCACCGTGGCTTCCAGTGGTCCGGCTCGCACGGTGCCATCGACACGCCGCACGCGCGGCAACCAGAAACGCATTTCATGCAACCCATACTCGAGCGTCACCGCCTGCAACTCGGCTTTGAGCGGTTGCGCGATGGCTTTCACGTACCACGGCGGGCCCTTCTCGCCCGCGTTGGCCACTTCGGTCCATACATCGTACGGTACGGACAGCCGGTAGACGGCGCGCACCAACTGCATGCGATCCGTATCGAACCAATACGACCCGACCGACAATTTCCAGCTCGGCGTGCGCGGTCGCGTGCGCAGTTCGCGCAACGTGATGCGACGACCATCCTGCGTCGTGATGCTCGCACTGCCGCCGAGGGCAAAGGTGTAGTAGGCCTCGCTGCCCAACGAAAGTGGATGGACGAGGTCGGTGGTGTCGGCTTCAACGGCACGCCCACCGGCGCCGGTCGGGCCGTTGCTCGATGGCAGCCAGAGGGCGTCCATCCCCGGATACCACGGAATGGGGACGAGGAGATCGCCGGTGGGATTCGGCAAGGCGAAGCCCGTGCTGCGCTGTCGACGGCGTCCGCTCAGGGTGACGTGCGCACCGGCGGCACGCGACCACGTGACGTCGCCAACCGTTTCCCGCCGACCGAGCATCCGCTCCCGGCCCGCTGCCGCGAGGCGGCCACCTGCCGTCACTCGTTCGTACGACGTGGCCTTGCAGCTGTCGAGTGTGGAGTCCACGCGCAAGCGCTCGACGCGCGCACGCTCGACGAACGAACGAGTCTCGGGCGTGGCGAACGCGGAAGAAAGTTCAGCGACCGTTGGTATCCGACGACGCGATGGACGCGATTGCTCGGCCGATAGTTCCTGCACGAGCAACGTGGCGAGAAGGAGCAGGTGACATGGCATGGAGGGTACGATGCGGCAACCTCGGCAATTGTTTCGACCTGCCAGCCACACGCAACGCTGCGGAGGCGAGACTGGCATGCGTACCCGATCGCCTTGCTTGATTCAGAACGAGACTGCGCCCAGCGTGCGGGCCATCTGTCGGTAGTACGTCAACTGCGTGCGCTGATCGGCCGTGGGGCGGCCGGTCCACCGCCCCGTCGCGCTGTACAGCGAGCCGAGGCGCGCCATCAGCTCCTGCGCCTGACGCTTGTTGTCGGCATTCTGCGCGGTCGATGCCGCGCGCCGCGCGCGCTCGGCCACCGGTGCAAAGTCGGTCACAACGGCGGCCACCTGACGGTGAAATGCCGTCCACTGCTGGCGGTCCGCCATCGCGACCGTGACGCGAGGATCTTCGCGCACCACGACGCGCTGCGAATTGCCTGCGCCGCCAGCCTCGATCGCCACGGTGTACACGCCGGGGAGTACCAGCGGCCCCGGCGACGACGTGCGCGGCCCGTCGTCGTCGTCCTCGCCCCCACCGCCGCGCAGCGGCACATCGGCGTGGCGAAGGTTCCACACCACGCGGTTGACGCCCTTGGCCGTGGACCCCTTCATCGTCTGCACGACCGCGCCCGCCGCGTCGCGCACCGTGAGCGTCACCGCCGTTCCCGCCTGCCCGAGCCAGTAGTCCACGTACGCGCCGTTGGCCGGATTCTCGCCACGAAACACCATGTCGCCCGCATGCGGACGCAGGTTCGCGGTGCGGATCTGGTGCGCGGGCTGGATGCTGAACAGATGCGCTGCTTTCGCCATCACGGCGGGCGTGAGCTCCTGCAACGCGTTGAGCTGATCGAGAATCCAGACGCCACGCGCGTGTGAGGCCAGCACGAGCGCGTTATCACGCGGATGAATGGCAATGTCGTTGAACGGCATGGTCGGCATGTTGTTGCGCAACGCCAACCACTGCGCCCCACGCGTCGGCGACAGAAATACGCCGAACTCGGTGGCCAGATAGAGCAGCGACGGGTTGCGCGGGTCTTCACGCACCGTGCGCGCGACACGTTCCGCCGGCAGATCCCCAGTGATCGATGTCCACGTGGTGCCGAAGTCGGTCGTCATGTAGACGTAGTTCGCGAAATCGTTACTCCGATGATTGTCCACGGTGACATACGCGGTGCCATCGGTATGCCGAGACGGTTCGACACCGGCGAACCATGCGCCGGCGGGCAATCCCGGGAAGCGCGTCTGCTGATCATCCCACGTCGCGCCACCATCGCGCGAGACACGAAAGCGACCGTCATCCGTGCCGACATACAACAGCCCCTTGCGACGCGGCGACTCGGCGAGCGCGGTGATGCCCGGGAAATAGGGCACGCCATCGTCGATGGAGAGCGTGTTCTCGTTGGGTTTGCGTCCCATCAGCGCGAGAGTGGAGCGATCGACGCCGGTGGTCATGTCGCCCATGTCGGTCCAGGTGATTCCCTTGTCACGCGACCGGAAGAGATGCTGCATGCCGACGTAGAGCGTGCCGGTATCGTGCGGCGAGAGGACGATCGGCGAATCCCAGTTAGCCGGATGCATCGCGTTGCCCAGCACCTGCGATGCTTCGGGCTTGCCCCACGTGTCCCAGTTGCGGCGACCGGCGATATGGCCCTGCGGGTCGCCGGGGCGAATGTCCTGCACCTGCCACGACTTGGTGTCGTTACGCTGCAGCCCGAGAAACTGCGAGGTGGAGTACGCCGTGCCGGGCATTTTGAGATCGGGGATCACGGAGAAGCCGTCACCACCGCACAGCCGTGACCAGTGCTCGTTCAGAATGCCGCTGGTGGTCCAGCTCGCGCTCGGCCCCATCCAACAGCCGTTGTCCTGCAAGCCACCGTACACGTTGAACGGAACGGCGTTGTCGAGTGCGACGCGATACCATTGCGACAGCGGCAACGAGGCGACGTACAGGAACTTCTCCCCGCGGTCATAGCTGATGCCGATGCCTCCGTCGTCGAGCTTGATGACATGGCGGCTGTTCGTCGGATCGACCCAGACGAAACGATCGTCGCCGTGCGTGGTCGTGCGTGGTGCAGTGAACGTCTTCCCGCCATCGTCGCTGAACGAGTACGCGTTGAGCATGTAAATGCGTTTGTCGTCGTTCGGATCGATCGTGGGCTGGCTGGCGTACATCGGACGCGGATTCCAGTCGGACAGGAACGTCCACGTCCCGCCCTTGTCATCGCTGCGATAGAGCCCCGCCTTGCGCTGAATGTATGCCGTGGAGGCGTTGTAGCGCGCACCCTGCTCGACGCTCACCACCAGCACACTCGAGTTCTTGCGGTAGACGGAGATGCCGATGCGTCCGTACTCGCCGCTCGGCAAGCCGTTCCCGGTGAGCTTGGTCCACGTCGCGCCGGCATCGGTGCTTTTGTACAAGCCGCTGCCCGGACCGCCGCCGTCGAAGCCGAATGCGCTGCGCCGCCGCTGGTACATGGCCGCGTACATGATGTCCGGGTTCGTGCCATCGATCGCGACATCGGTGGCGCCCGTTTCCTCATCCACGTATAACGCACGCGTCCAGTTGGCGCCGCCATCGGTGGTCTTGAACAGACCGCGCTCACCGCCGGGTCCCCATACCGATCCCTGTGCGGCTACGTATGCGACGTTGGCATCGGTCGGGTGCAGCACGATGCGACCGATATGCTTGCTGCCGCGCAGTCCGACGTTCGTCCACGTGCGACCCGCATCGGTGGACTTGTAGACGCCGTCGCCCCACCCCACACTCTGGCGACTGGCGCGTTCACCCGTGCCCACCCAGATGATGTTCGGGTTGGCTTGATTGACGACCACATCGCCGATGGAGTGCACCGGCACTGCGTCGAAGAGCGACTCCCACGTCACGCCGTTGTCGCGTGTGCGCCAGAGTCCACCCGTCGCACCGGCCACGTACATCGTGTACGGATTGGACTCCAGCACATCCATGTCCACCACGCGGCCGGACATGGAGGCGGGCCCGATGCCGCGCAGCCGCAGCCCGGCGAGATCGCCCGCCTGCATGGAGGTTTGTTGCGCACGCGCGGTGGCGGCGGTGACGACGCAGACCAGCGTGGCGGCGAGCGAGGCGCAGGTGAAGCGACGGAGCGTTCGTGACATGAGTGTGGGTGTAGGGTGCGATGCTGAACGGTATGCAGGATTGACGACTGCGCGTGGTACTCGATCGTGCGAGAAGCTGTGAACGGCGGCGAAGTGCTCGACACGTCGCGCATCAGGCCGTAACGTCTCCGCGTGACCTGCGCCATCGGCTACTCGCAGCTGAGGATCATTCCCATGCTCCAATATTCACGCGTGATCTCCACGCTATTTGCCATCGTCGCGCTCGGCAACCCGGCACCGTCACTGGCACAGCGTGCGCTCGACCCGCGCGACCTCCTGGGCACCTGGCAGATCATGACCGTCAAGGACCTCACGACGGGCGCGGTGGATTCGCTCTTCAAGCGGCGCACGATCTGGACCCAGTACACCCGTACCCATTGGACCTACGTCTGGATGGACAGCGGTCGCAAGGTGACGACGCCACAGGAGCTCGCCGCGCTCTCGCCCGCCGCGCGCCACGACGACAAGTATCGGACCATGTACGACGTCAACCACCAGCTCCGATTCTGGGGAAGCGGCGGGTCGTACCGGCTCGAGGGCAATCGGATGCACTACACCAACCTGCTTTCGATCGAGCCGTACCAGGTCCAGCTGGGCGGGGTCGAGACCGTCACCCGGCTGGACAGTACCTCCTACGTGTACCGAGCCGTCCCGGACAGGAATGGTGTGGTGCGCGAATTCACCCACCGCAGGCTGGATGGGGTCAGACGGAACACCCGCACGGCAACCCGTGGTATCAACCCCGAAGACCTCCAGGGCAACTGGCAGGTGGTCGCGGTCCACAACCTCAAGACCGGGGTGATCGACTCGGTCTGGAAACACCAGACCATGTGGTTTCACGTGACCGGAACCCACTGGACGTACGTCTGGCAGCAGAAGGATCGAAAGGTCGTGACCCCGGCTCAGCTGGCCGTTCTCCCTCCGGACACCCGGGTCGCCGCCCAGACAGCCAAGATCTGGGATTCGGAGGGCCGCAACGTCTTCTGGGCGAGCGGGGGCACCTATCGCATCGAAGACGGCACGTTTGTCGTCGCACCGCGCACCATGTCGATCGCTCCGTGGATGGTCGGCGTATCGGGCGCGGAGCCGATCGTGCGGCTCGACAGCACGACGTACATCTATCGCTCACCGCCGGACAGCGCGGGTGTGGTGCGGGAGACGATCCATCGACGGGTGGATTGGTAGACGCGGCGATGGGTCTTCACCACGCTCGATGAAGTACGCGATTTGAGCGAAGCCTGGCGGGTGCGGTACCACACGGAGCGGTCGCCAACACAAGGGCGTCGGACATCGGTCTTGATGACACGCGTCGACCTGAACGCGTGCTGGGCACGAGTCATGCGGGATGTTGACGATACGCAGCGCGTCCGCGACTCTCGCCGCCGCTGCATCGCGACAGTCAGGAGGCAACGTGGATCCCAACACAGCACGAAACGACGACGGCGGAGACGGCGAAATGCGCGATGAGGAGGGTTTACTTATCGACGAGTATTCGGATCCGTCGCTCGAAGATGCGGGTGGCATCGACGCGCTCGATATCCCGTCGGCGCTCGTCAGCGACGCCGTCCTCATCGACGAACCGGTCCAGCATGACGGTATCGTCAGTCTCGACCGCGCAGCGTACGACGGGGTGGGCTCGAGCCCGAAGACATCGAGCCCGGAGGAGCAGCGGGCTGATTCGGATCAGAGCGCCGATGAGCCGGAGCCGCGTTCGGTGGATGAGCTCGCGCAATCGTCCATCGGCACGGCATTGCGCGGCCGCAAGGGCGTCACCCGCGACGACGAGCTGCACGGAGAACGAATGCTCGATTCTCCTGACGAGTCGTAGGGTCGCATCCGGCTGTTTGAAGGGGCCACGCGCCGAATGCCCTTACCGGAGGCGAAGATGGGCAGTAAGGTATCCCGCGCTGATCGATTCATAATCCTGCGCAGGAGCTGACGTGTCGAATGTACAGACCATCGAGGCGGCCTATGCCGCCTTCGCGAAGAACGATCCGTCGGTGCTCTTCGGCGCCATGGCGCCCGACATCCATTGGCACGAAGCTGAGGGCAATCCGCTCGCTGACCGCAATCCGTACGTCGGCGCGCAAGCGGTGGGCGAAGGCGTGTTCGGCCGGCTGCTGGCAGCGATCGACGGCTTCACGGCAGTGCCCGATCGTTTCGTCGACGGCGGCGACGACGTCATCGTGCTTGGTCGCTACGGCGGCACGATGAAGCACAGTGACACCAGGCTCGACGCGCCGTTTTGCCACGTCTACCGGTTCAGCGGCGACCGGATCGTATCGTTCCAGCAGTATACGGATTCCGCGCAGTGGGCGCGGCTGATGCCGTAGTAGACGCACCGCAGGCCGCGCTACCAGACGCTGCAGCAGTCCGCACGAACTCTGGCGCTTCATGTCCGATGACGAGTGTCTTGACCCATTTGAGCGACGACCCCTTGTGAAACGAACGAAACGCCCCGCGCCCGCGGCGACGCCCACCCTCCCCAAGTCTCCCACTGGCATCACCGGACTGGATGAAATCACCGGCGGCGGGCTGCCGTCGGGGCGCCCGACGCTCGTGTGCGGGAGCGCCGGGTGCGGGAAGACGATGCTGGCCACGGAATTCCTCGTCCGCGGGGCGGTGGAGTTTAACGAGCCCGGGGTGTTCATGATGTTCGAGGAAAATGCGGCGGAGCTGACGGCCAATGTCCGCTCGCTCGGCTTCGATCTCGACCAACTCGTGCAGCAGAAAAAGATCGTGCTCGATCACGTCCACATCGAGCGCAGCGAGATCGAGGAGACGGGAGAGTACGACCTCGAGGGGCTCTTCATCCGGCTCGGGCACGCCATCGATTCCATCGAGGCGAAACGCGTAGTGCTCGACACCGTGGAGGCGCTCTTCGCCGGGCTGTCCAATCACGCCATCCTCCGCGCGGAGCTGCGCCGGCTGTTCCGCTGGCTCAAGGATCGCGGCATGACGGCGATCATCACCGGCGAGAAGGGCGAGGGGAACGCAATCACGCGCTATGGGCTCGAGGAGTACGTCGCCGATTGCGTCATTACCCTCGACCACCGAGTGACGGAGCAGATTTCCACGCGCCGGCTGCGCGTGCTCAAGTATCGCGGCTCGGCGCACGGTACGAACGAATACCCCTTTCTCATCGGCGAGCGCGGGATCTCGGTACTGCCCATCACGTCACTGCGGCTTGATCACGCGGCGCCGGCCGAGCGCCTCTCCACGGGCATCGCTCGGCTGGACGAAATGCTCGGCGGCCAGGGCGTGTTCCGCGGCAGCAGTGTGCTTGTGTCAGGTGAGCCGGGTACGGGCAAAAGCAGCATTGGCGCGACATTCGCCGATGCCGCCTGCCGCCGCGGTGAACGCGCGCTGTTGTTTGCCTACGAGGAGTCGAGCGCGCAGATCGTGCGCAACATGCGCTCCATCGGCCTCGACCTCGAGCCGTGGGTGAAAAAGGGCTTGCTGCAAATTCATGCCTCGCGCCCCACGCTGCAGGGGCTGGAGCAACATCTCGTGGCGATGCACAACACGGTGCAGACGTTCCGCCCCGCGGTGGTCGTGGTCGATCCCATCAGCAATCTCGCGCTCGAGCGCAGCGAGGCATACGTGAAGCCCACGCTCATGCGGCTCATTGATTTCCTCAAGCAGCAGCAGATCACTACGCTCTTCACCAGCCTCACCACGGGCGGCAGCGCCACGGATTCGGCGGAGGATTCGCAGGTCGGCGTGTCGTCGCTCATGGATGCATGGCTGATGCTGCGCAACGTGGAATTCAACGGCGAGCGCAACCGCACGCTTCACGTGCTGAAAGCACGCGGCACGGCGCACTCGAACCAGGTGCGCGAGTTCGTGCTCAGCGACGGGGGGATCGGGCTCGTGGACGTGTACATCGGCGCGGATCGCGTGCTCACGGGCTCCGCGCGCGTGGCGCAGGCGGCGCACGAACGCTCCGCCGCCGAGCTGCGTCGTGAGGATGACGAGCGCAAACTGCGGCAGCTCGCCAGCCGGCGAAAGGCGATCGCGGCGCAGATCGCGGCGCTGCATGCTGAAGCCGAGGCCGAGGAAGCCGATGTGAAATTCGCCATCGCGCGGGAGTCGTTGCAGGAAACAACGACGCGGCAACACAGCGCGGACATGGCGCAGCTGCGCGACGGCAGCACAGCGGGCAACAAACAAAAGAAGGCAAAACGATGACCACGACGACCGAGACCAAGACCTACGAGCTGCGGCTCTACGTCGCCGGCCAGACCGCCAAATCACTGGCCGCATTTGACAATCTCAAGCGTATATGCGAGACGCACCTCGCCGGACAGTATCGTATCGAAGTCATCGATCTGCTGAAGACACCGCAGCTCGCTGCGGGCGACCAGATCCTCGCCCTGCCGACGCTCGTGCGGCGGCTGCCCGAGCCGATCAAAAAGATCATCGGCGATCTGTCCAACGTCGAACGCGTGCTCGTCGGCCTCGATGTGCAACCGGTGAAGGAGTGAGCGTGATGGAAAAGTACTTCGCCCCCCCCGAGGAGAAAGACGAGTTCGAAGCCGCCGCCGCCGCTGCGGACACGGCCCGCTACGTCCTGCGACTCTACGTCACCGGCACCACGCGGCATTCCACGCGGGCCATCGTGAACATCCGCAAGATCTGCGAGGAGCATCTGCAGGGGCGCTATGAGCTGGAGATCGTGGACATCTCCCAGCGCCCGATGCTGGCCGAGGGCGAGCAGATCATCGCCGCGCCGACCTTGATCAAGAAGCTGCCGTTGCCGCTGCGCCGCTTCATCGGCGACATGTCGCAGACCGACCGCATCCTGCTCGGGCTCGATCTGCGGGAGACAAAAGACTCAGACCCTTCCTCCGCGCCATAGGCGATGACCGCCATGTCTCCCGCCACCATGCCTGACGAACAGCTCCGCGCGGAGAATGCGGAGCTGCGCGCGCGGCTGGACGAGGCGGAGGAAACGTTACGCGCCATCCGCAGCGGCGAGGTGGAGGCGCTCGTGGTCGAGACTGCGGACGGACCGCAGATCTTTACGCTGCAAGGGCTCGACGCTGCATCGAACCGCTTCCGCGGCGAGATCCTCGCGCAAGTGAGCGACGCGGTGATCGCCGTGGATGCCGACGAGCGTGTGAGGTACCTGAACGCCGCCGCCGAGCGACAATACCGGGTCTCCGCCGACGACGCGCTCGGGCGCCTGCTCAGCGGGATTTTCACCCGCCAGTGGCCACCCGCCGAGACGGAAGCCGCAATGTGGGTTGCCCTCGGCGAGCACGGCGAATGGCGGGGCGAGATCAACCATCTCACGCACGATGGCCGTGAGATCGCGGTGGAAACGAGAGTCACGGCCCTGCGAACCGCGACCGGCGCGCCAGCCGGCTACGTCGGCATCTTCCGCGACATGTCCGAGCGCCAGCGCACTGCGGCGGAACTTCAGCGTGTCAGCGTCCTGCTCGACACCCTGCTCCACACCGCGCCCATCGGCTTTTGCTTTCTCGATCGGGATCTGCGCTTCGTGCGCATCAATGAACGTCTCGCGGAGATAAACGGCGTTTCCTCCGAGGCACACCTGGGCCGGCATATGTCAGAAATTGTGCCCACACTTGCCGAAGCTCTCCGCGACGTGACGGACCGCATTCTGGCGACGGGCGAGGCCGTGTTGCAGCACGAGTTCTCCGGCGAGACGCACGCCGCGCCCGGCGTGACGCGCTTCTGGAGTGAAAGCTGGTATCCGGTACGCGACAGCGCGGGTGAGATCCTCGGTTTCGGCGGAATTGTCGAGGAGATCACTGACCGCAAGCAGGCCGAGGCGCGCCTGCGCGCCGCGCACGACAGCTTCCGCCACCTCGTGGAGTACTCGCCCTTTGGAGTCTATGCGGTGGACGCGGACTTCCGGCTCGTGCAGGTAAGCGCCGGTGCGTCTGCGGTGTTCGAGAACGTCCATCCACTCATCGGCCGGGATTTCGTCGAAGTCATCCGCATCATCTGGCGGGAGCCCTTTGCCAGCGAGGCCATTGCGATCTTTCGCCACGTGCTGGAAAGCGGCGAGCCGTACCACGCGCCGAGCACCATGGAAGAGCGGGCCGACATCTCCGCCGTCGAGTCATACGATTGGAAGGTGGAGCGCATCATCCTGCCGGACGGACGACCCGGCGTGGTGTGTCACTTTTACGATCTGTCCGAGCGACTCCGTTACGAGGCGCGGCTGCGCGAAAGCGACACGCGCACTCGGCTGGCGACGGAGGCGTCGGAGGTCGGCATCTGGGAATGGAACGTTGGCACGAATTCGGTCCGCTGGGACGCGCAGATGTTCCGCCTGTATGGCGTCATGCCGACCCCGGATGGCTTCGTCCAATACAGCGACTGGAGCGAGGCAGTTCTGCCTGATGAGTTGCCGGAGAACGAGCGCATCCTGCAAGACACCGTCCGCCGCCGCGGGCAGAGCCGGCGCCAGTTTCGCATCCGGCGGCGCAACGACGGCGAATGCCGGGACATCGACTGCGCGGAAATGGTGCGCACGAACGAGAACGGCCAGGCCGAATGGGTGCTGGGGACGAACCTGGACGTCACCGAGAGGAAAGCAGCGGAGCACCAGTTGCGTCAACTCGCCGCCGAGTTGTCCGAGGCAAGCGGACGCAAGGACGAGTTCCTGGCCACCTTGGCGCACGAGCTTCGCAACCCGCTGGCCCCGATTCGCAATGGCCTGGAACTGATGAAGCTGGCAGGCGGGGAAGCGGCGACCGTCGAACGGACCCGCGTCATGATGGAGCGGCAGACGGCGCACCTGGTGCGGCTGGTCGATGATTTGATGGAAGTGAGCCGGATTAGCCGCAATGCGCTGGAGCTCCGAAGGGAGCGAGTCCTATTGCAGGCGGTGCTGGAGAGTGCACTGGAATCCAGCCGCCCGCTGATCGAGCAGATGGGCCAGGAGCTCACCGTCACGCTTCCTGCACAACCGCTCATGGTCGAGGCCGACGTCACTCGGCTGGCGCAAGTGTTCCTCAATCTGTTGAACAACGCGGCCAAATACGGCGACCGGGGCGGTCACATCCAACTGACCGTCGAGCGCGAAGGGAGCGAGGTCGTGGTGACGGTGAAGGACACGGGCGTTGGCATCGCCGCGGACCAGTTGTCCCGCATTTTCGAGATGTTCACGCAGGTGGATCGGTCGCTGCTCAAGTCGCAGGGCGGGTTGGGCATCGGCCTGACGCTCGTGAAAAGGCTGGTTGAGATGCACGGCGGCAGCGTTCAGGCGCGCAGTGCGGGGCTGGATAAGGGAAGCGAGTTCATTGTACGGCTGCCGGTCGTCATCGAGGGGTCGACAGCGCGCACATCCGGCGGTGCAGCGGAGACATCCGCCACGTCGTGACTGCGTATCTTGGTCGTGGACGACAGTCGGGACGGCGCGGACAGAAACTGAATGGCTACGAGGCGCGCCGCCGCATTCGTGAGCAGCCGTGGAGCCAAAGCATCGTGCTGATCGCCGCGACGGGCGATGGTGGCCGGCAACCGAACGCCAAGGTTGTTTCCCCACTGCGTGATGTCCAGCTCCACTTCCGCCATCGCACCCTCCGCCGCTGTTTATACCAAGTTTAGACGTTGCGGTGGCACCGCGCGAGCATCCGGAGCGCGAGCCGCGTCGACCGGTTCGACCGCACGCATCCGCGGCAGGCGACATGAGTCGGCTCAGCCCGCACCCTCGACCTGATGGTCGAGATGGGCGATCAGTTCTGCCGGCAGATTCAACCGATGGCCCAGCGCCTTGCCGTGTGTCCCGTGCGGCGGACGCACTCGACGCCGTGGCGGCCTTCGTGGTCATGGACGCGGGCCTGCACTATCGGCTGAGGGTTCACGCGATGTAGGTAGTTCATTCGCGGCTGTCGGTCGGGCTGATCGCCGGTGCTGCGGTTGCGGGTGGTGGGTACCTCGTGATGGCCGGGATACGGTAGGGGCTCGCGCGCGGGAGTCGAACGACGGTTGGAGACGGATGGCCGTGCCAGGGTAGCGGCGGCAGGGCCGCCGCCATCGACACCGGACAGCGATTTCAGCGCCCGGCCACCGCGTCGTATCTGAACGGCCACCGCGTACCCTGGCGTTAGGCGAACGCACCTGTCCTGATCCCGATAGCAGGAGGTTTCCATGTGGCTGGTCGCGGTGGTGCTGTCGTGCGCGCTCGCAATCGTATGGGCGGTGGTCCTCCGTCTTCGCCGGACGTACGCCGCCTGTCCGCTAGGGTGGCGCCTGCTTGCCCACGCCGGCTGGCCGCTCGTCCTCGCGGGCGCGATCTTCGTCGCGCGGTTCTGGACCCCCACGCCGGGGCCGTACATCGCCAACGTGCGGTACCCGTTCGGCACGCACCTCGCCGCATGGGCCGTATCGTTCGGCTTCACGTGGATCGCCTTCGGCCTGCTGTTCGCGGCATTCGCCGTGCTGGCGCGCGATGCTCAGCGACCAGTCGCCTGGTGGACGCTTCTGGCGGCGTCGGTACTCTGCTGGCTGCCACACGGGTACATCGGTGTGGCCACCGTATTTGGCGGGATGGCCCCGACGAGCGTCACGAGCTACCAGCGGTGGGGGTCGTCCACGGGCGGGGCGCTGCTGCTCGCGGCGGATGCTGGCCTCCTTGTCGCGCACTTCGCGTTCTGCGCAGTGGGGTTCGCTCTCACCGGCCGCGCGCTGTGGCGCCAGCCCGGCCGCCCGCTCGCGCCCGCAGCCTGACGCGGTCCTGGAGGTGACGAGCAGGGTGGGCACCATCCGTCCCCCCGCCGGTTCCGTGGCCTGCGAGCGTGGACTCCTTCGGACAACTCGAAACCGAACGCCGGCGTTGACGATGCAGGATAGGTCGTCCAGCGGTCCGGGTTCGCGGCTTCTGGAGACGTCGACTGCATCAGACGGTCCAGGATCTGCGATCGGCACCCAGCGAGGCGTTGGAGCACCTCCGAACCGTGGGTCGGGTCACGCCCGCGCAGCATCTCTGAAAGGTTCGTTAGGCAGTGGCAGAATCTACCGTTGGCATGCCGCTCGGCATCTTCCAACCGCTGCGGCGTTCGTGCATCACGAGTTCGCAGTCGCGTATCCGTACCTCAGCGACGACGTGACATGGTCACTGGTCGGCGGCCAGCGACTGGCAGGATCCGCCGCGGTGCGATCGCATTGTGACGAGTCGTTGGCCTACCTCAGGACCGTATCCACGTCCCTCGTCGGTTTCACCGTGATCAGTGCGCCCGAGTGCGTGATCATCGAAAGCGAGGCGACGTACACGTGTGAGTCCACAGAGCATCAAACACTTCCCAACTACACCACCGGAAACCCCTCGCGTTCGGCAGCCGCGGACAGTCTGGCGTCGAGCGATACAACCGCCAATGCCGATGGTTCGAAATCGGAGGCGATGATGGCAGCCGCAAGCTGGAACGCATCGGCCGCCCGAAGCGCATGGGTGCGTAGCAGCCGACTGGCTTGCGTTCTCACATCGTCGATGGCGGGAACTTCAATCCACTCGCGGCTCAACGCGTCGAGACGTGCGAGCGCGGCGCGCATGCCGGACGTCTCAATCGATTGCTCGCGCTCCAGGCGCGCGAGCGCCGAGACGCATTCGACCCGGGTGCCCCACCAGGTAACCATTGCAGCATCGACATCGATCAGCGCGAGCATATCTGCAGTTCGTAATTCGCTGATAATCAGCGGCAAGATGGCTGAGCTGTCCCAGTACCGCATGCGTTAGCGTGAATCGTTGCGTTCGGCCAGCAGCATTGCCACCGCCGATGCGTTGCCCGTGAGATGGCCCGAAGGAAGGTTTCGCCACGCTGTCGCTGGCTCGACCATCGGCAAAACCAGTCGGCCCTTTTGCGCAAGCTCGATTGCCGCCGGAGGAATTCCCGTCGCTCGGCCAACCGGCATCAGCTGGGCGACCGGCACGCCGCGATCGGTGATAATAATGGTTGCGCCGCCCCGAATTTCCCGAACCAACGCGCTTAGGCCGTTCTTGGCATCGGAAAGGGAAATTGTTCTCATATAGGCTAATCTAGGCCATATGACTTGTCTAAGCAAGGCGACAAGGCTTGATCACAGAAATGGGAGTGAAACGCGTGGACATTGAGGCGGATTACAGGCCCAAGCGCCCGCGGGGACCGATCGGACGCCCCGGTGGGGTGGACGCGCCCGCCGAACGTCCGCGCACGTGGGCAGGGAGACGGAGCGAGGGTCAGCGCGTCCGGTGGGCCGCGGCAGGTCGAGGGGGGCCGGTCTGGACAGTCCCCGGGTCGAGGGCGGACTCCGGCGTCCACGTGGGCGGCCGTCGCGGCGTGGGCGCGAAGGTAAGTAAGGATCTGGTCGATGACCGACGGCTGCGTGATGCACGCGACGATGCGCATTGCGCCGTGGCGCGTCGGGCAGGCGAGGGGGTCGACCTCGAAGCTCTCCTGGAGCAATGCCGCCCAGCGGCGGGTGGCCTCGGTCGGCGCCAGCCGTGGCGCAGGGACGATCGCCGGCGGCATCTCGGCCTCGGCCGGCTCGGCCGCCTCGGCCTGACGGCGCATGTCGCGGGGGCGGTTGGCGTACCAGCCGTAGCACCGTGAGCTCTCGTGCCCCCTGTCGGGGATGTGGACCTGCACCCGGGCCAGCCACTCGCGCGGGTCCACGGTCTCGGTGCCCGCCGTCGGCCCCCTCCGACTTGTCAGAGCGATACTGCACCGTCGTGGCGGCCCGGTCGTACGTCAGCCGCTCCAGCGCGACGGGATTCCGCGCGCAGGAGCGCGCGAGCCGGGTGGCAAAGGCCCGGTCGTCCTCCGACACCCAGACGGCCGTGTGCACGGGGAACCCCGAGTGCGGCCAGGTGCGCATGCCGGCGGCTTGGTCCTCGTCGAAGAGCTCGAGGCGGACGAAGAGCCGGAGCACGGCGCGGCGGAACGCCTCCGTCAGCCGCGCGGTGTCGTGCACCGGCCACGACACGAATGTCCCGTCTGGCCGGAAGCCGCCGTCGGTCACGAGGAGGTGCCGGTGCGGATGCCCGTTGGCGCGTGAGCCGTGCGTCTGGAGGCAGGCGACGATACCGACGGCGAGGTCGCGCTCGCCCGTGAGCGTGCGCATGGCGGCCGTGACGGTGCGGGCGGCCACCCGCGCGATCTCGCCGAGCAGGCGGCGCCGGTATAGGCAGTAGGCGCGCAGCCGCTTCGGGATGGTGCGCACCACCTGTCGGTGCGGCACCGGCGCGAGCAGGATGGTGTCCAGCCACTGCGTCCAGATCGCGACGCGTTTGGCGTGGCAACTCGGGCAGAAGTAGCGACACTTGCAGGAGAACGCCAGCAGATACTCGTGCGCGCAGGTGTCGCAGCGGATGCGGGCGAAGCCATGCTCCAGCACGCCGCAGGCGAGGAACTGGTCGGCCACGTGCGTGACGACCGAGCGCCACGGGCCGTTTCGACGCAACGACCGGTGTCGTGGGCCTAACGATGCGTGCTGCTGACGAGCGGACCCACCAGCAGTGTGACGCTCGGCATCACGCGGTCCGCTCGCAGCAGAAGCTGGCGTTGCGGCTGTAGAATATGTCCGGTCCCGTTCATCCCGTCGCATTTTCAACGCGTTGCGGGATGCTTGATGATGGGGCACGTGCCGATCGTCGATCCTGGGGCAATTCTGGCGCTCGATTTTGTCGTGTTCCTCGCTCCGATTTTGGGCTGTGGCTTTTTCTACAACCTCGTTACGCAGCACGCGAATAGCCGTCTCCGGTCTCCGCAGTGTTCAGCAAATTTCGCGCACGGCGACTACAGTATCTCTGCAAGTCGATGGAAACAGGAGGAGCTGCGCCACCCTTGCTGATCCATACCTGCCACGAGAAGCCGCAAGGCGGCACGCTGCCGCCGTGCCACACTCTGGGCTCAACCATCTGGAGCGCATGTGAACCCAACAAAACTTATCGGTCTGATCCTCATCGTCGGGGGCGCGCTGGCACTCGCCTTTGGCGGCTTCTCCTACACGAAGGACACCAGCGCCGTGAAGATCGGGCCGGTCGAGCTCTCGGTGAAGGAGAAGGAGACGGTCAACGTTCCGCTTTGGGCCGGAATAGGAGCAATCGTCGCAGGTGGCCTGCTCATCGCGTTCGGAAAGAAGTAGCCGACGCTCGGTCGGTCTCCAGGTGCTGCCTCACCACTCGCTCAAGCGTTAGCCAGTCGCTGTGCCGCTTGTTTCTGTCTATATAACAAGTGTAGCTCGCTAAGGACGGCGTGATGCGCGACTTGGATCGCGCGTGCAACGCGCTCGCGACCCGGATGATTGGGTCCAACACGTTCACAACTGCCGCCGTCAAGCGTGATCCGCGCTTCAAGGCACGACTCGCGAAGATGAAAATCGCGGAGGACAAACCGCGAGCGACGGCGGCAGCAAACCGGCGTGGGCGCGAGGCGGCAAGGAGCTGTTCTACGTGGATCCGTCGGGAGCGCTGATGCGCGTCGCCGTCGACGCCGGGACCGTGTGGAAGGCGGGCGTTCCGTCGAAAATGTTCGACGGAACGTATCTCGTGACGTCGCCAAATCGCACATACGACGCGTCGCCCGATGGTCGGCGCTTCCTGATGATCAAGCCATCACCCTCGGCGTACGACCGGGACGCCGAAGGCCGTGACCTATCGTTCCGACAAGTCGCAGGGCCCAACGGCGGGCACCGAGACCGTGGACCCGCTCGCGTTCCTGGCCCGGGTGCTCACACACATCCCCGACGAGGGCCACGTCACCACGCGCTACGACGGCTGGTATGCCAACCGACCGCGCGGCATGCGACG
>JBBQTA010000031.1:0-54525 GCA_038213465.1 Gemmatimonadales bacterium | reverse complement strand
AGTGCGCTGAGCGCGTAGGCGCAGCCGCCCCATTCGGTTACCGGCTCCGAACGCGGATCGCGCCCGTAAATCGTGTCCCACACGAAGGTGCTGATGACGCCGAGTCGTTTGCGCCGCATCATCTCAGACGGCTCCGAGGCGTTGCTGCTTGAACGTCGCGACGGCTCCGACCATGCCGGCGCTGCTGCCCAACGTGCCGACGACGATGCGGCACGCCTCGACGGCCGGGCGGAAGGCCCGTCGCTTCACTTCTGCGCGCAGCGGCTCGAAGAGCGGCTCCCCGGCCTGCGTCACGCCGCCGGTAATGACGACGATGTCGGGATTCAGAATGTTGAGGAGATTCCCGATGCCGGTGCCGAGGAACCTGGCGGTATCGCGCACGACTTCGAGCGCGAGCGAGTCGCCGGCGTTCGCGGCGGCATAGATCGTTGCGGCGGTGAGCTCGCCGAGCTGTCCGTCGACCATCCGTCGCAGCGACGACACCTCGTCGCGCTCGAGCGCCTCGCGCGCACGCAGCGCGATCGCGGGGCCCGACGCGTACGCCTCCAGGCAGCCGTAGTTCCCGCATCGGCAGTAGCGCCCCGTGGAGTCGATGGTCGTGTGCCCGATCTCGCCCGCGACATCCGAGGAGCCGTGATAGAGCACGCCATTGATGATCAGTCCGCCGCCGATGCCGGTGCCGATCGTGATGCCAACGACGTTCTTCGCGCCCTGAGCCGCGCCCTTCCACCACTCACCGATCGTCGCACAGTTCGCGTCGTTGTCGAGCGCGACGGGGAGGCCGACGCGCGTCGAGATCGAATCGCGCAGCGGAAAGTCGCGCCAGCCGAGATTTGGCGCGACGACGACCATGCCGCGCTCGCGGTCGAGCGGTCCCGGCGCGCCGACGCCGACGCCGAGGAAGTCCTCCTGGCGCGCCTTTTCGCTCTTCATGACGTCGGCGATGACGTCGCCAACCATCGCCGCGATGCGATCGACGACCGCCTCCGCGCCCTCCTCGGCGTGCGTCGGCGCCTGGCGCACGGCGAGCTGGCGGCTGCCGTCCTCCGGCATCGCGCCGACGACGATGTTCGTGCCGCCGAGATCGACGCCGACTATGAAGTGCTCGCTCACGGGTGTTCCCCCTTCGGTCGCGCGAACAGCTCACCCGCGTCACCGTCAAGTCGCATTGAGCACCTCATCCACCGCAGCCGCGACCGCGTCGACTTCGAGCTCGCGCATGCAGCGCCAGTGCCCGAGGGGACAGCGGGGAGGACCGTGATGGTGGCAGGGGCGGCAGGCAAGCGCGTCGAGTCCCAGGGAGATAGAGTGCGGAGCCAGCGGACCGAAGCCAAAATCTTCGACCGTCGGCCCAAAAATGGTGATCGTCGGCGTGCCCATGGCCGAGGCCAGATGCTGCGGCGCCGAATCATTCGTGACGAGCAATTTTGCACGTCCGATTAATTCGGATGAGGCAAGCAACGACAACGAGGCCGTGCCGTCAACCACCCCTTGCGCGCCGGAAAAATTCGCGATAGATGCGGCCTCCGAACCGTCCGCCGGGCCGCCTATGATCGCGATCCTGAAGCGACGCCCGAGCTCCTTCGCGAGCTGCGCATAGTAGGGCCAGCGCTTGGTCGCCCAGACGCTCCCGGGGGCGAGTGCGATGATCGGACGATCGTCGCTTCCCGCGCCGAGTAGCGCATCGACCGCCGAGCGCTCCGCGTCGCCGGGGAAGAGCTTCGGCCGCAGCGTGTCCGCGGTCGGCTCCGGCGGCGTGAGTCCGGGGAAGGCCAGGCGCCAGAGTCGCTGCGCGTGATGCACATCCTCGCGGTACGGCACGACCTGCGTGTAGAGCATTGTCGTCATCGATCCCTCGAAGCCGACGCGGTCCGCGAAGCCGGCAACCGTCGCCAGGGCCGCGCTCCGCACCGAGCGCTGCGCGAGGTACGCGCGCGAGGTGGCGCGATCCGGCGCGGTCACCTCGCGCAGCCGCGACGCGAGCGTCCGGAAATTACGCTGCCCGAGATCGCCCGCGCGCTTGTCGTAAACGAAGAGCTCGTGAATATCGGGATTGCGCGCGAGCAGCGGTGCCGACGCGGGCGTCACGACCACGTCCACCGGACCCCGCTTGGCGAGCTCCGCAATGAGCGGGGTGGTAAGCACGGTGTCGCCGAGGAAGCTGGTCTGCACGACTAGCTGGTGTGGGCCCGTCGCAGCAGCGAGGGCCATCAATCCACCTGCAGCACCGCGAGAAACGCTTCCTGCGGTATCTCGACGGAGCCGACCTGCTTCATGCGCTTCTTTCCTTCCTTCTGCTTCTCGAGCAGCTTGCGCTTGCGCGAAATGTCCCCGCCGTAGCACTTGGCCAGCACGTCCTTTCGCAGCGGCTTGACGGTCTCGCGTGCGATGATCTTCTGGCCGATCGTCGCCTGGATGATCACTTCGAAGAGCTGGCGCGGAATCAGTTCCTTGAGCTTCTCGGCCACCTTGCGGCCCCAATCGTACGCCTTGTCCTTGTGCACGATGACCGAGAACGCGTCGATCGCGTCGCCGTTGATCAGCATGTCGAGGCGCACGAGATCGCTCTCGCGATATTCCAGCATTTCGTAATCGAGCGAGGCGTACCCGCGGCTCACCGTCTTCATCTTGTCGAAGAAGTCGAGGATGATTTCGCCGAGCGGGAACTCCCAGTCCAACTCCACGCGCACCGTGTCGAGATAGCGCATGTTCTTGTACACTCCGCGACGTTCCATGCCGAGCGTCATGATGGGGCCGATGTACTCGGTGGGGCACATGATGCGCGCGCGCACGTACGGCTCTTCGACCTTCGTGATCACCACGGCCGGCGGCATGAGCGCCGGGTTCTCGACCAACATCTCGGTGCCGTCGGTTTTCGAGACGTGGTACTCCACGCTCGGCACCGTGGTGACGAGATCGAGGTTGTATTCGCGCTCGAGACGCTCCTGCACGATTTCCATGTGCAGCAGCCCGAGGAATCCGCATCGGAAGCCGAAGCCGAGGGCCGTGGACGTTTCCGGCTCGTACTGCAGCGAGGCGTCGTTCAGCTTCATTTTCTCGAGCGCATCACGCAGCGTTTCATACTGTGTGGTGTCGGTCGGATAGATGCCCGCGAACACGAACGACTTTACTTCCTGATAGCCGGGCAGCGCTTCGGATGCGCGATTGTCCTGATCGAAGATCGTGTCGCCGGCGCGCGTCTCGCGCACCGAGCGCACGGCGGCGAGCACGTAGCCCACTTCGCCGGCATGCAACACCTCGGTGGGCACCTGACGCAGCTGCAGGTAGCCCACTTCGGCCACTTCGTACACGTTGTCCGACGCGCCGAACGTGATCTTGGTGCCTTTGCGCATCTCGCCGTCGACCACGCGAATGCTGGGAATGGCGCCGCGATACTTGTCGTAATACGAATCGAAAATGAGCGCGCGCAGCGGGGCACTCAAATCGCCAGCTGGGGGCGGCACGCGCCGCACGATCTCCTCCAGCAGCTCCGGCACGCCCGTGCCTTCTTTTCCACTCACCTGCAGCACGTCTTCCGGCCGGCAGCCGATCAGGTCGACCACTTCCTGCCGACGACGTTCCGGCTCCGCGCCCGGCAGGTCGATCTTGTTGAGGACCGGAATGATCTCGAGTCCCGCATCCATGGCCAGGAACAGGTTCGACAACGTCTGGGCCTGAATGCCCTGCGATGCATCCACGACCAGAATCGCGCCTTCGCAGGCCGCGAGCGAACGGGACACTTCGTATGTGAAGTCGACGTGGCCCGGCGTGTCGATCAGGTTAAGCTCGTAGTTCTGCCCATCGCCCGCTTTGTAGCTCATGCGGACCGCATTGAGCTTGATCGTGATGCCGCGTTCGCGCTCGAGATCGAGCGTGTCGAGCACCTGAGACTTCATTTCACGCTTCTGCAGGGTGCCCGTCTTTTCGATCAGGCGGTCGGCGAGTGTCGACTTGCCGTGATCGATATGGGCGACGATGCAGAAATTGCGGATGTGGCTGAGCTGCAACGGAATGCGGGCTGAAAGGTCGGTCCGGCGACAGCAGGGAAAGATAGCGGGATCGCCGTCTGGAAAGGGGAGAACCCGCTCCCAGCTTTAATCGATCCCTCACGCCGATCGGGCACAACGGCACGCGCCTCAGTACTTTGCTCATCTCCGCTCCCATCCCGTTTTCGACTGCATGGCCACCTCGCGCGCCGACCAACTCGATCCTGCCGTCCTTGCCGCCCTGGGCCATCTCGAGCTCGTGGCGCGCTGGGTCGTGGACGGCTTCATCACCGGCCTGCACCGCTCTCCGCGCAAAGGCTTCAGCGTCGAATTCGCCGAGCATCGGCCGTACATGCCGGGGGACGACCTCCGCTACCTCGACTGGCGCATTGCCGCGCGTGCCGACCGGTGGGTTGTCAAGCAGTTCGAGGAAGAGACCAATGCGCGCGCGATGATCGTGCTGGATGTCAGCCGTTCCATGCAGTGGACCGGCGATCCGGCGCGTCTGACCAAGCTGGCTTACGCCGAACGACTCGCCGCGGCGGTATCGTTGCTGCTCATCCGCCAGCGCGATGCCGTGGGGTTGCTGCGTTTCGACAGCGGCACGCGCAGCGTGGTCCCGCCCCGCGCGCAGCGGGCGCAGTGGCGCCGGTTGGTGGCCGCGTTCAGCGAGACGGGGGGCGGTGATTCGTCGGATGTCGCCGCGGCGTTGCTGCACGCCGGCCGACTGGTGCGCCGACCGGGATTTGTGGTTCTGCTCTCCGACCTGCTGGTGGACCCGGAGCCGGTCGCCGACGCCGCACGCACCCTGCGCGCGCGCGGACACGAGGTGCTGGTGCTGCACGTCATGGATCCGGCCGAACGCGATTTTCCGGAAGCCGGCGAAGCGCTCTATCGCGATGTCGAA
The DNA here is from genome assembly GCA_038213465.1 of Gemmatimonadales bacterium. Taxonomy (GTDB): domain Bacteria; phylum Gemmatimonadota; class Gemmatimonadetes; order Gemmatimonadales; family Gemmatimonadaceae; genus Gemmatimonas. Next base: position 49,632 of record JBBQTA010000031.1, on the reverse strand, counting down.
TCGGGGCTCGAAGTCCCCGCGGCGCCCGCCGACGTGCGTTCGTCCTATCAGGACACGGTGCGCGAAGCCCTCGGCGAATGGCGCGCCGCGCTGGGCCGCGCCGGTGCACGCTACGCCCTCTCCATGACGGATGAACCGTACGGCCGCGCCCTGCGTCATCTGGTCGGGGTGAACGGCCGCGGGCAGATGGTCTGATGGCCTTTCTCGCCCCGTTTTTTCTCGGCCTCGCCGTCCTCGCCGGTGTGCCGCTGGCCGTGCACCTGCTGCGCCGCCGCGTCAGCCGCCGCGTGGACTTTCCCGCGGTGCGCTACCTCACGCGCATGGAGCAGGAGCATAGTCGCGAACTGAAGCTCCGCCATCGCTTGCTGCTCATCCTGCGCGTGCTTGCCGTCATCGCGTTGGCGCTCGCGGCCGCACGCCCGATGGCTAATCTTGCAGGGCTCGGCCACGCGCCGCTCTCCCTGGCCGTGGTCGTCGACAATTCCCTCAGCAGCAGCGCCGTGCGCGACGGCCGTGCCGCCCTCGATGACCTGCGCGCCGATGCCTCGTCGCTGATCGGCACCCTGTCTCCGGACGATCGGGCGTGGATCATCACGGCGGACGGTCGCGTGAGCGGTGGAACACCCGAGACATTGCGGCAAGCCTTGTCCGACCTCAAACCGTTGGGCGGTCGCGGCGATCTGTCGGCAGCGACGCGTCGCGCCCTCGCGCTTGCGCGCAGCGGGGCGCCCCGCGCGCCGGTGGTCGCCATCGTCAGCGATGGGCAGCGCAACGCGTTCGCCTCGCCCGCCGTCTTGGCCAGCGTGGGCGCGTCCGATGGCGAAAGTGGCGCCGCCGTTCCAAGCGACAGTTCGATTACGGCCGGTGACGTTCCGGTCGTCGCACTGGTGCGCACGCGCGGCGAACTTCGCAATCATGCGGTGCTCGCTGCGGAAGCCACGCCACAGCGATGGACACCCGCTGGCGCCGTGCAGTTCGCACTCGCCGCAAGCGACGCCACGCCGTGGCGCATCACCCTCGACGGACGCACGGTCGCGCGCGGCACCTCCGCGGCCGGCACACTCGGCTCGCCGGCCCGCAGTGCACAGAAGCTGTCGAGCGCCAGCAGCGGCTGGGTGCGCGGTAGTGTGGAACTTGATGCCGATGAGCTGCGCGGCGACGACACGCGCTGGTTCGCGGTGCGCGTCGCACCGCCTCCATCTGTGGCCGCCCGTGGCGAGGCAGGCACCTTTCTGCTCGCGGCACTGTCGACATTGGTGGAGGAGCAGCGGCTTGGCCGCGGCGCCGAAGCATCCGCCGGTGTCGTGACTGTGGCCGGTGCCGATGCGGACAACGTGCGCGGTCCAGTGTTTCTGACTGCGCCCACCGATCCTGTGCGTGTCGGCGAAGCCAACCGCACGCTCACGCGCCTTGGCATTCCCTGGCGGTTTGGCGCGATTGCACGCGGATTGGTGCTGGCGCGTTCCGCCGACGTGCGTCCCACCGCCGGTGCAGCCGCCGGTGCGTCGGAATCGCTGGATGGCGCGACTGTGCGCGTGCGTTATCCGCTGGTGCGGTCGCCCGGGGCGGGACCGCCGGCGCGTACCGACACGTTGGCAACCGCCGGCGGCGCGCCGTGGGCGGTAGCTGGTCCGAACTATGTCCTGATCGCGTCGCCGCTCGATCCCGACGCTACCGATCTCCCGCTGCGTGCAGGCTTCGTACCGTGGCTGCTGGAATCGCTCTCCCGGCGGTTGGGCGATGACGGGCAGGTCATAGCGGCCCGGCCGGGGCAGTTTCTCGCCGGTCTTGAAGGCGTCAGCGCGTTGGAACGTCCCGACGGCTCACTCGTTTCCCTCACGGGTACCCGCATCACCGTGCCGAACGAGGCAGGGGTCTACCTGCTGCGTCGACAAGCCGCGCGTGTCGGGGCCTTGGTGGTGAATCCGGAGCCGGAGGAGTCGGACGTGGCGCAGGGCGGGGCGCAGGATGCAGCATTCCTCTCGCGCGTCGCCGGACGATCCGTGTCCGTCGCGGCGTCGCCGGACGACTGGCGGACGCGGATCTTCCGGCAAACCGCCGGTCGTTCGCTGGTGCCGCTCCTGCTCGCGATCGCGTTGGTTGCGTTGCTGCTCGAGGCGTGGTTCTCGCGCGGCGCGCCGACCTCCGCCACCGGGACCGGTGCTTCCAAACCTGCTGCGGCCGCCGCGTTGGCCGGCCGCGCGGCGATTTAAAACTGACGTACGATTCGACGTACGATCCGATACACGATCCGACACCCGCTTTGTATACGTACTGATGGCTCTTCCACGCCTCCTCGACGCACTCGAGGCGCTGCCGGCGTTTTCCCGTGTGATGCGCGCAGTCCCCGGTCCGGGCGAGCGCCTGCGCGTCGGCGGTCTTGCCGGGTCCAGCGACGCGGTACTCATCGCGGCGCTCGCGCGCGCTCTTCCCCAGCGACTCGTCGTCGTTGTCACCGATCAGCTCTCCGACGCCGAACGCTGGCTCGCCGATCTCGAATCGCTGGTCGATGATGTGCCGGTCGCGCTGTACCCGCCGCGCGAAGGCTTCGGTGAAGTCGAACCGCACGCCGAGGTGGCTGGCGAGCGGGTGGAGACGCTCGAGAAGCTGCTGCGCAGCGGGGTGCGTTTGCTGCTCACGACGTCGCGCGCGGTACTCGAACGGACGCCACTGCCGCGCGCGTTGGCCGGTGCGCGGGTCGAACTGCGCAAGGGTGACGTGCGGCGTCCGACCGAGCTCACGGCACATCTCGAGTCGATCGGCTTCGAGCGCGTGCCGATGGTCGAGGACGTGGCGCAGTTCTCCGTGCGCGGCGGCATCTTCGACATCTACTCCTTCGGTATGGCCGAGCCGGTGCGGCTCGAGTTCTGGGGCGACGAGATCATCGAGCTGCGGCACTTCGATCTCAATACGCAACGCAGCACGCGGGACGCCGCGCTTGCCCTCATTCTCCCGGTCGACGGGCGCGTGCAGGACGATGACGGCACGCTCGAGCGCGTCACGCTTCCCGAGCTGTGGGCACCCGATACGCTGGTGGTGATGCCCTCGGGCACGTCCGTGCTGCCGGAGCTGGTGCGCACGTTCGACGAGGCGGCGCACCACATGGAACTCGCGCGCCGTCGCGGCGAGCAGTGGATTCAGCGCGAAACGCTGTTCGAGTCGCCGCCCGCCATGGCCTCGCGACTGGCGCGCTTTGGCACCGTGCGGCTCAATGCCCCGCCGCAACGCGCCGTCAGCACCAACGCCGCCGACCAGGCCCCCGCCGGCCCTGAGCCGGACATCGCGTTCCCGATCCGTCCGCCCGAATCAATCTCCCGCGATCTGCGCGTGTTGCGCAAGCTGCAACGCGATGGGCTGAACACGATCATCCTGTGCGACAACAGCGGGCAGGCCGAGCGGCTCGACGAACTGCTCGGCGAGGACGGACCGGTCGCCGCGTCGCTGACGATCGGTGTGCTGGGCGGCGGCTTTGTCATTCCGAACGTCGTCCGTGTGCTCACCGATCACGAGATCTTCCGTCGTGACCGTCGCCTGCGCCGCACGCGCAAGTACGGCACCGGCGCGGCGCTCGATACCATCGGTGCGCTCAAGCCGGGCGACTACGTCGTGCATCTTGAGCACGGCATTGGCATCTATCGCGGCATCGAGCGCATCTTCGTGCGCGAAAGCACCATCGAGGCGGCCGTTATCGAATACGAAGGCGGCGATCGACTCAACGTACCGCTCTATCGCATCGATCAGATCGAGCGCTATCGCAGTGCCAGCGATGTCTCGGCCGATGCGCCCGCACCGCGTCTGCACAAACTTGGTGGCAATCGCTGGAAGCAGCAGCGCGAAAAGACGCGCATGGCCATCCTTGAGATGACGCAGGAGCTGCTGGAACTGTACGCGCGTCGCAAGGTCACCACACGACCGCCGCACGCCGCCGACGGCGCGTGGCAGCGCCAGCTCGAAAGTTCGTTCCTGTTTGAGGACACGCCCGACCAGCGCAAGGCGACCACCGACGTCAAGTCGGACCTCGAAGGCGAACGTCCGATGGATCGTCTGCTCGTGGGTGATGTCGGCTACGGCAAAACGGAGATCGCCATTCGCGCCGCTTTCAAGGCGGTGCAGAGCGGGCGACAGGTCGCAGTGCTCGTGCCCACGACCATTCTGGCCGAACAACACGCGCGCAGCTTCGGCGACCGGTTCGCCGATTTCCCCGTGCGCGTCGAAGTCATGAGCCGCTTTCAGACCGCCAAGGAGCAGGCGGTGGTCGTCGAAGCCCTCAAGAAAAAGCAGATCGATGTCGTGATCGGTACGCACCGGCTGCTCAGTGCCGACGTGCAGTTCGGCGATCTGGGGCTGATCATCGTCGACGAGGAGCATCGCTTTGGCGTGAAGCACAAGGAGCGGCTCAAGCAACTCAAGCTGCAGACCGACGTGCTGACGCTCACCGCGACACCCATTCCGCGCACCTTGCATCAGTCGCTGGCCGGACTGCGCGACCTGACGATCATGGCCACGCCGCCGCGCGACCGCTCGCCGGTGCTCACGTTCGTCGAACCGTGGGACGACGGGCTGTTGGAGGAGGGGATCTCGCGCGAACTCGATCGCGGCGGGCAGGTCTTTTTCGTGCACAATCGCATCGAGACCATCGTCGCCATCGCCGACCACCTGCAACGACTGGTGCCGCGGGCGCGCATCGCCGTGGGGCACGGCCAGATGAAAGAGCGCGAACTCGAATCGGTCATGCGCAAGTTCGTGGAAGGCGAAGTCGATATTCTCGTCTCCACCCTGATCGTGGAAAGCGGTTTGGACGTGCCCAACGCGAACACGATGTTCGTCAATCGGGCCGACCATCTCGGCTTGGCCCAGCTCTACCAGCTGAGAGGTCGGGTGGGGCGCTCGCACCGGCGCGCGTACTGCTATCTGCTGGTACCCGACCGCATCGACGACGACGCGGAACGTCGCCTGGCGGTGCTCGAACATCACACCGAACTGGGGTCGGGCTATCGCGTCGCCCTCAAGGATCTCGAGATGCGCGGCGCGGGCAATCTCCTTGGGCCCGAGCAGTCGGGGTTCGTGCATGCCGTTGGCTTCGATCTGTATCTGCGCCTGCTGGAAGAGACGGTCCAGCAACTGAGCAAGGGGGACGGGCAGCAGTCGTGGATCCCGTCCGACGTCTCGCTCGACGACCCGGCCTATCTGCCCGACGACTACGTGGTGTCCCAAGAAGCCAAGCTCGATGTGTACCGCCGGCTCACCGCGTTGCGTGCGGCCTCGGACATCGAGGCGTTGCAAGCGGAGGTGCGGGATCGATTCGGACCGCTCCCCCCGCCCGCGTTGGCGCTCTTTGCCAGCGCCATGTTGCGCGTGCTCGGCGCCGCCCTCGGCGTGGAGGGGGTGCTTGTGCGGGCATCGGAAGCCCGTGTTAGTTTCAGGGCTGATGCAATTCCGCGTCTAAAGGGGCTGTCAGCGGCGTTCCACGGCGTCCAGTTCCAGGTGGATGTCCGTCGCACACAGCCACTGGCACTCAAGCTGACGCGGCTTGGCGGCGCAGAAATGCTCGAGGGATTGGTGCGCGCGTTGCGTGCCCTCGCCATGTGAAGGCAGCTACTTTCCCGCCTTCCGGGTACCACCTTCACACCTTCACTCCGATAGCGGAGTCCGACTCGATGAAATCATACCGTTTGCCCGCGTTTGCCGCCGTTGCCTTTGCCATCGCTTGTGGCGCCTCCTCCAGTCCGGACGTGGCTGCCAGTGCTGGCAAGCAGCAGCTCTCGGTGACGCGGTTGGCCGATATCCTTGGCGGATCGCAGGCGCCGCTGGAGAAGGACGTTGCGCGGTCCATCGCGGAACTGTGGATGAATTATCAGCTCGTGGGACTGGCCGCCGCCAACGGCGACTCGCTCAGCGACAAGAAGACGATGGACTACGCACTGTGGTCGAACATCGACAACATCCGTGTCAAGAAGTTCTACGACAACGTCGCCAAGGGATGGGACTCCGTCTCGCCCGGCCCGGATGAGACGCGTTACAACAACGGTGAGGCACTCGCCGCGCGTCACATCCTCGTAAAGGTCGATGCCGGCGCCACGCCGGAGCAGAAGGCGGTTGCCAGGAAAAAGGCCGACGGCATCCGCGCCGAGGCGACGCCAGCCAACTTCGCCAAACTGGCCGCCAAGAGCGACGAGCCGGGGGCGGCCGAGCGCGGCGGTGACCTTGGCCTGTTTGGCAAGGGGATGATGGTGCCCGAGTTCGAGAAGTGCGTGATGCAGACCAAGCCGGGCGAGATTTCGCAGGTGTGCGAAACGTCCTTCGGCTTCCATGTCATCTACCGTTCGCCGTTCGGAGACGTCGCCGAAAAGTTCGCGCCGATCGCCAAGCAGCGGAACGTCGCCATCGCCGAAAGCACGTATCTCGCCAAGGTCGAAGAGGCAAATGCCGTGAAGCTGGAGAGCGGCGTGGAAATCAAGGCGAAGGCCATCGCGCGCGACCCGCTCGGCTATGCCAAGAACAGTGACAAGATGGCCACGTACACGGGCGGCGAGTTGACGGCGTCCGAGTTCGCCGATTGGCTGGCGGCCTACCCGCCGCAGTCGCAGATCCGTCCGCAGCTCATTCAGGCGCCGGACACGCTTGTTTCAAAGTTCGTCAAGCAGATCGTGCGCAATGAACTCGTGCTCCGTCAGGCGGACAGCGCCAAGGCCGTCATCGACACCGCCGAACTGTCGAATCTGTACCTGAACTACAAGAACGCCCTGTCGCAGACGTGGGCCGCGCTGCAGATCGAGCCGGCCAAGCTGGCGGACAGTGCCAAGACGCCGGCTGGTGGCGACAAGGAAAAGATCGCGGCCGCCCGCATCGAGGCCTTCTTCGACAAGTTGATCAAGAGCGAAGTGCAGTTCGTGGAAGTGCCGTACCCGATCGCGCGCGCCTTACAGTCCAAGTACGACTTCAGCGTGAACGATGCAGCGCTGGACAAAGCGGTGGAGCGCGCGAAGGCGGTTCGCGCCACTGCGGACAGCGTGCGTGCGCAGACGAACCCGCAGCCGGGTGCTGCGGCGCCGGGACTGGCGCCCGCGCCCAAGAAGGATTCCACGCCGCCCCAGCCGTAACCTTTCTGTTCATCTGCGGTATCTGCGGGGGGCCGCCCACTGGTGGTCCTCCGCATCCCGTTTCCGGCCCGACTCATGTTTCTTGCTCTCGCTCGCACACTGACCTTCGGCGCCACGCTGGCCGTCCTGCCGGCATGGACGGTCGCGCAGGCTCAGAGCACCGGCGCCACCAGTGACCGGCCGGCCGCCACCATCGCTGCCCCGGACAAGTCGTCCACGGGACTCCCGGTGGACGGCGTCGCGGCCATTGTTGGCGATCAGGTGATTCTCGTCTCGGAAGTGCTGGCCGAGGTCAATCGTCGTCGCGCGGCGGGCGCCAAGGTGAGCTCGCAGGCCGAGCAGATTGCGCTGGAGCAGGGCGTGCTCGATCAGCTGGTCGAAGCCGAACTGTTGGTGCAGAAGGCCAAGGCCGAGAAGGTCGAGACGAACCAGGCGGATGCGGATCGTGTCGTCGAGGACAACGAGAAGAAGATCCGTTCGCAGTTCAAGACCGACGCGGAGTTCCGGGCGGCGCTCAAGGACGCCGGCTTCGGTACGCTGGAAGAGTGGCGCACCATGCAGGGCGATCTGATCAAGCGCGACAATCTTCAGCGTGATGTCATGCAGAAGCTTCGCCGCGACGGCAAGGTCACGAACGTGAACGTGAGCGAGAAGGAAGTCACCGAGGCGTACGAGGGCAACCGTGACAAGCTGCCCAAGAAGGAGGCGCGCGTTGGTCTTCGGCAGATCGTCATCGCGACGCGCGCTTCGGAGGCGTCGCGTGCGCGCGCCCGAGCCAAGATCGACTCCATTCGCGCAGACCTTGAGAAGCATCCCGAAGATTTCGAGTCGATTGCCAAAAAGGAATCGATGGATCCCGGCTCGGGCGCTTTGGGTGGAGATCTCGGCTGGAATCGTCGCGGCAAGATGGTGCCGGAGTTCGATCGCATCATGTTTGCGCTCAACCCGGGGATGCTCAGCCCGGTCGTCGAGACGACGTTTGGCTTTCACATCATCCGCGTCGACCGCGTGCAGCCGGCCGAGGTGAAGGCGCGCCACATTCTCATCCGCCCGACACTCGATTCCGCCGACGAATCGCAGGCGCGCGCGCGGGCAGTGGAAGTGGCCAAGGCTTGGCGTGCCGGCGCGTCCTTCGACTCGCTGTCGGTCAGCAACCACGACGATGCGGGCGGTGAGGAGAAGACCATCCCCGAGTTTCCGCGCAGTGAGCTTCCCGAGGCCTATCGCAACGCCATCGAAGGCGCCAAGCTGAAGGACATTCTCGATCCCTTCCCGATCGCCGACGTGCAGGCAGGGAAGGACAAGTTCGTCGTCGCGCAGGTCACCTTTCTCGACGAGGCCGGCGAATACACGCTGGCCGAGATGCGTGATCGGATCCGGTCGCAGCTGTCCGAAGAGCGGAGCATGCGCCGTCTCATCGATACGTTGAAGAAGCAGACGTATGTGTTTGTGCGATACGATCCGGCGAAGGTCAACGCCATCGTTCCTTAACGCGGTCCAACGGTCGTCGCAGGCAGTCGTCCGCCGGAGCTCCTGATGCAACTGGCGATCACACTGGGCGACCCGCGCGGCATTGGTCCGGAGATAGTGCGCAAGGCGCTTGCCGACGAGCGTGTTCGCGCGCTGGCGGCGCGCTGGCTCGTGGTTGGCCCATCCGGCACGGAGATGCCGGCCGACGAAATCATTGGTGTCTGGCGTCCGACTGGGAACGCAGCCGCAGACGCCGCGCGAGCCGGTCGGTTGGCCGGACTCGCCGTAGAGCGGGCGGCGCGCATGGCGCTGGCCGGCGAGGCGCAGGGGATCGTCACTGCCCCGCTCGACAAGTCCGCGCTCCACGCCGGCGGGTTCGACTATCCCGGGCACACTGAAATGCTGGCCGCGCTCGCCGGCGTCCCCACGACCATGATGCTCGCGTCAGACCGGCTGCGCGTGGTGCTGGCCACTACGCACCTGCCGCTGCGCGACGTCCCCGCCGCCGTCACCCATGAGGCGATCCTGCAGGCCGCCCAGGCGACCCGATTGGGCTTGCAGCGGGGGTTTGGGATCGCCGAGCCGAGGATAGCGCTCTGTGCCATGAACCCGCACGCGGGCGATCATGGGCGCTTTGGCGATGAGGACGACCGCATTCTGGCGCCGGCGGCGCGCGCGGCGGGAATCGCCGGGCCGTTCCCCGCCGATACCGTATTCGTGCGCGCCATGCGGGGGGAGTTCGACGCCGTCGTCGCCCCGTATCACGATGTCGGCATGACGGCGATCAAGGTCGCCTCGTTCGGTTCGGCGGTGAACGTCACGCTGGGGCTGCCATTTCCCCGCACATCGCCCGACCACGGCACCGCGCTCGACATTGCGGGACAGGGGGTAGCCTCTCCGGAAAGCCTCATCGCGGCAATGCAGTTGGCGGTGCAATTGCGCGTGCAGTTGGCGGTGTTGGCACCCTGGTTATCTTTTTAGGCTATGCAGATTCGCAACATCGCCATCATCGCCCACGTCGACCACGGGAAAACCACCCTCGTCGACAAAATGCTGCGCCAGGCCGGCGCCTTCCGCGACAACCAGGTCGTGGAAGAACGCGTCATGGATTCGAACCCGCTCGAAAAAGAGCGCGGGATCACGATCCTCGCGAAGAACACGTCCATTCGCTGGAAAGACGCGAAGATCAACATCATCGACACACCGGGGCACGCCGATTTCGGCGGCGAGGTGGAGCGCATTCTGCGCATGGTCGATGGCGTGTTGCTCGTCGTCGACGCGTTCGACGGTCCGATGCCGCAGACGCGCTTCGTACTGCGCAAGGCGCTCGCACTTGGACGCACACCGATCATCGTCATCAACAAGATTGATCGCCCCGGTGCCGACCCGCTGCGCGTGCACGACGAAGTGTTGTCGCTCTTCATCGAGCTGGAAGCCACGGAAGAGCAGCTGAACGCGCCCGTCGTGTACGCGAGTGCCAAGGAAGGCACGTCCACGATGGACATGGACGTCACGCCGGTCGATCTCGTGCCGTTGTACGAAACCATCATCGCGACCGTGCCGCCGCCGCCGGCCGAGATGAACGGGCCGTTCCAGATGCTCGTCTCCACCATCGACTATTCCAACTATCTCGGTCGTCTGGCGATCGGTTGCATCGGACGGGGCACCGTGCACGTCGGCGACTCCATTGCGCACGTGCCCTTCAACAGCGACAAGCCGCCGCAGCGTGGTCGCGTGTCCAAGCTGTTTGCGATCGAGGGCCTCGAGCGCATCGAAGTGCAGGAAGCGACGGCCGGCGAAATCGTGCTGCTCGCGGGCTTCGAGGATGTCGAAATCGGCGCCACACTCACCGATCCGGAACATCAGGAAGCGCTCGACGGCATCAGCGTCGAAGAGCCGACCATCAGCGTCGACTTCGTCGTGAACAACTCGCCGTTCGCAGGCAAGGAAGGCAAGTTCGTCACGTCACGCCAGATCCGTGACCGTTTGTACAAGGAGCTTGAGCGCAACGTGGCGCTCAAGGTGTCTGACGGCGAGACCACCGATGCGTGGAGCGTGTCCGGCCGCGGTGAACTGCATCTCTCCATCCTCATGGAGACGATGCGCCGTGAGGGGTTTGAGTTTCAGGTCTCGCGTCCGCGCGTCATCACCAAGCGCGACGAGAACGGCGAACGCCTCGAGCCGTACGAAGAACTCGCCATCGATGTCCCGGAGGATTATCTGGGCGCGGTCATCGAGAAGCTTGGCCCGCGCAAGGCGGAAATGGTCGAGATGAAGAACCCGGGGCAGGGACTGGTGCGCCTGTTGTACAAAGTGCCCGCCCGCGGTCTGTTCGGCTATCGCAGCGAGTTCATGACCGACACGCGCGGCACCGGCATCATGCATCACCGGTTTCTGGAGTACGGGCCGTGGGCCGGCGGTTTGTCGGGACGTTCGCGCGGCGTACTCGTCTCGATGGAGTCGGGGACGATCATCGCGTTCGCACTGTTCAGCCTGCAGGATCGCTCGACGCTGTTCGTGACACCGGGTGACTCTGTCTACGAGGGCATGCTCGTGGGCGAGAACTCCCGTCCAGGCGATATGGACGTGAATCCGACGAAGGAGAAGAAGCTGACGAACATGCGCAGCAAGAGCTCCGACGAAATGATCACGCTCGAACCGCCGCGCGAGATCACGCTCGAAGTCGCGCTGGAATACATCGAAGACGACGAGCTGATCGAGATCACCCCGCAGAACATCCGGCTCCGCAAGCGGCTGCTGGCAACCAGCGACCGGAAGCGTACCAATCGCGAAGCCAAGCGCGATCGGGACCGCGACTAGCAGGTAGCAGGTAGCAGGAATCATCAGGAACTATCGGGCGGCGATTCGGTACCGGTTGCGACATGCGCAGTTGCGCGAGCGGCGGTCCCGGTCGATACTCCCCCAAGCGTGCGGCGAACGTCTGAGGCAATTGCTCCGTCTTGTCTCTCCGTAGTACGTTCATCCGCTCGCGTGTGCAAATTCCCGGAGCTGCAGCGCAGCCCCACTTCTACACCATCTCGCAGGAGATTCGTCCCATGTTGGAACTGTTCGGGTCGTCGTCGCTGGACGCGCTCGAAGAGATGTCGCTGTCGCCGGCCGTCTCGTCGTATGGGTCCGCCTCCGCGGTCCTTTCCCTTGCAGGTGATGACGATTTTGACGACGAAGCCCTCGATGACCGGGAGCTCGACGACGAGGATGACGTCGATTTCGATGACGATGTCGACGAAGATGACGACGACGAGGATGATGAGCTCGACGACGATGACGATGACGACGACGACGACGATGACGAGGACGAGGACGACCTCGACGATCTTGACGAGGACGAGGACTCCGGGGAGGACCTCGACGCCAGCGACGACGATTACGAGTGAACAAAGGCCGTTGACGCTTCGGCGCGGCGGGGTTTAATTACTCGGCTCTGGTGGAGTGGCTTTGCCGCTCCCTTGGGCCTTTAGCTCAGGTGGTTAGAGCGCACGCCTGATAAGCGTGAGGTCGTAGGTTCAACTCCTACAAGGCCCACTCCGGCAACGTCGCGGACCTCCGCTGCGACCCGTTGTTCAAGCAGTCCATGGTGCACACGCCCCGCAGCGCTTCACTGCGGGGCGTGTGTCGTTTGTCGACCCGCGATCTGCAGACTGGTCCGCAGAGCGGTGATACGGCGCAATCTTTTGCGCGTTCCGCTCCGGCATGGCGCACCACTTGCACATCCGAACGTCACCGCGTACACGGCCTCGCACTTCGCGGACCGTCATGACACCTGCGCGGAGGAACGCGTTCGTTACGCATCGGGGGAGCCCAGTGGAACAGACAGTGCAGCAGGACGGATTGAGCCGCGAAGACGCGGTAGAGCGCGTGGCCGAGTTGGTGAAGGATATTCGGATGGCCATGCTGGTCACGATTGACCATGAGGGGCGTCCGCACAGCCGCCCCATGGCGACGCAGGAGGCGCCGTTCGATGGCACCCTCTGGTTCCTCACCTCCGCCGACTCGTTGAAGACGGATGAGATTGCCAGAAACCCGATGGTCAACGTCGCGTACGCCTCCGGAGCGAAGGAGAGCTATCTCTCGCTGACTGGGAGAGCCGAAGTGCTGAACGATCGGGAGAAAATCCGCGAGTTCTGGTCGGTCTGGTTGCGTCCGTGGTTCGAGGGGCCCGAAGATCCCAGCATCCGTATCCTCCGCGTCCGCGTCGACGAAGCTGACTATTGGGATACGCCAGGCGGCAAGGTCGCGTCGCTCCTGTCCATCGCCAAGTCGGTGATCACCGGAACGGGAACCGATGCCAGCAGCGACACCGGTAAGGTCCGATTCTGATATTGCACACACCACGGCATAACGACCGCTCGTCGCCACGCTCATCATCGCGGTTGACCCGTTTCGGAGTGTTGAGACATGAGTAAGCTGTTGCGCGGCCTTGCCGCCGGATGGGGAGCCAAGAAGCTTGGCGGCGGATGCTTCACCACGATTCTGGTGTTCGTGGTCCTCTGGTGGCTGCTCGGCAACTTCGACATCTTCAAGTGACGCGTGCATAACGCACGCGTGTATCTGCGGACAAGCGCACCGACCTGCTGCCTGACGTGCCGGGGCGCGTAACGACACACCGGCTCCTCCGTCGCGGGGAGTCGGTGTGGGCACAAGCCTACGGCACGTCAGTACACGCGACTCCGTTGGAAGGCGATATCCAAACCGGCGTTTTGGTAGTGGGCGCCGGCATCAGCGGTGCCTTGATGGCGCATACGCTCGTGCATCGTGGACACGACGTCACGATCGTGGACCGACGGGAGCCGGTGCATGGCAGCACGTTGGCCAGCACGGCGCTGCTGCAGTTCGAGATTGACCTCCCGCTCACGGCGCTCAGCGATCGCATCGGCCGGGCAAAGGCGGTGCGCGCCTGGCAACGATCCGCCCAGGCCGTGCAGGCGCTCACGCGCATCGTCCGAACGGAGTGCATTCGCTGCGGTTTCGCGCCGCGGCAGAGTGTGTATCTGGCGGGCAACGCATACGGGTCTCGCGCCTTGCGGCGCGAAGCGGAGGCGCGTGCGCGAGCCGGTATCGCCGGGAGCTACCTCGATCGCGCGTCACTCGCGCGGGGTTTCGGTCTCGATCGCACCGGCGCCATCGTCAGCGAGGGCTCGGCCGCGGCTAATCCGGCACAGCTCACGGCAGGACTGCTGCGTCGCTGCGTGGCGGCCGGCGCACGCATTCATTCGCCGGTGGACATTGCGCACGTGCACAGTGATCGCCGCGGCGTCGCTCTTGGCACGGCAGGCGGTGCGGTGATTGCCGCGCAACATGCGGTGTTCTGCACGGGCTATGAGCTGCTCAAGGAACTGCCACTCGCCGGACATCGCGTCAAAAGCACCTGGGCGATCGCGATGAAGTCCCGGGCCCCACTTCCCTCATGGCTGTCGCACACGCTGGTCTGGGAAGCCTCCGATCCATACCTCTACCTCCGGTCGATCGGCGACGGTCGACTGATTGCCGGTGGCGAAGATGAGGACTCCGGGTCGCGGCATCTGAATGGCCGTGCGCTGGACAGCAAAGCGCATCGTATCGCGTCGAACGTACACGCGTTGCTCCCCGGTGTGCGGGGCACGGTGACGCACCGCTGGGCGGGGGCGTTTGGCGAGTCTCCGACCGGGCTCCCAATTCTCGGTCGGGTGCCCGGCCGCCCCCGATGCCACGTCGTCGCTGGGTTCGGCGGCAACGGCATCACCTACAGCGTCATTGGGGCGGAGGTGATTGCGGGCCACATCGACGGTGTGCGCGATCCGGACGCCGATCTCTTTCGCGCGCCGCAATGAGGTCTGCTGCGCCTTCGTGGCCTTGGGCTCGGTAGTCGGAACCACCGCCCCGACCTCACGCCCGGACATTCCCATCCCGCGCCACTGACGCTATTTCACACAAGCGACGAAACTGATCGCTCGAGCGGCCGTCGTGACGGTTGCCATCGAGCGGTGGCGACGAAACAGCCCTGAGCGCGAGGTGTCGGTGCACGCAGTCCATGGTCCGCATGCTGGAAGTCGCGCGACGAGCGGGTGCCGGCGCGCGCTCACGTTGCTTCTGCCAACGCTCTGCATTGCCCCTTCCGCCGCGGCTGCGCAAGAAGTGCCTCTCGCACGCGCCGCCGATGCTGTGTTTGCCGCGTGGAACTCGACGCACACGCCCGGATGCGCGGTCGGGGTGTCGCAGGGCGGCCGCACCGTGCTCACGCGGGCGTACGGCATGGCGGATCTCACGCATGGCATCGCGCTCACCCCAGCGACGATCCTCGAGTCCGGGTCGGTGGCCAAACAGTTCACGGCGACTGCCGTGCTCTTGCTCATGCAGCAGGGCAAGCTGCGTTTGGACGACGACGCACGTACGTATCTCCCCGAGCTCCCCGTATATCCGCGCACGGTGACGATCCGTCATCTGCTCACGCACACGAGCGGATTGCGCGAGTGGAGCAACCTGGTGGCGTGGCAAGGGTGGCCGCGCGGCACACGCCTGCACACGCAGTCAGATGCGTTCGACCTGATCACCCGACAGCGCGCGCTCAACTATCCGGTCGGCGATTTCTATTCGTATACCAACTCGGGTTTTCTCCTGCTCCGAACGATCGTCGAACGCGTGAGCGGTCAATCGTTCGCGGCGTTCACCACCGCGCGCATCTTCGAACCACTCGGCATGGCGCACACCAGCTGGCGCGACGACTACACACGCGTCACGCCGGGATTGGCGCAAGCCTACACGCGGCGCGCCGACGGCTGGCATCTCGACATGCCGAATGACAACGTAATTGCCGCGGGCGGACTGCTCACCACGGTCGCCGACTGGCTCCGCTGGAACGAGGCGCTGACAACCCGCGAATTGGGCGAAGCATGGGCGGACGCGATCACCCGGCGCATGACGCTGACCAGCGGGCGCGACATTCAGTATGCCCTCGGTCTTACAGTGGGCAGCTATCGCGGCGTGCGCGAGATCGGCCACTCCGGCGCCACGGCCGGCTACAGCACCTTTCTCGCCCGTTATCCCGAAAAGGACAACTTGTCCATCGCTGTGCTGTGCAACGCCGCTGGTGCGCCAGCCACGTCGTACGTGCACGCGCTCGTGGATAGTCTCTATCCCGACCTGCCGCGCACTGCCGCTCCCGATACGACCGGTGCAACGGCGCCGGCGGCAGCGACACTGACCGGCATCTTCCGCGATACCCGCACCAACACACTGCTCGAGTTCGAGGCGGTCGGCGCACGCGTGCGACGCGTGGGCGGAGCGGTCGTGCGGGTGCTGCGCGACGGGACGTTGCAGGCGGGCGCAGCACGCTACCGGCCGGTGGCCGGCGCCGATGGTGTCGTTCGAACGCTGCGCGCGGCAACGTCCGACGGAGACTCGCTCGAGTACGTGCGTGTGGGGACAGCGCGCTGGGTCGCGACGGCGCGGGAACTCGACGCGTTGGCCGGTCGCTATCGCAACGACGAGATAGGTGTCACGTACGACGTCCGTGTCGTGACCGTCGCGGCCGGTGCCGGTGCACTGTCGATCAGTCCGCGCGCCGGCGTGGCCGACACCGTGGTGGCGCGCTACCGCGACGGCGGCCGCCACGGGTTTGCCAACGGCGGTGAGTCGGTCTGGTTCGAACGCGATGCACGTGGACGCGTCGCGTCCATGCACTTCGGATCGGACCGCGCGTGGAACTTCGTCTCGGTGCGTGTGCCGTGAACAAGCGCGAATTTCTCAAATGGGCGGGCGGCGCCTCGCTTGGCATGCTCTGGGGCGATTTCTTGTTTGACGACGCATGGCACGCGCGCCTGTCCACGACGCCGCCAGCAGCGCTCGCACGGGACGATGCGTTCTGGGCGGCACTGCGCCGCACGTATCGACTCACGCCGGACTACATCAATCTGGAAAACGGCTACTACTCCATGCAGTCCGAGCCGGTGCTCGAGTCGTTCATTGCGCAGGTGCGACAGGTCAACGTCGCGGCGTCGTACTACATGCGCACGCGCCAGTTCGACGACAAGTTCGACGCCCGCCGTCGCGTCGCCGCGCTGGCCGGATGTTCGGTGGAGGAGTTGATCATCACGCGCAATGCCACCGAGTCGCTCGACACGGTCGTGGCAGGCTTCGACTGGAAGGCGGGAGACGGCGCGGTGATGGCCGAGCAGGACTATGGCGCCATGCTGGACATGTTCCGCATGCAGTCGAGACGCTACGGCATCGTCAACGCGGTCGTCTCGCTGCCGCTGCACCCCGCCTCGGATGACGAGATCGTTTCGTTGTACGAGCGCGCCATCACGCCGGGGACGCGCCTGTTGATGGTCTGTCATCAGGTCAACATCACCGGACAGGTGCTGCCGGTGCAGAAGATCGCGGCGATGGCGCGTCGTCACAACGTACAGGTGATGGTGGACGGTGCGCACGCGTTCGCGCAGCTCGACTTCCGCATTCCGGAGCTTGGCTGCGACTACTACGGCGCGAGTCTGCACAAATGGCTCGGCTGCCCGCTCGGCACCGGCCTGCTGTACGTGCGGCGCGATCGCATCGCCACGCTCTGGCCAATGTTTGCCGACGAGGCGTTGTCGGCCGATGACATTCGCAAGTTGAATCACACCGGCACGCATCCGGTGCACACCGACCTGGCCATCCGGTATGCGGTCGAGGCACACGAGGCGATCGGCATCGTGCGCAAGGAGGCACGCCTGCGCTTTCTGCAGCAGTACTGGACATCGAAAGTTCGCGATTTGCCACGCATCAGGCTCAACACGCCGGCGGATCCGGCGCGCAATGGCGCGATTGCCAATGTCGGCGTGGAAGGCATGACCCCCGGCGAACTCGCGAGCACGCTGCTGTCCACGTATCGCATCTGGACCGTGGCCATCGATTCGGCCAACGTGCGCGGTGTGCGGGTGACTCCGCAGCTCTTCACCACGACGGCGGAACTCGACACGCTCGTGCGCGCGCTGCAAGACCTTGCGCGAGTCTAGTCGCCGGAGCGGACGCGGCGCCGGGAACCTCGTTCACGAGACGCCACCGCGCGAGGTTGCGGCATCGGCGAACTCCGTGGCGTACCATCATTGGCAGGCAGGAGCCATCCAGCTCAACGGCCAGCGCTATCGCTACGCGACCAAGCCCGGTGCGTTCTCCCATGGCGTGGTCGATCCGGCAACGTTGCTGCTCGCGCAACACATACATCCGGCCGCCGGCGATGTGGTCGCGGTGCTCAACTGCGGCAACGGTCTGTATGGTGCGGTCGCGGCCGGCCAGGGTGCGTCGCGTGTCTGCATGAGCGATCGCAATGTCGTGTCCTTCAATGCGGCGCGCCGTACCCTCGAAGCCAACGACGTCCGCAATGCCGAGCTTTGGCTGGGGCAGGGCAGTCACGGCTTTGGTCACACATGTGTGGCCGACTTGGTGGTCATACGCATTCCGCACGAGAAGTCGGCGCTGATCCAACTGCTGCGCGACGCGTGGCAGTTGCTGCGGGTTGGCGGCCGGTGCGTAATCGCCGGCGCGACCAACGAGGGCGCAAAGAGTGCGGCTCGGTTGCTCGAAGCGCTCTTCGGACGCGCGACCGTGCCGGCCAGCGAGAGCGGCTATCGATTGGTGGTCGCAGTCAAGGGTGACGGACTGATGCCGACGCCGTCGGAGCTGTTGTCGCCATGCACGACGTACGACGCGTTTCACGCGATACGTGCGACGCTGCGCGGCGTGGAGTTGAGGCTGTACTCGCGTCCCGGCGTCTTCTCCTGGGAGCATGTGGACGAAGCAACCGCGGTCCTCGCCAACGAGATGGAGGTCCGCGAGGGTGAGTCGGTGCTCGATCTTGGTTGCGGCAGTGGTGCGCTCGGAACGATCGCCGGCCTGCTGTCACGCGGTGGAACCGTGACGATGGTGGATGCGGATGTCGAAGCGGTGCGTTCCGCGACGCGCACGGCGCACCACGCCGGTCTCACCGCAGTGCGCGCACTCGCCAGTGACATTGCCTCAGCCGTTCACGCC
The DNA here is from genome assembly GCA_038213465.1 of Gemmatimonadales bacterium. GTDB lineage: Bacteria > Gemmatimonadota > Gemmatimonadetes > Gemmatimonadales > Gemmatimonadaceae > Gemmatimonas. The sequence goes on along the minus strand of JBBQTA010000031.1, from coordinate 31,057 downwards.
GAGCATTTCGATGTGGTGGTGAGCAATCCGCCGTTCCATGTCGGCAAGACCACCGCGCTCAACGTGCCGATGCAGTTCATGCGCGATGCGTATGACGTGCTCGATCCCGGCGGTCGTGCGTACTTCGTGGCCAATCGCACACTGCCGTACGAGCCCGTGCTGCTGGAGATCTTCGGCGCGATGCGCAGGCTGCACGACGGTCCGCGATTCAAGGTGTTGTCTGCGACAAAGCACCTGTAATCTGATTGACCGCGTGCGCGTCGGCCGCGCGTGTTCCGGGAGCGCGAGTTCCGGCCGCGCATGCTCCGGCAGCGCGAGATCACGCGACGGCTTCGCGCTCCGCAGCGGACAGCACGCGCCATGCGCCGACTGGCAGGTTGCCGAGCGTCAGTGCGCCGATGGCTGCGCGGTGCAGCGCAACCACATGGTTGCCGACGGCCGCAAACATGCGACGCACCTGATGGTACCGCCCTTCGTGAATCGTGAGGCGCACGTGCCGCTCCCCGACGATCTCGAGCTCCGCCGGCCGCAGCGGCGTGGCTTCCTGTGCCAGCAACAGCGTGCCGCTGGCGAACAGCGCGCGTTCGTCGCCGCGCAGGGGCTCGGCGAGCCAGACCTCGTAACGCTTGGACACGTGCGTGCGCGGCGATGCGATCCGATGGTTGAGCGCCCCGTCATCCGTCAGGAGCAACAGCCCGGACGTCTCGCGGTCGAGGCGGCCGATGGGAGCAATCACGGGCGTACGCCGCAGAAAGCGCGACGGGAGCAGATCATAGACCAAGGGCGCGACATCCTTGGCGGAACAGACCACCCCGACCGGCTTGTGCAGGATGAGCAGCGAACCTGTCGGCGGGTCGAGCGGCTCGTCGTCTACCCGGAGTTGGTCGTGCAACGCGGGGCCGATGCGATCGTCGGTCGATAACGTACGGCCGTCGGTCTGCGTCACCCGCCGTTTCGCGACCAACTGCGTCACCTCTCGTCGCGTCCCGTAGCCGAGCCGCGCGAGATATTTGTCGAGGGTCACGTGAGCCATCGGCGGCCGAAAGCGTGAATGTGGGTAGAAAGCACGCGGGGGACCGTCGGTGACGACGACCCCCCGCGCCATGCCTGCGACAACACGATTGCCTACGGTGTAAGCACGGCGCGCACCTGCACGCCCGAAAAGGCGGCGAACGCGAACAGCTCAACCAGCCACAGTCCCGCGGTGGGCGCGTTGATCGTGCACGTTTCGGCTGGGCCGTCAGACTCGGACGCACACACCGCCGTGCCGGGCGCAGTTGGCGTGGCCACCGGACGATAGACGTAGAGGTCCGGGTCTCCCGTGCCGCCGGTCGTGGTGATCAGAAGACGCGTCGTGCCTGCCGGCACAGTCACGTAATAGAAAAGCGACGCGTTAACTGCTGCGGCGAGGGTTACCGGCGTGTTGTTCGCGAGCCCCGGCAGCGAGGTCAGTACCGCCGAGCCACTGCGTCCCTCGCTGTTGGCGGTGATCGTGACAGCGCCCGCTGCAATGGTGGTCACGATTCCGCCGCTGGTGACCGTGGCGAGCGCGGTGTTCGAGGAATTCCACGTGACCACGCGATCAAGCAGGACGGTTCCCGTCACGTCGCGCATCGTCGCGGTCAGTTGCTGGGTCGCGCCAAGAATGAGCTGGACGGACGCGGGTGCGACGGTGACCGTGGCAACGGGGGCGGCGAGAACCGCGGCGGTGATCGTGGTGCTTCCCGAACGGCCTTCGGAAGTCGCCGTGATCGTCGCCGAACCGGCCGAGATCGCCGACACCAGCCCACCGCTCGACACCGTGGCGACTGTCGGCGTGGAACTGGTCCATGTCACCGGGCGAAGGAACAGGGGATTCCCCGAAGCATCACGCGCCCCGGCGGAAAGCTGTAACGTCTGACCGACCGGTATGACGCCGGAGTTGCCGGTGACTACGACCGCGGCGACGGGTGCGGTGACGGTTATGGAGGCGAAGCCCGTCGCGTTCTCGCTGCTGGCCTGAATGGCGGTGGCACCGGGCCCGACGGTCGTAACAAGGCCAGAGGCGGAGACCGTGGCGACCCTCGGTTCGGAGGAGGTCCAGACAACAGCGGCGCCGTTCACGGGAGCCCCGGCAGCATCCAGCGCCTGTGCCGCCAACTGCTGCGTGCCGCCCACGACGAGGTTGCTGAGGCGCGGCGTGACCGCGACGCTGGCGATCACGCTATCCGGCTGCGAGGGATCGGATTCGCAGCCGACCAGCGCGAGCATGGCACCTGAGAGGAGGACCATCGCGGCGCGCGCAGGGCCGCAACGGCGGAGCAGGAGGGGAATGGCGTGCATTATCGGTGGGGATCGGAGGGACGCGGCCCAGCGGCCGCTGGCGAGTACGTCGAAGAGACGTACCAGTCGGAACTGCGATGGGACAACTGGCTGGACAGCACAGTGAACCTAAGAGGCATGAAGAGCGAGGCCGTGTCAACGCAAGCGGCGCATTGCACCTTCGGGAAAGACATCACGGTAGCGCGGCGATCGCTTCCTCAAGTCGGACCTTGGTCACACGGCGATGCGAGCCATGCCAGACCGCGATGCCGTTTCGCACCATGATCACCTGCGGCGACTCGTGCTCTACCTGCAGCAGTTCGGCGATCCCCCGCGACGTGGGCCGCTGTGAGATGACGTCGACCATCCACACGGGGACATCCGGATGGGCCGCGACGAACTGCTCGACCTCGGCGATCGCGATATCGCACAGCCCACAAAGCGGACTGTGCTTGTAAAGGAGTACGAACTCCTCGGTTGAGAATTCCTGCTGCAATTGCGCAGCCGGAATAGGCGGTAACTGGCGAATGCTCATCTGGTACCAAGTGGGATGAACCGCGAATTCGAGTGCGCGGACGCGGATGATGCCGAACGAAAGGTACGCACGCTCCCGTCAGGCGCGAAGGTCCGGAAGCCCTGATGCTCCCGGGCGTTGGCGCCGCCGTCAGTCGCGCAGCCCGTACTCCACGGTGCTGACAATGCGGATTTTCTTGGTCACCTGGCTTTCCTCGGAGATTCCCATCGCCTGGTCGCGCGGCAGGATCTCGAAGGTGCCTTGATTGGCGCGACGGATCCCGGAGAGCTCGCTCTTCGAATCGCGTGCAAACTGCTCGGCTGCTTCGCGCGCGCGCGCGGTCGCTTCGGCAATCATCGGCGGCTTGATCGCGTTCAGGCCCGTAAACACGAAGGTCGGCCCACCGCCACCGTATTCCTGACCCGACGAAAGCACCACGCCGTTACGTACCAGGTCTGGAACACGCTGGCTCGCGGCCTGCACCAGATCCACGTGCGTGGAACGCACGACGAGTGTTTGCCGGATGATGTAGCGGCTGCTGGCCTGATAACCGCCCATCGTCCGCTGGTCCTGCACCGAGAACTCCTGCACGGAAATCTCGGTGCCGGTCGTATCGAGCCCCTGCTCACGCAGGAAGGCGCGCACCGCCTTCACGCTTCGCTCCAGCGATGCACTGGCTTGCGTCAGGTCGTCGTCGGTGGCAACCAGTCGCAGCGGCCAAATCGCCAGATCCGCCTTGGCCTCACGCTCCGCCACCCCCTTTACCGTGACCGTGCGATCTGCCGTCCGCGCGCGCGCCATACCGGCACCAGCGAGATAGCCACCCAACGCGACACCGGCGGCGAGCAGCAGGGCGGGCAAGAGATTCGATCGCGATAGAGACGGCGAATCAGACATGACGGAGACAGTTGAAATAGGGGGAGGGGGTATCTATTCTCCAGTCACACCTTACTCCGGGAGACCAAAGCATGACCACACTTTCGATGCAAATCAGCGGAATGACGTGCGGCCACTGTGTCCAAGCGGTGCGCGATGCGCTCACGGCAGTACCAGGCGTCGAGGTTCAGGACGTCGTGATCGGTGCTGCCACCGTTGCGTTCGACGAAAATTCGACCGATCCCTCGGCGGTGACGCAGGCCGTGCTGAACGAAGGATACGTCGTCATCGGCTCACACGGCGTCGCCTAGCGTCGCGCGGCGTCACCGGTTGCGTGGCGGCATGGGGACCGGCTGACCACTGGTCACCCACGCCGTCCACCAGATATCGCGCAGCATGTCCGCGCCCGCGGCAAGACGGGCTGCAGCGAACGCCTTCTGCTCAGCGGTGGTGGTTTCGCCGTGGAACGGCGTGGCCTTGTCGATTTCGTACAACCGATCCAGCTGGGAAAAGCTCGTCTTCAGATAGGCCAACACCGCCTCGCGCATGTTCGGAAAGACGCGCGGCGCGCCCTGCATCCGCGCAACGATGTCCGGGAGCTTGATCTGGCCCTGCACATACGCCGACTCGAAGCGTCCGTGAAATCGGTTGTCGCTCGTGTAACCTTTCGGATTGTCGCCGACCCAGCCGTTGTGGTGCTTGCTCGTGTGATGCGGATTGGAGCCGTCGGCCACGTAATGGCCCAGGATGCCGGCATCATCGATGATGCGCTGCTCGACCCAGGCGCGCACCGTGGAATCCGGCGCGATGCGCCACATGCGGAAATCGCCGCGCAGGCGTTGCGCCAGTTCGAGCATCGTGAACGGCAGGAGCCCCATCGTGTTCACCGGAGCGCCGCCGACGCGCAGCGAATCCGCATACGCAAAGCGATTGGGGGCGGCCAGTGCCGACGCGAGGACGGCCGGAGACACGAGATCCATGTCGACGTAATGCTCCGGTGAACTGCCGCCTTCGAGCGCCGGGTCGAGCGTCCGTTCGGCGCGGTCTTTCCAGCGGTCGGGCTCCGGATTCAGGTACGAGAGCTGCTGGCTGGCGTTGCGAAAGAACGCTGGCATGTCGGTGGGGAGCTGTTGTGCTGCGGCCAGCCCGATCATGCGATGGCCGGCGTCGCCCCACGCGAACACACTGCCCGGCAGCAGGATGCTGAGGGTCGCGACGACGGCGGCGTAGGGGACCGTGCGGCGCGCGCGGCGGGTGCGGGGGGCGGGTGAGGTCTGGACGTGAGGCACGGAGATCGATCAGCGGTCGGAGACGGAGCGCCCGGTCGGCGCGGCGGTGTGGTCAGCGCAAAATACACCACGCCGTACCCCATACCGAGGCCAGCGTCCCCAGCAGGCCGGCGCGATCCGGCTCAGTCCAGCGCGATCCCGCTCAGTCCAGCGGCAGACGAATCTCCACGCGGCAGCCGCCACTGTTCTGATTGCTCATGCGGAAGGCGTACCGGTCGCCATAGAGCATCGTCAGTCGCGAGCGCGTGTTCGTCAGCCCGATCCCCAGCCCGTCCACCGATGGTCGGGCAGCCATGAAGCGACCGCTCGTGGTGATGAGCCCGTCGAGGCCCTTGCCGTTATCGTCCACGATCAGCTCGAGCGCGTTCCCGGCGCGGCGTGCGCTGACGTGAATGCGTTGATCTTTGTGTCCCGGCGCGAGACCGTGCTTGAGCGCGTTTTCAACCAGCGGTTGCAGCAGGAAGCTCGGAACCTGAAGATCGACGATTGACGAATCCACGTCGATGTCGACGTCGAGTCCGTGGCCGTAGCGCACGCGCGCGATCTGCAGGTACAGCTCGACCAGTTCGATCTCCTGCCAGAGCGGAATCGTGCTGGATCCCGCGCTGCGCAGGGAGAGCCGGAGCAGGTCGCTGACGCGAGTGAGCGTCCGCTGCGCCTCCTTCACATCCATCTCCATCAACTCCGCGACCGCGTTCAATGCATTGAAGAGGAAATGCGGGTTGAGCTGCATGCGCAGCGATTCCAGCTGGGTCATGGCCAGCGTTTGCTCGAGCTGTGCCGCGGCGCGGTCGCGCTCCCGGTAGCGTCGTACGAACTCGACCATGTACGCGGCGCCCAGCACCGCCCAGTACAGGACCACCTGAATATCGAAGTGGTTGACCAGCACCGAGCGGAGAGCGTAGCCGTAGCTCTGCGACTGCCCGCTGTGGAAATAACGATGGTCGAGCCATGCAATTGCCGCGACGTTGATCGCGCAGATACAGAGGGTGGCCGTGAGGTGAATGGCGACCCAGGCGAGCCCCCGTCCCGTCCCCAGCTTCACACGGTCTACCAACGTGAGGATCAACTGGGACCACACGCTCCAGATCAGCCACGCGGAACCCTGCCAAACCAACGCGTGTCCAAAGCCGTACGTGATACCGGTGGCGTCGCCGAAGACGCTCAGCTGCAGCGCGGCGAGCAGCCCCGGAATGAGCCAGATGAGCGCGAACAGCAACCGCGTCAGGCGGCGCAAGCGCGCACCTTCGTCGGCGATGGTCAGCGGCTGTGATGTGGAGAGCGACGAAGCAACCATATGGCTCGTGTGGACGTCTGACTCCGAGGAACGACGTGCAGCCTTACGACGGCAAGTGACGAAAAAGCTACACTGTCTTACGAGATGAAAACCTGACTGAACTTCGGACGTAGGGTCGGCGTAGTACAAGGGATGCAGCGACCGTGTGCGAGCAAGATGCATCGAACCTCCCGATGCCGGCTTCTCACGCCGCGGACGCACCTCGCGGAGGGCAGAGAGGTTGAGCGTGCGAGTAATGATCGTTGATGACGAGGCCTTGGCGCGTCAGCGCGTGCGGCGTCTCCTGCTGGCGGAATCCGACGTCGAAATCGTTGGTGAGGCCGAGAGCGGGCGGGAAGCCGTGCAGATGATTCGTGAGCTGCAGCCCGATCTGGTCTGTCTCGATGTCCAGATGCCGGAGCTGGATGGATTCGAAGTGCTGCGCGAGCTTGCTGGCGAAGTCTCTCCCATGGTGTTGTTCATCACCGCGTACGACGAACATGCGCAGCGTGCGTTCGACGTTCACGCGGTGGACTACGTACTTAAGCCGCTCGATGAAGAGCGCTTCAAGGCGGCGTTCGACCGGGCGCGCAAGCAGAAGGCGCATGCCGTGGCCGCCGAGCGGCTCGGCGAGTTGCTCGAAACGGTGCGCCGTCTGGCGAGCGGCTCGGCCGCGCCGGAACCGCGCTCCGAGACGAACGGTGCCGCGTCCGCGGGCGGTACGAACGGGAGCTACGCCAGCCGGATTCTCGTCAAGCACGACGGGCGCATGTTTTTCGTGAAGACCACGGAGATCGATTGGGTCGAGGCCGATCGCAACTATGTGCGGCTGCACGTGGGCAAGACGGCGCACACGATCCGCGAGCGTATCAGTCATCTCGAGGAAACGCTCGATCCGCGGCTCTTTGCGCGCATTCATCGCTCGACCATCGTGAACCTCAATCGGGTGCGCGAGATGCAGCAATGGTTCTCCGGCGATTACGTGGTGATTCTCGAGGATGGCACGAAACTGCGCCTGAGTCGGCACTATCGCGATAGAGTGGAGAAACAGGTCGGCGTCTGACAGGACGGGCGCGGATCGCATTAAGATTAACCATGCCATTCGCGCCGTCGCGTCTCTCCCGATCCAGCTGGCAGTCGTATCTGGTGCATCTGCTCGTTCGATCGCGCATGCGGCCGTACGCGCACAAGCCGATCGATCCGGCGTGGGTGCGTCGCAATATGGGACGCCCGCGCGGCGCACGTCGCCTGATGGCGCGCTCCACGGGGGCGATGGTTGTGAGCGTCCCGCCTGGGGCCCAGTGGCCCGGCGGGGAACGCGTAACGTGGCCTGATGCCGCGACCGATGCGCCCGTCCTGCTGTATCTGCACGGTGGCGGATACATCGCCTGCAGTCCCGAGACGCATCGACCGCTCGTCTGTTCACTCGTGCGTCGGATCGCCGGCAGCGCGTGGGTGCCCGCGTACCGCCTGGCGCCCGAGCATCCGTTCCCGGCCGCACTCGACGACGCGCGCGCCGCGTACCGGCATCTCGTCGAAGTACAAGGCGTGGCGTCATCGCGTCTGATCATTGCCGGCGACTCGGCCGGTGGCGGATTGGCACTTGCACTTGCCCTTTCGTTGCGCGATGACGGGCTGCCGCTTCCCGCCGCAGTGGTCGCGTTCAGTCCGTGGACCGACTTGGCCGTGACCGGCGGATCGCTCGACGAGAACAGTGACACGTGCGCCATGTTCGCCGGTGAGACGATCCGCCGCGCCGCGCGATTCTATGTTGGGGACGCGGACGCCGCGCAGCCGTTGCTGTCGCCGCTCTACGGCGACTTTCGCGGGCTGCCGCCGCTGCTCATCCACGCCAGTCACGACGAGGTCCTGCGCGATGACAGCGTGCGGGTCGCGCAGCGCGCGGCGGCGCACGGCGTGGAGGTCGAGTTGCAACTTTGGCCGCACGTGCCGCATGTCTGGCAGTTCTTTGCAGCGATCCTGCCGGAAGCGCGCGAGTCCCTCGACGCCACCACGCGTTTCATCACCACCCGCGTCAACACGTCCGTCAAGCGCGTGGCGGACGGCACGCCGTCTTAGTGTCTGCTGTTCGTGTCCCGCCATGTCGCGCACGCGCGCTTGGCCGCGCCTATCGCTGGTTCGACGAGATCGCCGTATACAGTCGTGTGGCCGGCGGGCGCGCTCGTGGACGCACGAAGCTGACCGACGTCACGGCGCTTCAGTATTGCGGCTGAGACGCCGATACTGCTCAAGGAACATGTGTCCGTGCTCGGTCACATCATGTATCCCGATCCCGCAGCGTGTCATCTCAGATCCCGGGCATTCCCGCTTCTGGCAGTTCCGGAGTTGCCGGCGCCACGTCTGCCGCGCGCATCGCCCCGGCGCGCGCGCTGGTGCCGGTCGCGCCTGCCGCACCGCGCGACACCAACCCGCTCTCCGGCACACCGCTCGGCCGTAGCGGGCTCGATCTCGCCGAACTCCTTGGGACGCACGACACCGTCGCGGCCAGACAGCGCACCCCATCCGTGGCGCTCGAGGTCGGTCTGGAGCAGGCCCGCGGCGCCTTGCTGCGCAATCTCGCCGGTGACGCGCTGGCGGCACTCGACAACGTGTGGGAAGGCGCCCGTCGTACGGAAGAAGGGTGGTATCTGCGCGGGAGCGCGCTGACGGTCCTCGGACTGCCCGGAGAGGGCGACCGTATCGCGCAGGAGGGTTTGCAGACCCGGCCTGCGTCCACCGCGCTGCGCTTCCTCCAGTCGTTGGCGCGTCTGACGGTCGGCGATGCAGCGGGCGCCCGCAACGCGTTGCAACCAGCCTTGCACACCGCGCCGCACGACCCGCTGCTGTTGGTGCAGCAGGCAATCGTGCAGGCACGACAGGGTGACAATCGCGGCGCCGAGGCGCTGCTGCATCGGGCGATGCGCGCCGCACCGGAGCATCCGGCACTCGATTATGGGCGCGGTGCCGTGCGAGCCGCCACTGCCGATGTGACACGCAGCATGTCACGCTCCACACCGCCGCCGGTCGAGGCGATTCCAGGCGCGGGCGACCCGTCCGAGCTGGGCGGTGTCCTCCCGGGCGCAGGGCCGGCGCGATCGTCCGGAACCGTAGGCGCCGCAGAGGTCGAAGTATCAGGTTCCGATCGCGCGAGTGATGTCGTCGACGGCGCGCTCGGGCGATTCGGCGCGCGCTTCGTGCAAGCGGACGTGCAGGATGTCGCACGCGAAGGACGGCTCCTCATCCGCGCATTCAGCGCGGGTGGTACGCTCGCTTTCGCCTGCAGTGCGGATCAGGCACACGCGGCGCGCGGCCTGCTCACGACGGTCGTGGGTGTCCTGCTGGGCGAATCCGCCGAGGGGGCACCGCCTTTGCGAGCGCTCGTGCAGCAGATCCTCGCCGCGCTGCGCGACGGGCGCACCGTCGACGCGGAGCGTGCGTTGCGTCGGGCGGGTGGCATTACGCGTGAGCCGACCGTTCGCCTGCTGCGATTGCTCGTGGCTGGCGCGCTGGCGCAGACGTCCGCAGCAACGCGTGGGGATACGCGGGCAGAACAAGGCGAACTCGACGAAACCTCGCTGCGCGACGCGGACGGCGCGGCGCATGCATCGGGAGCGACGCTGTTTCCGGATCTTCGATCGATTGATGGACGCGTGACGCCGACGCAGAGTCGTGGAATGGTGCAGGGGCAGTCGGAATGCGGACCGCTCGTGCCGGTGCGGCTCGGGCTCGCGCTGCTGACCGAGACGTCAGAGCAGCGTCTGGCCGCGCGCGGACTCGTACCATCGCTGTCGGTGAGCGGGCCGCCGGAGGTGTCATGGCCCGCCGACCAGCCGCTGCTGGATCAGGTGACGGGCAGCTATCGCACGGTACCCGGTCCCGGTGAAGTGGCGACCGGGTGGGGATCCGCGTACGCCACGGCAGCGCTCCACACTCCGCGCCGTAACAACGATCTGCATGCCGGCGCAGGCGTTCGAGCGGTGGCGCTCCTCTGCGTTGGTCTGGCCGCGGCCGCCATGTCCACCGGCAACAGCGCGGTCGCGATCGCGCTCGGGATCGGGGCGGCGTGGCTGGCGTTACGCCGCAGCGGTGGGCGCGGAGGCTCTGGGCGCCCAACGGCAGACGCCGGTGAGAGCGACGCGTCGGAGCGCGGCGCGTTGGCGCGCGACGCCGAACACGCAACCGAGCCTCGGCGATAGATTCCGCCATCGCGGACGCGGAATGCGTCGCGCGTGCTCGTGGCTGCGCAGACATGCGCGCCGACCGTCGTCGCCCATTTCCAGAGTATTGTCCATGACTTCGTCGTCGTCCGCGCCGGTCTCGGCGTTTCTCCGTCATCACTACCGTCACTTCAACGCCGCCGCCCTCATCGACGCGGCGGACGGCTACGTCGCGCACCTCGACAACGGTGGGAAAATGATGGTCACGCTCGCCGGTGCAATGAGCACGGCGGAGCTCGGGCTGTCGCTGGCGGAGATGATCCGGCAGGACAAGGTGCAGGCCATCACGTGCACCGGTGCGAATCTCGAGGAAGACATCTATAACCTCGTGGCGCACGATCATTACGCACGCGTTCCAAACTATCGCGATCTGACGCCGCAGGACGAACAGGCGCTGCTGGAGAAGCACTTCAACCGCGTCACTGATACGTGCATTCCGGAGGCCGAGGCGATCCGTCGCATCGAGCACGCCATTCTCGACGAGTGGACCAACGCCGACAGAGCGGGAGAACGGTACTTTCCGCACGAGTTCATGTATCGCATCCTGCTCAGCGGAAAGCTGGAGCAGTACTATCAGATCGATCCGAAGAACTCGTGGATGCTCGCCGCCGCGCAGAAGAACCTGCCGATCATTGTGCCGGGGTGGGAAGACTCCACGACGGGCAACATCTTCGCGTCTCACGTGATCGAGGGCAACATCACGAACGTCCATACTGTGCGGAGCGGCATCGAGTACATGATGTACCTCGCCGAGTGGTACACGAAGAGCGCAACGGACAACTCGACCATCGGCTTCTTTCAGATCGGCGGCGGTATCGCGGGTGATTTCCCGATCTGCGTCGTGCCGATGCTGCATCAGGATCTGAAGCGCGAGGAAGTGCCGCTCTGGGGCTACTTCTGTCAGATCAGCGATTCGACCACGAGCTACGGTTCCTACTCGGGCGCGGTGCCGAACGAAAAGATCACGTGGGGCAAGCTCGGCATCGACACGCCCAAGTTCGTGATCGAGTCGGACGCATCGATCGTCGCACCGCTGGTGTTTGCACTGGTGCTGGGCATGTAGTCGCGCGCTCGCCGGGGGCTTCCGGCAGCTGCCGTCGTCAAGGCGTCTGGCCGATCACCTGCGGCACGCGCAGTCGCTGACCCGATCGGATGTTGTCGGTCGGCAATTGATTCAGCTGCCGCAGCACATCCGGTGTGGTCTCGAAGCGGCGGGCCAACCCCGTCAATGTCTCGCCGCGTCGCACGACGTAGGTGGTGTACACGGCGGCGGGCGCGGCGACCGGCCGGTTGCTTGCTTCCAGCGCGGCACGGTCTCCGGCAATAGCTGTGCGCGCGGCCGCACTCGCCGTCGACACGGCGAGCGCCTTGCTCCACTCGGCATCATCCACCAGAAAGTCGACCTGGCGTAACGGCGTGCGCAGTACCAGTCCGCGTCCGTAGCCGCGCAGCAGCGTGCGTGGCTCGAGCGTGAATGCGCCGTCGTACGGATAGCTCTCCACCAGCAGTAAGTCGGGGCCGTCCTCGATGGGGCGAAGCAAGGGCGTTGGGGGCGCGCCGACGTATAACAGTCTCCGGTCGGTGGCCACCACGATGCCGAACGACTCGCTCCACATGTCGGTCCAGCGTCGTTGCGACGCGAAGGCGCTCTGCACAACTCGCTCATCGCGCGCGAGTTGCGCGCGCACCTCCCGCTCCGCCGCCGCGCGCGCCGTGCGACGGGCCCCAATCGGCGGTACGATGGCCGCCGCCGCTACGACGCCGGCTATAGCGAGCAGGGCGGTGCTACTCGTCAGCGCGATGAGTGCGCGCACCACGAAACGTCGCGGCGGCCTCGCGTATGGTGCACCGGCACGGAACCAGCCGCGAAGCCGCGGCTCGGCGGACACTACAGGGACTTGGCCGAGCACGGTGCCGGATGCCGCGGTGTCGGGACTGGCGCGCCGGGTGCTGGATGCCATCGAATCGGTCATGTCAGAATGATGACGCGGGGGCGGTGTTTATGGATGCGTACGTGGTAATGCTTGCCAAGATGTACCTGCAGGGGCACGTTGCGCGGCAATGCTCCCCCCATTTTCTGGGCGTCGGGTCACCGTGCATCACGGGGACGCCCGCGCCGGTATCTCCCAACCGACCTGGCCGTTGCGCAGGCGACGTCCGAGGCTCGAGGCGCTATGAGTGATCGCTACGCCGCACTGGCGGTTGGACAATTCGCCGCGATGACGCGCACCGTGTCGGATACCGATGTGGTGCTGTACGCCGCCATCACCGGCGATCTGAATCCGGTCCATGTCGATGACGCCGCCGCCGCCGCGAGTCGGTTCGGCGGACGCATCGCGCACGGCATGTTGTCCGGTGGGTTCGTGTCGGCCATTCTCGCGTCGCAGCTGCCGGGGCCGGGCACCGTCTACCTGTCGCAATCACTGCGCTTCGTGCGCCCGGTCCGCATCAACGACACGATCACCACACGCGTCGAGATCGTCGAGCTCATCGAGGCGAAGCGACGCGTGCGTCTCGCGACGACGTGTCGCAACCAGACCGGCGACCTCGTGCTCGACGGCGAGGCGATGGTGATGCTGCCCTGAGCAGCTTGACGACCGCTGTCAGAGCGAGGACGACGCGCTCTGCGAGTGCGAAATGCACTTGCACCCGGACGCGATCACAGGCACCGCTGGCGTGTAGCTGCGGAGTTGGCGAGCATTCGACTGCGCCGATGTCATCCTCCGACCGCCCTTCCGACTCCCGTTCGTTGAACCGCACGCCGCAACGCGCTTCGCGCCCGTCGGCGGCCTTGTCGCGCACCAGCATGTCAGCCGTCGCGCCGCAGATCGATCTCTTTCCCGTTCAGCCGATTGTGGACGTGCTCGATCCACGGCAGATCGTCGGCGCCGCCACCACCGTCACGCACCTTGTCCGGGTGCGTCTGGGCCCCAGGGACGCGCCGCATCTCGTCTTTCACGACCGGCACGGCTGGTATTGCGAGTCTCACGGCACCGACTGCGCCACGGTCGCACTGGCCCGCTCGGCAACCGAGCAGGGCAAGCCGTGACCCTCTCGTCACTGGGCGATGGCTGACACTCCAATCTGGGCGCCGAGTCCGGAGCAGATCGCTTCGGCGCGCCTGACCGTGTTCCTGGCGTCGCTGCAATCGCGAGGGATCGTACCGGCGGCTGTCGGCGATGCACATGCCCTGCAGCACTGGTCGGCGGCACATCCGGCGGAGTTCTGGGCTGAGCTGTGGCGCGCTGCCGAGCTCATGGCGGACGGGCCCGGACCAGCAGATGCACCTTGGACGACCGTATTGCACGCCGGCGAGCGCATGGCGCCACCGGCTGCGGTGGACGGACCGGCCTGGTTCACGGACACGCGACTGAACTTCGCGGAGCACCTCTTGCGCCGGCGTGACGATCACCCGGCCATCGTGGCGTGGAACGAGGCGGGGGCGCAGTCGCGCGTGAGCTTTGCGCAGCTGCGGGTACGTGTGGCGCAGACGGCCGCCGCCTTGCGCGCGGCGGGTGTCGGGCTCGGCGATCGGGTCGTGGGTTATCTGCCCAACGTCCCCGAAGCGGTCATCGTTATGCTAGCGGCGAGTTCGATTGGTGCGATCTGGTCGTCGTGCTCTCCGGACTTCGGCACCCAGGGCGTGCTCGACCGCTTTGGACAGATCGAGCCTAAAGTGCTCGTCGCGGCGGATGGCTATCGCTACGCGGGAAAGCGGATCGATTGTCTCGCGCGCTTACGCGAGGTCGCGTCGGCGCTTCCTTCGCTGCGTGCGGTGTGGCTGGTGCCGTATCTCGACGTGGATCCCGATATGTCCGGCGTGCCGCACGTGGCGCGCTTCGATCACGTGCTGGCGCGTCACGCGACGGAGCAGGAGCCCTCCTTCATTCGATTGCCGTTCGCGCATCCGCTGTACGTGCTCTACAGCTCGGGGACGACTGGCCTGCCCAAGTGCATGGTGCACGGAGCCGGCGGCACCCTATTGCAACATTGGAAGGAGTTGGCGCTGCACACCGATCTGCACGCCGACGATGTCCTCTTCTACTTCACCACTTGCGGCTGGATGATGTGGAACTGGCTTGTGTCCGGCTTGGCGGTCGGGGCGACGATCGTGCTCTACGATGGCGCACCGCTGGCACCCGATCCCACGATCCTTTGGCGCATGGCGGAGGCCGAGGGCGTCAACGTATTCGGCACCAGCGCGAGGTATCTCGCCATGCTCGAGAAGGACGGCATCGAGCCGGGCGCGTCGTTCGATCTGCACCAACTTCGGGCGATCCTGTCCACCGGGAGTCCGCTGGCCGGACACGCGTACGACTTTGTGTATCGCGCCATCAAGTCGGATGTGCGACTGGCGAGCATCAGCGGCGGTACGGATATCGTCAGCTGCTTCGCGCTGGGCGATCCCACGGGGCCCGTGCATCGCGGGGCGTTGCAGATGCGCGGCCTCGGCATGGCGGTTGACGTCTTCGATGACGCGGGACGACCGCTGCGTGGCGCTCCGGGCGAACTGGTGTGCACGCGCCCGTTCCCGAGCATGCCTCTCGCGTTCTGGAACGATCCGGATGGGGTGCTGTACCGAACAGCATACTTCGGGCATTTTCCTGGCGTCTGGCGGCATGGAGACTGGGCAGAGCTCACGGCCGAAGACGGGCTGGTCATTCACGGCCGCAGTGATGCCACGTTGAATCCGGGCGGTGTGCGCATCGGTACGGCGGAACTGTACCGCAACGTCGAACAGTTTCCGGAGATCCTCGAATCGCTCGTCGTGGAGCAAACGGTGGGGCAGGGCGTCAACGCCGACTCGCGGATCGTGCTCTTCGTACGGATGCGCGACGGGTCCGTGCTGACCGACGCACTGCGCGACGCCATCAAGCGACGCGTGCGTGAGCATACCAGTCCGCATCACGTCCCCAAGGTTATCGTGGCCGTCACGGACATTCCGCGCACGATCAGCGGCAAGATCACCGAATTGGCCGTGCGCGAAGTGATTCACGGTCGGCCGGTACGCAACGCGGAGGCGCTGGCCAATCCCGAAGCGCTGGCGCTTTTTCGCGACTTGGCTGAGCTTTCAGGGTAGGTTGCAACATGTCGGTGTGGTGTACGCGCGGTGTACCTGCATGCGGAGTCCTGTCATGATGAACCGCCAGCTTTCCGGAGATGAGCGCGCGCGCGCGTGGATCGGCGCGCTGCCGCGGTCGCATATCTGAGCGCAGTGAGGTGACGTCGTTTCCTTCGTCCATTCTCACCTACGTTCAACCCGGAGGCCCTCATGGCCACAATGTCCGCTCCTGAAGCCGGCATCGAGCACGACGCGTTCCCCATCAACGGGACCGACTACGTCGAGTTCTATGTCGGCAACGCCAAGCAAGCCAGTCACTATTACCGCAGTGCATTCGGCTATCAACTCGTGGGCTACCGAGGCCCCGAGACCGGCGTACGCGATCGCAGCAGTTATCTCCTGCAGCAAGGCAAGATTCGTCTGGTGCTGACGACGGCGCTGCAAGGCGACTCGCCAGTCGCCGCACACGTGCACAAGCATGGCGACGGCATCCGCGACTATGCTCTCTGGGTGGATGACGCCCGCAGTGCGTACGCCACGGCGCTGTCACGCGGTGCGATTCCGGTGCACGCACCGGTCGTCACGCAGGACGAGTACGGCGAGGTCGTGACCGCTGCGATCGCCACGTACGGCGACACGGTCCACTCGCTCGTCGAGCGACGCAACTATCGCGGATTGTTTCTGCCGGGCTTCATGCCGGTCACGCCGCGCTATCAGCCGGTCGACGTTGGGCTCAAGTATGTCGATCACTGCGTCGGCAACGTCGAGCTCGGCCAGATGAACCGGTGGGTGCAGTACTACGCCCAAGTAATGGGCTTCCGGAATCTCATCACGTTCGACGATGACGATATCAGCACGGAATACTCGTCATTGATGTCCAAGGTCATGAGCAACGGCGACGACAAGATCAAGTTCCCCATCAACGAGCCGGCCTCGGGGAAGAAGAAGTCGCAGATCGAGGAGTATCTCGATTTCTATGGCGGTCCGGGTGCACAGCATCTCGCGCTGGCCACGGACAACATCGTGGCAACGGTCACCGCGTTGCGTGATCGCGGCGTCGAGTTCCTTACGGTGCCGACGTCGTACTATCACGAGCTGCAGGATCGTGTGGGCGTGATCGACGAGCCGATCGCCGAGCTCGAAGCGCTGGGCATTCTGGTGGATCGTGACCCGGACGGCTATCTGCTGCAGATCTTCACCAAGCCGGTGGAGGATCGTCCGACGCTGTTCTACGAGATCATTCAGCGCAAGGGCGCGAAGAGCTTTGGCAAGGGCAACTTCAAGGCGCTGTTCGAGGCCATCGAGCGCGAGCAGGACCTGCGCGGCAACCTCTGAGCCATCGACTCCGACCATGCCGATCTATCACACACTGGGCGCGATTCCGCGTAAGCGACACATCGTCTTCCGCCGTCCTGACGGTGGACTGTACGCGGAAGAGCTGATGGGACACGAAGGGTTCGTCGGAACGTCCTCGCTGCTGTACCATACGCATCCTCCAACGACGGTGGTCTCCGCTCGCAAGGTGCGCGACCTCGTGTGGGAGGCGGACGAGTCGACCTCGTTGCGGCACCGACATTTTCTCACGTCGCGTGCCACGTCCGGCGGCTCACCGACACTCGATCGCGTGCCGCTGTTGTTCAACAGCGATATCGGCATGCTCTACGTGGAGCCTGATAGCACAGACACGCACTTCTACCGCAACTCGCAGGCGGACGAAGTGGTGTATGTGGTCGAGGGCGAAGGCGTGCTGGAGTCGGTATTCGGCGCGCTACCGTACCGCGCCGGGGATTACGTCGTCATTCACCGTAACATCACACATCAGTGGACGCTGAACGCGGCCGCAGGTCTGTCCAAGTTTCTGGTGATGGAAAGCCGTGGGCATGTGCGCTTTCCGAAGCGGTATCGCAACGATTTCGGGCAATTGTTGGAAGGGGCGCCGTACTCGGAGCGTGACATCCGCCGGCCGCTGGCGCTCGCTCCGCGTGACGAGAAAGGGGAGTTCCCGATTTTCGTCAAGCAGTACGATGCGCTCAACGAACTCGTGCTCGATCATCATCCGTTCGATGTCGTTGGCTGGGACGGCTACTTCTATCCGTGGGCCTTCAGCATCCACGACTTCGAGCCGATCGTCGGTCGCATTCATCAGCCGCCCCCTGTGCACCAGACGTTTCAGGGCGATGGATTCGTCATCTGCTCGTTCTGTCCGCGTCCGTACGACTTTGATCCGCACGCGGTGCCGGCGCCGTACAACCACAGCAACGTGGACTCCGACGAAGTGCTCTTCTATGCGTCGAGCGAGTTCATGAGCCGCAAGGGCATCGAGTACGGCTCCATCACGCATCATCCTGACGGATTGCCGCACGGGCCGCATCCGGGACGTGCGGAAGCATCGATCGGGGCCAGGTACACCAACGAGCTGGCGGTGATGATGGACAGTTTCAAGCCGCTCAAGGTGGCCAAGGCCGCCACCGCGATCGAAGATCCGAAGTACCACCAAAGCTGGCTGGACGCGCAGCACGCGCAGTTCAATCCGCCGACCGCCTGAATTCCAATCCTGCGTCATGCCACGACTCTCTGCACGTTTCACCGCCTTTCCGGCGTATCCGCTCGCGCACATTCCCGCTCGCAAGAAGGCACTGCTTGCGGCCGGGGTGGATGTCGTCGACCTCGGCGCGGGCGACGCGGATCTTGCCCCACCGCCGGCCGCGGTCGAAGCGCTGCAGCGCGCGGCCACCGAACCCGCGATGCAACGCTACGGGTTCGGCCTGGGCTACGTGCCGTATCGCGAGGCCGTCGCCGCCTGGATGCAACGCCGCTTCGGACTCACCGTCGATCCGATGAGCGAAGTGGTGCCGCTCCTGGGGAGCAAGGAAGGATTGGCGCACGTCGCGTTCGCGTTTCTCGGACCCGGCGATGTCGGCATCATTCCCGATCCGGCATATCAGGCGTACATCGGCGGCACGTTGCTCAGCGACGCGACGCCGTACGTGTATGCGTTGCGCCCACGCACGAACTTTCTCATCGACCTCGATGAGATTCCCGCCGATGTGTTGGCGCGGACGCGTGTATTGTATCTCAACTATCCGAACAACCCGACCGCCGCGATCGCACCGCGCGACTATCTCGAACGGGTGGTGCAGGTGTGCCGCGCGCGCGATATCCTGCTCGTGTACGACAACGCCTACTCCGAGATGGGCTTCGACGGGTACGTACCGCCGAGCATCTTCGAGATCGACGGTGCCCGCGATGTGGCCATCGAATTTCACTCGTTGTCGAAGACGTACAACATGACCGGTTGGCGCTGCGGCTGGTCCGTTGCCAAGCCGGAAATTTCCACCGCGCTGGCGA
Source organism: Gemmatimonadales bacterium (assembly GCA_038213465.1). Classification (GTDB taxonomy): domain Bacteria; phylum Gemmatimonadota; class Gemmatimonadetes; order Gemmatimonadales; family Gemmatimonadaceae; genus Gemmatimonas. Next base: position 12,174 of record JBBQTA010000031.1, on the reverse strand, counting down.
AGGTGAAGGCGTTTACCGACACCGGCCAGTACATGGGCATTCAGGCGGCGGGCGTGGCCGCCATCGACAGCTGGGATACGTTCGTGCCGCAGAATCTGGCCACGTTTACCGAGCGTCGCGATGCCGCCGTCGCCGCGTTTCGCGCGCACGGGTTCACGGCGGACGTGCCGCAGGCCACGATGTATTTGTGGATGCCGCTCCCCGACGGCATCGCCAGCGCGGCATTTGCCGATCGTGTGCGTGAGGAGGCCGGTGTGATCGTGCTTCCGGGCTCCGGATTCGGTGTCGGCGGGGAAGGGTTCTTCCGGATTTCGTTCATTCAGTCGCCAGCACGCATCGCCGAAGCCGCGCGCCGCGCCGGTGCCGTGCTGGCCGCGATGCAGCGCGAGGTCGACGCGCACGCCGAGGTCGTGGGCGCGTGAGGGGTAACGCGATTCGATCGGTTTCGTGGCGAGCATCGATGGCGCGACGCGCTGCGTTCTGTCCTGGCGCTGCTGTCGTTGTCGCCCTGGCACTTGCCGCCTGTTGGCAGCCATTGGCCGTCAAGACGGCGCCGTCGGGGGCCGACAGCACGACGATCGCCGTTGTCGTCGCGCCGGACTCGCTCACGCGCACCACACCGGCGACCCCGCCGACCGAGTCTCGCCCGCGCCCAATGACGCGCGCGCGAGGGTCGGCGCCCACGATTGCGCCGTCGAACACCGAGGCGTTGTTGCGCGCCGTGCCACCGCCGCTCGTACGCGAATTCCGCGGCGTGTGGGTGGCCAGCGTGGCCAACATCGACTGGCCATCGTCGCGCAAGCTCAGCACGGCCCAGCAGCAGCGCGAGCTCATCGAGCTGTTGGAGCGCGCGGTCGCGCTCAAGTTGAATGCGGTCATCTTTCAGGTGCGCCCCGCCGCCGATGCCCTGTACGCATCAAAGATCGAGCCGTGGTCGGAGTATCTCACCGGCGCTCAGGGGCGGGCCCCCGATCCGTTCTGGGATCCGCTGGCATTTGCCGTGCGGGAGGCGCACGCGCGCAATCTCGAGTTGCATGCGTGGTTCAATCCGTATCGTGCGCGCTTCACCGACGCCAAGTCGCCGCTGGCCGCGTCGCACATCGCCAACGCCAGTCCGGCGCTGGTCAAGGAGTACGCGGGCTACCTGTGGATGGATCCCGGCGAGCCCGCCGTGCGTGACCGCACCAAGCGCGTCGTGCTGGATGTCGTGACGCGCTACGACATCGATGCCGTGCACCTCGACGACTACTTCTATCCGTACCCCGAGCGGGATCGTCGCGGACGGGTCATCGCGTTTCCGGATGGACCGAGCTGGCAGCGGTATCGTCGTACCGGCGGAATGCTGTCGCTCGCGGATTGGCGTCGCTCGAACGTGGATGTGCTCGTGCGCGAACTGCACGACGGCATCCACAAGACGAAACCGTGGGTGCGCTTCGGCGTCAGCCCCTTCGGCATCTGGCGGCCGGGCTTTCCTGCGCAGGTGCGCGGCTTCGATTCGTACGAAGGGATATTTGCGGATGCGCGGAAGTGGTTGCGCGAAGGATGGGTGGACTACTTCACGCCGCAGCTTTACTGGCCGACCACCAGGGCCGCGCAGGCGTATCCGGCGCTGCTCGACTGGTGGGTGGGAGAGAACACGCAGGATCGACACTTGTGGCCCGGCAACTTCACCTCGCGTGCCGGCGCGCGCGGGCCGTCCGCCTTCTCCGTATCCGAGTTGTTGGAGCAGATTCGCGTGACGCGCAATCAACCCGGTGCCACCGGCAACGTACACTTCTCCATGAAGTCGTTCCTGGTGAATCAAGGAAGCATGAATGACACGCTGATGGCGGGCCCATACGCGGCGACCGCACTGGTTCCGGCCACGCCGTGGCTCCACGTCGCCGCGGCAGCGCTGCCGGTGCCCAGCCTCGGCGCTGGAGACAATGGACGCGAACTGCTGCTGCACACCGCAGCAGGGAAGCCCGCGCCGTGGCAATGGGTCGTGCAACTCCGCAACGGATCACGGTGGACCTCCGTGGTGCTCGCCGGGACGACCACCGCCTGGACGATCCCCCGCACGCTGTCCCCGGACGTAATTTCCGTAACCGCATTGAATCGCGCCGGGGAAGAGAGTGCTTCGGTGGTCATCGTGGGGCCGGGCGTTCGCCCGTCTCCTACCACTCCCGCGAAGCGAGGTCGCGAGCATGAAGACTGATCGTCCGTCGTTCTTCTATCGAATCACGTCCGGCATTCGCATTTCGGTGCGACCGGGTTATTTGCGCGAGCGATCAAATCCGACGCTCGGACAGTTCGTGTTTGCGTACGACATCCGCATCGAGAACGTCTCGGATCACGCGGCGCAGCTGCGCACGCGCCGCTGGCTTATCCACGACGACGCCGCCGGCGAGACAGTGGTGGAAGGCGAGGGCGTTGTGGGCGAGCAGCCGCATCTCATGCCGGGCCACGTCCACGAGTATCGCTCGTTCTGCGTGCTCAAGGCCCCCAACGGCTGGATGGAGGGATTCTACCGCTTTGCGCGCGACGACGGGTCGACGTTCGAAGCGCTGATCCCGCGCTTCACCCTCGCAACGAATCCAGCGGAATAGCCGGTTCGAACGCGGCGTACAGCGTCATCAGCGTCGCCCTCGGCACGAGATCGTGCACGAGCAAGGCCAGCAGTGCGGCCAGCGCGGGCTCGGCGATCTGGTCGAGCGCCAGCGCATCGTCTTTCGCATCGTCTTTCGCATCGTCTTTCGCATCGTCAGCCGCCGCGACAACGCCGCCCGGCGCGCTCTCCGGCTCGCGCTCACGTACCAGTTGCATCAACGGCCCGGCGAGAGCATCCCGCGCATCGCTACGGCCGCTGCGCTCGATCGCGTCGCCGAGGACCATGTCGGCGGCCGCGAAGGCGCGCGTTGAAACCACGGCGGCAAACCGCTCCACCACGGCATCGTGCGCGGCACGATCGAGCGCGGCCAGTTGGACGAAGAAACGGCGGACCAGCGGCGTCGCCGGACCATAGGGCAGAGCGCCGCCTGGTTCGGTACTCACGGCGTCGCCGACGGGCCGGCGCCGGAGAATTGTACGACGTGCCCAAGCTCCGCCAATCCGTGCAGCACCGTCGGCATGGACGGCACCCACCCTGTCGCCCGCAGTCGGTCCACCACCACACGCTGATTCGAGCGGGAGAGGTCTGGACGCAACGCAGCTGATGCCGTTGGGATCGAGTCGGTCGCGATGGCCGGTTCGAAGCCCAGCCCCCGCGCCACCGACTCGGCACGCATCGGATGCCCATCCGCGCAATTGAACACGTGGCCACCGCCGCTGAAGCGGGCATCGGTGAGAAGATGCAACGCCGCCGATGCCACGTCATCGCGCCAGGCATAGTTGCCCCACGATTCACTCAAGGCGCCACGCGCGGCTGCGTCGAGCACACGAGGGGCCGGATCGCGACCGGGGCCGTAAAGTCCCGCCACACGTAACACGACCGCGCCCATCTCCGCCGCGGCTGCGTCAGCCAACACGATCTCCTCCGCCTCGACCAAGGCGCGCTGGCGGTCGTCGTCCCGGGCCAGCGGCATCGCTTCGTGCACCAACGCTCCGTCGGTACGTCCGTACACGCCCGTGCTGGACGTGTAGAGCACGGACTGGGCGCCGAGACGTGCGGCCAACGCCACGGCGCCGCGCGCGGCTGGCGGGTAACTGGACGCGTGCGTGTCGCCGCGCGCACGCGATGGCGCGATGCACAGCACCACGTGATTGAGACGAATCGGCAAGCGCGCGAGCAGCGCGTCGTCGCCGCATGCCAAGGCAATGTCACCCGTTAGACGATACGCGTCCGGCGTCGGCTGGACTGCACCCGCATCACTCGCGTGGACGGAAGGCGCAGCGGGCGGACCCGCCGTTCGGCGAAGTGACCATACCTCGGCGCCAGCGGAGCGGAGGCCTTGCACGATATGCCCCCCCAGCCATCCCGGGCCGACGACCAGAACCCGCCTGCCCGCGAGGAGAGCGACGCCCGGTGGCCCGCTGGACACGCCGACGCTTAGATTTACCGGATCGTGCCCGCCCGATCCGCGCGTGGGCCATTCCGAGTCGTTGTTTGAGGTATCTGAATACATGAGTAAGCAGGACGCGATCGAATTAGAGGGCACCGTCTCCGAATTGCTGCCGAACGCCACGTTTCGCGTGACCGTCCAGAGCGGTCATGAAGTACTCACGACGTTGGCAGGCAATATGCGTCGCAATCGTATCCGTGTGCTTGCTGGCGATCGCGTCACTGTCGAGGTCTCGCCGTACGATCTGACGCGCGGACGCATCACCTTCCGTCACAAGAACTGAGTCGTCAGCTCATTCGCTGACGGGCGATCAGGCCGCAGCGCGCAGATAGGCCAGCGCGGCGGTTGCTGCGGCAGCCAGGGTAATCGCCGCGGCAATCAATACCCCGCGCGAACTCTGCGGAGCCGTCGCGCGACCAGCGCGCAGCGCGGCGCCCAACGGTCGGCGACTTGTGGAATCCGCATCGGTCGCAACGAGCGCGTCGGCGGGATTGCCGGCAGCAGGCGTCAGGGGCGGGACCGCTGCCTCGTCGCTCGGCTCGAATGCCCGTTCCGGCGACGGATGGAATGCCACGGTCGGGGCGTCCGCGGCCTGTTCATCACGCACGGCGGCGTCATCGCGGGTACGACGTGCGTCTTCATAGCCGTCGAATCCGTATTGCACCGTGAAGCCGAGTTGCGACGTCGGCAGCGTGGCGTGCGGATCGCGCTCGAGTTCGCGTGCCAACGTGGTCGCGACCTCGAGCTCTTCGGGCATGGCTTCGATTGTGGCCGAGTCGGCTCGTGCGCGCATGCTCGCCAGCGCCTCGCGGGTGTCGGCTGCGCCCGCCGAGGCAGCAGCATGGCGGAGTTCCGCGTCGAGTAGTTCGATTGGCGCGCGCTCCTCGGCGTGAGCAATCATCGGGACGCCGCACGGCGTGGTGCGGAGCAGGATATCCGTCAGCGCCACTGCGTCGCGCAACGGCTGATCCTCCGCGTCCACGAGCGTGAACCCGTCGTCCTCCTCGGCTGCCGGCGACTCGGACTTCGCGGCGTAGGGCGTGACGTCCGACGCCACCTCGCCGATCTCCGTCGGTTCCGCACCAGCCTCCGACGCCACGTCAGCAGTCTCCTTCCTCGACGAATGCAGGGCGTCGGCCCCCGCGCCGCGCGCGTTGCCGACCATGACAAGCAGCAGATCCGCACTCGCGGTAGGCAGGCCGTGCGCGGCGAGCAGTGCATGCAGGCGCAGCAAGTGCGGCTCGGCGCTGGCTGGGCGGGCCATCGCCATCGCCACTCGCGCGGCATTCTCGAGCACGGGGGCGAGACGCAGGTCTTCGTCACCCGCGTGCTGTTCAATGCCAAGAATCGCGCGCTCGAGCAGCGCGTACGACTCCTCCGTACGTCCCACCGCGCACAACATCACCGCCAGATCGGAGCGCAGCCGTGCCACGGCCACCGCGTCTTCGCCGACCAGCGCGACACGCAGCGCACAGGCTCGCTGCGCGTGACGGATCGCATCGTCGGATCGCCCTGCACGAAAGCTGGCGCCGGCCAGATTGCCGAGGACCAGCGCCAACGCATCGTGCGAACCGGAGCCCAGCGACGGCTGGGTTGCCTGACTGGCCGAAATCGCAGCCGCGGCCGCGGAAAACGCGTCCGCCGCCTGCGACCAGTCACCCGCTTCACCGTGCTCCAGTCCGCGGCTGTTTTCGTCGCTCCAGATGGCGCGTACGTGGCGCACGTCGTGCTCGGTGGCGTGATGTGAGTGCATGTCAAACGGATGACGCTCCGTGACGGTGATGGTCACCCTCGTATGCCGGGCCTGTGACGGTGAGGCGCGTCGCTGATACGGTCCGCGCCGTGTCGTCTATGGCACGTGACGGATGCGCAGTGATGGCGAATCCCGCGTGCCGCGTTGACGGCAGCGGGATTGCCTGTACCTTAGCCGGTGTATGTCTACCGTGCCCTGCGATTTCAGAGCCCCGATCCGCCCACGTCGCCCGCGCAGCGGTATGGGCCGGTGTGTCGCACTGCTGGCCATCGGCGTGCTGGCGGCGTGCGCATCCGGCGAGGATGATGGCACGGTGATCGTGACGAACGACATCCCCGGGCTCGACTCGATCATGGCGCGCAACGATTCGATCCTCGCGCTGCCGTCACGCGACGCCTTCATACTCGATTCACTGAAGCGTGACATCGACGCCCAGATGCGCGCGGCGATGTTGTCCGAGGTGCCGGTCAACATTCCGGGAGCTGCGACAGGTAGTGCGCCGGCTCCCGATGTGCCGTCAGGCGTGCAGGCTGGCACGATCTCACTCGACGAGAGCTACGAGCCTGAGAATTCTGGAAGGCGCATGACGGAGCGCGCGTTGGCGCGCGGCGACTCCATGGCGCGCGCCGATGCGCAGAAGATGCTGGCCGGATCGAATGCCGAGGCGCGCGTACGTCGCGATACAGTACGCGGTGTCGTGTCCGTGATTGGCGGCCCATCGGCACCCCAGGTGGTCCTGCTGGCGAGCGACGGTCAGACGACGATCGCCATGAGCGGCATGGCCGCCACGGGACTTTCGCGTCTGACGGGCGCCGAGATCGTTGTGCGCGGATTCAAGACCTCGCCGCGCGATCTGGTCGTTTCCGACTATGTCGTGCGCGCCGTGCAGGGCGTGCCGGCGTACGACGGTACACTCGACCAGACCGACGGCACATGGGGCCTTACCCTCACCGACGGGACGGGTCGCAAGCGATTGCCCGTGGTGCCGCCTGCTTTGCGCGCACTGCCCGGCACACGGGTCTGGGTCAGCATGCGTCCCGGCAGCAATACTCCAGAAGCATACGGACCGATTCGACGTTGACCACGACGGCGGTCGAGGTGCCTGTCAGACGCCAACCGCCGTCGGTACCCCCACCGCGGCTCGGTCAGGCCTCGCGAATCGCCGCCATCGGCGTGGCTCGATAGACGTCGCGACTCGTCAGCAACCCGATACCCATCGTCAACAGCAGCATCCCGGCCGCAATGGCGACGGTCGGTAGCACTGCCGGGTCGAACGGATCGTCGAAGACGAACCGCGTCAGCCCCCACGCTCCGCCGAACGCGAGCAGCATCCCGGTAAGTGCGCCCAGCGAACCCAGTGCCGCATATTCCGCCAGCAGCACGCGTGCCACCTGTGCCCTGGAGGCGCCGAGCGTGCGCAACAGCACGCCTTCGCGCAGTCGCGCGCGTCGCGTGGCGGCCACCGCGCTGAAAAGCACGGGAATGCCCATGGCGATCGAGAAAAGGCCGAGGAAGCGAATGGCCAACGTCACGCGATCCACAATGGAACCGATTGTCTGACGCACCAGCGTCAGATCGAGACTCGACACATTCGGGAAACGCCGCACGACATCGCGCTGTACTTCGGCGAGTACGTCACCCGGCGGCACATTCGCCACCAGCACGTACTGCTGCGGTGCATTACGCAGCGCCTCCGGCGCGAACACGATGAAGAAATTGGCCTCGAAGCGTGCCCAGTTGACCGTGCGCAAATTCGCGACGACCGTGCGCACCGCCACGCCCTGCACGTTCCATGTCACCGTATCGCCGACCGCCACACCGAGATCCGCCGCCACATCGCGCTCGAACGACACGGGAAAGGGTGCGTCCGGCTGCACGGCGCGCGTTGCGGCACGTGACGCGCTGTCCGCAAACCACGCGCCCTCCACGAGCTTCTCCGAATCCACGATCTTCTCGCGATACGTCGAGCGGAACTCGCGTCGCAGCGCCCATCCCGCGCGACGTACCGTCGTATCGGCGGTGAGTTCGGCTACGCTGCGTCCGTTGATCGCATCGACCCGCATGGTAACGATCGGCGTTTTCTGCACGACTTCGAGATTGCGGGCCAGCAGAATCGAGTCGAGTGGTGCGGCCTGATCGTCCTGCACATCGAAGAACAGCAAATTGCCGGCGGAGGCATCGGCGCTGCTCTGCACGCGCCCCAGCAGGTTGGCCTGCACCAGGTACACGGTGCTGAGCAGGAACGCGCCAAAGCCGAGTGCCAGCGTGACCGCACGAGTCTGGTTGGCCGGCCGGTGCAGGTTGGCGATGCCCTGGCGCAACTCGAAGGGCCATGACGCACGCGTGCTGCGACGCGCGGTGGCAATCAGCAGCGTGGCCGCCACCCACAACACCGCCACCGCGCCGGTAATCGATGCGCTGATGATCAGTCCATCGCGCAGATCACCAATGCGTACGACGATGATCGACACAATGCTGCCGACCAGCAGTCCGTCGACCAGCAGACGCGCCATATCTCTCCATTCACGGGGCAACGCCTCCGTGTCCGCATCTCGGCGAATGGCCTGCAACGGCGACACGCGACGCAGGGCCAGCAGCGGACGCATCGCGAATACGAGGGAAACCCAGACGCCCGTGGCGAGTCCTAGCAGCAGCGGCCGCGGCTCGAGCGCGATGATCACATCGACCGGCAGGAAGTCCGACACGACCTGCGGCAACAGGAACTGCACGGCAACGCCCAACAGCGCGCCCGCAGTCGCGCCTACAAGCCCCATCACACCCGCCTGGACCACGTACAGTCCCAGCACCTGTCGGCTGGTCGCACCAAGACAGCGGAGCACCGCCACGGTGTCGATCTTGGACGACACGAACGCGTTCACACCGCTGGCCACGCCGATGCCGCCGAGCAGCAAGGCGATGAGTCCGATGATGCTCAGAAAGTCGGCGAGCCGGGCCACGGCTTCGGTGAAGTCGCGTTCGGTATCTGCGACGGTGCGGATGCGCACGCGAGTGGGTGGCACCGCCGTTGACAAGGCGCCGCCGCCAGCGGTGGCAGCGGCGCCACCGACCGACCCGGGAACAGCATTGCTGTCGGTTGCCGTGGCATCGGCCCGACGCGTCGCGGGCGCCGCGGTACGCTCGGGTTCCTCGGGCGCTGCGGACGGCCCGGCGCGGCTGCCGCCCCGTCGGTCACGCGCTTCGCTGGCCTCCTGCTGCGCGGCGCCGCGCGGATCGATGCGCCGGCGCAGATCGCGCTTGATGGTGGCCGCGTTCGCCGTGGTAGCCAGCGCCGGTGGCAGTCGAAGGACCGTCTCGAATTCGGCGCGGCTGCCGAACGACACGAGCCCCGTTGCCTTCAGCCACTTCTCCGAGAAATACACACGTGGACCGATGACCGACGCGATGCCCGCGTCGCCCGGCACGTTGCCCAGCGTGCCGGCGATGAGAAACATCTGCGTACCCATGCGCAGCGAGTCGCCCACCGCCGCATCGAGGGAGATGAGCAGCGACGGATCGACGAAGACGACCGGCGTGTGGTGCACCGTGGCCCAACCGCCCGCCGGTCTCGTTTCGATTTCGCCGTAGAACGGAAAGCCGGGCGTCACCGAGCGCACTTGCACGAGTCGCGTTCCGCCGGAGCGCTGCGCGAGCGCCATCGAGGCGAAGGTCGTCACGCGTGCCGAAGGCACGCCGGCCGTGGCCAACGAGTCGAGCAGCGTGTCAACAACCGCCGGGAATGCGGCCCGCGCCGACAGCGAGAGATCGCCTCCAAGCAGCGTGCGGGACTGATCGCGGATGGAGCGTGTCACGTTGCCCGCGAACGAGTCGATCGCCACAAGCGCCGCGACGCCGAACGCGATCGACGACATGTAGAGCGCCAACCGGCGTCGCGCCGTGCGGCTTTCGCGCCAAGCCAGACGTAACAGGGCGGCGGTCGTCATCGGGCGACGGCCGCGGCAGCGGAACGTGCGTACGCAGCCTGCGCAACCTCGAATTCCGGATGCGCAATGTCCTCGACCACCACACCGTCGCGCAGACGGATCGTGCGCTGTGTGCGCGCCGCCAACGCCGCATCGTGGGTCACCAGCACGATCGTGCAGCGGCGCTCGCGATTGAGCTGCATCAGCAGCTCCACGATGCGCTCGCCGGTGGCGCCGTCGAGATTGCCCGTCGGTTCGTCGGCAAAGAGGATGCGGGGTTCATTCACGAACGCGCGCGACAGTGCGACGCGCTGCTGCTCGCCGCCCGAGAGCTGCTGCGGAAAGTGATGCGTGCGGTCGCCAAGTCCCATGCGCGCGAGCAGGTCGCGGGCACGGGCGCCCGCCTCGCGCACCGGCACCTTGCCCGCCAGCTCGAGCGGCACCTGCACGTTCTCGAGGGCGGTCAGCGTGGGAATCAACTGAAAGCTCTGGAACACGAACCCAACTTTCTCTCCACGCAGTTTCGCACGGCTATCTTCGTCCAGCCGGCCGATGTCGGTGCCATCCAACGACACGGTGCCGCGACTCGGGGTATCAAGTCCGGCGAGCAGGCCGAGCAGCGTCGTCTTGCCGCTGCCGGAGGGGCCGACGATTGAGACGAACGCCCCCTGCGGCACCTCGAAGGACACATTGTTCAGCACGACAAGCGGCTGCGTGCCACTCTGGTATTCCTTGGTCAACCCGCGGGCAACGAGCATGCGATCGAAGCAAAAGGGAAAGGGGTGGACGACACGGGCCGCCCTCGGGTGTGGAATCGTGTTCACGGGCCTGGCTGCCTGCAGTGCCGACACGCGCACGCCACACGCACAGTCCGACTCGCAATCAACCGGCGCGGCAGTTGCGCCGGCACCCGGCACGTCGTCTGCTACCCCGGTCCCCGTGAACGGTACGGCCCGGCGTCGCGTTGTGCTGCTTGGCACCAGTCTGACGGCGGGACTGGGGCTCGACCCGGACAAGGCCTATCCCGCACTATTACAACGCAAGGCGGACTCCGCAGGATTCCGGGTCGAAATTGTTAACGCCGGCCTGAGCGGCGAAACCTCTGCGGGGGCGCTGCGACGCGCGGGGTGGGTACTCGAGCAGCCGGCCGACGCCATCGTATTGGAAGTCGGGGCCAACGACGGCCTGCGCGGCGTGGATCCGGATTCGACCTACGCCAACTTGATGGCACTCGTCGCCGTCGTGAAGCGACAGCGGCCGGATGCCCGCCCGTTGCTCGTGCAGATGGAGGCGCCAACCAATCTGGGTGCCGACTACACGAGTCGGTTTCACGCCGTCTATTCGCGCGTGGCCAAGGCCGCCGGAATTTCACTGCTCCCCTTTCTCCTCGACGGCGTGGCGGGAGACGCGCGCTTCAACCAGGCGGACGGCATTCATCCCAACATCGAGGGCTCCAAACGCGTGGCGGCGACGATGTGGACGGCGCTGTTGCCGGTGTTGCGCGCCGAGCCATGAGCGTGCGGTCGGGTATATCTCGACCGCTTCGGTTGACCATCGATGTGAAGCGTGGTTAAGTTTCGAGGCTATATCTGGCAGGCTTTTCTACCGGCAACAGCCGACTGGTGGTCTCGGGTTCCGGTTGTCCTTTCGTCGAAGGTGTCGTTCGTATGGCCATTCCTGCGACTCAGATCCGCCGCGGCATGGTCCTCGTGTTCGAGGGCGATCCGTGCCGTATCATCGAATTTCGCCATCACACGCCGGGCAACCTGCGCGCGATGGTGCAGGCGAAGATGAAGAACCTGCGCACCGGTTCGAACTTCGAGCATCGCTTTCGTGCCGCCGACGCCATCGAAAAGGCGTCGATGGAAACGCTCGAGCTCGAGTTCATGTACCAAGGCGGCGACACGTTTCATTTCATGAACATCTCGAACTACGATCAGCTCGAGATGGACGAAGAAGCGTTGGGTGATTCCGCGCCGTGGATGCAGCCGGGAATGAAGATCATCGCCGAGTTTTACAACGGGCGTCCGATCGGCGTGGAGCTCCCGAACTCGATGATCTTCGAGATTGTGGAGACGGCGCCGGTCGTGCGTGGCGCGACCAAGAACGCGTCGTCGAAGCCGGCGAAGCTCGAGAACGGTGTGACGGTGAACGTGCCGGAGTTCGTGGAATCGGGCACGCGCGTGCGCGTGAATCCGACCACGGGTGAGTATCTCGATCGCGCGAAAGATTGATCGGGACTTCGCGCATGTTTGCCGCGTCGCAGCGCTTGCAATCGCGAGGCGGACTGGTTACGATTTCGTGCTCCGATCCAGCGTGTTCGACCGGAGGAATTACTCGGAGGTGTGGCGGTGCATCGCGCACATCCGGCCATGGTGGCCGTAGCTCAATCGGTTAGAGCACCGGATTGTGGTTCCGGGGGTTGCGGGTTCAATTCCCGTCGGTCACCCTGCGAGCGGCA
>JBBQTA010000030.1:0-62960 GCA_038213465.1 Gemmatimonadales bacterium | reverse complement strand
CCACAGAGCGGGAGACGGGACTCGAACCCGCGACATCAAGCTTGGAAGGCTAGCGCTCTACCAACTGAGCTACTCCCGCGTGCGACACACCCATGCTGCACCTGCAGTGGTGAGGGAAGGATTCGAACCTTCGAAGGCGTTAGCCGTCAGATTTACAGTCTGATCTCGTTGGCCACTTGAGTACCTCACCGAGTCTCCGGTCACGACACGCGAACGTGTCACTGCGGAGCACATGGAAGAGCTGACGGTCGGGATTGAACCGACGACCTGCTGATTACAAATCAGCTGCTCTACCAACTGAGCTACGTCAGCAAGACAAGAAACAACCTCGCCCCGGACAGACCCGCAGCTTAAACCGCGCCCGCATGGGAATCAAGCACGTTTCCAGCGGGTCCCGTCGGCGGTGTCTTCAATAATGACGCCCCTGTCGGTCAGTTCGGCACGGACGGCATCGGCGGCGGCGAAGTCGCGACGCTCACGCGCGGCACGTCGGGCCCCAAGCCGCTCGTCCACCCATGCCGTCAGATCGTCGTCGTGCTCTTGCTCGGGGACCAGATCCAGCACGCCATCCATCAGACGAAACGCGGCCCGGGCGCGTTCCAGCGCGGCCATGTCATGGCCACCGGCGTCCAGTTCGCGATTGGCTTCGGTGATGAAGGTGAACAGCGCCGCCAGCGCCTCGGGGGCGTTGAGGTCGTCGAACAGCGCGTGCAGAAAGGCCTGCTCCGCCCTGGTTGCCGCGTCAGCGAGCGCCACGGTGCCGCCCGGGGCACGATTCAGTCGCTCGGAGAAGGTGCCGATGCGCCGGACGGCAGAGCGTGACTGCTCCAGCGAGTCCTCGCCGAGGTTGAGCTGCTTGCGGTAGTGGGCGTTGAAGACGAAGTGACGGTACGCGGTGCCGGAGATCCCCTGTTCACGCAGTTCGACCACGTTGGCCACGTTCCCGACCCGCTTGGCCATCTTGGCGCCGTCGGTGAGGAGAAACTCGCCATGGCACCAGCAACGGGCGAAGGTTTTGCCGGTGGCCGCCTCCGACTGCGCGATTTCGTCCTCGTGATGCGGGAAGATGAGATCGATGCCGCCGGCATGCAGGTCGAACGTCTCGCCCAGATACTTCATGGCCATGGCGGAGCACTCGAGGTGCCAGCCGGGACGACCACGCCCCCACGGGGAATCCCAGGCGGCGCCGGTGGCTTCGTCTTCAGCCTTGGCTGCTTTCCACAGAGCGAAGTCCTGCGCGTTCTCCTTGGCGTACTCGTCCTGGGCCACGCGCGCGCCGGCCCGCACCTCACGCTTGTCCAGTTGCGAGAGCTGCCCGTACGTCGGGAAGCGATCGATGGCAAAGTAGATCGACCCGTCGTCAGCGACGTAGGCGACGTTGTTGGCGAGAAGCCGCTCGACCAGCGCGATCATCTCCGGGATATGCTCGGTGGCTTTGGGATAGCGTTCCGCGTCTTCGATACGCAGGTAGCGTCGGTCCTTGTGAAAGAGCTCCGTAAACGGCTCGGTCACATCGAGAATGCTGGTCTGCGTGGCCGCCGCTTTGCGGATGATCTTGTCGTCCACATCGGTGAGGTTCATCACCTGCTCGACCTTCCACCCGGCTAACCGCAGTACGCGCCGCAGCAAATCCTCGAACAGGAACGTGCGGAAATTGCCAAGGTGCGCCGGGTTGTAGACGGTGGGTCCGCAGGTATACATCCTTACGGTATGACCATCGGCGGGCGCGAACGGCTCGACTGTGCGTGTCAGCGTGTTGTAGAGGCGGAACTCGGGCATTGCGACCGGGGGCAAGCGGGTGAGGTTGCCCGTCGCACGAGCGGCGAGCAGTCGCTGAAATCTACATGGGCACGCATGGCGTGCACGGCGATGGGCACCCGTGGCGTGCACGGCGGCGTTCATCCGGTGCAGCGGTGCGTACCGCAGCATAGGCCGACCATTGCGAATTGTGCCCGTTCGCTGCCTATTGCAGTTGTCCGTCGTTTTGTCTGACGTTCGGCATCTCTCATTCGCACCGGATAGCCTCATGACCGCTCCTTCGAATCGTACGCCGCGCGCATCGCGTCTCGTGCTCACGCTCGGCATAGTCGCCGTCTCGGCAGTCGCTATCGCCGCGCGCTCGCAGACGGCGCAACAGCCACCGGTACCCGCACCGACCCCGACGCCCGCCGGGTCGGACACCATCGATACGTTGCCGACCGTCATGGATGTCATCGACTCGATGGCGGCCGCGACGCCGGCCCCGGTCGCGGCCGTTGCTGTCGCGCCGGTAGCCGCACCCGCCTTCGCGATGGATCCTGCGACCGGTCGCTATCTCGTGAACGGTCGCCCGATCGTGGGCCGTCCGTTCGTACAGACCAAGATGGACGGCATTACGAAGTACGAGTATTCGCAGGCGTACGTCGGCGAACCCGCGGCTCCCGACGCCCCGATCCTGAAGTCTGCCCACAGTCCGCTGCCCGCGGTGAACACGCGCCGCATTCGCGGCATCATGGTGCAGGGAACGCTGTGGACTGTCGATGACAAGCCGTCGGCTGTCGAATTGCGTCACTATCGTCCGTCAACGCCTGCGCATCGTCTGACTCCCTGACGATGCGGCCGGCAGCGAGCGCAAGCACACGTACTCCGGTACGCGTGCCGACCTCGCGGGTCCGATTGCGTGACGGTTCGTAAGACAGGCGATCGATCATCGACTCGCGCACGACATCCACCGGCGTGTCACCAAGTTTGGTGACGCGCCGTGGTCGTATGTCGGCGGCCTGCATTGACGCCGAGCCCTCGCAGGCAAGCACCATGGCGCCACCGCGCACTCGTAGTGCGGCGGCCCAATGGCGCCAGGAGGCGATGGCGTCGGTATTGGCCGCGTGGCTGGATGTGGCGCAGAGCTGCGACGGGCTGCGTACGCGCAGCAGGTAGACGACGCGTCGGCTCGATGCGGGCGTGGTCGCTGATGCGTCGATGGCGCGTGCTGGGTGATCGTGCCAACCAGCCACAATTCCTTCAAGCGCGGACGCATTGATCGCGGCGCGGCGAATCTGCACGCCCTGCGCAACGCGCCGGCGAACGTGAAGCCGAGTCGTGTGGCCGTGGAATGCGCGGAGCAGTGCGCGGGCGCCGCTGGCGACGCTGCCGGTGAGGAACAGCAGCTCACCCTCGTGGAGATCGCACGAGAGGCCGTCCAATGTGCGAACCGCAAGCAGTGTCGTGCCGCATCCTGCGATCAGTTCCTCGCGGGCGTCGCGAACGGCGACGAGTACCGGTCTATGACGCTCTCGCGCCATGCGTGCGGTGTCCGGGTCGTTCAGACCGGCGGTGTCGGAGTCGTATCGGGCGATCATGCGCAACAGAGTGGCGCGGGATCGCCCGTCGTGTGTCACCAGAAGCGTGCGCGCCGGATCATTTCTACGCGGCGCCGTTTGCGTGTCGGCTACCGCATCCGCTGGCGATGGAACGTGCTGATCGCGTCCGCGATCGGTGCCGGATCGTGCCGCACCGGATCTGCTGTCGGCAAGCCGGTTTCCTCGCGTACCTGCTCCACGGCGGCGGCGGCTTCGTCGTCCGACAGATCGAACGTGTTCAAGGCGATCGCGATGACGGGCGCGTGACGCAGGGACGTGCTGGCCTGCTCGTAGAGGGCGATCATTTTCGTGAGCGGTGGGATCGGCACCCACGGATTGCGATGAATCGTTTTGCGCGACGGTTGCGCGCAGAGCACCATCGCGTGCGGCAGCGAGCCGTGCATGAGGCCGAGCGTGACGCCGGAGTAGGCCGGATGGATGAGCGACCCCTGCCCTTCGACGAGCACGATGTCGGCGTCCTGCGACGCTTCGATCGTGAGTCGTTCGGCGGCACCGGCGATGAAGTCGGCGACGACGGCGTCCACGGCGATGCCGCGTCCTTCGATCAGAATGCCCGTTTGTCCGGTGGCGGCAAAGCTCACGCGATGTCCGCGCGCGCGCACCGCATGCTGCACCTGCAGCTGCGCGGTCATCTTGCCGATGTTGCAGTCCGTGCCGACGGTGAGGATGACCGTGCTCTCGACATCACGCACGCGACCGTACGACACATCCAGATCGGCCGGCGCGCGGCGTAAGTCACGGATAGTGGCGCCAGACGCCACCGCCGCCGCGGCGAACTCCGCGTCATTGCCAAGCATGCTGTGCAAGCCGCTCCAGACGTCGAGCTGTGCAGCGAGCGCGCTGAGCACCACTGTGCGCCACTCGGCCGGGAACTGCCCGCCAGCGGGGGCGATGCCGATGAGCAGTGCGTTCGGCTGCATCGCCATCGCCTCGTCGAACGTGGCAACCACCGGAATGCTGCCGCCGAATCCGAGCACGTCCTGCGCCGTGTGTCCGGCCGACGCGCTATCAAGGACGGCCACGACCTCCGCCGCGGCATAGCGAATGCACGCGTTGGCGGTCTTGGACGTCAGTGGGCCGAAGTTACCTTCGGCCAGAATGAGAAATCGACGTGAACCGCTCACGAACGCGGCGTGGGCTCGCGCAGGCCTTCGATTTCCGCGATCAGATCCACCTCGGCGGTCTTGGCTTCTTCCTTGGCGCCGGCGGCCAGCTGTGCCGGCGGGGCAGCGGCCGGGTCGGCGTTCGCGGCGCCGGCGGCCAACTGACGCGACGACACTGGAGCGGCTGCCGGGAGCATGCCCATGCGCTGCTTCAGCTGCAGCAGTTGCGTGTCCGCATTGGCCCCACCCGCCGACCGTTCGAGTTGCTTGAACTCGCCCGCGAGACGATCGCCGCTGAACTCCTCGTCGATCTCCTGCGCGGCCTGCAGTTGCCGCTCGTTCGTCGTGATCTTCTCTTCCATGCGCGCGAACGCATCGAAGGCAGAGTTGTCCGAGAGTCCTGACATCGTCTGCGAGATGCGCGCCTGTGCTTCGGCTCGACGCTGGCGCGCCAGCAGCAGGTTCTTCTTGCGCTTGGCTTCCTCGATCTTGTCGTTCAGGTCACGGAGCGACTGCTTGAGCTTCTCCGTTTCCATCTTGTGCGTTTCCCACGTCGTGGCGAGCTGCTGTCCATGCTCCAGATGCTCCTGTCCGCGGAGCAACGCCTGCTTGGCCAGATCGTCGCGACCTTCCTGCACGGCGAGCATGGCCCGCTTGTCCCAGTCGTCGGCGAGTTTGAACTCGTTGTCCGCCTGATCCTTGAGGCGCTTCTCATCGGCGATGGCGGCGGCAACCTGCTGCTTGGCCTTGGCCAGCTGGTTGCGCATGTCGACGATGATCTGATTCAGCATCTTCTCGGGGTTTTCCGCCGAGGAGATGAGATCATTGAGGTTCGACTTGATCAGCGACGAAAATCGATCGAAGATGCCCATGATTCAGCGAACCTCGCGGAAGGCAGCCAACTCACGCATGTGCGTAGTCAGGGAGAGCGTCAAGCTTTCATAAGAAGCCAGGAACTCTTCGTAGTCGAGATGCGAGAGTTCGAGCGCTTCGGTGAGCACGATGGCGTCGCCGTCGATGCCATACGAGCCGTGCAGCAGATCGGTCGCGTTCAGTTCGAGCAGTCGTCGGCTGAGCGCGGCCACTTCCGCGGGATCGGCCGGAATCGGCATCACCTTGACCCGCATCAGCAATACTGGCGGGTTGTGCGTGATGACGACATCGAAATCGAGTGGGCCGCTGGGGCGCACGATCCAGAGGCCGTTTTCGACCTCGGCGTGGGTAACACCATCGGTGCCGAGGCGATCGAGAAACGCTTCGACGTCTTCACGAGTAACCATGGGGCGATTCCTTTTGGGTTCAGTCCCAGCGCCGTACGGCAGACGCGGCCGCGGCGTTTCGATTCTGTTCGTTTGTCGGCAACCGCCGCGCTCGGGAAGGTACAGAGCCGTTGTGCGTTGAGCTACGGTGCGCCGGTGCCGTCCGCCAGATTCAGGGGCAGCGCGCGGTCTGCAGCCGCGCGCCGCGGCCTTCGGCGACGAAGAGCAGCCGGCCGTCGGGGAGCCAGGCCAGTCCTTCCCCCAGACGCTCACGCAGCACCTCGACGTCGCAGGTGGCCAGCAGCGTCCCCGGGCGACCGGATGCGCCATCGGCGGCAAAGATGAACAGAGTCCGGTACGTGCGCACGGCGAGTCGCCGGAGGCCGGCGGCATCGGGCTCGGAGAGGGCGGCATCCGTGATCCAGCTCCGGTTGTTCGACGCCAGTGGAACGATTGGCAAGGAATCTACCAGCGTCGCCATGTGCGGCTCGCCGCCATTGCCACTCCAGGCGGCGGGCGCGACGTGATACAATTGTGCCGGCCGCAGGACAGCGCTGGCGCCTTGGAGTGGTCGCTTCGTGAGCAACCACAGACCCGTGTCGGGCGCCACCCACATCGCCTCCACATCGCGGGGACCGTCCGGATACCGGATGCGTAGCGAATCGGCGGGCGCGCTGAGCGAGTCGCCGGGTGACGGTTCGGCGACGCGCCAGAGCACGACGTGCGGATGCCGGGCGTCGTTGTCTCCCACATCGCCAACGTACAGACACGCGCCGGTCGCGCAGGGACCGCGCGCAATCGCTTCCCAGTCCCTGTTCGTGGCGCCGGCTACCCTGGTGGCGCCGAGACTCGCGCCGGTGCTGTCGTACGCAAAAAGCTCCGCGTCATGCCCGCTGTCGTTCTGGGACCAGAACACGTTGGCACCGGTGACACTCGTGGCGACGCCGGACGCTTCCGTCAGGTCGCGATGCTGCAGCGTGCCGCTGACCGTCACCGAGGACACCGGAGGCACAACGGCGTTGCGCGCGGCCTTCGTGTCGCCATCGCTGCCGCACGCCGACAGCAGGAGCGCAGCGATCAGCGTACCGAAACGCGCACCGGTCATCGCCGGCGCGATGTGTCGGCCCATCACCGACGCGTCACTCGCGCTTCTTCAATTCGTAGAGCCGTTCGCGCGCCAGTCGGCGACCGGTCGGTGTGGCCGCGAGACCGCCGCCGGCCGTCTCGCGATAGCGCACGTCCATCGCTTCGCCGATCTCGCCCATCGTGTCGATCACTTCGTCCGCAGGAATCGCGAACTCGATGCCGGCCAACGCCATCTCGATCGCTGCCAGCGCAATCGCGGCGCCCGTGGCATTGCGAAAGACGCACGGGAGCTCGACCAGCCCGCCCAGCGGGTCGCAGACGAGTCCGAGCGTCCCCTGCTGCGCCAATGCGGTGGCGTGCCCGCACTGTCGTGGCGAGCCGCCCAACATTTCCACGGCCGCGCCGGCAGCCATGCCCGCTGCCGCACCGGTCTCCGCCTGACAGCCACCCTCGGCGCCGGAGAGCGACGCGCGCTCCGCGACGACCGCACCGATCAGGCCGGCCGTCGCAAGCGCCGAGATGAGTCCTTCGTCATCGATGCCACGCGCGTCGGCCAAGCCGGTCAGCACCGCGGGCAACACGCCAGCACCGCCGGCGGTGGGCGCAGCGACGATCACCCCCATGGCCGCATTCACTTCCTGCACGGCCAGCGCGCGTGCCAGCACATCGCGAAACGGCGTACCCGCCAACGGACCAGCAGGGCCGGTGCGCAACTTGGCGGCGTCGCCACCAACGAGTCCGGATGCGGAATACAGATCACCGACCATGCCGCGCGCGACCGCCTCGCGCATCACGACCAATGCGCGTCGCAATGCATCGCGGATCTCGCCGATGGGACGCCCCTGATCGCGCGCTTCGGCTTCAAGCGCAACGGTGGAGAGTGGTACGCCACGCGCTTCCGCGTCCTTGATGGCTTCGGCCAGACTCTTGTACATCAGGCACTCACCTTGTCGAGGCGGAACGCCCACTTCACCCACGGCAGTGCACGGATCGCATCGCGCAGCGGCTCGCCAGGCTGCTCGTCCACC
Organism: Gemmatimonadales bacterium; assembly: GCA_038213465.1. GTDB lineage: Bacteria > Gemmatimonadota > Gemmatimonadetes > Gemmatimonadales > Gemmatimonadaceae > Gemmatimonas. The sequence goes on along the minus strand of JBBQTA010000030.1, from coordinate 55,125 downwards.
TCGATTACCATGAACGCATCACCGCCGCGTTCTTTCCGCGACAGCTTGAGCGTGGCGATGTTCAGATCGTTGTCGGCGAGCAAACCGGCGATGCGCGCAATGGATCCCTTCACATCGCCGGCGACGAGCACGATCGTGTGCAGATTACCGGTGATGTCCACCGGGTAGCCATCGATCTCCGTGACCTGCACGCGTCCCGCACCAAGCGATGCGCCGACCATCTGCGAATGACGATCGCCGCGCTCCAGGGTGATGCGCACGGTGTTCGGGTGCGCCGTGTCACCCAGCGACGTCTTCTCGAACGCGTAGTCGAGCCCTTCGCGCTCCATGATCTCGAGCGCGGTGCGCAACCGTTCGTCGTCGGGGCGAAAGCCCATCAGTCCGCCAGCGATCGCCTTGTCGGTGCCGTGCCCTTCGCCGGTGCGCGCGAACGAGCCGTGCAACTCAACAGTCGCGCGTTCAGGCGTACCGCCCACAAGGCAGCGGGCGAGCAGGCCAAGCCGGCAGGCGCCGGCGGTGTGACTGGAACTCGGCCCCACCATGACGGGGCCGATGATATCGAGGAGGGAGACCATGCGGGAATCTACGCTGAAGAGCCCCCCCCTACGCTACGTGCGACCGTTCATGCCGCTTTACTTGCGGCCCGAGTTACGCAGCATCGGCTTGAGGTAATGGCCCGTATGACTCTCCGGCACCTTGGCGACCTGTTCCGGCGTCCCCTGTGCGACGATCGTCCCGCCGCGCACACCGCCCTCGGGCCCCAGGTCCACGATCCAGTCGGCCGTCTTGATGACGTCGAGGTTGTGTTCGATCACCAGCACCGTATTCCCGCGGTCGACCAGCTTGTGCAACACTTCGAGCAACACCCGCACATCCTCGAAGTGCAATCCGGTGGTCGGCTCGTCGAGGATGTACAGCGTGCGGCCCGTGTCACGCTTGGACAGTTCAGTGGCAAGCTTCACCCGCTGCGCCTCACCGCCGGAAAGCGTGGTCGCGCTCTGCCCGAGATGGATGTAGCCGAGACCGACATCGCGCAGCGCTTCGAGCTTTTGCGCGATGCGCGGCTGGTTCTCGAACACGGTGCACCCTTCCTCCACAGTCAAATCAAGCACTTCCGCGATGCTCATGCCGCGGAAACGCACTTCCATCGTTTCGCGATTGAACCGCTTGCCCTTGCACACGTCACACGGCACGAACACATCCGGGAGAAAATGCATCTCGATCTTGACCAGACCATCTCCCTGACACGCTTCGCAGCGCCCGCCCTTCACGTTGAACGAGAACCGTCCGGGCCCGTAGCCGCGGATTTTGGACTCGGGCAACTCGGCAAACAGCTCGCGCACCGGCGTGAAGACACCCGTGTACGTCGCGGGATTCGATCGCGGTGTGCGACCGATCGGGCTCTGGTCGATGTCGATGAGCTTGTCGAGATGCTCCAGCCCCGTCACGCGATCGTGCACACCGGGAATGACACGCGCGCGATAGAAATGTCGCGACAATGTGCGCTGCAGGATGTCCGTAACCAGTGTGGACTTGCCCGAACCGGAGACGCCGGTGACCGCCACAAACACACCCAGCGGAAACTGCGCGTCCACACCGCGCAGATTGTGTTCACGTGCGCCCTCCACCCTGATGGTGCGTGACGCATCCACCGGGCGGCGTTTCTTTGGCACGGCAATGCTCCGTGTTCCCAGCAAATACGCACCGGTGATGGAGCCGGGCGTGTTCATCACATGCTCGACACTGCCCTGCGCAATGACTTCACCACCATGCTTGCCTGCGCCGGGCCCGAGATCGATCAGGTAGTCAGCGTCGCGAATCGTTTCTTCGTCATGCTCGACGACGATGACCGTGTTGCCGAGGTCGCGCAGTTGTTTCAGCGTGTCGAGCAACTTCCCGTTGTCACGCTGATGCAAGCCGATACTGGGTTCGTCGAGAATGTAGAGCACCCCGACCAGCCGCGACCCGATCTGCGTGGCCAGTCGGATGCGCTGCGCTTCGCCGCCCGACAACGATTCGGCACTGCGGTTGAGGGTGAGATAGTCGAGGCCGACATCCACCAGGAAGCTCAGCCTCTCGCGGACCTCCTTGAGAATCGGGCCGGCGATGCCGGGATCGAGTCCGGGATGACCGGGTGCGCGCACGGGCACGGTCTTGAAGAACTCCAGTGTGTCCGCCACGCTCAGGTCCACCACATCGCCGAGGTTGCGTCCGTGCATGGTCACGGCCAACGACTCCGCCTTGAGCCGACGCCCCTTGCACGTGGGGCACGGCGCGGCGACCATGTACGCTTCGAGGTCTGTGCGAATGGAGTCGGAGCTCGTTTCGTCGTAGCGGCGCTGCACGTGCGCCACGATCCCTTCCCACCGGGAATCGGTGCCCGCCTTCACCGACACCGCTTTCGTCACGACGGTCTTGGTCGCCTTTTTCACCGCCTTGCGCGCGGGCGCCGTCGAACCTTCCACGCCGTGCAACAGCGACCGGCGAATCGGCGCGGGAATTTTGCTCCACGGCGCGGCGAGGTCGAAGCCCAACTGCTTGGCGAGACCCGGCAGAATGACCTTGCGCATGTAGCCATCGGGCTCGCCCCAGGGCAGCACGACACCGTCGAGAATCGAGAGGCTGGGATCGCCGAGAACCAGCGCTTCACTCACACTGCGTGTGGTGCCCAGACCGCTGCACGATTCACACGCACCAAACGGTGAGTTGAATGAGAAATGACGCGGCTCGAGTTCCGGCAGTGAGATGCCGCACGCCGGACAACCGTAACGCTCCGAAAACATCTCCGTGATCGGCTCGGCGCCATCGTAGCGCAGCACTTCCACCAGCCCATCAGCGAGTCGCAGCGCCGTTTCGATGGAGTCCGTGATGCGACCACGGTCGTCGGCGCGCACGACCAGTCGATCGACCACGACCGAGATGGAATGATTGGCGCGGCGATTGAGCTTGGGCGGATCGGCCAGCTCGATCAGCTCGTCATCGACGACGGCACGCACGAACCCTTGCTTGCGCGCGTTCTCGAAGAGGTCGCGGAACTCGCCCTTTCGCCCCTGCACCAGCGGACTGCGAATTTCGAGTCGTGTGCCTTCCGGCCAGGCGAGCACCAGTTCGGCGATCTGCGCAGGACTCTGTCGCTGCACCGCACGGCCGCAATTCGCGCAATGCGGCGTGCCCGCTCGCGCGTAGAGGAGGCGCAGGTAGTCGTAAATCTCCGTCACGGTGCCGACGGTCGAACGCGGGTTGTGCCCAGCCGACTTCTGCTCGATCGAAATAGCCGGCGACAGCCCTTCGATCGCGTCCACATCCGGCTTTTCCATCAGGCCAAGGAACTGGCGCGCGTACGCCGAAAGCGACTCCACGTACCGCCGCTGTCCCTCGGCGTAGATCGTGTCGAAGGCGAGCGACGATTTGCCCGAGCCGGAGAGCCCGGTAATTACGGTCAGTTTATCGCGCGGAATGGTGACGCTGATGTTGCGCAGGTTGTGCTCGCGGGCGCCGCGCACGATCAGCGAATCCGACACGGCAGGAGCACTCGGCGGCGTGGCGCTGGGCGCCGTCACCTTCTTCCTCGATTCGGCCATAGGCTTGCAAGCTGTGGGGCCTTCGGGATTTGTTCAACCCCATACGGCATTGTCTGTCACGTCGCGGGCACATCCGCCGGGAAGACGTGACGGTGCGATGACCGTTGGTCGTCACGGTTGGTACGCCCGCGGTGAGCACACTGTGGCGCCGCTTTTCCGTGCGGTCCGGTCCTCGGATCGCCTCTCCGGCCGACGGACCATGATTGAAATCGCGTCGCTCTGCAAACGGTACGGTCCGTTCACTGCCGTTCGTTCCCTCGACCTTGTCGTACCCGGTGGCGAACTCTTCGGATTTCTCGGCCCGAACGGCGCGGGAAAGACGACCACCATGCGGATGATTGCCGGCATCCTGCAGCCGACGGCCGGATCCGTACGCATCGCCGGGCACGATCTGCGCACCGATCCGATTGCCGCCAAACGTGCGCTCGGCTTCATCCCGGATCGGCCGTTCATCTACGAAAAGTTGACCGGGATGGAGTTTCTGCGCTTTGCCGCCGGTCTGTACGGTGAGCGCGGCGCCGATGTGGACCGTCGCGGGATGGAGCTGCTGGCCCTGTTCGATCTGGACGGTTGGCGCGATGAACTCGTGGAGAGCTACAGCCACGGCATGCGGCAGAAGCTGATCATCGCGAGTGCGTTCGTGCATCGCCCGCCGGTGATCGTGGTGGACGAGCCGATGGTCGGACTCGATCCCAAGTCGGCGAAGATTCTCAAGGACTTGTTCCGCGAGTACACGCGCCGCGGGCACACCGTCATGATGAGCACGCACACGCTGGAGATTGCCGAAGGGATGTGCGATCGCATCGGCATCATGCAGCGTGGTGAATTGGTCGCCTGCGGCACCATGACCGAGCTGCGCGGGGCTAGCGGTAACGATGACGCGCTGGAAGACATCTTTCTGCGACTCACCGGCGACAACGTGGCGCGCGAGCTGGTCGAGGTGCTGGATGCGTGAGTCGCCGCTGGCGGGCGTGCTGCAATTGCTTGCGCCCAAGTGGCAGATGGCCCGTCATCGCGTGCAGCGACGACAACCCGGCGATCTGCGCCGCACGGGCGTCGTCGCGCTGCTTGGCGCTGCGTTCTGGAGCGCGGTGTATCTGCTCGCGCTTAAACTGCTGGTCTACTTTCGGGGCGCGGAGGACATCGGCGATCTGCTCGCAGGCAAGCTGCTCTCGATGATCCTGATGTCGTTCATGTCGATCCTGCTGCTGTCGAATACGATTGCCGCGCTGTCGAATTTCTTTCTCGCACGTGATCTCGATCAGCTGGCCGCGGCACCGGTACGCCCGTGGACGCTCTATCGCGCGCGACTCGCGGAAACGGCCGTGTACTCGAGCTGGATGGTGGCATTGCTGTTGCTGCCGCTCATTGCCGCGTACGGTCGCGCCTATCATGGCGGTGTCGCGTTCCCGTTCTTCGCGTCGTTGATAGTTCTGCCGTTCCTGTGCATCCCGGCGGCGGCAGGATCGGCGGTGACACTGCTGCTGGTGAACGTGTTTCCGGCACGACGCACGCGCGATCTGCTCAGTGTCATTGCCGCGCTGGCCGTCGCTGGTCTGGTGGTGCTTTTTCGTGCGGCGCGACCGGAACAGCTCGCCCGTCCGGAAGGCTTTCAGAATTTCATGCAGTTCATCGCCGCACTGGACGCGCCGTCGTCTCCCTGGCTGCCCAGCGAGTGGGTGAGCGAAGCGGTGATGGGCTGGCTGCAACGCGACCTGCACTGGTCACCGGTCGTACGACTGTGGGGACTCGCGGCAACGCTCGTAGTCATCGGCGGAGCGCTGCATGCGCGCGGCTGGGCACGCGGCTTCAGTCAGGCGCAGGAGGGGGCCAACCGGCGTGGCGCAACCGGCGACGCCAAGCCATTGCTGGAGCGACTGGTGTCGCCATTGAATCCGATCCGCCAGCAGCTGGTGCTCAAGGAACTGCGCGTGTTCGCGCGCGACTCCACGCAGTGGTCACAACTCGTCATGCTGGCCGTGCTGCTGGTGGTGTACGTGGCCAATGTGCGATATCTGCCGCTCTCGGGCGAAGGGATGACGGCGTTGCTTCGCAACGTGATTCCGTTTCTCAATCTTGCACTGGCAGGCTTCGTCCTCGCATCGATCGCTGCCCGATTCGTCTTTCCGAGCGTGAGTCTCGAAGGGCGTGCGTTGTGGCTGCTCCGCTCGAGTCCTTTGTCCATGCGCGACTTGCTGTGGGCGAAATTCTGGGTGGGGGCCGTCCCGCTGTTACTGCTGGCGCTCATTCTCGTGGGCGCAACCAACGCGATGCTGGGCGTGCGCACCTTCGTGCACATCGTGTCGCTGGCGGCGATCGTGGCGATGGTCTTTCCACTCACGGCCATGGCGCTCAGCTTCGGAACGTTTTACCCGCAGTTCGACACGGAGAACGCGGCACAGATTCCCACCTCGTTCGGCGGGCTGCTCTTCATGATGAGCGGGATCGTGCTCATTGGCGCGGTGGCGTACCTCACCGGTCGGCCGGCGGCGCGTTTTCTCGTGGCCGAGCACTTTGGGTGGGCCAAGGACCCGGTGACCATGGTGCTGCCGTTCGTGGTGGCGCTGACCATGTGCGCGTGCGCCACGGTGGTTCCGCTGATGCTGGCGCGGCGTCGCCTGGACGCCATCGAACGGGCCTGAACGACAATCGCCCACGCAACGGCGGGCGATCGCATTCACGCAGTGGCGATCAACGCTCGATCAGCTCTCGATGAGCGGATCGCCGCAGGAGACGCAGTACGCGGAACCCGGCTCCGTCACACTGGCACCACAACCGCCGCAGGCGCCGGGAAGGAAGCGCCCGCAGTTGCTGCAGTAGGTCGCATCCGGCTCGCCGCGCGGCCCGCAATCGGGGCAGCTCTTCTGCTGCGCAGCGGCTCGGCGAATGGCGGCTTCCACCGGATCCGCATCGAGCACGGCGGTGGCGGCGGCGGCGCTGGCCGAGCCCTCCGCCGCGCGCAGTTCCTCGAGGGCGGCACGGGTGTAGCGCGTCTTGAGTTCCGCGTAGTCCGAGTCGGACAGCTTGCCGGTTTCCCGGTCGAATTCGATCTCGCGAAGTGCGGCGACCGCACCGTCCGCTGCCTCGGGCTCCGGACCATCGGACAGTCGCCGCTTGATCGTCTTGATGGCGTTGTCGGTGCCGTCGTTGACAAGCGGCGAGAGGACCAGCGACAGTCCGCCAAGCGCCAGCACGGTACCAACGGCCAACGGAATGACACCGTCAGGAAGCGCGGCGATCATCACTGTCCATCGTTGCGAAGGGCGGCCTGCAGTCGCGCCAGTTCATCGGGAGTCGCGTCGGGATCGGTCGCGGCATCGTGTGGCGAGTGCGCCGCCACGAGCGCCAGCGTGGCGCGCTCCATGTTCCCCTTGGCCGCGTTGATGCGCCAACCGCGCAGCATCACACCGATCGCGACGGCTCCGATGCCGAGGGCGGCAAACGGCGCAAACCACGCCAGCAGGTTGAACCCCTGCTTCCTTGGGGTCATGAGAATGAAATCGCCGTACGTGTCGGTCATGGCGGCCATGATTTCCGCGCCGCTGTAGCCACCGTCGACCAACGCTTTGATGTCTCCGTGCACGGCCGGCGAAATGCCGCAATTGAAGTCGGTCGTGCGACACGTGTAGACGTCGAGCGTGCAGGGACACGGACAGGCGAGATTGCGCTCGAAGGTCTCGAGCTCCTTGTCCGTCATCGTTGCAGCGGCGCTTGGTTTGGGCGCGCGTCGCACCGGCTTGTACGAGTCGGCGGTCATCTCGACGTTGCTGGCGGCCGACTGTGCACTACCGTCCTGCGCCACCAGTGGCGACGACGTAAAACTGCTGGCCAGCGAGACGCCAACGAGTGCGATTCCGCCGCGACCGATCTGCGCGACGAAATCGCGACGACTGCCTGTCATCATACGCCAGCGCCCACGAGCACGCCTTCCGGCTGCGCAGGAAGCTCCGCGACGTAGCCGCTCTCGCGCTCCTTCGTAGCCTGCGGCCACATGACGATGATACCGCCAAAGGCCATCATGATGCCACCGAACCACACCCACCATACGAGCGGGTTGAAGTTGATATGCACCGCGGCCGTTTCGGCGTCCACTGCGCCGGTGAAGACGAGATACACATCCTGCGCCGGCGATTCGAGAATGCCGACTTCGGTGGAGGGCTCGAAGGTGGGTTGATCGTTGCTGTCCACGTGCTGCCGCTTCTCGCTGGACAGAATCCCCATCTTCTTGCCGTCCTTCGTCACATCGAAGCTCACCGCGAGCACCTTGCGGTTGAGCTGTTCGAAGCGAGAAACACCAAGGCTGGTGAAGGCCCATTCATGGCCATACGAGTCGGTCGCCTTGATCGTCTCACCCGTCTTCACCGTGGTGGCGAGGTCCTTCCGGAACATCAGTCCGGCGAACGCGCAGAAGAGCACGACGACGCCGAAGTGGACGATGTAGCCACCGTAGCGACGTCGGTTGCGTCCGATCAGTCGCATAGAAGCGGAGAACAATCCTTCGCTGTACATGCGGCGACGCGCGCCAATCCCTTTGTAGAACTCCTGCACGATGGTGCCCATCACAAAACCGGCGAGCAGGTACGAGATGAGCGCGTAGAAATTGCGCATGCCGAGCGCGAGCAGTACCGCGAATACCACCACACCAGCGCTTACCGGGAAGGTGAACTGGCGGCGTAAATTCGACACCGACGCCCGGCGCCACGCGATGAGCGGACCGATGCCGGTGAGTGCCAGCAACAGCAACCCGAGCGGACCGTTCACCGCGTTGAAAAACGGCGGGCCGACGGTGATCTTGTCACCCTTCACCGCTTCGGACAGGATGGGGAACAGCGTGCCCCATAGCGTTGCGAAACAGATGCCGACCAGCGCGAGATTGTTGTACAGGAATGCCGCCTCCCGGCTGACCATGCTTTCCAGTTCCGCATTGGCCTGCAGATCGTCGAGCCGCGTAGACACGAGATACACCGTGAGCACCGTGGCGATGATCAGGAAACCGAGGAACCAGTTGCCGACCGACGACTGCGCAAACGCGTGCACGCTTTCGATGATGCCGCTGCGCGTGATGAACGTGCCGAGGATCGACAGCAGAAAGGTCACGACCACGAGCGTCACGTTCCATTTGCGCAGCATGCCGCGCTTCTCCTGGATCATGATGCTGTGCAGGAACGCCGTTGCCGTGAGCCATGGCAGAAACGACGAGTTCTCGACGGCATCCCAGGCCCAGTAGCCGGCCCAGCCGAGTTCCACGTACGCCCACCACATGCCAAGCACGATGCCGATCGTGAGGAAGAACCACGACAGCAGTGCCCAGCGGCGAACGGAGCCCAGCCACTCTGCGTCCAGCTTGCGCGACACCAACGCGCCGATGGCGAAGGCGAAGGGGACGGCGGTGGCCACGAGACCGAGGTAGAGCATCGGCGGATGGATCGCCATGCCCGGGTTTTGCAGCTGCGGGTTCATCCCGCGGCCGTCGGGCGGAATCCAGTCCAGCCGCTCGTACGGATTGGCGCCGAAGCAGATCGTCATCAGGAAGAACAAACAGATGACGCCCAGTGTCCCCGTCACCCACGGCATCATGTGACGATTCTTGCTGCGGTTGGTGAAGACCGCGATGGCCGAGTACAGCGTCATGATCAGCGCCCAGAAGAGCAGCGAGCCTGCCTGCCCTGCCCAGAACGCCGTGAACGTGTAGATCTTTGGCAAGTTCGCGCTGGTGTACGACGCGACGAACTTGATGGAAAAATCGTGGGTGAACAGCGCGGTCCATACACCGATGGACGCCAGCACAGTGAACGCAAAGGTCGCATACAGCGCGCGTTCACCACTTTTCACAAGATCGGCACGGCCCTGCATGCCGCCCGAGAACGACACGGTCGTCGTCCAGGCCGCCATCAGCAGGGCGACCCAGAGCGACAGCTCACCAACCAGAATCATGGGGCCTCGCGCTTATGCGCGCGGAATCGCGGCGCCCTGATAGCCAGGCGTTTCGCGGTACTTTTCAGGGGCGTTTTCGTAGCGGGATGCGCACTTGGCCAGCAACGTCTTCGCCTGGAACGTTCCATTGCTGTCCAGACGGCCTTCAACCACCACGTCCACACCATCGGTGAACGTGTCCGGGACGATACCATCATAGAAGACGTTATACTCGCGTACGCCGTCGGTCATCTTGAACGACAGTGATCGACCCGAGGGATCGCGCACGATCGTCCCGCTGACCACGCGCGCTCCCACCTTCACACCCGTCTTCACGAAGCGCGGGTTGGATGCAACCTTGGCCGCGAGTTCAGTCGGCGTGAGATAGTACTGCGCCGTTTCGTTGATCGAGCTGGCCATGAGGTAGCTCGCGGTGCCGAGTACCAGCGCGCCACCAAGCAGAAATTTCGAACGAGCTTTCACGGGATTCCGTCCGGTTGTCGCGCGACGCGCCGCGGTCCAGTCATGCGTGGTCACCAGGGTGATGCTCTGCTACATCTATTCAACGCAGGAACATACGCGACGGATGGGCTTCCGTCACGGCATATCGGCAAATCGGGCCAGTCCGGACCCGACGATGATACCAGCGCCGTCCCAGACCAGATCACGCCCACTGATTCTGCCGCCCGCCCGCGCATCGGCGCGTTCCTTCCAGATGGACGCGGCGATCGTCGCCACCGTTGCGCCGCCGAGCGCACTGGACCGACCGGCGCCGACGACCCGGAGCGCGCCGTACCCTATCAGCTGAATGGCGACGCAGCTTCCAAAGTGCCGGAATTTGTCAGCGCCAAACCAGCGATCGTGGCTGGGCCGCCGGTTGGGAGTCGCCCAGCGCTCGGTGGCGGGTATGGCGCTGGCTGGAAGCAGCGCCGGCGTGGTGATGCCCAGTCGCGCCGGGTGCGCGAGTGGAGACGCCCGAAGCGCCGCCGGCGACTCGACCTGTGCGCCAAGCATGTGCAATGGCCCGAGGGTCAGCGCCACGCGGAGCAGCAGGGACGACACACCAGACGACATCTGGAACGGCGTCCGGATCGGCCACCAGAACGCCTGGCGAAAAAACAGCACTCGGCCTATCCCTGATCTCGCGCCCACGACAGCGTCGCGCGCACGGCTCGACGCCACCCTCCATGCGCCGCCGACGCCGCCAACTGCCCCGCGCTCGGCTCGAAGCGCGTGAACTCGCGGGACGCCAGGAAAGCCGTCGCGTCAGGCCAGACCGCGGCCGCGATGCCCGCCAGCCCCGCCGCGCCGAGCGCCGTTGTTTCGATGATGTCGGGACGTTCGACCGGAACGCCGAGCACATCGGCCTGGAATTGCAACAGCCAGTCGTTGGCGGTGGCGCCACCGTCCACGCGCAACAGGTCGAAGGGTACGCCTCCGTTCGTTCGCATGTCGCCCAATACGTCGCTGGTGGCATACGCCATCGCTTCGAGCGCTGCGCGAGCGAGGTGGGCCCGGGTCGTGCCACGCGTCAGCCCGACGATGGTCCCGCGCGCCGCTGGCTCCCAGTCGGGCGCGCCCAGCCCGACCAGTGCCGGAACGAAATAGACGCCGTCGTTGGACGTCAGCGATCGGGCCAGCCCCTCGGTTTCGGCGGCGTGCGCGATGATCCCCAGCCCATCCCGGAGCCACTGCACTGCCGCGCCAGCGATGAAGATGGATGCCTCCAGGGCGTACACGGGCCGGCCGGTCGCGTCGCACGCGATCGTGGTGAGCAGGCCGTGTCCGCCGGCAGGCCGATGGACGCCCGTGTTGAGCAGCAGGAACGCGCCGGTCCCGTACGTGTTCTTGCCGCCGCCCGCGTCCCACCCTCCCTGCCCGAAGAGCGCCGCCTGCTGGTCCCCGGCGACGCCGGTGATCGGCAGCGCCACCCCCACGTGCGAGGCCAGCGCCGTGCCGAAGATGCCACTGGACGGCCGTATCTCCGGGAGGAGTGACCGCGGCACATGGAACAGGCGCAGCAGCTCGTCGCTCCAGCCGTGCGCATCGATATCGTAGAGCATCGTGCGGGAGGCGTTGGTGTGATCGGTGGCGTGCACCGCCCCACCGGTCAGATGCCAGATCAGCCAGCTGTCGATCGTGCCGGCGGCAAGTTCGCCGCGCTCCGCCCGTTCACGCACACCCGCCTGTGCGAGCAGCCACTCCAGTTTGGTCGCGCTGAAGTACGGATCGGTGACCAGCCCGGTGCGGGCGGCAATCGCCGGCGCCTCCGTCGCGAGGGCTGCGCAGCGCTCGGCGGTGCGTCGGTCCTGCCAGACGATGGCTGGGTGCATGGCGCGGCCAGTCGCCCGCTCCCAGAGCACAATCGTTTCACGCTGGTTCGTGATGCCGATGGCGACCGGCATATCGCCGCCACCCGCGATGGCGTCGGCGACCGCTTCCCGCGCGGCCGCCAGCGTCTGGTCGAGAATTTCGTGCGCGTCGTGCTCCACCCAGCCGGGGGCCGGATAGTGCTGTGTGATCTCGCGATACGCGCGACCGGTGATGCGCCCCGCCGCATTCAGCACGAGACAGGTCGAACCGGTGGTGCCCTGGTCGATGGCGAGAATGGCGGTCATCGGATGAACTGGTCGAACGGAGGCTCCACGAAGCCGCGATCGGTGAGGTAGCCGGTCACGAGTGCGCGCGGCGTCACGTCGAACGCCGGATTCCACGCGTCCACGCCGGCGGGCATCTCGCCGAGCTCCTCGCGGCCGCGGAACTCGATCTCGATGTCGGCGCCCGAGGTCGTTCGCACGTCGATGGTGCTGCACGGGGCGGCTACATAGAACGGCACCTCGTGCGCACGCGCAGCCAGTGCCACGCCATACGTCCCGATCTTGTTGGCCACGTCGCCATTGGCCGCGATACGGTCCGCGCCCACGAGCACCAGATCGATCACGCCGGAGCGCAGCAGCGACGCCGCCGCACCGTCCGGCAGGACCGTGACAGGAATACCGGCCCGTTGCAGCTCCCACGCGGTCAGCCGGGCTCCCTGTCGCAGCGGACGCGTCTCGTCGGCGAACACCTGCACCCGTCGTCCCGCCGCGTGCGCCGCGTAGACTGGCGCCAACGCCGTCCCGATCCCCGCCGTGGCGAGTGCTCCGGCATTGCAGTGCGTGAGCACGCACGCCCCGTCCAGGATGAGCGAGAGTCCCTGCGCCCCGATCGCCTCGCACATGGCGACGTCCTGCAGGCGGATGGTTTCCGCTTCGTCCTCGAGTGCGGCGTCGAGGCCGTCGTCCGCCGTGCGCGCCGCGCGCGCGAGCAGCCGCTCCACCGCCCAGGCGAGGTTGACGGCGGTCGGCCGCGAGGCTACCAGTCGTGCCGCGAAGGGCGCCAGCAACGCGCGCGAGTGGCTGTGACGTTCGGGCTCGTCCAGCGCGTCCGTGGCGTGGCGCAGCGCCACACGCAGCCCGATCGCGGCTGCGACACCAATCGCGGGCGCACCACGCACCGCCAGCGTGCGAATCGCTTCGATGACCTCCTCGATCCCGCGCAGCTCGCGCACCACTTCGGCGCCCGGCAGCAATCGCTGGTCGAGAATGCGGAGCGATTGGCGGTCGGCAGACCAGTCTACGGCAGGTGTCGGCAACACGGGCCCAACGTAATGCAACGCGCGGGTGCTGTCAGCGCGGTGCGAGATCGGCGGGCGCGGCGTCGGCGCGGGCGGCGCGGGCGGCCCCTCGCGACGGTTACATTTGACCGTGCGTTCTCGATCGTCGCGCGATCTCCACCCGTGCCTGCGGAATCAGCATGTCCTACCAGTTCCTCACGGTCGTTGTCGCCGACCGCATCGCCACCATCACGGTCAATCGGCCGGACAAACTCAACGCGTTGAACGATGCCACCATCGCGGAGCTGGGGGTGGCGATCGATGAGGCGCGCGCTCGCGACGACGTCGGTGGCGTGATACTCACCGGTGCCGGGCGGGCCTTCGTGGCCGGTGCGGATATTGCGGAACTCGAAGGTCAGACGCCGCTGCAGGCGGTGCATCGCGCCCGTGCTGGCCAGGTCATCTTCCGCCGATTCGAAACGTCACCCAAGCCGGTCATCGCGATGATCAATGGGTTTGCGCTGGGCGGCGGCTGCGAGCTGGCCATGTCCTGTCATGTGCGCATCGCCAGCGAGGCGGCCAAGCTCGGTCAGCCCGAAGTGAAGCTGGGCATCGTGCCGGGGTATGGGGGCACGCAGCGGTTGCCGCGATTGATCGGACGCGGTGCGGCGCTGCGACTGCTGCTCACCGGCGACATGATCACCGCCACCGAAGCGTTGCGTCTGGGCCTGGTCGATCAGGTGGTCGCGCCCGAGGCGTTGCTGGATACCACGACGACGCTGCTGCGCGCCATGCTGGCCAATGCGCCGCTGGCACTGGCAAGCTGCATCGAAGCGGTCGATCGCGGCCTGCCACTCACGGTGGACGAAGGGTGTCGCATCGAGTCGGACCAGTTTGGCACGTTGTCCAGCACCGGGGACATGCGTGAAGGGATGCGCGCCTTTCTCGAGAAGCGCGCCGCCGTCTTTACCGGCACGTGAGGCGCGCGCTGCCTCCTCGCTTTCATCGCTGAGCAGCCGGCCGTGCTGGCGCGACTCGTCGCACGCGACTTCCGCAACTTCGCGCAGCTGGACACCACGATCCCGCCGGGTGGGCTTGCCATCGTCGGTGAGAACGGGCACGGCAAGACGAATCTGCTGGAGGCCGTCGCCTATCTGTCGCTGTTGCGCTCGTTGCGTGGCGCCCGGGACACCGACGTGATTCGATTTGGCGCGGGCGTGTTTCACATTCGCGCCGAATTGCAGGGAGCGTCCACGTTCGACACGGTGGCTGTTGGCTACGAGCGACAGGGGAAGCGCAAACGCGCCTCGCTGGACGGCGTGGAGCAAGCACGATTGACCGCCGCGCTGGGCGCGCTCCCATCGGTCTGTTTTTCGCCGGCGGATGTATCGCTCGTGGCTGGCGCACCGGGAGAACGGCGACGCTATCTGGATGTCGCACTGGCTCTCTCGTCGCGTGCGTACCTGCAGGCGTTGCAGCAGTATCGCGCGGCGCTGCTGCGTCGGAATGCGGCGCTGCGTACCGCGCAGCGTGAAGGCGCACGTGCCGGCGGCGTACATGACGCGCGGGTGAGTGTGTGGGAACCGGCACTTGCCGAACACGGCGGCGCGGTGAGCGCGATGCGACAAGTGTTCGTGCGACGTCATGCCGAGCGGTTTACGCGGCTGGCGGAGTCGATCGGGGAGCGGTTGCCGGTGACCATGCGGTATGTGGCCGGCGCCGCGCCGGGTGATGCTGCGCTGCTGGAAGACGCGGAGGCGCAGGCCGGCGCGCTGGCCGATGCGTTCGCGCAGCAACGCGCGCAGGAGCTGCGTCGCGGCATCACGCTGGTGGGACCGCATCGCGACGAGCTGCAGCTGCTGCTGGGCGGGCGCGAGTTGCGCACCTTCGGCTCCGCGGGACAGCAGCGCAGTGCCGCGATCGCGCTGCGCCTGCTGGAGCTGGCCACAGTGCGCGATGCCATCGGCGCGACCCCGTTGCTGCTGCTGGACGATCCCTTCGCTGAACTGGACAGCGGCCGTGCGACGCGCGTGTTGTCGTTGCTCGAGGAAGCGGGCGTTGGCCAGGTGCTGCTGGCGGTGCCGCGGGTGGAGGACATTCCGTCGGCGTTTACGCGATTGGAGCGACGCACCATGCGCGACGGTGCGTTGCACGTATGAGGACGTGATGAGCTATCGGCGTGGTCCCGACGACAAGAAACGCGCGTTCGCCCCGGTCGGCGACGTGCTGGCGAGCGTGCTCAAGCAGGCCGGTCTCACCGATCGTGTCGCGCAGGCGTCGGTCATTCCCGAATGGCCGATGTTGGTTGGATCGCAGATCGCCGCCGTGACCGAACCCGTGACGCTTCAGCAGGATGGGACGCTGCTGGTGGCGGTGAAGACGAACGCGTGGATGAACGAGCTGTCCCTGCTGGAGCCGGAACTGCTGAAATCGCTGAACCGGGATGCCACGCGACCGCCCGTGGTCCGATTGCGCTGGACCCTGCGTCGCTGATCCGCCCGTAAGCCGTTGTGAATCAACGATTTAGGAAAGGGCACCAGAGTTGCATATTGCCTCGCGTCTGAGTAGGTTTGGGGGTTGTGTTTGCGACGCATCCCACCGGAAACGAATTGCCCATGGCCAATAAGGACGCCAATCAAAATCCGCAGCCGGAGAACGGCTACGGTGCCGACAGCATCACCGCGCTCAAGGGACTGGAAGCGGTCCGTATGCGCCCCGGCATGTATATCGGCTCGACCTCCGCGCGTGGCCTCCATCACCTCGTCTACGAGGTCGTGGACAACTCGATCGACGAAGCGTTGGCCGGGTTCGCGTCGAAGATCGATGTCACCATTCACCTCGACGACTCCATTTCCGTCGAGGACAACGGGCGCGGCATTCCGGTGGACATCAACCGCTCGGAGAACATGCCCGGCGTCGAGATGGCCATGACGATGCTGCACGCCGGTGGCAAGTTCGACAAGAACACGTATAAGGTGTCCGGCGGATTGCACGGCGTCGGCGTCTCCGTAGTGAATGCGCTCTCCACCGAGCTCAAGGTGTGGATCAAGCGCGATGGCAAGCAGCACTATATGGATTTCCGGCGCGGCATCACCGCCACCAAACTCAAGACGCTTGGCACGGTTGGCCCGAAGGAGACCGGCACCAAGGTCTGGTTCAAGCCGGATTCGGAGATCTTCCAGGAGACGCTGCGCTACGACTGGGCCACGCTGGCCAATCGGCTGCGCGAACTGGCGTTCCTGAACAAGGGCATCCAGATCTCGCTCAAGGACGAGCGTGAGGGCGAGCAGCGCGAGGAAATGTTCCTCGCGCGGGGCGGTCTCAAGGAGTTTGTCACGTACCTGCTCGGAAGCAAAAAGCCTGTACATCCCGACGTCGTGTACATCGAAACCAGCCGGGACGACATCGGCATCGAAGTGGCGCTGCAGTATAACGAGAGCTACGCCGACAACGTCTTCTCCTTCGTCAACAACATCAACACGCACGAAGGCGGTACGCACCTGACCGGCTTCAAGAGTGCGCTCACGTCCGTCATCAACAAGTACATCGAGAAGTCGAGCAACCTGTCCAAGAAGGACAAGGAAGTCCGTCTCACCGGCGATGACGTACGCGAAGGACTGACGGCAGTCATCTCGGTCAAGGTGCTCGAGCCGCAGTTCGAAGGCCAGACGAAGACCAAGCTCGGCAACTCCGAAGTCGAAGGTGCGGTACGCAGCGTGATGAACGAGCTGCTCTCGCAGTACCTCGAGGAGAATCCGAAGCCGGCCAACATGATCATCGACAAGGCCATGTCGGCGGCGCGCGCCCGCGAAGCGGCCCGCAAGGCACGCGACCTCACGCGCAAGAAGTCCGCGTTGGACGTGGCCAACCTGCCGGGCAAGCTGGCCGATTGTTCACGCAGCGAGCCCGAGCTGTGCGAGCTCTATCTCGTCGAGGGCGACTCGGCCGGTGGCTCGGCCAAGCAGGGACGGCAGCGCGACTTTCAGGCCATCCTGCCGTTGCGCGGCAAGATCATCAACGTGGAGAAGGCGCGCATCGACAAGGTGCTCTCCAACGAGGAAATCCGGACGATCATCACGGCCATCGGCACGGGCATCCGCGACGAGTTCGACATCGGCAAGGCGCGCTACCACAAGATCATCATCATGACGGACGCCGATGTGGACGGCGCGCATATCCGCACGCTGCTGCTGACGTTCTTTTATCGGCAGATGTCAGAGCTGATCGACGCCGGCTACATGTACATCGCGCAGCCGCCCCTGTATCGCGTGGCCAAGGGCAAGGAAGAGTATTACGCCTACACCGAGAAGGAGCGCGACGGCTACGCGGAGCGGCTCGGCGGCGGTGAGGGACGGAACAGCAACATCTCGATCCAGCGCTATAAAGGTCTGGGCGAAATGAACCCGGAGCAGCTCTGGAAGACGACGATGGATCCGGGCACGCGTACGATGCTGCGGGTGACGCTGGAGGACGCGGTACTGGCGGACCAGACGTTCCAAACGCTGATGGGGGACGATGTCGAGCCGCGCCGACTGTTCATCGAAACGAATGCGCGGTTTGTGAGTAATCTGGACATCTAGTTTACGACTGCGATCGGAGGGATGGCCGTCGTACGCCCACCGTTGCCGGAGGCTGAATGCGCTGTGTCATTGCGGGGATACTTGGATTGGCGGCGGCGGCACTTCCCGCCCGGGCGCAGCGGGCAACGCAGCCGCCGCCCGGCGCGTGCGAGTAAGGCGCTGGTCGGCCCGATCAGGCCGACCTCGGGCAAACCACACATCGCGCGCTTCCTCGAGGCCGATTTCACCGCCGGGATGGCGACCCGAACGCATGCGCACCCCGGCCCCGAGGCATTCTACGTCGTGAGCGGCGAGCAGTGCATGGAAACGCCAACCGAGCGCAAAATGCTTGGCGAGGGAGAGACCTACATCGTGGAGCGCGGCGTCCATCTGCAGGCCGCGCCCAAGGGTCGCCAGAATCTCGTCGTGGTGCTGCACGAAGAGGGAGTGCCGTGGTCGACCGTTGTAACGGACTGGACGCCCAGCGGCTACTGCCGGCCAAGTGCTCCACCTGTGGGCGTCACGAGGTGACCGGCGTCAGGGACAGATCACGTTCGCATGTCGCGCGGACAGCTTCCATGCACCGGCTTGTCGGATCCAGATGTTGGTGAAGCGCCGATGCACCACCTGGCCAGCGCTCGGCGAGTTTCCGGCAGGCACGACGGTCTCGCGCCCCATGGAGAACGCCACGTCGCCTTTAATCAGCACTTGCTCCACGTCGCGGGTGAATGTCGTGCGCGCCCGCTGCATGACCGGGCGATCCAGCGGATCGGGAGTCGCTCGCACAATCCGGCCGTCAGGCGCGTTGACGACGTAGTCTTTGTCCCAGAGCGTACGAAGGGATGCCGAATCCCGCTCAACGATCGCTCGTACCTCACGCTGCTCCAGTACGCGGATTTCGGTCTCGGCGACCGACTGTTGCGCCGCGAGTGGGAACGCGTAGAGCAGCATGGCAACGACGTAATACGTTCGTGACATATGCGCACCGGTGAAGGAGGGAACTTTGCCAGGCGATTACCGGCAGGCGGTCGAGGTTGGCGATGTCACAGTTGATCACGGAGACAACGCGATGGTGCTGTTCTTGCCACGTGCTGCGCCATGACCATTCCGTCCGATATCGCAAGCGAAGTCTACGACGTGGGTATCGTAGGCGGCGGACCGGCGGGGCTGTCCGCCGCGATTTGGAGCGCCAGATATGGGCATAGCGTGATGCTCATCGACAGCGGCGACCCGCGCAACTGGGAAACACGCGGCGTCAACGGCTACCTCGGATTGCCGGCGGTGCGTCCGGGCGAACTGCGTGGACTCGGGCGCGACGAGCTGCGCACGTACGGTGTGACGTTGGTCGATGCCGCCGTGCTGCGTATCGAACCCGATGCAGACAAGTCGTTCGTGTTCCACATCGAGGGCGGCGCGCGCGCGCGCACGCGTCGCGTGCTGCTGGCGATCGGGATGCGCGACGTGTGGCCCGATATTCCGGGGTTGGAACAGGTGTACGGGGCGAACGCGCACGTCTGTCCTGATTGCGACGGCTATGACGCGCGCGACACGAAAGTCGTCGTGATTGGTCACGGGCGACGGGCGGTCGCGATGGCGCTCGCACTCACGACCTGGACCTCCGACATCCGGATCGTGACCAACGGCTGCACGCCGGACATCGACGATGACGAGCTGAGCGCAAAGCTCAAGGCCTCCGGCGTTGGCGTGCTCAGCGATGCCATCGTGTGCGTGCGTCAACAGGGGAAGACGATTACCGCGCTGGAGCTCGCGAACGGCGTGATGCTGGACGTGGACAAGGTCTTCTTCACGCTCGCGCAGTATCCGGCGGATGACCTCGGGGTTCAGCTCGGCTGCACGCGGGATGACGGCGGCCACATTCTGATCAGCGAACATTTTGCGACGTCGGTGGATGGGGTGTTCGCGGCGGGTGACATCACGCCGGGGCCACAGGTCGCACTTCGGGCTGCAGCAGGCGGTGCCGTCGCGGCAATGGCCATGCACAAGTCGCTGGTGCCGGACCATCGCAAATTGAGCGAAGCTCGCGCGTAGCGTTCGACGGAACTGCAGCCTTCGCTACCGCCTCGGACGCTCTGACGGTCAGTTCGTCGCGCGCACCAACTTCCACACGTTGGTCCGCGCAATGAGGTACAGCTCGCCGGCACCGTCGCGTCCGAAGGAGTTCGTCTGCGGAATCGAGACACGCGCCCATGACGTGAGGTCGGTCGCGCGTCCGTTGAACAATCGGAAGCTGCGTAGCCATCCGCGACAGAAGTCCGCGTACAGGTAGTGGCCGACGAGCTCTGGAATCGCCGAGCCGCGGTAGACATACCCGCCGGTGACGGAGCATCCGTCCGAGTGTGCATAATCGAGTACGGGGCCTGTCAGCACGCGCCCGGTGGTGCAGTTGGTGGACGGGTTGTAGCAGGCGTTGCCTTCGGTGAACGGCCAGCCATAGTTGAGGCCCGAGGTGCCATGCACGACCGCGTTCACTTCCTCGCGGGCGTCTTGTCCTACATCGCCGATGAACAGCGTGTTCGACGGCGTGTCGAAGGAAAAGCGCCACGGGTTGCGCAGGCCGTACGCCCAGATCTCCGGCAGCGCGGTCCCCGGCAGGAATCGGTTGTCGGCCGGGGCCGTGTACGGCAAGGTGCGCACGTCGAGCCTCAAGACCTTGCCGAGCAACGTGCCGAGGTTTTGCCCGTTGCCGCGCGGGTCACCGCAGCATGCGCCGTCGCCCGGTGCGAGATACAGCATGCCGTCCGGTCCGAACTCGATCATGCCGCCATGATGCTCGCCGCCGCCGTGCGGAATGCTGATGATGATCGTGGCCGTGCCGGTGGCTACGCTGGCGCCTGGCGTCGACGTAATGCGCTCGAGGACGACATTGCCGTCGCGCGCGACGTAATAGACGTAAAACAGGCCGTTGCTCGCGTACGCGGGATCGAACGTCATGCCGAGCAGGCCGCGTTCGCCGTTGTTGTTCACTCGGCTCGTCATGTCGAGAAATGGGGTCGCCTGCAGTACGCCGTCAACGACGAGCCGTACACGCCCGCCGCGCTCGACGATGAACTGCCGTGGATCGCCCGGTGGCGCCGTGAGAAAGACCGGTTGCACGAGATTGCTCACGAACGGCGTTGCCGCGAGCTCCAGCGGCGTGCCGGCATAGCGCACGCTCGCCGCGCTGGTGACGTTGTCGGCCACCGTGATCGTCTGCTGCGCGGGCGTGGGCACATTTGTCGTGAGGACGCTGCGCACGACCGCCGCCGTCATCGTGTAACTGCCGCCCTCGAGTCGCTGCAACAGCGCGCTGGCGGCAAGGCGACGCGTGAATCCCCCGGGTCCCGTGACATCGACGATCGCATCGACACCCGGTGGCAACCCGCTCACGGCCACATCGAGCGAACCGGAGCCGACGCCGTAATCCACCGTCGCCGACGAAGGGACCAACGTGTTGCTGAGCCCCACTGCCTGTGTGGGAAGTGCGGCGCGGAAGGTACGCCCACCCACCGCGACGTCGCGCGCCACAATCGTCCACGTGCCGGCCTCGAGCAGCTCCAGCGCGGTGGTTCCGGTCAGCGTCCGCGTGTCGCCGCGCGGGCCGCTGAGCGTGATGCTTGCGGCGGCGCTTGCGGGGAGGCCGCTCACCGTGACGGTCAGGCGGGCACTGGCGACGCCGTAAAGGATCTGCGTTGCGGACACGACCATCGCGCCGGTCACCTGAATCGTCTGGGTTGCCGGAATGCCGCGGTAGCGCACGCCGCCTGCTACCACCTCCTGCGCGACGAGGGAGTAGGTGCCCTGTGGCAGCGACGTAAGCGTCTGGTTGCCTTCCACCGTGCGCCGATACTCTGCGGGACCCGACACGGCGATCGACGGACTCACACCAGTCGGCAGTCCGTCGGACGAGATGGCCAACTGACCGATCGCCGGCGCCGTGGAGGAATCGCCACCGCAGGCGACGAGCGCGCTGAGGACGAGCAGGAACGGGACCGAAGCGCGAAGTGTGTGCATCAGAGAACGTAGCGGATGGCGTCGCATTGGGGTCGGGCTTGAGCACCAGCCGCGGCGTTCGACGAGTGCGCCTGAGAGGACGCCAGTGTCAACGCTCACACCCGGCGAATCCGGGCGGCCGTCGCGGATGCGCCGCAGCCCACAAGAGACGCTGGGTATCGCGCAGCAGTTTCACGCCGCGGTTCCGTCGCGCTACGGAGCGTGGCCGCACATGGGTCATCGGCGCTTTCTCGGCGTGAACTAGACAAGCCAAACCAAATCAGAGCTCAAGGCGAATGGAAGTGCTGCGAAAAGCGGCGCCTACCCTGCGTCGCTCCAGCCGGCAAATAACTCCTCCACCGCGTCCGACGCCGCCAACGCTTCCAGCGGCGCGCCGCTCTCCAACAACAGCCGCGCCACGTGTAGAAAGTCCCCGTCGCGCGGGCCGTGCAGCGAACCGTGGCAGCACCAGCCAAGTGGCGTGCTCCGGTGGTGCGCGTCCGCCAGTGCAATGAGGGCACGCCCGGATTCGTAGCTGAGAATTGCGGAGACGCTCGCTGCGGATCCCTGCCACGCCGCGCAATGCAAGGCCGTACCCGCATCGTGCCCGGGGGTGGCGGGATCAAACCCGAGCGACAGCATCAACGCGACGGCAGGCGTATCGGCATCCCACGCGGCGTCGGTGATGGCGCGCTGATCCTCCGCCG
Organism: Gemmatimonadales bacterium; assembly: GCA_038213465.1. Taxonomy (GTDB): domain Bacteria; phylum Gemmatimonadota; class Gemmatimonadetes; order Gemmatimonadales; family Gemmatimonadaceae; genus Gemmatimonas. Next base: position 32,780 of record JBBQTA010000030.1, on the reverse strand, counting down.
TCAGCGATGCGAGGAGACTCGGATGTTCCCGTAGCAGCGCGTGTGCGCCGTCGGCATCGTTACGGCGGCAGGCCAATCGCAATCGCTGCACGGGTGTGGCGAACGGCAGCATCGCCGCCACGGTGTCCTGATGTCCGAACTGCGCGGCGACATCGAGCGGTCCGCGATGGCGACCGATGGTCCAGAAGTAGATGTGGAAGCTGCTCGGCGGTGCTTCCGCATAGCGCCCTCGTCCCGTCTGCGTTTCGAGCAATGCCGGGTCGCGCGCAACCATCGTCAGCACATCATCCGTGCGGCCGAGCGCTGCGGCGAGAAAGACGTCCGTCGAGGCGCCACGCTCCACGAGATACAGCGCTAACTCGTATCGCCCCGTGCCGCGCGTTCGATCGAGCATCCATTCGGCCGGCGTGGCGCGATGGTCGACATCACGTGCGTTGATGTCCGCCCCCGCATCCAGCAGGATGTCGACCACGCGCTTCGACCGCGCGAAATGCAGCGGCGTCTGTCCATCGCCGCCACGCTCCGCCACGCGCTTCGGATCGGCGCGGAGCATCGACAGCAAGAGGTCGGGCATGTCCTGATGCGCGGCGGCACAGGCGTCGGGTGTAGCCCCCGCCGCAAGCAGCCGTTCGGCCGCTGCGCCGGTGGCGACGTGCAAGGGGTGGAAGGGGCCGGCCCACCAGTCACTGCGCTTGTTGGGATCGGCGCCAAACTCGAGCAGCACGTCGACCATCGCCGTGTCGTTGGCGCAGGCGACGAGCGCCGGCGAATTATATGGGAACAACGGGGCATTGATCAGCGGCCGGAACTCGGCGTGCCGCGCGAAGAGCTGACGCACCGCCTCTGCATCGCATCTCTGCATCGCATCGTGCATCTGCTGGTGGGGCGTGCGCGCGGCCGCAATCCGATCGTCGATGTGGCGCTTCAGTGCACCCCAACTCTCGAAGCCATACTCGCGCGCGAGCACAAACTGGGCATCGGCGAGCACGATGCGCGCTTTATCAGGAAGCACGGCGCGGACACGTGCAGCTGCGTCGGGGCTGGCAGCGGCGAAGGCCGTGAGCAGCTCTTTCGCCTGAGACTTCTGCTGCGCCAGATCGACGCGCGCGGGTAGCGCACGCTTGAACGGTGATACCATGGGACGCCTCCTTCGTTGTGGCCGGCGTCCGCACCATCGGCCCGAAGAGGGCGTATGGAATCGAGCGACTGCAGGGGTGGGCGCTGCCCTTTCCGCGGACCGGAGGCGTCCCGCGACGCCACAGGCGAATATCTCAACGAGCGGTCCGCGACGCAAGCGCCATGCATTTCGAATTATGCTGCTTCAATTCTTTCGACCGCGAAGGCGCACGCGCGCGCCGGCAACGCCATATACGTCAACGAGGGATTCCGACATCCACTCGATGACATCGCCGCACCATCGGTGATGAACAGGTTGGGAATGTCCCACGACTGATTGGGGTGCGCGCGTGCGAACCGCACGGGATGCCGCGACCTGCACCACCCTGACATCCGTCGCCGCGAATGGCGGGCTCCGACAACTCACGCACGCATGCCACGACCGATGGACCTGGCCGCGGCGGCCTCGCTACGGCGTCTGCAGGTCGCCCTTCGCCTGGCGCGAGAGCTGGCGCGAAAAGTTCAGCGAGACGATGATCAGCGCGCCGACGATGAATGTGAACGCGATGTAGCAGATCGTCGCGACGGTGGGCTCCATGCCACCTTCTGGCGAGGGCGTCGCAATCATGATCAGCAATGCGTACAGTGCGAGCAACGGCAGCACCGCTGCGACGAAGACGAGGCTGAGCAGCTTGTTCGTTCCGGGGGTGATCATCTGTCGTTCGACCGGCGATGCGCTGAGCGCTCGTGGAATGGGCAGGGCCAACGTTGCAGCCCGCGTGACGACGAACAAACTATCTGACTGTGAAAGCAACGGGGAGTGGACGCCCGTGGTTCCGCCCGTAAAGGTCAACTGTCGTACAACTCCACTCCCGCCTCGGTGATCCGGTGCGAGACGAGCGGCAGCGGCTGCTCGGCCTCGTCCCCGATGCGGATGGCGGCGGAGAGCGTAGCGACCCCCGACTCGACTCCCGCCCGGTCCCTGGCGAAGATCGTCGCGAGCGGTTCGCCGGCACGCACGAGGTCACCGGGTCGCGCCGTGATGACGAACCCCACCGCCGCGTCCACGACATCGTCCACACGGGTGCGCCCCCCACCCAGCGCCGTGATCCCGCGCCCCACCGCCCGGGGCTCCACCTGCGCCACCACGCCATCACGCGGGCAGCGAAAGAGCTCGCATTCGGCCGCCTGCGGGAGGAGCGAGGGATCGTCAACCACGGCCGGATTGCCACCCTGCGCGTCGATGATTTGCTGAAACTTGCGCGCCGCCTTTCCACTGGAGATGGCGACTTCCATCCGCCGGCGCGCCTCGGCACGGTCGGCCACCACCCCGCCGAGCAGCAGCATCTCGGCGCCGAGCGCATAGGTCACGGCCATGAGGTCGGGGGGGCCGTCGCCGCGCAGCGCCATGATCGACTCCTCGACTTCGAGCGCATTGCCGCAGGCGTGGCCGAGTGGTCGGTCCATCGCGGTAATGAGCGCCACCACGGGACAGCCATGATCGGCGCCGAGTCCGATCATCGTTTCCGCGAGGGCGAGTCCGCGCTCAAGTTCCGGCAGGAATGCCCCCGACCCGCGCTTCACATCGAGCACGAGTCCGGTCAGCCCTTCAGCAAGCTTTTTGGACATGATGCTCGCGCTGATCAGCGGAATGCTCTCCACGGTGGCGGTGGCATCGCGCAGCGCGTAGAGCCGACGATCCGCCGGTGCGATTTCGCGCGTCTGCCCGATCAGTGCACATCCCAGCCGCTCGATTTGCTTCGTTGCGACGTCGAGGGACAAGTCGGTACGAAAGCCGGGGATCGATTCGAGCTTGTCGAGCGTACCACCGGTATGCCCGAGACCACGCCCCGACATCATGGGCACCGCGACACCGAGACAGGCGACCAGAGGCGCGAGCACGAGCGACACCTTGTCGCCAACGCCGCCGGTGGAATGCTTGTCCACGCGGGCCATGCGCAAATGTGTGAGGTCGAGCGTCGCACCGCTGTTGAGCATCGCATCGGTGAGGGCACCAAGCTCGTCGCGCTCGAGGCCGTTAAAGTAGATGGCCATCGCCAGCGCGGCCATCTGATAGTCCGGAACCTCGTCGGCGGCGTACTGCTTCATGAGCGTGCGCCATTCGGACGGTTTGATTCGTCCGTTGTCGCGCTTCCGCTCGATCAGTGTGCGTGCCAGCATAGTGGGGCCAACATATCACGCACAGGGAGTATCCGCTTGCCAGAGGCTGCAGTGAACGACCGCGAACGCACGAGGCGCCGCGCCGCGCCGCCGTCGGTCCGTGCAATTACGCCATTGGCTTTGATGGTTGCGTGCATGGTCGCGTGCCTTGCGCCGGTCGCTCCGCTGCGCGCGCAAACGCCGGCTGAGTACGTCGCTTTGGGGGATCGCGAGAGTGTGGCGAGACGCTCCGCCGCGGCATTGGAGCGGTACGAGCAGGCGATCGCTGCCGATCCGCGTGACTACGCGGCCCTGTGGAAGGCGTCGCGCGAAGCGGTGGATCTGGGCGAAGTCGAGCGCGACGACACGCGGCGCACTGCGTACAACGCAAAGGCCACCGACTATGCGCGGCGCGCGATCGCGCTCATGCCGAACGACGCGGAGGGACACTTCAACCTCGCCCGCGCGCTCGGCCGCACGGCGCTGCTGCTTGGCGCGCGTGATCGCGTGCGATACGCGGGCGACGTTCGCACACAAGCCCTGCGCGCGCTGGAGTTGCAGCCACGGCATGCCGGCGCGTTGCACATCATGGGCGTGTGGCACGCGGAAGTCATGCGTCTCGGCAGTATGCAGCGTGTGTTTGCCCGTGCGTTTCTTGGCGGCAAGCTGCTCGACAGTGCGAACTGGGCCGATGCCACGCGATACCTCGAGCAGTCGGTGGCCGTGGAACCCAACCGGCTGGTCCATCTGGTCGATCTGGCGCGCGTGTATCGCGACAGCAACCGACCCACGCAGGCGCGTGCCAGCTACGAAGCAGCGCTCAAGACACCCGTCTTCGATCCCAACGACGCGCTGTACCGCAAAGACGCGGAGAAGGAACTGCGGGCCCTTCGCTGAACGCGAAAAGCCCGCAGCGTGTGATCCTATTACGTCAGCGGGATCAGGAGCGCCAGCTCGACCGACGGCCTTCCTCGATCAACTCTTCCGCCGCACTGCGCGCGCGCATCGCGACCTTGCGGCCACGCCGCGCCATCTGCCGGGCGGAACGCTCGGCGTCTTCCGCCATGTGACCGATCGCCGCGCCGCTGCGGTCGGAGAGGCGACGCGCCTTGCGACGCAGCGCTCGCCGCGTGTCATCGCCGCTGGCCGGTGCGTAGAGTAGCGCGGCACCCGCGCCCAGCAGCGCACCCACGATCATGCCGACTGCGAAGCCCTTGGCATCGTCATTGTTCCCGCCCCGTCCGTAGTTCATGCTGCCTCCCGCGCGATGCGCGCTAATTTTCCGACATGATCGACGTTCCGTCCAATTTCGCCCGCCGCGCCGCCGAATTGCGCGACCAACTGGCGCAGGCGCAGGTCGACTACTACGTGCTCGACCGGCCCACCCTGTCAGACCACAAATACGACCAACTGTTCCGCGAGTTGCAGGAAATCGAGGCGGAGTACGTCACACTGCGGACCGCCGACTCTCCCACGCAGCGCATTGGCGCGCCACTGCAATCGTCATTCGCGTCGCACCGACACATGGTGCGGATGATGTCGCTGGACAACGCGTTCGACGACGCGGAGTTGCAGGCATTTGAGGAGTCGATCGTGCGGATTGGCGGCGAAGGCGTGCGGAACAGTGGCTACACGGTCGAGCTCAAGATCGATGGCGCCGCGGTGGCGCTGACCTACCGGGACGGCGTGCTGGAAACCGGGGCGACGCGCGGTGACGGTTCCGACGGCGAAAACGTCACGCCCAACATCCGCACAATCCGGGGGATTCCGCTGCGGCTGCGCGGCACGGGGCACCCTCCGCTGGTGGAGGTGCGCGGCGAGGTCTATCTCCCGTTTGCGGGGTTCGAGCGCATGAACGAGGCACGTGTGGCGTCAGGGGAGCCGGTTTTCGTCAATCCGCGCAACGCCGCCGCGGGATCGCTACGTCAGTTGGACTCATCCGTGTCCGCGTCCCGCCCTCTGCACTTTTATGGATACGCGGTCGTGCTGCCGAATGGCAACGCGGTCGCGCCTACGCAGTGGGAGTTGCTGGACACGCTGGCGGCCTGGGGAGTGCCCACGGCGCCGCACCGAAAGCGATGCGTCTCGATGGCCGAGGTGACCGATTGGGCGCATGCCATCGAACACCAGACGCGAGCCGAGCTCGGCTTCGCGATCGACGGATGCGTGGTCAAGGTGAACGAGGTTGCGCTGCAAGAGGAGATGGGCGTCCGCAACGATCGCACGCCGCGCTGGGCGATCGCGCGGAAATTCGCGCCCGACATGGCGGTCACCCGGCTGCTGGGCATCGATGTCAGCGTGGGCCGGACGGGTGTGCTGACGCCCTTTGCCGTGCTTGATCCGGTGGAGGTGGGGGGCGCCACGGTGACCTTCGCCTCGTTGCACAACGCCGAGCAGATCGCCAGGAAGGATCTGCGGGCTGGGGATTTCGTGCAGGTGGTGCGCGCCGGGGATGTGATTCCGTACGTGCTCGGCCCACTGCCCGAGAAGCGCGACGGGAGCGAGAAGCCCTGGGCCATGCCGGCGCTGTGCCCCCGGTGTCAGACGCCGACCGCGCAGTACGGCGACGATGTGGCGATTTACTGTCCGAACGTCGCCTGTCCCGGGCGACAATTGGAAGGCTTGGTGCACTTTGCGTCCAAGGATGCACTGGATATCGACGGGCTGTCGTATGCGCGCATTCAGCAACTGCTGGAAGCAGGGATGGTGCACGATTTCGCCGACCTGTTCGACGTACAGGTGGCGCAACTGGTCTCGCTCGACCGCTTCGCGACCAAGAGCGCGGAGAATCTCGTGGCGGCGATTGGCGCGGCGACGCAGCAGCCGCTCTCACGTCTCCTGTTCGGACTGGGGATCCGGCACGTAGGTGCGCAGGCGGCGCAGCTGCTGGCGCGGCGGTTCGGGTCGCTGGACGCGTTGCTGGTGGCCACCCCCGACCAGTTGGGCGCGGTGCGCGGGATCGGGGAGATTATCGCCGCGTCGGTGGCGTCCTACTTTGCCGACCCCACCTCGCGGGCACTGGTGGAGCGTTTGCGCGCACGCGGCCTGACGCTGGACGAGCCGAACGCGGTCCAGGCCAACGGCGCGTTGACCGGTGCCACAGTGGTGCTCACCGGGAGTCTGCCCACCCTGTCGCGTGGCGACGCCACGACGTTGGTGGAAGCGGCCGGCGGCCGGGTCACCAGCAGCGTTTCCAGGAAGACGACGTTCGTGGTTGTCGGCGAGGAGGCAGGGAGCAAGCTGGAGAAGGCCACTGCGCTCGGTGTCGAAGTCATTGGCGAGGCCGAACTGTTACGCCGTGTGCATGGGGGCCGGTCGCATGCGCAATAACGGCCGTCACGCTGGCGTCGCAGCGCGACTTGACGTGACGTGCTCGCCGCGCGAGCGTCTCATTCACACATGAGCTCTCTGTTGCCTTTCCTGACGACGCGCACCGTGGCGATGCCGGTGGAGTTCCTCACCGCGCTGCACGGTGCGGTCGGCGACGCGCAGCCCGCGCTGTCTCCGGACGCCGTGCGCGATGCCGGTTACCACGCCGGCAGCGCGCTTTACGACAGCTTTGCCACGTGGTTGTCCTACCGTGGCGAGTATGGCCCCGAGACGTTGGAGAATTCCCGATTTTCGGCGTTAGTCAGCGAGTACCTCGCCGCCGCCGGATGGGGTGAGATCGTCCTCAGTTCGCTAAGCGACGCGGTCGTGGCCATCGACGCGACTCAGTGGAGTGAGGCGGAAGGCGCCAATGGCGGCTGCCTGGTCTCCACCGGCATGTTTTCCGGATTCTTTGGCCGACTTGCTGGCGCGCCGATCGCGGTGCTCGAAGTGGAATGCCGAGCCCTTGGCGATGCGCGCTGTCGTTTCCTGCTGGGCTCGGGCGATGTGCTGGGTTATGTGCACGAGGCGATGAGCCGCGGGACTCACTACGAGGCGGCCGCCGCATCGGCCTGAGACGGACCGCCGACGACAATGACGCGCCGGTGTGAGCGTGGTGTCAGTCGGAACCGTGTCAGTCCCGCGTCAGTCCCGTCTCAGCGTCAGTCGTTGCCGGGGAGCATGCCGGCGTACTTCGGGTTCGGCCGCAGATCGTTGTCGATGAGAATTTCGCGGTCCCACGGCAGCACGATATTGGCCTCGGTGGCCAGCGCGTGGAAATCGGGCTCGAACGTGCCCGTCCGAAATGACACCGCCGTCTGCACCTCACTGGCCCCGGCGTTGATGATCGCCGAAACAGCCAGTCGCATCGTGTCTCCCGACCCACAGGTTTCGTCTACCACCAGGGCTCGCTTTCCGCGCACCTCGACCGGCGCGGCTCCAAAGACGGCGGGCGTGGCGCGCACCCGCTCGGCGCTGTAGCGACGCGACACGAGGATGGAGTAGAACGGCAGATCGAGAATGGCCGCCACCGCTGCGCCCGGGACCACGCCGGCCGTGGCGACGCCGATGACGATCTCCGGGTTCCATGTGCGCGCGACTTTCAGCGCGAGCGCGCGCGCGAGTTCGCCGAAGAGCGGCCAGTCGATGATCAACACCCCCTTGGACAGATCTGGTGCGTACGGCGGTCGCGAGGACATGCTCGGCTCCGGTCGAGGGTCTGCGCGGAGTGTAGCGACGAACGCCCTGCGGGGCCAGCACGCGATCTCGTGCCGTGCGGCGGCGTTACGTTGACGTGGCCGCGTGTGATCCATACAACACGCAATGGGTCGCGCGCGACTTGTTGCGCACGAGGCGGTCCGATACCTTTGCGCGATCCGCTTGTCGCTATCTTCTTTCCCTCTCCGATCCACCGCGAGCGCATGACTTGGTGGCGCCGCCTCGTGGGCGGTACGTCCGGGCGCGAATCGCGTCCCACGGACTTTCTCGCTGAAGCACTCGAACTCGAGGCGCGCGGAGATTTCCCGAGCGCCTTGACGTCGTATCGCCTGGCGTTACGTGAGCATCCCGAGGATTTGCGTGTGCTGCAGAACATCGCCATCGCGTTCTCGAAGACGGGGCAGCCGGAAGAAGCGATTCGCGCCTATCGCAAGGCGCTGCAGATCGATCCCGAACTTGCCGGCGCGCATTACGGACTGGCTTTCCTCCTGCTCAAGCGCAGCGACACCGCGCATGCGGGCATGCACCTCGAGGCGTTTCTGCGCAACAGCAGCGGTACCGACGACTTATCTCAGCGCTTCCGCGCGCACGCGCAGCGCACGCTCGATCGGCTGCGCGTTCTGGGCGCCGATTCGTCGGCGCCGACCGACGAATCGGACGACGCAATGTCCGGTGAGCAGCGCGACGCTGACGGCAGCACGTCGCCCGACGGCCGCGCTCCACGCGGCGAGGGCTGACGTGGGACGCGTCCTATCGATCGTCAGTCAGAAAGGCGGAGTCGGCAAGACCACCACCGCAGTCAATCTCGCTGCCGCGTTTGCGCGGCGCGGACTGAAGACGCTGTTGGTCGATGCCGATCCGCAGGGGGCGGTCCGTTACGGCGTCGGTCTGCGCCGAGGCCATCCCACCGTCGGGTTCGATGACTATCTGCGCGGGGAGCTCCCACTGCGGGACGTCATCCTGCCGACGGCGTTGCCCTGGCTGCGCGTCATCCTGGCCGGTTCGGTGAGTGAGCAGGCGGACCATTCGGGATTCCAGCAGCGCATCGGCGAAAGCAACGTCTTGGCCGAACTGCTGCAGACCGCGCGCGAGCGGTGCCACGTGGTGGTCGTGGACACGCCCCCTGGACTGGGCTCCATCACGCGACGCGTGCTGGCCGCCAGCCAGCATGTGGTGGTGCCCTTGCAGTGCGAACCGCTGGCGTTGCAGACCACGCCGCAGATCCTCCGTGCGATTCAGGACATGATCGCGGAAAACGAGGAGCTGACGCTCGAAGGGATCCTGCTGACCATGTACGAGTCCGGGAATCCTGCCACCGAGCGGGTGGTGCACTACGTGCGCGAACATCTGCCGCGTCATCTGGTGTTCGACGTGCCCATTCCGCGCACACCCGCCACCGCCGACGCGTTTGCCGCCGGTCAGCCGGTCGTCACGCGCAACCCCGCCGATCCCGCGAGCCAGGCCTACGTCAACCTCGCAATGCGATTGGCCGAGCGATTCGCGTGAGCGGGGATGTTCGAGAAAATGCGCGGGGGAAGGTATTGGGGGATCGCCGGGTGATGGGAGGGGTAGTGGGCCGGGTGATGCAGACAATGCGGGGAGTGCGCGGCGGCCGGATCGGCGTGACTGCACTGGTCGGGGTGGCAAGCGTCATCGCCATGTCGTGCGCCGAGGTGGGCACCGGCCCCGACGAAGCGGCGGCCATCGAACTGCCCCCGTTTCCATCGCCGTCGGTGGTGATCGGCGACACGCTGCGGAACGTTGCGGGCGCGGTAAGTCCCATCCGCGCAATTGTACTGAACGTACGCGGCGAGATCATCCCGGACGCCCCCGTGCGCTATCTCTACGCGGATGCGCGGCGCGATAGCGCGCTGGTCGTGGATTCCGTCACTGGTATTGTGCGGGCGCTGCGGGTGGCCAAGGCGGACGCCCGTCTCGCCGCTCGCATCGGTCCGTCGCTGCAGGTACTGCGGCCGCTCATCGTCACCACGCGCCCCGACTCGGTCGATCGGAACGGGCAGACCACAATCACCCCGCTGACGACGACGCTCCCGGACACCGGACGGACGCGCGCCAGCCAGAACACCACGACGAACTTCGGCGTCACGGTGCGTCACATGGAGTCGGCGACGTCGCTTTCGGCTGTGAACGGATGGCCGGTGCGCTACGAACTTGTCTACCCGGCCAATCCCACCAATGACACGACGGCGTCGGTCTTTCTGGTGGACGATGGCGGGCGCGCGTCCGTGCTCGACACCACCGACACCGGCGGGTCGTCCCGCCGGCGCGCGCGCGTGCGTGCCGCACTGTTCCCAGCGGTCGGCACCACTCTGGATTCCGTGATCGTCCGCGCCGTGGTGACCTACAAGGGGCTCCCGCTGCGGGGCTCGCCAGTCCGCATGGCCATCGGAGTGCGCCGAGGCAGCTGACCGGGCCGGAAGCCCTGGCGAGATGTTTGCCCGCCATGGTACTCCCGCGCGTCGTCTTCACGCAGCAAGTTCCGCGAATCCCTCCGGAGGCCAGTGTCGTCCCATCAGGCGCGCCCTCCTCGTACCGCCCTGCCCTTCCGCCCTCTCCGGAGGATGCGATGACTTCCCTCGCGGTTTCCGACGTTCCCTCGCTCAACCTGACCATGGGCGCAGTGCCTTCTCCGACGCGCTACGCGAACGGCGGACCGCGTCCGGTTCCCGGTACGATCAACCGCCTGTTCTTCGAGGCGGTCGAGCGCTTCGACCGGCCGGATGCGCTGTCGCACAAGGTGCGTGGCGTGTGGGAGCCCATCTCCCACCGCACGCTCCTCGAGCGCACCCGGCGCACCGCTCTTGGCCTTGCCCGGCTTGGCATTCAGCCGCAGGATCGCGTCGCCATTCTCTCGGAGAACCGGCCGGAGTGGGTCATCGCCGACTACGCCTGTCTCTGTTCGTCGGTCACGGACGTTCCGATCTATCCGACACTCCCGGCCGAGCAGATTCCGTATTTGCTGAACGATTCCGGCGCACGCGCGGTCTTCGTGTCCACGCCGGAGCAGGCGGGGAAAATTGCGTCGGTGCGCGATCAGGCGCCGGGGCTGCAGTGGATCATCGGCTTTGCGGCGACCAAGGGCGACGGCTGCGATCTCACGCTCGCCGATCTGGAAGCGCTTGGTGCGCAGGACGATACGCCGGCACGGGCGGAGCAGTTCAAGCGCGAGGCGTTGGAGGTGAGTGCGGAGCAGCTGATCACGCTGATCTACACCTCGGGCACCACCGGCAATCCGAAGGGCGTGATGCTGACGCAGGACAACCTGCATTCGAACGTGATGGCGACGCGCGACTCGATGGCGGTGGACGTTAGAGACACGGCGCTCAGCTTTTTGCCGCTCAGTCATATCTTCGAGCGGATGGGCGATTACTACCTGTTCGCGAGCGGCGTGAAGATCGTGTTCGCCGAATCGATCGACACGGTGCCTGTCAACATGTCGGAAGTGAAGCCGACGATGATGATGTCCGTGCCGCGACTCTACGAGAAGATCTATGCGCGCGTGGTGGAGAACGCCGTGAGTGGTGGCGGCGCGAAGAAGCGGATCTTTTTCTGGGCCAAGCGCGTCGGTGAACGCTGGGCTGATGAAAAACTGACCGGCCGCGAGCCGCGCGGCTTGCTGGCGATGCAGTATGGCCTCGCGAAGAAGCTCGTCTTCTCGAAGTTGCAGGAGCGCACCGGCGGCAACTTGCGCTTCTTCGTCTCAGGCGGCGCGCCGCTTTCGCCCGACATCGCCAAGTTCTTCTACTCGGCGGGGCTCATCATTCTGGAAGGCTACGGACTGACGGAAACGTCACCGGTGATCGCGGCTAACAACTTCGAGCATTTCCGCATTGGCACGGTGGGACGCCCCATCGGCGGCGTGGAAGTGATGATCGCCAACGACGGTGAAATCCTGTCCCGGGGTCCGCACATCATGCGCGGCTACTACAACAATCCCGACGCGACCAAGGATGCGATCGACGAAGCTGGCTGGTTCCACACCGGCGACATCGGCGAGCTGGCCGACGGCTTCCTGCGGATCACCGATCGCAAGAAGGACATCATCGTCACAGCGGGCGGCAAGAACATTGCGCCGCAGCCGATCGAGAACAAACTCAAGACGAACAAGTACGTGAGTCAGGCGGTGATGATCGGCGACAAGCGCAAGTTCCCCGTCGTGCTGATCGTGCCGAACTGGGATCAGCTCGAAGGATGGGCCGGTCGGCAGGGGATCGTGTGGACGTCGCGCGCGGAGCTGCTCAAGATGCCGACCATCTACGCCAAGATGGAGAAGGAAGTCGCGAAGCAGATGGAAGGGTTGGCGCATTTTGAAACGCCGAAGAAGGTGGCGTTACTGGAGCATGATTTCACGATCGAGCGCGGGGAGCTGACGCCGACGCTGAAAGTGAAGCGACGGGTCGTGGACAAGGAGTACAAGGAGATGATTGACGGGTTGTACGTGGGTGGCGGCGGGGAATAGCCGCCACCCGCACGGTGTCGTTCAATTGATCGCAAAGCAGTAGAACAGCCCCGCCCCACCGCTCGCACGCAGATTCTCCTGACTGCATCCACGACTCGGATGTGCGTTGTTCCACGACGTCGGGTTGGCGCCACCGCCCTGACGATCGTGATGGCCGACCGACGCGGCACCTTCACCGTTACTCGTCCAGTTCTTGCACGTCGTGTCGGTTGTATCGGAAGCGACCGAGCCGTCGAGCTGCGCGCCGGTCAGGATGTCGTGCGTGTTCGGCGTGTCGCCACGCCCGTTCACCAGCGCACCCTTCTCGGTCAGACTGTGCTCCTTGCCCAGCTTGTTGTTGTCGCTGTGCAGGTCGGACACGCTGGACGCGACCACGACGCCGTTGGCATTACGCCACGGTCCCGGTCCGATGCGCTCGCGGGCATTGATCGCGGTCATACCGCCGCTGGCCGACTGACTGAGGTACGCGTGCCATGTCTTGCCGGTGCTGCCGGCGGCCGCGGCGAGCTGCTGACAGTGGCGATCGGCACCGGCGAGTCCGCCGAGCTTTGCGCCGTCACCAGGGCCTGCGCTGGTGAGGAAGAACGACATGGCGGACTGTTGCGCGCCCGCCGTCGATCCCGCGGCAAGCATCAGCGCGGACGCAGCAACGACACTGCGGATCGCGCGGTTGGTCCAACTGGTGTGCAGCATCTGCGGCATCATGGATGTGCTCCGGAGTTCGACATCTGTGGTGAAGACTGTGAAGTCGTGGCTTTGGGTGTCGCACCGTCGGCCTTGGGCTTGAGATACCGATCATACCACCCCAACAGGCGGGTGTGCCAATCCGAGAACTCGGCCGCGTTCGTCATCGGAATGCCGTGCCCGCCGTTGGCGTAATTCACCCACTCCACCGCACGCCCCAACCGTCGCAGCGCGAAGTACATCTCGCGCGTGTTGAGCGCCGGCACGTTGTGATCCTCGCCACCGGTCATGAGCAGCAGCGGCGTGCGGATGCGATCGGCAAACATGATCGCACTGTGCTGCACGTATTTCTGTGGCTGCTCCCACATGGTCGCGCCGATGCGATCCTGCGTCTTTTCGGCGGCGTTGACGTTGCGTACGCCAAGTCGCGGTGAATCGGTGTAAAAAGATATGAGATCGACCTTGCCGGAGATGTTGATGGCGGCTTTGAAGCGGGTGGTCTGCGTGACCAGCAGATTGGTGGCGTAGCCGCCGTAGCTGGTGCCGTGCACGCCCAGTTTCGCGCTGTCGGCGATTCCCATTTCGATGAGCTTGTTGGCGGATGCGGTCACACCCTTGAGCCACGCTTCACCCGGGTAGCCGGTCTCGAATGTCACGGACGGCTTCATCACGGCGTAACCGTTGCTGGCCAGGTACATCGTCGTCGCATCGAACGAGTCGTCGAAGAAGTTTTCGTACACGCTGAACACGGTGGGCAGCGCCTTGCCATTCCCGGGTGGCAGCGTGAGCACACCGAATTGCGAACGACCGTCGGCGTCGAGGTACGTCACAAGCTGCGTGCGCGGCAGTGCACGCGACGCCAGCTGCGGGTTGGAGGCAACGACACGTCGCGGCTGCTCGAACTTCGCGCCGGCAAGCCACAGATCGGCCGGTTGCCCGTTGGCGCCGATCGTGAGTGCCATCTGCGAGCCGTCCGCGCTGAGTCGGGGCGCGCCGTAGAGTCGCCCGTCGCGTACGAGCGTATCGGCCGCACCGGTTGTGCGATCGATGCGAACGAGCGCGCGGTCCCACGAGGTGCGCGCGGCGTATGCCAGATACAGCGCGCGACCGTCATCGGTCCACGCGGCCACAGTCACACGCGGTCCGGAGATGGTATCGGTCACAGTGCTGAGCGCTTTGCGCGCACCGGTCGCGAGCTCTACGAGCCACAATCCGGCGCGCGAGGAGACCACGACCGCATCGCCGGCAGGTGCGATGCGTACAAGCGAATAGCGTTCTTCACGCGATCGCGTCACACTGTCACCGGCCGCCGCGCGTGCGCTGTCGTTGGGCGCGCGCGGTGCCGGCCCGATCAGGCGACGCGCGGCACTGTCCGTGAGCGACGCCACGTAGATCGCGCCGTCGCGCGCATACGCGTAGCGCTCGCCGTTCTCCGCCACTTGCAAGGTCACGCCGCGCAACGAGGGCAACAGCACCCGCGGCGCTTCGCCAACCACGCGCGCCATCAACCGCGCTTCGTTGGCCGGGCCGCCGTCGTAATTCGTCTTTTTGTTGAGGTCTTCGCGCCACGACAGCGCACGACCGTTGCGCGCAACGGTGTAGCCGACGAGCTGCGTGGGGCCGAGCAGCGTGTCGACCTTGCCGTTCGCCGGCGTGAGCGCAACGACCAGTGCGTGATTGCCCAGTCGCCGCAGCGCATCCCACGCGAGAAACGGCTCGCTGGCGACCTGCACGGTGACCGGTCCGCGCACCAGCGTATCGAAGTGCGCAGCCACCTGCGACTGCCATCCTTTTTCGCGCACCGAGAACACCAGCCGATCATCGTCGGTCCAACGCAACTCGGAGTTCTCGGCCAGTCGCATGCCGGCCGGTGTGGCCGTGCGAAGCCGACGCGTCGCGCGCTCCCAGAGCAGCAGCGCGGGTACGGAATCGCGGGTGATGATGGCCAGTCGCGCACCGTTTCTGGACCACGCGACGTCTCCGATCGTGCGCGCCGCCGGCAGCACGACGGTCGTGTCGCCGGTGCGGGTGTCGAGCAGCAGCATTCGCGCACCACTTGGACGGGTGTAGCTGGGATCGCCCTCGCGCGCGGCCGTGTAGCCGAGTCCGTCTTTGCGAACACCCACGCGTACGACCAGCCAGCGTCCGTCCGGCGAGAAGTCATCCGCAGCTACCGATCGGATGGATAACAGGTCGGTTGCCGTCAGTGGCGCCGCGGAGACGGTCTGCGCGACCAGCGGCCGGGTGCCAGCGGCCTCCGCGAGCAGCGCCATCAGCGTGGCGATCAGGAGCGGTCGTACGCCGACTGGGCGAGAAGCGGCGAAAGGCATGACGAGCTCGGGAGTGATTGGGCGGAAACGAGGCTTGGGGCGCACGGGCAGCCTGCACGAGATTCGGACGATGCACCCAATGCCAGCGATTTGACAGGAGCGACGGCAAGCCTACGTTCGAGATGCGACAGAGGCACACCCTTCCTTCAGACGAGGTGACCATGTACAAACGCTTGCGTCACGCCCCGGCCGCACGCCGACTACGCAACACGCTCGGATTCGCCGTGGCAGCCGCGCTGGTGACTACCATGACGGCATGCACTGCGCCCAGCGCCGAGTCGAACCAAGTGCCCGCGGCGACGGGCATGTCGGCCGGCACGCTTGATGAGCCCAACGTTGCGGAAATCCGCAGCACGATCGAGTCGGCCAATCAGCGCTCGGCCGACGCCATGGTGGCAGGCGATATTGCGACATCGCTCGAAAGCTATTCGGACAACGCGGTGTCCATGATGCCGGGGATGCCCCCGATGCGCGGCAAGTCGGCCATCGAACAGGGGATATCCGGCATGATGACGGAGATGAAGGTCACTGCAGCCCGGTTCACGACGGAGGACGTGATGGTCGCGGGCGATCTGGCGATCGAGTCCGGCACGTACGCCATGAGTATGCAGCCGAAGACGGGAAAGGCGTTCGACGACGTCGGTAAGTACATCTCCATCTGGCAACGGCAGGCCGATGGCGGTTGGAAGGTCGTGCGCGACATGAACAACACGGATCTCGCGATGACCGCGCCCATGTAGCGGACGGACATTCGATCCTCCGGGTGATTCAGCGAGGATGCGCGTCGGTGCGCATCCCTGTTGCGCGTTGCAGCATCACCGGTGCACTCACCGCGAGATCGACATTGGCGACCCACTGGCGCGCGTCGCGCGCGAGCTCGCGGCAGCCGTCGGGAACCGTCGCGGATGCGGGCGCCACGATCCGGCCTCCACGTCGCACGACGCGTGTCGCGTCCGCCAGCAGTGCGACGTGTGCCTGGTCGACCGCCAACCCGTGCAGCGACGCATCGCCAAGTGGAATGCGTGCGGTCGGCTCGAGCCTCAGTCGGTCGAGCGGAGTGTGTTCGCCGTGCACCGAACGATCGTTGACGGCAAGACAGCGCGCCCCGGTCAACGCCTCGATGTCGTGCGCAACGAGCGCAGTGTCGCCGCAGAGCAGCGCCCGCGCCGATTCATCCGCGAGTCCCAGCAGGGCGGCAAGCCGCAGCGCTTCGTCATTGCGGTCCCGGGGTGGCCCCGATGCCTCGTCCGGTGGCGTGGCGTCCGCGCCCGCATCGCTCTTGTGTGCAGCAGGTGGTGCGCTGCGCGGCGGAAAGATCGCGCAGCCCTCGCGCAGGGCATACTCCGCACCGCACACTGCGCAACCGAGCGTGGCGTCGATGATGTTGTCGCCGAGCCGTTGGTTGGCGACGGTGATCAGCGGCGACGCCGAATGGGGCTCAGGACAACGGAGCAGCTCGATGAACTCTACACGCATGGGTGCAAGCTAACGCCCGATCACGCGCGACCGGACGCGCGGCTCACCCGCTCGAGAGACGCAGTTCGTCCACGTTCACATGCAGCGGGCGCGTCACCGCCCAGAGAACTGCGTCGGCGACATCAGCCGGTCGCAGCATGCTCGCGCGTGTCGGAAAGCCCGGCTGGTTGTCCGGATCGATCGGATCCCAGATGGGGGTGTCCGTGGCGGCCGGCGACAAAAGCGTGCTGCGCACGCCGCTGCCACGCAATTCGGAGCGCAGCACCTCCTGCATGGCGCGCTGGCCGTACTTGCTCGCGGAGTACGCGCCGTTCCCCGCAAAAATGCTGCGGTCGGCGACCGATCCAATCGTGACGATGTGCCCGCTGCCGCGCGCGCGCATGGCCGGCAGGAAGGCGCGCAGCAACCGGAACGGCGCCACAAGATTCACATCGATCGTGCGAGCGAAGTCGGCTGCGGTGGTCTCGTGCAGCGGCCCCAAAGGAAACAGTCCGGCATTGTTGACCAGCAGATCCGGCGCCGCGACACCCGCGCGCGCGAGTTCGGTCACTACTGCGGCGATCGCGTCCGGATCGCTCACGTCGCAGGGCAGTGCGACGGCCAGTTCACCGATCTGCGATGCGGCGGCCTGCAAATCGTGCGCGTCGCGCGCCAGCAGGTACACGCGAACGCCCTGCCACGCGAAGGTCTGTGCGATCGCGCGACCGATGCCCCGTGAGGCACCGGTCACGAGCGCGTGGCGTCCCGCGAGCACCGCAGGCGTGGTCATGCCAGCGTGGGTCAGTACGGCTCACCACGACCGTGGGCGAGCCGCAGAAATTCGCTGCGCGTCTTCCCGTCGTCGCGGAACTGACCGCGCAGCGACGACGTGATGGTGCGCGAACTCTGCTTCTCCACGCCGCGCATCATCATACACAGATGCACCGCCTCGATCACGACGCCGACGCCCTTTGGCTGCAGCACTTCGTCGAGCGCGTTGGCGATCTGTTCGCCCAGACGTTCCTGCACCTGGAGACGGCGCGCAAACACTTCGACCACGCGCGGCAACTTGGACAGCCCGACGATCCTGCCGTTCGGGATGTAGGCGATGTGCACCTTGCCGAAAAACGGCAGCATGTGGTGCTCGCACATCGAATACATCTCGATATCGCGGACCATCACCATGTTTTCGTGCGCCTCCTCGAACAAGGCGTCGCCGATGACTTCCTTCGGATCGAGCTCGTAGCCGCGCGTGAGCCACGACAGGGACTTCGCGACGCGGCTTGGCGTCTTCAGCAGGCCGTCGCGCTCGGGATCCTCACCGAGCAGTTCGAGCTGGCGCCGAATCACGTTCTCGAATTCGACCATGCGGTCGCCGGTCGCCAACATGTCGTCGGAATCTTCCCCGACGGTTGCCCGCATGGGTGAACGCAGCACGATCCTATTCCCCTTCATAGTCGACATAGTTGTTTTCCGTTTCCCACAGACGCAACCGGACGAGCTGACCGGGTGCCACCACCGGCGCAAGCACACGCCACATCTCCACGACAACGTTCTCCGTGGTCGGAATGATCCCGTGCATGTAGACCACGTCGATGTTGAAGTTGCGATGATCGGTCCGATCGATCACTTCACGTTCGACAACGTCACGCAGCAGACCAAGATCGATCACGTATCCCGTGCGCGCATCGACCGGCCCGCGCACCGACACTTCGAGCGTATAATTGTGCCCATGCCAGTTCGGATTGTTGCACTTGCCGAACAGTCGCGCATTCTCCTCGTCGGAGAGCGCAGGATTGTGGACGCGGTGCGCCGCATTGAAGCGCAGCAACCGCGTCACGGTAACGATGGCCATAACTCGTCTCGCCCGGCGCACGATTCGGCGGCGATACACCCGATCGCTCACTGACGGGCTCGCCGGAACCGCCCGTTCACCGATGAACGATACCCCTCGGACGCTCGTTCCATCCGAACGGAAATTGCCGCTGGAAACGCGAAGACCCCGCCGGGGCGGGGTCTTCGGAAATAACGGGCAGGGAGAGGTGATCTTGAAGCCCAAAGAATACAAATAAGGCTCTCACCACGCTTTCGCCTTCCCCGCACTGGGGCGTGACGTTTACACAGTTTGTCGAGCCTTCCCTATGGACTTATCGGCTCAAGAAGTAAATCTCTCCGTACCCGAGCTTGATCGAAGCTATCACCGGCGCAGCGAACCGCGCAATCCAACATTCGTCCCGCCGACTGCCATGGACCTGTACACCGCCGTTGCCATCGTGATGCTCGTCGCATGGGCGGGGGTGACCGTGAGCACGGACGCCCCCGGCTTCGTGCATCTCCTCCTCACAGGTGGCGTCTTCCTGCTTATCTGGCGAATCGTCGTGCGCGGCAGCAAGCGCGCGCCCGATCCGAAGCGGTGACGCCGCAACGCACTCGAAGTAACGCGGGCGCGACCGCCGCTCAGATCTCCCAGTTCGACAGCACCATTCCCTCTGCGGGCGCCACCTCGCTCCAGCCATAGGCGCTCATGCGCAGGTCGGTCCAGCGCACGCGCGCGCCCAGTGCCACCAGTGTGCGATAGGCGTCCAGATAGTCGCCCTGCAATCGGATAGCCAAGCGGCGGGCGCCGTTCCGTCGCGCAAGATCGGTGAGCGCGCCGAGCAACTGCGGCAAATCCGTGCGCTGCTGCAACACGAGTTTGAGGACGCGCAGTTCGTCGCGCACGCGCCCCTCGACCAACGGCGCCGTGTGGCAGAGCGCAAATCCGCGCGGCGCATCCGGCGCGCCCAACAACAGCGTATCACCCAGTTGCAGTCGATCGGTCAGCTCGATTTCACGCGTGAAGTCGTAGCCGGGCATCACACGATGTGTGAGCAGCCGGCACGCCTCCATCGCGTCCGCCTTGTCGCCCGCCGGCATACGCGACAACAGGGTCGGCGACCGATCTCCGGCCAAGGCATCGAGTGTCAACGTAACCGTGAGATGTCCCGGCACGAAGCCGAGATTCGAGTAGAAGCCGATGTTGTCCATGGTGCGCGGCATCGTCTCGAGCCCGATGACTTTCGCGGCATTGCGGCGCAGCCAGCTCATACCGCTCTGCACGATGATCTTGCCAAGCCCCGCGCCCTGCTGATCGGGACGCACGCATAACGGCCCCATCCACCCTTCGGTGCCGGAGTGGTGTGCAATGTTGAAGGCGGCGATACGCCCGCGCTCATCGCGCCAGCACAAGGCACCGTCGCCGGCATCCTCGATGGCGTACTGCCAGATCAGCGGATTGAGCGGCGGCACACGCACGCCGGTCAGCCCATCGCGGCGATAGCGCTCAGTGAACGCGTCGGCAAAGACCTCGTTCAACCCTTCAATGTCCTGCACGGTCGCCACGAACGGTCCCTCGACCGGACGCGTGCTCCGCCACGTGCGTGTCGTCGCCGTCATGCCGACCCCACCGCTTCCACCGACTCGGCGAGCGCCCCGGTGCCCGACGTGACGACACTCGTGCCACGCTCCTCATCGCAACGCACCACCAGCACACGATCGAGCCCTTCACGCACCTGCTCGATATGCGTGATGACGATGACCTGTTCGAATCGATCGTTCAGGCGGCGCAACAGATCCATCACGTTTCCCCGGCGCGTGTCATCGAGTGAACCAAACACTTCATCCAGAATCAGCAGCGAGAACGCTTGCCCCGCCCGCTCCGCGATCATCTGCGAGATGGCCAGTCGCAAGACGAGATTGCACAGGTCCTCCTCACCACCCGAAATGACGGTCTTGGGCAACCCGTCCTCGAGCACAAGCAGATTGTACTCCTCGTCAAACTCGAGCGCGTTGTACCGCCCATCCGTCAACGTGTCGAGAAAACGACTGGCAATCTCGGCGAGTTCCGGGCGCAGTTGAAAGTTGAGATCCGTGCGCAGATCGGTAAGGGCGCGATCCAATTCTTCATGCATCCGCCGATCGGTCTCGAGCGTCGTGAGCAGCGCCTGCAAGCGCTCCAACTCCGCACGGGCCCGCTCCGCCTGCGCCATCTCGGCACGCGCACGCTCGGCGTCACCATGTGCCGCCACGGTCTCGAGCTCCGCGCGTTGTGCGTCGCGCAGGGCCTCATCATGTGCGTCGCGCAGCGCGGCAAACGCGGCCTCGTCCACGGGCAGGCTGCCACGCTGCGTTTCCAGCGCAACGAGTCGCGCCCGGGCCAGATCGCCCTGCTCCGCCACCCGCACCCGCTCCGTCCGTGCCGTCGATTCACGCTCCACCATGCCACCCAGTCGCGCCGCGCGCGTTGCCACGTCCGACAGACGTGCGACGTCGGCACGAACGGCGTTATGTTGCGCCGCATCGTATCCGGTCGCCACCGCCGTCAGTTGCGTCTCGGCTTCAATACGTCTGGCAGACAGATCGGCGCGTTGTCCGCCGAGTGCAGCCAGCTCACCGACCGCCTCCTGAATGCGCCCGCGCCGCTTCTCGATCGCGACGATCTCGAGCTGCACGACCCGCTTCTGCTCCTCCTGCCCCGCCACGCTCTCGGGCGTTCGCTTCAACTGTTCGACACGCTGGCGATAGTAGTTGCCGTCCACGCGCACCGTCTCCACCTGTTCCGTCAGCAGGTCCAGCACGCCGCGATACGACGCGCCAAGTGGTCGACCGCAGGTGGGACATGGGCTGTCCTCGCCAAGGCCTTCCAGCGTCTCGCGCTGTTGCGCCAACTCGGTGTACTCGGTGCGCAACGTCCCGAGTCGTGTTTCCGCTTCCTGACGGTCGCGCGCCCACGCCGTACGCTCGACGTCCAGCGTCTGATCGATCGCCGCCACCGCGGCACGCGACGCCGTGAGGTGGCGCTGGGTTTCGTCGTCGAGTGCCGGTGCGGTCTCCAGGCGTGTGGCGCGTTCCGCGAGCCGCGCTTCGTCGGCAATCAAGCCGCGTACGCGCTCCAGCAATCCTTGTCGCGAGACCTCGGCCGCGGCCAGTTGCTCGATCGCCTGCAGCTCGATGCGCAGCGCCGGGAGGGGCACCAGCGCATCGAGCAGCGGGGCTCGCTCGCGATGGGCGGCATCGATCGTCACCAACTCCTGCTCCAGCCGCTCGATTTCGCGATCGAGTGCCAGCACGTCCGCCTGCGTCAGCCGCAGGTCGGCCTGCAACTGCTGCAGTCGCTCACGGTCGGCCTGTGCGCCTGTCCAGCGTGGCGTGAGCTCGGACAACGTCGCCGTCGCGGCGTCGCGCGCCGCGGTGGCCAGAACGGCACGCGCCTGTGTGCCCGTTGTGCGCGCTCGCGCCTCGTCGAACGCGCGCAGGACGGCATCGCGCTCGGGCATGCCCTGCCTGAGGCCAGTCACCTCGGCAACCAGCGCGCGACGACGTTCGCGCACGAGCTCTTGCGCATTGGTGATGCGATCGTAGCCCAGCACGCGCGAAAGGAACCGCGCGCGATCGGCCGGACCGAGCGTGGCCATGACGTCGAGTTCTTTCTGCCCGGTGAAGTAGGTGTGAAAGAACTCGGAGCGTGTCATGCCGAGCCGCCGTTGCAGCAGCTCGCTGACACCGGTGATCGTGTTGGCAATCGGGGTGTCACCGCCGTCGAGGAAACACTCCGCGCTGGTGAGACCACGCACCACGCGATAGCGATGACCAGCCAGTTCGAACTCGAGCTCGACGCGAACGGCAGCCCGGGCACCGGCGCGCGCAAAGCGAATGGAGTCGCGTGTGCCGCGCGCGGCCGAATTGCCGTACAGCGCCCAGGCAATCGCTTCGAGGAGTGTCGACTTGCCCGAACCGTTCGGACCGATGATCCCCGTGAGGCCCCGATCGAAGGTGAGGTTCGTATCGACGTGCTGACGGAAGTTGAGCAGGCGCAGTGAGATCAGACGCATGACGTCAGGAACCCGGCGCGGACGCGGTCCACGGCGCGGTGCCATTTGAGTTGGGCACCGACGCGGCGCCGTCGGACGCAGGCATCGCGGCGAGCGCGGCCTCTTCCGCCTGCTGCAGGTACCGCAGTCCCAAGGTCACGAGCGCATCGCGATCGATCCCGGGCGGCAGCGCGCGTTCCTGCAGTCGCTCGGCGACCAACTCGGGTAACGTCGCCCGGCGGCCCGGCGCACCTTCGCCGGTGCTCTTGCGACGCGGCGGATCGGGGCGACGCGTGTCGAGATGAAAGTGCATGGCGCGGCGCCGGTATTCGCGCAGCGCGGCGTGATCCAGTTCGCGCACGATGTGACGCGGCACGTTGCGCACGACGGCCCGCACGACGCGATCATCGATCCCTCTCGCCACACTCTCGACGCGCGCGCGGAGGGCCGAGTCGACTTCGGGCGCCCCCATGCCCTCGGCGTCGATCGGTTCGAGATCGACCAGGGGCCGCGACGGTGTGACGTGGTGAAAGCGATGCGCGCCGGTCCGCAGATCCTGCTCGATGAAGCCCTTGCCGGGGATGCGGCTCTCGCGCTCCTCGCGCAGTTCGCCCCACGGATTGGAACTCGTGTAGTCGAGCGAGCCGCTGTAGTACGCGCGCGGCGCCACTTCGCGATACACGTGATAGTGTCCGAGGGCGATGTAGCTCCACTCGTCGGCGTGCAGTTCCTCCGTGCGGATCTCGATCGCCGCACGATCGGCGGGTGCGGCGTGCGCCGGCAACAGTCCGGCGATCTCGCCATGCAGCAGCAGCACCGTGTGCTCGAAGCCGTTGGGCGGGCGCAGCGTCGGACGGTCGATTCCCGGCACATCCGGCACCGCGAGCACGGCCAGGGAACGACTGGGGAAGGTGAACAATTCCGCTTTCGCATCGGCCACGTGGACGCCGATTTCGCGGAACAGTCGCAAGATGCAACCCGTCTCCGTGGTGCGCGGCGCATCGTGGTTGCCGGCGACCATGATGATCGGCGCGTCGGGCAGCTGATCCCGCAGCGCAGAGAATGCGCGAAACGCGTGCAGGATTGCCGGGTTGGATGGGCGCACGGTGTGGAACACATCTCCGCCAACCACGACGACGTCGGGCACAAGCGCGACGATCTGCGCGATGGCGCGCTGGATCGTTGCGGCGACGTCGGCTTCGCGCTGGTTGATCCCTCCGGATGTCAGCCGCTGATACTGCCGGAACCCGAGATGCAGGTCGGAGAGATGGACGAGACGCATGCGCGTATTCTAGTGTGCTGCCCTGCCCGCGGACCACTCACGCACCGAGGCTCGATGCCCCTCGGTCAGTCGTGCGCCGCTGCTACCGCTACTACCGCACCCGCATGCGCTGTTGAACGCGAATATCGAGCAGCACGGGTGCGGTGCCGCCGGAGACGTCCGATTGCACGTCCATGATCGTGCTGGCGTCCACGATCCACGCCCGATCGCGGTCAACCACCAGCACGCCCTGGAGCGTGCCTGCGGTCACCACACGCGTGCCCGACGGCAGGTCACGCGAGGCGCCGTCGCGACGCAGCGTGCCCGTGAGCGAGATCCACGCGATCCGGCCGCGGCGGGTCAGCGAGTCGAGCCGGAAGTGCGCCCGCACTACGCCGTCGGCGCGAAGGCCGCTCACTGGGACGGACGGAATGGGAATGTCCCGCTCCCACTCAGCCCCCACGCGCACCGGACCACCCGGCAACATCCCCGGCATCTCCGCCAGCGACTCGCCAAGCGCCATCGCGCCCTGCGGCGGATCGTCCAGCCGCATCGCGCCATCGGGGGTCACACGCACACGGATCTGACGGCCGTCCGGCGTGAGCATCATGCGCTGCGCGGTCATCGTCGCTCCCGTGGTACCAACCCATGTGGCGAGCGAATCCGTCGTGGCGAGCAGCGTCGTCGTAGACAGATCGCTGGCCTCGACGAACGAATGCGCGAAGAGCAGCATACGGGTTATGCGTTTCGCGAGGGCGCGCCGCGGACCGATCTCCGGCTCGCGCGGCGCGGGCGCCGGGGGTGGCGTATCGCGTACCGACTGCGTCGGTCCGTTCCTGGATGGCGTCGGACGTCCACTCACCTCGATGTGCTGCTCGATGGTGAGAAAGAGCGTGTCCCCCACGCGCGGTCGCACTTGCAGCAGGACCGCGTCCGTACTGCTGCCGTGGCGAGCCCCCTGCGCGGCCAGCGGTGCGGTAACGGCCGCTACGCCGACCAGCAAGGCCATTAACACACCGACGTGCGGTCGCAACGCTGGCGCCGGCCGTGAGATCATCGCCTCCATGCACCGCTCGCGCGTGGCGAACGACGCCGCCCGTTAGCCGCCGTACTCCTCAGGCGCAAACGACCGCAGCGAGCGTGGTCGTGGCGCAACGGACTCGACATCGATCGCACCGGGGCGCGACCGTCGTTGCAGTTCTCGCGCGAAAGCACTCTTCACATCCTCCGGACGACGCCGCACCACTGCGTTGCGCGCCGCCAGCACTTCGGTTTCCTCGTACAGCAAGATCGTCTGCTGCACCCATCCGAGTTCGATACCACCATCGAGGCGGCGAAGGTCCCGCGTGACGGCGTGAGCGAGCGACGGCTCGGGCGCCTGCGGGAACCGCTCCATCCCTTCGCGCCCGGACATGACCGCCGGCCGAGGAAAGCGGACGAAGACCGGCTGGGCAAAGTGTGGGTGCCGCACCATCAGTTGCCCCTTCTCGAGCGTGGCCAGACGCGCCTTCACCGCGGGACTGAGCACCTGATACCCCGGTGACGCCAGTTCGTCGCCGTCCATGCGACCGTACAGTGTCGTGCCGGCATTTCCGACCACACGACGGTGCACCTGCGACCGAAACTGCTGCGCACCGAAGAGCACGAGGCCCAGGTAGCGTCCGCGTTCGGCGATATCGAGTAACATCTTGCGCACGTACGTATCCGGTCCGTCCCCCGGCGCGTATTTGTTCAGCTCATCCACGAACACGATGACATGATCGACGCCAAGATCGCGCCGCTCGAGATGTTCGCGCAGTTTGGAGACGGTGCGCGCGAAGACGAGATCCTGCGCCGCCTCTTCCACGTTCGCCACATCTACCACGTACACCGTGCGATCGGTGAAGCCGCCGAAGGGCAGATCGGAGACGGCACCGTCATCCGTGACAAGACCGGCGCATCGCGTGGAGAGATTCGACAAACGATTGCGCACCTTGCGGATGGTCGCCGC
Source organism: Gemmatimonadales bacterium (assembly GCA_038213465.1). Taxonomy (GTDB): domain Bacteria; phylum Gemmatimonadota; class Gemmatimonadetes; order Gemmatimonadales; family Gemmatimonadaceae; genus Gemmatimonas. The sequence continues at coordinate 6,868 of JBBQTA010000030.1, read as the reverse complement.
GTGATGCGTGCGCCATGTGTCGCCGTTGGAATCCTCCACCTTGCGCAACACTTCGCGGAACCACGCATCGAGATCGGCAAACGACTGCACGCGGTGCACGCGCGTAAAGCCGCTCTCCTCGAAATCCTTGCCGACGACGCGTTCGCGAATGAAGTCGATGAGCGCATCGGCTTTCGCGTCCACGTCGTCTTTGTTCAGCAGCACTTCGGCGAACTGCAGGACTTCGTTGAGCCCCCACGTGAGCGGCGTCACGCTGTCGATCAGGTCGGGGTGCGTGCGCAGCGTGTTCAGCGCAAGGCCGCGCGCGGTGTACGGCGCGAAGTACTGCACATCCTGAAACGGCGCGGCCGGCACGTCGAGCAGTTCGTACAGTTCACGATCTGCGTCCTGGATGTGTCCCGGCTGGTCGAGGAAGCAGAGATCGGGGCCCTTCACGTTGAAGCACAGCGCGGCGACCGTCCCGCGGTGCGCGGGGAAATGCGCAAAGATCGACTGCAGAATCCACTCGATCGCACTCGTTTTCGTGGCCAGCCCCGACACGCCGGAAATGTTCAGGTGCGCCGCTTCGGGACCAACCAGAAAGTCCGCATCCACGAAGATCGGCGCGCGCATGCCACCGGCGCGGTACACCCCGATCGGAATGCCGGTGCGCGGCTCGTTCGTGATGTAGCTGTCCATGCGCAACGCGACCGCCACGTCTGCGTCGTCGGCCAGATACACGACGCCCAGCGGTACCGGTTGCAGCGGTTCCTCAGGGACGTGACGCAGCACGTGGGCCGTGTAGAGGCGAATCTCTGTGCGATCGGTCGCGGTGAACGCGCCGCCCCCCGGTTCACCGTCGTGCCCCATCACGTCATGCAACGGCGACTGCAGATCGGAATAGCTGAACCCCTCCATCACCACGCCGTACACGCGGGGAATGACCGCGCCCACGGGCATCGTTCCTTCCACCTGCACGATGGTGCCGATGCCGACCGGCGCGTCGATGGCGGTCCAGAAATGGAACTCGTGCGGCGTGTTCGGCTTGCGTTCCGTGGCCACGACGCGGCCCAGCGGTGCGCGCGGTGCGTCGAGGGGCGTCGGTACAGTAAACAGCGGAGGAGTGGTCACGATGACTGCACCTGGAAGGGCCTTCAGGAACCGATGATGGACTTGAGATACTGCTCGCAGGCAGACACGCCGTAGGTCAACGTGGCCCATCGTGGATCGGGGAGCGAGAGCGGTGCACCTTCCGCCAGAATCCACGAGGAGATCGCGTCCGCGCGCGCAGTAAAGGCGGGCCAGGCGCTGCGCAGCGAGGCGGTGCCCGGCAACGCTTCTGCCGCGGCGCTACCGGACGCAGGACCGGACGCGGGAGGTGCCACTTCGACCCGCACCAGTCCGTGCAGCGGATCGCCATTCGCCGAGTCGCGCAGTCGGAGATACCAGCTGGCCACGGCGCGGCGCGGGCGATGCCCCACCAGAAACGCCGACGACCGCTCGCCTTGCCGCATCGCCAGCACCTCGCGCACGCTGCACACGTCACCGTAGAGTGTGTTATGCGACTTCACCACGCCGAAGGCGGGCGCCTGCTCATCGACCGCGAGGTTGCCGGCGATCCCACCGTCAATCCAAAGCCAGTTGCGTTCGGCCGCGCACCACTGCGCCGCCAGCTGACGTTCGGCCTGCTCGCGTTCCAGCGCGACGGCTTCGAGCGCGCGGGCGCGTTGCGCCAGCGGGTGTGAAGAGATCGCATCGGACGGCTGCCCCTCGGTGGTGTCTACGAGCGGCACGCCGTTGGCCGCCAGCGACGCGGCCAGCTGGTCCCACATGCCCTCACCAAGCTCGCTGCGCGACACGAAGATCGCCCGGTGCACGCGGGGAGTCTGCCACGTGGTCAGACGCCGCTCCACGCGCTGCCGGATCACCGCCGCCACCGTACCGAACACCAGCGGCGTTCCCCGCACATGTCCGATGGTACGGCTGCGCTGAATCCCGTCCAGAAACGCGGCGACGATCGGCACGGCGACCGCTGCGACCGCGCGCACGCCCCCCGACTCCACCGGTTCGCATCGGGAAATACTCGGCGGATCGGCCGACGGCGTGAGGCGCTCAAGCGTCGTGTCCGTGCTGGCGGACCGGATGGCTGCGTCTCCAACAATGGGACGCAGGGCGCGCAACACCGTCGTCAGGGAGGTGTTGGATATTTCGTGACGCGGGGACCCGACTCGCTCGTCTAGCACGGACGGGAGGGTAGCGACTACGCTCGCCGCGAACAACATGACGGTAGACTTCTGCACCGACGATGCGTTCCATCGACGGCGCACATCGATCCGTTCAGCCCAGACCCAGAGTCCTGTCCTGATGCACCCGTCAGCGTCCCCGTACCGATCGCGCGCCGCTCACACCATGGCTCTTGCCCTGCTGGTGCTCGGCGGCACCGGGTGCCGAAGCATCAAGGACAAGGTCAAGGACGTCCTCGGCGAGCGGAGCGTCAACGCGGACCCGCGCTGGAGTCAGGACAGCACACTGCTGGCCGCACAGCCTCGCGTGCTCTTTCGCGCCCTCGCCACCACGAACGGGACGGAGTTGGTGCCGATCGCGATGATCGGCCCGAATGGCTTCCGCCCGCTCCAACTGGCCAATCGCGGCTGGCGTGCGTTCGATCTGCAGTACTTCGAGGTGGAACAAGCCGTCTACCCGCATCGCGATGGCCGTTCGCTCCCTGCCGCCCGCATCAGGCGCGGCATGTGGACCGGCGGCTTCGCCCCGCTCGATTCGATTCCGGGATGCCAAGTGATCGTGCCGAGCGCGGTAGCGAACATCCCTGAGGGAGTGATGCTCGCAACGAGCCGCGCGCTGACGCCTATCAAGCCCGCCCCGGCCCTCAGCGACGCCGAACTCCGTGAGGCGCTCCAGCGCACCGAGAAACTCGTCGCACCGATCAAAGGGATCCCTCTCTCGATGCTGTCGCGCTACTCGCGCACGGTGCATCAGGTGAACAACGGATCCGGCGGTCGCCCCACGCTTGTCGTCATCTACAACGATCCCGAGGCCCGCCCCGACTCGTCGCTCGACGAACGCCCGCGCCAATTCATCGCCTTTCTGGACCACCAACTGTACGGCTACCAAGCCACGTGGACGTACACCACCATCGGCGATCCCAGATCGCTGGCTCGGCTCCGCTTGCTCGATCATCTCGATGTCAACGACGACGGACTGCCCGAGGTGCTGCTCGGCCTGCTGGATGCGGACGCACCGCTGTATACCATCGTCATGAAGCGCGAGGGGCAGGCGTGGCTCGAGGCCGGCCGCCAGGTGCGCCGACGCTGTCAGGGCTGACCAGCGCCGCGTTCGCTACTCGACGCCGATGTCCCACGCCTGCTCGAGGTCGTGCTTGCCGTAGGCGCGGAAAGCGGTGAGTGTCTCCGTGCGGATGATGCCCGGCACGTGCGCGAACTCTTGTGTCACCACGGTCGCAATCCGCTCCAGATCAGGCACACGCACGATCACCACGAGATCCCACCTCCCTGAGACCGAGTAGACCTCGGCCACGCCGGGGATACTGGCCAGCGCCGTGGCGCACGCGGGAATGTGCTTCGGGTCCACCTCGACCAACACGATGGTCGTAATCATCGGAACTCCTCGCCGAAGCGATCGGAAGGGCGAACGGTGCCGCGGAATGGGTGCATGTGCGCCGACTCAGGCGGAGGTGGTGGCAACACCGGTCAGGCAGCGCGCGATGCGCGTGACGCCGTCGACGGCGATGGACTGCGTGGTCGCATAGCTCAGGCGAATCCAGTCGGGTGTGAGGAACGCGCCGCCGGGCACTACCGCCACGTTTTCGCGCTCGAGCGCACGCGCGGCGAACGCCGCGCCCGGATCGGCCGCCCCTTCGAATCCCGCCACGTTCACGTACAGGTAGAACGCACCGGCGGGGGGCACGTAACGCACGCTGGGGAACGCAGCGAGTGCGGCCAGCACCGCGTCGCGGCGGCGCCTGAACTCGCCGACCATGTGCCCGATCGCTGCCTCGGCTTCGGTACGCTGCGACAACGCGGCGAGCGCGGCATGCTGCGACACCGAGGCTGCGTTGGACGTCGTGTGGGACTGGAAGGCGGTCATCGCCTTGCTGACCGCCACGGGCGCGATCGACCAGCCGATGCGCCACCCCGTCATGGCGTAGGCCTTGGCCACACCGTTGATGATGATCAGGTTGTCGCGCGAGGGAGCGAGCGAGAGCGCCGAGTGCGCCGGGGCGTCGTAGGCGATGCGCAGATAGATCTCGTCCGCGATGACCCACCACTTCCGCTCCGACGCGAGATCGAGAATGGCCGTGAGTTCCTCCGCGGAATACACCGCCCCGGTCGGATTGCTCGGAGAGCAGAGCATGATGCCGCGGGTGCGGTCGTTGGCGGCGGCCTCAAGTTGTGCCACGGTCACCTTGAGCGAGTTCGACTCCTCGCCAAACACCGGCACGGCCGTCGCACGCGCCAGCTCGAGCATCTCGTAGTAGCTCGTCCACGCCGGGGTGGGTACAAGCACCTCGTCGCCAGGGCCGAAGCAGCAGACGCAGGCGTTGTACAGCGACTGCTTCGATCCGTTGGAGACAACGACTTCGGCCGGAGTGACGGGCATCCCTGCATGCAGCGAGCGATTGGCGTCGGCGGCGATGGCTTCACGCAGCGGCAGAATCCCTTCCGTCGCGGTGTAGCGCGTTGCCCCGCTGTTCATGGCCACGGTGGCCGCCGCGCGAATAAAGCGCGGCGTGTCGAAGTCCGGCTCCCCGGCCCCCAGATCGATGATCGCCTGCCCCGCCGCCTTGAGCGCCCGCGCCTTGGCCGCGACCGCCAGCGTCGCAGACTCCTTCATTCGCGCGATGTTCTCGGACGGCTGGAAAGCAAGCGGCATGTCGGCATCGGGCGCGTGGTGGAGATCGATCCCCGCTTCGACTAGCTTCCGCCAGCGGGTGTTGGGCATCCGCAAAGTAAGCGTCGCCGAGAGGCGTGCGCCACGCGCCGCACTGGCGCGACAGAGAACCGGCCGTTGGGCGGCCGGGCTGTCAGACAACTGAAAGGGAGCAGGACATGGGCGAGCAGGATCAGACCCCGGTGGCCGGGGCAACGCGGAGCCAGCACGTGGTGCTGCAAGGACCCGCCGATTTGCGCATGATGGCGGCCGCCATGCGGCCCGGACTCGAGCGGAGCCGCGGCGAGCACGCAGGCACCGCGCCGGCGTGCCTCGTCGTCACCCCCTCCATCGAACAAGTCCTTGGCGCCGCCGAACAGGCCCGCCTGCTCCTCTCCAACGACGCGCTGCGTGTCGTTCCGGTCAGCGCCGTGGCGCGCGCCCGTCGCGTCATCGCCAGCGGTCCGGTCGCGGTCCTCGTCGGCACGGTCGCCGACCTGCTCGAACTGCGCCGCGCCTCGGCGTTCAGCGTCGATGCCCTGCGCGCCGTGGTCGTCATCGGTCTCGACGACATCCTGCGCGATGGCGGGCTCGACGCGTTGCGCGCCCTGCTCGGCGATGCCCCGGACGAACTGCAACGCGTGGTCACGCTGGACGAAGCGTCGCCCGAAGCCGAGGAGTTTCTCGAAGCCCATCTGCGCCGCGCGCGTCGTATGACGATCGCCGCCGCGTCGGACAGGACGCTGGCAATGACGCCGAGCTACGCGATCACGACCGCCGCCGGTCGCGCGGATACGTTGCGCGCCATTCTCGACGCCACCGATCCGCCATCGCTGGTGGTGGTCGCCGCGACAGATGCCGGCGTGCGCGATGCGTCGCACGCGCTCACGCGTCTTGGCCTGATCGTCGATGGTCATGCGGTGCAGGTGGTCAAGCAGCCTACATCGCAGCACGTCTCGTTGGTGGTGCTCTGGGAAACGCCGGCCACCGCCGAGGCCCTCGCGGATGCGATCGCCACGCGCCCCGTCGACGCAGTGGTATTGCTCCTGCCCGACGAACTGCCGGCGTTCCGCAACCTGACGAACGGTCTGGCCGAGGCGTGGAATCCGCCCGCGCGCAAGGAAGGCGCGGAAGGCCGCTCGCGCACGTTGCGCAACGCCCTCCGCGCAACGCTGGCCAATGCCGGCGGCGCGTCGGCCAGCGAGATGGCGCTGCTGGCGCCGCTGCTGGACACGCACGACGCCCTGGAAATCGCCGCCGCCGCGCTCCGTCTCTTCGAGAGCGCCCGTCGCGACGCCATCCTGCTCAAGACCAAGGCGGCCAACGCCACGGCGCGAGTCGCTGCGGCGCCCGCGTCGCGCGGCGGACTGGCCGTCGTGCCGGGCAATGCCGGTGGCAGTGGCGGCAATTCGGGCAAGCAGCGCGTCTTCCTCGCCGTGGGCAAGCGGGATAGCGTGCGCGTGGGGGATATCGTGGGCGCGGTGGCCAACGAAGTCGGCATTCCCGGTGAGCGCATTGGCACCGTCGAGTTGTTCGAGTCGCACAGCATCGTGGAGTTGGCGGCGGACGACGCGACCAAGGCCGTCGCCGTGCTCGCGGATGCAACGCTGCGCGGCCGCAGTCTCCGGGCGCGCATCGACGAGCGCGGTGGCGAGCGTGCCCCGCGCAAGGAGCGTACGTTCGGTCCGCCGCGTGCGGATCGTGGTGACCGCAACGACCGCGGCGTGCGTGGTGACCGTCCCATGCGCAGCTTCGACCGCTCGGATCGCGGCGAACGCAGCGATCGCGCGCCGCGCAGTGCACCGCGCGAGTGGGCGCCCCGTGACCGCGCACTGCGCGACATCACTCGTGGCGACGAGCGTGGTGCCCGCTCCGCGCCGCCGCGTTCGGGACCGCCGCGTGGCGGTGCCGGTGGTGGTGCCGGTGGTGGTGCCGGTGGTGGTGCCGGTGGTGGTGCCGGTGGTGGTGCCGGTGGTGGTGC
>JBBQTA010000029.1:0-67687 GCA_038213465.1 Gemmatimonadales bacterium | reverse complement strand
GGGGGTGACTGGCTTCGACGGGGTTGGTGAAGCTTTGGTTGCGTGCTCAGGTACTCGAGAACCTGGCTAAACACTCGGGAAAATCACAATCGCCAACAACAACCTGGCGCTCGCCGCGTAACTTCGTAGTTACGTAGGCGTCTGCCCGACAGGAAGCCCGCCCGGGGCGGCTTGACGGGTATCGAAAATCTGGGCTAGTCCTGCGGTGTGTCGGCCGCAGCGGGGCGAAAACTTAGTCGGCTTGTTCGGCCGTGGGCTTCCTGTTGGCCAGCGGACGGAGACCTCAATCAACGGGATACGCACGTAGACGCTGAAGTAGATCTAGTCTCGGACAGGGGTTCGATTCCCCTCACCTCCACTGCTGGACAAAACGCCCCGCCGGTCATCCGGCGGGGCGTTTGCGTTCTTCCTGTCCTACCCCTCCGCGAGCGCTGCGTGCGCGGCGGCCAGGCGCGCAACCGGGACGCGGTATGGCGAGCAGGAGACGTAGTCCAGTCCGGCCGCATGGCAGAAAGCCACAGACTTCGGCTCACCGCCATGCTCTCCGCAGATGCCGACCTTGAGCCCCGGTCGTGTTTCCCTGCCGTCACGCACGGCCCACTTGATCAGCTTCCCCACGCCCTTTGCATCGAGCACCTGGAATGGGTCCTCAGCCAGGATGCCGCGCTCCAGATACTGCGGCAGGAATCGCGCGGCATCGTCGCGACTGAGTCCGAACGTCGTCTGCGTGAGATCGTTCGTGCCGAAGGAGAAGAAGTCAGCCTCTTTCGCGATCTCGTCGGCGGTGAGCGCGGCGCGCGGCAGCTCGATCATGGTGCCGATCAGATACGGCACGTGCTCGCCCATTGCACCCATCACCTGATCGGCGGCGCCTTCGATCACCGCGCGCTGGTGGCGCAACTCGGCCACATCGGACACGAGCGGCACCATGATCTCCGGATAGACCTCGATGCCACGACGGGTCGCCTTCACGGCCGCCTCGAAGATGGCGCGCGCCTGCATTTCCGTAATCTCGGGGAACACGATGCCAAGCCGACAACCGCGATGTCCGAGCATCGGATTCGTTTCGCGCAAACTCTCGACGAGGCGACCGAGCTCGCTGCGGGTCATGCCGAGTGTCTTGGCCAGCATGCTCGACTCCTCGCCGCCATGCGGCAGGAATTCGTGCAACGGCGGATCGAGCAGTCGGATCGTCACCGGCAGTCCGTCCATCGCCTCGAAAATCCCCTCGAAATCTCCACGCTGCATGGGCAACAGCTTCTCGAGCGCGCGCTTACGGCCGTGCAGGTCGCGCGCCACGATCATCTCACGCATGGCGAGAATGCGCTCGCCTTCGAAGAACATGTGTTCGGTGCGACAGAGTCCGATTCCTTCTGCGCCAAAGTTGCGCGCCACGCGCGCATCACGCGGCGTGTCGGCGTTCGCGCGCACCTTGAGCCGCCGGTGCTGGTCCGACCAGCCCATCAGCCGCGAAAACGCCTGATACGTCGGCGCATCCTTCTCGTGCAGCGCACCGGAGTTCACGCGCATGACCTCGCTGGGCACCATCGGCAGCTCGCCGAGGAAGACGCGCCCGGTCGAACCGTCCAGTGTGAGCCAGTCGCCCTCGTTCACCACCACGGAGCCGACGGTCATGCGACGGCTCTGATGCGAGATCTCCGCCGACGTGCACCCCACGACCGCACACTTGCCCATACCACGCGCGACCACGGCGGCGTGACTGGTCATGCCCCCGCGCGCGGTGAGAATCGCACGAGCCGCCACCATACCGTGGAAATCTTCCGGCGTGGTTTCATCGCGCACCAGAATGACTTGCTCACCCCTGGCCGCGCGCTGCTCCGCTGCATCGGGATCGAAGACCGCGATGCCACTCGCGGCGCCCGGGCTGGCAGGCAACCCCGTTGCGATCGGTTCAGCACGTACGGTTGGACTGATGACGCGATGCAGCAACTGATCAAGCTGCGACGGCTGCAAGCGGCGCACGGCATCGCGTTCGTCGATCAATCCTTCCTGTACCATATCGGTTGCAATGCGCAATGCCGCAGCCGTGGTACGCTTGCCGGTGCGGGTCTGCAGCAGGTAGAGCGTGCCACGCTCCACGGTGAACTCGATGTCCTGCATGTCGCGGAAGTGTCGCTCCAATCGGTCCTGCGTCTCCAGCAACTGCGCGTGCGCGGCTGGCAGATACTGCGCCATCTCGTCGATGTGCAGCGGCGTGCGGATGCCCGCCACCACATCCTCACCCTGTGCGTTCACGAGAAATTCGCCGTAGAATCGACGCTCACCGGTGGATGGATCGCGCGTGAACGCGACGCCGGTACCGGAATCGTCGCCCATGTTGCCGAACACCATCGACACGATGTTGACGGCGGTGCCCAGATCATGCGGAATCGCGTTCACCTTACGATAGTCCACCGCTTTCTTGAGCGTCCACGAGCGCCAGACCGCTTCGATCGCGCCCCACAATTGCTCGCGCGGATCCATCGGGAAATCCTTCCCGGTGGAGTGACGAATCAACTGCTTGTACTCGGTCACCAGCGCGCGCATCGCGTCGGCTGGCAGCTCGGCATCGGTGTTCACACCGTTGGTCAACCGCTTGGCGCCCAGCAACTGCTCGAACGAGTGCATGGGCACCTCGAGTACCACGTCCGCATACATCTGCAGGAAGCGCCGGTACGAATCGTACGCGAAGCGTGGATTCTCGCTTGCCTTCGCCAAGCCCTCGACGGTCTCGTCGTTGAGACCCAGATTGAGAATGGTCTCCATCATGCCCGGCATGGAGACGGCGGCACCGGAGCGAACGGACACCAGCAGCGGATTCGCCGCATCGCCGAAGCGCTTTCCACTTGCTGTTTCGAGCTCCTCCAGTGCCTCCGCCACCTCGGTGCGCACCGGTTGCGGCACACCATTGTTGGCGAGATACTCGACACACACCGACGTCGTGATGGTGAAGCCTGGCGGCACGGGCACGCCGAGATTGGTCATCTCGGCGAGATTGGCTCCCTTGCCACCCAACAGCTGCTTCATCTCTCGCGTACCGTCAGCCCTGCCGTTACCAAAAAAGTAGACGGAGCGCGTCACAAACTCTCTCCTTGAATCAGGCGATGCCAGCGTGGATGCCCGCTTCACTGCCGGCGCGCAGCAGTTCGGGCTCGGCGGGAATGGCGGTCGGGTAGCGTCCGGAGAAGCACGCATGGCAATAGCCGCCCGGTCCCTCGGGCATGGCGGACAGCATACCGTCCAGCGAAAGGTAGCCGAGCGAATCGACGCCAAGATGACGAACGAGTTCGTCATGCGTCATCGTCGCGGCGATCAACTCTTCACGGCGCGGTGTGTCGATGCCGTAGTAGCACGGGCTGATGATCGGCGCGCTGCTGACGCGCATGTGCACTTCTTGCGCACCCGCTGCCCGCACAAGACTGACCAGCCCGCGCGTCGTCGTGCCACGCACGATTGAATCGTCCACCATGACGACGCTCCTTCCTTCGAGCAGTTCGCGCACCGGGTTGTACTTCACTTTCACTTTCGCATCACGACCGGCCTGCGTGGGTTGAATGAAGGTGCGGCCGATGTAGTGATTACGGATGAGCGCCAGTTCGTACGGCGTTCCCGACTGCTCCGAAAAGCCGAGGGCCGCCGAGTTGGACGAGTCGGGTACGGCGAAGACGATGTCCGCGCCTGGGGCAGGGCACTCGATGGCAAGCTGACGGCCGAGCGCACGACGCGACTGGTCGACGGAGCCGCTGAAGACTTTGCTGTCCGGTCGGGCAAAGTACACGTGCTCGAAGACACACCGATGAATCGGCTTGGAAGCGAAGCCCTGCACCGAGCGCATGCCGTGCGCGTCCACGGCGATGATCTCGCCGGGCGCGACTTCGCGTTCGATGGTCGCGCCGACGATATCGAGGGCGCATGTCTCGGAGGCGAACACCCACGCGTCGCCCAAGCGGCCAAGCACCAGCGGGCGCCAGCCGTGCGGATCGCGCGCGACAATGACCGTGTCATCGATAACGATGAGCAGGCAGTAGGCGCCCTCCACACCGATGAGCGCTTCCGCAACGCGCAGCTCCGGGGTCGCCGCCTGCGCGCGCGCGATTCGATGCACGATGACTTCGGAATCCATCGTCGAGGCGAAGATCGCGCCCTCGTCCTCCAGCTCGCGGCGAAGCTCGACGGCGTTGGTGAGGTTGCCGTTGTGCGCCAGTGCGATATGACCGCGCCGCACGCGCGCGAGGATTGGCTGCGCATTCTCGATCGCCGAGCCGCCCGCGGTGCTGTAGCGCGTGTGGCCAACGCCGATCGAACCGCGCAGCTCGTCCATCTCCTCTTCAGCGAATCCCTCGGAGACGAGTCCCATGGCGCGGCTGATGCGCGCCCGCCCGCCGTCGTCAACCGCGACGATACCCGCCGACTCCTGACCACGATGCTGCAGGGAGTACAAGCCAAGCTGCGTGAGTGCCGCTGCTTCCTTGTGTCCGTAGATGCCGAATATGCCACACATGGGGAACCCCCGGTCAGTCGTTGGATGGAACGTGTGCTGCGACAACGGCATGCTCGGCCGGAGTCTCGCCATCCATCGTGATACCGATGGCTTCGTGAAACGCCTTGGAGAGCCATTCGATCGGCGCGGCGAAGGCGTCGTCGGAAATCGCGAAACGCGCGCCTGCGCTTGCCGCGGTGACCACTCCGATGACGCGAGCCGGCACGCCGTGCTTCGTCGCGATGGCAAGAACATCGGGGGCGCGGTTGCTGGAGAGGACGACGCGACCGTGCGCTTCGCCAAAAAGTACGGCGCGATGCGGCAACGAGGCCCACGGCGAAAGATCGACAGAAAAGCCGAACGGCGTCTCCCGCTCCACGATGGCGGATTCGGCGAGTGCCACCGCCAGTCCGCCATCGCTGCAATCGTGCGCGGAGCGGACCGCGCCCGCGCGAATGGCCTCGAGCAGCGCATCGATCAGTCGACGCTCCGCGACCGGATCGCACGCGGGTGGCGTACCGATCGTGAGTCCGTGAATCGTGAGCAGATACTCGCTCGCGCCCAGCTCGTCCGTCGGTTCGCCAAGCAACACGATGTCATCACCGGCGTGCTGAAACGCGGACGGCGTGACGTGCGCCATCGACTCGATCAGTCCGACCATGCCGATGGTCGGCGTCGGGTGAATGGCCCCCTGCGGATTCTCGTTGTACAGCGAGACGTTGCCGCCCGTCACCGGCGTCTCCAGTACGCGACATGCCTCGCCCATGCCGGCAATCGCCTCGCTCAACTGGAAATACACCTCGGGCTTCTTCGGGTTGCCGAAATTGAGGTTGTTCGTGATCGCCATCGGTCGCGCGCCGCTACAGGCGACATTGCGCGCGGCCTCGCACACCGCCGCACGGCCACCATTGCGTGGCGAGAGTGCCACGTGCCGCCCGTTGCCATCGATGCAGAGCGCGATTGCCTTATCGGTGCCACGCAGCCGCACCACGGCCGCGTCGCTGCCGGGACCACGTACCGTGCTCGTTCGTACCGTGGAGTCGTACTGGCGCCAGACCCACGCCTTGCTGGCAATCGTGGGTGACGAGAGCAGCCGTTCGAGGGTCCAGGAGTGATCGCGCTCCTCGTCCAGCGGTTGCACATCGCGCGCGTTCTTTGCACGCGCCGCCGCCAGTGCTGCGCTCTCCTTCCCGTCGATGGTGTACTGCGGACACTCCGTCACCAGTCGCGACCCCGGGAACTCCGCGACAATCGTGTCGCCTTCCGTGACGCGATACACCGGCTCGGCGATCACCTCGCCGATCACCGCCGCTTCGAGATCCCACTTGGCAAGAATCGCACGCACCGCGTCTTCCTGCCCCTGCTTCGCGACCACGAGCATGCGCTCCTGCGATTCCGACAGCAGGATCTCGTATGGCGTCATCCCCGTCTCCCGCACCGGCACCTTGGTCACGTCGATCGTCACACCGACATCGCCACGTTCCGCCATCTCAGCCGACGACGACGTGAGTCCGGCCGCACCCATGTCCTGGATCGCGACGATGTGACCGCTGCGAATGAGTTCAAGCGACGCTTCGAGGAGCAGCTTTTCGGTGAACGGATCGCCGACCTGCACCATCGGACGCTTGGCTTCGCGTTCCGCGGAGAGCTCCTCGCTGGCAAACGACGCGCCGTGAATGCCATCGCGTCCGGTGCGTGCGCCAACGGCCATGATCGGATTGCCGACACCGGACGCGACAGCGCGGATGAGTTCATCTTCCCGCATCAGACCGACACACATCGCGTTGACGAGTGGGTTGCCTTCGTATGAGGGATCGAAGACGACCTCGCCACCAACCGTGGGCACGCCGATGCAATTGCCATAGTCGCCGATGCCGCGCACCACGCCGGCGAACAACCAGCGCACACGATTGTTGCTCAGTGGTCCGAAGCGCAACGAGTTGAGAAGCGCGATAGGACGTGCGCCCATGGTGAAGACGTCGCGCAGAATGCCACCCACACCGGTCGCTGCCCCCTGATAGGGTTCCACGGCGGACGGATGATTGTGCGATTCGATCTTGAAGGCCACCGCGAGACCGTCGCCGACAGAAATCACGCCGGCGTTCTCGCCCGGACCCTGCAACACCCATGGTGCCGTCGTGGGCAACGTCTTGAGCAACGGACGCGAATGCTTGTACGAACAGTGCTCGCTCCACAAAGCGCTGACGACACCGAGTTCGGTAAACGTGGGCGTGCGACCAAGCATGTTCACCAATCGTTCGTACTCGACGTCGGTGATCCCGTGCTCGGCCACCAATGCAGGGGTGATGGCAGGATCGCCGGCGCGCGGCAGGACGGTGCTCATGCGGAGGCCCTCGACATCACGGCGTCCAGCATCGACTCGAACAACGCCACACCGCCGGTCGAGCCGAGCGCGGGCTCCATCGCGCGCTCCGGATGGGGCATCATGCCCAGGACGTTCCCCGCCGCGTTGATGATGCCGGCAATGTTGCGCAGAGAGCCATTGGGATTGGAGGACACCGCCGCCTCGCCCGCCGCGTTCACGTAGCGGAACACTACCTGACCATCGCCTTCGATGCGCGCCAGCACATCGGGATCGGCCGTGAAGCGACCGTCACCGTGAGCGATCGGCACAGTGATCACTTCACTGATGTGATAGCGCGACGTGAACGGCGTGGCGATACTCTCGACGCGCAGATGCACGGGCGCGCTGATGAAGCGCAGTCCTGCATTGCGGAGTAGTGCGCCCGGCAGCAATCCCGCCTCGCAGGCAATCTGAAATCCGTTGCAGATCGCGAGCACGGGACCGCCTCGCCTGGCGAAGGCGACCACCTCCTGCATGATCGGGCTGAATCGTGCGATGGCGCCCGGACGCAGGTAGTCGCCATAGCTGAAGCCGCCCGGAAGAATCACGACATCGGCGCCCTGCAGATCGTGGTCTTTGTGCCAGCAGTACACAGCGTCCTGCCCGAGAATCTCCGCCACGGCGTTGAACGCATCCTCGTCGCAGTTGGACCCGGGAAACCGAATGATGCCCGCCTTCACGCCCGCTCCACCGCAGCAATCTCGAAATCTTCTGTCACCGGATTCGCCAGCAACTTCTCGCACATTGCACGCGCTGCCGCGCGTGCGGCATCGGCGCTCTCGGCTTCGGTGTCGAGCACGAGATACCGTCCGACGCGCACATCACCGACATGCAGGAATCCCAGCGAGTGCAGGGCGTCCGAAACCGCTTTGCCCTGCGGATCGAGAATACCGCGGCGCGGCACGATGTGAACTGAAAGACGGAAACGCGTCATGCCGAAGGATCCTCACGGCCGGGCGAGCGGCCAGGATTGTTGCGTGATTGACGGCGGCGACGGCGCCGCTGTCGTTGAGATTCTGCCTCGTCCTCACTGGACAACGCAGCCGATGACCCGTCTGCTGGCCCGAGATCGTCGCGCACGACGGGGAGTCGTTCGAGCAAACCGTTGAACACGGTGCGACCGATGCCATACAGCACGTACGCCATGCCCGCCGGGAAGAAGAACTGTTTGGGCAGAAAGATCACACCCGCAAACGTGCCCAGCACGAGCAACAGACCGAGTACTTCCCGCAGTGAACGAAATCCGACCGTGGGCACCTTGGCATACTGCACATTCGAGATCATGAGCATACCGAGTCCAAGCATCAGCCAGCGGAGCATCTGATGCCACGGAAGGTCGCCAATGATCGTATCGTTGTAGAGCGACGTCTGGCTGAACCAGAAGTAGGTCGCCAGCGTGCCGCCAGCAGCGGGGCTCGGCAGGCCGGTGAAGTGCTTCACGCTGCGCCCCGCCTGTTCGACGTTGAAGCGCGCGAGCCGCATCACCGCGCAGGCAGTGAAAAAGAAACAGAAGATCCAGTCCCAGCCGGTCTTGTTGAGGACAACGAAGTACATGATCAGCGCCGGCGCCGTCCCGAACGAAATGGCATCGACGAGCGAGTCGAGCTCGGAGCCAAACTTGCTCCCGGAGTTCGTCGCGCGCGCAATGCGTCCATCGAGCGTGTCCGCGATCGCACCGAAGACGATGTAGCGCGCCGCGGCATCGAACTCGCCGCGCGACGCGGCAACGATGGCGAAGATGCCAAAGAACAGATTCGCAAGCGTGAATCCGTTTGGCAGTGCAATCGCGGCGCGCGGACGGAGTCGCCGCGGTCGCTCCGGCGGGATGGTCGTCACGCGGTCGGGAGCTCGCGGAACGTCCACGACACGTACAGCGACAGCACCGTCAGCGCGAGCGCCGCCAGCCAGATCGGCCACGAGCGGAAACGCAGCGCGGCCGCGAACACCACCGCCGCCAACAGCGCCGACCCGAGCATGACCGGCAACCCTTCACGGGCAAACATCAATCGCGCTCCCCGGGCAGGCCGAGCCGTGCCAAGTCGAGTGGTGCGCCGGTCAGGCGCAGAAAGGCTTCCCGATAGCGCAAACTAGTCGCCCGGATCACCTCGGGCGGCAGCGTCGGAGCCGGTGCGTCGCCATTCCAGCGCCCTGCGTGACGCTCCACGTCCAGCCAATCGCGCAACGGCTGCTTGTCGAAGCTCGGCTGTCCGCGCCCCGGCGCGTAACTGTCGGCCGGCCAGAAACGCGAGCTGTCCGGCGTGAGTACCTCATCTATGAGGAGCAGTCGTCCCGCACGCCAGCCAAACTCGAACTTGGTATCCGCCACGATGATGCCGCGCGGCGCCGCCGTCGCGCGGCCGAACTCGTAGAGGGTGCGTGCCATGCGCTCGAGCGCGGCCGCGGTCTCCGGTCCCAGCGACGCGATGACACTCGGCACCGTGATATTCTCATCGTGCCCGGTCTCCGCCTTGGTCGCCGGACTGAATAGCGGTGGATCGAGTCGGTCGCTCTCGTGCAAGCCAGTCGGCAGCGACTCGCCCGCCAAGGTGCCCGACGCCGCATACTCCTTCCAGGCCGAGCCTGTGAGATAGCCGCGAATGACACACTCCACCGGTACGACGTCCGCACGCACACAGAGCATCGCGCGGCCGGCCAGCGCCTCAGAGTGGGGCGCCAACACCGGCAGCGCCGCGATGATCTCGCCGGTGTCCGCCGAAAGCAGATGATGCTCGACTTGACCGGCGAGCTGCGACAACCACCACGCCGTCAGCTGCGTCAGCACGGCGCCCTTGTACGGAATCGGTTCGTGCATGACGACATCGAACGCACTGATGCGATCCGTCGTCACCAGCAGCAGGCGTTCATCGTCCACGATGTATACGTCACGCACCTTGCCACGACGCAACAAGGCGAGCGGCAACGTCGTCCCGGTCATCGCGCCATTTGCGGCCGCACTCATACGCGCACTTCCTCGAGGGCGGAACGCGTGCGTTCACGGTCGAGCCATGGTGCCACCACTTCGTCGAGGAACTCGTCCACCTGCTGCGGCGCACGTCCGACGAAACGCGACGGGTCGGCGACGGCGTGGAGATCCTCGAGCGGCATGCCGAAGCTGGGGTCTGCGGCGAGTCGCTCCAGCATGTCATTGCGCGGCGCGCCGCCCTTCACGGCGCGCGACGCCTCGATGCTGTGTCCGCGAATGAGCTCATGCGCCTCCTGCCGATCGCCTCCCGCGCGCACGAAGCGCACGATCAGCTCTTCCGTGGCCATGAACGGCAGTTCGTCGTCCACGCGACGACGGATGCGCGCCGGATGCACCTCGAGGCCGCACACCACGTTCTGCAGCAGTACCAAAATCGCATCGGTGGCGAGAAACGATTCGGGAATGGTCAGTCGCCGGTTGGCCGAATCGTCGAGGGTCCGTTCGAAGTACTGCACCGCGTGGGTCTGGTTCGCGTTCGGTTCGAGCGAGAGCACAAAGCGCGCGAGTGAGGCAATCCGCTCCGAGCGCATGGGGTTGCGCTTGTACGCCATCGCCGACGAACCGATCTGGTGCTTCTCGAACGGCTCCTCGATCTCGCCAAAGGCCTGCAGCATACGGATGTCGCCGGAGAACTTGGAGGCGGTGGCCGCGACGCCGGCCACCACGCCCAGCACCTGCGCGTCGATCTTGCGCGAGTACGTCTGTCCGCTCACCGGGATCGACGCCGTGAATCCCATGCGCTGCGTGACCAGCCGGTCGAGCGCACGCACCTTGGCGTGATCGCCGTCAAACAATGTGAGAAAGCTGGCCTGCGTGCCGGTCGTACCCTTCACCCCGCGGAACGGCATCTGCGCGATGCGGAAGTCCAGGTCTTCCAGATCCAGCACGATGTCTTGCATCCAGAGCGTTGCGCGCTTGCCCACCGTCGTCAGCTGGGCCGGCTGCAGATGCGTGTAGCCAAGCGTGGGGACATCCTTCCACTCCCGGGCGAACGTAGCGAGCGCGGCGAGCGCATCGAGCAACTTATCGCGCAAGAGCTCAAGACCGCGGCGCATGAGGATCAACTCGGCGTTGTCCGTGACGTAGCAGCTCGTCGCGCCGAGGTGAATGAACGCGCGCGCCGCCGGCGCCACGTCGCCGAAGGCATGCACGTGCGCCATCACGTCGTGCCGGAACTTCTTCTCGTAGTCGGCGACCGTCGCAAAGTTGATGTCCGACTGATGCGCGCGCATCGCCGCGAGTGCGTCCTCCGGAATGGCGACGCCGAGTGCGCGCTGCGACTCGGCCAGCGCCAACCACAGTTCGCGCCAGAGTCCGTAGCGCGCCTGGCCGCCCCAAAGGGTGAGCATGGCGCGCGAGGCATAGCGTTCAGCGAGCGGTGAGGAGTACGTCGAGAAGTCGGGAGCGGTCACGGAGGTGGATGAAGTGTTCAGAAAGATTCAGCGCAACGAGAACGAGGTCTGCAGCAGTTGCCGTCCTCGCTCGAAGACGAGGTAGACCGGACCACGTGCACCATACTGGTCGATGGCGCGCGAGGCGTCTTCCGCTGTGGCAACCCGACTGCGCCCGACCTGCACGATCACGTCGCCCGCCTGCAGGCCGATTTCGTCCGTGATCCGCTCGGACGTCTTGTAGACCAACGCGCCCTTGCGTGCATCGATGCTCCGCTCCTGACGAATGGCATCGGTGAGCGTGATCAGCTGCAGTTCGCGCAGCACGGTCACCTTGGGCGCACTGACTTCCGGTGCGTCGACCACGGCGAGCGATATCGGCACCTCACGAGTGCCACGCCGAACGACGATCGGCAACTGCTCGCCAACGCGCAGGTCGAGCAGACGCGCCTCCCAGTCAAACGGATTGCGTACCGCGCGCGTACCGGCGCGTACGATCTGATCGCCCACCTGCACGCCGGCACGGGCGGCAGGCGAACCCGGCACGATGCGCGCCACGATCGCGCCGTATGCCGCCGCGTCCCGGACGCTTTGCCCCTGCGGTGTCTGCAAGCGCAGCCCGACCCAAGGCTGCCGTACGGCGCCATGCGCGAGCAGGTCTTCCACGATGCGCTTGGTACGATCGATCGGGATGGCGAACCCGAGTCCGATCGATCCACCGCTTGGTGAATAGATGGAACTGTTCACGCCAATCACCTCTCCCATCGCGTTGATCAGCGGGCCCCCGGAATTCCCGGGATTGATAGCCGCGTCGGTCTGGATCATGTCCACATACACGCCGCCACCGTCGCCGCGCCCGGCCAGGTTGCGCCCGATGGCACTCACCACGCCTACCGAGACACTGGGTTCGCTGTTGCCGAGGACAAAGCCGAACGGGTTGCCGATGGCGATCGTCCACTCCCCGACCAGCAGGTCTGAGGAAACGCCAAGGGGTGCCACCGGCAGCGACCGCATCTCGATCTTGACGACGGCGAGATCGTTAGTCTCGTCGATGCCGATGACCTTGGCGCTGTACGTGGTGCCGTCACGCATCGCCACGGACACTTTAGTGGCGCCGGCGATGACATGGGCGTTGGTGACGATCACGCCGTCCGCGCGGATAATGAAGCCCGAACCGATGCCCGCGTTGCGCCGCTCGCCCGAGCGTCCACCGCTGAAGTACTCGAAGAAGTCGACCGGGACCCGTTCCACCGTCTCCGTTTGCACCGTGACGACGGCAGGCGCGACACGCTCGACGGCGGTGGTGATCGCCGTGCGCCTCGAGGCGGCGATGGATTGCGCAGGGAGCGGTCCCGCTGGCGCCGAGGCGGGCACGGGGAGCGTGCGCGACTGCGCGCCGGACGGCACCGGGTTGGCGCCTTCGCATCCGGCGGCGAGAATCGCCACCGTCAGCACGAGGGAAGTGCGTGCCCGCATCAGCGCGACGTCACGTCGGGTTGATTCGCAGTCGCTCGCCCTGGACGGGGCGGCGCGCCGGATCCAGCAGCGATTGATCGGTGAACGGATAAGCGACCATCGCCCGCAGCGCGGCCGCGCCCACCACGGCGACATCGGCGCCGGCCAACGCACAGTGCACCAGCGACGCGCCGGGCGCGGGAAAGACCGCCACCAGATCGCATTCGCTGCTGCCGCCATCGAGAAGGGCACGCGCTTGCCGCAACACTGCCGCACTGTCCCCGCCACCGGCGTCGATGCGGTCCGCGTCGACACACAGAAACGAGACGCCCGTTCGCGCCGCGAGGAGCACCTGCGCGGCCGAACCGAGAAACGTCGCGGCCACCTTCACGCCCGACGACGCCAGACGGTGCATGAGCGGGATATACGGCTCGGCAAATGGCAGTTGAATCACAACGTGATCCGCCGCGCGACCGAGCTGTTCGGCTTCCACGGCCGCGTCGTCGGCAGTGGCGGCATCGAGCGAGACAAAGACCGGCAGCGCCGCGACGCGTGAAAAATCCATGAGCCAAGCCAACGAGGCCTCGGTGCTCGACGCGCCATGTAACGCGGAGTCGGGAAGCACCACCCCGTCGATCAGGCCGCGGTCGTTGGCCCATCGCACGTCGTCCAGTGCGTCCGTCGCGAGGAAGAGCTTCACGAGTCGGTCAAGTAGAGGTCGGCCGGATAGGTGACCTCATGCAACGACAACCCCTGCGGGGGGGCTGGTGCCGAGGTGTCCGCATTGTCGGGTGCGGCGAGCAGGCGCGCGACAGTGCCACGCGCACGTCGTCCTTGCGCTACCTCGACCATCGTGCCTACCAGGAATCGCACCATGTGATGGAGAAATCGGTTTGCCGTGACTTCGAAGACCCAGCCGCCGTCGCGCTCCGTCCACGCCGCGTGATGAATTACGCATCGGTGATGGTCGTCGATCGGCGCCGTATGTGCGACGGCAAACGCCCGAAACGTATGTTCGCCCAGCAGCGCCGCCGCTTCGTCGTATAGCGCCGCCGCGTCCAGTGGTCGACCGAGTGCCCACTCGTAGCGCCGTCGGAAGGGTGAGCGCGAACCCTCGTCCACTCCCACAAGATAACGGTAGCGACGCCGGGTTGCGCTGCGTCGGGGATGGAAGTCGGCGACCATGCGATGGGACGACTCCACCCAGATGTCGTCCGGCAGGAGCGCGTTCATGGCCCGGCGCAACGAGGCGGCCGTCCACCGGTCGCTGAGGCGCACGCCAACGCCCTGGCCATGGGCGTGGACGCCGGCATCGGTGCGCCCCGCGCCAACCGCCGAGCATGGGCTCGCGCAGAGCTGGTTAAGCACCGCTTCCATGTCGCCCTGGACGGTGCGAACCACGGGTTGACGCTGCCAGCCCGAGAATCGTCCTCCGTCATACTGCGTTACGAGGAGGATGGGGCGAGGGTCCATGGCGCGGCGGAAGTTATGCTTTCGCTGGCTCACGTTCAACCGACCGGACGGCCTCAGTTCCGCAGAAACTTCTGCGCAACCCACATTGCGCGGACCTCTGCGGTAGTATTTCCTCCCTTTCGCCATGCCGCCGCGCTCACTCGCCTCGCTCGCCCACGCCCTCGGGACCATCTCGGACCTCGACGGGGCCCTGATTGCCCTCGGTGAGTGCCTCGCCGAATTGGATCGTGGAGCTGCGGTGGCCTTCGTACACTACGACGCGCGTCGCGACATGCTGCGCGATCGGCTCGCGCCGACCGGTGCCCGTGTCGTGCGCACGTCCATCGAAACGACTTTCGATCATGTGCCTGAGCCGCTGCGCTCCAAGGTCAGCGCTGGCGGTCAGTTCATCGACGTCACTGACAAGTCCGCCGACTATTCCCGTCTCTTTGGCTTCGGCTCGTCGATCGACGGCGGCATGCTCTCCCTGCGCGGCCTGCGTGTCGAGGGCGCGCTGTCAGCGGTGCTGGCGCTGTTCGAACCGCGCAAGATCTTCGGGACGCGGACCACTGAACGACTGGCTCCGGCGCTGGCGCTCTTCGACCTCGCGTTCGGTCGCCTCTCCGAGCGCGATGCGCGTCAGGAGGCCGTGCGCACGCTCGAGGACGTGACGCAGCGGGTGCACGGGGACTACGTTCGCAAGCTTGGCCTGATGGAGGCCGAACTCCGCGAGGCACGCAACACGCCGCGCGATTCGGCCACACTGGGCGCCGCGGCGGCGGTGGCGCTGCAGGCGGACGCCGCGCGCGCCAGCGAAGAAGCGCGTCGGGCCGTGCGTCGCGCCGAACTGACGGATCAACAAGTGCAGGCGGCGGTCGGCCAGTTGGAGCAGGCCCATGTCGAGCTCCACCGCCGCAGCGAGGCGCTCCGACAGCGCACCCGGACGCTCTATCTCGTCGACCGCGTCCTGACCCTCGATGCGGGGACGCGGGACGCGCGCGTTCTGGTGGATGGACTGCTCGCGCTGGTCGGCGACGACATGCAGGCGCAACGCTGTTCTCTTATGCTGCGCGCGCCGGAGCCGGACCACCTCTTTCTGGCCGCGGCACGTGGTATCGCGCCCAACATCACCGAAGGGATGCGCATCCGGATCGGAGAAGGCGTGGCCGGCCGGGTGGCTGCGGCGCGCGAGCCATTGCTGGTGCAGGATGTGCGCGAGGCCGCGCAGCATCCGCTGCTGCGCGATCAGTATTTCACGACGGGAAGCTTCATCAGCTTTCCCCTCGTCTATCACGGAGAGCTCGTGGGCGTGCTGAATCTCACCAATCGTGCCCAGCGCGGAGTCTATGGGGACGAAGACGTGGAGCGGGTGCGACTGCTCGGACTCGTGATCTCGCTGATCGCCTCCCGCAATGATTTCACCGCGCGCCTTCTGGAGACGCTGCGTGTCGGCTGACGCGCTCGCCACCGCCATCCGTCGTCTCGCCGCGCACGAATCACTCGACTCTGCAGAGATCACGCGCGCGTTCGGCGTGATCATGCGTGGCGAAGGCACGCCGGCGCAGGTGGCGGCCATGCTCATGGCGCTCCGCGTAAAGGGCGAAACCGCCGCCGAGGTGGCCGGCGTGGTCGAAGCGTTGCGGGAGGCGATGGTCGTGATTCCGGCCGAGCTGCCCGATGAACTCGTGGACACCTGCGGCACGGGGGGCGGCGCGCTGACCACGTTCAACATTTCGACGGCGGCGGCGCTGCTGGCGGCGGGGATGGGTGTGCGAGTGGCGAAGCACGGCAACCGCTCGTTCACGTCACGCTCAGGCAGCGCGGACGTGCTCGAGGCACTGGGCGTCGTTATCGAGACGACGCCACATGCCATGGCGGCCACGCTCCGCGAAGCGGGGATCGTCTTCATGTTCGCGCCGCTGATGCATCCCGCCCTGCGCCATGTCGGTCCCGTACGTCGCGAGCTGGCCATCCCCACCGTGATGAACATCGTGGGGCCACTGGCGAATCCGGCGCGTGCCGGCCGTCAGGTGGTTGGTGTCGCGGAGAAGGCGAGAGTACAGCTCCTGGCCGAGAGTCTGGCCGTGCTGGGATCACGCCGGGCGATGATCGTGCACGGCGAGCCCGGGATGGACGAGATTTCGCCGATCGGGCCGACCTCCGTGGTGGAGGTGCACGACGGCACGCTGTCGGCGTGGACGATCGATCCGGCGATTGCCGGGATTGACGGCGTGCGCGCGGAAGACCTCTCCGGCGGTGATCCGGCGGACAACGCACGCCTGATCGAAACGGTGTTGGGTGGTGGCGGACCGGCCGCGGCACAGGCCGCCGTACTGCTCAATGCAGCGGCGGCGTACCATGTGAGCGTACAGGGCAGCACGTATGCCGCGGCGGTGCAGGTGGCCCGCGACGCGCTGCGGTCCGGCGCAGGCGCCGCCGCTCTTGCCCGTCTGCGCCTGGCCTCACACGCCGCCGCCGGCAGCTGACGAGACGCGCGGTGCCAACGAGCGAACCGCCGGAGCGCTTGATCAGTAGCGGCGCAGCACCCCGACGACGATGCCCTGAATGCGCACGTCGTCTTCGTGCACAAAGAGCGGCGTCATGGTCTCGTTGGCGGGTTGGAGCCGGATGCGCCCGTCACGCTCACGGTAGTAGCGCTTGACGGTTGCGCCCGCGCCGTCGAGCAGCGCGATGACCATCTCGCCGTTGTCCGCCGCCTGGCGATCGTTGATCACGA
Organism: Gemmatimonadales bacterium; assembly: GCA_038213465.1. Lineage (GTDB taxonomy): Bacteria > Gemmatimonadota > Gemmatimonadetes > Gemmatimonadales > Gemmatimonadaceae > Gemmatimonas. The sequence goes on along the minus strand of JBBQTA010000029.1, from coordinate 50,824 downwards.
CATAATCCCCGTCGCGGATCTGCTCTTCGATCATGGACTCGCCCCGCACGCGCAGCACGTAATGACTGCCGCCCTTGCGCAGGAATCCGTCGGGGACGGCCATCGTCTCGCCAACGCTCATTGCCTCGATCGGCGCGCCAGCGGCCACGGTCCCGAGCAACGGCAGTTCGACCGCGCGCTGGTAAATCTCCGACGGCAGAATCTCGATGGCGCGACTCTCGTTGTACGAACGCTTGATGTAGCCTTTGCGCTCGAGATTCGAGAGGTGCTCATGAACGGTCGCCAGCGAGTTATAGTTGAACTGCGACGCGATTTCCTCGAAACTCGGCGCGTAGCCGTTGGCTTCGTTGTATTCGGAGAGAAACGACAGAATCTCCCGCTGGCGCTTCGTGAGAGCCATGGAGCCTCCTCGACAGGGTGCACGACGCAGCGAAGGACTCAATCGCGATCGCCGCTAGACCGAAACCCCGAAAAGGGGCCGAATCCACGCTAACCGAAGACAGGCCGAAGTGCAAGCGATTTCTTCGACCCACCGCTGGACGCCGCCCACCGGAACGTTGGGCGAGCTGACGCGCGCCGCCCATGAGCGCGCGGCCGTGGTCGCCCCACAGCTGACCGAACTTCGTGCCGCCGCCAGAGATGCCGCGCCCACGCATCCGTTCGCCGCGGCTCTGCGACGCGCCACGATCGCGGTCATTGCCGAGGTGAAGCGCGCCTCGCCCTCCAAAGGAGCGATCGCGCCCGGACTCGACGCGGCGGCGCAAGGTGAGGCCTATGTTGCCGGCGGAGCGGTCGCGATTTCTGTGCTCACGGAACCGGCGCGCTTTGGCGGCGCGCTGGCCGATCTGGCGCGCGTCACGGGTCGCGTGCAGGCACCCGTCATCCGGAAGGATTTTCTCGTCCATCCCGTGCAACTCTGGGAAGCACGCGCGGCGGGCGCGTCGGCGGCGTTGCTGATCGTGCGCTCGCTGTCGCCGGAAGAGTTGGAGCGACTGCTGGATGCGGCGCAGGAGGCCGGTCTTGAAACGCTGGTGGAGGTGCGCAACGAAGCCGAGCTTGCACGCGCGCTCGCGATGCATGCCCGCGTGATCGGAGTGAACAACCGGAATCTCGAAACGCTCGTCATCGACACGGACACGGCGCCGCAGCTCATTCCGCAGATTCCGGCCGATCGCATCGCGGTTGCCGAAAGCGGCATGCGCGAGGTTGCAGATCTCGCGTTGGCAGCGGCAGCGGGTGCCGACGCCGTTTTGGTCGGCAGCGCGATCTCTGCCTCGGCCGACCCCGCGTCCGCCGTGCGCGCGCTGTCCGGCGTCGCACGACGTGACCGCTGACTGTTTCAGCGGAGCACCGCAGTGACGCGGCGCACATGCGCGCACACCGCGCCACATACTTCGCCGCGCACCGGTCGGTACGCATGACGGCGATCAAGCCTGCGCTCAAGACCGCGATCAAGATCTGCGGCCTGACCCGCGCGGCCGACGCGGCACACGCCGTCGCGCACGGCGCGGCGTATATCGGCGCCATTCTCGCCGGCGGACCACGGTTGCTCACGATCGCGGAAGCGGCAGTCGTGCTTGGCCCACCTCGTCACGGCGTGCGTCGCGTGGCCGTCTTTGGCGAACAGTCGCGCGCAGAGATCGTCGCTGTCGTACAGGCCCTGTCGCTCGATGTGGCCCAGCTGCACGGCGATCCAACGCCTGACGATGTGCGTCACATCGGGAGGGAAACCGGGCGTGCCGTCTGGCCGGTGCTGCGCGTCGCTGGTACGACGCTTCCGCCGGACGCTGAAGCGTTGGGTCGGGCCGCCGGTGCACTTGTGCTTGATGCGAAGGTGGTTGGACAACTCGGCGGCACCGGTGTCGCGCTCGACTGGTCCGGACTGTCGGACGAAGTCGTGGCGCTGCGTCGTGCCGTACCGGCGCTGCAACTCGTGCTGGCCGGTGGCCTTCGCGCCTCCAATGTCGCGGAAGCGATGCGCCTCCTCGCACCAGATGTCGTGGACGTATCTTCCGGTGTCGAGTTGGCTCCCGGTGTGAAGGATCCGGATGCAGTGGAACAGTTCGTCAGGGCGGTGCACACCGCCACGGGGATTCGGGCATGAGCACGGTGGACGCAGTGATGGAGACGACGACCGATCGCTTCGGTCCGTTCGGCGGACGGTATGTTCCAGAGACACTTATTCCGGCGCTTGATGAACTTGAGGTCGCGTTCCAGACGGCGCTGCGCGACGCGGACTTTCGCCGCGAGTTGGATGAACTGCTGCGCGAATATGTTGGCCGCCCGACGGCGCTGACCTTCGCGCCGCGCCTGTCCGCGCGCGTGGGCGCTCCGGTGTGGATGAAGCGCGAGGACCTGAATCACACCGGTGCGCACAAGATCAACAACACCGTGGCGCAGGCGATCCTCGCGCGTCGCATGGGCAAGCGGCGCATCATCGCGGAAACGGGCGCGGGTCAGCACGGCGTGGCCACGGCCACGATCTGTGCGCGTTTCGGTCTTGAGTGCGTAGTATACATGGGCGAGGAGGACATGCAGCGGCAGCAGCTGAACGTCTTCCGCATGCGGCTCATGGGCGCCACGGTCGTACCGGTCACGGCGGGAACGCGCACGCTCAAGGACGCCACCAGCGAAGCCATTCGCGATTGGGTCACGACGGTCAACGACAGTCACTACATCATCGGTTCGGTAGTGGGTCCCGCGCCGTACCCGCGCATGGTGCGCGAGTTTCAGTCGGTCATCGGCCGTGAAGCGCGCGCCCAGATGCTGTCACGCGTCGGCATGTTGCCCAAGACGGTCGTCGCGTGCGTGGGTGGTGGATCGAACGCGATGGGGATTTTCGCCGGATTCGTGGACGACGCGGACGTGCAGTTGATCGGCGTGGAGGCGGCCGGCGAGGGGCTGAGCACGGATCGACACAGCGCGTCCATCGCCAAGGGCACGCCCGGGGTGCTGCACGGTGCGCTGAGCTACTTGCTGCAAGACGCCAGCGGTCAGGTGCACCCGGCCCACTCCATCTCGGCTGGCCTTGACTACCCCGGCGTCGGTCCCGAGCATGCTTGGCTGCACGACAGCGGTCGCGCGCAGTACGTGTCCATCACGGATACCGAAGCGCTGCGCGGCGTGGCCTTGCTCAGTCGACTGGAGGGGATTATCCCGGCGCTCGAGACGGCGCATGCTGTGGCGTGGATCGAGAAGGAAGCGGGTCGCTGGAGCCAGAATGAACCGGTGTTGCTGTGCGTGAGTGGTCGCGGTGATAAGGATGTCGCGACGATCAGCCAGTACGAGATGCCGGAGACGTGACCGCTGAAGTGGAAGGAGCAACGCTGTCGCCGCAGGCGATTGCTGCCGTCGAGGATGCGCTGCGCGCGTTCTCGAAGGCGCTCCGTTCCACGCAGTTGTATCTGCCGAACAACCCCATGCGCGCACAGGCCGTCGAGCGCGCGCGAGAGGCATTCTGCAGCGTCTGGCGACTCGTCAATCCGCTTGAGCTGCAGATCCGCGAAGCGTCGTTTCTCTGGGAGGATCGTGAGGTGTACAGCGATCTCGAACGCGGCACGGAAGGATTGCCGTGGCTGCTCTATCGGGACGGACTGCGCTCGCTCACGGTGCAACGCGGTTTTGAAGGCAACGATCTGGACACGCTGCTCGCCATCCTGCAGCGAGTCCGCACCGCGTCCACCGACGAAGACGATCTGGTGACGATGCTCTGGGTCGCCGATCTGTCCGCGCTCGACTACCAACACGTCGAAAGCGATGGCGTGGTGGATTTGCCATCGCTCGGTACAGATCGGGCTGGAGTGGCGACAACCGGACGCAACCAGCCGCCGTTGGCCGTGCCCGGCTCGGAAACGCCGCCGCCTGGCGAAGGGCCGCCACCCGGCATCGTGCGCGTCGAGGACTTCGACTCCACGCTGTACTTTCTCGATCAGCGTGAAGTCACCTATCTGCAGGAGGAGCTCAAACGCGAGTATCAGGAGGATCAGCGCAGACAGGCGCTGTCCATCCTCTTCGACATCATCGAATCCGCCGCCGGCACGCCCTCGCAGATGGAAGCCGTCGGCATCATCGACCAGCTGCTGCTGGAGTTTTTATCGGTTGGCGAGTACGAGCTGGTCGCGATCGCCCTACGGGAGAGCGCAGCGATCGTACGCAAAGGTACGCGGTCCGCGGAGGTCTCGCGTGCGCTGACGGAACTCCCCGCGCGTCTCAGCGAACCCACTGTCATGACCCAGCTGCTGCAAGCGCTGGACGAGAGTGCGCGCACACCCGTTGCCTCGTTGCTCGAGGGCATGTTCGCCGAACTCCGACCGTCCGCGCTGCTGCCATTGGTGGGCTGGCTCGGCTCCGCGGCTTCGTCGCCCGCACGCGCCGCGATCGAGCGCGCATCGCTCCAGCTGGCTGGTTCGCACGTATCCGAGCTCGCGCGTCTGCTGGAGCACACCGAGAGCGCGGTGGTGCGTGGTGCCTTGCGCATCGCGGCGCAGTTGGCGACACCGGCGGCGGTCCCCGGCCTGGCGCGCATTCTGCGCGGGGACGATGCGCGCCTGCGCGTGGACGCTGTGGCCGCCCTCGGTGATATCGGGTCGTCCGGAGCGCTCCAGGCGCTCGAGCGTGGAATCGACGACACCGATCGTGAAGTGCGCGTGGCGGCGCTGCGCGCGCTGACGACACGCAAGCATGTCGGCGCGCTCCCCAAATTGGCGCAGGCACTGCGTCGCAAGGAACTTCGCGCGGCGGACCTTGGGGAGAAGGTGGCATTGTTCGAAGCGTACGGAACGATTTGCGGAGACGCGGGCGTCGCTGAGCTCGATCAGTTGCTCAACGCACGCGGACTGCTTGGCGCGCGCGAGACGGCGGAAGTGCGGGCCTGCGCGGCGCGCGCACTCGGACTCGTCAACACACCGGCGTCGAATGCAGCACTCCAGCGCGCCGCGGAGACGAAGGATATCGTGGTGCGGAGCGCCGTCGCCCGAGCCATGCGGGGCGGCTCGTGAGCGACGTGAGCCTGCCAGGTTTGCCCCTCGCGACGGATCCTGCGGCGAGCGAGGTGAGTGTCCAGCGCGCCGCTCGCGCGATGGTCGTGGCGCTACACTCGGCCGTGCGCGCGATTCACCTCTATCCCGTCGAGAACAAGGCGGTGCAGAAGGCGATCGGGGATCTGGGAACCGCGGCGGACCGCCTCGCCCGCGTGCAGGATGGCTGCGAGCTGCGCCGTGTCGGGGACTATCTGTTCGTAAACGACACCCGCCTGCGGCTGACGCTCGACAACTACGCCGCCGTCGCGTACGTCCTCGGCCTCTTCCGCGAGGCGGGCATCGGCGGATTCGCCGTCGAAGGCGCTCCGCACGCGCCAGCCTGGATCGTGTTGCTCGCCTTCCTGCAAGCGCCACCGACCGATGCTCCCGCAGAGGAGCGACTCGCTCTGCTCGAAGCGCGACTGGCTCAGTCGGGGATCACGTCGTTCCAGCTCGCTACACCGAACGACGATCAGGGCAGCGGCGACGCGGAGTTGGACCAGAAGGAACGCGCGCGCCAGACATACGTGCGTTCGCTCGACGTCACGCGGGAGATCATGACTTCGGCGCGACTCGGAAAAAGTCCCGGCCTCAAGCGTGTGAAGCGCGCGGTGCAGGGTATCGTGGACGCCATCCTCACTGACGCGGCGTCGATGCTCGGTCTCACCACGCTGCGCGACTTTGACGAGTACACGTTTGTGCATAGTGTGAACGTGTGCATTCTGTCGGTCGCGCTGGGACGCCGCCTCGGTCTCTCGAAGCTGCAGCTGCTCGATCTCGGTCTGGGCGCGCTCGTGCACGACATCGGCAAGTCGCGCGTTCCGATCGAGCTCCTGAACAAGCGTGGCTCGCTGGACGAGCATGAGCGGCTGGTGCTGCAGACGCACCCGTGGCAAGGCGTGCTCGCGCTCTTCGCGCTGCCCGCCGGAACGGGGCGGCCCTGGCGGTCGATGGTGTCGGCGTACGAGCATCACATGCGCATCGATCTCAGCGGATATCCGAAACCGATGCGCGCGCGGCGGCTGTCACTGTTCAGCAAGATTATCGCGGTGGCTGACGGATTCGATGCGGCGACGACGGCCCGGGTGTATCAGGACGCGCCATGGTCGCCCGCCGACGTACTGCGCGGTATGCGGGACAATGCACGGCTCGGGCTCGATCCGGTCATCGTGAAGGCCTTCATCAATCTGACCGGCATCTATCCAGTCGGTACGGTGGTGGTGCTCGACACGTTCGAGTTGGGGCTTGTGCTCGCCGCGAATTCCGATCCCGCGGCTTTGTCCAGACCCGTCATCCGGCTATTGTCGGACGCGCTCGGCAATCCAGTCGCCGACGTGGTACACTGCGATCTGACGCACGGTGACAGCAACGGTCAGTATCTGCGCACCATCATCCGTACCGAGGACCCCGATCGTTATGGCATCCGTCTTGGCGACTACTTCGCCTGAATCGTCTACCGGCATGACCGCGTCCCCGATCTCTGCGCGCTTCGCGGCGTTGCGAGCGGACGGTCGGCGCGCGCTCGTGTGCTACATGACCGCCGGGCATCCCGACCCCGCGCGCAGTCTCGCGCTGCTGCGCGGGCTCGAGTCGGCCGGCGCCGATGTGATCGAGGTCGGCGTACCGTTCTCCGATCCGTTGGCTGACGGTCCCGTGATCCAGCGCAGTTCGCAAACTGCGATCGAGCACGGCATGACGTTCGAGCGGGCACTGGTGCTGGTCGCCGAGGCGACGCTGAGCGTTCCCGTCGTGCTCTTCAGTTATCTGAATCCGATCATTGCGGCTGGCCCAGATGCCATGGCGCGCGCGCGCAGAGCGGGCGTGGCGGGCGTACTCGTGACGGATCTTCCGGTGGGAGCAGATCCATCGCGCGAGGCCTGGTTCGGTGCCAGCGGTCTCGATTTCGTGCGGCTGGTCGCACCCACCACGCCTGTCGAGCGCATGGGCGAGATTGCACGACACGGCGGCGGCTTCGTGTACCTCATCAGCCGACTGGGCGTAACGGGCGAGCAGGAGGCCCTCTCGGCCGACCTGCCGGCCACGGTGGCGCGTCTTCGTTCCGCGACCTCATTGCCCATCTGCATTGGCTTCGGCATTTCCACGCCGGAGCAGGCTCGCGCCGCCGCCCTCCTCGGTGACGGCGTGGTGGTGGGCAGCGCAATCGTGCGTGCCGCCGAGCGCTCCGTCGACGACGCGATCGCACTCACGGCGGCGCTTCGGCAGGCGATCGACGCCGGATGAACCGCTTGGCGAGCCGCGCGCCATGAGTCTCGACGTCGAGACCACGGTGCCCGAGTGGTCGGTGGTGACGGCCAAGCGTCGCGACCACATCGGTCGCGTGGTGGCGCTGCTCGCCAAGTGGGCCGGTGCGATGCAGTTAAGCGCGCTCGAAGCGCGCGCGTGGATAGACGCGGGTGCATGGCATGATGCGTTGCGCGACGAAGGGGAACCGGTGTTGCGCGCGCTGACCGCCGACTACGACCGCCCGGCGGGCATGCTGCACGGTCCCGCCGCCGCGCTTCGCCTTGAAGCCTGCGGCGAGCACCGGCTGGACGTGCTCGATGCCATTCATTGGCACACCGTCGGCAGTGCCAAGTGGACGCAAACCGGACGTGCGCTGTACATGGCGGACTTTCTCGAGCCCGGTCGCGCGTTCATGCAAGCCGATCGCGCCTTTCTCGCGGATCGCGTACCCGACGCGTTCGACGCGGTCTTTCGGCAGGTCGTGCGGATGCGAATCGAGTGGGTCCTGCGCGAAGGCAAGGGGCTCACGAACGAAACGGTCGAGCTCTGGAACAGCGTGCGTTGAAAGGACATCTTCCACCGATGTCCTCCATGATCGATCAGTTTTCGCCCGGTTCCGACGACGCGTCCGGCCCGCCGCGCGCCCGTCGGCTGATCATTGCCGCCGTGTTGCTGCTGGTTATTCTCGTCTTTGCAGGGGGATGGTACCTGTTGCGTCCGCCCGCACCCAACGACAGCGTCACCGCCAACGGAGAGTTGGCTGCTGCGATCGCCGACGTCGTCGTCGATTCGCTCGCGCGCGCGCCAGAGGGCGTTCGCATTACCGTCCGCGTGCTCAACGCCACCGACATCCGCGGCCTCGCACGGCGTGCCACGTTGATGCTGCGCGATCTCGGCTACGACGTGGTGGACTTCGATGGTGCCGGTAAGGCGCGACGCCAGCGCTCTGCAGTGATCTCGCACACGGGACACGCCGACTGGGCCGAACGCCTGCAACGGGCGATGCGCGTACCGAGCGTCGAGCTCAGCGACGACAGTTCACGCTACGTGGACTTCACCGTACTGCTCGGCAGCGATTGGAAGCCGCCGACCCAGACGCTCCGTCCGTAGCTGTCCGCAGGCCGCGGCGATATCCAGGCCGCGACTCCGTCGAACCGCTGTCTCCACGTTGCGGGCCCGCAGCGCGCGCGCGAAACCGGCGATCACCGCGCCACGCGACGGGGTGAAGCCCATGGAGCCGCCCGGATGCAGCGGAATGAGATTGACGAACGCACGGCAGTCGCGGGCGAGCCCGGCCAATTGCGCGGCATGTTCCGGCTGATCGTTCACGCCACCCAGCATGACGTATTCGAACGTGACGCGCCGATCGAACTCGCGCGCCGCCGCGATCACCTCTGCCAGCGGATACTTGGTGTTCACGGGCATCAGCGTGTGGCGCAGCGCGTCGGTCGGCGCGTGGATGGAGATTGCCAGCCGGAACTGCTCCGGACGCTGCGCCAGCGCGAGAATGCCCGGCAGAATACCGACGGTCGAAATCGTGATGTGACGTGCGCCGATGCCAAGTGCGCGCGGATCATTGAGTAACGAGAGCGTGACGTCCACCGCCGTCCAGTTCATGAGCGGTTCGCCCATGCCCATGAAGACAATGTTCGTCGCGGGCAGCGGCGTGTCGAGCATGCGCAGTTCACGCACCTGCCCCGCGATCTCCGCCGGCGTCAGATTTCGCTGGAACCCCATCGCGCCGGTGGCACAGAAGGCGCACTGCAAGGCACAGCCGGCCTGCGACGAAATACACAAGGTCAGCCGATCGCCGTCGGGAATCGCCACCGTTTCGATGAGCTGACCGTCGTGCAGGCGATAGAGAAACTTCTGCGTCCCGTCGGTCGACGTTTGTCGCGTCGTCAGCTCCAGGCGCGGCATCTCGAATGACGCCGCCAGCGCATCGCGCAAAGGGTTGGGGAGCTCCGTCATCTCGGCGAATGAATGCACCGGCCGATTCCACAAGCGCGCGAACACTTGCGCGGCACGATACGCAGGCTCACCTCGCTCGGCAAACCATAGGCGCAATCGCTCCAATGCCGCCTCTGGCGCGAACGTGAGGAGGTTTTCGCGAGCGGTCCGCTGGCCGGACGCTTGGGGCACCGTGGCGTGCGCCGCCGCTGTCTGCGGCAAAACTGAGGTTTCCTCGCCTGTCACCGGATAATGGAGCTGAGCGTGAACTGATACAGTGGACCAAGACCGGACGCACCTTCTTCCCGCGCCACGCCCACCACGAACCGTGTGTAGTGCAGGGCGAGTCCCGACCGGAGTCGATCCACCGTGCGTCCTGCCGACTCCGTACGAAGATAGGCGGCGCGCGCCTCAAGACGGTCCAGTCTGGATCCGATGAACGCGCCGCGCTCCCAGGCGCCCCGATTGATGCCGTTGTGACTGTAGCCCAAGCGCACCTCGCGTTTCGTTCGACCCACGACGCGGAGATCGGCCGCAGCGAGCACGGCCGGTCGATCTTCGATCTCGCGACTGGGCCGCCAGAGAAAACTGGAGATGGCCACTCGCGCATTGCGCCACGGCAGGTCATGGACGATCAGACCGAAATCGGCGGCGATCGCGGTGCGCGCGACACCATCGACCCGCCCCTCCCGCCACCGCGCGGCCACGCCGGCCGTGACGTGCGGCATTACCTCCCGCGCGCCCGCAAGGGAAACCAGCGTGGTGGAGTACGGTACCTCGCCGAGACCGGTCGGGTCGGTGTCGGTTCGCTGAATCCCCTCGATGCCGCTGCGCGCGACGGAGAATGCGAACGTCGTACCGGTGGCACGCCGGAACGCGGCACTGAGCAATTGCCCGGAGACACTTTGATCAGTCGCGGTCGACAACGACGCCACGCCGAAGCGCCATCGGTCGCCGGGGCTGAGTGCACTGGCCGCCGGATTCCACAGACCCGAGCCCGGCTCAGTCGCGAGCGCTGCAGGCTCGAGGACCGCCCCGAGCGGGAACTCCCATAATTCGCGGGCGGGCACCGGCTGCGCCCAGAGCCCGGGGGCCCACAGAATCGCGGCAAGCCCGCATAAGGACTTGCGGCGCATGGGGTTAAGACTAACGGACCGTGCGCTACAACGTCAAGCGAATCGCTACCATGTCCCCTGTAACCCGTGTAGCTTGAATGGGTTGCATTCCTCCGGACCGCGATTGCCCCTCAAGAAGCTTCTGACAGCCGAGCGTGTCGCCGTTCATTCCGGCGCGCGCACGAAAGAATCCGTGCTCGCCGAACTGGTGAAGCTCGCCGCGCCACAGTCGTTATCGCACGACGAGTTGTTGGCGTCCGTGCGCGCGCGCAAGGCGGTTTTTCCGACCGCGCTCGACGATGGCGTGGCACTGCCGCACGTGCGCACGCCACTTGTGCGCGAGCTGATGCTCTCGGCGTGCGTGTTGGATGAACCGATCGCCTTCGGAGCCGCCGATGGCAATCCGGTCGACCTGCTCTTTCTGATTCTCAGCCCGGCGAACACACCGTCCGAACACCTCTCCATTCTGCGGTCCGTTTCCAAACTCATTTCGAGCCCGGATGTGCTGTTTTCGCTGCGTCACGCGCAGAATGCGGCCGAGTTCGTCGCCATCATCCACCGTGCGACGCTCGCGTGACGCCGGTGCTGTTTCTTTTCGCCGCGTGCACCGAAGTGCCGCACCATTCCCTCGTCGCGCTGCTGCGCCTGGAGTTTCGTTCGTGATCGATGCCGCGTCCGATAGCAATGTGCTGGCCACCTCCCTTCGCACCGATGCGTGCGGCATGCTCCGTCGCGCCGATATGGGGCGCACTGTGCGACTCGGCGGTTGGGTGCATCGCAGCCGCGATCTCGGTGGGCTGGTGTTCATCGACCTGCGCGACCGCACCGGTCTGCTGCAACTCGCCTTCGGTCCGGCGTGGACCGGCGCCGATGTGCTGACGCGCGCGGCCGCCGTCGGCGTTGAATCGGTGGTGCTATGTGAAGGCGAGGTCGTGGCGCGCGAACCCGATCGTCTCAATCCGGATATGGCCACGGGCGAGGTGGAGGTACGCGTGACGTCGTTGACCATTGTTGGACCTGCGGTCACACCGGCGCTGCCGGTGGCGCGCGGCCGCAACGAGAAGCCGGCGGCGGAAGAACTGCGACTTCGTCATCGGTATCTCGATCTGCGGCGCCCGGAGTTGCAGGAGAATCTGGTGCTCCGTCATCGCCTGTTGCAGTTGACGCGGCGCTATCTCAGCGACCGCGGGTATCTCGAGCTCGAAACGCCGATTCTCACGAAACCCACGCCCGAGGGAGCACGAGACTATCTCGTGCCAAGTCGCGTGCATCCGGGCGAGTTCTACGCATTGCCGCAGTCGCCGCAGATCTACAAGCAACTGTTCATGTGTTCCGGTTTCGATCGATACTTCCAGATCGCGCGTTGTTTCCGCGACGAGGATTTGCGCGCCGACCGTCAGCCTGAGTTCACGCAGATCGATATCGAGGCGTCGTTCATTGAGCGCGAAGATATCATGACGCTCGCTGAGGGATTGATCGGTGCACTGTGGCGCGAGGCGGGACACGAGATACCGGCGCAATTCGAGCGCATGCACTATGCCGACGCGATGGAGTTCTACGGCTGCGATCGCCCCGACCTGCGATACGATCTCCGGCTGCGCGATTGCACCGCGATTTTCGCGCCGCTCGACTTCGGCGTGACGAAGAACGCCATCGCGCGGGGAAACCGCGTGCGCGGACTGGTCGCACCCGGCGGTGCGGCGTGGAGTCGCAAACAGGTGGATGAACTGGAGGCCGTGGCCAAGGGGGCCGGTGCCGGTGGATTGCTGCGCGTGCGTTTCGCCGAGGGCGCCTACGACGGTCCGATCGCCAAGTTCCTCACCGACGATGCACGTGCGTTGCTCGCGCTCACCGAGGGTGATTTGGCGTTGTTCGTTGCTGCGCCGGAGCACGTGGCCAGTCCCGCCCTCGATCGCGTCCGTCAGGACTGTGCGCGCCGTCTGGATCTGGTTGACGCGAAGGCACAGCGCTTCCTTTGGGTCGTGGATTTCCCGATGTTCGAGCAGGACCCGGTGTCGGGCGCGCTGGCAGCGGTGCACCATCCGTTTACGGCCTCGCACCCGGCGGACATGGTGACACATCCGGAGGCGCCGGCACGATGGCGCGCGTTGGCGTACGACGTGGTGCTCAACGGCACGGAACTCGGTGGCGGCAGTATTCGCACCAGCGATCCGGCGGTGCAGTCGCGCATGTTCGCCCTCCTCGGCATCGGCGATCAGGCCGAGCAGGAACGTCGATTCGGATTTTTGCTCGAAGGGTTGCGCGCCGGTGCACCGCCGCACGGCGGGATCGCGTTCGGTTTCGACCGCATCGCCATGCTGCTTTCGGGCGCGCCGTCGTTGCGCGATGTGATTGCGTTCCCGAAAACCACGGCTGCGCGCTCGCTGTTCGAAGGCGCACCGGTGCCGGTGCCCGCGGCAGATCTCGCCGAGCTCGGGCTGTCGATCCGCACGGCGGAAGGCTCCGCATGACCGAAACGACAACGACAGCGCGCGTCTCGGTCGAGGGCGCGGACCTCCTGCTGCTGACCGGAGCCGGTGATGCCAATCTGGTCGAACTCGCGCGTGTCTCCGGCGCACGTGTGGCGTTGCGCGGCGATGCACTGGCCGTTTCCGGCGACGCGGACGCGGTCGCGCGCGCTGAACGCATCGCGTCAGCGATGGTGGCAATGGTACGCGACGGCCGCGCGGTCGTGGCCGACGACGTGCTGCGATTGTCGCTGAGCGAACGGCCCGCCGAAGCGCCGGGTGTGTCGACTGGCGGCGCGCTGGTGCTGCCGGGTGCGCGGCGTGGCGTGCAGCCCAAAACGCCGGGGCAGGCGGAGTATCTCAAGAAGATCGCGGAGCACGATATCGTCATCGGGATCGGACCGGCGGGCACGGGCAAAACGTATCTCGCGGTGGCCGCGGCCGTCGACGCGCTCATGCGAAAGCGCGTGCGCCGCATCGTGCTCGCACGCCCCGCGGTGGAGGCGGGCGAGAATCTGGGCTTCCTTCCCGGCGACATGCAGGCAAAGGTCGATCCGTATCTGCGTCCGCTCTACGATGCGCTCGACGATCTCATGCCGGCGGAGCGGATTCTGAAGTTGGTGGAGTCGCGCACCATCGAAGTTGCGCCGCTGGCATTCATGCGCGGACGCACACTGGGCGACGCGTTTGTCATTCTCGATGAAGCGCAGAACGCCACCGGTTTGCAGATGAAGATGTTCCTGACCCGGCTCGGCGTGAGCTCCAAGATCGTCATCACTGGCGACAAGACGCAGGTCGATCTGCCGCGTCGCGAAGATTCGGGTCTGATGCAGGTGGAGCGTATCCTGCATGACATCGAAGGAATCAGTTTTCACTACTTCACCGACGCCGACGTGGTTCGTCACCGCTTGGTGCGCGACATCATTCGCGCTTACAACGATGACGCCGCCGGCGCTTGATGCATGATGCACGGACCAATGGACGACGGACCCGTTCGACCTGGGCGGCGAAGACGCTGCGCGCGTCGCCCCCGCGAGACAATGCCGCCGTCCGGCGCGTTTCGCGGCGGGATACGCGCATGACCGCCACTCGTACGTCGCCACGCGCCCCGGCGCGATCGGTCTCCGTGACGCTCGATGGCGTGCGCGCACCGGTGGCGGCGAGCCGACTCGAAGACCTCGCGCGCGCCGTACTGCAAGCGCTCAAGGTGAAGCACGCGCTGGTGTCGGTCACGCTGATCTCGCCGCGCGCAATGGCCAGGCTCAACCGCCGCCACCTAGACCATCGCGGGCCGACTGATGTGATCACGTTCGCCTTGGGCGCAGACCCGGATGGCGTCGTCCTCGCCGATGTGTACATCTGCCCGGACGTTGCATGCACCCAGGCGCGTGAACACGGCGTGGGCGTGCGAGAGGAGATTGCGCGGCTGGTGGTGCATGGCATGCTGCATGTGTGTGGCTGGGAGCATCCCGACGACGATGGGCGGACGGGGTCGCCAATGTGGCGCCGCCAGGAGCAGCTGCTGCAACGCTTCTGGATCACGCCCTCCCAGCGCGGATGAGCGTTCTGCCATGGATCGTCGCCGGCGCTGGCGCGTCGCTCGCTGCGCTTGCCGCCGTCGCTGATGGAGCCTTGCTGTCGGAGGAATCGTCGTCGACAACTGGTACGCCGGATCGCGGCGTGCTGACTGCCCCGGCCCCTCCGGTCCCGCGTGCGATTCCGGCGCGCGAGCGCTCGCATCGTGCGCTCGCCTTTGCGCGTGTGCTTGGACACCTCATGGCCGGCAGCGCGCTGGCGCTGGCGCTCGGCCTCGAGGGGCGCGCGACAGCGCAGGCGTTGCTCCTGCTCGCGCTCGCCGGGCTCCTGACGGTCGCGCTGGCAGAAAGCATCGCGCGCGCCGTCGGGGACGCGCTCGGCGACAACGCCGGACAGCGCCTGCAATGGTTCGTGCGCGCCTCCGAGCGTCTGTCGGCGCCTGCGGTGCGTCTCGGCGAGCTGCTGGATGCGTCTGTGGAGGACGTCGTGTCGTCAGGCGACTCGACGTCGGAACGACGCGAGGAAGCGGCGGCGCAGTTCCGCGAAGTGATCACCAGCGAGGCTGACGTCTCGCGCGACGAGCGCGAACTGCTCCTCGGCATTTTCGACTTCGGCGAGACGACGGCCGAAGAGGTGATGGTGCCACGTGTGGACATCATCGGCATCGAGCGTGACACGCCGTGGTCGGAAGTGGTCGATCGGGTGCGCAGCGCGCAGCACTCGCGCGTTCCGGTCTTCGAGGAGACGATTGACGAAATCATCGGCATTCTGTACGCCAAGGACTTGTTGCAACCCGTCCTCGCGGACGAGGAGCCCGCAGCAGGGTGGCAATCGTTGCTGCGACCGCCAACCTTCATCCCGTCGGCCAAGCGCATTGCGGACTTGCTGCGCGAGTTCCGCGCCTCCGGGCGCCACATGGCGATCGTCGCCGATGAGTATGGCGGTACCGCGGGGCTGGTCACGATCGAGGACGTCCTCGAGGAACTCGTCGGCGAGATTCGCGACGAGTACGATCAGGAGGAGCGCGTCGTCGAGAAAGAAGAGAACGTGCGCTTCTGGGTATCGGGGCGGATGAATCTCGATGATCTGTCGGAGGCGCTCGACTATGACTTTCGCCGGGAGGACGTGACCACCGTGGGCGGCCTGATCTTCGAGCTCGTCGGTCACGTGCCGCGTGCCGGCGAGTCGCTGAGCATCGGGCCGTTCCGCGTGATCGTGGAGCGCGTCGTGCGACGCAAGATCGAGCGGGTGTTTCTGGAGCGGACCATCGCCGCCGAAGAGAGCGGGAACTGATGCCGCTCCTGCCGATGCTCATCGCAGTCGCGATCGTGGCGGTGCTGACCACCGGCGCCACGTCGGTGCGCGCCGTCAGCCGGCTCTGGCTCCGCCACTGGATCGAACATCGCCACGCGCACTCCGGCACGATGGCGCGCTATCTCGAACGGCCGATGCGGTTGATTCATGCGGCGGGCACGGGCAGCATGCTGGTGGTCTTCAGCATGGGGGCCGTCATCACGCTCGAAAGCGGAACGTCGTTGTGGAGCGTAGCGCGCGATGCAGGCATGTTTCTCGTGCTGCTCCTGCTTGGCGGACAGCTTATTCCGCGTGCCGTTGGACGACGTTGGGCGCCGCAGCTGGTGCCGGTGCTCGTGCCCGCGCTGCGTCTGGTGGACCTGTTGGTCAGTCCAATTCAGTGGGCGGCACAGGCCGTCGGGGCGATCGTGTCGCTCAGGGCAGACGCCGCGGACGGGGCAGAGGCCCGCGAGGGGTTGGAAGAGTTGTTGCGCGACGGCGCGTTTGACGGCATGGGGTCGATGGAGGAGTTGGCGATCATCTCAGGCGTCATGCAGTTCGGTGACAAGACGGCGATCGATGTGATGACGCCGCGTACGGACATGTTTGCGCTCGACGTCGCCCTCGGACCGAAGGAAATCGCAAGGCGCATCGCGCAGTCCGGGTACAGTCGCGTGCCGCTGTACCGCGAGACCGTCGATACGACGATCGGCATGATCCACGTCTTCGACGTCTTCAAGCTGGTGGGCGAACGCATGCCCGCGCTGCGCCCGGTGACATTTGCCAAATCGACCAAGCCGGCGAGCGAACTGTTGTTTGAATTGCTGCGCGCACGCCGTCAACTTGCCATCGTGCAGGACGACGACAACACCGTACTTGGCGTTGTCACGATGGAGGATTTGTTGGAGGAGTTGGTGGGCGAGATTCGCGACGAACACGACGAACCGACGCCGCGCGCTCCCGGATCGTCTGTATGACCGCACTCTCCGAAACGATGACGCGACTGCTCGCCGACTTTCGCACGCAGCGTCCTGCCGCGCTCGCACGCGCCGTGAGCATCGTGGAGAATCATCGCGCCGGCTACGATCAACTGCTGGCCGTACTGCACCCGCTCGTCGGCCGCGCGCGTCGTATCGGCATCACCGGACCACCGGGGGCGGGGAAGAGCACGCTCACCACGCGGCTCGCCAAAGCATATCGCGCGGCGGGCCTGCGTGTTGGCATCGTGGCGGTCGATCCGACGTCGCCGTTCACCGGCGGGGCGCTGCTCGGCGATCGCATTCGCATGGAAGACGTGGCCCTCGATCCGGGCGTCTTCATTCGCTCCATGGCGACACGCGGTTCGCTGGGCGGACTGGCCACGGCGACACGCGAAGTCTGCGACGTTCTGGACGCGTTCGGGATGGATGTCATCCTGCTGGAGACCGTGGGCGTAGGACAGAGCGAACTCGACATCGCGCGTGCTGCGGATACCACGTTGGTGGTGCTCGTGCCCGAGTCCGGCGACTCGATCCAGACGCTCAAGGCGGGTGTGATGGAGATCGCCGACGTCTTCGCCGTGAACAAGGCGGACCGGCCTGGGGCGGATCGTTTGCGCAACGATATCGAACTCATGCTCGGACTGCGCTCCGGAGCGGGCGCGCACAACGTCCCCGCGCATCACGGCGTGGATCTGCGCTCCATGCCCGACCGCGATGCGTTGCGAGACGCGATGAATCCGGCACGAGCCGCACGCGCTGCGGCACAGGCCGAGGCGCCCGAATCCTGGACCCCGCCCGTGCTGCGGACCGTTGCGGCGACCGGCGAGGGGATGATCGAGACCATCGACGCCCTCGACCGGCATTTTCGCTATCTTGTCGCCAGCGGTGCGTTGGGCACGCGACGCCGTCAGCGGCTGCGCGAGCGCGTGATGGAAGTAGTGGAACAGCAGGTGCGGCAGCAGCTCTGGCGCGACGCGGACACCCTCGCGTGGCTCGACACGCAGCTGCCTGTGCTCGAAGCGGGCGCGGTGGCTCCCTTTGCGGTGGCCGACCAACTCCGCGCCCGCAGCGGGACGCTCCTTACCGACGCAGTGCACGCCACCGTGCACGCGCCTCAATCGCGGACGAATCCATGACGACGACGCACGAGCTCGAGGATGTGGTGCGGCAGCAGCAGGCGGAGCTCGACCAGCTGCGCGGCGAAGTTGCGCACTGGCGCACGCAGTACGAGCAGGGACGCAAGCGCGATATCGCCTTCACCAACTCTGCCGTCGAAGTGCCACCCCTCTACAGCGCGCTGGACCTGGAGAATTCCGCCGGCACCGCATTTGAACTGCCCGGCCAGTGGCCGTACACGCGCGGCATTCATCCCACCGGCTATCGCGGCAAGCTGTGGACCATGCGCCAGTTCGCCGGCTTCGGCACGGCACGCGAAACCAACCAGCGTTACAAGTTCCTGCTCTCGCAGGGGCAGACCGGCCTTTCGGTCGCATTCGATTTTCCGACCCTGATGGGATACGACTCCGACCATCCGCGGTCGGAAGGTGAAGTCGGCAAGTGTGGCGTGGCCATCTCATCGCTGGCCGACATGGAGACGCTGTTTGAGGGCATTCCGCTCGATAAAGTCTCCACCTCGATGACCATCAACGGGCCCGCGATCATTCTGCTCTGCTTCTACATCGCCGCGGCGGAGAAGCAGGGGGTCAGTGCGGAGAAGCTTCAGGGGACGGTGCAGAACGACATCCTTAAAGAGTACATGGCGCAGCACGCCTGGTGCTTTCCGATCGAGCCTGCGTTGCGGCTCATCGTCGACGGCTTCGCGTGGTGCGCGGAGAATGCGCCGCACTGGAATACGATCTCCATCTCCGGTTATCACATCCGCGAAGCGGGCGCCACCGCATCGCAGGAACTCGCGTTCACGCTCGCCGACGGTTTCACGTATGTGGAGCGGGGCATCGCGCGCGGACTGGACGTCGACGACTTCGCGCCGCGTCTCTCCTTCTTCTGGGATATCCACAACGACTTCTTCGAGGAAATCGCCAAGCTGCGCGCCGCGCGCCGCATCTGGGCGCGTCACCTGAAGGAGCGCTACGGTGCCCGGAACCCGCGCTCGTGGATGATGCGCTTCCATTCGCAAACCGCTGGCGTGACGCTGACGGCGCAGCAGCCCACCAACAATGTGGCGCGCGTGGCGTATCAGGCGTTGGCCGCGGTCCTGGGGGGCACGCAATCCCTGCACACCAACTCGATGGACGAGACGCTGTCGCTGCCGACCGAAAGCGCCGTGCAGGTCGCACTCCGCACGCAGCAGATCCTCGCGTATGAAACCGGTGTGCCGAACGTCATGGATCCACTCGGCGGGTCGTATTACGTCGAGGCGCTCACCGATCAACTCGAGCGCGAGGCCGAGGCGCAGTTCGAGCACATCGCCGAGATCGGCGGGGTGGTGAAAGGCCTCGAAGACGGTTGGTTCCAGAAGCGGATCGCGGAAAGCGCCGCGCGCCAGCAATGGGAGATCGAACAGCGCCGCAGGCTGGTGGTGGGCGTGAACGAGTTCGTGACTGACGAGCCGGAGTTGAGCATACCCATCCTGCGCATCGGACAGGAAGCAGATACCGAGCAGCGTGAGCGCATGGCGAAAATGCGCGCGGAACGCGACAACGCGCTCGTGACCACGCGTCTCGACGCCCTGCGCGAAGCCGCCCGCACCGATGCGAACGTCGTGCCGTACATTCTCGACTGCGCGCGCTGCTATTGCACGCTCTTCGAGATCCGCGCCGCACTCGAGGATGTGTTCGGCGCGTATCGCGAACCGGTGTTCTTCTGACCGCCGCAGCGCAACGCAGACGGGTAGCAAGCGCGCCAACCGTCGCGGGCGGCGCGAAGCCGGCAGCGTGGTGGAGCACGCAGTTCGATGCGCAATATCTGCATGAGTACGAGCCGCTCTTCGATCTGGCGCAGGATCGCCGCGAGGTTGGCCGGCTCATCGACTTGCTCGAACTGCCCTCCGGTTCACGCATCCTCGACTGCCCGTGCGGACAGGGTCGTCACGCGCATCTCCTCGCAGAGGCGGGCTTCGATGTCGACGGCCTCGACTACTCGTCGGATTTGCTCGCTGTTGCGGCCAAGCGCGGCATTTCCAGGCGACTGCGCTACACCCGCGGCGACATGCGGAAACTTCCCACGCGTTGGACCGGTCGCTTTGATGCCGTGGTGGACCTGTTCACCTCGTTTGGGTTCTTCGACAGTCCGCAGGACGATCTGCAGGTGCTGGCAGAGTTCGCCCGCGTGCTCAGGCCGGGCGGTCAGCTCGTGTGGCACGGTGGCAGTCGGGACGGTGTTATGGCCAAGTTTCTGGCACGCGACTGGTGGACGACGGCGGACGGGACGGTCTTCGCTCAGGAACGCCGCTTCGATCCGCTTTCCGGTTTTCTTCACATCACGTCGACGTGGCGCGGTCCCGGGGGCGACGGGGAACGGTCGCACAAGATCCGGCTCTACACCGCCTCCGAGCTGGCTGCGCGCATGCGCGACGTCGGATTGATCGTTGAGCAGGCGTTCGACGCCTGGGAGGATCGTCCGCTGACCCGCCGATCCAGCGAGATGCTCCTCCTCGCGCGCAAGGAGGGGTGAGCATGCACCGGTTACCTTTCCTGTTCGCCCAGCGCTTCCGTGGGCCCTCTCCGATACCCTCCCGATGACCCGACCCATTCGCGTGCTCGTCGCCAAACCCGGCCTCGACGGACATGATCGCGGCGCCAAGGTCGTGGCGGCCGCTCTCCGCGACGCCGGCATGGAAGTGATTTACACCGGTCTGCATCAGACGCCCGAAATGATCGCCACGGCGGCGATCCAGGAAGATGTGGACGTCGTCGGCCTGTCGATCCTGAGCGGCGCCCACATGACACTCTTTCCGCGCGTGCGTGAACTGCTCGTCGACGCGGGACGCGACGACATCCTGCTCACGGGCGGCGGCATCATCCCCAAGGAAGACATGGAGTCGCTCCAGCAGCGTGGCGTGGCGCGGCTCTTCGGCCCCGGCACCAGCACGCAGGACTTGGTCGACTACATCCGCACCTGGTTCGCAGAACGTGAGCAGCAGGACGCATGACGACTCGGCTTCGCCAACTGTCCGACGAGGTCCGCGCACTCGAAGCCCAACTGCGCCTGGGTGGCGGGCAGGACAAGATCGACAAGCAGCACAAACAGGGAAAGCTCACGGCCCGTGAACGTGTGGAACAGCTCGCCGATCCGGGCACGCCCATGCTTGAGATCGGACTGCTCGTCGCCTACGATCAATATGCTGGACAGGCGCCAGGCGCCGGCGTGGTTACCGGTATCGCCGTGATCGACGGGCGCGAAGTCGTCGTCGTCGCGAACGATGCGACGGTCAAGGCCGGCGCGTGGTGGCCCGAAACGATTTCCAAGATTCTCCGCGCGCAGGAAGTCGCCATGCGCTGCCGTATTCCGATCATCTACCTGGTCGACTCCGCAGGGGTGAACCTCCCGTATCAGGGCGGCGTGTTCCCCGGGCAATTCGGTGCAGCGCGCATCTTCTATTACAACTCCATCATGCGCCGCTATCTGCGCATACCGCAGTTCGCCGCGGTGATGGGGCAATGCGTGGCGGGCGGCGCCTACCTTCCCGCACTCAGCGACGTCATCCTCATGGTAAAGGGGACGTCGTTCATGGGACTCGGCGGACCGAACCTCGTCAAGGGCGCCACCGGACAAACGGTCGATGGTGAGACGCTCGGCGGTGCCATCACGCACACCGAGATATCCGGTGTGGCGCACTACGCGCTCGATGACGATGCGAGCTGCCTGCGTAAACTGCGCGAGCTGGTCTCACGCTTGCCTCGCGCGGCGACGCTCGATACGAAGGCGACGTTCCGTCCGCCCGCGATCCCGCCGCAGCAATTGTACGACCTGTTGCCGAGCGATCATCGCATGTCGTACGACATGCACGGCCTGCTCAAAGCGGTGCTTGATGACGGCGCGCTCGACGAATTCCAGCCGCAGCTCGCTAAGGAGATGATTTGCGGCGATGCGCGTATCGAAGGCATTCCTGTTGGTGTGATCGCCAACCAACGAGGCCTCATCAAGGGACGCGCAGGCGAGCGCCCGCGGTTTGGTGGCATCATCTACGCCGAGAGCGCGGAGAAAGTCGCGTTCTTCATCGATCGGTGCGAGCGACAGGGAATTCCGCTGCTCTTCGTGCAGGACGTCTCCGGCTTCATGGTCGGTCCCGACGCCGAGCACGAGGGAATCATTCGCGCCGGCGCGCGATTTGTGGAAGCGATGGCGTGCGCACGCGTGCCCAAGATCGTGCTCACGGTCAACCATGCGAGTGGTGCCGGCTATTACGCGATGGCGGGGCAGGGATTCGACCCCGATTTTCTCTTCACATGGCCGACCGGACGCATGGCGGTCATGGACGGTGAGGCCGCGATTCAGGCGGTGCATGGTCCGGCGCTGGACGCGGCCAAGAGGGCCGGCGTGCAGCCGTCCGCCGAGGTCACGCAGGCTGTCGATGCGATGCGCGCCGACTACGAAGCCCAACTCGATGCACGCTACGCCGCCGCGCGCGGATTTGCCGATGCGATTCTGTATCCCGAGGATACGCGCGACATGCTGGCACTCGCCCTGCGCGCGGCACGCAACAATCCCGGACCGCACCTCGGTGCTTTCGTGCTGCCGCCGATGCCCGGCGTCCCGGCATGAGCACTGGTCAATACTGGAGTTCAGATGAGTGACGTGGCACGAGTCGTTCGCGTAGCGAGTGGCCAGGGCTTCTGGGGAGACTGGCTCGAGGCGCCGCGTCGCCAGGTGGAAGGCGGCCAGGTGGACTACCTCATGCTCGACTACCTTGCTGAAGTGACGATGTCCATTCTGCAAAAACAGAAGGAACGCGATCCGCGCATGGGCTATGCGCGCGACTTCATCGGCGCGATGGAGAGTGTGTTTCCGGCGGTGGCCGATCGCGGCGTGAAAGTCATCGCCAACGCCGGCGGTGTGAATCCGGACGCATGTGCCGAGGCGCTGTTGGAGTCGGCCACGACCCACGGATTGCGCGGCAGGATCCGTATCGGCGTGGTCACCGGTGATGACATCCTCCATCGTCTCGACGAGTTGCTTGCGGACGGCCATCTCCTCGCCAACATGGATACCGGCGAGCCGTTGAGCACGATTCGGGATCGCGTGCTGTCGGCCAACGCCTATATCGGTTCGACTCCGATCGTCGAGGCGCTGGAGCGCGGCGCCAATGTCGTGGTGCTCGGACGCAGCACCGACACCGCACTCACGATGGCGCCGTTGCGTTACGAGTTCGGCTGGAAGGGCGACGACTGGAACGCGCTCGCTGCGGGTATCGTGGCCGGGCATATTCTGGAGTGCGGCGCACAGAGTTCCGGCGGCAACTGTCTGCATGACTGGCGCAACATTCCCGATCTCGCGAACGTCGGCTACCCCATCGCGGAAGCGTACGCCGATGGAAGCTTCGTCATCACGAAGCATCCGAATACAGGCGGCCGCATCAACGTGCCGAGCGTGACGGAACAGCTGGTGTACGAAATGGGGGATCCGCATGCGTACATCACGCCCGATGTGGTCGCCGACTTCACCAGCATTCGCGTAGCGTCAGACGGCGAAAATCGCGTGCGGGTACACGGCATCACCGGCGCGCCGCCAACGCCGTTTCTCAAGGTGTCGATCGCCTACCGAGCGGGATACAAAGCCGTTGGGTCACTGGTGTACGCATGGCCCGATGCGATGGAAAAGGCGCAGCGTGCCGATCGCGTGCTGCGTGAGCGCCTCGACAACCTCGGACTCAAGTTCGAGCATATTCTGAGCGAGTTCGTGGGTGCGAACGCAACGCACGGCGCGCTGGCGGGTGACGGTTACGACGCGCCGGAAGTGCAGTGGCGTTTCGGCGTGCGCGGCAACAGCCGTGCGGATGTTGAACGGTTCACCCGCGAGATCGCACCGCTGGTGCTGAACGGTCCGCCGAGTGTCACCGGCTTCGCCGGCGGCCGACCCAAGGTGGAAGAGATCGTAGCTTATTGGCCGGCGCTGCTCGACAAGCGCGCGGTCACCACGTCTGTTCGCATCCTGGAGTAGGCCGACATGCTCGTACGATTGCTCGATATTGCGCACGCACGCAGCGGCGACAAGGGAGATACGGCGAATGTGGGCGTCATCGCGCTCAAGCCGGAGTGGTATACCGTACTTGATCGGTACGTCACGCGTGAGCGAGTTGCGCAGCATTTCGCGGGACAGATTCACGGCGACGTGGTGCGCTTCGAACTGCCGAATCTTGGCGCACTGAATTTTCTGCTGCACGGTGCGCTGGATGGTGGCGGCACGTTATCGCTCAAGACCGACGCGCAAGGGAAGGTGTACTCGACCGCCTTGCTGCGTATGGTCATCGACGTCCCCGACGACGACGCACGCGCGGCAGGACTGCCGGCGGCTCCGTGATGCAGTTGCGTCTGCTGCTGATCGGCGCGGGCATCATGGCCTTCGCCTTTGCCATGCGGACCGGTACCGACTGGGCGCGCTGGGTAGCCATCGGGTGCCTGGTCGGGGCGCTTGCACTGCGTGCGTACGGCAGAATGCGCCCGCCAGGCGGCAAGGACAACCAAGGCTGACCGGGGCGCCACTTACCCCCGTCCGACTAGATTTACCCGGATGTCTGTGCACCGCATCCCAGAACTTCTTGCCCCGGCCGGCACGCTCGACGCGGTCCGGGCCGCCGTCGCCAATGGCGCCAACGCCGTGTACCTCGGTGCGTCGCTGTACAATGCCCGCGACGAAGGGGCGCAGCTCTCGCTCGACGAGCTGGCGCAGGCGTGCGCGCTGGCGCACTCGCGAGGCGTGCGCGTGTACCTGACCTTCAACGTGCTCATCAAGCCGCAGGAGCTCGCCGACGCCCTGACGTATCTGGGCGAGTGCGTGGACCGCGGCATCGATGCGGCCATCGTGCAGGATCTGGGCGTCGTGCGGCTCATCCGGCGCGTGTACCCGAAGCTCGAGGTCCACGGCAGCACCCAGATGACCGTGCATGACGTTTCCGGCGCGCTGGTCATGCAGAAGCTCGGCGTGGAGCGCGTGGTATTGGCGCGCGAAAATACGCTCAGCGACATCAAGGCGATCCGCAACGCTGTGCCGGAGCTTGGCCTCGAAACGTTCATCCACGGCGCGCTCTGCATTTCGTACTCCGGACAGTGCTTCATGTCGGGCCTGATCTCCGAGCGGAGCGCCAACCGGGGATCGTGTGCCCAGTCCTGCCGCAAGGACTACACGCTCACCGACGAAACGACCGGGGCGACGCTCGACTCGGGATTTCTCATTTCGGCCAAGGACCTTGCCGCGCACGACCATCTGGCGCAGCTGGCCGATCTCGGCGTCGGTTGCCTCAAGGTCGAAGGGCGCAAGAAGAAGCCCGAGTATGTCGCGACCGTAACACATGCGTATCGCACGTGGCTCGACCGACTGGCTGAGGGCGAGTCGGCGCCACCGCCGACCGATGAAGTGGAACCGCTGGTGCAGATCTTCAGCCGCGGCAATACGGGCGGCATGTACGGCGGAAGAGAAGGGCGCGACTACATCACGCGCACACAGCCGGACAATCGCGGTCTACCCATCGGCGTCGTGGTGGGGCGCGAAGGAAGCGATATTCTCGTCGATGTGACGCATTCAATCACGATCGGCGATGGCATCGGGTTCGAGCTGCCCGATGCTACAGCAGGTGCCGCCACCGGCGGTAACGTCAAGGGCGTGCGCACGCTCTTTTTTCGTAACGGCATGCATCGCCAGGCGTTGTCGATGCGCGTCCGTGCTCCGCAGGGTGCACGCGTTGTGCGTACGAGCGACGCCACGTTGTTGCGCATGGCGCAAGAGAGCTTCGCGTCGGTTGCCGTGCCTGAAAACATTGGACGGACGGCGGTATCTGTTCGCGTGTTCGGACACGCCGGTGGACCGCTCAAGACCATCTGGCACTTCGGCGACGAGGAAGTGACGATTCGCGGAGAGACGCCACTCGCACCGGCGAGCAAGCGTGCACTCGATCGTGCGCAACTCCGCGAGCAGCTTGGACGTCTTGGCGAGACCTCGTTCGTGCTCGGAGCGCTCGATGCCAGCGGCTTGGCCGACGGGTTGTTTCTCCCGGTGAGTGAACTCAATCGTATCCGGCAGCAGGCCGTGGAACAGCTCGCCGAACGACTGAGCTGGATGCACCTGGGACACAGCGCGGCGCGAGACGGTCTGATCGCCGCGGCCGTCGCCGATATCGCACGTGGTGACGCGGCGCGCACACCCGGCGTCGATGCTGCGCAGGCGACGCCTTTCGCACTGCGTGCCATCGTCTACGACGTGGACGGTGCGCGACAGGCGGCAGCCGGCGGCGCGACGGACATCGTACTCGATCCGTTCCTGCGTCATCCCGCGCCGCCACTCGCACGCGTGCGCGCGCTTCAAAGCGACCTGGAGGCGATGGGCGTGACGTTGCGCCTGCGCACCCCGACCATCGTCCGCCCGGACGAACGGTCGCGATTGGATAAATGGCTCGCCCTTGGCCTGCCACTCTTGTCTGGTCATCTCGGACTGGTGGCGGAGCAGGGAAGCGCCGGTACCGACGTCGTGGCGGACTATGCGGTAAACATCTTCAACGCGCATACCGCGGCACTGCTGTTCGAACTGGGCGCGCGTCGACTCACCGCGTCCATCGAGCTCACGCTCGACGAGATCGGCGCGCTGGTTGCGCCGTGGCATGGCGACGGGTTCGACGTGCTGGTGTACGGCCGTCCGGAAGGCATGACCATCGAACACTGCGTCCTGTCGGCTGCGTTCGATCGCGAGCCGGCAACGTGCCGGGATCTGTGCGTGCAGAAGCACACGAACGTGTCCATCACCGATCCCGCGGGCTACACCTTCGCCGTCGCTACCGA
Source organism: Gemmatimonadales bacterium (assembly GCA_038213465.1). Taxonomy (GTDB): domain Bacteria; phylum Gemmatimonadota; class Gemmatimonadetes; order Gemmatimonadales; family Gemmatimonadaceae; genus Gemmatimonas. Next base: position 24,273 of record JBBQTA010000029.1, on the reverse strand, counting down.
TTCCGCCTGTCGCAATCGATTGTTGCACTCGCGACCCATCGATGCATCGGAGTACCTGCCGGCCCTCTGGAACCACGGCATCCGCGGCTTCCATCTCGTCTTCAATGTCCCCGGCGAGCCGATCGAGGCGATCACGCGCGCGTATCGCGACGCACTCCACGCAGTGGCGGACGCTCGCGAACCGGCGCTTACCGCCCCACGCGCATTGTTGGACGGCGTCTTTACGCGCGGCCACTTCATGCGAGCAGTGTGATCACGAAGCAGCAGCCAGATTCCGGCACGCTGTGCGGCGATTTGGTGCCGCACCGGTGCCCTGCCATGACTACGATGGGTCATGAGTGGACATACCGCAGGCTCAGCATCCTTTGGCACCCTCGACGGCGCGCGCGCCAGATTGCGCGACACGTTCGGCTATCCGGACTTCCGCCCGCCGCAAATTCGCGCGGTGCAGGCGGTGCTTTCCGGTAGGGACGCGCTGATCGTACTCCCGACCGGCGGCGGCAAGTCGCTCTGCTATCAGGTGCCGGCGTTGGTGCGGTCCGGGCTCACCGTCGTCATCTCGCCGCTGATTTCACTGATGAAGGATCAGGTGGATGCACTCGAGCGGCGCGGCGTGTCGGCGGCGTTCATCAACAGCACGCTGAGCGCCAACGAGGTGGCCAATCGTATGGCGAAGGCGCGTGACGGCTCGCTCACGCTGCTGTATCTCGCACCGGAGCGAATGGATGCCGGTCGCACAACCCAGCGACTGCTTGAGATCGGCGTGAGCCTGCTCGCAGTCGACGAAGCGCATTGTATCAGCGAGTGGGGTCACGACTTTCGGCCGAGCTATCGCCGCATCGGTCTGATACGCGACCGGCTCGGCTCCCCGCAGACTGTCGCGCTGACAGCGACCGCAACGCCGGATGTGCGTCAGGACATCGTGCGACAACTCGCATTGGACGCGCCGGAGATCGTCGTCGGCGGTTTCGATCGAACGAACCTGATGTACCACGTGGCGCCCACGCGCACGCAGCAGGACAAGGACACGATGGCCGTGCACCTGCTGAGACAAACACCGGGACCGGCCATTGTGTATGCACCGACGCGCAAATCGGTCGAGCGCATCACGTCAGTGCTCGTGCGTGCACGCGTGAAGGCCGTCGCGTATCACGCCGGACTGGATGACGGGCTCCGCCAGCGCGCGCAGGATGCGTTCATGCGCGAGTCCGCGCGGGTCATCGTGGCCACCAGTGCGTTTGGGATGGGTATCGACAAGTCCGATGTACGCCTCGTCGTGCATCACGCCATGCCCGGATCGATCGAAGCGTACTATCAGGAAGCCGGTCGTGCCGGTCGCGATGGACAACCCAGTACCTGCGTGCTCCTGCATAGCTATCCTGATCGATTCACGCACGAGTTCTTCATCGAACAGTCTCACCCGGGTCGCGTGCTTGTCGAACAGGTGTGGCAGGTGCTGCGGGCGAGCGCTGATCGTGACCGGTTTGTGGGAATGTCGACGGAGGAGCTCACCGCGCGACTCCCCCCAACGTCCGGCGATCGCAAAGCGGCCGCCGCCCTGCGCACGCTCGCGGCATCGGGTGCGCTCGCGCTCGAGCCTGCGGTACCGGGCCGCGTGTGGGTGCGACTGCTGGCCACGACGGCCCGCATTGCCAGGGAACTCACAGGGAACCAAGAGGCGGATCGGGAACTGCTGCGTGCGCTCTGGCGTGCCGTCGGCCGGGGCATGGAATCGGGTGCGATGGTCGATCTCGCACGGCTGCCGTCCGTATTCGGGGGATCGATGGGGATCGTCCCTGTTCTGGAACGGCTGGAGGCACGACAGTTCGTGACGTGGTCGCGAACAGGGGCCGGATTCCGTCTGGACTCGCGCGCTTGCGATCCGACCTGGCTACCGGTGGACTGGAAGATGCTCGGGCGGAGACGCCAGTCCGATCTGAGTCGTCTTGATTCGATGCAGCGCTATGCGCAAACACGCGCTTGCCGTCGCGCGTTCGTCCTGCGCTATTTCGGTGATCCCGAAGTGCGTGCGCAATGCGATGCGTGCGATCGCTGCCTCGGTACCACCGAACCCGTGCCCTCGCGCAGCGTTGTGCCGGCGACTCGGACTCGGTCCCGCCTCCGCGCGACGTGAGCCGCATCTCCCTCCGAGCTACACCCCGAACAACACATGGACGACAGTCTCTATTTTTCTGAACAACACTACGCCGTTCGCGATATGGTGCGCGCCTTCGCGCGCGAACAGGTGGCGCCGGTGGCCGCGCAGCACGACGCCGATTCCACGTTTCCGTGGGAGAACGTCAAAGCGATGGGCGAACTCGGACTGCTGGGCATTCCGTGGTCCGAAGACATCGGGGGCGCCGGCTTCGACACGCTGAGCTTCATGATCGCCATCGAGGAACTCGGCCGCATCGACGCGTCGCATTCCATCACGATCTCTGCACACACCACGTTGGGCACGTCGCCGATCGTGAACTTCGGGACGCGCGCGCAGATCGAGCGCTATGTCCCGCTGCTCGCCAGCGGCAAGGTACTCGGCGGTTTCGGGCTGACCGAGGATACGGCCGGCAGCGACGCAGGCGGTACGCGCACCACGGCCGTCAGGAAGAACGGACACTATGTGCTGAACGGCAGCAAGCGGTTCATCACGCACGCCGGTGTTGGCGAGATCTTCACCGTCACCGCCGTGACCGACCCCGGCATGGGCACGAAGGGGATCTCGTCGTTCATCCTGACCAAGGATTCGGTCGACCTCGACGCCTGCCGGCAGTACGAGGTCGGCCATGACGCGTCGCTCCCGTCGATGCGCGGCTTCACGGCGGGAAAGAAGGAGGATAAGCTTGGGTGGCGTTCCTCCGACACGCGCGAACTGCTGTTCGACAACGTCGAGGTTCCGGCGGAGAATTTGCTGGGCACCGAAGGGCTCGGCTTCATCAATTTCATGAAGACGCTCGATGCAGGTCGCATTGGCATCGCCGCGCTGTCGATCGGCATCGCGCAGGGCGCGTTCGACGAGGCGCTCAAGTACGCGTCCGTTCGAAAGCAGTTCGGACAGGCGATCGCGTCGTTTCAAGGCATTCAGTTCCAGCTGTCGGACATGGCGACAGAGTTGGAAGCGGGGCGCCATCTCATGTACCACGCAGCCTGGTTGGCGCAGAATGGCAAGCCATTCAGCAAGGAAGCGGCAATGGCCAAGCTCTTCTGCTCCGAGCTGGCCATGCGCGCGACGATCAAGGCCATCCAGATTCATGGCGGGTACGGCTACACCAAGGACTACCCGGTCGAGCGGTACATGCGCGACGCGAAGATCTGCGAGATTGGTGAAGGCACCAGCGAGATCCAGCGTATCGTCATCGCGCGACACCTCTTGAAGGGATTGATCGACTAGACGTTGGGTGCGGGCGCCCGGACCGACGGCAGGCAGATCCCTCAGCAGATGCATTGCGGGACCCCTTTGATCCCGTATACTGTTCCTCTGTAGCTGTTTGCCCTGTTGTTGCCGTTTCGTAGCCGTCACATCCGGCGCCGACGGTCCGTGCGACTCACGGACCGTTCGCGTTTCTGATGGGGGCCAGTCGAGGCCAGCGCGCCACCGACCGACGCCCATCGAACGCCCCACCGCGCGTCACGCCAATGGCGTCGATCGCATGCTGTCGCGTTTTTCCCGGCCCCTGTGCTGACCGCCGCTTTGCGCGCGGGTCGCGCGGTATGCCCGGCGCGTGCAGTGTGAACGATTGGTCGCGCCGCGTGGGGGTGCCCGTGACGTCGTCCGTGTCGCCGTCATGCTGGCGCGAACGGGCCGCAAGTATTTTCACCGTGTGTATCGACGGCCGGGTAAAGCGGAGTCGCCGCCTCCCGGACGGTCAGGACGACACAATGAAGCGAGAGATCCTGGTGAATGCGACGCCGCGTGAAACGCGCGTTGCGATTCTCGAGGACGGTCAACTTGTGGAGCTGCTGGTCGATCGGCCCGACGCGCGTCGCATGGTGGGCGACGTGTATCTCGGGAAGGTTGAGGCAGTGCTGCCGGGTATTCAGGCCGCCTTCGTGAACATCGGTACCGAAAAGTCCGCGTTCCTGCACGCCGCCGATGTGGTGGTCGATGACGCCTCGGTCAATGACGAGGACGACGACGAGGAGGACGAATCGTCTGGCGAGGAGAACGGCGGTGGCGGGGGCCGGCGCGGCCGGCGTGAGGTGCGCCCGATTCAGGACCTGTTGAAGCGCGGGCAGGACATCCTCGTGCAGATCAGCAAGGAGCCCATCTCCACCAAAGGGCCACGCGTCACGGCGCAAGTCTCGCTGGCCGGTCGGTTCATCGTCTACATGCCCTTCGCGTCCAAGGTTGGCGTGAGCCGCAAGATCGACGAGCGGAGTGAACGGCAGCGTCTTCGCGCCATGCTCACCGAAATCCTCCCGGAAGATGTGGGCGGGGTGATCGTGCGCACCGTCAGCGAGGACGCCACCCAGGAAACGTTCGAGCGGGAGCTGAACACGCTCATGAACAACTGGAAGCGGATCAAGCGGAAGACGCAGTTCATGCGCGCTCCGGCCCTTGTGCACCGCGAAACGAACGTGACGCGCGGCTTGGTCCGTGATTTGTTCAGCGCGAAAGTCGAAGGTGTCACTGTCGACTCAAAGCAAGTCTTCAACGAGATCACCGAGTATCTGCAGGGGATCGCGCCCGAGCTGGTCGAGCGCGTCAAGTTGTACGAGGACACCGTCTCGCTCTTCGACAAAGCCGGGATCGAGACGGAGATTCGCGATCTGTTCAAGCGGCGGTGCGACCTGCCGTCGGGGGGCTACCTCATCATCGAGCCCACCGAGGCCCTCGTCTCCATTGACGTGAACTCGGGGCGGTACACCGGCAAGCGGGACCCGGAGAAGACCATTCTCAAAACGAACACCGAGGCGGCACGGGAGATTGCGCGTCAGCTTCGACTGCGCGACGTGGGTGGTATCATTGTCTGCGACTTCATCGACATGGAGACGCAGTCGAACCGCGACCGCGTGCTCAACGAACTGCGCTCCAACCTGAGCCGCGACCGCGCCCGCACCAAAGCGTTCGCAGTGAGCGACCTCGGACTGATCGAGATGACACGCCAGCGCGTGCGGCAGAGCCATTGGCAGAGCATGACCGAGAGCTGCCCGACCTGTTCCGGCACCGGCCGCGTCTTCACCCCCGAAACGATTGTCCGCCGAGTTGAACGCGCCGTCCGACGGATGGCCGCGGAAGGCCGCCGCGATGCCGTGACGCTGCGGCTCCACCCCGAGATCGCGCTTCATGTCCTGGAGCAGGAACACGATTTCGTGAAGCGGCTGGAGAAACTGGCCGGGTTCCCGATCGACCTTCGCGATGACCCCCTGCTCAAGCCGGACGAAATGAAGCTGGTAGTGAAGGGGGCCCAGCGGGACGTGACGCAGCAATATGCCCTGGCATAAAACTCCCCACTTCCACTCGCAACTCCCGCGTGGGTAGTTCTAGTTGCGGGTTGACTCTCCCCCCCCTCTCGAATATTCTTCACGGCTACGTTCCAGACGCCTTACACAAGATAGAACCATGAGCTACGCGATCATCCGCACCGGTGGCAAGCAGTTCCGTGCCGAGCCGGGCAAGACACTTCGGATCCCCTCTCTGCTGGGCGATGCCGGCACGGCCGTCGAGTTCAACGACGTTCTGCTTGGCTCCGACGGTACGAGCGTGAAGACCGGCGTGCCGACGCTTTCCGGTGCCAAGGTTACGGCGGAGATCGTGAAGCACGGGCTCGATGACAAGATCATTGTCTTCAAGTTCAAGCGCCGTAAGAACTACGCCCGCAAGCAGGGCCACCGTCAGAAGTTCACGGAAGTCCGCATCAAGGACATCACCCTCGGCTGAGCGCCGGCGGCGCGCCGTTCGGCTGCGCCTCCTTCCTGGAGTTTGAACCATGGCACATAAGAAAGGCGTCGGCTCTTCACGCAACGGACGCGATTCGAATCCGAAGTTCCGCGGCATCAAGAAGTACGGCGGCGAGTTCGTCGGCCCAGGCAACATCATCCTGCGCCAGTGCGGCACCAAGTGGCATCCCGGCAAGAATGTCGGCATGGGCACGGACTATACGATCTATTCCCTCGTGGAAGGCGTCGTGCAGTTCGAGCACCACAACAAGCGCCGCTACCGCGTCAGCGTGGTGCCGGTGATCTACGAAGAAGTGACCGAAGTCACCGTCGAAGCCTGACCGGCGTCACCGGATCACCGAACGGCCCCTGCACTCGCGCGGGGGCCGCTTTCGTTTCTGGAACCGCGTCATCACGCACTGAGCCGCAACTCCCGAGACGCTGCTGCGTATGGTTCTCAGCTACCCCGCATCCACTTTCAGGAGCACACGATGGCGATCTGGGACAAAGTCAGGGAAGGGATCGACAAGGCAGGGAAGGCCGCACAAGACGTCTTTGACGAAGGCAAGCTGCGGCTTGACGCTTATCGCGCGCGCGAGCAGGCCGATAAGGCCGCCGAGGCGCTGGGCTATGCGGTGTTCCGCGCGGCCGAGAGCGGACACGAGCTCGAGCCGGAAGCGCGCCAGCGCCTCATCGTCGCGCTGCGCGAGCGGGAAGCCGAAGCGCGAAGACTCGAGACCGAATTGGCGGCGGCGCGTGCAGCGAATCCCGGCGCCACATCCGGACCGGTCGGCAATCCGCCCGCCCCGTTCGTTCCCGACCCGATGACGGCGCCTGAGTCGCCTGAGCCGCCTGAGCCGCCGCGGCCGCCCTCAGCCCAGCAGTACGGCGCGTAACGCGCCGGGAGTGTCGGTGCACAGCGCATCGACTCCCATCTCCAGCAGCTGGCGCGCGCGGACCGGATCGTTGACCGTCCATGCCGTCACCGACGCGCCCATCGCGTGCGCTTCGCGCACCAACGCCCCGTCGATCAAATCCGCCTGTTGCCACAACATTTCGGCGGCCGCCGGCCGCAGGACCGCGCCGAGATCCAGCGGATACGACGCACTCAGCAATCCGATCGCGGTGCCGGGGCGTCGCGCGCGTACCGCGACCGGGATGCGGTGGTCGAACGCATGCACGGCGACTCTCGACGCGGGATGGCGCTCGAGACACGCCGTCAACGGCCCCTCCATTTCCTGCGCTTTCACCTCGACGTAGACCGTGGCCCGCGTGCCCACCAGATCAAGGACTGCGTCGAGTGTTGGTATCATCTGCCCGTCACGTAGCCGATGCAGGTGCAGCGCCTCGAAATCGAGGGCCGTCAGCGGAATCGACGTCGGCCCCTTGCCACCCAACCGGCGTCGGACCGCTGGGTCGTGGTGTACCACCACCCGACCGTCACGCGTCGCATGCACATCGAGTTCGATGCCGTCGGCGCCCTCGGTCAGTGCGCGGTCGAAGGCCGGCAGGGTATTCTCGAGACATTCGCGTGACGCCCCGCGGTGGGCAATGATCTCAGGCATGCAGACAGGTTAACGTTTGCGGATGACCGCCGTCCAACGCACCAGAGCGTATGATCGAGGCTGAACGGGAGGACGATGCGTCGCTTGATCGGACGCTTATCCAACGCTGGCGCGACGGCGACGAACGGGCCGCCACTGCCATCGTGCAACGGCACGCGCAAGCGCTCGCCCGTTTTGCGGTGCGGTTGGGAGTTACGGATGAGGTCGATGACGTGGTGCAGGATACGTTCGTGCGCGCTTTCTCCGCACTGGACGGGTTTCGGTCGGAAAGTTCGTTGCGCACCTGGTTGTTCACCATTGAGCGTCGTCTGGTCATCGACCGTCGGCGGGCGTTGATGAAGCGCAGTCGCGACGTTCCGGTGGAGGATGAGCACGCCGCGACTGGTTACGACGCGCTGGATGTGCTGGTGGCCGACGAGGCGTCCCAGCGGATGATGGAGTCTATCAAGTCGTTGACACGCATGCAGCGGGACGTGTTTACGCTGCGTGTGCAAGAAGGACGCAGCTACAAGGAAATCGCGGAGATTCTCGATAGCACCGAGGGATCGGCGCGAGTGCACTATCACAACGCCATGCGTGCGGTGAAGGAGTTTCTCGATGACTGAATGCGATAACGCCGAGATTCGTGACGTACTCCCCGACCATGTCGCGGAGTCGCTGGGCGCGGCCGAGCTGTCGCGGGTCACGATGCACCTGGCGGAGTGCGGGTCGTGCCGCGAGGAAGTCTCCTTGCTGCGTCTGGCGCGCGCGGCGCGCCCGCAAGCGGTGCATCTCGATATCGATGCCATCGTGGCCAGACTGGGTAAGCCTGGTCAGAACGCATCGTCCACGTCGGATCGTGTCGAGACATGTAAGACAGCCGCCGGGATCGAGCGCGCGATCAGCGTTCGTACATCGCCCGTCGTCGCATCGATTGCGGCACACCGTGCGCCACGTCGCTGGAGCCGAGTCTGGCAAATGGCGGCAGCGATCGGTGTGCTGGTCATTGGTGGATGGTCCGCATACCTGGTACAGGGACGCGGCTTCGGCGTGATGACTGCCGGGCGCTCCGACAGTGCACGTTTCAGCGAGGTGGCGGAGCGCGCGCTGGGCGGCGGGAACGGCGTCACATCCAGGGTGGACAGCGGCGCGACGTCCGTGATGCTGGCGGACGCCGGGTTGTCCGCGGATTCGGCTTGGCCCGTGGGTGGCGCGGATCGCGGCGCGCCGGAGCGCAGCCGTCGAAATGGCGTGGTATCCGTCGGCGACTTGAGCGACTACACCGATGCCGAACTGCAACGCATGCTTGACCGTCTCGACAAATGGGACGGCGCGACATCCAGCGAAGTGATTCCGGCGATGCCGATTGTATCGGTGAGCAGCACGGGGAGTGACTGATGTCGCACCATTCAGCGCACGTCGCACGACATATCGAGTCGTCCGCCCCGCGCCGCCCGATCGGCCTGCGATCGCGGCTCGCGCTCGTTGCTGCATGCATCATCATGAACGCGCTGCCCGTGGCGACATTGATCGGGCAGGGCGGTCCGCCACCCGGCGCACGTGCCGCAAAGGGCGACCAACGTCCCTCCTCGCGTATGAACGCCGAGCAGCGCGCGGAGATGGAGCGGCGCGTCACGGAGCGGATCAACGAAGTGATTCGTACGCGACTGGCGCTCGACGATGAGCAGTTCGGGAAGCTGCGCGAGCTGGCTACGCGCATCGAGGATGACAGACGCCTGCTGCGCAACGAAGAGTTGACCACCCGTTTCGCTCTGCGCCAGGAATTGCTCGCGGGCGAACGCGTCAACGAGATTCGCGTCGGCGAGTTGCTGGACAAGATGCCCGTACTCGAACGTCGTCGGGTGGACCTGCTGGAGCGCGAACAGCGCGAGCTCGCGAAGTTTCTCGCCCCCTCGCAGCGCGCCCGATACTTCGCGTTGCAGGACGAGCTGCGTCGCGGGATGCAGGAGATGCAGCGCCGCCGGATGGGACTCGATAGCGAGCAACGGGACAGCGGTGGACCTCCTCGTCGTCCCATCGGCCGGGGCCGTCCGCCGGCCCAGTAGCAGCGAGTTCCGGCGCGAAGGCCGGTGGCGGTGTGGCAGCGTCCCGTTTACACTTGGTTGCACGCATGTAGAGAGCACGCATGCAGAGCACATACAAAGTGCACGCGTTTTGAGCGGGCCTGGGTGGCGGAACTGGCAGACGCAACGGACTCAAAATCCGTCGAAGGCAACTTCATACGGGTTCGACCCCCGTCCCGGGCACTCGGTCGCAATAAAAAAGAGACGCTCCCCGATCGCACACGCGGCCGGGGGGCGTTTCCGTTTGACATGACCGAAACACTTGCGATAGGGGGAGGGGGTATATTAGCGTATACCCCACGAGGGTATCCGCTCGCTTGCTCCCCCCCGGTAAGGTGACAAATGCTGACGGCGTTTGAACGTGTCGACTGGCTCGTGCTGCTTGGTGGCAGCGCAGCGATCGTGGTGGTGAACTGGTACTTCTTCCTCGCCGAACGGGGAAGCGTGCGCGTGAGCGCGGGCGCACCGGGGTTGGCGCAGGAGGTGACGGTGGTGGTGCGGGGCGGATACGACCCGGCCATGATCCATGTGAAGTCGGGCAGTCCGGTGCGATTGCTGTTCGATCGGCGCGAAACGTCGAGCTGCTCGGAAGAAGTCGTCTTTCCGGACTTTGGCATTCGCACCTTTTTGCCAACGAATGCCACCACCCCGGTCGTGCTCGACGCACCGGCGCCGGGTACCTATGCATTTACGTGCGGAATGAGCATGCTGCGCGGCACGCTCGTGGTGGAATGACATGACGACCGGAGAGCACACCCACACCACGCGCACGCCGACGGCGGACACGCCGGTCGCGAGTACACCAAGCCCAGACCCGACCGTCGACGCAAGGTCGACGCCTGGCGACACGATCGTGCTGCCTGTGTCGGGGATGACCTGCGCCGCGTGTCAGGGGCGTGTGCAACGCTCGCTGAACACGATGCCGGGGGTGCGCGACGCGTCCGTCAACCTGATGATGGCCAACGCGACGGTCTCCTACGACCCGGATGCCGTTACACCGGCCGACATGGTCGAGCGGATCCGGTCGACCGGCTACGGCGCGGCACTGCCCAGCAGCGATCAGACGGTATTCGAGCAGGAGTTCTCGCGAGAGGAGGCACAACGCACGGAATTCACCACGCTCCGATCCAAAGCGTTGCTGAGCGGCGTTGCCGGTGTGGTGGCGATGATCGTCAGCATGCCGTTGATGGGCGTGATGGACCCGACGCAGCACGGACCGGTTGCGGATCCGTTCATGCGATGGACGATGGCCCATCTCACCCCGGTGCTGCAGCGGGCAATGCCGTGGTTGTTCGCGGTGCCGGCTCCCGTGCTGTCGTGGGGATTGTTGGCGCTGACGGTTGGCATAATGGGATGGGCGGGCCGGCACTTCTACGTGCAGGCCTGGTCTGCATTTCGACATCACTCCGCGGACATGAACACGTTGGTCGCCGTTGGCACGGGCGCCGCGTTTGTCTACTCGCTGACGGCCACCGTCGCTCCCCGGTTCTTTTTGTCCAACGGGCTGGCGCCGGACGTGTACTACGAAGCGGTGATCATCATCATCGCTCTGATCCTGACGGGGAATGCCTTCGAAGCGCGAGCCAAGCGCGAGACGTCCACGGCACTGCGCGCGCTGGCCGCGCTCCAGCCGGCGACGGCGCGCGTGATCCGTGACGAGGTCGAGCAGGAGGTGCCGGTCGACGCAGTGCGCGAGCAGGACATGCTGCTGGTGCGTCCCGGAGAACGTGTGCCGGTTGATGGTGAAATCGTGCGCGGCGAAAGTGCGGTGGACGAGAGTATGCTGACCGGCGAGGCTGCGCCTGTGGCGAAGACAGTGGGCGACCGGGTCATCGGCGGCACGATCAATCGGACCGGAGCCTTTCACTATCGCGCGACGACACTTGGCGAGGGGAGCATGCTCGCGCAGATCGTGCGCCTCATGCGCGATGCGCAGGGATCGCGCGCGCCAATTCAGCGTCTCGCCGATCGGATCAGCGCGATCTTCGTACCGGTCGTGGTGTCGATCGCCATTGCGACCTTCGTGCTGTGGTTTCTCGCGGTGCACGCCAATGGTGGTAGCGTGGGCGAGGCGATGGTGCGCGGCTTCGCCTCCGCCGTGGCGGTATTGATTATTGCGTGCCCGTGCGCCATGGGGCTTGCTGTGCCCACGGCGGTAATGGTCTCCACGGGTAAGGGCGCCGCGCTCGGCGTGCTGATCAAGGGAGGCGAAGCGCTGCAGCGCGCCGGCGATGTGGACACGGTCGTGCTGGACAAGACGGGCACCGTGACGGCGGGTCGCCCCGCGGTGACGGATGTGACGATGGTCGGTGGGCGGACGACCGCGGCAGGCAGCACGCCGTCCGATGCGATGACAAGCGACGAGCTGCTGACACTCGTTGGAGCAGTGGAGTCGTTAAGTGAGCATCCGCTGGCGGACGCACTGGTGCAGGAGTCCGCACGACGCGGTCTCGCGAAGCCGGTCCCCGAAGCGTTTGCGTCGCACACCGGTCGCGGGGCAACCGGTGTGGTTTCCGGGCGCGTGCTGGCGATCGGCAACGACGCATTGATGACGGACTATGCGGTGGACACGACTCGACTGCGCGATGCGGCACAGGCCTACGCCGCTCAGGGCAAAACGGCCGTATACGTGGCGGTCGACGGCGTACTCGCCGCTGTGATTGCCGTTGCCGATCCGATCCGCGCGAGTTCGCGCGGCGCAATTCTCCAGCTGCGACATCTTGGGCTTGATGTCGTGATGCTCACCGGTGACAACCAGCGCACCGCCGACGAAGTGGCGCGACAGGCGGGTATCGAGCGGGTGGTCGCGGGCGTGCTTCCCGCTGGAAAAGTCGCGGAAATCGAGCGACTGCAGCGCGGCGGTCGCGTGGTGGCCATGGTCGGCGATGGCATCAACGACGCACCCGCGCTGGCCAAGGCGGACATTGGCATCGCCATGGGTACCGGTACCGACATCGCGGTGGACGCGGCGGATGTTGCCCTGATGCGCGGCGACCTGCAGGGCGTTGTCGATGCGATCAGGCTCTCACGCAGCACCATGCGCACGATGCAGCAGAATCTGTTCTGGGCGTTCGCGTACAACGTGATCGGCATCCCCATCGCAGCGGGGGCGCTATACCCGCTCACCGGCATGCTGCTCAGTCCAATCCTGGCCAGCGCCGCAATGGCCTTCAGTTCCGTGAGTGTTGTTTCGAACAGCCTGCGCCTGCGGGGTTTTCGCTCGCACGCGGTCGTCCCCGACAGATAGCGCGCTCGCACCCCTCTTCCGCCGTCTATGACCGCGCGATTGCTCGCGCGTTGCCTGTGCCACCGCCAACGCATTTCGGAGAATACGCATGGAAGTTCGTGCCCGTCGCGTCGCTCGCACCGTCTCCACGCCGGACTCGTCGGCGTCGCTTGCCGAGTCTGGCGCGCACCCGCAGTCCGATTCGGAAGCCGGGGTGCAAGTCGAGGCCAGTGGCGTGCCTGCGAGCTGCGGCTGCGGCGTCGACGCGCTCGATGTGCCCGGCGGGCGCAAGGCCGTCGGTGTCGATGCCGCCGCCAAGACGCGCAACGTGAAGCGGCTGCGGCGCATCGAGGGACAAGTGCGCGGCATCCAGAAGATGGTCGAGGACGATCGCTATTGCGCCGACATTCTGACGCAGCTTTCCGCAGTGCACGAGGCGCTGCGCAGCGTGTCGCGTGAACTGATGCGCAATCATCTCAAGCACTGCGCGAGCGCGGCCATACGCCATTCCGACGAACGCGCCTATTCGATGTACGACGAGCTCGTGGACCTGATGTTCAAGCACAATCGTTGACGAGCGCGCTGGACGTCTTCTGCGCGGCAGCTTTACAGCGCGGCACCCGATTCGCCGCCAACGAGGACGCCCCCACCAGCCACTGTGCGAGTGCGGTGGCAGCCAAAGGCGGACTGTAGAAGAAGCCTTGTGCCTTGTCGCAACCGAGCTGCCGAACGACGGCAGCTTGCGCATCCGTTTCGATCCCTTCGGCGACCGTGGTCATGCCAAGCGAGTTGGCCACGCGCACGGTCGCCTCGATCAGGACGCGATGATGCGGACTGGTATCCGACTGGCTCACGAACGAACGGTCGATCTTCACCGTGTCCACGGGCAGTTGGTGCAGACTGGCCAACGAGGAATAGCCGGTCCCGAAGTCATCGAGCGCCAGCGTGAGACCAAGCTGCTTGAGCGCACGCAACTGCTCCTGCACCGATTCGTCCTGCGCCGCGAGCGTCTCCGTCACTTCAAGCTGCAGCTGTCCCGGTTTCATCGATCGCGCGCGCAGGATCCCGGCAACGCGCTCCACGAATCCGGCACGGCCCAGTTGCGCCTTTGAGAGGTTCACCGCCAGCAGCCGCGGCGCGCGTGGCCCGAGTTCGTGCTGCCAGCGAACGAACTGCTCGCACGCGGCATCGAGCACGTACTCGCCCAAATCGCCGATCAGTCCGCATTCTTCGGCGAGCGTGATGAACTCGTGCGGCATGACAACGCCGCGGGTGGGATGCAGCCAGCGCACCAGTGCTTCCACGCCGGCCGAGTGGTCGACAGCCGACTTCGCGCCGTTGCCGGAGCGGAGTCCAACCACCGGCTGATACACCACGAACAGCTGACGATCGACGATGGCCCGCCGAAGTTCGGCTTCCATCTCGCCGCGACGTGCCGCGCGGATTTGCATGGCCGGCTCAAACACGGCGAAGCGTGCACCACCGGCGCTCTTCGCCTCCGCCATGGCGATGCTCGCGAGCTGGAGCACGATGTCGGCGTTGGCCGGCGACTGTGCCTCGTGGACCACTCCCATGCTGACGGTCAAGCCGAGCTGCTGCACGCCGACGCTGTACTGCGCGAAGAGCGCGGTCAGCAGACGCTGGGCAACCGCCTGGGCTTCCTCAGGATGCTGAAGATCATCGAGAATGACGACGAACTCGTCGCCTCCGAACCGTGCGACCATCGTCTCGCATGCATCGATGCGGTCCGTGCGCGCAAGAAGGCGTAAGGTGGATCGCAGTCGGCCGGCAATCATGCCCAGCACCGCATCGCCGGTGGCCGGCCCCAGCGAATCGTTGAGCTGCTTGAAGCGGTCGCAATTCAGAAACAGCACCGCGAACGTTTCCCCGATGCGCGTCCGCGGACGGTCGATCACCTGCTGCAGGCGTTCGCGCAGCGCCTCTCGATTCGGCACGTGCGTGAGAACGTCCGTTCGAACAGCAACACTGAGTCGACGGTCCAGCCCCTGCTGCTCGCGCTGCACCTCGAGGGTGACGTCGGTCAGCACCCCCATGAGATTGGCGCCGTTCAACTTGAGCAGGCTGACCGAAATGACTTGTGTCGACGTATTGCCGGCGGCGGCCGGGAGGCCCGATATTGCGTCCAGTCGGATGCGGACCCCTTCACAGACCACGCCGCTCGCGCCCGTGAACGCGCTGGTGAGCGCGCGAATCTGCGGCGCCACCGCGTCGAGTGCCGTAAAGAAGTTCACCAGATCGCTGTCCCGCGCGAGCATCATGAGCAGCTGCACCGACATCGGGTTGAGCATCGTGATCTCGCCGTCGAGCGTCGTCTCGACCAGACCGATCGGCGCCCGGTAGAGAAACTGCATCAATGTCTCGTACGAATCGGCGGACGCGGTGGACATGCTGTTCACGCGAGGGGGAGCTCGGCGTCGGCGAGCGGTTCCGCCCGCAGTTCCACCCGATTTCGCCCGCCTGCTTTGGCCGCGTACAGTGCGGCATCGGCATACTTCATCAGCGCGTCAAGTCCGGCGATGTCACCGTCCATGGCCGCCACGCCGGCGCTGACCGTGAAGCGAATGGACTGCCCAGCGACCTCCACCGACTGTGACGCCACGGCCAAGCGCATCCGCTCGGCCGCGTTGTATGCTTCGTCGAGATCGGCGGAGGGAAGCAGCACGGCGAACTCCTCGCCACCGACGCGCGCAACGATATCGACCTGCCGAAACGTGGTCAGCAGCACCGACGAGAGACGCTTCAAGACTTCGTCGCCCGCGCCGTGTCCGTACCGGTCGTTGACCCCCTTGAAGTTGTCGGCGTCCAGCAGGATCAGCGACAGACTGCGCGGTGAACGCTTGAAGCGTGCGAGTTCGAGCTCCGCCGCTTCGAAGAACGTACGCCGGTTGGCCAGTCCGGTGAGGTGATCACACTGTGTCTCCAGTCGATATCGCTCGGTCGCCTCGCGCTTATCCGTGATGTCGCGGACGATGAGGCAATAGCGCGACTCTTCCTGAGTGTCGAGGACCGCGGCCAGCGCCTGCGGTGTTGCGTCTCGATCGACCAGCGGCACGATGACCGCACTGCCCCAGAAGCGCGACCCGTCGGCCCTCAAGATCCACCCGTCGTCCATGCTCCAACCGTTCGTATCAGCCTCGTGCAGCCGGTCGAGAATGCGATCCCGCGTGATGGCGTCGCTGGGATAGAACAGCGAGTATGCCGCGCTGATCACCTGCTCGCGCGCGAAGCCCGTGACGCGACCGATGCTCGGATTCCAATCGTTGACCCGTCCACTCGCATCGAGGCTGATGAGCGCGTAGTCGGTGATGCCGGTGAGAATGGCGTTGAACCACGCCTCATTCTGCCGGAGTAGTTTCTCGCGCTTCACCTGGGTCGTGACATCGCTGAGCAGCGCCATCATGCGTGCATGGTCGAGCTTGAGCAGCGTAAGCGAGAGCACGGGCGGGTCGGACACGCCCCTCCCCCCGGCATTGAGCTGTACGCGAAGCGCGTCGCACACCATGCCGTGCGGCTTGTCGAAATGCTCCGTCTGATAGCGCAGATCGGGCGCGACATCCTCAAGTAAGGTGAACAGGTTGGACAGCTCGCAGTCGCGCGCAAGCGGCATGAGCAACTGCGCCGAAACGGGATTGAGCAGCGAGATCTCGCCATCGATCGACAGTTGCACGATTCCGACCGGCGCCAGGTAGAGGAACTGCGTCAGCGCCTCATACTCGTCGGCAATCTCGAGCGAGGATTGCATCACTTACTGAGGCCGCAGCACGAGCACGTACCGGTGCGCGCCCGATGGGGACGACAGGAGACGCAGCTTCACCCTCTGCGGCCGCATGCGCAATGTCAGCACGTAGTCGATCGTGACATCGAGGGCTTCCCCCGCGGCGGAGGCATCGTCGAAGCGCTGGGCCACCATGAAG
This sequence comes from Gemmatimonadales bacterium, assembly GCA_038213465.1. Lineage (GTDB taxonomy): Bacteria > Gemmatimonadota > Gemmatimonadetes > Gemmatimonadales > Gemmatimonadaceae > Gemmatimonas. The sequence continues at coordinate 7,607 of JBBQTA010000029.1, read as the reverse complement.
TTGTTCATGCACTGCGCGACCGTCGTGAACAGCGGCTGCCCCAGCACACGGTGCGCCGACAGACCCGCGAGCGATGATTCGACCGAGTTATAGCGTACGACGAGCTGATCGGCATCGAAGCCAATGACACCGAATCCGAGCGCATCGAGGTCAGCATCGCTCATCGTATCGAGCACGGCGTGGATGTCGGGCTCCGTGAATGTCAACGTATCAACCATCGGTTCGAGTCCAGAAGGCATGAGGGGGCAGCCGATACACTGCCGCGGGTGAAACGCATGACGATGAGTGTCGGTGCCCTACGCGCCTGACTTTACCATTTGCGGGCAATTCGTCCTCAGCTCGATTCCCTTCGAGATCGCGCGCGGCTTGGCGTGACAGCCAAAAACATATTCTCTCGGTGAGCCGGGCGCCCTCTTGGCCAACGTGGTGACGGCGCTGGTGACCTCCGTGACGGTCCTCGCGTCATGTCACCATGCGAAACATCTTCTGGGCGTCTTCGTTCCTCGTCCTCGTTGCGGTCGCGCTCCTTGCGCGCCTCTGGCCGCCGGTACTCTGGTCGCTGGTCGTGATCGTTCCGCTGATCGCGCGCGGCGTTGCGGACCTGGTGCAGACCAAGCAGGCCATCCGCCGCAATTTTCCCGTCATCGGGCACGCGCGATACCTGCTCGAGCTGATCCGGCCCGAGATCAATCAATACTTCGTAGAGTCGAACAGCGACGGCAAGCCGTTCAGCCGCAACGATCGCTCCGTCGTGTATCAGCGCGCCAAGGGAGAAGTGGATACCCTGCCGTTCGGCACGCAGCGCGATGTATACGCCACGGGCTACGAGTGGATCAATCATTCGCTGGCGCCCGTGCATGTGGACCCGCTGGATGCGCGCGTCATTGTCGGCGGTCCGGCGTGCACGCAGCCCTACTCGGCGTCCATGCTTAACGTCTCCGCGATGAGCTACGGCTCGTTGAGCAAGAACGCCGTGCTGGCGCTCAACGGTGGCGCGAAGCTCGGTGGCTTTGCGCACAACACCGGAGAGGGCGGGCTGAGCCCATACCACCTCTCGCCAGGGGGCGACATTATCTGGCAGCTGGGCACCGGCTACTTCAGCGCACGAGACAAGCAAGGGAAATTCAGCATCGACGAGTTCACGAGGCGCGCCACGTTGCCCAACGTGAAGATGATCGAAATCAAGCTGTCGCAGGGCGCCAAGCCCGGGCACGGCGGCATCCTGCCGGCGCAGAAACTGACGCGCGAGATCGTGGAAATCCGCGGCGTCGAGCCTGGGAAAGATGTTATCTCCCCGCCCGCCCACTCAGCATTCTCCACGCCGCTCGGCCTGCTCGAGTTCGTGCAGACACTCCGCGGCGCGTCTGGCGGGAAGCCCGTGGGGTTCAAGCTCTGCGTCGGCAAACGACATGAGTTCCTTGGCATCGTCAAGGCGATGCTGCTTTCCGGCATCACCCCCGACTTCATCACGGTGGACGGCGCGGAAGGCGGCACCGGAGCGGCACCACTCGAGTTCTCCGACTCGGTGGGGACGCCACTCAACGAAGGGTTGTCGTTCGTGCACAACGCGCTGGTCGGCGCGGGACTGCGCGACCGTATTCGCGTCATCGCCTCCGGCAAGGTGAACACCGGTTTCCAGATCGCGAGCAAGGTCGCCCTCGGCGCGGATATGTGTAACGCGGCCCGTGCCATGATGTTCGCCCTCGGCTGCATCCAGGCGCTGCGCTGCAACACCAACCAATGTCCGACCGGCGTGGCGACGCAGGACCCCGCACTCGTGAACGGACTGCATGTCGGCGACAAGGCGCAGCGCGTGGCGCGATATCATGCGGAGACGGTGAAGAGCTTTGTCGAGGTGTTGGGGGCTGCCGGCCTACGCAGTGCGCAGGAGCTCAAGCCGTGGTTCATTCTCAAGCGCGTCAGTGCAATGGATGTGAAGAGCTACGGTGACATCTATCCGCCGCTCGAGCCCGGGGCACTGCTGGCCGAGTCGGTAAGCGGTCCCATGGCTCGTGCCTGGCAAGCGGCCGACCCAGTATGCTTCTGATCCGAACCGTCGCCCGCCTGGCAACAATTCGATGCATGCCCCCGCTGTTGTGCCGCGCTCGCCTGCGATAGGTTGATGGCGTGCAGCGTAAATGCATGATGGGGTGTAGCTCAATGGCAGAGCATCCGACTGTTAATCGGACGGTTGGTGGTTCGAGTCCACCCGCCCCAGTGACGACGACGCCCGCCCCGCACCTCGTGGGGCGGGCGTTTGTTCATGATCGTTGTTCGACGTAGTCGTACGGCTCGGCCGCGCACACGGCGCGGCGGTGGAACGGACACGGCGCGAGCGGGTCTCGAAGAGGCCAGAGCGCGAGGCGTTCGGGGTGCCGCCGACGCGCCGGCCGCTCATCCATCCTCCGACCACCCCGCTCTCGCGTATGCCCATCTCGCTGCACGCCAGCCACGAGTCGCCCGCAACGATCGCCTCACCGCTGTTGGTGGTGATCCTCCCACAGAATCCCACGCGGCCGGCGTCGCTGGATCCGTTGGACGCGCAGCTTGGCGGCGCGATCGAGCGCACCTTGGCGCGACGCGATTTTCGCGGCGGTCGCGACGAAACGCTCCTGTTGGTCGGCGGTGAGAGTGGCGTGCAGCGCCTGCTGCTGGTCGGCCGGGGCAGCGCGCCGCTTACGCGGGCCACCGCGCGGCGCGCCTCGGCCATCGGTGCGCGACAGGCGGTCAAACTTGGGACGGGCGCGCTCCATGTCCACCTCCCGGATGCCGACGCCGACGCGATCGAAGGGTTGGCACTCGGCGCGGCAGCAGGCAGCTGGGAGTATTCCGATTTGCGCACGCCGCCGCCGGCCGCCGAGCGGCGTGCGCCGCTGACCGACGCAACCGTTCTCATTACCGATACCGACGAGGCGAGGGCGGCGTTTGCGGCCGGTGCCGCCGTCGCGGAAGGGCAGGCCATCGCCAAGAAGCTGGCCATGATGCCGGGCAACTACTGCACGCCGGAGACGTTCGTTCAGGTCGGGCAGGAGATCGCCGCGCGGCACGGCATGAAGCTCACCGTGCTTGGCCGCGCGGAGATGGAGCAGGAAGGGATGGGGTCGTTCCTTTGCGTGGCGCAGGCGACGCCGGAGGAGCCGCGTCTCGTGGCGCTCGAGTACACTGGCGGCGCACCGGGAGCGCAGCCCGTCGTGCTTATCGGCAAAGGACTGTGCTTCGACACCGGCGGCATCTCCATCAAGCCAGCGCCGGAGATGGAGTGGATGAAGTACGACATGAGCGGCGCAGGCGGCGTCATGGGCGCCATGGAAGCGATCGGCCGGCTGAAGCTGCCCGTCAACGTCGTCGGCATCATCGGCTCGACCACCAACATGGTCTCCGGTACGGCCATTAAGCCGGGTGACGTGGTACGCGCCTCGAACGGCAAGACGATCGAGGTGATCAATACGGACGCCGAGGGGCGGCTGGTGCTGGCGGATCTGCTGGTGTACGCCAAACGGTTCAATCCGGCCGTCGCACTCGATGCGGCCACCCTGACGGGAGCGATCGTCATCGGGCTTGGCGCCAATGCGGTCGGCGTGTTCAGCTCGGATCAGGCCGTGGTGGACGCCGTACTTGCCGCCGGACGTCAGGCTGGCGAGCCAGGCTGGCCGATGCCTCTGTGGGACGAATACAAGGAGCAGATTAAATCCGACGTCGCGGACCTCAAGAACACAGGCGGACGAGCCGCCGGCTCGATCACCGCCGCGCTCTTCCTCAAGGAATTCGTGGACGGGTATCCGTGGGCGCATCTCGACGTCGCCGGCACGGCTTACTCGCAAACGGACCTCGGCTGGATTCCCAAGGGTCCCACGGGAACGCCGGTCGGTACGTTCGTCGAGTTCGTGCGCAATCACGCGCGTTGATCGGACACTCACCGCGCACGCGCCGCATGCAGGGCTGGGCATGAGCGGCGACGGGCCCGTTCGCCAGAGGTTCCGCGCGCTTCGAGGCGTACTGTTGCGCACCGGGCTCGTGCTCGGCACCTTGGTCGCGGCCCGCGCCGAGGCACAGGTCAGACCAGACTCCGTGAAGCGCGACACGACGGTGGTGCGGGACACAGCAGCGATACGGGACACGATCCCCAAGCCGATCGTGCCGGGAAGTCCTGCGGACTCCGTGATGCAGGCGCGCATCACCGCGCGTATGGACAGCATTGCAAAGTTCCGGACGGGCGACACCGTGCGCGCGCCGATCGCCCACTTCGAGTCGCCCACCGGCATCGAGATGGACGAGCGGCTGCGATTCGATCGCGCGCAGATTCTGTCCTCCGGCGCGCTGAATCTGGCCGACCTGCTCGATCGCGTGCCGGGCGTTACGTCGTTTCGCTCCGGATGGCTCGCCGGTATCCACGCCGCGGCGTACAACGGCGACTTCTCACGCATTCGCATCTTCCTCGACGGCGTGGAGATGGACGCGGTCGAAGCGCGCAACGGGGGCGTGCTCGATCTCGACGATGTGCCGCTCTGGACACTCGACGAACTGGTTATCGAGCGCGCCGCGGGCGAAGTGCGCGTCTGGCTGCGCAGTTGGAGCTACACCAAGACCATTCCGTTCACGCGTATCGACATCTTCACCGGCGATCGCAACACGAACGGATTCCGCGGATTGTTCGCACGGCGCTTCGACAACGGGTTCATTTTGCAGGTGGGAGCGCAGCAGGCGGCCACGCAGACCGGTCGCGTCTCGGCGTTTACCACCACCGGCACGGCGCGCGATGGCGGCGATGGCAGTCAGCAAGTGATCAATTCGCGCATCGGCTGGTCGCGCAACCGACTGACCGTCGACCTGTACGGCACCGTCTCCACGCGCGATCGCGATCCGCAGGCCGCGCGCGAGAATTTTGCCGATCTGCCAGCGTTCAAGGGTGCGCGCCGCGACGGCTACTTTCGAGTAGCCTATGGCGACACGTTGCACGGCTTCTGGTCGCAGGCCATCGTCGCTGCGGTGGCCACTCGTCTCGACGGCATCGCCGACAACACGCCGCCCCCGGTCGTCTCCGATTCGGATAGCGTGGTGGTCGTCAGGTCCGACTCGTTGCGTGCCCGCTCCCAGCAAGTGCTCGCTGTCGGCTATCGCGGACGCGGCTGGCAGTACTCGGTGCTCGATCGTGTGCGCGCGGTCAATGGGGAGACCTTTCATGCGCCCGCCGTTCGCGCGTCGATTGGCGGTTCACGGTTGAGCGGCGGCGCGTATGCGGAACGCCGCGGTATCGATTCCACAACGCGCATCGACCTGCACGGACGCATGGAACCGTTGCGATGGATGATCCTCACGCTGTCTCAAAGTCTGCGAAGACCGACCTCCGCCACCGAGCGCCCGAACACCGCCACGACACGCGCCGAGGCGGGAGTGCGGCTGCGCAGTTTGCTGTTCAGCGGTGGAGTGCTGCGTGAAGATACGGTGTCGTTCGTTTCACCCGTGCTGCTGGGCGCCGACAGCACGCTACTCGGCGCCGGCGCGGCCACCGGGTTCATCGGCGGCGTGCGGGGACGGTTGTACAAGGACCTCCGCATCGAGGTGCAGGGCATTCGCTGGAGCACCGCCCAATTCAATCGTCCGCGAACGGCAGTACGCACCGAACTGGCACTCGTGACCGAATGGCGTGGGCGCTTCCCCAAGGGACAATTCGGCTTCAATGCGCGGCTGGTCTACGAAACGCGCGACGCCGTATCGCTCTTTTACGGTACACGCGCCGACGAAACGCCGGACATCCGGACCAGCGTACCGTCCAACGTGTTGAGCGGCATCATGGAGATCCGCATTCAGCGCGCGACGCTGTTCTACCTGTACCGCAATCTTACCGGCGGCGACTACGAGCAGATCCCCGGGCTGACCATGCCGCCAGCGGTGCAGATGTATGGCGTGCGATGGGAGTTTTTCAATTGATCGCGCCGCCGCGCCAGCTGAGGCGGGCCGATGCGGCTGCTTATCGTCCCACGTTGACGCGACTTGCGCGTCACGTTTCATTGCCGCTCGAATGATTCGATCCATGACGGGCTTCGGCCAGGCGGATGGAACCGTCGGCGCGACACGGTTGACCGTGGAGGTGCGCACGGTGAACCATCGGTTCTTCTCCCCCAGTATCAAGCTCCCCGAAGCGCTCGCGCGCTGGGAAACGGATGTGCGCGAGGCGATGCGGCTCAAGGTCAGCCGCGGTCATGTCACCCTCACAGCGCGGCTTGAGCGCGTGCCCGGTGCGGGCGCCGTCATCGATGAGGCGCGGTTCGGACGTGTCGTGGAGCAGCTGCGCGGCCTGCAGACGCGGTTCGCGCTCGACGGGGGCGTGGACGTCGCAACCGTGCTCCGCATGCCGGACGTCATCGCCACGCCGAAGACCGATGACGATGCCGGATCCGTCGGGGAGTTGATTGCGATCGTGGACCGCGCGTTGGATGGATTGACGCGCACCCGGGAAGAGGAGGGCACCCGCCTGGCCGAGGTGCTGCGCCAGCGCCTGGACGTGGTCTCCGCATCGCTGGATCGGATCGCCGAACGCGCACCGTTGCGCATCATCGCCCAGCGTGATCGGCTGCGCGCGGCCGTGCGCACGTTGACCGAAGGGCTGGCGACCGACGAGCAGCGCATCACGCAGGAGATTGCCATTCTCGCCGACAAACTCGACGTGAGCGAGGAGATGGACCGCTTCCGTTCGCATGTCACCGCATTTCGCGCCGCCTTGGGCGACCGCGGCGGGGAGCCGGTTGGCAAGCGTCTCGGCTTCCTGCTGCAGGAGATGTTGCGCGAAGCGAATACGACCGGGAGCAAAGGGGCCGACGCGCAGATCCTGCACGAGGTGGTGACCGTGAAAGAGGAGCTGGAGCGGATCCGCGAGCAGGTCGAGAACCTCGAATGAGCGCATTTCCGGTCATTCTGTCTGCCCCGTCCGGAGGCGGAAAGACAACGATTGCGCGCCGCTTGCTGGAGCGGAGGCCGGACGTGGGTTATTCTGTAAGTTGTACGACGCGCTTGCCGCGTGCGGGCGAGGTTGATGGGCGGGACTACCGGTTCCTGTCGGAGGACGCGTTTTTGAGCGCCCGCGACGCCGGTGACTTCGCCGAGTGGGCGGAAGTGCACGGCTTCCATTATGGCACCCTCCGTTCCGAGGTCGTGCGGGTCCTGCACACGGGACGGCACGTGCTCATGGACATCGACGTGCAGGGGGCGCGACAGTTTGCGGCCGCGTTTCTCGATACGGTGCTGATCTTCGTCCTTCCCCCGTCGGGAGAAGTGCTGAAGGCTCGGCTGGCAGGGCGAAAAAGTGAGAGTCGCGAGCGTTTGCTCGTGCGCCTGCGCAACGCGCGTGCGGAACTTGGCGAAGTTGGCCGCTACCACTACGTGGTGGTCAATGACGATCTGGAACGCGCCGTGGGTCAGGTGAGTGCGATCATCGATGCCGAAGGGTTGCGACACGACCGGGTCCATGAGGTCGAAGCGCAAGTCGAGGCGTTGATCGCGCAGCTCGAAGAGGAAATCAACGACTTCAGCAGGGGCGACTGACTCATGCAGGTATTCACACCGACGGACGTGGCCAAGCACTCGGCCAACAAGTATCTCAGCGTGCTCAT
>JBBQTA010000028.1:0-72649 GCA_038213465.1 Gemmatimonadales bacterium | reverse complement strand
GCCGTGGGTCGGGACGTGCTATCACCGGAATCGCGCGTGACGGATCAATGCATTGCGCGCGGGGCCGCTACGGCGCGGTGATGCCCAGCAGGCCGCTGCTCGAGTGCAGGGGCAGCAGGATGATGAACGCCGCGCCGCCTTCACGGGCGCGCTGCACCCAGATCGTGCCGCCGAGATTTTCGATCGTGCTGGCGACGATCGCCAGTCCGAGCCCGGTCCCCTTCCCGGGCTGTTTGGTCGAGAAGAAGGGTTCGAAGATGCGTTCTTCGTCTTCCGGGGCGACACCGGTGCCGGAGTCGGCGACGACGATCTGCAGGAAGCGCTCGGGCGACTCGGGGCGGGCCAGCCAGGCGAGCGCGCGTCGACTGGGGCGGTGGGTCCATTTGTCGTTCGGGCTGTCGGTGCGCCTCTTCTCGGAGGCGCCGGTGAAGTCGGAGGCGTCGTTGATGCGCGTGCGGATGACCATGAGGCCGTCGCGGTCCATCGCGTCGGCGGCGTTGAGCATCAGGTTGACGAAGACCTGTTCGAGATCATGCCGTTCGGCGTAGACCACGCCGTCCGGCGCTTCGAACTGCGGCGAGAGTCGGAAGCGGCGGGTAATCCCCTGATCGGCGAGCAACCGGAGCACGTCCTTGATGACGTCGTCCACCACGACCGGCTTCGGGGTCAGGCGGCGGGGGCGCGAGTAATCGAGCAGGCCGCGCATGATGCGATCGATGCGACTGATCTCGCGTTCGAGTGCGTCGAGCGGTTCGGCGGTGCCGGCCACGCCTTCGGTGCGCATGCGCAGCAGGTGCGCGTAGTTGGCGATGGCCGACAGCGGATTGCCGATTTCGTGCGAAACGCCCGCGGCGATGCGCCCCATCGTGGCGAGCTTTTCCACGCGCATGCGGAGCTGGTTGGCGGCGAGCAACTGCTCGGTCATGCGATTGATGCTGGTGGCCAGCAGGTTGAATTCCTGCGTGGCGCCCTCCGGCACGCGCTTGGTCGTTTCCCCCTGCGCAATTGCTTCGGCGGCGGCCACGCACGCAGCGAGCGGTTCCTCCACGACTCGGCGAAGTGCGCGCCGTATCGAGGTCGCCCACACGGTGGAGATCAGTCCCAGCAGGAGCAGCACGACGGGCCAGCGCGCCGTCGAGGGGAGGTACTCCGTCAGCCACATCGTCGCGATGACCGCGACGAGGGCGACGAGCGTCGCGGCGACGAGGACGAGGCTCAGTCGCGCCTGAATGCGAGGGAAAACGGAATTGGACACGCGGGAGGATGCGTCATCGCGGGCGTGTCGGCAACTGCGCGAGGCAGGCGTGCGCATCGGCGCGCGTGCGCCGGCGCGTCGACCGCAACGCGTACGCGACGGCGCAGATGCGACGGCGCGAGCGCGCAAACGACAGAAGGGCCGAGCAATTGCTCGACCCTTCATGCCCCGGCCCAGAGAGCCGATCGCCTACGCCATCACTTACCTACAGGTGGCGCCGCCCGGCTCGCCTTCAGCCTGACCGGCAGGCGTCGCGCTGCCGACGCCGATGTCGCACGAAGAGCCCGCTGCGTTCGCATGCGTGGCGTTACCCGACCAGCCCGTCGCCGTCGCGGCCGTCACGCTGAGCGCGACACCAGCGGAACCCGGCGGGGCGACGAAACCGGCGTACGTGTTGTTGTCCGAGAACCACGCTTCGGCGGCCGGCACCAGGTTCTTGAGGTCCGACTTCATGGCCGTGATGTAGGCCTTCTTCTTGGTGTCGGCGAACTTCGGAATCGCGATCGCGGCCAAGATGCCGATGATGACGACAACGATGAGCAGTTCGATGAGGGTAAAGCCCTTGCGTGTGCGTGACATGTTGCGACTCCGGATCGGGGGGGGTGACGCCTTGTCCTGCGGATGTCAGGGCAAGCTCGACACAGCCTCATAAGGCATTCTGCGCGCCACCGACGTGGGAACAATCAAAGTCGTTGCAATCAAAGTACTTCCATCAAATCATCGCCCCCGTACCCCGCCCGTTGCCTCTCTCGCTTTGCACGATGTCGTGCAGCCTGCATGCACCCACCGCCGTTGCCCCTCGCGCTACTGGCAGACCGGCTCGTTGCGCCCGGTGAGATCGGCCGCACCGCCCACGCTTAACGTGCATGTCATACCGGGTGCGTTCACGTGCGTTGCGGTGGCGGACCATTCTGTCACACCGAGCACCATCGACAACGACACGCCGGCCGATCCCTGCGGAACGGCGACATTCGCATAGCTCCCGTCCATCGCAAATCGCGACTCGGCGCTGGAGGCGAGATTGCGCAGGTCCGCCTTCATGGCGGAGATGTACGCGTGGCGCTTGGACGTGTTCAGCTTGACCGCGGCGATCGTGGCCAGCACGCCGATGATGAGCACGACCGCCAGCAGCTCGATCATCGTGAAGCCGCGTCTGCGCGGTCGCGGCGACGTGGAGACCACTTACGCCTCACCGTAGCGCACGAGCTTGCGATAGAGTGTGGACGGGTCGATCCCCAACATCTCCGACGCGCGACTCTTGTTGCCGCCTTCGTTCTGCAAGACCCAGTGAATGTAGGCGCGCTCGATCGCTTCCAACGTTGGCGTGGTCGGCACGCGCTCGGTCACCAGCGGCTCGGCACGACGCTCGGTGATGCGCTCGGGGAGGGCATCCGGATGAATCATGCCGCCACTGGTGAGGATCACGGCACGTTCGAGCGCGTTCTCGAGTTCACGGACGTTGCCCGGCCATTGGTACGCCATCAGCACATCCAACGCGCCCTCGGTCAACTGCATCGGCTCGGTGCCGCGCTGCGCACCGGAGCGTGACAGGAAGGTCTCAGCGAGTAACGGAATGTCCTCGCGGCGCTGCCGCAGTGGCGGCAGGTGCACTGCGATGACGTTGAGGCGATAGAACAGGTCGGCGCGGAATCCGCCACGCTTGATCTCGTCTTCGAGATCACGGTTGGTCGCGGCGATCACACGTGCATCGACCGACAGCGCCTCAGTGGCGCCAACCGGAATCACTTCGCGCTGCTGCAGCACGCGCAGCAACTTCACCTGCGTGGACGCCGTCGTCTCGCCGATTTCGTCGAGGAAGAAGGTGCCACTCTGTGCGGCGGCAAAGAGCCCCTGCTTGTCCTTCACCGCGCCAGTGAACGACCCCTTCACATGGCCGAACAGTTCACTCTCGAGCAACGATTCCGGCAACGCACCGCAGTTGATCGACAGGAAGCTGTGATTGGCGCGCGTAGACAGATCGTGCACGTAGCGCGCAACCACTTCCTTGCCCGTGCCGGATTCGCCGGTGATGAGCACCGTCGAATCGGTGGGCGCCACCTGCTCTGCCAACCGCAGCACATCGATCCAGCAGCGACTGTTGCCGACAGGGCGCCCCGTGGTGTTCCGCTCGCGCCGCTTGATCTCCGCCTTGAGCGTATGATTCTCCGCGCGCAACATGCGATGTTCTGCCGCACGACGCAGGATGGCGAGCAGCTCGTCGTTGCGGAATGGCTTTTGGATGTAGTAGAACGCGCCTTCGTTCACGGCCTGGATCGCGGACTGCAAGGACGCTTGCGCAGTCATGAGGATGACCGGAATCTCCGGATCCACTGAGCGGGCCGTGCTGAGTACTTGCACACCGCTCACGTCAGGCATACGCACATCTGTCAGCACGATATCCGGGCGCAACTCGGCGATACGTTCGATCCCCTGCTTGCCGCCGTGCGCCGTGAACGGAATGAAGCCTTCGTTCTTGAGCAGGATGCGCAGCGAATCCAGAATGCCGACTTCGTCATCGACGATGAGGACGCGTGGCGCGGTCGCGTTGGCTACAGAGGTCATGAGACGGCTCCAGGAATACGAAGGACAGCGGAGTCAAAAGGAAGATCGGTCCCGTCGAACGGCACCGCGTAGCCATCGGTGGGGTCGTCGGGACCGGCGTACGGGAGTACATCCGCGTGTGACGTGACCGGCAGCAACACCGTGAATCGTGTTCCGCGCGTGAGCGCATCCACCAGGACCGTGCCGCGATGTGCGTCGATCGCGCGATGTACCACGGGAAGACCGAGCCCCGTGCCCCCGACGCGACCGGTCACGAACGGTTCGAAGAGTTTCTCGCGCAGGTCGGGGCGAATTCCGGGCCCGTCGTCGGCGATGGTGATGGCCACGTGCTCGCCGATGAGCGCGGATGCGGTACGTGCGGCATGCGGCGCAGCGTCAGGCGCATAGCGCGCGACGGCCACCTGCACCGTTCCCTGCGCCCCCACCGCCTGCACGGCGTTGAGCACCAGATTAAAAAGCGCGCGGTGCAGCAGATCTTCGTCACCATCCACAGTGGGCACGTCGGGTGCCACTGACACGGTGATCGCCACGTCCGGCGAGCGATCGGGATGTGTCGCGGCCACCGTCACGGCCGCCTGCGTCACCGCCCCGATGTCGAGTGCTTCAACGCGCGTGACACGGGCGCGTGCGAAGTCGAGAAAATCCGCCAGCAGACGACTCAGGCGGTCTGCTTCACGCACGACCAGTCCAAAGAGCACGCGCTCGTCGTCGTCCTGTTCCTCGACCGGCATGGCGACTGCGCGGCGGCGCGCCAACTGCTCGGTCGCGCTCCGAATGGACGCCAACGGATTCCGGATTTCGTGCGCCAGCGACGCACTCAACTCGGCGACGGCTTGCAGGCGTTCGGCACGCACGTGCAGCGACTGCAGACGCTTGCTATCCGATATGTCCTGAAAGATTGCCGTCGCGCTGGCGCCCGTCCCTGGGCGCACACCGTCGGCGACCGTGGTCGTGACACCGATCTGGATTTCTTGGCCGTTGCGGTAGATCACCCCTTCGGCGCGCGTGGTCCGCACGCCATTGCGCGACGACTGCTCCAGCAGATCGGCAAGCTGCGGCGCGATCCCGCTGAGCGTCTGTGCCAGTGGACGCCCAACGAACTGCCGGAGGTTGAGGCCGAGCAGTTCAGCGGCAGCGGGATTGGCGTAGGTCAGTCGTCCCTCGCCATCCACCGTCACAATGCCGGAACGAATCGTGCGGAGAATGTCCGCGGCTTCCAGCTGCACCTTGACCAATTGTGCGGCCAGCGCGTCCTGCCCGAGCCCCGCTTGTCTCAGGCGAAGGGCGACCAGCCCCGAGCCGATCGCGACCACCACGAACACGCCGATCTGCACCGTCATCCCCACATGCGAGGCGGCGGGGCGCAGCCAGACCACGTCCAGCGAATACAGCAGACATGCGCCGCCGGCCACGGCCAGACCGCCGCGGAAGGGGAGCAACAGCGCCGCCGTGGCAATCACGAGGATATAGAGCGCCGCGAACTGCGAGCTCCAGCCGCCGGTGATGTGGACCACCGCCGTGACGAGGGCGAGGTCCACGACGCACTGGATGCCGTAGAAGATCGGGCCGTAGACGCGACGCTGCACCTCGCCGTACATCGCCGAGGCGACCGTAGCCAGCACCGCCACGGCAAAAGCCAGTGTGGCGACCAGCGTGTCGGTGGGGTCGGCCCGGTTCCAGACGAACACGGCCGCCACCAGGATCGCACACGCCAGCACGATGCGCCCCAGCCAGACCCAACGCAGCACCCGGCGCGGGTCGAGCATCTCCTGGATGGCGACCTGCGGGTGCGTTGGCGGGTACGTTGGCGGGTACGTTGGGGTGTAGCGCACGGGGCGTCGTGAGGGGCCCGGCGAATGATGCCGGTGGCAATCTGAAGCGATTCGCAGAATGCAAGACGCGCGGCGCGCACGACTCTCTTGCAGATTGCACTATCATGACGAACTACCTGTCCGGCCGTTTCCTTTTGTGATGATCACTGCATCCCTGGTGTTGGCAGAGCCCGATCTGACGGTCAGCAGTGCGACGCTGCGCCTGCTCACGGTGCTGCTTCTCGTCCTGCTGAATGCGTTCTTTGTCGCGGCCGAATTCGCCCTCGTGGCGGTGCGGCGCAGTCGTATCGATCAAATGGCATCGGAAGGGGATCGGAGCGCGCTGGTCGTCCAGAAGGCGCTCACCCATCTCGACCGCTACATCTCCGGCACACAGCTCGGCATTACACTGGCGTCGCTGGCACTCGGCTGGATCGGCGAGCCGGCCATCGCCGTGCTGGTGGACCGACTGCTCCATCTGGTCGGGATCGAACCCTCGCCTGGAGCGCTGCACACCGGGGCCGGCATCGCGGTCGCGTTCGGCGTCATCACCTTCCTGCACATCGTGCTGGGGGAACTGGCGCCAAAGTCGATCGCACTGGCCAAGCCGGAGGCGGTCAGCCGGGTCGTCGTGCGGCCGCTGATGCTCTTCTCGAGCGCCATGTCGCCGGTCATCAACTTCCTGAACGGTACCGCCAATGGTCTGCTCCGCCTGCTGGGCGTACAGCCGACCTCGGAGAGCGGACATGTGCACTCGCCCGAAGAGCTGCGCCTGCTGGTGATGCAGGCCCGCGCGCACGGTACGCTCGACGAGTCGGACTCGGCGATGCTGGCCGGCGTCTTCGACTTCCACAACAAAAAGGCGCTCGACGTGATGCGGCCGAGAACCGACATGGTCGCGATTTCGGAGGACGTGGAGTTGGAGGAGTTGGTGCAGATCCTGCGGCGCGAGCGCTACTCGCGCTATCCCGTGTATCGCGACACGTCCGATGACATCGTGGGGGTGTTTCTCGCGAAGGACTACTGGCTGCTGGAAGACCCGTCCACGTTTGCGCTACGTGACCACCTGCGCGAGCCGCTGTTCGTGCCAGCCACCCGCGCAGCGGAGCGCGTGCTGGAGGATCTGCGCCGCACGCGCGCGCATCTGGCGGTCGTGCTCGACGAGTACGGCGGCACGGCCGGCATCGTGACCATGGAAGATCTGGTCGAAGAAGTGGTGGGCGACATCGCGGACGAGTACGACCCGTTCTCGCGTGACGCGCTGCTCTTTGACGGTGTGCTGGAACTTGCGGGCTCCATGTCGCTTGTAGATGTGCGCTCCGATCACAAGCTGCCGATTCCCGACGGCGACTGGTCCACACTTGGCGGGTATGCGTTCGCCATGCTGGGACGGTTGCCGCGCGTGGGCGACCGGGTCACGTATCCCGGGGGAGAGTTGGAGGTTGTGGCGATGGACGGGCGTCGCGTGGCCGCACTGCGCGTGCACCGCCGCAGCGAGCCAGACGTAACCTGATGCACCTCCGTCCGTGCTGAAAGTGTTTTCGAAATCACCACCACCGGTTGCCCCATGATCACGACGTCGATGCGCGCGACCGCGCTGCTGGGAGCGGCACTGCTCGTCACCTTCGCCTGTGCCGCGCGCGGGGACGACGCGCGTGATCTCGCCGGTGGCGCCACGGGCCAGGATTCGCTGCGTCCCGCTGCTGCGCCCGGGGAGCCGGCCGCATCGTTTCCGACGCCCACCCGGCCGATCGCGGACATTGTCGCGCCGCGGTGGACCAACGAGGACGCGCGCGATGACGCGGGCGAGTTCGCACGGGTGAACAAACTGGCGCGCGTGACGTCGGGGATGCGCGTGGCGGATATCGGCGCGGGCGACGGCTACTACGCCGTGCGATTGGCACCGATCGTCGGCGCAACGGGGCGCGTGTACGCCAACGACATCGTGCCAGACTACCTGCGCTTGCTGCAAAACAGGCTGCGACGCGATCCGCTCCCGAACGTGCAACTGGTCCTGGGCGATGCGCATGATCCGCGGCTGCCGACCGGTGACGTGGATGTGGCGATCATGATTCACATGTACCATGAGATCGAACAGCCGTTTGGCCTGCTGTGGAATCTCGCGACCGCCATGAAGCCCGGCGGGCGGTTGGTCATTCTCGATCTCGATCGTCCGACGTACGGCCATGGTACACCGCCGGCGTTGCTGCGCTGCGAACTCACGGCGGTCGGCTACCGCGAAGTGACCTTCACGCGCAGCGGTCCCGAGGAATATGTGGCCATCTTCGCAGCGCCGAGCGTGGCGGAGCGTCCCGCGCCGGACAAGGTCCGCGCTGATTTGGGTTCGCGTGCCTGCCGCGCCGCTCGCTGATGGCCGACGGCGACCACGAAGCCGCACGCGCGCCGGAACCGGAGTCGCTGGAAATCACGTCGTCGGTGCGCATTCCGATGGGTGAGATCGAGCTGCGCGCGATCACCGGGAGCGGTCCGGGCGGCCAACATGTGAACCGGAACGCGACCCGTGTGGCGCTGCGCTGGAACGTGCGCACGTCGCGCGCGCTGAGCGAGGAGCAGCGCCATCGCGTCAGCGGCAAGCTCGCGTCGCGGTTGGATGGCGACGGCGCGCTTCGTATTGTTGCGGGCGAGTTCCGCAGTCAGCAGCAAAACCGCCGCGCTGCACTCGAGCGACTGGTGAGCATTGTCGAACGCGCACTCGTCGTACAGAAGCACCGCAGGGCGACCAAGCCCACCCGGGGTGCGATCGAACGGCGGCTCACCGACAAGCGCCAGCGCTCCGATACGAAGCGCCAGCGCCGGTCGGATCGCGACGACTAGTGCATCGCCTAGAAAATCACCGCGTTGACGCCCAGAAAATACGTGAGGAAGTCGGCGCGTCCGCGGATGGGGACGGTCGGCCGATCCTGCTCGAACGCTTCACGCACGCGCTGGTCGTTCAGATACCTGGCATCGTCATGCCGCAGAAAGCGCGCGCCCAGATCGAGTCGGACCGCGCGCGGACCGTTGTTGAGGCGGATGTGTGCGCCGACCGCCCCGCCGTACGTGAACGCTGCGTCGCTGCTGTTGGTGGTGCTCGCAAAGGGCTCGTTGTCGTTGCGCGAGCCCTCGACCGAACTTTGCGTCCAAAACGCCGAGAATCCACCAAGCGCAGCCACGTACGGAGTGAACGCGCCCACCGGCACCTGCAATTGCGGGCCGGTGACGAGGGTGAAGATGTTGTTGGATGTGCGCAGGTCAAGCTGCACCAGTCCACCAGTGCCGGCGAGCGGGATCCGACGCCGCTCATTCCCGTACGTGAGGAACCCGGCATCCAGCCGCCAAGTGGCGATCGCCTGCGGGTCGAACGCGGCGATAAGCGAGCCATTGACTCCGAAACCGTTTCCGGTGTTCTGCGCGAAATCACCGCGCGGTTCTGATACTTGTAGCTGCACGGCGCCGGAGAGGCGCCCCGTCAGCGGGCGCGCCGACTGGGCCTGCGCGGCAGTCGGCGCCGCAAGCATGGCGGCGCTGGCCAGCGCGGCAGCGCGCCGCGCAACGGTCGCGAAATGAGCACCCGACGTGCGGTCGGGATACGAAAGGAAACGCCGCATTATGCTTCCGGATTGATGAGGAGACATCTGTATTCAGCTACGCTTGCACTACTCCGACAGGAGAACGCGTGTCACGAAATCCCTACACGTCGGCATCTTTTCCCTTGTACGCGGGCGTTCGGAAAAGGTGTCACCACCCACAGGAATCAAGGACCAGTCACGAAGCTCCTCTGTCCCATCGCTCGTCCCCTTCACCCCACACACTTGAATCCCGACTGCTTGCATCGTATTTATGCATTCTGCTATGATTCGCGACGCGATCCGCCGGCTGAGCCGACTGTGCACCCTCGCGCTTTGCGCCGGGGTGTTTTTATGCGTGGTCATGATTGGCGCAGCGGTACGTCCGCTGCTCAGTGGGACATCCGCGGGATCACGACGTTGGGTTGCCACAGCACCGCTGTTCCTCCAGTCCCCGACGGCGTACGTCACCGGTCAAGATGACGGACAGGCGCCGTTGACGAAGCGGATGTGGCGTCGGTCCACGAGTCGGCGCTCGTTGCGTACGTTGCGGACGCTGCTCCCCCGCGCGCAGACGGTTGCGCTGCCGGACCTGTGGATGGGGGACCCGCCCCTCTGGCTGCACGACACGCCGATCCGCCGTATTCCCCGCGCGCAGCAGCCCGCGCGCCAACGCGGGGCGCACGCGCCCACGCGTGCGCCGCCAAGTCTCGCCTAGCAGACCGATTGGCCCGCGCACGACACCGGATGCAGCGTCCGGTGTTTCACTGTGCTGAGCTTCGATCGTGCGGGACCGTCGCTGGTGTTGGTGCCTCGTGCTTACGCCGAGGCCCGCGCGCTCCGACAAGCGCCGCGTTGTCGGCACGGACACGCCCCTGCGCCTCGGCGAACGCAGGAACGAGTTTCATCCACGTCTCCACGTCAACGCATCCACGACGGATGCCCCCCGGGGCACCGCCGTTCGCACCCTTCAGCAACTTACGCCATGTCGGTTCAGGCCACTCGCATCAACCAATTGGTCAGCAGTGCGCTCGGTCTGGAGGTGGATCAGTCCCGCTGGCGCGTGCTCACCCGACAGATCGATCCGGCAGCACCCCTCGCGGCGCGTATCCGCTCCATTGGTGGAGCGGTAGATATCGGCTATCTCGATCGGGAGCTTTCACACGACGTGCTTCGGGCGGCGGTGCGCGAGCGCACCACGCCGCTCGTGCTCCTGCACGCCACGGCCGCCGATGCGATCGTCCTGCACACCACAGCCGAGAAGGTTGTCGAGGCGATCGTCGTGCGGCGCAACGGCACGGAAGAAACGCTCACCGGCTCGGCCGCGGAGCTCGCCGACGCGGTGTGGCGGCAGCTCGGCGCCAGCGGCGCCACGGCCGCGTTGGCACCGCTTTCGTTGCGCGCGGCGGTAAGCATATTGCCGGAAAGCCGTCCGCATAGCCCGGTCGGCTCGCATCCACATGAGGATGCTCCCGAACACCGAACACCGGTCGAGCGCACGATGGCGCTCTTCGCCCGAGAGCGACGCGAAATCCTGACGATCTTCTTTTACGCGACGCTCTCTGGCGGACTGAGTCTCATCCTGCCGCTCGCGGTCGGCGGCATCGTGCAGCTCGTGCAAGGGCGACTCTTTTTGCAGCCGGTCATCGTGCTCATCACCTTCGTCGTCCTCGGCACGATCGTTGCCGGCATCATTCAGATCGCGCTGATGCGCGTGGTGGAACGCATCCAGCAGCGCGTCTTTGCGCGCATGGCGCTGGAGTTTGCCTTCCGCGTGCCGCGTATGCGCTACAGTGCCTCGCTGGCCTTTAATCTGCCCGAACAGATGAACCGGCTCTTCGAAGCCCCGGCCATCCAGAAGGGCGTGCAAAAGATCCTGCTCGACGTGCCGACGGCACTGCTGACCATTCTCTTCAGTCTCATCCTGCTGACCGTGTACAGCCCATGGTTCTCGGTCTTTGCCGTGGTGGTTACCACGGCCTTGTTCCTCATCATCCGCTGGACGGGACCTGAAGGGCTCGAAACATCGATCAACGAATCCAAGTACAAGTACAAGGCGGTCCATTGGCTTGAAGAGTTGGCTCGCGCCTTTCATGCTTTCAAGTTTGCGGGCGATTCCACGCTGCCGGTGGAGCGCATGGACGACGTTGTCACCGGCTACCTCAAGTACCGTCGCAAGCACTTCGCCGTGCTGGTGAAGCAGACCGTGGCGATGATCGGGTTCAAGACCTTCATCACGGCTGCGGTGCTCATCCTCGGCGCGACACTCGTGCAAACCAACCAGCTGTTGCTCGGCCAGTTCGTCGGTGCGGAGATCGTCATCGTCACCGTGCTGGTCGGCGTCGAGAAATTGATCACGAGTCTCTCCACGGTGTACGACATCCTCACGTCAGTCGATAAGGCCGGCCACGTCGCTGACATCCCGCTTGAGCCACGCGGCGGTCTCGCGCCCTCCAGCGATGTCAGCACCGGCGTGGCGCTGGAAGCCCGGGATCTGCGCTTCCGCTATTCCAGCGCACCACACCCCACCGTGCAAGATGTGTCCGTGTCCATCCAACCTGGCGAACGCGTGGCGATCATGGGCTTCGACGGCTCGGGACGCTCCACGCTGCTGCAGCTCCTTGGCGGCTTGATGGACGAGTACGACGGTACCATCCGCTACGACGGCGTGACGTTGCGCGATCTCGACCGACCGGCCGTGCGCGCGCGCGTCGGGCAGATGCTTTCATGGACGGATCTCTTCGACGGCACCGTCGAAGAGAACATCAGCGTTGGACGTGCGCACATCACGCCGATGGACGTGCGCGCCGCCCTCGACGACCTGCAGGTCACCGAGGAAGTGCAGCAGTTGCCTGACGGCATACAAACCGAGCTGACGAACGGCGGGCGCAACCTGCCGACGCATCTCGCCAACAAGATGCTCATCGCGCAGGGCATCGCGGGGCGCCCGCGGCTCATCGTGCTCGACGACTTCTTCCAGAACCTCGATGCAACCTCGCGCAGTCTCATCCTCAGCGTGCTCACCGACCGCCGCCGCCCGTGGACGGTACTGGCCGTCTCCAACGATCCACAGCTGCTCTCGGCCTTCGACCGTGTCCTGGTGATGGACGAGGGACGCCTGATCAAAGAGGGGCGCTTCGACCTGCTACGCCACGATCCGCTGTGCCGCACGTTGTTGCATGACGCGATCATCGCCGAGAAGGTCTGATCATGGCGTCCCCGACACACAGCACCAGCGCTCGCAGCACAGATCTCGACATCGAGCGGGAGCTGAAGAACCTGCCACTCGAGACAACCGCCCTGCTGGGTCGGGTGGACTCCTCGCGCATCATCTCACGATGGATGATCGGCCTGCTGCTCGTCATCATCCTCATCATGTTCCTCCCCTGGCAGCAGAATGTGCAGGGCGCGGGGATCGTCACCGCCCTCAATCCGTCCGACCGGCCGCAGGAGTTGACCACGCGTATCGATGGGCGCATTGAAGCGTGGTTCGTTCAGGAAGGACAGTACGTGAAGAAGGGCGATTCCATCGCGCGCCTCTCGGAGATCAAGGAAGAGTACTTGAATCCGAACGTGCTGCCGCTGACGCGCGAGCAGCAGCGCGCCAAGGAATCGGCGATCGGTGAAAAGCGGAACAAGGCCACGGCGCTGACCGCGCAGATTGCGCAGCTGGAGGCGCAACGCGAGTTCAAGCTGCAGCAGACGCAGAACAAGATCGAGCAATATCGCGCCGAAGTGCGCCAGGCCGCACTCGAGGACTCGGTGGCGCGCGACCAGTTGCGTCGTCGTGAGCGCCTGTTCCGCGACACCCTCGGTCTGGTGTCAGTCAACGAACTGCAGTCGTTCCAGGTGCGCGTGCAGTCGGCGGCGGCCAAGCTCGTGGAAAAGCAGCAGACGCTTGCGATCACGGAAACCGAGCTGCGCAGTATTCCGGCGGAGTACGGCGAGAAGGTCTCCAAGGCGCGCTCAGATCGCGCCGCGACGCTCGCCGAAGTGAGCGAAGGGCAGTCTGAGGTGGCGAAGCTGAAAGACAAGGTGGGCTCGCTGGCCATTCGCAACGGGTTCTATCTCATCGAAGCACCGCAGGACGGCTACGTGGTGCGGGCGCGTCGCGCCGGGCAGGGCGAGATCGTCAAGGCAGGCGAACCGATCATCACGCTGCAGCCCGCGCGTCCGACCAAGGCCGTAGAGCTGTTCGTCAAGCCGATGGACGTGGCCCTGCTGCGTCCCGGCCGTCACGTGCGCGTCTTCTTCGACGGGTGGCCCGCGTTGCAGATCTCCGGCTGGCCGCAGGTTGCCGTGGGCACGTTTGGCGCACGCGTCGCCGTGATTGACCAGTTCCCGAGCCCGACGGGCCAGTTCCGCGTGCTGCTGACGCCGGACACCACGCATGACGCCAACTGGCCCGCCCAGTTGCGCCTTGGGACCGGCGCGCAGGGATGGGCGATGCTCGACAACGTCACCGTCGGCTGGGAGATCTGGCGAACGCTCAACGGCTTCCCGCTCTCGATCAACCCGAACGACGCGTTGCCAGGCACCGAAGTGGCCGGCGACAAGTCGGGCAGTAGTGGCGGCGGCAAGAAATGATGAGCTCCGTATGCAGCACTGGGCTCCGCACTAGGCGACCGCGCTGCCGGGCGCGTGCCATGGTGCTCAGTGCCGCGATCGCGTTTCTGCCGCAGATGTCGCTCGCCGCGCAGGAACGCATCGTCCGCGACAGCGTCGTCGTGCCCACAGCGGCGCTGTTCGGCGCGCGGGTGGACACGAGCGGCGTGCCGTTCAGTTTTCCCACGTTTCTCGACGTCATCCTGCGCGAACATCCGGTGGCGCAGCAGGCTAAGCTCGTCGCCGCGCAGGCGCGCAGTGAATTGCGCACCGCGTGGGGCGCCTTCGACCCCACCGTCTCCGCCACGTGGGATCAGAAGAAGTTCGACGGAACGACGTACTACAACTACTTCGAAGGGCAGATGAAGATTCCGCTGCCGATCGGTGCCGATGTCACGCTGGCCTTCGATCGCACGCTCGGACGCTTCATCAACCCCGATCGCCGTACCATCGGCGACGGCACATTTTCGGCGGGCATGAGCATTCCGCTCGGCCAGCGGATCGTCACGGACGAGCGGCGCAATGCGCTCACGCAGGCACGCGCCGCCCGTGACGCGGGAGAAGCCGATCAGGTCTCGATCCTCAACAAGCTGCTGTTCAGCGCCGCCAAGGATTACGGCGCGTGGTACGAAGCCTGGCGTCGTCGCGCGATCAGTCAGGAAGGCGAAGCGCTGGCCGAGTTCCGCCTGCAAGGGGTGCGGCGTCGCGTCACCAACGGCGAGAGCGCGCCGATCGATATCGTCGAGGCGCTTCTCGAGCTGCAACGGCGCCAGGTTTCGCGCTTCGAGGCGGAGGCGTCGTTCTATATCGCCACGCTTGGCGTAACGGCATATCTGTGGGACGATGCCGGCCGTCCCGCCGCGCTGCCGGACAGTGCCAAGCCCGTGCTCGACGGGATCGCGCGCGGTGGCATCGACTCCACGCAGCTTGCGTCACTGCTGGATATCGCTACGCGGCGCAATCCGGATCTGCTCAAGGTGCAGGCGCGTGTGCGTCAGGCACAGGCGCAGCGATTGTTCACGACCCAGGGGCTGCTTCCCGCCGCGGAAGCCAAGCTCTACGGGATCAGCGAACGCGAGATCGACGAGCCGTTTTTCGATGACGAGCGCTTGGACAACAACTACAAAGCCGGACTCAGCATCAAGACGCCCCTGCTCTTCCTCAAGGAATCGGGACGATTTTCGGCAGCAGGGCAGCGGCTCGAGTTTCAGCGGCTCGAGCTGGATCGCGTCCGACGTGATGTGGAATTCGACGCGCGGGCGGCCATTTTCGACCTCGCGAATATCGAACGCTTGCTCACCTTGCAAACGAACAACGTGCGCAATGCGCTATTGCTGCGTGACGCCGAGCAGATCCGCTACGAGAACGGAGAAAGTACCTTGCTCATCGTCAACCTGCGGGAGCGGCTCGTGCTGGACGAGTCGGTGAAGCTGGCCGCGCTCGAAGCGAAGGTGGCCAGTGCCCGCGGCGCGCTGGCAGTGGCAACGGGTGACCGTGCGATCCTCACGCCGTCGAGGTAAACTCCCGTCGTGAGATATCCCCTTGGGGTGCAAGCATGAGTGACGAGGACGAATGGACGCTTCCGGACGATCTGGACGATGCCGACGACGACGGACTGCTGGAGGACGAGTTTCCGTTGGGCGATGGCGTGGCGGATCGGTCGAGTGAGGTCAACTGCCCGTACTGCGGCGAGTCGGTCGAGATCGCGCTTGATCCGGGGTCCGGGTCGCAGCAGGATTACATCGAGGATTGTCAGGTCTGCTGCCGTCCGTGGCACGTTTCGGTGACGTACCATCAGGATGGTTCGGCGGAAGTCTTTGTGGATGCGAGTGACGATACGTGACCGCTGACGCGACATTGACGGCAGATGAGGTGAACCGGCTGCTGCCGGGCGTGTTGCTCCGCCCGGCAGTGGAAGGTGCGCGCATCGTGACATTGCATTGGCTGCTGCAGCTGCAGCAGGCGCGCGGCGAGTGGTCGCACGCCTTACAGGACGGCGAGCTGCTGTCCTCCGCGCCGGAGGATCGGCACCGCGAGGCGGTGGCGGCGTTGCACCGCGCGCGTGTCGCGTTGCGCCGTCTGCGCGCGTCGTGCAAGGAGCACCGCGATTTGCTGCAGGGCAGTCACGTGCGACGCGCGTTGCGCTCGTTGGATCGACTGCAGCGTGCCACGAACGTCGCGCGCGACGCGGATGTACAGCACGATTGGCTCGAGGCGGAGTCGGACAGCCTGCCCGCCGAGGCGCGTGAGCAGGCGAACGGCGCGCGCGCCCGACTTTCGGAGGGGGTGGACGTGCGCCGTCGTCGTGTCTCAGTCGCGATGCGGCGGCATCTGGACCCGATCGTCGAGCGATTTGCGGAGGATCTGTCCGGGTATCGTACCACCGTGCGCGTCGGCGAAAGCGCCGCGCAGCTCGCCTTCGCCGATCATCTTGCTACGCGGCTGGAAGCGGGCGTGACACGCGTGCGCGAGGAGCTCGATGCACTGGGCGCGCTCGATGCCGAAGCCCTCCCGGCCGCGCTGCACCATCTGCGCATTCAGCTCAAGCGGCAGCGCGCCGTGCTGGCGCCGCACACCACGGCGCACGCCGCGATCGGCGCGTGGTATAGCATGGCCACCCGCGGTCAGGATTTGTTGGGCGCCATGCGCGACGCGGCGGTGTTAGCGGCGCAGGCGCGCTACGAAAGCAGCGACGCGCTGGCCTACGCACTCGACGGCGTCGCCCTGGCGCATCAGGAGGCGTTTTTAGGTGGCTGGGCCGCCGATCACGAGCTGGTGGCACGCGCCCAGATGGCGGCGGCCGCCGCGCTTCGGACACTGTCGGCGGCGCAGCGTGAACCCGCGGTCGAATCGCTGCCCATGGAGTTCGAGCGCAAGTATCTGCTCAGCGCCTGCCCGCCCGAGGCCGCCGGGGTGTCTCCCACGGAGATTGCACAAGGGTGGATTCCGGGCACCACGCTCCGTGAGCGGTTGCGCCACGCAATCGCCCCCGACGGCCGCGAACGTTTCACGCGCACCATCAAGCTCGGCCCCGCGCAGGCACGCATCGAGATCGAAGAGGACACGGAGCGCGCTCTGTTCGAAGCACTCTGGCCGATGACGGTCTCCGCGCGCATCGCGAAGCGTCGCCATGTGGTGCGGCACGGCGATCGCCGGTGGGAGATCGACGTGTTCCTCGACCGCGAATTGGTGCTGGCCGAAGTGGAGCTTACGCAGGAGCACGAAACAGCCGAGGTGCCGGCATGGCTTGCACCGTACGTCATCCGCGACGTGACTGGGGAGCCGGCATATTTGAACGCGGTCATGGCGCGACCCGCCACCGAGGTTCCGCACCCGCTGCCGCCACCGGTCTGACGGGATGCTGACCACGCTCCTGCCCATTCGCGACCGCAGGGAACGTGTCGTGGGCTACAGCGTCTCCGCGTGCCCCAGCAATGATCGCGGCGTGACCGGTACGCCGGACGAGGACGCGCGCGGTACGCTCGATGTTGTCACGGTTCTGTCGCGCATGGCGGGGCGCGGGTTGATCGTGCCCGTGACGCCGTTGCTCGTGCGCGATGGATCGCTGTCGCGTTTTGCGTCGCTCGATGCCGTCTGGCTGCTGGCGACCGACGCGCTGGACGACGCGCCGACCCGCAAGGCCGTCGATCGGCTGATCGGTGCCGGCTTCCAGTTCGCGCTGGAGGGCTTCCCCGACAGAGAGCCGCTGCCGCCTTCACTGATGGGAGCGACGATCACACTCGACGCGCGGCGATCATCGGCCGCCCTCCTGGAGAGCCGTGTGCGCGTGCTGCTCGAGGCCGGGCTCCGCCCGCTTGTGCGCGGCGTCGATGACCGCGTTACGCGGCGGCGCGTCGTCGCGATCGGGGCACCGCTCTACACGGGGCGAATGCTGACCCGCGCCGCGTCCACGCCGGTAGACCGGAACGCGCAGGCGACCGCGCTGCGCTCGATCAGTCTGCTGGCCTCTTACGCCGACGGTCGGCCGCCCAATGCGGCCTTCGACGACTTCGTGCGCGACGAACCGACCCTGTCGGCGTGGATGCTCCGCAGTATTCGCTCGGCGTCCTTTGGCGCGCGCGGTCCGCGCTCGGTCGAGCACGCGTTGAATCTGCTTGGGCGGGACGCGGTACTGGAGCAGCTCGTGGGCGTGACCGCGCAGCTGCTCGGCGAGGCGGCGCACGACCCGGAGTTGGCTCATGCCGCGTTGCGCCGTGCGAGGATCTGCGAGCGCGTGGGCGCCGCGCTGGACGAGGCGCCTCATCCCCGCGCGCGCGCGCTGGCTGGCCTGCTTTCGGTGCTGGAGTTCGCGCTGGGTCTGCCACCCGTTCAAATCGTCGCCCAGCTGGATCTGTCGCCGATGCTCCAGGATGCCCTGCTCGATCGGCAACAGCCGCTTGGCGCTCTGGTCGACATTGTCGACGCGATGGAGTATGGCTGGTGGGAGGACCTGCGATCCCGCTGCGCGCGATTGGGGATCGCCCCGTTGGTTGTGGGGCAGGCTTGGACCGAGGCATGGCGCGCGGCGCGTGAAGAATTGGGCGTCGCACGGACCGACATCAGCTGACAGATTCCGGTATGCCGCTCTCCGCCCGCGCCTATCTCCTCGACCGGTTTCGCGCCGATTCGGCCGCGCTTTATCAGCGCGCGACCTCCCTGTCCGCGGTCGCGCGCAAGAGTGCCGCCCCGACGCCGGGCCCGGACGCGGCGACCTCGCACCGGATGGCGCTGGCCTGCGACGCCGTGGTGGAGATGATCGATTCCGTGTCCGAATCGTTCGATGCCGCTCATTCGTTGGCGTCGATTGTCGCGCTGCTTCCGCTTCTTGAGCATCGGGCCTCGCAGGAGCCGTCGTCGGCCGCCGTGCGCGCGGTGTACGTCGGTGCGGCGACGCGCATTCGCGAGGTGCAGGCCGCTGAGGCGCGGGCGACCACGAATGGGCTTGCGTCGGAGAGTGTGGTGGGGGCGTCTGACAATCCGCACGGGCAATCGGTGAACGGTGACGACTCCTTGCACGCCGCCGACGATAGCGATGCGGACGATCCATCGGACGACGATGATGACGTGGACGATGACGATCTGCCCGCGGTCGACCGCGGGTGAGCAAGCGCCACGGACCGCCGCCCGTTGCAGTCGATGAGGATGACGACGAGGCGCCCTCGGGTACGGCGCGCCTCGACAAGTGGCTGTGGGCGGCCCGATTCTTCAAGACGCGCGTGCTGGCGGCCGAAGCGATCGACGGTGGCAAAGTCGATGTGAACGAGGAGCGCGCCAAACGATCAAAGCTCATCAAGGCGAGCGACCGAATCCGGCTTCGGAATGGCGCGATGGAGTGGCAACTTGTCGTCACCGGGATCGCGGCGCGGCGCGGCTCGGCGCAAGTTGCGCAGGGGTTGTACGAAGAATCCGAGGAAAGCCGGCGTCGGCGTGCGCTGTTACAGGAGCAGTTGCGCGCTATGCCGACGGCGTTCGCGTACGGAGAAAGCCGCCCCGGCAAACACGATCGCAGGGCCATTCGGCGACTGAAAGGCGACGGCTGACACCCATGTCCAGTCGGCCAATGAATATCATTTCATTTGCAGATTGGGCGCGCAATATGCATCTACGGGACAGTAGTTGCCACGGCGTTTGACAATGTGGACAAGCGCTCGGCCAGCTTTGCTGTTGCCGGATACCGCAATCAGCCGATACAACGGCGCTGTCGCCCGAGATCGAATTCGGTATCTCCCATCTGACAGTTATGCGTATTCTGGTGGTCGACGCCGACGCGTTCGGTGTCGAGCTTGTGCGTCGTGCGCTGACCAGTATTGGCGCGTATACGATCGACGTCGAGACGGACGTGGCGGTGGCGCATCATCGTGCGCGTGATCGACGCGTTGCCGCGGTATTGATCAGCACCCTGCACGGGTTCGACGGCGTGCTCGCGCTCATCGAGCAGATGCGCAGCGCCGGGACCATCACACCGGTGTTGGCGTATTGCGCTCGCGAGTCGGTGGAGCATGCCGTTCGTGCGCTCGACGGTGGCGCAGACGACGTGATTGAAACACCGGTGGACGGAGCCCTTCTCGCAGCACGGATTCGGGCGGCGATCCGACGCAACACGAAGCGCACCCACGAAAGCCTGCGCATCGGATCACTCGAGCTCGATCGCATTGCGCACCGCGTCACCAGCGATGGAGTGCCGTTGTCGCTCACCGCGCGACAGTACGCACTGCTGGAGTACCTCGTGCTCAGTGCTCACCGGACCGTGCTGCGATCGGAGCTGGTCGCGAACGTATGGAATCTGCAGTTCGATCCCGGTTCGAACGTGGTGGACGTGCACGTCGCACAATTGCGGAAGCGGCTGCGGGACGCCGGCAGCATGATCGACCTGCGTACGGTGCGCGGCGAAGGCTACGCGATCTTTGACGGCAAAGACGGTCTCAATGCTGCCGATGATCTCGACGGCAGCGACGGCCGTGACGGCAACGGGTCAGGGTACGACGGCGCCCTGCTGCCGTAAGCGCTGCAGGATCTCCTCGACGAGCGCCAGCGTCGGCGGCAGATCGGCCGTGCGAGGAATCCACCGGACGGCGACGGCAGGTGCAACTGCGGCAACTGTCTTCCGCATCTGTGCATCGTCTGCGGTTACCACCAGCACCAGCCGCGGATCGGCCAACCACTTCGCGGCCTCCGCCTCCTGCCACGACAGCAGCACCACGAGCGACGACGTTTCCGCGCCGTTCCGTCGCGCGCGCGATAGCAACGCCGCCCGTAGTTCACGGCGCCACGCGACCGCACCGCCATGCAGCAGCACCGCTAAAGCGCGATCAGGCACCCGTCACCCGCGCCACTACGCCATCCGGCGCAAGCAGCCTGCGCAACACGCGCGCATCAAGCTGATGGGCGCCCTCGAACGTGATCTGCTCGATCGGCACACCGAGCTGGTCCAGTTCACCACGTACCCGCCCCTGCGCCTCGGCAGTCGCAAAATGATCCGACGTGCCCGAGACCATCGTCACGCGCGTGTGAGCCAGCGGCGCCCGTAGACGTGCCATCTCCAGGTCGTGCGCGAGACCGCCGGCCCAGAGCACGAGTTGCGCCGGTGATACGCCGCCGTGCGCGATCCATCGCATCGTCGTCGCCACGCCCTGCGAGAAGCCAAGCAGATTGACCGTCGGCGGTGCGCCCATGCCGAGTGTGGCACGCTCCACGACCTCGTCGTGCACCTGCGCGAGCCAGCGCAGGGCGTCGGCGATCTCCAGTTCACGCGCTTCCCGCGTGAGCCACGACGCGCCGATGCGCTGCAAATGCGAGCCGTCGGCCCGCGGCGACTCGAGATAGAAGCGCGACAACGCTTCCGGCGCCACCACGCAGGTGTCGTCTGGCACGACGCCCACGAACGGGCGCAGAAACCGCGCGGCCAGCTGCCCATATCCATGCAGCGCAAACCACACGTGCGAGGCGCCTTCCGCGTCCGCGCCAAGCACGGCATAGCGCGCCGTGCGGGTGGTCTGTCGCGCGTGGGTGCGGATGGAGCCGTCGTCGAACGCGGCGCCGGTATCGCTCACGGCAGGTACGCGATGGCCGAGATCTCCACGAGGATGCCGCGGAGCGAAACGCCCACCACGGCGCGTGTCGGGTACGGCGCCGAGAAGACGCTTTTGTAGAGCTCGTTGACGACGCCCCAATCGTCTTCGTCCACCAGATAGATCGTCACGCTGACCACGTCCGAGAAGGCCGCCCCGCCCGCCGCGAGGACGCGTTCCACGTTGGCGAAGGTGAGACGTGTCTGTTCCTCGATCGTGGTTCCGACGATTTGCCCCGTCGCGGGATCGCGCGGCGTCTGTCCTGATACGAAGTACAGGTTGCCGGCACGCACCCCCGGGGAGTAGGCTCCCGCGGGCGGAGGAAGATCGGGCAGGGTCACAGGGGTCCAGTGGCGATCGCTCGTGCTCATCGTGCAGGCTCACAGGTGGGAGGCGGGATGGCGACGTACCTCGAACAACTCGAGACGCCGGTGCCGATCGTGGATCTCGATCGGTTGTCGTTCAATCTGGACCGGATGGCGGCATACGCCACCCTGCACGGGCTCAGGCTGCGCCCGCACGTGAAGACGCACAAGTCACCGCGCATTGCCGCCGAACAGCTGCGACTCGGCGCGGTCGGACTCACGTGCGCCACGTTGCGCGAAGCGGAAGTGATGTCGGATACGTGCGACGATCTGCTGCTGGCCTACCCGCCCGTGGGGTCGGCGCGACTCGAGCGCATGGCACGACTGCCCAAGGACGTGCGCATCACCGTGGCCGCCGACGATGGCGCCGCGCTACAGGCGCTCGCGCTGGCGGCCAAACTCGGCCGGCGAGAGATCGACGTGTTGGTCGAAGCGGATCTCGGCATGCATCGCGTCGGCGTGGCGTCCCCGGAGAAGGCGGTGGCGCTGGCAAGGCAGATTCACGAGATGTCCGCACTTCGATTCGCCGGCTTGATGTTCTACCCCGGCCACATCCGCGACGCGGTGACGCAGCAGCAGTCGTCGTTGTCCACGCTCAGCAGCGATCTCGCGCGCTACGTCACCGCACTTGAGGATGCAGGACTCCCGCCGGGTGTGGTGAGCGGCGGATCCACCCCTGCCTCGTGGCGCATGCACGAAGTGTCAGGCGTGACCGAGGTGCGACCCGGCACGTACGTTTACAACGACCGCACGACCGCCAACATCGGCGCGTGCGACTGGGACGATTGCGCACTCACCGTATTGGCGACCGTGGTGAGCGTCGCCGTGCCCGGGCAGGCGGTGGTCGACGCGGGCACCAAGGCGCTCGGTCGCGAGCCGCTGCGTGCCGAAGGCGATGGTTTTGGCGCGCTGCTCGATCGTCCTGACGTGGTGGTGTCGCGTATGTCCGAAGAGCACGGAGTGCTGGACCTTTCCCAGACGGATTGGCGCCCGCGCCTCGGCGACCAGGTGCGCATCGTGCCCAATCACGTCTGCATCGTGGTGCATCTCTTCGACGAAATCGTGGGCGTGCGCGATCAGGCGGTGGAGACGCGATGGCCGGTCGCCGCGCGCGGTCGCGGTCCCGCGTACGACACCGCCCCCGAAGGCCCCAGCCGCCCGCGAGCGGTGTAGCCGTTCCTGGTTGCGCCCTCCCGGCGTGAGTAGAGAGTTCAAACGCCGGGCGATAACTTTGCAGAAACAACATACGTGCCAATGGCCCTGCCCTCCAACCCGACTGCGTCCCTCGACGTCCCTGCACCGCACCGCATCCTGCTGGTGGACGCCGACGCGTTCTTCGTTGCGGTCGCGCGCCTGGAGGACCCGGAGGGTGCCGGCCGCGCATCGCTGCTGATTGTCGGCGGTCGCCCCGGGTCTCGAGGCGTCGTGTGCAGCGCCTCGTACGAATGCAGGGCCTTTGGTGTGCGATCTGCGATGCCGATTGCCCGCGCGCTGCAACTGTGTCCGCAGGCCATGTGTGTACCCGTCCCCCGCCATGCGTGCACGCATCGCAGCCGCGAGATTGCGCAGGTGCTCGCGCAGTTCGCGCCCGTGGTGCAGGCGTCGAGCATTGACGAGTGGTACTGCGACATGGCGGGCACCGAGGCGCTTTACGGGCACGAATCGCTCGATGCCACCGCGCATCGCATTCGAACGGCGGTGCACGACTCCACCGGGCTGAACGTGTCCATCGGTGGTGGCAGCACGCGGCTGGTGGCCAAGATGGCCGTCGAAGTCGGCAAGCCGAAACCCGGGACCGGTGCCACCGGCGTGCACTGCGTCGCGCCCGGCGACGAGGCGACGTTTCTGGCGCGCTTCAAACTTGCCGATCTCCCGATGGTCGGCCCCAAGCTGTCGGCCAAACTCGAGGGATTGGGCCTGGTGACCGTGGCCGTGGCGCAGACGTGGTCGCAGCAGCAGTTGCAAACGCGACTCGGTGTCAGCACCGGGGCGGCGCTCTATCGACGCGTGCGCGGCATCGACGACAGCGTGGTTGCACCGCGTGATCAGCAGAAGCAGGTCAGTCGCGAAGAAACATTCGCGCGCGACCTGCATGACGATGACGTGGTGGAGCGCGAGTTGTTGCGCCTGGCCGTGCGTGTGGCGACGGACCTGCGCAAACAGGGACTGCATGCGCGAACGATCACCGTGAAGTTGCGCGACCTTGACTTCAGAACGCGCTCCGCGCAGCGCACACTTGCGCATCCGATTGAATCCGAGCAGTCGGTGGCTACGGCGGCTCGCAGCCTGCTGCGGGCGCTGCGGAAGCGCCGGCGCGTGGGGGTGCGGTTGCTGGGCATTGCGCTGTCACATTTCGGCGAGGACGCGCCCGCGCCACCGCAATTGGCGCTCTTCCCGACTCCTCCCGCGCCGCCCTCTGCCGATGAGCCGGTGGAGCACGAGCGAGACCGCGCGTTGACCCGGGCACTGGACCGCATCCGTGGGCGTTATGGTGAAGCCTCGATCGTTCCCGCCCGGCTGGTCGATCCGACCAACGACCCCGGTCCACGCGTCGAGGAGTAGTCGCCCGCGCACCGTGTCCGCGATCGTGTTTCCGCAGAGAAGCACGCCGCGGTGCTACCGGCATCCCGATAGCCTGCTTACCTTCCTTGCGGTTCGAGCCCCAAGCGGGCTTCAGTCTCCTTCCGCCGGCACCTCGCCGGACGTGCTTTCCCGACGGAGTATCCCGATGAGTGCAGCGTACGATCCGAACAAGCAGGGCTGGGGCTTCGCCGGCGTGGTGGTGCTGCTCACCTGCGGCCTGCTCTTCACGGCCTACTCGATCCACGACCGGACGTACACGCACCCGCGTGATCCGATGACGGCGCAGGTTTACCGCGATCGTGATGCGGCCGGCGGAGGCGAGCATGGCGCTGCGGCAGCCGAGCACAAAGAGGGCGAAGTCGCGCCGGCCGGCGAAGCGAAGCACTAGGCACCAGCGCACCTGCGCAAAGAGGGCCACCCGCGGAGTGCCTGCGGGTGGCCCTTCGTGTTGACGGGCGAGGGACGCCCTCCTGACAGGCCTGCTTTACACATTGACTGGACCAATGCATACGAGCTGAACATTCAACTTGTCGAAGTTGATCCTGTGGTCGAAGTTTGACGATCCCGCGTGCGTGCAGCGCGCTTGACGTCGCACTCTTCCGAACCCGCTGACGCTTGGCACGCTCCAAGCCAACCTGCTCTCGCCGATACGCCCCGGGCGGTGGCGCAGGCCGCGGTGTGGCCGGTGTCGCGCGCCGGTCGCGTGCACACGATTAATCCACACGGCACCCTCGCGTCATGCACACGCCAACGCTCAACACGCTCAACTATCAGCACCTGCTCTATTTCTGGGTCGTGGCACGCGAAGGAAGCATCGCGCGCGCCACGGGCGTGCTGCATCTCACCCAACCGACGATCAGCACGCAAATCAAGACGCTCGAGCAGTCACTCGGGGCGCCGCTGTTCGAGCGTCGCGGCCGATCGCTCGCGATGACCGAAACGGGCCAGCTGGTCTTTCGCTACGCGGACGAGATTTTCCGCACGGGACGCGAGTTGACGCAGGCGCTTGCGCGCGGTGGCGGCGAGATGCCGACCCGCCTTGTCGTCGGCATTTCCGACTCGCTGCCGAAGCTCACCACCTGGCGGCTGCTGCAGCCGGCGCTCGCGATCACGCCCCCCTTCCGTCTGGTGTGCCGCATCGACAAGACGGAACGGCTGCTGCCGGACCTGGCCACGCATTCGATCGACCTCGTGCTTGCCGATGCACCGATCTCGCCCGCTTCACCGTTGCGCATCTTCAATCATCTTCTCGGCGAGTGCGGTGTCACGATCTTCGGGACGGACTCGCTGAGCCGGCGCTATCGCCGCGGCTTCCCCCGATCGCTGGACGGAGCGCCCTTCGTACTGCAAACGGAGAATACGGCGCTGCGACGCTCACTCGACGCGTGGTTCATCGCCAACGATGTGCGCCCCGACATCGCCTGCGAAGCCGAAGACGTGGCGTTGCTGCAGGTGTTCGGACAGGAAGGGATGGGACTGTTCGCCGCACCCACGGTGGTGGAGGCGCAGATCCGTAAACACTACGGCGTACGCATCATCGGGAGGCTGCCCGAAGTGCGGGAACGGTTCTACGCGATCAGCGTGGAGCGGAAGCTGCTGCACCCAGGCGTCGTCGCCCTCACCGAAGCGGCGCGCACGCGACTCTTCACGTAGGCCACTATTCCGTTCACGGGATCGAGAACCGGAACCCGCTCCCCGCGCCGAGCATGCTGCGCACCGCGCCCTCGCCGCCGAGCGCTTCGCCAATGCCGTTGGCGATAAACAGGCCGAGTCCCGACCCGCGGGAGAGGTTAGCACCGCGGAGCGGTATGTTACCAGTCATGCGTCTCTCCCCGATTCCGCGGCTGCCGCTCACCGCATTCGTGTTTCTTGCGGCGGGCGCGCTGTTGGCGCTCGCACCCGATGTGTCCGAATGGCGCGAGCGGGTCTGGCTCGCCGGACTGATCCTCACGGGGGTGCCGGTCTCGTGGCGCACGTTCCGCGGCATGCTGCAGGGGAATTTCGCGGCCGACGTGGTCGCCATGCTGGCCATCGCGGGTGCCATCGCGCTGGGGCAGCCCTTAGCCGGTCTCGTGGTGGTGCTGATGCAGACGGGCGGCGAAGCGCTCGAAGCCTACGCAGTAACGCGAGCATCCAGCGCCGTGGCCGCACTCGAGGCGGACGCGCCGCGCACGGCACATCGCCTCACCGGCAGCAAAGTCGCTGACATCGCGGCGACGGACATCGTACCGGGCGACCTCCTCGTGGTGCGTCCGGGCGAGTTGGTGCCGTGCGACGGCGTGGTGGTGGACGGCAAGTCGCATCTCGACACGGCGCGTCTGACCGGCGAGGCGGTTCCGGTGCGGGTGATCGCAGGTTCCGCACTGATGTCGGGAAGTGTCAATCAGGAGGGCGCTTTGACCGTACGCGCCGTCCGCACGTCGCAGGACAGCCAGTACGCGAAGATCGTGGATCTGGTGCGCAGCGCACAGGCGTCCAAAAGTCCGTTGCAGCGTACGGCAGACCGGTGGGCGGTTTGGTTCACCCCACTCACACTCACCGCGTGCGCCGTCGCGTGGTTCGTTTCGCACGATTGGACGCGGGTCCTCGCGGTACTGGTGGTTGCCACACCGTGCCCGCTCATTCTCGCCGCGCCCGTGGCGATCATTGGCGGTATCAACCGCGCCGCGCGGCGCTCCATCATCGTGCGCAACGGTGGTGCGCTGGAAGGATTGGCGCACGTCACGACGGCGGTGTTCGACAAGACGGGAACGCTCACCATCGGTCAGCCGAGCATGCGGCAGATTGTGAGTGACGACGGCGCGCCACCGTCACGATTGCTGGCGCTGGCCGCGGCGGTGGAACAGGGTTCGGGGCACCTGCTCGCGCGTGTCATCGTGCGCGCGGCCACCGAACAGCACGAGATGCTGCCCATGGCGACCGATCTCGAGGAGACGCCAGGCAGCGGCGTACGGGGGAGCATCGATTCAACGGTGGTCGCCGTGGGCTCGGCCGGCTACGTGCGTGATCGACTGCCAGCACTGGCCGCTCGTGTGGAGGCGCTCGACACCAACGCGGACGGACTGCGCGCGTACATCGGCACATCGGACGGCGCGGTCGGGCGCATCGAGTTCGTGGACGAGTTGCGCGCCGATCTGGGCGCCTTTTTCGCCTCGCTGCGCTCGCTCGGCATCACGGACTCGCAGTTGCTCTCCGGCGACAAGCAGGAGAACGTGGCGCGCGTGGCGGCGGCGGTGGGGATCACTACGTTCGCCGGCGATCTCTCACCGGAAGACAAGGTCACGCGCGTGCGCGCGCTCGAGGCGTCGGGGCATCGCGTCTTGATGGTCGGCGACGGCACCAACGACGCGCCGGCGCTGTCTGCCGCGACGGTTGGTGTTGCACTTGCGGGGCATGGTGGCGGCGTCGTGGCCGAAGCGGCAGACATCGTGCTGCTGATCGACGATCCGTCGCGCGTGGCCGAAGCCGTGCGCATCGGGCGACGCTCGCTGCGCATCGCGCGGCAGAGCATCGGTGTGGGACTTGGTCTCAGTCTCATTGGCATGGCCTTCGCCGCCGCCGGTCTTCTCACGCCCATTGCGGGCGCGCTGGCCCAGGAAGCGATCGACGTGGCGGTGATCCTGAACGCACTGCGTGCAAGCTTCGACGACGGCGGATCCGCCGTCGGCGGCTGACGCAGCCGTCAGGCGATCTTCACCGACAGACTTTCCGCGATGGCGACGCGATCACGCCCGTTTTGCTTGGCGCGATACAGTGCCTTGTCGGCACGGGCGATCCATTCGGCCGTATCCTCGAACGGATCGAGCTGCGCAACCCCCACCGATGCACCGATCTGAAACTCCATCGCCGGATGCGGCGACGGCATGACCGAGATCTGCTCCTGGAGTCGACGTGCCAGTGTCTGTGCCATCTTCCAATCGGTGTTGTGAAGGATGGCGGAAAATTCGTCCCCGCCGTAGCGACAGATCACATCGGACTGACGCAGAAAGACCTTGGACAGCGCCCGTCCGAGGGTGGCGATCGCGGCGTCCCCCGCCTGATGACCGTACATGTCGTTAACGAGCTTGAGCTTGTCGAGATCGATCATGAGCAAGACCACAGGCTGTCGACCGAGCGAATACATCTGCACGGCACGCGGCGCCATCATGTCGAACAGCTTGCGATTACCGATGCCGGTGAGCGGATCGGTCGTGCTCTCGCGCCTTGCTTCCTCGAGCTGACGGCCCAGCCGATCAAGCTTCGTTGCCAGCGACACATACTGCTCCTGCTGCTGTTCCCGGCGGCTCTGTAAGGCGGTCTCGATCGCGGCGACCGCGCCGAGCACTTCCTGCTTGATGGCCCCGGTCTGCATGCGCTTGAGGGCGTTGCGTGCGCGTTCCATGTGCGCGTGCGCGGTCGTGTCCGAATTCTCGTCGATGTGCACGGCCTTGTGTACGGTCTCGACGCAGGCCCACAGCGCTTCGCGCAAATCCGTAATGGACGACTCGACGTAGCGGTGTTCCTCGCGACGCTGCGCCGTGACCACGCGGACGACTCCGTCCCAGTCGCGATCCAGTACGCCCACGGCATTCTGCGAGGTCTTCTCGTCGAGTGCGTACCCGAGCGTGGCGTGCCGGTGCCAGAGCGAGATCTCCCCTGCGCTCTGTTCGCCGGATTTGTCCGGCAGGTCAATCGGATACCGGGCGAGCGCGGTGAGCACACCGCCAAGCGCATCGAGCACCAGCCCGAGTCCGACATCATCTGTTGCGGAGACGATCACGACCGGCGTGACCGACGCAGCGTCTGCGCCCGCTGGAATTGACTTCATTTGCGGAGAACCGGTCGCGCCGTTCGAGCTGCTTCGCTCGGACGCGGGGCGTGGTTCTGGCGAGAGCTTGCGAAAAAACATGAAGAGGGGGCAGAGGTGTGCAGAGTGGTTTCGGCACACATTCCTCGCAAGTTGAGCCGTCATACCGGCGAAAGGCGGCAGCCACGTAACGATCGTGACTGCCGCCTGAGACTTCCGGTACTAACGCGGCATTGGCCGCATGTGACGCTGGGTCAGAACTCGTCCTCGTTCAGCGCCATGATCGACGCGCTACCCGACTGAATGGCGGCCAGCAGTGTCGCCGCCTCGGGAAGCAATCGGGCGAAATAGAACCGGGCCGTCTTGATCTTGGCCTGCCGGAAGCGCTTGTTCCCCTTTCCTTCCGTCAGCTGTTCAG
Organism: Gemmatimonadales bacterium; assembly: GCA_038213465.1. Taxonomy (GTDB): domain Bacteria; phylum Gemmatimonadota; class Gemmatimonadetes; order Gemmatimonadales; family Gemmatimonadaceae; genus Gemmatimonas. Next base: position 43,130 of record JBBQTA010000028.1, on the reverse strand, counting down.
TGGCGACCGTCACCATGCGAAGCCACTGCCACCCGACCGCCACGTACCCCATCAGGTGGAGATACTCGGTCGCCGCCGCTCCGGCCTCATCCGGATTGGCAAAGCCACGCTCGGCCAGCAGCATCGTCGCCTTTTGCAGCTGGTACAATGACGCGGCGAGCGGTTTGGCGAACTCCTCGAAGTCGGGATTGGCCATCGCCACGTCGATGTCCGCCTTGACCGTCTCGAGGAAGCGTCGCACCAGCCCGCCCCCCTTCATGGGCAGCTTGCGTCCGACGAGGTCGAGCGCCTGCACGGCGTTCGTTCCTTCATAGATCTGCGCGATACGCGCGTCGCGCACGTACTGCTCGATGCCATACTCCCTGATGTAGCCGTGCCCGCCGAGCGTCTGGAGGGCGGTGTTCGTGTTGTCGAAGCCCTTGTCCGTAAGGAACGCCTTGAGCACCGGCGTCATGAGCGCCACGAGATCCTCCGCCTCTTCCCGCTTGGCGGGATCGGGGTGCTTCTGCTCCACATCGATGCGGATTCCCACCCAATAGGCGAGCGACCGCATCCCCTCGTTGAAGGCCTTCATGCGCAGCAGTCCTTTGCGGACGTCGGGGTGCACCATGATCGAGTCTGCGGGACCGGACGGGTTCTTCGGGCCGGTCAGCGAGCGCCCCTGCAGCCGGTCCTTGGCGTAGGCCAGCGCGTTCTGATAGGCGACTTCGGCCAGTCCGAGCCCCTGCAGGCCGACCGCGAGGCGTGCGCCATTCATCATGACGAACATGGCGCGCATCCCCTTGTGCGGTTCGCCGACCATCCAGCCGGTGGCGTTGTCGAAGTTGAGCACGCAGGTGGCCGACGCCTTGATTCCCATCTTGTGCTCGATCGACCCGCACTGCACAGCGTTGCGCGTGCCGGGCGTGCCTTCGTCGGTGGGCAGGAACTTGGGCACCAGGAACATCGAAATCCCCTTTGTGCCACTGGGCGCATCGGGGAGTTTGGCCAGCACCAGGTGGACGATGTTTTCGGTGAGATCGTGATCGCCGGCCGAGATGAAGATTTTCTGTCCGGTGATCTGGTAGGCGCCATCACCGGCCGGGACGGCCTTGGTGGTGATGATGCCGAGATCGGTACCGGCGTGCGCTTCGGTGAGGCACATCGTCCCGGCCCACGTGCCGTCCACCAGTTTTGGCATGAAGCGATCCTTCAGCTCCTGCGATCCATGGCTGATCAGGGCGCTGCAGGCCCCGTGGGACAGACCGGGATACATGGAGAACGAGAGATTGGCGGAGCAGAGCATCTCTTCCATGACGAAGCGGACTGCTTCGGGAAGCCCCTGCCCGCCATATGCCTTGTCGGAGCCGACAGCCGTCCAACCGTCTTCGATGTAGCGCGCGTACGCCTCCTTGAATCCGCTCGGTGTGGTCACGACCCCGTTTGCGAACGTCACCCCTTCCAAGTCGCCGGACTGATTGATCGGGAAGAGGACGTCTTCGCACATGCGGGCGCCGCCTTCAAGCACGGCGTCGATCATGTCCGGCGTGGCGTCCTCGTAGCCCGGCAGGGCCGCGAGTTGGGCGACGTCGTGCACGTCGTTGAGCAGGAAGCGGATGTCGTCGAGCGGGGCCTTGTAGACGGGCATGATCAGCATCCTCGGGACTGGGCGGGGACGATCGGGCGACCGCACCGACCGCTCGTGGTAATTTCGACCTTCGAGTAGTGGGTGGCAAGCCCAATTCGCGACGGTACCGTCATGTTCTAGTCCCGCCGGTGATCCGACGGGGGATCGCCAGGAAGGTTCGCGGACGCCCGCGGCGCAGTCGCGGTGCTAAACTGCACAGAGGTCATCTCGTGCACTCCGGAGCCCATCAATGAAGCAGTTCTTCACGGCACTCGCCGCGAATCTCGTCACCATCGCCTTGTGCGTCGTAGGCGCGCTCGTCCTGATCATCGGGTTTGCCGCGGCGGCCGGGCGCAGCGCGCCGACGACGGTGCGCACCGGATCGATTCTCGTGATCAATCTCGAGCAGGTCCTCTCAGACCGGCCCGCCGAAGCCGATCGTCGCTCCTTTCTGGACGACGCCTTGCTCGCCGGCGGCGAGCACTCGATTCCGCTGCGTTCCGCGATGACGGCGTTGCGCACCGCCGCGGACGACGATCGCATCAGCGGCGTGCTGTTGCGCGGCAGCATCTCGGCGGGCAACTACGGCTCCGGGTACGCCGCCCTGCGCGAGTTCCGCGGTGCCATTGCGGACTTCCGCCGCACGAAGAAGCCGGTGCATGCGTTCCTCGTGAATCCGGACACGCGCGATTACTACGTGGCGTCGGCCGCGAGTGTTATTACGCTTGATCCGTTCGGTGCCTTGATCCTGCCGGGCATGTCGTCGGAGCAGGTGTTCCTCGCCGGTCTGTTCGAGAAGTACGGCATCGGCATCCAGGTCAGTCGGGTCGGCCGATTCAAGGCGGCGGTGGAACCGTATACGCGCACGGACATGAGTCCGGAGAATCGCTTGCAGGTGGAGTCGTATCTGGGCGACATGTGGCGCGAAGTGAAGCGCGGCATCGCGGAGAGTCGCGGCATCGATACCGTTGCGCTGCAAACGCTGGTGGACGCGCAGGGGATCATCCTGCCCGCGGATGCGAAGGCGGCAAAGCTTGTGGATCGCGTTGCGTACTTCGATGAAGTGCTGGTCGATCTGCAGCGCATGGCGCGCATGGCGTCGGTGGGGACAGGCGCGGAGGCGGACCGCCCCGACTCGACCGAGGTCGCACCGGCGTCGGACGCGTCGCGTGCGACCGAACTGTTCTCGACGCCAAGCCTGCCGCAGGTCTCGCTCGAGGAGTATGCGCGGGTGGCGGTGGCGGGTGAGCGGATCGTCGGCGCCAGTCAGGCGGTGGCGATCGTGTACGCCGAAGGCGACATCGTGGACGGCAACGGCGGCACCGGACAGATCGGCGGCGAAAGCCTTTCGCGCGAATTGCGGCGCATCCGTGCTGATGCCAAGATCAAGGCCGTCGTGCTGCGGGTGAACAGCCCAGGTGGCAGCGCCATCGCGTCCGAGCGGATTCAGCGCGAGTTGGCACTGATCGCGCGCCGCAAGCCGGTCGTGGTATCAATGGGCACCGTAGCCGCGAGTGGCGGCTATTGGATCGCGACGGCAGCGTCGCGCGTCTTCGCACAGCCGAACACGATCACCGGGTCGATCGGCGTCTTCTCCATCGTGCCCAATCTCGCCGGGCTTGCCAAGAAGAACGGCGTGACCTTCGACACGGTGAAGACCGGTCGTTACGCCGATCTGTTTTCCATTGCGCGGCCGCGTTCGGCCGACGAAATGGCGGTGCTGCAGCGGTCGACCGATGCGATCTACGGCGCGTTTCTCGACCGGGTCGCGACGGCGCGCACGCTGTCGACGGACTCGGTACGCGCGATTGCCGACGGACGTGTGTGGTCGGGTGTGCAGGCGATGCAGATCGGACTGGTCGATTCGATCGGCGGACTCGACGCGGCGCTCAAGAGTGCCGCGACCATGGCAAAGATCACCGGCGACTACGAGGTGCGCGAGTATCCGCGCCCCAAGTCGTCCACGGAGGTGCTGTCGGAGATGTTCGAGCGTCGCCCGGAACCTGTCTCGCGTCTGGCCCGGACGCGCGCGACGGACGAGCTGCTCGCCGGCAAGGATCCGGCCCATGTCCTCGCACGCGACGTGGCGCGCGAGTTGCAACTGCTGTTGTCCTATGACGATCCGCGCGGGACATACGCGCGCCTGCCGTTTCTGTTGCGCGTGCGCTGACGACGAAGGCCGTTCGGGCTCACTGCCCGAACGGTGACATCTTCGGCGCGTGCGAGTCCTTGACTCGTGCGGCCTCGAGACGTCGTGCCTGCGCTTCCCACACGGCGAGGTCAACGTGCGCGGCTGCGAGAGTGGACTGCGCATTCTCAATACAGTTGACGGCACCGCGCGTGGTCACATCACTCAACGCCCACGTGGCCACCTGCACTCGCGAGCGCGCCTGGCGCAAACGAATCACGCAGCGATCGGCGTGATACGAGCTCCACAACGAAACCGGGCGATCATCATCGAAGCCGATGAAGCCGAGGATTCCATCGTGATCGGACATGGTTTCTACGATGATGCTGTCGATGTCGCGCTGGCGCATGGTCGTTGCGGGCAAGAGGAAGAAGATCCGCACACTGTCACTCCGCTAATATACCGCTCCGGACGCGTGTTTCCACGCAATTCGCGCCGCGCGTTCCGGGAATCGTCACCGCACCATCCCCTGAGTGTCATGAGTCGACTGCGTGCATTCGTCCCGCTGCTCCTCGCCGTAATTGGCGCATCCGTTCTATCGACCGGTCGCGCCGTCGGCGCGCAGACGTCGCAAACCAAGGGCACGGCGTCGAATACTGGTGGACAGTCGGGTGCGAAGCCCGGGAAGAAGCCGGGTGCGACGATCACACCACGTGACAGCACGGACACGCTGACGCGACACGCGTATCCAACGGGCGGCACGTCGGCTGCCGCGCGCGCGCTCGCCGGTCGGGCAGTGCCGACCTGGCCCGTGCCCGGTCCCAAGCCACTGCCCGGGAGCATTCTGCCCGTGCAGCGTATCGTCGCGTACTACGGGCATCCGTCCTCCAAGCGCATGGGCGCACTCGGCGAATACGAAAAGAGCGACATGCTGGCGCGTCTTGGGCGCGAAGTGAGCGCGTGGCGCAAGGCGGATCCCGCGACGCCGGTCGTTCCGGCCCTGCATCTCATCGCCGTGGTGGCGCAGGGCGACAGCGGCAAGGACGGCCGCTATCGCCTGCGTCACGGCGACGCACTCATCGAGAAAGTGTATGGCTGGGCGCAGGAGACCAAGGGGTTGCTCTTTCTTGACGTGCAGGTGGGACACTCGACCATTCAGGACGAGCTGCCGCGACTCGAGACGTTTCTCTCGCGCCCCGACGTGCACTTCGGCATGGACCCGGAATTCGCAATGAAAAACGGCGTCAAGCCGGGTCGCAAGATCGGCAGCTACGACGCCACCGACGTGAACTGGGCCATCGATTGGCTGGCGAAATTGGTCGCGGCGAAGAACCTGCCGCCTAAAGTGCTGGTCGTGCATCGTTTCACTCAGCCGATGCTCACCAATGCGTCGAAGATCAAACGCGATCCGCGGGTGCAGGTGGTGATCCATATGGACGGCTGGGGTCCGCCAAGTCTCAAGCGCGATTCGTACGCCGCCTACGTGTACGCCGAACCGGTGCAGTTCACGGGCTTCAAGCTCTTCTACAAAAACGACCTGCGGAACGGATCGCGGCTGATGACCATCGCCGACATGCTGTCGCTGACGCCGAGGCCGTTGTACATCCAGTATCAGTAGCGAGTCAAACGGCAGTGGCGCGTGACTCCGTGCGAGTGAGGTAACGCGCTAACGGACTCGGGTGCGCACCGCCACATACACACGGCGTACGAGTCCGGGCTCGAAATAGCGGTTGCGCGTCGCATTCACGACCACGCTGGACGCGTAGCGCCGGTCGAACAGATTATCGATACCGAAGACGGGCTCGAACATGAGGCGGCGGGGTGCGGGGATCGTGGCCAGCCCCGCGCGCCAGTTCCACACGGCGTACCCCGCGGAGTACACCGTGGCGGCATCGTTCGCCGCTACGCGCGACAGGCCCGAGGCCTCAACGGTCGTGAAGAGCGCGCCGCGACGCAACGTGGCGAACGCCTGCAGCTGGTGCTCCGGCGCGCCCGGAATGCGATTGCCTGCGAAGCTGGCGCTGCCAACAGTATAGCGATCAAAGCGAAAGCGTGACCACGTATACGCCGCGCCGAAATCACCCACCGGGAATGCGAGTTGGGCACTGCTCTCGATGCCCACGCGCGTGGTGCGGCCGGCGTTGCGAAAGGCGCGACGCCCCGGCGCATTGGGCACATCGAAAGGGACGAGTTCGTCCTGTACGCGCGCGCTGAAGCCCGCCAGCTCGAAGCGCACCCGTCCGCCCGCGAACCCGTTTACACCGATTTCCGAGGTGCGCGTGCGTTGCGGCGCGAGTGTCTGATTCAGTCCCGCAGCGCCGTTGTCCTGATTGGTGAGTTCGGTGACGGTCGGCGTTTCGAACGCCGTGGCCAGATTGGCATACACCGAGAATAGCGGACGGGCACGCCAGACAATGCCGAACATCGGACTGGTCGCCGACAACGTGCGGTTGCCCGAGTCGTCGACGTTGCTGCCGGTGATGAAGCGGTCGCGCACATTGAAACGCACGCGATCGTTACGCACGGCCGCACTCAGCAATACACGATGCGGCGCTTCGATCTCGGCGCGCGCATAGACGCCCATGCCCGAGACTTCCTCACGCTGTTCGAGGCGTAACGCGCCGCGCTCGGCACCCGACTGCGGACAGCGCACCGTCACCGGCACGGAAGGCGCGACGGCGGCGCAATTCTCGAAGTTCACCCGTTCGTCGTCCTGCTGCTGTGCGTCGCCACCCACCGAAAGGCGGAGCGGCCACGCCAGCCCCGCCGTGCGCCACCCCGCGCGCAGCGAACCTCCCCGCACCTCCCGCTCCACCGCGACAATCGCAAAAGGGAGCGGATTGTCGAGCGAGCGCGTACCACCGAACAGTGTAGCGGCCACGTCGTAGTGGCGGCCTTCGCGCGAGGCGAGCAGCGCGAGTTGCGACTGGCGCACGGCTTTCCGCGAACGGCGCGTGATGTTGAGCGAATCGGGCAGCGTGGGATCGCGCGCCAGCTCCGCTGCCGTGAGCGCGCCGGTGTTCTCGGCGCGCGGCGTGTCGTAGTGCGTGCCCTGCACCTCCAGTCGTGTGCCGGCGACCGTCGCCAGCGCGCGGGCAAAAACACTCGACGCCTCGAGCCGCGCCCACTGGCGCGCACCGTCGCCCTGCGTCCGGGTAAACGAGGCCAGCCACCTGGCATCGCGCACGACACCGGTACCACGCGGCACCGTACCGGAAGCCAACGCGCTGGCGCGCAGCAGTCCGCCACCACCCCACACGCGGGCATCCGCCGACGCGGGCGTTGTCCCCGGGTCGCGCGAACGAAAGTCCACCACGCCGCCAGCCGCATTCCCGTACAGCGCCGCGGCCGTGCCGCGCACCAGTTCCACGCCGCCTAGACTTTCGAGATCGAGCCAGTCGGTCGGCGTCTGTCCGTCCGGCAAGGTGAGGGGCACGCCGTCACGCATCACGCGGACGCCACGCACACCAAAAGCCGAGCGCGCGCCGAACCCGCGAATGGCGAGACGGGAGTCCTGCGACGGATTGCCCCGATCCTGCACTTGCACGCCCGGGACGGCGAAGAGCAATTCGCTGATCGACGACCGACGCTGCGCGGGACGTGTCGCTTCGATAGAAAAGCGCGACGTGGCGAACGGCAGATCGAGACTGCTGCGCGCTGCTTCGCGGGTGACCGTCACCGTCACCGGTCGCAATACGGTCCGCGCGGCGGACGAATCCTGCGCGGCCGAGGAGTCCTGCGCGGGAAGCAGCGTGGGGGGGGCAGCGCACAGGCAGAGGCCAAGGCACAGGGCAGCGGCGCGAATACGCAGCGCGGAGAGAAGACGGTTTCTGGTCACGCTGCGAATTACGGAGGTGACCGCGTTCCGTCCAGTGCTACCCTCGAATCAGCGACGCTCCTCGCGACATACCGGCGGCCGCTCGAACGGTCCCTCGTCGAAGAGCTCGCCCGTGCTTGTGCACACCACACCAGCGGCGCGATCCCGCACCGAAAGGAACCAGTGTGATGCATCCGCGTCGGATATGACGACGCGCTGACTGCGCGGCAACGTGGCGCCGGCGGTTGAAAGCTCCGCCCAGGTTGCGAATCGCTGATTGAGCAGCCGGAACTGCTGCTGCTGTGTGTGCACGCGCTCCAGTGTGCCGCGCAGCGCAGTCTCGGCGCGCGAGCTGCGGACTGTGCCGATCACGCTCACGGACGCGAGCACCGCAGCGCACACGAGAAACACGAGTACCACGCCACCGACGATTTGTCGATCGCCGGACCCCGTGCGGGTGGTGCGGGCACCGGCAGGCGGCTTGCTGAGCGTGGACGCGGACGGCATGGACATACACTACCCACTCGTCGACTCGCGCGGCATATCCGTATCGAGCACTGCCGTTCCACCGCTGGCATGATCCGCGTCGCCGCCTGTCTTCCCATCCCGACGCGCGTATATTCGTCGCATGCTGCTCCGACAGTTCTACGATCCGGCGCTCGCGCAGGCGAGTTATCTCATTGGCTGCCAGGCCACCGGCGATGCCATCGTCATCGACCCGTTGCGCGATGTGCAGCCGTATGTCGAGGCCGCGCTGGCCGAAGGGCTTCGCATTACCGACGTCACGGAAACGCACATTCACGCCGATTTCGTGTCCGGCACGCGTGAACTCGTCGCGCGCACCGGCGCGCACATGCATCTGTCCGCCGAAGGCGGCGCGGACTGGCAGTACGCCTTCGCCAGCAGCGACGGCGCGCGGTTGCTGCACGACGGCGATCGCATCGTCGTGGGGAACATCCACCTCGACGTAATGCACACGCCCGGCCACACGCCGGAGCATCTCTCGTTCGTCGTGACGGACACGCCGAGTGGGGTGGGGCCCATCGGCATCCTCACCGGCGATTTCGTGTTCGTGGGCGATGTTGGCCGTCCCGATCTGTTGGAGAAAGCGGCCGGGATCGCCAACACGATGCAGGCTGGGGCACACACGCTCTTCGCGTCACTCGAGCGTTTCCGCGCGCTCCCGGACCATCTGCAAGTGTGGCCCGGACACGGCGCCGGTTCCGCCTGCGGCAAGGCACTGGGCGCCATCCCCTCGAGTACGGTGGGCTACGAGAAGCTCTCCAACTGGGGCGTGGGCACGACGGACGAAGCCGACTTCGTGCGCGAGGTCCTTGAAGGGCAGCCCGAGCCACCCACGTACTTCGCGCAGATGAAGCGGATCAATCGCGAAGGGCCCGCGGTGCTCCGCCACCTTCCAACGCCGGCTGCACTGCCTGCCGCAGCGATCGTGCCGCTGGGAACGGCGCGGGCGTGGCTGCTCGACCTTCGCCCCGCCGCCGCGTTTGCGGAGCGACATGTGCCCGGCGCGATCTCGTTGCCGCCGTCGCGCAGCTTCTCGACGTGGGCGGGGTGGGTCGTTCCGTACGACGTCGACCTCACCCTCCTCATACCGTCGGGCCCGCAAGCGGCGGAGATGGCGCGTCACGCCGCGCGCGAGTTGGCCATGATCGGACTCGATCGGGTGCGCGGCTGGATCGATGCCGATACGGCACTGGTGGCGTGGACGTCCGCTGGATACCAGGCAGGATCCATCGGGCAGGTCGGCGCGACGGCAATGGCCGATGGGCTGCGCGATGGCTCACTGCACGGCGTCGACGTGCGCGGACACAGCGAGTGGCTGGCCGGTCACCTGCCCGGGGTCGCCAACGTGCCTCTCGGCGACCTGAGCGACGAACTGGCTAGCTTGCCCGACGCGCCGATCGTGGTGCATTGCCAGGGCGGCGCCCGTTCAGCCATCGCGGCCAGCCTGCTCCACCGACTGGGTCGCACCGATGTGCTGGACATGGTGGGCGGGTTCAGCGCCTGGCAGGCGGCCGCGCGTACCGTCGAGCGTTTGTCGTAGCGCACCGGGCACCGCACAACGCGTCTCGCGGCCCGCGGCTCGCGCTCTCGCCGTCGCCCACGCCGCGCGCAGTGTCTCAGGCGCCGGTGGGCGCCCAGAGCACGCGTTCGCCCAGCGCATCGCCGACCACGCGACGCTCACGTACACTGCCGGCCCGGATGGCGTCCACACAGGCCAACAATTCGTACAGTCGTGGATCGCGTTCGGCAACGGCCGGTACGCCGACGAAGAGCGGCACCAGCGTCTCGGCGCGCACCGTACCCGTGTCGGAGACCCAGACCAGCGGTCGAACAGTCAGACCGTCGGTGAACATGCTCGCCACCGCATCGTGCGCCCACGCGGTGGGCATGCCCAGTCGCTCGGGACCGTGCATGGCGGGAAACGCGTAGCGCGCGCCGTGCAACAAGAATTCCCGTAGCGCGGGGCGAGCAATCGTGCGACTGGAGAGCTTGCAGAGACCTGCCAACTGCAACCGCGCGACCGAGCGGTGCACCGCACTGGTGCTGGTCACCAGCGCCTCGGACAACGGCTCGTAGCGCTCCTCGGGCACAAGAAGCAATCGTAGCGCGACGGCGACGTCGAAAGGGCGGAGCGATGGTTGCGACGGCACGGACATCGGGGCCGGAGGAAGCGCAAATCGTGATGCGCGAATCTGTGACGACACGCGGCGCACCGCTACCTGCTGGCGGCGTGGTGTGATGGATGTATCCGCCGTGTAGCGTGCCGCGCCGGTCTTCGTTGCGCGGGTCGCACCGCTGATCAGTTCCGCCCCGGAGATGATGCGCACGACGGTCATGACGGTCTCGTTCACGCGCTGCTCGAGCGCAACACGACGCGCCGCCTTCGCGGAGAGCGCGTCGTCGGCCCGGTTGTGCCCATGGTGCGACCCCCGTGCGACGCGGGTTGACGTGCGTGCAGATGTTGCCGAACTGGCGCGCCGAGTCGCGCTTCCTCAGCTTTCACGGATGCCCGACACCACCTTGCCCGCATTTCAGGCCACGCCGGTCTTCCCGCGTGGTTTTCGTTGCGCCAGCCGCAATGTTGGTCTCAAGCCGACTGCGCGAGACCTGACGCTCTTCGCCAGCGACATCGACGCGGCCGCCGCCGCCGTCTTCACACGCAATCACTTTCCGGGCGCGCCCGTCATCCTGGGCCGCGAAACGATGCGGGGCGGTCGGCTGCGTGCAATCATCGCCAACAGCAAGGTGAGCAACGTGGCCACTGGCACCGCCGGCGTGGAGCATGCGCGCCGCATGGCGGTCGCCGCGGCGCGGGAGCTTGGCACCGAGGCCGATCTCGTGCTCGTGAGTTCGACGGGCGTCATCGGCGTACCACTGCCCATCGAAAAGATCGAGCGTGGTGTCGTTGGGATGTCAGGCGAGTTGCAGAACAATCCGATCGTGGGTGCTGAAGGCATCATGACCACGGACACGCATCCGAAAGCGTTGTCCGCCTCCGTTGGAGACGCCACGATCGCGTGGGTGGCGAAAGGATCCGGCATGATCGAGCCGAACATGGCCACGATGCTTTCGTACATCTTCACTGACGCCGCGTTCGACGCGGCCGCACTCGATGCGATGCTGCGACGCGCGGTGCGCGAGTCGTTCAACGTGTTGAGCGTGGATACGGACACCAGCACGTCGGACACGTGCGTGCTGATGGCGAACGGCTTGGCAGGTACGGTGGATGTGGACGCCTTCTACGAAACGCTGCGCATCGGGTGCGTGCGCATGACCGAAGTGCTCGCGCGCGATGGGGAGGGCGCGACGCGACTCATCCGGGTGTCGGTGGATGGCGCACTCGACGACGCCGAAGCGCATGTCGTCGCGAAGTCGATCGTCAATTCACCGCTGGTGAAGACAATGGTGCACGGCGCCGACCCGAACGTGGGCCGATTGCTGATGGCGGTGGGCAAGTGCTTCGACTGCACGATCGTGCCTGCCCGCACCGACGCGCACATCAACGGCTTCCAGGTGGTGCGCGGCGGCGAGCGACTGTCATTCGACGACGCAGTCGTGCGTGACACGCTCGCGCGCGAGGTGGTGGACCTGCATGTCACGCTTGGCGTGGGCAACGGATCGGCGCGCGTATACGGATGCGACCTGACCAAGGGCTACGTCGAAGAGAACGCCGCGTACTACTCCAGCTGACGCCGGCGCATACCACGGGCGGACCGTCACGCCGCTGTCGTCGCCCGTGCTCGCCGCAACGTGCGGATGATGTCCACGAACGCCTTGGCCAGCGGCGAGCGAGTACGATGAACTCGCCATGCCACCACGATCCCGCGCTCCAGCGGCACACCGTCTATGGGCAGGTCGGCGCCCAGCGGTTCTACTTCCCTCGTATAGCCAGCACGGACACGTCCGCCGCGCCATCACCGTGGGCGAGCATGGTGTCCATGCGCGCGGCGAGGGCGTGGAGCATAGGGGTCGGTTCGGTGCCGGCCGTCTCCAGCATCAGGCGCAGATCCTTGCGGGCGACGTCGAGCGTGAAGGAAGGCGGTGTGTACGTGTCGGTGACCATCATTTGCCCGCGGATGCCGCCGTGCGCACTGATCGTCAGCTTTGAGAGCATCTGCAGCGCGCCTTCGCGTTCGACGCCGGTCGCGTCGGCGAGGTGCATCACGTCGGCCTGTACGCCCACCAGCGACAGGATGGTAGCGTTGCCGAGAAGCTTGTACACGGCGGCGAGATCCGGGCGTTCGCCCACGTGCCAGAGTTCGCCGGTCATTTCGGCCAGCGCGTCACGTACGCGAGCGAACCGCTCAGCGGGCCCCGCGACCAGCATTATTCCTTTCGCATCGCGTGCGGCGGCGGGCCCCATCATAACGGGCGCGTGCAGGAAGTGTCGTCCCGCTGCGTCCAGGGAAGCCGCACGTGCCGCGGTGCGCGACGGCAGCGTGGTACTGTGATCGACGACCACGGTGTCCGCGCCGAGCGCGTCCAGACAGTCGGCCAGGGTGTCGTCGACCACATCGTCGTCCAGCAACACCAGATGTACGCGGTCCGCGCCGCGCACGGCCTCCGCCGCCGACTCCGCCACCAGGGCACCGAGCGGGGCAAGCGCATCGGCCCTGGCGCGGGTACGGTTCCACACCACGACCTCCGCACCACCGCGCGAAAGCATCCCCTCGGCAAATCCGCTTCCCAGCAGTCCCATTCCCAGCACGGCAATGCGCGGCATGTGTGCTCTCTCGTCTCTCGGCGGTCCAGTGATCTCACGTCAGCGTGACGTCCGCAATATCACCGCCGTGCGAGCATCGGCGTAGTCGTGGGTGCGCGGCGATGCCTCGTCGCCTGTTCGTATCCGTACGCCAACCTGAACAGCGTAGTCTCACTCCAGGCGCGGCCAAAGAAGCTGACGCCGGCGGGGAGCATGTTCTCCCGCGTGTAGCCCATCGGCACGGTCACGGCAGGGAAGCCGGTGCTTGGCGAAAACAGTTGGCTGTTGTCCCCGTGCGGCGTGTTAAGGTCGCCGATGCGTCGTGGCGGGTTGCTCCACGTGGGATAGACCAGCGCATCGAGACGCAGCGAATCCATCAGCTGCGTGACCGCCTCGCGCAGCGCGGCGCGCACCGCTTCGCGACTGACGCACCCCGCACTCGTTTCCGGTGGCTCTGTAGCCTGCGAGGCATCACGCAGTCGCTGCTCGACAGTAGGGTGAAAGCGACGCGAGCGCAGGATCTCGTCGATCGTCTTGACAGGGGCGTTCGCACCGCGCGCGGCGATGTAGCGTTCGAGATCGGCCTTGAAGCGATTGCAGCTGCCGCGTTGCGCGCGCTGGATCGCATCCAACGAATCCACGCGCGCGGAGTCGACAATGATCGCGCCCGCCGCGCGCATGTCCTGCACGGCGCGCAGGAAGATGGTGTTCACTTCCGCATCGAGGGTGGGACGCTCGTACGCCTGTCGCAGCACGCCGATGCGTGCGCCCTTGAGCCCTCCGGGGACGAGCGAGGCGCGGTAATCGCGATCGCGCCTGGCGTCGGCCGGTGCGGTAACCGGATCGGCGGGATCGCTCCCCGCAACGACGTCGAACACGGCCACCGCATCCGCCACCGTACGCGCCATCGGCCCGGCGATGTCCGCGACGGCGTTGAGCGGTACGACGCCCGCGCGCGACGTCAGTCCCATGGTGGAGCGAATGCCCACCAGTGCCTGATGCGCCGACGGCCCACGAATGGAGTTTCCGGTGTCCGTGCCCAGTCCGACTTCGCCCAGATTGGCCGCCACCGCCGCTGCCGTGCCCCCGCTCGAGCCGGCCGTGACCCGGTCGAGCGCGTACGGATTGCGCGTATAGCCGGGGAGGATCGAACTCACCGTCTCATACGGCGTGAACGCCCACTCCGCGAGATTCGACTTGGCCAGGACGATCGCCCCCGCGGCGCGAACGCGCGCGACCATCGTGGCGTCCTGCTGTGGAATCCAGCCTTCCAGCGCCAGCGACCCGGCGGTCGTCTGCAGGTCGCCTGTCTCGAAATTGTCCTTGACGATCATCGGGATGCAGTGCAGCGCGCCGACCGGCCCCGAGCGCGCGTACTGCCTGTCGAGCGAATCGGCGACGGCGAGTGCCGCGCGATTGATGGACACCAGCGCATTGATGGCTGGTCCGCGCTGGTCATAGGCGGCAATGCGGTCGAGATAACGCTGCACCAGCGCACGACAGGTCAGCGTGCGCGCGCGGAACGCCGCGTGCACGGCGGCGATGGTCGTTTCCTCCACCCGAAAGACGGCCACGCGCGGTGACGGTCGCGCCGCCGGTCGCTCCGCGTCCTGCGCAGGCAGCACAGGTGCGAGCGCCGTGACGAGCGTGAACGCCGTGCACGAAGCCAGCAGGAGTCGACGCGCGACTGCGCGTGCCGACGTGAGACGTGACATGAGTCGTGACACGAGACGTTTGCGGAGGCGGGAGGACAGACGGCGCGGCGAACCGGACGTCGCGCGTTGTCGTTAGGGTACATCTTATCCTCGGCGACGCCAGTTGCGCACGCCTCATGTCCCCTGACCACGCCCATGTCGCTGCTCGATCGATCCCACTCCGTCGCGCCCGCGCACTACGATCGGTGGCGGGTGCCACCCAGTGCACTGGCGATTCATCTCGCGATCGGTCAGGCCTACGCGTTCAGCGTCTTCAATCTGCCGCTCTCACGACTCCTTGGCGGTGCGTCGTCGGCGCCGGAAGACTGGAGCATCAGTCAGATCGGATGGGTCTTCAGCACGGCCATCGTCGCGCTGGGGTTGTCGGCAGCACTCTTTGGCGGCTGGCTGGAGCGCGTCGGTCCACGCAAGGCGATGGCGACCGCCGCGGTGTGCTTTGCGAGCGGATTCTTCGTCGGTGCGGCCGGCATCGCCACGCACCAGTTCTGGCTGCTGCTGCTCGGCTACGGCGCACTGGGTGGGGTGGGATTGGGGATCGGCTACATCTCGCCCGTGTCCACCTTGCTCAAGTGGTTTCCCGACCGGCCGGGGATGGCGACGGGCATGGCGATCATGGGGTTCGGCGGCGGGGCGATGATCGCGTCGCCACTCTCCGTCGCGTTGATGGCGTACTTCCGTTCGGCAGCGTCATCCGGCGTGGCGGAGTCGTTCATCGCGCTCGGCGTCGTCTATCTCGCGCTGATGCTCTTTGGCGCGTTCACCGTGCGGATTCCACCCGCCGGATGGTCGCCACCGGGCGTGACGGAACGCGTGCGTGCACTGGGCGCGCCGCCGGTCGTTACGATGACGGCGCGCGAGGCGGTGCGCACGTCGCAATTCTGGCTGCTCTGGGTGATGCTTTGCACCAACGTGACGGCGGGGATCGGCGTGCTTGGTCAGGCCTCAGCGATGATTCAGGAGACGTTTCCCGGACGTGTCGGTGTGGAGGCGGCGGCGGGATTTGTCGGCATTCTCAGCCTGGCCAACCTGACGGGGCGTTTTCTGTGGTCCTCGCTCTCCGATCATATCGGGCGCCGCGCGACGTATCTCATCTTCTTTGCGCTGGGCACGCTGCTGTATGCCGCGATTCCAACGATCGGCCGCTCCGGCGGCGTGGCGTTGTTCGTCACCGCGTTCGTGTTGGTACTGACGATGTACGGCGGCGGCTTCGCGACGATTCCGGCATACCTCCGCGATCTCTTTGGCACGCAGGAGGTCGGCGCGATTCACGGTCGGCTGCTCACGGCATGGTCCACCGCCGGCATAATCGGGCCGGTGCTGGTGAATTACGTGCGCGAGTATCGTATCGCCGCGGGCGTGCCAAAGAGCGACGCGTACGGAGTGACCATGTATGTTATGGCGGGGCTGCTGCTGGTGGGACTCACCGCCGCGTGGCGACTGCGCCCGATCGCGACGACGCGCGCCTTGCATGTCGGCTCATCGGCCGGGGAGCAAGTGGCATGACGGTCGATCGCGCGACCGAGAATCGGACGCAGGCGTCAACAGCTGCCGGTGATCAGCACGCGCGCGAGTGGCTGCCGCTGATTCTGGCGTGGCTGGTGGTACTCGTGCCATCCGCGTGGGGCGTGTGGCAAGTCGTGCGCAAATCGACTGCGCTGTTCCGATAGTCCGCGCGGGTCCTGCATCGAATCGTGCAGGACCCGCGAGTCGGTTTCATGCCGTGCCGAAGGTGAAGGGCATCAGGCAGCGACCGCGCGCCGTCCCACCAGCGGCATCACTTGCTCGGCGAACCGTTCCATTTCCTCGAGTTGCGGGCTGCACTGCAGCAACAACAAGCCCACACCCGCCGCTTCGAGCTCGCGCACCCGGTCCGCCACCTGCTCCGGCGTGCCCACGAGATTGGCGCGCAGCCCGCGGTTGGAGACCGAGTAGTCATGCAGCGACACCTGCTGATCGAGCTGCGTGTTGCCGATCCAGTCGCGGTAGTTGGCGTACCCTGCCGATCCCGGCTGCACGTTCGTGATACGTTCAAGCTCCCGCTGCGCCTCCTGCTCGGTGTCGCGCACGATCGCGTACGCGGCCACTCCGAATTGCATCGGACGCAGGCCGGCCCGTTCACGGCGCGCCCGCATGTCGGAGACCTTGGGCGCCACCCGGTCGGCCGGATCGCCGTGCATCACGTACGCGTCACATTGCGACGCGATGAGCGACTTGCCGGCCTCCGACTCGCCACCCGCGTAGAGGACCGGGTGCGGACGCGACCAGCTCGCGATTGGTTTAGGCTCGACGATCAGCTCATCCACCTGGTAGTACTTGCCGTGATAGGTGAACGACGGATCACGCCATGCACCGTGCAGCACGTCCAGCCATTCCGCGGTGCGCGCATAGCGATCGTCGTGCTCGTCGAACGTAGTGCCGTAGCGGCGTGCCTCGTCCTTCCACCACGACGAGACCACGTTCAGCGAGAGGCGGCCGTTGCTGATCTGATCGATGTTGGCCGCCTGCTTGGCCAGCGTCGCCGGATGATGAAACGTCGGACGCACCGCGACCATCAGCTCCAGACGCGTCGTCACCGCGGCGAGGGCGGCGGCGGTGCTCCACGCGTCGAGCGCTGGCGCGTGCACGCCCTTGATGTCGTTCAGAAAGAGTTCGGCGATGAGCGTGAGGTCGTAGCCGATCTCTTCGCTGCGGCGTGCGAGACGCTGCACGTACGGCCACGACGCAGCCATGCCCTCATCGGGCACGTTGCGCAGCCAACCGCCGAATACCGGAAGCCAGTAGCCGAAGCGCATCAGCCCACCAGCGCCGTCTCGCGCACTGCCGCGAGCACATCCGGATGCACCGTCGCCTGCGCTTCGGCTGTGGCGATGCGTAATTCGAGATAGTCCACGAGCTTCACGAACGGATCGAAGCCGATTACGTTCGGTGCGTCGGCCACGAAATTCGAGAGCGCGTTGATGTCGTAGAAGTAGTGCTGACCGTCGCGATCGTCCACGAGGAATTCGATACCACCGACATCGATATTCGCCGCGCGCGAAATGCGCTCGACCTGCGCGATGATCTCCGCCGATGGCGTGGTACCTTCGACGCGCATGCCGGTCTTGGGCGCATCGATGGCGCACGCGCCGCGCACGAGCTCCACCCCGTTGGTGGTCTGGCACGCATCCGCCGGGCAGAGATCGAACGAGTCCTGCGGAGGGTAAACGTTGATGGCGTAGAGGTACGTGCCGCCCAGGGTCTCCACGCGCGTGATATGGCCGTCGCGCAGCGGCGCGGCCTCCTGCACGAGCGCCGTGCCATCCACGCCCAGATCCACCGTGCCTTCGTCCACGGCGGCGGCAAGCAGCCCCGGCGTGTCATAGCGCACGATGCCCGCGCCACTGCCGCCCACGTTCGCCTTGACGAGCACGGGATAACGAAACCCTGCGGCGGCATCGAGCGCGCGCGACGCGTTGTTGATCACGCGCGCCTTGGGGTACGGCAATCCCAGCTGGCGGAGCAGATCGAGCTGCGTGGCCTTGGACAACTCGAAAGTGTACGCGTCCGCGCCGTTGACCACCGGCACGCTGATCTGCGCGAGATGGCGCAGCCAATGCAGGGTGTGGAATGTGCTCTGCGCATGTCCGCGCAGATAGGCAGACGGGCTGGCCCGATTGAACACCAGCGACCACGGCACACCGGTCTCGGACGGATCGAAGCAATGCGCGGCCGCGTCAAGGCGCTCGAACGGAATGCCGCGCTTGTCGAGCTCCGCGAAGAGCGGGCGGAACCAATCGGGGTGCTCGTGATAGATCGCAATGGGACGTCGAGTCATGGCTTTACTCCGGCAGCGGTAACGCCGTCCACACACGAAAAAAGCCCGGCAACGAAAGCCGCCGGGCATTCGCGTTTTAGCTCGTTGTTTTACGTGGCGGCAAGAGGCGGCAAAAGACCACGGACTGATGTGCTAGTGGATGCTATTTCGCGTGCGCACGTTGGTCAAGTGCTGAGATTCTTTGCGTGGCCCTGGCCTGGTATCGGACGTCGTCGGGGCGGCGCAACGATCACTCAGGCCGGATCGGCGCGAACCTCGCTTTCCGCAGCCCGCGGCAGTGCCAGCAGACTTTCGAGTGTTTGCAGGTCGACCGGTTTTGTGCTGTGCACATCAAAACCCGCCTGCAGTGCATGGCCTTGATCGCGCGCGCTGCCCCAGCCGGTCAGCGCGATCAGCCGCACATCTCGCAGGCTGGGTTCGGCGCGCACGCGTCGCGCCACTTCATGGCCGTCGATGGTTGGCAAGCCGATGTCGACCACCATGATCGCCGGGCGAATTTCCATCGCTGCCGCCAGACCAGCGCCGCCATCATATGCAGTCCACACCTGATAGCCGCTCATGCGCAGTAAAGCCGCCATCGATTCGGCGCTGTCGACGTTGTCATCGATCAGCAGGATGCGGCGCCCCTTCTCGTCCGGCACGCTTCGCTCGCGCGCCGGCGAGTCCATGGCAGGCCCGCTGCCGGCGTCAATGACGTGGGTCGCGACCGCACCCAGCAGTGGCAGGCGAACCTCGAACACGGCGCCGAGACCCAGCCCACCGCTGTCGCAGCGCACGGTGCCGCCGTGGAGTTCCACCACCTTTCGCACCAGCGAGAGGCCGATGCCAAGCCCACCAGCGGCGCGATCACGCGTCGCCTCGACCTGCGTAAAGAGCTCGAATACGTCGGTCAGCATGGCAGGGGGTATGCCAGCGCCGTCATCGGTGACGCGCAGTACCGCATGACCATCCTCGATTCGCGCCTGCACATCGAGTTGGCCGCCGTTCGGTGTGTACTTCGCAGCGTTGTTCAGCACGTTGGTCAACACCTGCGTGAGGCGGACCTCGTCGCCGTGCACCATGATCGTCGTCGGCTCCACTACCACGGTGAGCCGATGCTGAGCCATTTCGATCAACGGCTGGCACGCTTCGACTGCGTGGCGCACCACGTCACCGATCGACACGTCCTCGACCTTCAGCACGATCTTGCCGTTGCGGATGCGAGAGACGTCCATCAGGTCGTCAACCAGCTGCGTCAAATGCCTGACCTGACGCTCCATGATCTTCAGCGCGGACTCCGGCACGACCGCTTGCTTCGGAGCCAGTTTGAGCAGTTCGATCGCGTTGGTCAACGGCGCGAGCGGATTGCGGAGTTCATGGGAGATTGTGGCCAGAAACTCGTCCTTTCGCCTGTCCTCTTCCCGCAACGCCAGTTCGACGCGCTTGCGTTCGTGGATATCAAGGTTCATGCCAACCATTCGCACCGCGTCGCCCGCTGCATCGAACTCCACCTTCCCGATGCCGAGCACCCAGCGCGGATCATCGGTCACCCACCGCATGCGGAATTCGGCGCGGAACTCGGCCACCTCCCGGCTCAGTGCGTCGTGAACGGCACTCTCGACACCCGCGCGGTCGTCGGGATGAATCGACGCGAGCCAGTCACGGTACAGCGGAGGACCGAGCGCGGTCGAACGGCCGTACAGCAGATAGTTCTCCGCCGACCATTCGATGTGACCGCTGCGGATATCCCACGACCACGCGCTTGCCTGCGCCGCCGCCAGAGCCATCTGCAGCCGCTGCGCGCTTTCACGCGCTGACAACTCTTGTCGGCGCAACGCCGTGATGTCCCGGGTGACGCCAAGCACCTGGTGGATCCGGCCGTCGGCCCCGAACTCCGGCACAAGGCGCGACGAGAAGTAGGTCAGTCCCCCGGGGGCATCGAGCGTCGAGGCGACCTCTTCCGGTGTACCGCTTTCGAACACGCGCGACAGCGCTCCTTCCCATCGGTCGCAGAGCTCCATGGACATGCCGAGCTCGCGATTGGTGCGACCGAGCAGCTCCTCGACCGGCCGGCCGGTGACCTGAGACACGGCAGCGTTCACAAAGACAATACGGTACTCCCGGTCGAAACGCGTCAGGATGTCCGGTATGTTCTTGGCCAGGCTGTGCAATTGACGCTCGCGCAGTTGGAGCAAGCGACGGCCGTTCAGCAGCTCGCGTTGCATCGTCCAGCGCTCGATGGCGTTGTCGACCGCTCGCGACAGCCCCGGAGCGGTCAGCCACGCCTTCCCGATGAAGTCCTGCGCGCCGAGTCGCAACAGTTCGCGCCCGTGGGTCGAGTCGGCAATCCCGGTGACCACCAGCACGGCGCAGGCCGTGAGGCCATCGGCCGTGTGCAGGGCCGGCAGCAACTCCGGCGCATCCATGTCCGGCAGGTAAAAGTCGAGCAACAGGCAGTCTGGCGCGTGCGTGGGCGATTCCAACACGAGCCGCATCGCTTCGGCAGCGGATGCGCACTCGATGAATTCATAACGCGTTTCGCTGCCGGTGAGCAGTAGTCGCCTGAGCTCACGCCGGTCGTCAGGGTTGTCGTCGGCGATGACGACGCGGCAGGGCGGCGCCCTCATATCCTCTGCGCGCGGTAGGCTGATAGCGTGACGGCCCCGAGCCAGTACTGGAGTAGCCCAATCATCGCATTCAGGTGGAGTGGGTGGCTCACCGGCTTGACGTGGTACGCATTGGCGCCGGCATTGTAGCAGAACTCGAGGTCACGCGGATTCGCCGACGCACTGGTGACGACTACCGGAATGGATTTGAGTTTGCGGTCTTCCTTGATCTGGCGCAGCGCGTCGCGACCGTCCATACCGGGCGTACTCAGATCCATGAGCACCAGCGCCGGCGGCGGCGACGCTCCCAACCCCCTCAGCATCGCCAGACATGCGTCGCCATTGGTGACGCGCTGAAAGTGACCGGGCACGCCACACCGGCGAAATGCTTCGGCAACGGTATCGGCATCCTCGTCCGAGTCCTCCACAAGCAGGAAGGTGGGCAGATCGAGGCCGTGGTGCGTCGATGCTGCGGTCACGGCGCCCCAACGGAAATGTAGAAGGTGCTGCCGATGCCGGGCTCGGAGTCGAACCACACCGCGCCACCGTGTCGCTCGATCAGCTTTTTCACGATGGTGAGGCCGGCGCCTGTTCCGCCGCCGTACTCATCGCGGCCGTGCAAGCGCTTGAACATCCTGTACACCTGCTCAGCATGCCGTATGTCGATGCCGATACCGTTGTCCTTCACATAAAAGATGGGATGCTGCGTCACTTCCGGTGGCCAATGTGGTTTCCGATCGACCGAGTGCGGGGGACACCAGCCGATCTCGATCCGGGCGGTAGACTTGTCGTTGTACTTGAACGCGTTGGACAGCAGGTTGACGAATACTTCGCGGAGCCTGACCCGATCCGCGCGGAGATGCGGTAACTGCGGCATCACCACCACCTCGCTCGGCCTCTCTGAACGGCGCGCGACGACCATTTCCAGCGCTTCATGAACGAGTTCGTCGAGATCGACATCCTCCAGTTCCAGAGCGACCCGACCGACTCGCGAAAAGTGCAGCAGCGAGTCGAGCAGACTGTCCATCCTCAACGTGAGCCGGATCAGGCCTTCCACACGCTGCGCGTCCTGCGGATCGGCCAGCGCGACGCTGTCTGTCAGCTGGTGCGCGTACTTGTGGATGCCACGTAGCGGCTCTTTCAAATCATGACTGGCCACGTAGGCGAAGGCGTCGAGTTCATCGTTGCTGCGCGCCAAATTCAGGTTCAGCTCCGTGAGCTGCTCGGCACGACTGATGACCAACTGCATCACCACCAGGCGGAAGCGCAGCGCAAGCTCGATCTCCCATTGCTGCCAAGGCAGCGAGCGCCCATGCACCGAGTCGCTGAAGAGTTCAAAGCTGCGTCGCGGCGTCAGTCGGGGGCCGTTCGGGCCCGGTACCAATGGCTTGTCTTGTGGATTACCGCCCCACTCGACTGTGCGCAGTGTCTCCGGGCGGAACCAGAGAATCAGGTTCTTGCCTCGTTTCGACAATGGCAGGGCCAGCAGCCCGGCAGCGATGCCGCTCAGTTCGGGGCTGCACGGCATATGCGTGCCCAACGCATCGGTGGCGAATACGGGTTCGCTGGACGACGCGAACTCTGGTCGCTCGATCAGCCAGTCGGCGATCCTATTAAGGTCGTCTTCAGGCGGCGTTTCCCCGATGCGCCACCAGCGCTCCTGGTGATACAGCGCCGCCCCCTCCGCATTCAGCGCATCGAGAAGCGTCAGCGATCCATCGACCATCGCCGACAGGCCGCCCTCGTGTGTCGCTTGGGCGACGAGCAACTGCCTTACCTCATCGAACCGCAACTGGCGTGACAGGTTATCGCGATCCTCTGCTGCCTTGTGCTGCAGCGACACGATCTGCGCCATCAGCTCGCAAGCGGCGCGCATGTTGTACGGCAGATCGAAGGCGCCGCTGTAATGATGGCCCGCGATCAAGCCCCATAGCTCTTCGCCGCGCCGGATCGCCAGCGTGAGGCCAGCGGTCACGCCCATGTTGTGTAAATACTCGGTGTACATAACAGACGGGCCGCGCAGCGCGCAATGCGTCATCGTGAGCGGCCGTCCGCTATCGGGATGGGCCAGCGGCACCAGTTCCGCCAGTGGTGCACCGACCTCGCGCAACGGCCGGATCCACGTGCGGCGAAACACCTCGCGCGCGGGCTCGGGGATGTCCTGTGCCGGATAGTGCAGGCCGAGCCACGACGACAGATCCGGGCGCCGGCTCTCGGCCACCACTTCGCCGTGACCGTCGTCGTGAAACTTGTAGACCATCACCCGGTCCAGCCCCGTCAGCGCGCGGATCTCAGCGGTCGTGACGTCGCCCAGCACCTGCAGCGACGACGCGCTTTGCAGGCGATGCACGCTCTGCTTGATCAGCGAGAAGTAGTCGGGACCGTCGGCTGCGCTATGTGCCGTTGACTCGAACTCGACGATCACGACGCCGTCGACCGTGTGCACGGTGACGTCGAGCGCGGAACCGTCGTGGCCCTCGTGCGTCGACACATATAACGGATTGCGGTCGACCGACTCGCGCGCGAGAAACGCGCGCAACTCCTCGGCGCGAGCCTCCCCCAGTACCCGGCTGACCGGCTGGCCGAGGAGGGCTTCGGCGGCATGACCGAGCAGCGCGCCGCTGTTGTCGCTGACCTGCGCGATGGTCAAGTCGTCTGGCCGCAACACCAGCAGCGCACCGTGGCCCTGAATGCAGCCGGGGGTCTGCACCGGTTCGCTGTCGCAATTGGTGATCGTCGCGCCGAATCGCATGGCGCTATACGCCTGACCGTCCCAAGGCAACGGCGCTTTACTCGCGTTGTCGTTCATGCCGCCGTCCGAGGCTCGCACCATGGCCTGGAGGCGACGAGCGTAGCGAGGGCGCCTCCGATCATCTCGTCCCGCGGCCCCGGCTCGGCACCGTACGCGTCCACAGCACAGCGGAACGTCATCCACATTTCACCGGTTCGCGGCCCGTAGCCGTTGAAAAACTGCGCCCCGTGCGCGGTGGTATAGCCGAACTGCTTTTCGACTTGGCCACTGATGATCTGTCCGCCGAGACTGGCCCCTTCCAGCTCGTAGAGACTGCCGAAGGCAGTCGCCAAGTTCGGCAGCGCCGGCAGTGTCTCGCACATGGGCAGTGCGTCCGGTTCATGCACGTCCGGGCTGATGAGATCGGCACGCAGCAGTGCAATCTTGCCGCGTGCGTTGAGGTCGATGCCGTGCGCGCTCCACCCGACGATGGCCGCCAGTGCGGTCTCCAACGGCGCATAAGATCCAAAAAACGCCTTCAGATGGTGTCGGTAGGCGGCGGCCTCAAGCGTGGGACGGAGGAGATCGAGTGCTGCATCGAGCGCATGGTGCTCGTGCTGCGTCGCAGACTTCAGTGCCGCCCGCGCCGAATTGGTAGTCTTGAACTCTACGTGCGTCATGCGTTGGCCTGATGCATCAAGGAATTTTCTGACCCGCGACCTTTCCGTCTGCTGCGATGCAACCGCTCGCGGCGCATACTCTTTCAGCTACATAATGTCGACGGTATCGTTTTGGTAAGATGTGCAGCTGTTACGGCACATCGCCATTATCGGTGCCCCCGGATGCTCGAGCCGTCGGCGTTCTCTGGCTTACGGCCGCCGGCGCGTGGGGACGCGCGAATTCTGGTGGGGCGTTCTGCGGTGCTGACGGGGCGGGCGATGGCGTGCTGGTGCGAGCGACCACGCAGCGTCGGCGTTCGCACGATCATCGTCGCCGTTTTTCGGTGACGGGTCCGACCACTCGTCTGCTATCCTCGGCGGATGTTCGCCCCTTGCGCACTCCCCCTCGCCGAGCTGACCGTATGGCCATGCCGGATACGCGACCCTATCGCTCGCCCAGCCCAGATCGCACGGTGTGGACCCTCGCCGATCTCGAAGCCATACCCGACGACGGGAACCGGTACGAGATTCTGCACGGCGAACTGCTCGTGACGCCGCTGCCGTCCACGGGACATCAGCGCATCGCCGTGCGCCTGACCGTTCTCACCGTTCTGTGGTGTCGCACGCACACCGGCTGGACCGTGCTTGCGCCCGGCGGGGTGCACGTCAGTGAAACGACGTGGCTCGAGCCCGATCTTGCGGTGTTCGCGGCGCCGGAGTCCGCCAACCTGTCGTGGCGGGAGATGCCGCCGCCGCTGTTGGTGGTCGAGGTGTTGAGCCCCTCCACACGCCGTCGTGATCGCCATCGCAAGCGCCCGACCTATCTCTCGCATGGCGTGGGCGAGCTGTGGCTCGTCGATCAAGACACACGAAGCATTGAACGCTGGACGTCGGCCTCGGAATTCCCGGAGACATTTCGTGATGGCGTCACGTGGACGCCCGATGCGGGGTTGCCGCCATTGCCGGTGAGCGACGCAGCGTTGTTTGGGGCTCGCGAATAGAGGGGCACCTCTGCGTCATCGCAGCGCTCGATCCGTATTCATCGCCGTTGCCGGCCCGACACACTTGTTGCACGGGGCCACACGTTGTCCGCCGGGTTCCGGTCGGGGAAGCGACGCTGCGCATCCACCGTGATCGATTCGATCTTTCGTCCGCCGAACATCAGCTCCGCCGTGAACGCCCGCCGCCCCGTGAACCACACGTCCACCGGATACGTCACGCGCGCCGTCACGCTATCCAGCATCACCGCATTTTTCATCGCGCGCAGCGCCGGACCGCTCGCCGCGAACTTGACGTCCAGCACCACCGGCGCGGGCATCTGCCCATCCTGCTGCACCACCACCGACGTGCGAATGCCAGCGCTCTTCACCGCTGCAATGCGCGCGTCCACACTTTCCGTCGTGAACAACCAATAGTACCAGAACCAGCCCAGGTCGCGGGCGAGCGCAGTGTTCATGAAGAACATGTAGTCCCACGGCGAGGGATGCTTGAACATCCAGGCGTTGGCCCACTCGCGATGCGCTCGCTGCACCGCGCTGTCACCAACGACGCCGCCGAGCGCCGAGAGCATGAGCGGGGTTTTGCTGTACGTCTGGAAGCCGTAGTAGCCCGGGCCGGCGTAATTGGCGTTCCACATCATCGGCGGTTCGGCTTCGTTGCCGCTGGTCGCGCCATACGATTGGCCGCGACCATCGAGATTGGGCGCGCGCTTCGCGACGTCGGCGTCGGAGAGGATGTTCATGTATTGATTGAATCCTTCGTCCATCCAGCCATACCACGTTTCGTTGTTGCTGACGACCATGGGCCACCACTGATGGCCCGTCTCATGATCGGCGGCGCCCTGATTGGAGTTGATGACCATCGGGTACTCCATTCCCGCGCTGGGTCCGTCCTGCAGCGTGAGTTGCGGGAACTGGTAGGGGAACCACAGCGTCGAGTAGAATTCGAGCGCGTGCCGCGTGATCTCGCCCGCATGCGCGAAGGCGGCGGCGCGACCGGGGAGGAAGAGCAGATGAATGGGCACCGGTCCCTTGGTCGGGATCGTAGCGCGCGTCGCGGTCCAGACGAACTTTTTAGCCGTCGCCCATGCGAAGTCGTTCACCGTGTCGGCGTGAAAGCGCCAGACCAGCCGGCCGTTGGCATCGCCATTCGCCGTCGCTTGCCCCGGTCCGATTTCGTCCGGGCCAACGATCGTCGTGGTAGCATCGGAGGAGAGCACCTGCGCCAGCCGTTCACGCGCCGTCACCGTGAGCACCTGCCCCGGGTTCTGCAGCAGCCCCGTACCGCTCACCAGCCAACCGGCAGGGACATCGATGCGCACGTCGTACGTACCGAAGTCGTTGTAGAATTCGGACGGCCCGAGATACAGCTCACTGTCCCAGCCGCGCAGGTCGTCATACACGGCCACGCGCGGGAACCACTGCGTGGGCTGGTAGAGCGTGTCCGCCCAGCGCTGCGTCATGCGATGGCCCTGCCCCGGTCCACCCGGAAGCTTGTGGTTCCAGTCGATCTCCAGAACAGCCGTCCCCTGCGCCGGCACCGCCTTGGGCAACGTGACGCGGGCGATCGTGGCGCGACCGTTCACGAGCACCGGCGCCGTTGGGGCGGCCGGTGAGCCGCCGCCCCGACCGGCCGGAGCCCCGGAGGCCGCATTCAGGTCGGCCGCGCGCCCATCCACGACCAGCCGGGTGATGATCATCCCGTCGGTGTTCTCGGCCGGTGTCCACGTGGCGGCGCGCGGGTTGGTGCCGATGAAGTGGTTGGGGCTTAGCCGGAGTGCGATGGAACTCAGTGAGTCATTACTGTGGTTGTGGATGGTGATCCGCGCCGTACCGGTGAGCCGCGACGTCACCGGATCGAGCGAGACGTCGATGCTGTAGTCGGTGCGCAGCTGCCAATAGCGATGGCCGGGGCGGCCCGTGGAATCCCGCGTCCCCGCCGCGTACGCGCGACGTATGGCGTTGCTGATGGGAATATCCCGTCGGATGGCGCGCTCCGGCGGGCTCGCCGGCGTGCTGCGTGCGGAGCTGCTGCGCGCGGCGCCCTGCGCCGCCAGCGGTGCGACGACGACCAGCGGGAGCAGCACGGTGAGGAGGCGAGCGACGACCGGGATCGGACGACGAGACATGGTGGCGTGTGCCTGGAAGGCGAAAAGAGCGGCGGAGTGACGTGGGGCGGGAGCGCCTGCATGTGACCGTACCGCAAGTTCGTGCGGAGACGCTCGCGACGCGAGACCCTCAGTGACGTCCACAGAGACCGCGGATGACGACCGCGCCTCTCCATCGTCCTATGACTAAGTCGCTGTGCGTAGTTACCTGGTCATCGACCGGAATGCAGTCACGCATTCGCATTCCCGTAGCCGCCGATGTCATCATGAGCTTGTCCGCGCAGCACGCAGCAGCTCTTGCCATCGCCGTCGCGCAGCTCGTCTCAGAGCTGGGGCGCAACGCGGCCAACGATGCCTTGCGCACCTGTCTGCTCACGGTGTGCGAGGACGCGGCGCATGGCGATGTCGTCTTCACCGAGTCCGGTGGCACGCTCTGCGCGAACGACCAGGCCGTGCAGGCGTCCGACGACGAACTCAGGCCGCTCATCGACGCGATGCAGCAGCATGGGGTTGCCGCGCTGTCGGTCGAAGCGCTGGCCACGCCCAGAGAGCTCCTGCTGATGGCCAACATGCTCTCGGAGGCCTCGGCCGGCCCGAGCGCACGGCTCGATCTGCGCGCACATGAGTTAGGCTGTTGGCATGTCGGATTCACGCTGCAGAGCGAACGCGAGGCGGCGATGGCCAGCGAGGAAGCCTCGGCGTCTGGCCCGCAGCGCGCGACCGTCAGCGCGGCGCTCGCGTGCGCCACGGCCGACGACGCAATCACGTTCGCCGAAGGCCTGACCGAACAACTGCAGTTGTACGCCTTCGACATGGACGCGGTACGATGCACTCACGTACTGCT
Source organism: Gemmatimonadales bacterium (assembly GCA_038213465.1). Taxonomy (GTDB): domain Bacteria; phylum Gemmatimonadota; class Gemmatimonadetes; order Gemmatimonadales; family Gemmatimonadaceae; genus Gemmatimonas. The sequence continues at coordinate 14,898 of JBBQTA010000028.1, read as the reverse complement.
TGATCTGCTGCGCATGGAGCACCACACGGCCGCGCTGGGCGAGGGGGCGAATGACATTCGGCAAGTGTGGACGGCGACGTTCGATCAGCTTGCGAGCGCGAGCATCCTGCAACTCGTGGCACAACTGCTGCCGGGCGGAAAGATGCCGCGGGCAGATGTGCTGGCCGTACTGCAGCGCGCCGGTGACGCTGGTGCCGGCGCGCTGATTGCGCGGCTGATCGGCGAGACGGGCCGCGTGCAGCGTCGTGCGTTGTTCGATGCGATTGTGGAGATGCGGGCTGGCCTGCCGGTACTGCTGCGCAGTCTCACTCACCCGACATGGTACGTGGTGCGCAACGCCGCGTCGTTGCTGGGTGCCATGCATGCCAGCGGTGCCGAGGTGGGACTGGCGCAAACGCTGGGACACGCGGATGAGCGCGTGCGTGTTGCAGCGACCACCGCGCTGGCGCGAATTGCGACGCCATCCGCCTGCGCCGCACTCAACGGCGCGATGCGTGATCGGTCCGCCGCAGTGCGGCATCGTGCGTTCCGCGCCCTGATGGCACTTGGCGGGACTTCACTCGATGCGACGGCGTTGGGCGATGCGCTCGAGCTCGAGCGGAATGTGGAGAAACAGCGTGAACTGCTTGCCGCACTCCTGACCACCGGCAGTAATGACGCCGTGCAGCGACTGGTGAAGCTCTGTTCACCTTCGGCGCGCGGCACGTATCCCGCCAACCTGCGCGTCTCGATGCTCGAGGCACTGCTGCAACTGCGGCCCGCGACAGCCATGCCATTGTTGCGCATGGCGGCCGCGGACCGCGATCTCGTTGTGCGCACACGCGCCCGCGAGCTGATGGTCAAGCCTTCCGCCACTCCCGCGCCGGTGCCTGCCGGCGCCACCGCGTAAGCGAGGCAGTCGTTACGGCGTGATCTTCCTGGGCGCCATGTTGACCTGATCCCTGCCCTTGTCCCTGGCCAGAATGCCCGTGACCATCCAGTCGGGCGCCGGCGCACCACGCAGCTTGTTGTCGAAGAACTGCTGCATGCGCATGGCAATGTCTTTCTGGTTGGCGCGACTGGCCGGATTGTGCACATCGTTGTTGTAGTCGATCATGTACACCTCCTTGCCCAGCCGACGCATGCCGACGAACAGCTCGATCCCCTGATACCAGGGCACCGCGTCGTCCATGTCGTTGTGCATGACAAAGAGCGGCGTGGTGACGCGCGGCAGCCAGAAGAGCGGTGAGTTCTCCATGTAGAGATTCGGCGCATCCCAGATCGATTTGCCGATGCGGCTCTGCCCATTTTCGTACTGCCCCGAACGCGCAATCCCCGAGCCCCAGCGAATGCCGCCGTACGCGCTCGTCATGTTGGCGACTGGCGCGCCGGCCATCGCGGCGCTGAAGAGCGACGACTGCGTGATGATATAGGTTGCCTGATACCCGCCCCAGCTCTGCCCCTGCAGGCCGAGTCCCTTGGGGTCCACGTAGCCACGCGACAGGAGGGCCTGCACGCCTGGTACAATCGACTTGACCGCACTGGGACCCGGGTAGCCGATCTCGTAATAGATGTCTGGCTCGAATACGAGATAACCGTTGGAAACGTAGTGCGTCGGGTTGATGACGTTGCGGCCGGTCGGCGCGATGTAGTTGTGCAGACCGTCAGAGAGATCTTCGTAGAAGTACGAGATCATCGGATACTTCCTGGACGGATCGAAGTTCTCGGGCTTGTAGAGAATGCCCTGCAACGGCTTGCCATCGGCCGACAGCCACGAGACGAGTTCCGCGGTGCCCCAGTTGTACTCGCGCTGCCACGGGTTCGCGTCGCTGACCTTGGTGAGCGCCGTGAGACTCGGTCCGACCCATAGGTTGGGAAACTCGATGAAGGTGCTCTTGGTGAGCAGATAGGTCCCGGCGTTACGTGCCTTCTGCGGCGCACCGTAATTGAGGTCTCCGAACACGATCTGCTCGGGGGGCTGTGCGGCGCCGAGCTTGTCGCGATAGAAGCCGCTGCCCTTGTTGGCTTCGCTGAACGCGCGCAGGAAGAGCGGCTGCGTCGGATCGATGGCACGCTCATCATCGCGCTCGAGGTCGACGATCCGGAACGTCATGCTCGCCTTGCGTCCGGCGGAGTCGGTGACGGCAACGGCAGGCTTGAGGCCGGCCGGATCGAGCTCCCAGATGTCGAAGCGATCATAGATGAGCACCGACTTGTCACCACGTGTCCAGCCGGCGATCCCCCACGGGCCCGGATCGTTGGGCGTGCTCCACGTTTCCTGCTCGAAGCTGGCACCCGCGACCGACGCGCTCAGATCGACCGTCTTACTGGTGGCGACGCTGTACGAGTACCACCGCTTGTCGTCGAAGTAGACGATGTACTTGCTGTCAACGGAAAGCTGCGCCTGCCCGCTGATCCTGGCCTTGATCAATTTGCGCGTGCCGGCCACGGCATCGATGAGATAGACATCGCTGCCTCCATCGCCCCACATGCGCTCAATGTTGTACGGCACGCTCGTGGTGGCAACACCGATCTTGCCATCGTCGGAGACTGACACGGATGGCATGGAGTCGGTCGTGAGCTGCACGACTTTTTTCGTCGCGAGATGATAGATTGCGTCGTAGGTTCGATTGCGCTCACGTCCGAGCTGCAGCTTCTGCGTCGGCTGCAACGTCGGGTCCTTGTAGTGCCAGAGGTCGAACGTGGCTTTGCCCACCAGCGAGTCGGCCGGAATCGTGTCTTCCGGCGGGGGCGCAAGGTTGAACTGCACCGACGTTCCCGACCGTGTGAACGCGGCGCCGCTGCTGGTCGCGATGCGCATGCCGGCAGGAATCTGCGCCGCCGTGACCGCAGGCGTGGCGACCCCCGTCTTCACCGAACCGATGTACAGCACGCTGGGCGCGTCCGGCTTGCCGAACTCGTCGCGATCGGTGGTAAAGAGGAACTGCTGCTGCGTGCGGTCGAACGCGAAATCGCGATAGTTTCCGCGCCCGGTCGCCACGGACTTGGTTGCGCCGGTGCGCATCGTGCGCAGGAAGACGCCGTCCGTTGTGCTGTCACGTGAGGCCACCGTATAGGCCAGCACCTTCGCGCTGTCGTCGAACGCGTACGTGAGCACGTCCTCCACGCGCGACTCGGCGCCCGTCTCAAGGTTGCGCAACACGATCGCCGTGCCGAACGAGCGGCGAGGTCCGGCAGCCGCGCCTCCAGGCGCTGCACTACCAACGCGACCGCCGCGACCCGCCGCCGCGCCGGGGGCGCGCGTGCTGTCGCCGTTGCGTGCGGTGCTGTCCGGCGCCGCCGCGTAGGCCATCCACGAACCGTTGTCGCGCGGCAGGCGGAAGGCGCGCACATCCGGCAGCGTCGTCTTGCTGCCGTCGGCGAGGTTGACAATCACGAGCGACGATCGGTTGGTCGCGTCGGGCGCGTTGCCACCCGGCGCCGCGGCGCCCGCGCCTCCCGGACCGCCTGCACCACGCGCTGGACGCGTGCGCTGCACCCGCTCCACCTCTTCCTTGTTCGCCTGCACCGTTGTGAAGGCGAACTTGCTGTCGGCGCTGAATGGTCCGGAGCTTCCCGTCGCACCGCCACCACGACCGCCACGGCCGCCGCCAGCTGCCGGCGGACCGCCGGCGGTCGCGGGACGCAGGCCGCCCGGCGTGTTGTTGGGACGCCCGATGTAGCCGACCGCGACGCGATGCTCCGTGGCGCCGTCGGTGCTGCGCACGACGAATTCGCCATCGCCCACCTGTGGGCTGAGCGTGTAGGCGACCCACCTGCCATCGTTCGAGAGCCTGGCACCCTGAATGGAGCGCCAGCGGTCCCAGTCGGCCTGGGTCAGCGCCTTCTTCTGCGCGCTGGCGGTCGACGGAGTACACCACGGCGCGGCCATCGCGCACAGCAGGGCAAGAGTTCGGGCAGCGGTGTGCATGGGGCAGTACGGCTGAAGGGCGGGAAACGCGGATTCGGAATGTTACGCAGCACGGAGCCTGTTGGTTGGAGACGCCCGTGGAGCGCCTCCCCCCCCATCTCGTGCACGGACCACTAGTATACCGGCACCGTTTTTTGCCCCCGCTCGGAGCCCGAATGAAGCTGGCGCTGGACCGCATATCCCATCGTGTCGGAGCAGTGCCCTACCTGCATCCACTCGACCTCGCCCCGCACCCCGGCGCGCTCACCGTGCTTCTGGGCGCGACCGGCGCCGGCAAGACGACGCTCCTGCGCATCATGGCCGGGCTTGACGTGCCGACGCAGGGCCGCGTGCTGGTGGACGATGTCGATGTCACGCGCCGACCGGTACGCGAGCGCGATATCGCCATGGTCTATCAGCAGTTCATCAACTATCCGTCACTCACCGTCGCCGAAAACATCGCGTCACCGCTGCGCCGCCGACGCGTGCGCATACCCAACGCCGAAATCGACGCCCAGGTGCGCACGATCGCGACGCGACTGCGCATCGATCCGTTCCTGGGTCGATTGCCGGCGGCGCTGTCGGGCGGCCAGCAGCAGCGTGTCGCGCTGGCTCGCGCGCTGGCCAAGCAGGCACCGCTCGTGCTGCTGGACGAACCGTTGGTCAATCTCGACTACAAGCTGCGGGAAGAGTTGCGCGAGGAACTCACGCGGCTCTTCGCGACAGGGATGTCGACCGTGGTGTACGCCACGACCGACCCATCGGAAGCGCTGCTGCTGGGAGGGTACACGGCGGTGCTGGGCGAGGGAGCGCTCCTGCAGTACGGCCCCACGGCGGAGGTCTTTCACCAGCCCGCGTCGTTGCGCGTGGCGCGCGCCTTCAGCGATCCGCCAATGAACCTGCTGGCCGCGCAGTTGGTAGAGCGAAAACTCCGACTCGCCGGTGACGTGCGCTGGCCGTTGCCGACAGCCGCCGGGGGCGAGCGCGCGGCGTCGCACGCGCACGGCGGGTCCGCATGCACGCTGGGCCTGCGCGCGAGCGCGCTGCGGCTGCATTCGCGCGACGGAGACGTGGCCGTGCACGGCACCGTCGCACTGGCCGACATTGCCGGCTCGGACACCTTTGTGCACGTGACGACTACGATGGGGCCGTTGATCGCCCAACTACCGGGCGTGCACGTGTTCGCGCTGGGGGCCCCGATCACGCTGCACGTCGATCCAGCACGCGGCCTCCTGTTCGATGCGCAGGGGCTGTTGCGGTACGCGCCCGCGGCCGGCCCGCACTGACATGGCGCGCATCGATCTCGATCTCGCACACGCGTACGGCTTCGACCCGCAGCGCGACAGCGACTATGCCCTGCGTCCCCTGCGCATAACGTTCGAAGACGGAGGCGCATATGCGCTGCTCGGCCCGTCAGGGTGCGGCAAGACGACGATGCTCAATCTCATATCGGGACTGCTCGCGCCATCGCACGGCACGGTCCGTTTCGAGAGCGTCGATGTCACTGCGCAATCGCCGCAGCAGCGCAACATCGCGCAGGTCTTCCAGTTTCCCGTCGTGTATGACACGATGACGGTGGCCGGCAATCTTTCGTTCCCGCTGCGCAACCGTGGCGTGGAGGCGCGCGTGATCCGTGCGCGCGTGGGGCGGATCGCGGAACTGCTGGAGTTGAGTGGACAACTCGATCGTCGCGCCGCCGGCTTGTCGGCCGACGCGAAGCAGCGCATCTCGCTCGGGCGGGGGCTGGTGCGCGACGACGTGTCGGCGGTGCTCTTCGATGAACCGCTGACGGTGATCGATCCGCAACTCAAGTGGCAGTTGCGACGGAAGCTGAAGGAGATTCATGCGGAGCTCAAGCTCACTCTCATCTATGTCACGCACGATCAGGTCGAAGCACTCACCTTCGCCGACCGCATCGTGGTGATGATGCAGGGTGGCATCGTGCAGGTCGGCAGCGCCTCCGCGCTGTACGAGCGGCCGGAACATCCGTTCGTCGGATATTTCATCGGATCGCCGGGCATGAACTTTCTTGCGGCGGCGGACGTGCAGGGGCAACTGGTGGTGGCGGGTGTTCCCGTCGCCGGCGCGTCGCCGCAGAAGGGAGCATTCGTCATCGGCGTCCGACCGGAGTACGTTACGCTCGCGACATCGGACGCACACGGCGCGTTGCCGGCGCGTGTCACGCGTGTACAGGATCTGGGCGCGTATCTGCTCGTGACGGCAACGGTCCGACACGCGGAAGGCAGCAGCGCCACGATTCGTGCGCGGATCTCTACGGAGGTCTCATTGCCCGCTGTGGGAGAGGCGGTCTGGCTTTCGGTATTGGGGGAGCACAGCTGCGTGTATGGCGTGGCGCAGATGCAGGAAGCAGAGCGGCAGGGCGCACAATTGCACACTGCGCAGGCGCTGGCGCTGCCGCACGACACCGTGGGCGCGGAGGCCGTGTCATGAAGCCGGTGAACCAGCGGGCGTGGCTGCTGATATTGCCAGTCGTGCTGTGCGTGGCCTTTTCTGCCGTGCTCCCCCTGATGACGGTTGTGAACTACTCAGTGCAGGACATCATTTCGCCGGAACGCCGGGTCTTCGTGGGCACGGAGTGGTTTGCCGCCGTGCTGCGCGATGCGGATCTGCATGCGGCGCTGTTGCGGCAGGTGATCTTCTCGCTCTGCGTGCTGCTGGTCGAGGTGCCGCTCGGGATCGCGCTCGCGCTGGCCATGCCCGCCGCGGGGTGGCGATCGTCGGCCGTGCTGGTGGCGGTGGCCATGTCGCTGCTCATTCCGTGGAATGTCGTGGGCACGATCTGGCAGATCTTCGGCCGCACCGACATCGGCCTGCTGGGGACCACACTCACGCGCCTGGGTGTGGACTACAACTACGCGGGCAATGCCACCGACGCGTGGCTCACGGTCCTTCTGATGGACGTGTGGCACTGGACGCCGCTGGTGGCGCTGCTCTGCTTTGCGGGCCTGCGTGCCATACCGGATGCGTACTACCAGGCCGCGCGGATCGATGGCGCGAGCAAGATCGCCGTGTTCCGCTTCATTCAACTCCCCAAGTTGCGCGACGTGCTCATGCTGGCCGTGCTGCTCCGATTCATGGACAGCTTCATGATCTACACGGAGCCCTTCGTGCTCACCGGCGGTGGCCCCGGCAACGCCACCACGTTCCTCAGTCAGTACCTCACGCAAAAGGCGGTTGGCCAATTCGATCTCGGGCCGGCGGCGGCCTTCTCGCTCATCTACTTCCTGCTCATCCTGCTGCTCTGCTTCGTGCTGTATCAGTGGATGCAGCGCGTCGGGCACGACCACCGGGCCGAGGGCGCGGCGCATGAGTGAGCCGCGCTTCCGGAAGCGCACTCTTTTTCTCGTCGCGTACCTGCTCTTCGCGATCATCCCCGTCTACTGGATGATCAACATGTCGCTGCGCACGAATCAGGAAATCGTCTCGGCGTTCAGCTTCTTCCCGCGTGCGATCACCTTCGAGCATTACCGCACCATCGTCACCGATGCATCGTGGTACTCAGGGTATATCAACTCGCTCATCTATGTCGCGCTGAACACGGTCATCTCGGTCTCGGTGGCGCTCCCGGCCGCGTACGCGTTTTCGCGCTACCGCTTCATCGGCGACAAGCACGTCTTCTTCTGGCTGCTGACCAACCGCATGACGCCGCCGGCCGTGTTTTTGCTGCCGTTCTTCCAGCTCTATTCCACACTGGGGCTCATGGACACGCACATTGCCGTGGCGCTGGCGCATCTCGTGTTCAACGTGCCATTGGCCGTGTGGATTCTCGAAGGTTTCATGAGTGGCATCCCGCGCGAGATCGACGAGACAGCTTACATCGACGGCTACACGTTCCCTCGATTCTTCCTGACCCTGTTCCTGCCGCTGATCACGGCGGGCGTGGGTGTCGCGGCGTTCTTCTGCTTCATGTTCAGCTGGGTGGAACTACTCATGGCGCGTACGCTCACCAGCGTCAACGCCAAGCCGATCGTCGCTGTCATGACGCGCACGGTGTCGGCATCCGGCATGGATTGGGGCGTGCTCGCCGCGGCGGGCGTGCTCACGCTGGTGCCGGGCGCGATCGTCATCTGGTTCGTGCGACATTACATCGCGAAGGGATTCGCGATGGGGCGGGTGTAGCGACATGCGCGGGATGCTCGGCTGGATGGCGTGGACCACCCCTGTCGCAGTGTTGTTCGGCGCCATCGGCGCGCTCCTGATCGGTATGACGCTCTGGGAGCTTCGCTCGCCGTCGGTGACACGTCGCGGCTTCCTCCCCATCGCGACCACCCGTGGCGATCGGCTGTTCATTGGAGTGCTCGCGGTGGCGTTCAGCAATCTCGCCTTCGTCGCGGCGCGACCGGCACTGGTCACCGTGTTTGGCCTGTCTGCCGCGCCGAGCATGTGGATCGGCTTCGCGCTGTCCCTGATGTTACTTCTTCTGATCATGCGAAAGGGCTGACGAGTCGCTACGTTCGCGTCACCTTCATCTTCGTCGAGGCACTGTGCGCCGTACATCCGGAACTGCGACCGTCGTAGTCACCCTGCTCGCCCTCGCCTGCGGTGACGCGCCCGCGCCCGTGGACTTCAAAGCCGCCGCCACACGATGGATCAACAGCGAGTTTCAGCCGTCGTCGCTGAGCAAGGAACAGCAGACCGCCGAGATGCAATGGTTCATCGACGCGGCGGCCAAGCTCAAAGCGAAAGGTGTGCGCAAGATCTCTGTCGTCTCCGAGACGATCACTACGCACGAGTACGAGAGCAAGACGCTGGCGAAGGCGTTCGAGGAGATCACCGGCATCGAAGTCGCACACGATCTGCTGCAGGAAGGCGATGTCGTGGAGAAGTTGCAAACGTCCATGCAGTCCGGACAGTCCATCTACGACGGGTGGATCTCTGATTCGGATCTCATCGGCACGCACTATCGCTACGGCAGAATCCTCTCGCTCACCGACTACATCGCCGGCGCCGGTGGCGAGTACACCAACCCCGGCCTCGATCTGCAGGACTTCATCGGCACGAGTTTCACCACCGCGCCCGATGGCGACATGTACCAGCTCCCGGACCAGCAGTTCGCGAATCTCTACTGGTTCCGCGCCGATCTCTTTGCGCGCCCCGAGCTGCAGAGCGCGTTCAAGGCGAAGTACGGGTACGACCTTGGCGTGCCGCTCAACTGGAGCGCGTACGAGGATATTGCGGCGTTCTTCACCAATGACGTGAAGACGATCGACGGCACGCCGATTTTCGGCCACATGGACTACGGCAAGAAGGATCCGTCCCTCGGCTGGCGCTTCACCGATGCCTGGCTGTCGATGGCTGGTGCGGCGGATGTCGGCACGCCGAACGGACTGCCGGTGGACGAGTGGGGCATTCGCGTGGCCGACGACAAGTGCACACCGGTCGGCGCGAGTGTCTCACGTGGCGGCGCGACGAATTCGCCGGCCGCGGTGTACGCGCTGACCAAATATGTGGAGTGGCTCAAGGCGTATGCGCCCAAGGAAGCGTCGGGGATGACGTTCGGTGAATCGGGACCGGTGCCGGCGCAGGGGCAGATCGCGCAGCAGATCTTCTGGTATACCGCATTCACGGCGGACATGACCAAGCCAGGCCTTCCCGTCGTCAATGCAGACGGATCGCCCAAGTGGCGTATGGCGCCGGGGCCGAACGGCCCGTACTGGAAGCAGGGGATGCAGAACGGGTACCAGGATGTGGGATCGTGGACGTTCTTCAAGGACCACGATCCGAATCAACTCGCGGCGGCGTGGCTGTACGCGCAGTTCGTCACGTCCAGGACCGTGTCGCTCACGAAATCCATCACCGGTCTCACATTCATTCGCGACAGCGACATTCAGCACGAGTATTTCACGACGAACGCGAACAAGTACGGCGGCCTGATCGAGTTCTATCGCAGCCCGGCGCGCGTGGCGTGGACGCCGACCGGCACCAACGTGCCAGACTACCCCAAGCTCGCGCAGCTGTGGTGGAAGAACGTGGCCGTGGCGGTGACCGGTGAGAAGACCCCGCAACAGGCCATGGACGCACTCGCGGAGGAGATGGATCAGGTCATGAGCCGCCTCGAGCGCGCAGGCATGGCCGCCTGCGCGCCCACGTTGAATCCGGTCGGCGATCCCAACAGCTATCTGAGCGAGACCGGCGCGCCGTGGAAGAAGCTCGCCAACGAAAAGCCGCGCGGGGTCACGATCGCATACGACTCCTTGCTCAACGCGTGGAAGCAGGGGCGGGTGCGTTGACGTCGCAGGCGCCGCTCGACCTGCTCTGGTTCTGCCAACTCGCCGCCGATGGTGAGTTTCTCGGTATTCCCGCACAACGCAAGCCGACGCTCGCGTATCTCGCGAGTCTGGTGGAGACGGCGCACGAGATGGGCTTCTCCAGTCTCCTCACCGCGACAAATTTTCACGCCGAACACGATGCATGGACGGCGTCAGTGGCGACGCTTGCGCGGACGACGGGCGCCGGTCTGCTCGTAGCCGTACGCCCCGGCATGTTTCATCCGGCCATCTTCGCCAAGATGGCCGCGACTGCCGCGTCGTTGTTTCCCGGTCGATTGCAGCTGAATGTGGTGACCGGTTCGAATCCGTCCGAGCTCGCGATGTACGGCGACATCGACACGCACGATGAGCGGTACGCGCGCACCGCTGAATTCATTGAAATCATGCGCCGGTTGTGGACGGAGGCGTCCGTCGATCATGACGGCGCATTCTACCGTCTGCGCGGTGCGGTGCTCGATCCCAAACCGTCTGTGCCGATTCCCGTGTACGTGGGCGGGCACAGTGCGCCGGCACAGCAACTCGCCGCCGAGCATGCCGATGTCTATCTCGTGTGGGCGGATACGCGGTCCGGCGTCGCCGCACGGTTGGCAACGATGCGACAAGCGGAAGAGTTGGCGGGGCGTCGCGTCCGGTACGGACTGCGCTGCCATGTCATTGTTCGTGAAACCGAGGCGGATGCGTGGGCCGCGGCCGACCGACTCATCAGTCGCATTCCGCCCGACGTGCGCGCGGCCTTTCTCGCAGCAACGAGCGTGACCGACTCCGAGGGGCAGCGACGGCAGCATGAACTGGCCGCGAATCAGTCGTTGATCGTTGAAGCGAATCTGTGGGCTGGCGTCGGTCTGGCACGCACCGGTGTGGGAGTCGCCATCGTCGGCAATCCGCAGCAGGTCGCCGCGAAGTTGCGCGCCTATCAGGAACTCGGCATTTCCACGTTCATTTTGTCAGGCTATCCGCATCTCGAAGAGTGCCGGCGTTTCGGCGAGTTGGTGATGCCGCTGCTGCAGCCCGTGATAAAGCCATCGGTGTTCCAGGTACAAAATCCGGATGTTGCGCCAATCGTTGTGCAGGCTGACGCCCATGCACCCGCTCGTGTGGCGCCGGTTACGTGAGCGCCGCACCCGGCCCGGCACCGAGCACATCGCGCGCCGCCGGACTGGAGCGCGCCCTGGGCCGCTGGGACCTCGTTGCGCTGGTCATCAACGGTATTGTAGGCGCGGGAATCTTCGGCTTGCCGTCCAAGGTGCATGGCCTGCTGGGCAGCTGGGGCATCGTGGCTATCGTGGCGTGCGCGCTGCTCATGGGGCTGGTGATTCTCTGCTTCGCGGAGGTCGGCAGTCGCTTCACCGAAACAGGTGGGCCGTACGTCTATACGAGTCGCGCATTCGGTGCGCGTCCGGCGTTCATCGTCGGCTGGCTGCTCTGGCTGGCGCGTGTCACGGGGATCGGCGCGATCACCAGTCTGCTGGTGCAGTACCTGTCGCTGCTCCTGCCATCCATCGGCAGCGGCATGCCGCGCGCACTGTTTCTTACGGCAGTCATCTCGTCGCTCACCGCGCTGAACATCACGGGCGTGTTACGCGCCGCACGTGTGGGCGACGCGATCACGATTGCCAAACTGCTGCCGCTGCTGCTCTTTGTCGGCGTAGGACTGTTCGCCGTCCGACCGGCGGCGTTCGACTTCAGTATGCAGCCGAGCAACGCCGACTTCTCCGCGGCGGTGCTGCTGCTTGGCTTCGCGTTCGTTGGCTGGGAGTCGGCCGTGGTCACCGCCGGTGAGCTGCGCGACCCGCGCCGCGATCTGCCGTTTGCGCTCATCACCGGCATGCTCGTGGTGATTGTGCTGTACGTGGCGATTCAGGTGGTGAGTGTGGGCACGCTGCCGTCGCTGGCCACATCCGAGCGACCGTTGGCCGATGCCGCCGGCGTTTTTCTCGGACAGTATGGCAGTACGATCATCGTCGTTGGCGCCGTCATTTCGATGCTGGGCACGATCAACGGCGGATTGCTGACGATCTCGCGCATTCCGTTTGCGATGGCGCAGGCGGGGCACTTGCCCGCCGCGATCGGCGCGGTGCATCCTCGCTATCGTACACCTGTGCTCTCAATCGTGGCATCGTCGATCGTGGTGCTGAGCCTCACGCTGACCAGTACGTTCGTCTACGTGCTCACCATCAGTACGATCGCGCGCTTGCTCGTATTTGCGGTGACGTGTGCTGCGTTACCGGTGCTGCGCAGGCAAGAGGCGCAGTTCCCGGCACTCGTTCGATTGCGCGGTGGTCCTGTCATTGCGCTTGCCGCGCTCCTGCTCATAGCCTGGCTACTCGCCAGCACCTCGTGGACCGAAACGCGCGACGTGCTCATTGCGGCCGTGGCGGGTGTGTTGCTCTTCCGTGCGTGGCGGATTCCGTCGCCGCGCTGAGCATCCCGATCGCTACCAAGCAGAGCGCCTCCGGCTGCAGGCGGTGCAGCGAATTGGCTTCACTGTCCCGGCCTGCAACCGAAGGCCTGCCTCGCTCAAGTGCCCCGCGGGGATTCAGTTCGACATCGGCCCCATGAGTGCATCGGTAAACTGGAACGAGCTGAGCTTGCCAGAGCCCGTGACGACGATTGTCGTTGCCGTTCCCCTCTTGAGCGTGACGGTGGGGATCTTGAGCAGCACCTTCGGCGCATCCTTCGCCCGCACTTCCAGCGTCATGGAACCCGGTGCGACGTCCTTGTAGCCGGCCTCGCTCTTGAAATTCACCCCGGAGAAAAGCTTCTCCTCGCTGCCAACGGCCGCAACGTCAAATTCCGGCCCGCCCGGTGCCGCGTGAATGACGCGAATGCGCGCCATGCCACTGTCCGGAGCCACCTCATCCTTGACGATGCGCAGCATCGTGCGCGCCACGTCTTCGGCGATGACAAAGACGGTATAGCGGTTGCCGTCGACCAGCACCTCGTCGTTCTCGGCGAGCATCGTGTTGGCGGCAGCGCCTGTCTCGCTGATGCTGAACTTGCCCAAGTTGGAGGTCACTTCCCGATAGTCGGTAACCGTGGTGGCCTTCACACCGGAAAAAAGAACCATCGTGTCGAGCTTGACGATAACGTCCTTGCCCCCGTCGACGGTGTTCACCACGCGAATCATGGAGCGGTCGCGCTCCGCCGCCGCGTCGGCCGAGGCGGAGATATTCGCCTCGCCCTCGCTGGTCGTTTCGAGCGCTGCGGCGTCTCCATCGCGCTCGCCTTTACAACCCGCGACGATGATGGCGGCTGACAGCACGGTGAGCGTACGGATCGAGATGAACGACATGGACTGCCTCGCGATGTGATGAGTGCCTTCGATGAACCGATGAGCTTCACAGCAAGTCGCGGTCCAGATCGCGATGGGAGTTGTGACAGGTTTGGTGACGTGGCCCCCGTCTTGCGCTACTGCAGAGTTGTCTAGACGCTCCCGATCATGCACATCGCTCTCCGTCCGTGCACCGCGCGCGCCGGTGCAGCTGCGACTGTGCTGCAGCGCACACTTCCGGCGACATCACCTTTCCATTTCAGGGTACTCCATGCGTGTAGCGCTCATTGCCGGTCTGCTGCTTATTGGCGCCGGCGCCTACGTGTTCCTGAACGGCGGCAGCTTCTCGACACAGCGCGACGTGGTTAAAGTCGGCGATCTCAAGATCACGGCCAGCGAGGAACGCCCCGTTGCACCATGGCTCGCCGGCGCGGCGGTGGTCGCGGGCATCGTGCTCATTGGTGCGTCCGTCAGACAGAAGTCCTGAAACACTTTGAAGCAGTCCTGTCCATTCTCCCCTCACCTCCGGGAAACATCCATGAATGCCTTTGCCAGACCGAATCTTCGCGTCCGTCCGATCATCCTTGCGTCGTCCGTCGTGCTTGCGGCCGTGATCACAACAGGATGCGCGTCGCTGAGTAGCAAGCAGAAGGGCGGTGCGATCGGTGCCGCAGCGGGCGCCGCAGCAGGCGGCGCGATTGGACGCGCCAACGGATCGACCGCGAAAGGCGCGATTCTTGGCGCCATTGTCGGTGGTGCGACGGGCGCGATCATCGGCCACCAGATGGACCAGCAGGCGAAAGAGCTCAAGCTCGAGATTCCCGGCGCGACGATCGAGCGCGTCGGTGAAGGGATCAACGTGACCTTCGAGTCCGGGCTGCTCTTCGATTTCGATTCTGATCTCGTCCGACCCGGCGCCGCAACCAACCTCTCCAACCTGGCCGCCAGCCTCGGCAAATACCCCAACACCGAGCTGCTCATCGTCGGCCATACGGACGCACAGGGTACGACGGAGTACAATCAGACGCTCTCACAACGCCGCGCGGACGCGGCATCCCGTTTCCTCGCGACGCAGCAGGTAGATGCGACCCGCCTGCACGCGTCGGGTCGTGGGGAGCTGGAGCCGATCGGCTCGAATGAGTCGGAGTCTGGTCGCCAAGCGAATCGCCGCATCGAAGTTGCAATCTTTGCGGGACCTAAGGCGCGCGCCGGAACGCCGTAACCGAGCGGTCGCATGGCGCTGGCCGGATCGGCTATGCAGGCGCGACGTTAACACTGTTTCCGTGACGCGCCCGTTCTGAATTGTCACTAGGTCTTTGACCGTTTAGAAAGTGGTTTTACATATCCGAACTTGCGTCGGGCGTCCTTGCGCGTGAAGCGCCAGTTGATCGTGGTTTTCCGACGGTTGGCGCGACGGGTCCACGCGCGCACTTCGGTGCGGAGCGTCC
>JBBQTA010000027.1:0-73804 GCA_038213465.1 Gemmatimonadales bacterium | reverse complement strand
GTGACGCTCCCGTCATCCAGCGGGATCGGCAACTGGGACGTCGTGGACGGCTGGTGCGTCGTCGATGCTTTTCGTACTCTTCGCATGGGTGGTGCCCTCTGTAATGGAGCGCGAATCCTGGCCGGGATCAACGCTGCAGTAGGGAGGCACCACCTGAATTTCAACTAGACCTGGGACAGACCCGTTCGCACCGCTCACGGTTGGCGCGGTGCGGGTTTGCGGCGATACGAGTTGGGGGGCGAGGAAGAGCATTATGGGGCGAGCCGTGTACATGCGCCACCATGATCCACCGGAACCCCTGCTCGCCGAGTTCCGTCGCCAGATCCATGTAGATCGCCCGCCGCGTCGCCACCGGCGCCACTGAATGCGCCTATCGACGTGCGAGTGCTGCGCCGCCGACAGGCGTCGGCTGGCGGAATCAGCGCCCTGTTCGGTCAATGGCCACGCGACGATGCGCTGGAACTACAGTATCGCCACACGCGGGAGTGGCTCGGCCTCGACGTCTCGAGCCGACCCTGCGCCTCCCCGGCACGACCCGGTCGGCGATCGGAGTCGACACGCCATGCCCGCCACCGGTCCTTACGCTGCATGGAATCGCGCGGTATGCTCCGGCGTCCCTGATCGAGCGTCTGCTCACCGGTAGTGCACGTGCGTGGGATGTGGCGAGCGGTTGCTCCGCGATGTCGACACGGTGCGATGCGTCGTTCGTGCCGTTCCCATCCCACGTCGCCATGTGCATCGTCACGACGACCGTGTACAATCGGCAGAAGCACCCGTTCCTGTGTGGACGGCAGGTCGTCGACGATCAGGCCATCATGGTCGCACTCAGCTACGTGTTCATGCACGAAGGGCTCGGTCTCGCGTGCTGAGAACGCAATGCTCGACGCTCTACGGATGGCGCGCGCGCGGCGGCCATGATAACCACCATCATCAGCAAC
This sequence comes from Gemmatimonadales bacterium, assembly GCA_038213465.1. Classification (GTDB taxonomy): domain Bacteria; phylum Gemmatimonadota; class Gemmatimonadetes; order Gemmatimonadales; family Gemmatimonadaceae; genus Gemmatimonas. The sequence continues at coordinate 72,866 of JBBQTA010000027.1, read as the reverse complement.
GAGGCGCAGATTCCCGGTGACCGACGCCGATTCGACTGTTTCGCCGCTGCTCGATGTCCGGAATGTCGAGGTGGTCTACAGCGACGTCATCCTCGTGTTGCGGGGGATTTCGCTGCAGGTCGTTCCGGGTTCCGTCGTCGCGCTGCTGGGCGCCAATGGCGCGGGGAAGACGACGCTCCTCCGCGCGGTCAGTGGGCTGCTCGACGTGCATCGCGGCAAGGTGACAAAGGGCCGCATTTCGTTGGATGGACAGGAGATTCATCGGGCGTCGCCCCCGGAGATCGTGCGCCGGGGGCTGGGGCAGGTCATGGAGGGGCGTCGCGTCTTCGAGGAGCTGACGGTCGACGAGAACCTCATTGCGGGCGCGTTCACGGTCCCCGAGGCGGCGCAACGACGCCGCCGGCGCGAAGAGATGTACGCACGCTTCCCGGTCCTCGCCGATCGCCGTCGTGCGACGGCGGGCTACCTGTCGGGCGGCGAGCAGCAGATGGTCGCGATGGCGCGCGCGCTGATGGCGTCTCCCCGATTGTTGTTGCTGGATGAACCGTCGCTTGGCCTTGCGCCCCTCATCGTGCAGCAGATCGGCGACATCGTCCGTCAGGTGCATGCGGCGGGCACCTCCGTGCTGCTGGTCGAGCAGAACGCCGAGTTGGCGCTTGCGCTGGCGTCGTACGCGTATGTGCTGGAGAACGGCAAGATCGTCAAAGAGGGCACCGCCGAGGCCCTGCGCGCCGACGAGGACATACAGGAGTTCTACCTCGGAGCCAGCCATACCGAGCGGCGGTCGTTTCGCGACGTCAAGACCTACGGGCGCAAGAAGCGGTGGAGCGCATGAGCGTGCAGCCTGCGCCTCTCCTCGAGGTGGAGCACCTCACACTCACCTTCGGTGGCATCACGGCGCTGTCGGATGTGTCGTTCACGGTGTTGCCGGGCGAACTGTTCGCCATCATCGGACCGAACGGTGCCGGCAAGACGTCGATCTTCAATTGCCTCAGTGGGGTGTATCGGCCCCAGCAGGGCACGGTGCGATTCGCCGGTCAGGGCCTGAAGAAGCTGTCACCGGTACGCATCGCCGAGCGCGGTATCGCGCGCACGTTTCAGAATCTGGCGCTCTTCAATGACCTGACGGTGCTGGAGAATGTGATGCTGGGGCGGCATCACCTCATGCGCACGGGTTACCTCGCCGGTGCGCTCTGGTTCGGCTGGGCGAAGCGGGAAGAACTGCATCACCGGGCCCGGTGCGAAGAGATCCTCGAACTGCTCGAGCTGGAGGCGCATCGTTTCGCGCACGTGGCCGCGCTGCCGTACGGAGTGCGCAAGCGGATCGAGCTGGCGCGCGCGCTGGCCATGGAGCCGAAGATGCTGCTGCTCGACGAGCCGGTGGCGGGGATGAACCAGGAAGAGAGTGAAGACATGGCGCGGTATACGCTCGAGATCAGGCGCGAGCTTGGCGTGGCGGTGCTGCTGGTCGAGCATGACATGCGTCTCGTCATGGACCTGGCCGATCGGGTGCTCGCGCTCGACTTCGGCCGTGTGCTGAGCATCGGCACTCCCGATGAGGTGCGCGGGCACGAGGCGGTGATTCAGGCGTATCTGGGCGCAAGCGCGTGACGGTCGCGGACACGGTCCCGTTAATGCAGGCACGTACAGCGGGCCGCGCACTGCCGGCGTGTACGCTGACCTCCCTGCTCCGGCACGCGGACAGTGCGCCGCGCGGTGTTGCGCTCCGGCGCAAGCACCTCGGAGTGTGGGGTGAGACGACGTGGCACGGATACGCCGTGCGCATCGCCGTGTGTGCGCAGGCGTTCCGGGCACTCGGTGTGGAGCGCGGCGACCGTGTGGCCATCCTCGGCGACAACCGACCCGAGTGGGTGATCGCCGATCTCGCGTTGCAGTCCATCGGCGCCATCGCGGTCGGGTTGTATCCCACGAGCCCCGCGGCGGAGCTCGAATATTTGTTGTCGCATTCGGAATCGGTCGTGTGCGTCGCGGAGGATCAGGAACAGCTGGACAAGGTCATCGCGGTGCGCGACCGACTTCCGGCACTCCGCCGAGTCGTCGTGGTGGAGACGCGAGGCGTCCACGGACTGGGCACCGATGCGATGCTGCTCGGCATCGATGACTTCGGGAAGCTCGGAGTCGGGGCGACGATCGACGATCTCCGTGACGCGATCACGGAGATCGATCCGTCGGCGGTGGCGATGCTGGTGTACACATCCGGCACGACGGGTCCGCCAAAGGGCGCGATGATCACGCACCGGAACCTCGAGGCGGCTGCGGACGCGCTGGGCTCCGTGCTGCAGTGGCAAGCGGCGGAGGACGTTCTCTCCTACCTGCCACTCTGCCACATCCTTGAGCGCCTGTTGTCGACGGTCCTCGCGGTGCGTGCGGGTGCGACGGTAAACTTCGGCGGCGGCGGCGAGTCGTTGATCCAGGACCTCCGGGACGTGCAGCCGCATCGGTTCGTGGGTGTGCCACGCGTCTGGGAGAAGATGCTGGCGTCGGTGGAGATCCGGACGGCGAATGCATCGTGGCTCAAGCGTCAGATTTATCGGTGCTGGATCGGCGAGGGGCGTCGGCTCGCGTGCCAGCGCTTGAGTGGCATGCCCTGGTCGTTGATCGATCGCGCGCGATATGCGATCGGGTGGCTGCTGCTGTTTCGGCCGCTGCGCGACCGATTGGGGCTTGGCCGCATCGTCGTTGCCGGAAGCGGTGCAGCGCCCATCGCGCCCACGGTGCTGGAGTTCTTCTGGGCCATCGGCGTACCCATCGTCGAAGGCTATGGCATGACTGAAAACACTGCGGTCGCCACGTTCACGCCGGTCGACGCGGTGAAGATCGGCAAGGTCGGCAAGACGTATCCCGGTACCGAGGTGCGCATCGCCGACGACGGCGAGATCATGACACGCGGCCCCGGTACGTTTGCCGGATACTTCCGGAACGAGGAGGCCACGCGCGCGACGATCGATGCCGACGGGTGGCTGCACACCGGCGACATCGGCGAACTGGATGCCGACGGGTACCTCCGGATCACCGATCGGAAGAAGGACATCATCATCACGGCGGGTGGCAAGAACATCTCGCCGTCATGGATCGAAAACGCGCTCAAGGTCTCACCGTTCGTGCGGGAAGCGATCGTGATCGGTGATCGCCGCAAGTATGTCTCGGCGCTCATCGGCATTGAGTACGACACTGTGGCCGATTGGGCCACACGCCAGCGTCTCGCGTTCACCACCTACGCCGATCTGTCGTCGCAACCCGAGGTTGTCGCCCTGGTCGACCGATGGGTTCAGCAGGTCAACGCCGGTCTGGCGAATGTTGAGGCCGTCAAGAAGTTTTCGTTGCTGCCCAAAGAGCTCGACCATGAGGACGGTGAACTGACCGCCACGCAGAAGGTGAAGCGCCGTGCCATTACCGATCAGTTCCGGGACACCATCGAGGCGATGTACCGATGAGCACACCGCACGGAGCGATCCGACGTGAGTGACCTCCTGCAACTGCTGATCGCTGGAGTGTCGCTGGGCGCGATCTACGCGCTGGTGAGCATAGGCTTCGTCACCATCTACAAGGCGACCGGCGTGCTGAATTTCGCGCAGGGTGGTTTCGTCCTCCTTGGCGCGTTTGTCGCACACCAGTTGCGCATGGTCTACGGCTTACCGTTCCTGTTGGCCGTTTTTGGCGCGATGCTGACCATGGGACTGGTCGGTGCCGCGCTCGAACGCCTCGTGCTCCGTCCGTTAGTCGGCAAGCCGGTGTTTGCGGTCACCATGGTGTCGCTCGGTCTGCTTATCATCCTTGAGCAGGTCGGCAGTATGATCTGGGGTTACGAGCCACTGCTGCTCGGTGACCCATGGGGAATCTCGACGATCTCCTACGGCACCGTGGCGGTGAAGGTGGCAGATCTGTGGACCATCGGCGCGGCAGGCGTAGTGCTGGCGCTGTTGTACCTGTTCTTCACCTACTCGGTGCGCGGCGTGGCGATGCGCGCGACGGCGAATGATCCCGAGGCGGCTCTGGCCAATGGCATTGGCGCCGGCGCGGTCTACGGCGTGGCCTGGGCCCTCGGCGCCGCCATCGCGGCATTGGCCGGCATTTTACTGGCCAGTGGTTCCAAAGGGGTCGAGCTCTCACTTGGGGCGATCGCGCTCCGAGCCTTTCCCGCGATGATTCTCGGTGGACTGGACTCGCCGAGCGGCGCGGTCGCCGGTGGGCTCATCATCGGTATCACCGAAGTGCTGGCGGCAGGGTATCTGTCGACCAACGCGCCGTGGCTGGGCGCCAATGTGCACGTTGTCGCGCCATATGCGGTCATGCTGCTGGTGCTGCTGGTGAGGCCGTATGGCATCGCCGGTACCCCCGAGGTGCGTCGCGTATGAGTCGGATCGGTCCGAACATCGCCCTCAGTCGTGGCTACGCAGACGACACGCAGCTGTTTCGCGGTCGGCTGTCGCAGCTGTCGCTGGCGCTACTGATCGTGGCGATGTGCGGTGCGCCGTTCCTCATGAACGACTTCTGGACGTCGGTGTTGATCTACGCCGGCATTGCGTCGGTGGGCGCGATTGGTCTCAACCTGTTAAGCGGGTACACGGGACAGGTGTCCCTTGGTCACGCGTTCTTTCTTGGCGTCGGTGGGTATTCGGCCGCGTGGCTCACCTCGCGATTTGGCCTGCCCTTCCCGTTGTGGCTCATCGGCGCGGGAACGATCGGTGGATGCATCGGTGCGGTGGCGGGACCATTCGCGTTGCGTCTGCGCGGCAACTACCTCGTGATCGTCTCACTGGCGCTCGTGGTGCTCGGACAGCACGTGTTCGAGAATTGGACGTCCGTGACGGGGGGACTCTCGGGCATCCCCGTGCGCGCCGGCGTGGCGATGCTCGGCTTCGACTTCGCCCGTCTGCACGTCCCGGGCATCGGTGAGCCGCTGTCGAGAAACCACGGGTTCTTCTATCTCACGTGGATTGTCGTAGGCGTGCTGGCGCTGCTGGCCAAGAACATCGTTCGTACCCGTCCAGGGCGCGCGATGCAGGCGATCCGGGATCGGGATGTCGCCGCCGAAGTGGTGGGCGTCAGTCTCGTGCGCTACAAGGTGGGGGCGTTCGTCGTGTCCAGCGCGTACGGGGCGGCGGCGGGTGCGCTGTATGTCGTGTATGCGCGATACGTCAGTCCGCTCGACTTCGGCCTCGCGCTCTCCATCCAGTACATCGCGATGATCGTGGTTGGTGGCATGGCCACGATTCATGGCTCGATCCTTGGTGCCCTGTTCCTCACGGCGGTGCCGCGGCTCGTCGAGAGCATGGGGTCAACGCTCTCCTTCGTGGCGCAGTCTACCACGGGTGGTGGAGTGACCATCGCGGCGATGAATCAGGTGATTTTCGGGGCGCTGATCATCGCATTCCTGCTCTTCGAACCACGCGGACTGTCCGGCATCTGGCGCCGCGCGCAAAACTACTTCAAGGCGTGGCCATTTTCGTACTGACGTCGTACGCGCTGCTCACCAGTGTCTCACGAGTGTCTCACTCTTCATCTCCCGGTCGGAGGATACCCATGCGCTTGCGTTCGGTGGTCATTCGTGGTCGGCACGTTGCGACGTTACTCGCGCTGTCGTTCGTCGCCGCGTGCGGCGGGGCCAAGAGCGGCGCGGACGCCGCGTCAGCGGGATCGCCCGCTGGGGGAGCGGGCGCTACGCCCGGTGTAGTCGGTGACACGATCACCCTGGGTGCATTAATTCCGCTCAGCGACGCCGTGGCGCTCATTGGCAAGCCGATTCTCGCAGGAGCGCAGGCATATTTCAACGACCTCAACGCCCGGAAGGGAGGCATCGGTGGGCGCTACAGGGTGCGTCTCCTCGCGGAGGATATCACCTACGCCAACCCGTCGTCCAGCGTCCAGAAATACAACAAGATCAAGGACCGGGTCGCGGGGTTCGTGCCGATTCTGGGCACGGACCACATCAATGTCACGCTGCCGTTGCTCGCCGAAGACAACGCGCTTGCGGTACCCTCGACCATGGACGCGGAGTGGGTGCGCGAGCCGCATCTCATCTCCGTGCTGACGCCGTACCAGCTTCAGATGATCAATGGAGTGGACTACTGGCTGACGAAGGGCGGAGGCAAGGGGAAGACGCTCTGCGCGATGGTCATGTCGACCGGGTATGGGCTGGCGGCGGTGGAGGGGGCGCAGTTCATCGCGAACGCGATGGGCACGACGGTGGCCGCGACCGCGAAGTTCCGACCGGGCGATCAGGACTTTGTCGCGCCGATCACGCAGCTCAAGAACGCAAAGTGCGACGCCGTCGCGCTCGCGTCGTTACCCACCGAGACGGCGAAGATCATGGGTGCGGCGTCGCAACTGGGCTTCACGCCGCGGTGGATTGGCACCAGCCCAACTTGGCATGCGGTGCTCGGGGCGACACCCATTGCCAGGTACGCGCAGGAACACCTCTGGATTGCAGCCGAGGGAGCCGAGTGGGGCGACACGACCGCAACGGGCATGCAGCAGATGCTGGACGTCATAAAGGCGCAGGCTCCGGACCAGAAACCCGACACGTACTTCGCGGCGGGGTATACGATGGCCGAGTCGATGGCGGCGGTGCTCGAGGCCGCGGCGAAGTCTGGTGACCTGAGCCGCGCGGGCATCGCGAAGGCCCTCACGACCCTTGGCGTGGTCGCGCACGGTGGTGTCGTCAACGACTATCGTTACGGTGCCGTCGACGCGCGTGAGCCTTCGCGCGTGAACTCCCTGTTTGCGATCGATCCGTCACGAGCGGGCGGATACGCGATGGTGGAACGGGATCACGCATCGGCCACCGCGAACGCGTTCACTTTCACGAAGAAGCGCTAGCGCACCTATGCGATTCGCCTCCGGACACGCCTTTCGTGACCGGCGCAGCCACGCCATCACGATCTTCGGCATGTCCGGAGTTGGCAAGACGACCGTCGCTGGCCTGCTGCAGGAGCCGGGTCGCACGCGGGCAGGAACGCGCCTCAGCCGTCGAGCGCGGCGGCGAACAGTGCGTTCACCTGCAGTCGGTACAGCTCCACCGCACCGAAAGGGTGCCAGAGCAGCTCTTCCTCGCACACTTCGGCGCGCGTATCGGCTGGCATCCACCGCTCCACCAGTCGCGCATCCGGATCGACGATCCAGTATTCCACGCCCATGCGTTGGTAGAGCCGCCGCTTCACCGTTCGATCCCGCCGCACTGACGACGGAGAGAGCACCTCGACGACCAGAACGGGCGTCCCTGCCACCTTCCAGCTTGCTGGACGACGACCGTTCACGGGCGGGAGCACAAACACATCCGGCTCGACGAGTGTGTCCGGATCAGGCGCGACCTCGCCGCGCGACGCAAAGAGGTAGCCGATGCGTTGCTCGCGCACGTACGGGTCGAGCGCGACGACCACTCGCACTACGAGTGACTCGTGCGTGATCTTCGGCGGCGGGCTCACGTGCAGCTCCCCGTCGATAACCTCGTAGCGGTTGCCATCCTCCGGCATCGCGCGCACTTCGTCCGCCGTCCAGCGACGGTGCTCTGTGGCAGGCATACCCATATCGTGCTCGGCTCGGCGGCAGGTTGGCAAGGGGTCACGCCAAATACTGCGCATTCGTTCGGGACGCGCCGACACCGAAAAGCCGCACCCTGCATCGGTCGGGCGCAACGCGCCTGCGCGCACGCCCGACATTATCGTGCGCGGATCGCCACGACCGTTGAGGACGATGGAAGGCATCGACTCGACTTTCAGTGCCGCGATGTTCATCGGCAGGACGCATCTGTCGCACTCTCACCGAGTGCATCGCATCGCGCGCTTAACCACTACATTCTCGTCATGGAACCTCAAAACAACATTGGCACCGACGGGCTGCGGTCCGCCACATGGCGCATGCTGGCCATCGGTGGTGCGTGCATCGCCGCGCTCGTGGCGCCGGTTGGGCTGCTGCATGCGCAGCGCGTATCGCCTCCGTCTCCGGCGCGCGACTCCGCCGAAGCGCTCGCCGTCTTCCGGGACAACATCGATGCCATTCACAAGCGTGATCACTCCCGCTATCTGCGCACGTATCTGCAAACGCCCGGCCTCACCCGTGGCGGATTGCGCGAGCTGGGACGCGGGTGGATGGACTGGTCGGCGCGCACCGACAACAATCCCGCCTGGCCGGACACGCTGATTGCCAACGAGATGCGTGTCGCGCCCCTCGCGCCCGGCGTGGTGTACGGGCGGTACCGCTATCGCGGCATCGTGAAGGGCGTGGCGTCGGTGGGGATCTCGGAGCGCGTGTTCGTCAAAACGCCGAAGGGCTGGAAGATCAGCTACACCGCCTCGTTTCCTGATACGCTGCCGCCGTGACCGCCGTGACCGCCGTGAGCGCCGTGAGCGCCGTGACCGCCTTCACCGCCGTGCGCGCGGCGCGGGGCCGGTGAGCGTGGGTCTCGCCGCGCGCCGTCCCGTTCGCGGAATGGACCACACCAAACGCTCGGCCGAGAGTGCATCTTGCGGGATAACAGCAAGCGCGGACCCCTGAACCAGCCTTCGAATCCGATCCATGAATCACGGAACCCGTCCCACCGTCATCGTCACCGGCGCCTCGTCGGGCGTCGGTCTCTACGCCACCCTCGCCTTGGTCAGGCGCGGATGGCACGTGGTGATGGCGTGCCGCGACGTACCGAAGGCAGCGCGTGAGGCCGCCCGGATCGGCGTGCCGGCCGATGGCATCACGCCGATGTACTGCGACCTCGGACTGCAGACGACCGTGCGCGCCTTCGTCGAAGCGTTCGATGCGACCGGGATGCCCCTCGACGCGCTGGTGTGCAACGCGGCGGTGTATCTGCCACGCCTCAAGGAACCGGCCCGCTCACCCGAAGGCTACGAGATCAGCGTCGCAACAAATCACTTCGGGCACTTCCTGCTCTGCCATCTGCTGCTCGACACGTTGCGCCGCTCCAGCCGCCCCGCACCGCGCCTCATCACCCTCGGCACCGTCACCGCCAACTCGGCCGAATTCGGGGGTAAGGTGCCGATTCCTGCGCCGGCGGACCTCGGCGACCTGCGGGGGCTCAAGGCCGGTTTCCTCGCGCCCATCTCGATGATCGATGGCAAGCCGTTCAAGCCGGGAAAGGCCTACAAGGACAGCAAGCTGTGCAACATGATGATGAGTCGCGAATTCCACCGTCGCTACCACCACGAGACGGGCATCGTGTTCAGCACGCTGTATCCGGGATGCGTGGCCGACACTGCGTTGTTTCGCGATACCCCCGCGCTGTTCCGCACGATCTTCCCGTGGTTCCAGAAGAACATCACGAAGGGATACGTGACGCAGGAACGCTCCGGCGAACGGGTGGCGCAGGTGGTGGCGGATGCCGGGTTCGAACGCTCGGGCGTGCATTGGAGTTGGGGCAATCGGCAGCAGGAAGGACGTCAGGCGTTCGCACAGCCGTTGTCCGCCAAGGCCAGCGACGATGCGACCTCGGCACAACTCTTTGATCTCAGTGAGCAGTTCGTGGGGCTCGTGCCGGCCGCGCGCTGAAGTCAGACGCAGCGCGCCCCAGTCGGCTACGACGCACCGTTGGTGATTGATCGTTGCGCAGGTCCTCCCGGCTCGCCGCCCACGCGCGGGCGGTCGTGCACCAGCGGCACCGGGAAGCCAAAGCTCCACTGGGTGTTCTTGCGCTGCTCTTTCGTGACTCGCGAGATGTTGTCGAGGAACGGCAATAGTTCGCGTTGCTGCGGCTGCACGATATCGGCCACGATGTCCACCTGCTCCCAGAAGAGCGGCCAGTACAACTTGGTCGTAGCCTTCACGCTGTCGAGTGCCGCCTTGCCGGCAATACCACTTTCGTCAGCGGCGAGAAACCCGGCGAGTGGCTTGTACAGTCCACGCACCTTGTCCGAATAGGCGCTGTCGGCGGAGAGCAGCTTTCCAATCTGCTCCCTGGTAAGAAAGAGCGAGTCGCTTTCCGCCAGCAGCATGCGATGCAGGTTGGAGGTGCGATTGAGATACACGGCGGCGATCGAGTCGGCACCGCGCCGCGACCACACGGTCTTTCCGGAGGACTTGTCGCATGACTTCATCGGTTCGGTAGCGCGTCGCAGTGTCTGCATATCGAATGGAACCGACAGGTCCATCTGCACGTCGATCACCACGCGGAACGGAATGCGCGACAGGGTACGGAATGCGCGCGTGTCACCGAAGCGCGGATTCACATCGTACTTGAATGACCGTGCACCGGCGTCGAATCCACTCGGCACCAGCAGGACCGGATCGGGGAGCGCCTGCGAGCCCCAGCCACGCAACCCGTTCGCTCCGTGCAGCAGCTGATCGATGCCGGCCAGCGGATTCTCGAACACCACGTTCACCTGTGCGTTACGTCCCCGAATGCGACCGATATTCGGCTGCAACGTGAGATTCATCTGCTGCGTCCATGGGCCACGGCAACCCATGCGGCTTGCCACCTGTCCGGCCTCTGACGACAAACATGCACGGATGTTGGCCGGCGCCGATGCGAGGAGCGACTGCAGCTGGATGCGGGTCGCGACGCTCGTTTCCGTGGCGACGTTCGGAATGAACGCGCGATCGTTCGCGCGCCCGTCGCCGTTGATGTCGCTGCGCACCAGCGGAGTAAACGGCGTACCCGACTGCAGACGCGTGAACAGCGTGAGGGTGCCGAGCTTGGGAATGCCGCTACCGGCCTGCACGACGAACGCATGCCGCGCGTCGTTGAGCCCGGAGGCCCACTCTTTCTCCCGCGGATCACCAAAAGTTCCACCGTCGAAACCACGGAACTGCTGACGCACCTGCTGCAGCGTATATGCCGCCGAGAACATCAGCGGCGGCGGACCACGACGTCCGCGGAAGAGCTCCGGCTGTAAGGTGGTGGTGAGCTGCGTGCCGTAGCCGCGCAGATCACTCGTGCGCAGCGCCACGCGCCCGAAGTCGCTGGCGATGCGCGAATCGCGCGGTGACACAGCGCCCGACGCATCATCGATGGAGATGGGCTGGACGAACACCGGACGGTTGTTCTCGCCGGCCAGACGAAACACGGAGGCGCCCCGGAAGTTCGCATCGACGGTGCTGGGCTGTGACAGATCGTACGACGCGAGACCGTCCACCTTGAGCATCCACCCCTTCATGCTCGACGCCCACCCCAGCGACGCACGCCAGCTACGCGGGACGTCGAACGACGGACTCACCAAAGTCACGCTCGGCGCGCGTTCAACAAGGGTGCCGTTGCCATCGGCGCAGGTGGTGGGCAGCGGCGTCGTTCCGGCCGAAAAGCCACTCCAGTTCGGCGTGGGCGCCGTGGTCCCAACGCACGACAGCGCCAGCGTGCTGCCGGGAATGCCCGCGCCGACCATGGCATCGGCAAGCGTACCGGGGCGATACAGATCCCGGAACTCGCCGATGCCACCGCGGATGATCCCCATGGTATTGCGATACCATGAGCCCGTGTTTGTGGACATCTGACCGTTACCGTTCTCACGCGAGCGTGAGTAGGTGTACGAGAACCCCACCCGTGGCGAAACGCGCATGCGACGGGGCGCGACGCCGGTTTCGACGCCGAGCGCCTGTTCGAGTGCCGCGTTTTCCGGCGGCCCGTCGCCGAACATGCTCCCTTCGAGTCGCGCGCCGGAAAGGAGACTGAACCAGCGGTTGGGATTCCACTGATGTGAGAAGGCCAGTGCCCCGTTGTAGCTGGTGGCGCTGCGTGTGGGCTGCGTGAGCGTGCGTTGATACGACGCCGGGCGGTTGGCCGCCAGATCGGCCAGCGAATTGAAGGTGTACGTGCCGAGTGAGTTCGGGAGCCCCTCCTGCGTGAGCCCATCGCCGCGCACCCAGGCTGCGGTCTTGAAGCGTTGCTTGCGTCCCTGCGCATTCCATACCATCTCGTTGGCCGCCTCGATGGTCCACCGCATGTCGTCGGTGGCCATGTACGGGTTGCCGCCAAGTTGCAGCGCAACGACGTCATTGTCCGACGCGTCGCTCGCCGATCGGGCAAGCACCGTGGCCCCGGGGATGGCGAGATACGGCGTGGCGCGGTCGCGCACGCGACTGGCAGCAATTCGGTTCTGCATGAGCGTGTTAGAGCCCGCGCCGACGTACCGGCTCTGCAGCAACTGTCCGCCCAACGTCTGCTGCGACTGCTTGCCGCCGGCGCCCGGCGCACTGAGCGGTCCGAATCCTACGGCCCCTTCATCACTGCGTGAGGCAAACGTGGTGAGCGTGAATGTACGCAGCGTGTCGCGCACGTCGTCGAGTCGGCCCAGCCACGTCAGCCCGTTCTGCACGCGGGACCCGGGAGTTCCACTGCCCGCCAGCGGAAGTCCCACACTCGCCGCTACCTGCTGTGCGCGTCGCGCCGAATCTGGCGAGAGGCCCGCCCGCAGCAGTGCGTCCACGTTACTGCCTACCAGTGACGCCGGATCACTCACGGTACGATTCACGTCGAGCGCCATGCTGTACGTGAGCGCGCGGCGAATGGCTTCACCATCGGCGCCGACACTGGCGCGGAAACCGCTGTTGGTGATGCCCAACGATCGACCCACGGCGTCGGTGATCTGCAACTGCGGCGCATTGAGCGTGAGGAACGCGTTGCGATTCTGATAAAAACGGTCGCCCGCGCCCAATCGCACATCGATGTTGGCACCGGCGAATCCGCCACGCGTGGCATCGAAGGTCGCGCCGGTGACGCGCACATCGGCGCGGGCAGCGCGGGGCAGGCCACCGGCCGGCAGCGCCATGCCGTTCAGCGTCGTGAGGTTGGAGCTCGGACTCGCCCCCAACATGCTCGGCCCACCGGGCGTCATGGTGATACCCGGAATGGTTCCGGCAATCATGCTCAGATTGCCCGCGCTGTTGGGACTCACGCGCCCTTCCACCCCCTGATCGTACTGCTCGGCGGCACCCACCTCGCGTGAGTACGTGTTGGCCACCTGCGCCTGGGCGCGCACGGGACGGTTCGCGTTCACCTGGACCGCGGCGAGCAGCGCCATGTCGCGTCCCAGCGTGAAATCGGCCACCAGTTCGCGCTCGGTGGCCACCCGTTCCACGCGACGACGGGCCGGGCGGAAGCCGAGATAGGAGACGTGGACCAGATAGTCGCCGGTACCCGGCTCGAAGCGACGACTGTAGCGACCGGCGGAGTCGGTGATGGTACTGAGCACGAGACGGTCAGGGCCGCGCGTGATGTTCACGGCAGCGCCTACGACGGCGCGCGCCGAATCGTCGATGACGCGTCCGCGCACGATGTCGGCGGCTTGGGCGGACAGTGCTCGCGGCGCGCCTGACAGGGCGACTGCGACGACCATCGTGGAGGCGATCAGTGACGTGAGCCGCGACCGGCGGAGACACGGCGACGCTGGCCGTGAGCGGGCGTGGCGGAGCATTGGGAAACAAAAAGGAGACATGCCGAATACGACGCCAACTCGCCGTAAATGGTTGCAGCCGCTACTCGTCTCCGCCTAACACGTCTGTGGCGCGTCGCGCGAGGAGCGCGCGCAAGAGCGGCGGCTGATACCGCCGCGTCACACTGATCGCGTGGAACTCTTCGAAGAGATCGGGGACCGTGCAGTATTCCTGCAGCAGACTGTCCCGCAGTTCGTCGCGCACCACCACGGCCGGCACCAGCGCAACCGCGTCAAGCTCGCGCGCGAGCACACGCAGCATGGCCATGTCGTCGGCCTCGGCGATGACCGTGGGCCGTAACGCGCGCTCGTCGCAGAGCACGTCGAAGGCGGTGCGAAACTCGTGGTCGCGCGACGGTAGCAATAGACGCACGTCGGCCAGGTCGTCCGGGAAGCGGAATGGCGCTCGCCGCGGCGGGCCCACCAAGCTGACCTGCTGGCGGGCAATCCGACGGCTGCGCCACGCATGGTCTGCGTCGTCCGGAACCCGACGGTTGGAGAGCACCACGTCGAGCGTGTGCGAGCGCAGACGCGAAAGCAGCTCGGAGAGCGATCCCGACTGCAGCACGAGGGAGAGTGATGGGTCGTTGAGGATCGGTGCGAGAAACGCGCGCTGGAAGTTGCGGGAGAGCGTGGCCACGGCGCCCACGCGCAGCACGTGCCGCTCCGCCCGTCGCCCGTCGCGCAGGGTGCCGACCAGTTCATTGCCAGTGGCGACAATGGTGTCCGCGTAGTCGAGGGCGAGTCGCCCCGCCTCGGTGAGCTCCAACACGCGCCCGCGCCGCTCGAACAGTGGCTGGCCCAGCTGCGCTTCGAGCTGTCGGATCTGCGTGGAGAGCGCCGACGGGGAGACGTGCAGGCGCTGGGCCGCCCGCGTGAGATTTCCCTCGCGCGCAACAGCCCAGAAGTAATGCAGGTGGTGATAATTGAGTCGCGTAGCGATGCCGGACATCGTTCAGATTAAGTGAAGTATTAGGTAAACAAATATGTATTTTGAAGAATGGACAACTGGCGTCAGCTTTCCCCTGTCCCTTATCGGAGTTTTCATGGCACCTGCGTTCGGCACCGCCGCACTGTTCCTGATCCCGTTGCTCGCGCTCCTCGCCGCCCCGCGGCTAGACGCGCTGGCCGGCGTCATGCTCGGGCTCGTCACGTTCATTGCGGTCGTGATCCATCGCTACGCCACCCGCTATCTCGACGGCCAGCCTGCCGCAGCCCAGTACCGGCTCTGGTTCACGGTAACCGTGGCGGCGACCTCGCTGCTGGTCACCGCGGGCGATCTCCGGGTGCTCGCCGTCGCGTGGACCGTCTCGAGCCTCTCGCTGCACCGGTTGCTGACCTTTTTCGCCGACCGACCGCAGGCACAGGTGGCCGCCCACAAGAAGTTCCTGCTCAGCCGAGTGGCCGACGTCGCGATTTACGCGGCGGTGGTCCTCATCGGCCGAGCCTTCGGCACCTGCGACATTGCCCGCATCGGGTCGGCGGCGGCGGACATGGCGACGCTCCCGGTCAGCGTGCAGACGGCAGGCTACCTGCTCGTGGCCGGCGTGGCGCTGCGGTCGGCGCAACTGCCGTTTCACGGGTGGCTCATTCAGGTGATGGAGGCGCCGACGCCCGTGTCCGCGCTGTTGCATGCGGGCGTGGTGAACATCGGCGGCTATGTGCTCATTCGACTGGCGGCGCTGATGGCTCTGCTGCCGGGGGTGATGACGGCCATGGTGGTCATCGGTACGACAACGGCCGTGCTGGCGGCCCTCGTCATGACAACGCGCGTCAGCGTGAAGGTGGCGCTCGCGTGGTCCACGGCGGCCCAGATGGGGTTCATGCTGCTGGAGTGCGGTCTTGGCGCATGGGAGCTCGCGCTCCTGCATCTGGTCGCTCACTCCTGCTACAAGGCGCACGCCTTCCTTGGCTCGGGGGGGGTCGTGGCCATGCACGCACGGCGAGTGCTCGCGCCGGCCGCGCCGCGCGCGACCGCGTGGAGTTGGCTGGGCGGTGTGCTGGGCGGCGCCGTACTGGCCGCGCTCATGACGGTCGTCGCGTGGCCGAATGTGACCAGCGACCCGAGCGCGTGGGTGGCGATCGGAATCCTCGCGCTCTCACTCGCACCGTTCTTCGTGCGCCTTTCTGCGGCGCCATCCTGGCGCACGAGCGCACAGCTGCTCGCGGCCGCCGCCGGCGTTGCGGCGCTCTACGCCGCGTGGCACGTAGCGTTCGCCGCGCTGCTCCCCACATCGAAACCGTTCACGCCCGGGCTGGCCTCAATCATCTTTGCGCTCGGTGCATTCGTCGCGCTGTTCGTCGTGCAGGTGCTCGTTGCCGTGAGTCCGCATGGTCGCACGGCGCGCGCGCTGCACGCGTGGGCCTTTGCTGGCTTCCATCTCGACGAACTGTTCACCCGGGCCACCTTCCTTCTGTGGCCACCGCGTCACGTCCGCCGACAGGCGTCGCGACCGCGCACCATCCCGCTGAACTCCTTCGAGAGGGCGGCCTGATGCTGGCCACCAAACACCTCGCCGCGCGTGACGCCGCAGTCGACGAGACGCTCCACGCTCTGGACACGGCCTGCGCACGCATTGCGCCCGCCTGGCCGCTGGACCGCATGATCGCCGTGAATCCCTGGTGGGGCTATGTGGACCGCCCGATCGAGGACGCGGCGGCGGAATTGGCGGCGCTCGGTGGCTTGCGACTGACCATGCCACGGGAATGGTTCCGCGCACAATATGAAGCGGGCGCCTTCAGCGACGCACAGCTGGCTCGCGCCCACCGGCTGCTGGGAGAAGTCGTGCCATTGGCGACCGTGCGCGATGCGCTGCGGAGCACTGCGCCAATACGCGATGGCCCTGACTTGCCGTCGTGGCTGCTCATGTCGGACATGGTGGACGAGACGCGCGAGACAGTGCGCCACGCGGCGTGGCGTGACTTCGTCGTGGAGCACGTCAGCCATGTGTGCGGGGCCTGGTTCGGCGACGGCCAAGCCTCCTGGCCGGCGGTCCGCGAGAGTGGGCTTTATGGGTTGTGGCGCGAAATGTCGAAGCAGGACGCCGGCGTTCGGCTGCTGATGGGACTGCACGGGTTTCGCCGCGCCGTGTCGGAACTGCCGAGCGACCCACGTCAGCTCATCGTGCGCGCGGTTGAAGAACTTGCTGTGCCGCTGGCACTGCAGCCGGCGTACTTCACGTCGCTGCTGTTGAGCGTGTCGGGCTGGGCCAGTGCCTGCGCGTTTCATCGGTGGGAGGCGCGTCTTGGCGGCGGCGATGACGACCTTATCGAGCAACTGCTCGCGTCGCGGCTCGCGTGGGAACTCGTGCTTTACCGCGCCAACGGTGCCGCGGCGCTCGACAAGCGCTGGGGCGAGGCGCGCCGATCTTGGGAGGAACTCGCGAGCACGATTCAGGACGAACAGGCGGTGGACTGGGTGCTGCAGCGCGCGGTGGAACTCGCTTATCAAGAGCCACTGATCGCGCAGCTGGCGGGTTCGCGCGATCGCGTCGCGGCGGCGCCCTCCGTGCAGGCCGTGTTCTGCATCGATGTGCGCTCCGAGGTGATGCGCCGCGCGCTCGAATCGTCGATGCCCGACGCGGTGACGCTCGGGTTCGCCGGCTTCTTCGGGTTGCCCATCGCGTATCAGGCCGCCACCGGTGCGATTCGACCACAGCTGCCAGGATTGCTCGCGCCAGCGTTCTTCGTGACCGACACGGGAGCCGAGGCGCCGGATGTGCTCGGTCGCCGCCGCGAGACCGAAGCGATGTCGCAGGCGTGGAAAGCGTTCACCGGCACTGCGGCATCGGCGTTCACCGCCATCGAAGCCACGGGCCTGGGCGCGGCCATCACGCTCGTGCGCAAGTCGTTCGCGCCTTCGGTTGCCCCGCTCGATCCGCTGCGCGACGTGCTGGCGTCGACGCGCAGTTCGCTCACGCCGCGCCTCACCGCCGCGACATCCGACGCCGGCGCGCCGGATCTCGCGACGCGCACGCAATTGGCGGTCGGCGCCCTGCGCGGAATGAGTCTCACCGACGGCTTTGCGCGACTCGTGGCGCTGGTGGGGCACGGCGCGACCACGTGCAACAATCCGCAGGCGGCCGGACTCGCGTGCGGCGCGTGCGGCGGGCAGAGCGGGGAGGTAAACGCGCGCGTGCTCGCGGCGCTGCTTAACGACACCGCAGTACGCGACGCGCTGCTGACGCAGGGCGTCACGGTCTCCCAGACGACGCACTTTGTGGCGGGGTTGCACGACACCGTCACGGACGAGGTCAGCTTGTTCGACCTGCATGACGTACCGGATTCGCACCGTGGCGACGTGGTCGCTTTCCAGCGGGCACTCGCCGAGGCGGGCGCGCGCGCACGTCGTGAGCGCGCACCGCGCCTCGGGCTTGCTGCGATGGCTGCGCACGACGACCGGCTGCTGCGGACGCTGCGCCAACGGGCCTCCGATTGGTCGGAGGTCCGCCCTGAGTGGGGGCTCGCGCGCAACGCGGCATTTATCATCGCGCCGCGCGAGCGCACACGGAAGCTGGCGCTCGACGGTCGTTCGTTTCTGCACGAATATCGGTGGGAGCAGGATGCCGGCTTCGCGGTGCTCGAACTCATTCTGACCGCGCCCATGGTCGTCACCAACTGGATCAACCTGCAGTATCACGCGTCCACCGTCGATCCGGTGCGCTACGGCAGTGGTGACAAGGTGCTGCACAACGTGGCCGGCGGGAACGTCGGCGTCTTCGAAGGGGCGGGGGGTGACCTGCGCATCGGCCTTGCGCTGCAGTCGGTGCATGACGGGACGGCGTGGGTGCACGAGCCGCTGCGCCTGTCGGTAGTCGCCGAGGCGCCGGTGGCGGCGATCGACGCCATCATGGCGAAGCATGCGGTGGTGCGGCACCTCGTGGAGCACGGCTGGCTGCACCTGTTCCGCATCGATCCGGCGGACGGGCTGGTGTACCGCCGCGCGCGGGAGGCGTGGCATTCCGAGGCGTGATGGCGTGCGGTGACGGTGCCGATGCCGTGTCGCCCTGCTGCGCAGCGCCAATCTTCACGCGGTTGCTCTATAAGGATCGCGGGTTGAACTTACCGACCACGACCACGACCACGACCACGACCGTGCTGAGCGGCACGTCGTCCACGCCTTCAGCAACCGCATGCGTCTCATTCTGACCGAAGCCGCTACGGAAGCGGCCGCTTCCGCGCACTTGCACACGCTCGCCGCTGCGGTGCCTGACTCATCCATTCTGCTGTGGCGGTGGGTTCGCGGAAGCACACCAGCGTGGGGATGTGACGCGGGCGACGTGATTCTGCTGGACGGGGTGCAGCTGGGAGCGGCGATGGTAAGCTGCATCTCGGCGTGCCGAACGCATTGTCCGTCGGTGCCGATAATCGCATGGTGCGGTGACGACGCGCTGACATCGCTCGCGGCGCTCGAGGCCGGGGCCGACGAGGTGCTGCGGGACGACGTCGTTGCGCGTGTCGCGCTACCAGCGCTCGTCCGGCAAGCGGTCGCCCGCCGTCGCCGCGAGCGGGCGGCCGTCGATGAAGTCAGCGCCACGGCCCAACGGTTCACGTCCCTCTTCGAGCAGGGGCCGGGAGCGCATGTCGTCCTGACGCCGGATCGGTACGACGTCGTGGCCGTCAGCGATGAGTACCTCCGCCTCACGCTTTTGCGACGTGACGAGCTGCTGGGACAGCCGCTGCTCGCGAGTTTTCCCTCGACCCCGGATGACCTCGAAGCGGACGGCGTCCGGGAGCTCCGCCAGTCGCTGCGGCGCGTGACATCGGTCGGCCAGCCGGACAGCATGGGCGTGCAGCGCTATCCCGTACGACGCGAGGCGGCATTGGAGGGCGGCTTCGAACATCGGCTCTGGGCGACCCTGAACACGCCGGTCCACGATGGGGCGGGGCGGGTCTCGCACATCGTCCATCGCGTGGAGGATGTCACGGAACTGATGGTTGGCTCAGGGGACCGCCTGATTCCTGCAGAAGCTGATTTGCCCACGTCGCTCTCGGTCCAGAAGCTCCAACTCGATCTCGTGCGGCGGAGTCGCGAGTTGCACGAGGCCAATCGTCTGCTGGCGGAGAGTCACGCGCTGCAACAGGTCGCGCGGCGTATCGGGCGCTTCGGTGCCTGGCGGGTCGACTTGCCGAGCGGCCGCATCACGTGGTCGGACGAAGTCTGCCAGATTCACGAGGTCGAACCGGGATACGATCCCACGTTCGAGGCCGCGATCGGTTTTTATGCTCCGGAGTATCGCGAGGTCATCGCGGAACATGTCGAGCGCTGCCGGCGGGACGGTGTGCCGTTCGATGTGGAGTTGCAAATCCTGACAAGCCGGGGCCGACGCATCTGGGTGCGGGCCATCGGCGAAGCGGTCCGTGACACGTCGGGCGTTGTGACCCGGCTCGAAGGCGCCTTGCAGGACCTCACGGAGTCCGTGCTGGAGCGGCTGTCGGCGGAGCAGACGCGGCAGAATCGTGCGACCACGCTGGAGAGCATCTCGGATGCGTTCTTCACGCTCGATGATGCCGGTCGGTTCACGTACGTGAACGGTGAGGCGGTGCGACTCCTCAAACGCAGCCGCCACGAGCTGATGGACCGCGTGATATCGGAAGCGTTCCCGGAGGTGATCGGGAGCCAGTTCGAGACCGAATACAAAGCGATTCTGAAGTCGGGACAAGCGCGCACGTTCGAGGCATTCTACCATCCCGTCGCGAGCTGGTTCGAAGTGCATGCGTATCCATCGGCGCGCAGCGGTGTTGCCGTCTATTTCCGAGACGTCACCGAGCGGCGGAAAAGCACCGAACAGCTCCGGCTCCTCCAGACGAGTATCGAGCGGCTGAACGATATCGTGATGATCTGTGAGGGCACCCCGATCGACGAGCCGGGGCCGCGCATTGTGTACGTCAACGAAGCATTCGAACGACGCACGGGGTACACGCGCGCGGAGGCGATCGGACGCACCCCGCGCATGCTGCAGGGGCCCATGAGTGACCGGAGGGTGCTGTCGGCCATTCGTGAGAGTCTCGAGGCAAGGCGGCCCATTCGTACGGAAGTGCAGAATCTCACCAAGGCGGGCGAGGCGTTCTGGCTGGAAATCGACATCGCACCGGTCCTGGACAACGAGGGACAGTGCACGCATTGGGTCGCTGTCGAGCGTGATGTCACCGAGCGCCGCGACGATGAGACGAGGCTCCGGATGCAGGCAGAGCTGCTCGACCAGACGCAGGACGCCATCCTCGTGTGGGAATTGACGGGCGAGGTTCGCTTCTGGAATAGTGGCGCGGAGCAGTTGTACGGCTGGTTGCGCTCCGAGGCAGTGGGACGCGTCGTGTCGGAACTTACGCAGCGCGGCGACGGGGGACTCGACGCTGCGCTGGCGCAACTCCTGGACGCGGGACGGTGGGAGGGTGAGTTGGTCCAGTATTCCCAGGCCGGGCGTCGAATGATCGTCGCTGGACGATGGACGTTGCTCCGGGGCGCCACCGGTGCGCCGGACGCCGTGCTCGCCGTTCACACCGACATCACGCAGCGAAAGGGACTCGAGGAGCAACTCGCGCGGGCGCAACGCATGGAGAGCCTTGGGACGATGGCTGGCGGCATGGCGCGCGACCTCAACAACGCGCTGGCGCCCATCGTCATGTCCATCGGAACGTTGCGTGCCAGCGTGCGTGATGCCGTCAGCCGCGAGCTGGTCGAGACCATTTCGGAAAGCGCGCAGCGGGGCGCGGACATCGTCAGCCAGGTGTTGTCGATCGCGCGTGGTGTGGAGGGGCAGCGCGTCGCGCTCCGTCCCGATCTGCTGGTTGGGCGAATCGAGAAACTCATTCGTGACACCTTCCCCCGGAACATTGCGCTCGAGGTGCGGATACCGGCCGGGGTCGATGCCGTGCTCGGTGATGCAGCGCATCTGCACGAGGCGCTTCGCAGCGTCTGTCTGAATGCGCGCGATGCCATGTCCCGCGGCGGGCGCTTGCGCATCAGTGTGCACAACGAGGTGGTCGACTCGCAGTACGCCGCGATGAACCTCGAGGCCCGTGAAGGTGCGTACGTGCAGTTCGACATCGAGGACGACGGCGAAGGAATCGCGCCCGAGCTGATGGGCCGGATCTTCGACCCGTTCTTCACCACGAAGGAAATCGGCAAAGGGAGTGGGCTTGGCCTACCGACCACGCGTGCCCTCGTACAGAGCCACGGCGGGTTCGTGCGCGTGCAGAGTACCCAGGGGTCCGGTACGCGGATCAGCCTCGCGATTCCCGCGAGTCCATCGGTGGGATCTGGAGGCACGCCCAACGTGGGCTCGGCGCTGCCGCGGGGGAACGGGGAGCTGGTGCTCGTGGCAGACGATGAGCCGATCATTCGCGAAGTCACGCGCCAGACGCTCGAGGCATTCGGGTATCGGGTACTGCTCGCGGCCAACGGGGCCGAGGCCGTGTCGATCTTCGCGCGACGCACCGACGAGATCGATATCGTGGTGCTGGATATGGTGATGCCCGTGATGGACGGAACGGTGGCGATGCAGGTCATGCGTCGCCTGCGACCGAACATCCGTGTGCTCGGCGCGAGCGGCATGTCGTCGGGCACAGGTTGGCGCTCGTTGGCCGGAGGGAGCAGTGGTGTCGATCGCTTTCTCTCCAAGCCATACACTGCGGAGACACTGCTGCGGGCGATCGGCCAGCTCCTTCGAAGCTGAGTGAAACCGCGACGGCACCAGCGCAGAGGGCGAACGGTGCTTCCGGGAAGGGCCGGAGGCGAGAGCCTGCCCGGAGCGGGCGGAGGCGGGCTGGTCTTGACGATGTCTGGTCGCCGATGGTGATTTTGCGACGAAGTTTCGAAACTGGTCCCGAACGGCCAGAGACTGGACGACGGACAATCGCTTGAGTCCTGCGCGCGTCACGCGATTAGGCCGATTTCCGCTCTCATTTCACCCGATCGCTGTGCAACGCTCCCAGAGTGAACGGTCCGAAAACGCGATGTCGCTTTCATTGCCCCTGGGCGTGTGGCGTTTGCTGCCGATGGAAATCGCGCTGCTGGACCCCGACTGGACGATTGCGGCTGCGACCGACGCGTGGCTGACGTCTGCCTCGGTCCCGGGGGAGCGCCTGCCGGACTACGGTATAGGCAAGTCCTTCGTCAATCAGTGTCGCGATCCACAGGGTGAGTTCGGCGCACACGCCTCCGCCGTGCACGCGGCCGTGACGCGGGTGATGCTCGGTCAGGCAGAGAGCGAGCGCGTGGAGTTCCCAGCGGACGGAAAAGAACGGCAGCTTACCGCGACGCGCGTGACGTCGGACGCCGGATGGCAGGTCGCTCTGGTGAGGCAGACAGCCGTATCGCCGTCGGCCTTGACGGCGGAAGCCGTCGCCCCGCTCGACGCTGACAAACCATCGCGGCAAGATCTCGAGTTCGACGTTGTGCGTCTCCTCGATGTGGAGCGCATTGCGGGCGTCGGCGACTGGGCACTGGATCTCCAGACGCAGCGACTGACCTGGTCGGCCGAGACCTATCGGATCTTCGGACTCGATTCGGTGAAGGGCAAACCCACCTATCAGGATTTTCTGTCGTGCGTACATTCCGCGGACCGAACGCGTTTCGAGCGTGCCCAGGCGCTCGCCCTCGCGGGACGTGCGCGCTTGGATCTCGTCCATCGCATCGTGCGCCCCGATGGTGCCATCCGCTATGTGCACGAACGCGGTGAACTCGTGCGCGATGAGCGGGAGACGGAGGTTGCCTTTCGCGGTACCGTGCACGACGTAACGAGCATTCGTGCTGCGGAGTATCGCGACCGCAGCACCGCGGAGGTGCTGCTTGCCGCACGGGGTGTCACCGGCATTGGCAGTTGGGAGCTTGATCACGACACCAACTGGCTGAGTTGGTCCGAGGAAGCGTGTGCCTTGTATGGCATCCCGTTCGACACGTTCGACGGGGACCCGGCGACGCAGCGGTCACTGATCGTCCCCGAGGACCGTGCAGGCTTCGAAGCGGTCCACGAGGGCGCGCAAGCCTCAGGCGAGCCGTTCGAGCACGAGTACCGCATCCGCCGGGCGGACAACCAGACCCGCTGGCTCCTCGAGCGCGGCCAGCGTACGGCTGGGGGCGACCGCGGAGCGCAAGCCCGTTCGTCGGGAGTGGTGCTCGACATCACCGCGCGCAAGCGCGTGGAGCTCAGCCGCCGATGGGAACTGCAGGTGCTGGAGTCCATCAGCGCCGGACTGCTACTGCACGACGTCCTCGGTCAGGTCGCGGCCGGCCTCGAGGGGGCGATCGAACACGGCATGGCGTCACTGCGTCTGGTGGACGCGGTGGGGCGCCCGTCGCGCACCGTCGTGGCGCCCAGCCTTCCCGCCGACTGCGTGGATGCACTCGATGGGGTGCTCGACGCCGCATCGGCGGGCGGTGGTGGTGCGGACGCGCCTGTCGCGCCTGGAGTACCGATTTTCGTGGCCAACATTGCGCAAGAACGGATGCTCGGGCACGTGCTCGGGCATCTGCGCGACAAGGCGGCTTGCCGCGGGATCTCGGCCTACTGGGCGGTCCCCATCCGGGAGGCTGGGGGGACCGTGCGCGGCACTCTGGCCATCTACCATCGGCAGGAACGTCTTCCCGACGACGAGGAGCGCGACCTGATCGAGCGTGCGGCGCGACTCGCGGCCATCGCCATCGACCGGGACCGCCGCGAGGGTGATCTGCGGTTGCTGGAAACCTGCATTGGCCGACTCAACGACATCGTGCTCATCACCGAGGCCGAGCCGACCTCCCATCCCGGCCCGCGCATCCTGTATGTCAATGAGGCCTTCGAGCGGCGGACGGGATACACGCGTGCAGAAGTCCTCGGTAAGTCACCACGGTTTTTGCAGGGCGAAAAGACGCAGCGTGACGCATTGGACCGCATTCGCACTGCACTCACGCGCTGGGAGCCGGTGCGCGAGGAATTGATCAACTACACCAAGGCCGGTGAGGAGTTCTGGCTGGAACTCGACATCGTACCGGTTTCCGACGCCACCGGCTGGTTCACCCACTGGATTGCCGTCGAGCGCGACATCACCAAACGCAAGCAGGCGGATGCCCGCATCGTGTCCAGCGAGGCCCGGTTTCGCGAGTTGTTCGAGCAGTCCGCGGTCGGGATGTGCCTCGTCGGGCAGGACGGGCGCTTCCGCCGGGTCAATGCGCGCTTCAGTGAGATCGTTGGGCGCACATCCGAGGCCCTCTCGTCGCTCACCGTGCAGCAGATCACTCGCGCAGCGGACGTCGTGTCGACGACGGAACGACTGGCGCAGATCGGCTCGGGCGCCATCCGGAGTGCCAGCTGGGAGAAGGGCTACTTGCGCGAGGACGGCTCCGTCGTCTGGTGTAACGTGAGCGTGGTGTCCTTGCCCGCCCCCGATGGCGAACTTCCGGAATTCGCGGTGGTGGTCGAGGATATCAGCCGCCGCCGCGCTGCGCTCGAAGCGGTGGCGAGTAATGACCAGCTCCTCCGGATCGCAGGCGCCGTGGCGCAGCTCGGCGCATGGAGCGTCGAACTGCCATCGCGTGCCGTGACCTGGACGGAGATGACGTGCCGGATCCACGGCGTTCCGGTGGGTACCGCGCCCACCTACGAGCAGTCGTTCGCGTCGCTTGTGCCCGAGTCGCGCACGCTTTTCCGCGACCTGTTGGAACGGTGCGCTGAGGAGGGAACCTCCTTCGACGCCGAACTCGAACTGGTGCCTACCGCTCACCGCGCCGGCTCCGTTCGGATCGCGGGCCAGGCGGAACGAAATGAGGCGGGTGCCATCCTGCGCGTGCGGGGCGCCATACAGGACATCAGCGACCGCAAGCAAGCGGAGCGGGAGATGGCGCGCGTGAACCGTGCCCTGCAGATGATCAGCAGCTGCGCGGAAGCCGTCGGACGCGAGATTTCAGAGGAGGCTCTGCTCGAGCGGGTCTGTGAAATCGCGGTGGTCGTTTGCGGCTACCGGATGGCGTGGGTCGGCTATGCGCAGGACGATGCCGCGCAGTCGATCCGCCCGATGGCGTTCAATGGCCCTGCTGCGGGCTATCTCGATGCACTGACGCGCTCTTGGAATCCTGACATTCCGGCCGGTCGCTTCCCAGATGGCCGCGTGATCCGGGAAGGGGTGCCGGTGGAGTGCGCCGACATACAGGCGGATCCGAACTTCCGTCGGTGGCAAGTGGCCGAGCAGCGAGGATTCCGGGCGGTCTTGTGTCTGCCCCTGCGCGCAGAGGGACGGACGTTTGGCCTGCTCGGGCTGTATTCGGGCGCGGTCAACGCCGTGGGTCCGGAGGAGCTCCGCCTGCTTACGGAAATGGCGGACAATCTGGCGGGCGGAATTATCGGGCTGCGCGCGCGGTTGGAGCAGGGTCGCGTTCACAGCGCGGTTTCCAAGATGGCCCGCGCAATATCAGCCGGCGCCGGAACCGAATTCTTCGATCAACTCGCGCTCAGTCTGGCCGAGGTGCTGTCGGCGGACGCCGTGTTCGTGGTGCGCATCGATGCGAACGAACAGCAGGCCACGACGCTCAGCGGCGTCGTCGGACGGAAGATCACGCGCACCCGCGCCATCGTGCTCAGGGATACGCCGAGTGCGCACCTGCTGGAGCACGACTCGTGGGTTGAATCGCGCGATGTCCGCAGTGCCTATCCCATGGACCCATTGCTTGCGGCTGTCGGGGCCGAGGGATTTGTGGGCACGCGACTGGCCGCGCCGGACGGACAGGTGATTGGTGCGCTGTTTGCGCTCTTTACCCGATCGGTGCCAGAGTCCGACTTCATTCTATCCACGATGCGAATCTTCGGCACCCGCCTCGAGGGTGAGCTGGAGCGGACTCGCTCCGAGGCACAGGTGCGCAGTCAGGCCGCCCTGATCGGCATGGCCCGCGACGCGATTGTCGTGCGCGATCTTGGCGGGCGGATCACCTTCTGGAATAAAAGTGCGGAACGGATGTTCGGGTGGAGCGCCGATGAGGCCATCGGGCGTCTCGCCAATGACCTGCTCCAGCCAGCAACGGAGCGGATCAACGAGGTGTTTACCGTGTTGCATGCGACGGGCGAGTGGATGGGGGAATTGGTGAAGGTGAACAAGGCGGGCGCCAAGGTCGTCGTGGAAGCACGGTGGTCCTTCGTGCGCGACGCGCGGGGCGAACCGGAGGCGGTGCTCTCCTTCGAGACGGACGTCACCGATCGCAAGCAGCTGGAACGACAGTACCTGCGCGCCCAGCGCATGGAGAGCATCGGCACGCTGGCGGGCGGGATCGCGCACGACTTGAACAACGTGCTCTCCCCGATCCTGCTCGCGGTGGACATGCTGCGCATGGAGTTCAGCGGCGGGGAGGATTCGGAAATCCTTTCGGTGATCGAGACGAGTGCGCTGCGTGGCGCGGACATGGTACGTCAAGTCCTGTCGTTCGCGCGCGGCGTGGAAGGCGAGAAGGTGTTGGTACAAGTGGCGCCCCTGCTGCGAGAGGTGGCGAAAATCGCCGGGGAGACATTCCCCAAGGACATCCGGGTCCGGATAGAAGCCGGCAGCGACCTCCAACCTGTGTCCGGGGATCCGACCCAGTTGCACCAGGTGATCCTCAACCTGTGCGTGAACGCCCGCGACGCCATGCCCGACGGTGGGATACTCACGCTAAGTGCACGCAGCGTCGACCTCGATGCGCAGTATGTGGCCATGCATATCGAATCTCAGGTGGGCCCGTACGTGCTGGTGAGCGTGGACGACACCGGAACCGGCATGTCCGCGGAAACGGTCGAGCGCATTTTTGAGCCCTTCTTCACGACCAAGGATATCGGTGTGGGTACGGGGCTCGGCCTCTCGACTTCGCTGGCGATCATCAAGGGGCATGGAGGATTCACGCGTGTCGACAGCGTGATCGGGCGAGGCACACGATTCGAGGTATACCTGCCGACGCAACGCGAGTTCGTGCCTGCTCTCCACACGTTGGAGCCGGCCGGCCTGACCCCTGGGCAGGGGGAGCTGGTGCTCGTCGTCGACGATGAGCCCTCCCTGCGCCAGATCACGCGGCTGACGCTCGAGAACTTCGGCTACCGCGTCCTGCTGGCTTCCGATGGGATCGAGGCCCTCGCCGAGTACGCCCGACATCAGGAGCAGATCGCCATCGTCCTCACCGACATGATGATGCCGAACCTGGATGGCGTCGCGCTCATCCGGATCCTCCACGACATGAATCCGAATGTGCGAATCATCGCGGTCAGCGGCCTGGGCGCGGGACGTGGCGCTGGCGGGTGGGACACGACCAACGTGAAGCAGTTTCTTCAGAAGCCGTATACGGCTGAACGGCTACTGTCGGTGATTGCCGAGACTCTCCGACGCGGGGCAGTGGTGTAGCGGGGGAAGCGAGCGTCAGCGATGTCGTCCAGCGCGACGGTGCGAGGGGCTCACCTGCACCGGTGCGGTTGCCGACACTCTTCGCCGTGGCTCCGATACGCGTCCTCATCGTCGATGACTCTGCGCACATGCGACAACTATTCGTGGAGACGCTGAACGGCGCTCCGGATCTCGAGGTCGTCGGCACGGCGGCAGATCCGTACGTCGCGTGGGAGAAGATCAAGCAGCTCGAACCGGATGTCATCACGCTCGATGTCGAGATGCCCCGAATGGACGGGCTCACGTTTCGCGAGCGACTGATGCACCTGCGCCCGATGCCGGTCCTGACAATCTCGTCGCTGACGGAGCGCGGTTGTGCGACCACGCTCCGTGCACTGGAGCTCGGCGCAGTGGACTTCGTGACGAAGCCGAAGATCGAAACGCGTGAAGGGACCATCGCTCTGGCGGAGGAGTTGCCGGAGAAGGTGCGCCGCTCCTGCGGAGGCTCGTGCACGAGACGACCGGTATTGCGCTTGGAGAAGGCAAGCGCGTGATGCTTGCCTCGCGCCTGCAACGTCGCATCCATGCGTTATCGCTTGCGTCGTCCGGCGCGTACTGCGAATTCCTCCCCTCCTCGAGCGCCACGTCCGCAGAAGGGCAGCATTTTATCAACGGCGTGACGACCAACAAGGCACGGGCGGCAACCGCTTCCGTGTCCTTCTCTGGTCGGGTCGGCAGAGGGCAGGCTCGCGAGTCTTGATCACGACGTGCGGGCGCTCGAGCAACACATGGCCGAATCGCTGGACGGAGCAGAGGCGGCGGCCGTCATGATGGCCGACGGTGTGGGACGGTGCATTCGCGCCCTCTGATTCGACGATATGGTGGCGCAACTGTCGGTCCTGTCCGGTCAGCGCATCACCGCGGTGACCGCGGTGCTGCAGGTGATGGAACAGCTCCGAGGCCCCGCGCACGACGCCGGTACGCCTGCCGATGTCGGGGCGTTCCTCCGAGCTGTCGAGGAAGCCACCGTGGCGCTTGCGCAGACTACGGCGCGACAGGTCGTGGAGCAGAACAGCATGGAAGCGGGAGACATCGAGCTGTTTCAGCAATTCGTGCGTGAACGGATCGTGTACGTGTGCGCCGGAAGTTCCAGCTGCCGGAGCGCTGCGTCACGGTTCGGGGACGGTCGACGGAGCCACGACTGACGCGTGTGTGCATACGCGGGTCGCGCGCGACGACCCGGCGGCGCACATTGAACCCCATGCGCCTACGTTCACTGCTCCTCGCACTCGGCATTACGCCGGGTCTCCTCGCCGCGCAACGTGCGGCACCGCGCCCGGCCACGGCCGCCCCGCTCTTCGATACCGCCTTCGTGAAGGTGCCGACCTGGCGCTTCGTCGGACCCGACGGCAATCGCGTGATTGCGGTGGCCGGTGTCCCCGGCGAGTACAAGACCTACTACGCCGGTGCAGCGAGCGGCGGACTATTCAAGAGCACCAACGGCGGCATTCGATGGGCGCCGATCACGGACTCGCTCCGCGTCTCGAGCGTCAGCGCCATTGCCGTCTCGCCGAGCGACCCGAATGTGGTGTGGTTCGGCACGGGCGAAACGTTTTTGCGCAGCAACGTCTCGATCGGCGACGGCATCTATCGGTCGACCGACGCCGGCGCGCACTGGGCGCGGATGGGACTCGAAAACACGGGCAGGATCGGCCGCGTGCTCATTCACCCGACCAACCCCGATGTGGTGTACGCGGCGGCGCAGGGGCACGGGTATGGACCACAGCAGGATCGCGGCCTGTGGCGCACCACCGACGGCGGCAAGCGGTGGACCAAGGTGCTTTTCGTCAACGACAGCACCGGCATCATCGATGTGGCGATGGATCCGACCAACCCGCGCGTACTCTTCGCGGCGAGCTGGCAGCAGTATATCGTGCCGTGGGACAAGCACTCCGGCGGCGCCGGCAGCGGCATCTGGATGTCGCGCGACGCGGGCGACACGTGGACGCGACTCGATGGCGGTGCCGATGGTCAGGGACTCGGCAAGGGACTGCCCAAGCGCGGGACCATGGGCAAAATCGCGGTCGCCGTGGCGCGCAGCGATCCGCAGCGCGTGTACGCCCTGATCGAGATGAAGGAGCCGGCGTTCTACCGGTCGGATGACGGCGGCCGCTCGTGGCGCGCGGTGAATCGCGATCACGACTTGCTGGAGCGCCCGCAGTATTACACGCGCTTTGGCGTAAACCCGGCGAACGAGAACAACGTCTTCTTCGTGGGCGTGCGTTTCGTTGGTACGATGGACGGCGGGCTGACCAAGATGCCGACTCCGCCGCGTGCCGGTGGCGATCTGCATGACATCTGGTGGGATGTCTCCGATGCGGATCGTTATGTGGTCGGCGACGATGGCGGTGTGGGGATCACGATCGACGGCGGCAAATCGTTTACGCGCATCGCGCTGCCCAACGCGCAGATGTACCACGTGGCGACCGACACGAAGATCCCGTACAACCTGTATGGCAACCGGCAGGACGGCTATTCGTACGGTGGGCCAAGCAACTCGCGCGGCTCGCGTTCGATCGGCGTGTGGAGCGCGGTGGGCGGATGCGAAAGCGGCTGGGCGATTCCGGATACGATCGACAATCGCACCGTGTGGAGCGGCTGCTACGACGCGGGGCTCGAACGGTTCGACCTGCAGACGAAGATGGCGCGCGCGGTGGAGCCGTGGCCGGAGGCGGGTTACGGTGTTGCCCCCAAGGACCTGAAATACCGCTTCCAGTGGACCTTCCCGATCCACATTTCGCCGCACGATCACAATACCGTATACGTGGGCTCGCAGTACGTGCACAAGACGACCAACGGGGGACAGAGCTGGACGCTCATCTCGCCCGATCTGTCCACCAACGACAGCACGAAGCAGCAGTCGTCGGGCGGGTTCGTGATAGACAATCTGTTCGTCGAGAACGTGACCGTGCTGTTCGCGATTGCTGAATCGCCGCTGCAAAAGGAGTTGATCTGGGCCGGCACGATGGACGGCCTGATGCACCTCACGCGCGACGGCGGCACAACATGGACGAACATCACGGCCAATCTGCCGGGACTGCCGAAGTGGAGCACCATCTCAGGGATCGAGCCGAGCAAGTATGAGGCGGGGACGGCGTACGTGGCGGTGGACGCGCATCTGATCAACGATCGCGATCCGTACATCTACAAGACGACGGACTACGGCAAGACGTTCGCGCGCCTCGATCGCGCCATCCCCAGGAGTGTGTTCAGCTATGTGCATGTCGTGCGCGAGGATCCGGTGCGCAAAGGCATGCTGTATGCGGGCACCGAGAATGCGCTGTACGTGTCGCTCGATGATGGCAAGGAGTGGATGGAGCTCAACAATTCACCGACGGGCGGATTGCCGCATGCGCCGGTGAGTTGGCTGCAAATTCAGGGACATTTCCACGATCTCGTGGTCTCCACGTACGGTCGCGGTTTTTGGATTGCCGACGACATCTCGTACTTGCGTTCGATGGCGGACTCCTTGGCGACCAAGCCGGCGGCGCTCCTGCCGATCCGCGCTGCGTATCGCTTCCGCAAAATTGCCACGCCTCTCTCCGCCACGAATTCGCTCGTGGGTGGCTCCGATCCGCCGCTGGCCGCGACGATCAACTACACCGTCTCCGC
This sequence comes from Gemmatimonadales bacterium, assembly GCA_038213465.1. Taxonomy (GTDB): domain Bacteria; phylum Gemmatimonadota; class Gemmatimonadetes; order Gemmatimonadales; family Gemmatimonadaceae; genus Gemmatimonas. The sequence continues at coordinate 41,493 of JBBQTA010000027.1, read as the reverse complement.
CGCGCCCACCGACTCCATGGCGCGCGATTCCGTGCGCTTCCGCGTCTACGACGACGGCGGCGCGTTGATTCGCAAATTCGCCACGACGTCGCCCAAGCGCGGACTCAACCGTGCGCTATGGGATCTGCGTCATGAGGGCCCGCGCCGCGCCAAGCTGCGCACGGCTCCGCCGGGCAACAGCACGGTGCGCGTGCTCGACTCGCGCCCGCTCGTACCATGGGATCTCGATCTCGTGGGCGGACAGGTGGGACCGCTCGTGGCGCCCGGCACGTACACCGTCGCCATGGCGTGGGGACGTGACACGCTTACGCAGACCGTGGAGGTGCGCCGCGACCCGAACAGCGAAGGCACCACCGCCGATATCGCCGCACAGGTCGCGCTGGCGCTCCGCATTCGCGACGCGCTCAACGAGACCGTCGCGCTGATCGATGAAGCCGAGTGGCAGCGACGCGGCTTCGAGCAGATGCGCACGACGCTGCGTGAGAAGGTGCGCGACGCCAGGGAGTACGGCCCCTCGCCGGGACGCGATCCCAAGGTGGCCGACGCGGAGGCGTTCGTGAAGGAGATCGATGCGGTCGAGAAGCGCGTCCTCGCCATCGAGGGGAAGCTCTACGATCTCGCGCTCACCGGCGCGCGTGAAGATGCGTTCCGCACGCCAAACCAGCTGTACGAAAAGCTGGCCTCGGTGGGCAGCGACATCGCCGCTTCGAGTGCGGACTTCCGGCCGACCGATCAGCAGGGCGAAGTGTACGGCATGCTGCGCACGCAACTCGACGGACTGAAGGTGCAGTTTGCGCAGTTCGTCAACGGCGACCTGACGGCGTTCGCGGCCAAAGCGGCGAAGCTCGGGCTGCCGGTGCCGGTCATGTTCCAGTAGTATGGTCTCATAGTCCTTCTCCAGGATGGCCAGCGTGACGCGCTTTTGCCGTCTGGCGTCGCTGTGTCTGCTGGCAGCGACGCGGTTCGCCACACCCGACGCATCGGCGGAGGCACAGCCGGCGACAACTATCGCTATCGCACGCGTGAGCGGCACCGTGCGCGACGGGATCACCGGTGCACCGATCGCCGGTGCAGTCGTCTCGCTGTTCGACGTTGATCGCGTCATGCAGCGGCGGTCGGTCACTGGTATGCGCGGCGAGTACCGACTCGAACGCACCGCACGCAGCACGCGGATGCAGGTGCTGCGTCTTGGTTTTCGGCCGCGTGAGATTTCGTTGCCGTCTGCGCAGTCGTCGCGCGATACGACGGTGGACGTGACGATGGAACGTCTGCCCAATCTGCTCGATGGCATGCGCGTTACGGCGCGCGCCGCGTGTCCCGTGCGCGCCGATGCCCCGGTCGCGTTCAGTCTCTGGGAGCAGGCCCGTGCGGCGCTGCTGGCCTCCGTCGTCACACGCGAGTCGCAAGCCGCCAGCCTGCGCCGCTACCGCTTCGATCGCGAGACGGACCGTGCAACGAATCGCGAACCGAATCGTGTACGTGTCACACGCATGACCGTGATGACGGATTCCGCGACAGGAACGATGGGCTCGTTCGAGGCTGCACTCACGCCGACCGGTTTCGTGCGCAACGGCTTCGCGCGCGACAGCGCCGACGAACGCGTTTACTTCGGCCCGGACGCCGATGTGCTGCTGAGCGACGCATTCCTCGACGGCTACTGTATGCAACTTGCCGCCGCCGATTCTGGTCATCCGGAGCGCGTCGGCGTGCGCTTCACTCCGGTCCGCCGCCACGGCGACCGCGTCGAGATCGACGGCACACTCTGGATCGACACGGCCGCACGGTCGCTCTCCCACATCGCCTACGAGTACCTCGTGCCCGATGGCCGGCTACGCGCCCTGCGACCGGGCGGGCAGGTGTTCTTCGCCGAGATGCCCAATGGCTCGATCCTCATCGATCATTGGTCCATGCGACTGGCTGGTTTCGCGATGGAATCCGTTCCCGGTGTGCGCCGTGCGACTATCCGGATTGGCGGCCGTCCGCAACTGAGTGGAGGCGCGACTCCGGCCACCCGACTCGTCAGTGTGATCAGCGAAACCGGCGGGGCCCTGGCCGAAGCGTTCTGGCGCGACAGCACATCGTGGCGCGGCACGTTTGGCATGCTCTCGTTGCGCGTGCTTCCCGACTCTGCGCCGTCGCTGGTCGGGCGCGAGCTCGCCCTGTCACGCTCGCCTTATCGTGCGCGCATCGACAGTGCGGGCATGGCGCGCTTCACCGAGCTCGTCGCCGGACCGTACGAGGTGCATCTCATCGATGAGCGGCTGCGTACCATCGCGTTCGAGCTGGCGGTCCCCGTGCCCGGCGAGGTGCGCCGCGGCGACACGCTCAGCGCCGCGGTACGCGTACCGACGGCGGAATCGTTCGTGACGGATCGCTGCCGGCGCGCGAAACAGTGGAGCAACGGCGACCTGCCGCTGCTGCTCATTCGCGTTGCGACCGACTCGGGCCGCGCCGCGGAAGGCGCACGCGTATCCATCGCGTGGGAGTCGGTGGCGGGTGGCTGGCAGGAGCCGTCACGGGAGTTCACCACCGGCGCTGATGGGGTGGCCACCTACTGCGCGTCCGCCAGCGCGGTCGGGCGGCTTGCGCGCGTTTCGGCGCGAACGCGTGACGGTGACCTGAGAGTGTTCGAGGTGCTCTTCCGCAGCGTCCTGCAGACGGTTCCGCTGGTCGCGGCGCCAGACGCGCGGTAGGCGCGACTATCGCGTGGTGGCGACAAGAATCGCGCCCAGCGGATGGCCCGTGCCAAAACGCGTGGTGGCATCGGCGGCGCTGATGTAGCGGATTTCGGCGTTGCTGAGCGCGCCGCGCGAGGGCGCGCCCGACCCGGTCGCGGGCTTTGCTGTACCGCTGCTGCGCGCGGCGACAAGGAGAACCAGACCAGACAGCAGCGGGCGAGGGGGAATCATGGTGCGCGCTCCATCCGGAGGGTCGGTGCGCACAGACCGCGCCGCGATGAAGCACGAGACACGCGTGGCCGAACGCTCTCACGCGCGCGTGACGCGCGCAAGAGAGCCGCGCGTCGGAAAGCGGTGTGTACCGATCGAACGCGGAACCTCGACCACTCGGACGAGATTCCGCGCGCCTCACCCGCACCGGTGTCGGAGGCTGCTACCGTCGCGTGGTCAGGCCTGCCCGCGTCGACGGCGGACCGTCCACGCCATCGCCAGCAGGCCGCCGCTCAGCAAAACGACCGTGCCCGGCTCGGGTACGGTGGTGACTGGTGCGGAGGTGAAGTCGATACGGTAGATGTTCTGGTTCGCGGTGAGCTGTGCGTCGAACGTATAGCCGGCGGCGGTCGGCAGCCCATTGAAGCCTTTCAGCTCGGCGAAATTGAAGGCGACCACGGAATTCTGCGGGCTGCGCAGCGAGTTGGTGCCGACAAATGCGGCGGCGGCCGGATCGAACAGCTCAGAACCGGCATCCCAGATCTGGTTCGTGGTCTGGAAAATCGTGTTGCGCGTCAAGTTGCCCATGCTGTCGAACAGCAGGATCGGGTTGTCGTTGCCAAGGAAGAAGTCGTTGCTCGGCACGACCATGTTTGCGAATGTGAAATACGGGTTCATCCCCGTGTTCACGAGGAAACTGAGACTCGCGGAGGCACCCGGGGTGAGCACCCCGCCGATAATGCCGCGCGTCGCCGTGGGGTCTGCCGCTGCGAAATCGGCCTGCCACTGGCCTCCGGTTCCTCCTTCAGCGACGGAGATGATGGCCGCGCCCGGCACTCCGCCGATATTGAAGGCATCGAAGACGCCCCGGTGAAAACCCACGTGCAGCGGAGCGAAGCTGATGCTGTTGGTGGGTGCCAGGTTGGTCACCGTGGCGGTGACCATCCGCTGCTGAGCCTGCGCGTGCGTGGCGAGCACCGACACGACGGCGGTGGCGCAGGCGATGGGCCGAAGCGCGCGAAAAATGCGTGGCATAGCGAAGAACTCCGATCACGGGGAAGAGGTGCGGTTCGGGGCAACGCAACCCCGCCACCAGTCATCACCCCGTAATCACGAAAACCGGCTCAGCTCCGCGCGGCGATCGTCCGGAGCGCGGCGGCCAGTTTGTCCGCGTCCGCCAGCGAGTTGTACAACGCCGGCGTGACGCGCACGCAGTCGCCCTTGGCCAAGCCGGTGCGATAGAACGTAAAGAGCCCAAACTCCTCGAGCAGAGTGCGCGCTACGGCCTGATTCTCCGCCCGTCCGCCGCGCCCGTGCAGCCGGAAACCGGTGATGGCGCCGACCAGCAAGGGGTCGTCCGGCGTGAGAATATCGACCCCGGGCACGTCGCGTACGGCGCGCACCCAGCGGTCGCGCAGCAGGCGCAGACGTGCCGCCTTGTTGGGAATGCCGATCGTGGCCTGGAAGTCGAGCGCGTCGGGAATCGTCATCACGGTCGCGAAGTGCGTGGTGCCGGTGTGAATGCGACTGTCGATGCGGTCCGCCGGTGCGCTTTCGTCGCCGTGCGCACGGTCGATCGCGTCGAGCTTCCCCTCGCGGATGTACATCACGCCGGCGCCGACCGGCGCGCCCACCCACTTGTGCAGATTGACGCCCACGAAATCGGCACCCAAGTCGGCAAGCGACAGCGGTACTTGTCCGAAGGAGTGCGCTGCGTCCACCACCACATCCACCCCGCGCGCGTGCGCCAGCGCCGCGATTTCGCGCACCGGGATGATCAACCCCGTCTTGTTGTTGCAATGCGTAAGCAGGAGCAGGCGTGTACGCGGATGCGCATCGAGTGCCGTGGTGTACGTCTGCATGATCGCCGCGTACGAGGCGGGCTCCGGGATGTCGAGCGTGACGACCTTGGCCCCGCGACGTTCCGCCAGCGCGTTCATGGCCCACTGCATTGCGTTGTAGTCGAGGTCGGCGTACATGATCTCGTCGCCGGCCTGCACGCGATTGTACTGGCCGATCAGCGACTGTAACGCCTCCGTCGCGCCGCGCGAAAAGGCGATCTCGGTGGGCTTCACGCCGAGTTCGGTGGCGACGCGCACGCGTGCGGCCTGCAGCATGGCGGGATACTCGCGCCGTGCAAAGAACGAACTCTCGCGGTTCGCGCGATCGATGTGCCGGTGATAGGCATCCAATACGGGCGTGGCCATCATGCCGAAGTAGCCCGCCTCGAGATTGGTCGTGCGATCGGTGACGCGATACTGCGCGGCCACGCGCGTCCAGTACGCGTCGTCCTGCGCGACGGTGCGTGGATCGCCGACCGGTGTGTCGAGTGGTGGCAGCCCGTCCGTCCGACGCGCAGTCACTGTCTGCGCCGCGGCAGGAACGGTGGCAGTGAGCGACGCGGCAGAAATCAGTGCGGCGTTACGGACGAACTCTCGGCGGGTTGTCATGACTGAACACTACGACTGCCCGGCGGGGGAGGCAAATGGGTCCGTGTCATCGGCAGTGCCAAAGCGGTTCGCTGTGGCCGTGTCGCACGGTGGGACCGGTACCGAACCGTAGGGTTATCGTGTCGTCTTTCGCACGACACGTCCCGGCCGTGCCGATGTGAACACGCCGTTGGCCACGACGGGCTCCCCGTTCACCAGTACCCACACAATCCCCTCGGGGTAGTGATGCGGATCGGTGAAGGTGCCCACATCGCGCACCGTTTCTGCGCTGAAGAGCACGAGGTCGGCCACGCAGCCGTCGCGCACGCAGCCGCGGTCGGCGAGTCCGAGTCGTGCGGCGGGCATGCCGGTCATCTTGTGGATCGCCTGCGGCAGCGACAACACCCTGAGCTCGCGCACATAGCGGCCAAGGACGCGTGGAAAGGTGCCGTAGTTGCGCGGGTGCGGCACGCCGGCACCGAACTGCGTGAGGCGACCGTCGCTGGCGATCATCGTCTGCGGATGCGCCATAATGCGCTTCACGTCCTCCTCGTCGATGACGTGATAGACCATCCCCGCGCCGCCGTTCAGCACACCTTCAAGAATGAGCGTGACGGCGGTCTCCGGTGTGGAAGGCAGGCCGCGCTGGATTGCCCAGTCGTGCAGTGTCTTCCCCTGCAGTTTGCCATCGTCCCATGACACGATCGCGAACTGCACGCGTCGCAGATCGCCGCCGCCCCGGTCGTTGAGCACGAGATCGATGATACCGCGCGTAATGCTGTCCTTCAGCACCGGCACGTCCAGCCGCTTACGCAGTTCGGTTGTGCCACCGGCCAGCGCCCAGGGCGGCACCAGTACCTCAAGCGACGTGAAGCTGGCGGTATACGGATACTGATCGATCATCACATCGGTGCCCGCCTTCCGTGCGGAATCCACCATGGCCAGCGTGATCACGCTTTTCCCCCACGCCTGTCGTCCGATCGCCTTGTGATGCGTAAGCACGACGGAAATCTTCGCGCGTCGTCCGATCTCCAGTGCTTCACGCACGCCGTCCAGCAGCCCGACGCCTTCCTCGCGCAGATGCGACGTGTAGATGCCACCGCGCCTGGCCGCCTCTGCCGACAAGGCGACGACTTCATCGACGGTCGAGTAGTAGCCGGGCACGTAGCGCAGTCCCGTGCTGATGCCGAATGCACCGTCGGTCATCCCCTGCGCGACCATCCCCTGCATCTGCGTCAGCTCGGCGGCGGTGGGCGCACGGTTGGCGGTGCCCATCACGCGACGCCGGATCGTGTTGTGCCCCACGAGATACGCCACGTTCATACCCAGCCCGGCGTGATCGGCCGAGTCGAGGTAGGCGGCGAGTGGGTAGGGCCCGCCGCCGTCGGGCCCGCCGAGTGCGAGGGTGACGCCTTGTCGCACGGCGCTTTCGGCGCTGGCCAGTTCCAGCAGCGGTTCGAGATGCGCGTGCAGGTCGATGAAGCCGGGCGCGACGATCAGCCCACGAGCATCGATCGTGCGCGTAGCCTGCACGCTGTCGATGGGCGTGGTGGCGACCCGGACGATGCGGTTGCCGATGATCGCGACATCGGCGCGTGTGCCAGCGCGGCCGGAGCCGTCGAGGACCGTCCCGTTGCGCACGAGGATGTCGTAGAGCACGCCGGCGGCACGTGCGCGTGTGGCACCCTGCGCGTTAAGCTCGGTGGCACGTGACGTCACGCAGACGAGGACTGCGGCGCTCAGGAGGGCAACGACGGTTGGGCTGATGATCGACGATCGCATCGGCAAAGAGGTCGGGGTGTGTGCGCAAGCTACGCTCCCAGTGAACGGAACGCAGTACCCGGCAAATCCCGTGCGTAGAAACGTCAACCCGGAGTCCGCGTGTCGCTGTTCGCCAACAGTGTGGTCGCGCTGGTCGCCGTGATCCATGTGTACATCCTTGTGCTCGAGATGTTTCTGTGGGACAAGCCCGCCGGGCTGCGTACGTTCGGGCAGACGCAGGCGGCGGCGAGCGCCAGCAAGGTATTGGCGGCCAATCAGGGACTGTACAACGGTTTTCTGGCGGCGGGATTGTTCTGGGGGCTCTGGCTGGGCGACCCGGGGCGACACGTGACGACGTTCTTTCTGACCTGCGTGCTGTTGGCGGGGCTGTACGGCGCGGCCACCGCCAGTCGCAAGATTCTCTACGTGCAGGCGGTGCCAGCGGCGATCGCGTTGGTGCTGGTGTGGTGGTCGTGACGTGAGTTCCGCGTGCGAACTCTGCCCTCGTTGTCGACGTGCCGCAGCAGGTAGGCCCCGCAGCGACGGACGGTTGCACACCTCCTGCACCTGCCACAGCTTTTTCGCGAAACCATCCCGAGGAGCCGCCATGTCGTTCACACGAATTCCCTTCTGCGTTCGCGCCCGCCTCTTCCCGCGCAGCCTGTCGGTCGGTGCCGGACTCCTTGCGGTGACGCTTGCGCCCGACCGCGCACTGGCGCAACGCGGACCGAGCGCCTCGGACACCGTGGTACTGACTGAGTGGAATGTGCCGTGGGGCGCCGCCACGCGACCGCGCGATCCATCGGTTGGCAAGGACGGCAAGATCTGGTTCGTGGGACAGGAAGGGAACTACGTCGCCAGGCTCGATCCCAAAAGCGGCACGTTCTCACGCATCGAGATCGATCCGGGGACCAACCCGCACACCATCAGCGTGGACCGCGAGGGGAACGCGTGGTACACCGGTAATCGCAACGGCATGATCGGTCGCATCGATGCGAAAACGAATGCGATCACGCGCTACCCCATGCCCGATGCTGCCGCGCGCGATCCGCACACCATCGCCTTCGATGAAGCCGGCGATCTATGGTTCACGCTGCAGAACAGCAATATGCTCGGCCATCTCGATCACAAGCGCGGCACCGTGCGGCTGGTGACCATCTCCACGCCGCGCGCGCGTCCGTACGGGATCGAGATCGACGCGAAGGGACGGCCGTGGTTCAACCTGTTCGGCACCAATGCCCTCGCCACCGTCGATCCCGTGTCGATGAAGGTGACGCAGTATCCGTTGCCCGATGCGCGTGCGCGTGGCCGCCGCATCGCGCTGACCACCGACGGCGCGGTGTGGTACGTGGACTACTCGCGCGGCTTTCTCGGACGTCTCGATCCGGCCAGCGGCGCGGTGCAGGAGTGGGCCATGCCGGGCGGTGGACTGGCGTTGCCCTACGCCATGACCGTCGACGACTACGATCGACTGTGGTTCGTGGAGACGGGTGTCCAGCCCAATCGACTCGTGGGGTTCGATCCGCGCACGAACGCATTCTTCGGCCAGACCAACCTCGGACCGGCTGCCCCGAACACGGTCCGCCACATGGTCTTCGACAAGCAGACGCGCGCCATCTGGTTCGGGTCGGACCGCGGCACCATCGGGCGGGCCGTGGTACCCAAGGGCGTCGGCGCGCCGATCTCCTGAACTGAGCGGACGCGCAGGAGGCGTAACCGTGGCGAGACATCGCGTGCGCTGAAGCTGGCGTATCCGACGACGCCCGTGAGCGGCACATGAAGAACGAGCGCCAGCCGGGGTCGCAGGCAATTCGCGTCAGTTTCCCCTCCGGACGCGCGCACTCTCACTTTGGATCAACACGCAGCTCTCTCGCAGGAAGTACCCGTTCCGAAAAACGCGTGGTAGCACGCCAATTGCATTCGGTGCGCAGATCTGATCCCGATTGCGGAACGCGCCGACACCGCCGTCGCCGCGTCCCGTCGGGACAGCTTTCGACAGGAGCTCATCATGGCATTCATTGGCGCCGGTTTGGTTGCGGTCGGCACGCTGCTGCTCGGTTTCATGTGGTTATCGAAGGGCAGTGCATCCACCTCGTCGACTCGCGACTCCACGTACACGCGGGACAGAATCGATCGTATGGACGCTGAACCGCTTCGCCGTACCTGACCGCACCCGCTGCGCATAAACCCGGTGCTGGCTCGTGCCGATCTGCCAGCACCGGTGCACGTCTTCGCTGCCGACTTGTCGCTCGTCGCGAACCAAGTGGCAACAGCAGGGCATCGTATGCCTGATGCTGCCTGCCCGGGCGACGCTGCGCTGCGCACTGCACCTATCGGTCGAGGCGATGCTTCGAACTCAACGGTGATTCAGCACGGCTCACCTGCCAGCGTAAGGGTGACGCAGAGATACTCCCTGCGGGCAATCGCGAACCGAGATGTGCCTGTTGAATATTGGCAATAGCCATCTCCTCCTCCGGACGAAAAGGCGTACGGCCGACGATGGTGCATTCACCGATGAGGTTGTGCACATGGCGAAAGAAGCGACGGCGGAGTCGGGCGAACGGCGAGTTAAACGGATGGTCACCATTCGCCGCTCGCCGATGGAGCTGTACGACGGATGGCGCGATTTGTCGCGTCTGCCCACGTTCATGCGCAACGTGACGTCGGTGCAGGAGAACGGCAAGCAGTCGCATTGGGTCGTAAGTGCGCCCGGGGGCACTGTCGAATGGGACGCGGAGATCACCGACGACATTCGCGGACAAATCATTGCGTGGTGCTCTCTCGACGGCGCGGAGGTGCCCAATCGCGGTGAAGTGACCTTTCAGCCGGCGTTGCAGGGTAGTGGCACCGAGATGCGCGTGACACTCACGTACGAGCCACCGGCCGGCGCCCTCGGCGACGCCGTGGCCCGCGTCGCAGGAGACGACCCCGCAACCCAGCTCGACGAAAGCGTGATGCGCTTCAAGATGCTGATGGAAACGGGTCACATCCCGACCACCGACGGACAGTCACACGGCGGTGAGCCCCGATGAAAGCCGTCTGCTTCTCCGGCACCAGGGACATCACGGTGGAAACCGTCCCCGATCCGCAGATCCTGCTGCCGACGGATGTGGTGCTGCGCGTCACCAGCACCGCGATCTGCGGCAGCGACCTGCACCTCTACAACGGCCTCAATCCGACGATGAAGGAGGGCGATATCCTCGGCCACGAGTTCATGGGCGAGGTCGTCGAACTCGGGTCGGAGGTGAAGCGGCTCAAGCGGGGTGATCGTGTAGTCGTCCCGTTCAACATCGCCTGCGGCTCGTGCTACTTCTGCGCGCGCGATGAATACTCCGGGTGCGAGAACAGCAATCCCAACGCCCTGATGCCAACGGCCGTCACTGGCTACCCGGCCGGTGGTCTCTTCGGCTACTCGCACATGTACGGCGGCTACGCGGGCGGCCAGGCCGAGTACGTGCGCGTGCCGTTTGCCGATGTCGGTCCACTCGTCATCCCCGACGGCGTCAGCGACGACCAGGTGCTCTTTCTGAGCGACATCTTCCCGACGGGCTACATGGCCGCCGAGAACTGCAGTATCCGTCCCGGCGACACGGTTGCGATTTTCGGTGCCGGCCCCGTCGGCCAGATGTCCGCGCTCAGCGCAAAGCTGCTTGGTGCTGAACAGGTGATCAGTATCGATCGCGTGCCTGAACGACTCGCGCTTGCGGAAGATCGGTGCGGCGCCCGCCCGATCAACTACGAGCAGACGGAGGACGTGACGGAAGCGCTTAAGGAGATGACCGGCGGGCGCGGCCCCGATGCGGTGATCGACGCGGTCGGTATGGAAGCACATGGTACGGGCGTGAGTGGACTGTACGATCGCGCCAAGCAGATGCTCAAGCTTCAGACCGATCGACCGACCGCGTTGCGCGAAGCCATTCAGGCATGCCGGCCCGGTGGCACGGTGTCGATCCCCGGCGTGTACACGGGCGCGATCGACAAGATGCCCATTGGCGTGGCGTTCGGCAAAGGGCTGACCTTCAAGATGGGGCAGACCCATACGCAGAAATACATGCGTACGCTGCTGGATCACATCGTCAAGGGCGACGTCGACCCGTCGTACATCATCACGCATCGAGTCTCCCTCGATGAAGCAGCGCAGATGTACAGCGAGTTCAACGAGAAGCAGGACGGCTGCATCAAGGTCGTCATGAAACCGGCCGCCTAACATCCGCCTCGGAAACGGCGCCGCAATTCCTTCGCACGATCCCCCACGGTCATCACGAACTTCGGAGATACGAATGGCACAGGAAAAGCAGGAAGCGATCAACAGCTACGTCACGGATATGCAGGCACTCGAAGAGCACCTCGAGAAAGCGTTGTCCGCGCAAGTCGAGGATCTCAAGGACGACGAGTTCGGCGTCGCGTTGCGCAGCATCCATCAGGTGACGAAGCAGCACATCCGCGCGCTGGATACACTGTCAGAACGCCGACAGGGAGGAGCACAAGGGATTTCCAAGACCGTGAAACGGGCCGCATCCTCGGTGCTCGGCCTGGGAGCTGCAGCAATCGATATGGTGCGCAGCGAGCAACTGCCGAAGAATCTGCGCGATGACTATACCGCGGTGTCGTTGGCCTGCATCGGCTACGTCATGCTGCACACGACCGCCATGTCGTTGGGCGACACGGAGGTATCCGAACTCGCGCTGGCGCATCTGCAGGATCACGCGAAGTCGACGATGACGCTGAACAACATCGTGCCGCGCGCCGTGGTGCAGTTCCTCAAGGAAGAAGGATTGCCGGCGGATGAGTCGGTTCTCTCCGAAGTTGGCAGGAACATCGAGGAGGCATGGCAGTCGGAAGACAGCGTGGCCGACACCGCTGGTGGAGTATCCAGCGGCATTGGCTCGCCGCTTTAAATTCGCATCATCCCCGCGCGTAAAATCCGGTACCAACCCTTTATCTCTGAGCAGACCATGGCCGAATCAGAAACACTGCACGATCTCTTTGTTGATGAACTGAAGGACGCATATGACGCCGAGAAGCAGCTCGCCAAAGCGTTACGCAAGATGTCGAAAGCGGCATCGCACCCTGACCTCGCCGACGCCTTTGCCGTGCATTTGGAAGAGACGAACGGGCAGGTTGTCGTTCTGGAAGAAGTGTTCGGGCTTCTCGACATTCGGCCAAAAGGCAAGCATTGCGCAGGTATTGCCGGCATCATCGAGGAGGGCAATGAAGCGATGGAAGCGAAGGACAAATCGCCGCTTCTCGATGCGGCCCTCGTCGGCGGGGGCAAACGTGCCGAGCACTATGAAATCGCCGCATATACCACGCTGGTCGCGATGGCCAATGAACTCGGTTACGACGAAGCCGCCGAAAAGCTCGATGCCATTCTGCAGCAAGAAACTGCCTGCGACGAAAAACTTGACGGTCTGGCAGTGATGCTGCTGCCGCTGGCGAACGCTGGAGACGAGGACGGGGAAAGCGAGGAGGAGGAGTCCTCGGGCCCTGTGGCCCGAAAAGCTCCAGGAAAGAAGGCCGCCGCCACGAAAACCTCTCGTTCACGGTAACCTCACACCCGTCCGGAGTGCGCCATGCCGTCCGACACTGTTCGCAATCTTCTTCTGCACGATCTCGGCGCCATGTATGATGCCGAGCTCCATCTCATGGACGTCCTTCCCAGGCTGGCGGCTGAGACGGCGCCCAGCGACATCAGCGATGCGTTCAGCCGGCATGCCGAGGAGACGGAGCAGCACGCCGAGAACCTTCGACGCTGCTTCCGCCTGTTGAACATCGAACCCATCGCTGTGACCAACTTCGGTGTGCGCGGTCTCACTGAGGATCACGACGCTTTCCTCGCGTACAACCCAAGTCGCGAGGCTCTGATCGCCTTCGACCTCGGCGCCGCCGCGAAAACCGAACACCTCGAAATTGCCTCATACGTGGGACTCTTGCGCCAGGCGCACACGCTCGGACTGACCGACGTCGCGTATCTGCTCGCCGAGAATCTGCGAGTCGAACAGATGACAGCGAGCACAGTGGAACAGCTGGCGGATAAAGAGGCACGCAGTCAGGCATACGCCGACGGCGCGCAGATCGAGGAGTTCCGCTGGAGTGCGTACACCGACGTTGCAGTCGAAACGCCACTGACTCGGGAAGGAATGCAGTCGTCAACACACCTTCACGACGGCCTGACGCCGCTCCGACCGGTCGATCTCACCGGAGGTCACACCACGGCGCGAGACGTGAGGCCATAGCCGGACGAAACTCAGCAGCGCGAGCTCGTCAAAGACGAACGGCGGCATCGTTGCACACACTGTCTCAATGAGCCGACACGATGCGACGTGTCGCGAAGTACCGGTCCATGGAGTGCGCGAGCGAGGGCATCAGTGCGCCTCGCTCGCTGCGAAGCGCGCTGTAACGCGGTCGCACGGCATTAGCGCCGGGCAGCGCGCTGGGGATTGGAGACACAAGCGCGCTGTCGAGCCCTGCCATGGCGCCGGCCATTTGCGCGATGTCGACCCAACTCACAGGGTCCGGATTGCTTATGTGCCAGATGCCGGACTCCGCGTCGATGAGCAGGTCCAGCGTCGCATCGACGAGCGCGGGCACGTACGTGGGGGTGACCACGCTCATCGAAACCAGCAGTGGCTGCCCGAGCGCCAGCTGCCGCAACGTGGTCGTGACGAAGTTGTGCTCATCCCACGGACCGAAGAATGCGCTCGTTCTCACTATCAGCGCGCTCGGCAGTCGTTTCATCACGCCGAGCTCCGCCTGGATCTTGCTAATGCCGTACACATTGAGGGCGTTCGTGGAGTCCGACTCTGCATACGGCGCGTTCGCTTCGCCATCGAACACGAGATCCGACGAGAACATGAGTAACCGTGCGCCGCTGCGCTCACACGCCTCTGCTACATTGATCGCGCCCAGCGCGTTCGCGCGCATACACGACAGTGGCTCGTGCTCGGCCGCATCCACGTTCACAAAACCCGCCGCATTGATCACCGCCCAGGGGCGGCAGGCGGCCACCGCGCGCCTCACCTCCATCGGCTCGGCGATATCCACATCGGCACGGCTCAGCGCGAGGTAAGTCAGACCCCGCACCTCACATTGCCGTACAAACGCGCTGCCAAGCGTGCCGCGGGCACCGAGAATCAGCAACCGCTGCTGCGCACCGGCGCGCGCGCGGGATGTCGCATGGCTGTCATTTGCGGTCTTTCGTGACCACCATCCGGGTTGCGACACGACCGCATGCCGGAGATTGCCGTCGGTTGCCAACTGTCCGATCGCGTGCGCGATGGCTGTCGGTCGCGGCTGCGGCCCGCGGACATCAAAGGCGCCCACCTCGTAGTGACCCGTTTCAGCTGTGACGAGCTTGTCCCAGTCAAAGACACCAAACAGCGCCCACGGTGTCACCGCGCGCACATGCACGCCCCGCCGTTCCGCGTGGAGCGCGCCCTCCCACGCCGCATGCAACCACCGGAGCTGCTCTTCACGGGTGCAGCCGAGGTGAACTTCCGTGAGCGCCACCGGGCGCTCGTAGCGTGCGTGCAATCGTTCCAGTGCCGCGCCGAAGCCGACGCTCCAGCCGGGTAGATGACCAGCAGCGGCGATATCAGCATAGGCATCGCGACCGTTCCCGCCGTGCACGGCAGCGTCGTGCTGCCACAGGTCATGGTCCAGAAAGCGATCGCTCGTCGCGTAATAGTCGACGCCTATGACATCGGGTGCGACACCATGCTCGGTGAACCACTCGAGTTCGTGGTCGGTGACTCCGTGGTCACGGAGATACACATATAGCGGGTGCGCGGCATTGATCCTGCCGAACTGCAGGTCGAGCGCGAGATCACGTCGATGATTCTCGAAGGTCGCCTGATAGGCGAGCGGCGACGTGCTGAACACCGTCCCTCCGTCCTCAGTGGAGACATACTCCGCGCGAGGATTCACGGCGCGAATATGCTCCATCGCCAGCACGGCGCCACGGCACTGGTTCAGCACCATGCGGACGAAGTCGCGCTCGTTGCGGCGGTGCGGGAACCAGTGACCGTACAGCCCCGCGAATCGCGCCGTGACCATCGGCTCATTGACCGGCGTGTACGCGTCGATCCAGGGATACCGCTCAGCCACTGCGCCGGCATACGCAGCGAGCTTCTCGGGAAACGATCTGTCCAACAGGTCGGTGTAGCGCGCTCCGCTGCCGTGATGCAGGAGTCCCGCGATCGGAGCAATGCCGAACGCGCGCATGCGGTCCAGGTGCGCGTCTGTGTGCGTCCAGTTCGCGGTGGCGAGTCCGTCCGGTGCCACACGTTCCCACAGGATCGGATAGCGAATGCGGCGGACACCGAGTGCGGCGATACGATCGATGTCGCTGAGGCGTGCTTCGTGTCCGGAGCGGGCCACCTGATCCAGGTATGCCTCTCCGACCCGATTGACAGTGCACTCGAGTCCTGCCCACACTTCGATCATGTCGTTGCCGCCGCCAGTTCCGACCGTCGCACACCCGTGAGCCGGGTGCACAGCGCGAGTGACTGCGCGACAACCTGATCCATGTTGTAGTACCGATATGTGCCGAGCCGACCGGTGAAATGCACCGAACTCGTCGACTCCGCCAGCGACCGGTACTGCTCGTACAGTTTCGCGTTCTCCGCGCGCGGTACCGGGTAGTACGGATCGCCTTCGCTTCGCGGATACTCGTAGACGAGCGTCGTTTTTGGATGCGTCTGTCCGGTCAGCTGCTTGAACTCCGTGACACGCGTGTACTGGTGCTCGTTGGGCCAGTTCACCACCGCCGCAGGCAGCGCGCGTTCCGTGTCACGCGTCTCGAACACGAACTCGAGCGACCGGTATGGCAGCGCACCAAAGCGATGTTCGAAGAAGTCGTCGATGGGCGCCGAACAGATCATCTCGCGATAGCGCACGCGCGTCATGACGTCGCGATAGTCCGCGCCGAGTTCGATCGTGATGTTCGGATGCGCGAGCATGCGCTCGAACATCGGCGTGTACCCTTGCAGCGGCATACATTGATACCGATCGCCAAAGTAGCGGTCGTCCTGATTCGTGCGTACCGGCACCCGCGAGGTGACGGCCGCGTCGAGTTCGGAGGGATCGAGCGCCCACTGCTTGCGGGTGTAGTTGCGGAAGAACTTCTCATAGAGCTCGCGACCCACCTTCCCCACGATCACATCTTCCGACGTGCGCACCTGGGGCACCGGCTCGGCCACCGAGAGGAAGTACGCCTCGAGCTCCTCTTGCGACAGCGCCCAGCCGTACAGTTTGTTGACCGTGTCCAGGTTGATGGGAATCGGCAGCAGCTGGCCATCGACCGACGCGAGGACCCGGTGCTCATACGGACGCCATTCGGTGAACTGCGATAAGTATTGCAGTACTTCGAGCGAATTGGTGTGGAAGATGTGCGGTCCGTACTTGTGCACCAGGATGCCGTGGCCATCGAGGTGATCGAACGCATTGCCGCCGATGTGGGGTCGCTTGTCTATCAGCAGCACGCGTTTGTTGAACACCGACGCCAGCCGTTCAGCTGCAACACTGCCGCCGAAACCCGCACCGACGATGAGATAGTCGAACGTGGTTCGCGTCATCTCAGGCAGCCGCAGCTGCAGCCTTGGACATGATGTCCTGCATACGCTGCCAGGTTGCGTCCCAGGATTGCTGCGCGAGCACGCGATCAATGCGAGCCAGGCGCGTCGTGTCGCTATCGTCGAGGCTGGCCTGCACCGCCTGCACAAACTCCGGCACCGTTGCAGCAATGCGGACCAAGCCGTCGGCGCCCCATCCGCGCACCACATCGCGCACCGGCGTGGAGACCGCGTGCAGTCCGGCTGCGAGATACTCAGGCGTCTTGGTCGGACTGATGAAGCGCGTCGACTCGTTGATGGCGAATGGAAGGATGCCGACCTCCCACCCGGTCAGGTACGAGGGCAGCTGCTCGTAGTTGCGCGCCCCGAGGTAGTGAATGTTGGCACGCTGCGGAAGCGCCGCTGGATCGATCTTGCACACAGGCCCCACGAACACCATCTGCCATTCGGGGCGCGCGTCCGCGATACCAGCGATGAGGTCGAGATCGAGGCGTTCATCAAGCACGCCGCAATAGCCGAGGATGGGCCCGGCAATTGCGCGCTGATCCTCCGCTTCCACCGCGTGCGATCGTGCCTTCGCGAAGTGATGCGCATCGACGCTGCTTGGCACCGCATGACAGTTCGCGTGCAAGTGCGCCTTCGCCTCGTATAGACTATGTCCGCCAGTGAACACGACGTCGCAGTAACCGAGCAGCTGCTTCTCGAGAAGCCGCAGCGCTGCGGGCGCCCCCGCGAAGCCAGAGAGCTCATCCATACAATCGTACACACGCAGCCGGGCGCTGAGATGCGAGGCGAACGGCAGCGCCATAGGCGTATAGAACCAGAGCGTATCCGGCATGATGCCTTCCTCGGCCAACCAGCGGTCTAGCAACCGTCGTTGCATCGGAACCGCATTGTGCGCATCGACGCCACCGGGAAACCGCGGTCGCAACACGACCACGTTCGTGACGGGTGACAATCGCTCCATGAATGGAGCGTCGTCGGTGTGCACTGGTTCCTCGAGAAAGAAGACCCGTCTGCTACGCGCCGCTCTGATCAGAAGATGCTGTGGGCGCTGAAAGACCCACTCCCAGCGAAGGTGAGAGAAGCACAGCAGATCGCGGTGCGCCGTGCCGTCGTGTTCAAGTTCTCGGTATTGCATGAGGCGTCCGTGTCGAAGAGGTTGGGAATCGGATACTCACGCAATGCTTATTCCACGGCCAGTTGGCGTGAGGAGGAACTGAGTCTCTCCCTCAGGAGATAAGGATTTGCAGTTCATTGGCGGGTGAGTCGCTACGGATATGATGCGCGTCGCGCACATGACTGCTTCCGAGGTCGCAGCGACGTTCAGTTGATCAGTCTTAACGGATCACCACTTGCAACTAAAAGTTATTTGCCCGACTCTAGCTATTGCCCACCTTTCCATCCTTCCGTACCTGGAGCTCGCGGAAGAGTGGCACAACGTATTTCTGCGTTGCAGTATCCATGCCTGCCGCCGAATTCAGGGGGCCCTTACGCGTCTGCGACATGCGCAGGAGCTCTGTGACACCGGCCGAGGAGCGGACCACGAACGACTTGCTCCTGCTGATGGTGTACGAGGACGTCGCGCTCATCCGCACTCTCACGACCATCCTGCGGCTGAACGGGTTCGAAACCCAAGCGGCCTCGACAGCGCGCGCAGGATTGGAACTCGCCAGTCGATCGGACGTGACGCTCGCGGTGATGGATCTGCGACCGGCAGACATGGACGTGATGGAGTCGATCGCACGACTGCGCGAGATATCGGAGCTCACGGAGGTGGTGGTGCTCACCGGCAGCGCGCCGGATGAGAGCGCCGTCGCCGCGTTGCGCGATCATGGCATTGACTACCTCATCGGGCCGGTGCCTGGAGAGTAGCTGTTGCCATTGGCTGGAATCGCGGCGGAGCGTTGGCGGCGGCGCATGGCAGAACTCAAGCTGTGCAAGAGTGACGAACGATTCCGGCGCGTCATGGAGTCGGAGCTGCTCGGCATCGTGTTGTGGGATGAGAACGGGGTTGTGCACGAGGCCAATGTGCAGGCGCTCCGACTGCTGCAGCGCGCTCCGGAACAGCTCGCGAGCGGCCAGATTCGCCTCGACGACTTCACGACGAAGCCATCGGGGCACGGCACGGGCCTCGGACTCGCCACCGCCCTCGCGTTCGCCCAACGGGCGGGTGGCGGCATGCGCTGTGCGAGCATCTTGGGCGAGGGGTCGGTCTTCACCTTGCTTTTGCCATGTGTGACCCGTCCCATTGCGGAGAGCGCGACCGCTCCCTCAGCCATGCGATAGGCGATCGGACTCAGGCGATGCAAGC
Organism: Gemmatimonadales bacterium; assembly: GCA_038213465.1. Taxonomy (GTDB): domain Bacteria; phylum Gemmatimonadota; class Gemmatimonadetes; order Gemmatimonadales; family Gemmatimonadaceae; genus Gemmatimonas. The sequence goes on along the minus strand of JBBQTA010000027.1, from coordinate 22,529 downwards.
TGTGGCGCTGGTGCATGACGCAGAGCCCGCAGCGTGCCCAATGCTGCGCCGCGCGCGTCAGAGACGGGCCAGGAGCGCCGCCACCGCATGTACGCTGGTCGGCTTCGTCAGGTGCTCGTCGAAGCCGGCGGCACGTGAGCGCTCCTTGTCGTGCTCGGTGCCCCAGCCGGTCAACGCTACCAGCAGAGTATCGGCAAATCGCTTGTCTTGGCGCAGGCGTCTGGCGACCTCGTAGCCGTCCATGCCCGGCATGCCCAGGTCACACAACAGGGCCTCCGGCTGGAAGCGCACCGCGGTCCTGAGCGCAGCATGACCGTCGTGTTCGACGCGTACCTCATGCCCGGTACTGCCCAGCAACATGGCCATCGACTCCGCCGCATCGTGGTTGTCGTCAACGACCAGGATGCGCCGCGATGTGGCCAGCCTCGGTGTCTCGTCGTCCTGGACGGCAGCCGTGGGCATCGACCACAGAAGCGGGAGCGTGATCGTGAATGTGCTGCCCGCGCCCAAGCCGGGGCTTTGCGCGCTGACCGTGCCGCCATGCAGCGAGATCAGGCTTCGGACCAAGGCGAGCCCGATACCCAGCCCGTCCTGCGCGCGCTCCAGCGGGCGGTTCACCTGCGTGAACATGTCGAAGACGCGCACCAGCATGTCCGGCCGTAAACCGATGCCGTTATCCGCGACTGTCAGCACGGCCGACTCACCGGCGCGGGCGAGAACCACGGAGATGCGGCCGCCGTTGGGCGTGTATTTTGCCGAGTTGTTCACGATGTTGCTGAGCGATTGCGCCAGTCGCGTGAGATCACCGTCCACGAAAAGCTCCTCGTCTGGCAGGGCGACGTCCAATCGATGCCCATGCCGGGCCACGACGGGCCCGCTGGACTCCACTGCGCTCCGTATCACGCGCCGCAGGTCCAGCCGCTCACGCTGCAGGATAAGCTTGCCGGTGGAGATGCGTGACAGCTCGAGCAGGTCATCGACCAGGCGCACCAGATGACTCATCTGCCGCTCCATCATGGACGTCACGCGCTGCAGTTGCATCGGGTCGCCGGCGACTTGCGGCACGAGCTGCAAGCCGGTGCGGATCGGGGCGAGGGGGTTGCGCAGTTCGTGCGCCAAGGTGGCGAGGAACTCGTCCTTGCGCTGGTCCGCCAGACGCAGCGAGCGGTCAGCCGTTTGCAGGGAGTCGATTTGATCGCGGATCTGATATTGCCAGCGCCGCCCCCGCAAGGCGGACTGCACCGCGCTCACCATGACGCGAGTCGACGTGGGGCGGTCCAAGACCGTCATGTTGCGGATCGCGACCGCGCGCATAGCGGCCGCCTGATGGCCATCTCGACAGAGCGCGAGCACGGGCAACTCCGACCACGACGGTTGGCGTTTCAGCGTGCGCGACAGCACCGCGAAGGACGGGTCGGTCAGCAGGGCGTCGGTCAGGATGAGCGCGCCCGCACCGGCACCGATCAAGTCTCCGGCATGCCGCACGTCGGTTCCTACGACGCTGGCGATGCTGGCGCCGGCCAGCAATCGGGCCGTGACGTCACCGTCTCGGAGCGTCGGCGCCAGCACGATCACTCGCTCGCTATACATCAGATCAGCTACGTGCTTCTCGCTCATCAGTTGACTGCGACCGTGGGGATACCGATACCTCGACTTCGACGGGAATGCCGGTCAACACGCCCCGCAGATGCGTTAGCGGCGGTCCCACATGCACGCCCTGCGCGTCGATGCAAAGATCGCGGATGGAGTCCTCGTGCGGCCCGCCGCGTTTCTTCACCACCGAGATGGCTTTCCGCACGGTGCCGTGATGCTCGTACATCCTGAACAGGACCACAGCGTCCGCCAGGTAGCTGGCGTCGACCACGTCGCGCAGCCCGTCACCCACCATACCCGTCTGAGTCGAAACGACAAATGTCGTTACACCACGATTGTTCAGATAGCTCAGCAGTTCGTGCAGTTGGACCAACGGCGGCCGCTTCTTCGCCAAGGCGTTGAGGTAGCCGTTCAGGCTGTCGATGACCACCATGGTCGCCCCCTCCCCCTCCACCGCATGGCGTAACGTGCGGACGAACTCGTCCGGCAACATCGCCACGGGGTCGATCTGGGTAACCATGAGCTTGCCTGGGCCGACGCCTTCATCAAACGAGAAGCCGAGCCCGCGCAGTCGGTAGAGCACCAGCGACTTGGCCTCCTCGAAGGTGTAGATGATTGCGTGCGCCCCCCGCCGTGTCGTCTCCACCGCGTACTGGGCAGCGATGGTCGATTTCCCGGACCCGGCCGGGCCGAGAAGCAGGGTAGCGGTGCCACGGACTGTTCCGCCGCCCAGCAGGTCGTCCAGCGCCGGTACGCCGCTGCGGACGACGTCGCGACTGAACACTGCGCCGTGCTCGCTGGGCGTTACCCGCGGAAAGATCTCCAAGCCGGCACGGGTGAGCCTGCAATCCTGCTGCCCGCTGATGAAATCGCTGCCGCGGAACTTGGTGACGTGCAATTGACGCAGCACCGGCCCATAGACGGGCAGGTTGCGGTCCAATGCGATGACGCCGTGCACAACACTGTGCACCTGCGTGTCGATGTCACGCGTCGTCCGGTCATCGAGAAAAAGCGCTGTGCAATCGCGGCCCATCAGAAATTGCTTCAACGCGAGGATCTGGCGGCGGTAGCGTAGCACGCCATCCGCCATCAGACACAGTTCCGACAACGAGTCGAGCACCATTCGACGAGGCGCAACGCGCTCCACAGCCTCGATGATGCGCTTGGTAACTTCGTGGAGGTCGACCTCCCACGGGTGATACATCGTCACGTCCAACTCGCCAAGTAGATCGTTCTCGTTGGAAATCAGCTCGACGATCTCGATTCCGTCCAGCGACCAGCCGTGCGAGGCCGCGCTGGCGCGCAGTTCATCCGCTGTCTCACTAAGCGTCACGTAGAGGACGCTCTCGCCTTCCCTCACCCCTTGCAGCAGATACTGCATTGCCAAGGTCGTCTTACCGGCGCCGGGTTCGCCGTTTACCAAGTAGACCCGCCCGGAGATGAGGCCGCCATGCAGTACGTCGTCCAGACCTGGGACACCACTTCGTTCACGTCCTGTCGCACTCATCTCGAACTTCTTCCTTTCGGCTGCGAGAGCTCGCTACTGGTAACGTGAGAAACCGATGGCGAGAGGCTTCGCCCGATTCACCGTGCGAGCTGTACCGCATCTTTGATGCCTGCGTATACGACAAGCAGAACAATGTTGCCGGAGGCACCGACGGCGCATCGTCGCCGACGCCTTGTCCCGCTCGGCAGAATGTGCTTCGCCTTCTGGCGAAATTACCCGTCTGTTCGCGGGCTTCTGGAGCGCTCCAATTCGGCGATGACCGCCTCGACCGCCTGCAGTTCGGGGGGCTTGACGAGGTGGTGGTTGAACCCGGCGTCGCTCGTGCGATGACGGTCTTCCTCCTGCCCCCACCCGGTCACCGCCGCGATCATCACCGTTTCAAGACCGGGCTGCTGGCGCAACCGATGTGCAACCTCGTACCCGTCCATCCCTGGCATGCCGATATCGAGGAATACCACGTCCGGCTCGCTCTGTCCCGTCCTTGGCGACCAGCAGGGTGTGGTTCGCCAGCCCGACGACGACGCCATTCTGGAGCGTCCGCAATGCCGGATTCTCGACGGGATGTCGGGTGTATTCGCTGATGATGCGGAATACGTCCGACAGCGGTTCACCTGTCGCCTCGTCAAGCGTCGACCCGGTCATGGCTTGAGCGACCGGATCAAGGAGTCGCACGCGCCCTTCGGCGTCGGGAACGATGATGGCGTCCCCGATGCTCCGGATCGTCACGCGAACGTTCTCGCCCTGTCTCCACGCAAGTCGAGCGAGCCAAGGACCAGCGAACGGCTGCGCGAACACGATCGGAGATGTCGGGCGATCTCATCGGTTGATGTGGTAACGATGTCGGCCAGATTCCTCCCCAGGAGGTCACGCCGCACGAGGCCCAGCCGTTTGTCGACGGCCCGGTTGGCAGCGAGAACGAGGCCGCGACTCGTCAGGAGCAGCATCGGCTCCGGCAACGGGTCCGCGAACGTCAGCAACTGCTCCGGCGTCACGGTCGCGCCCCTGACCTTTGAAGTAATCGCGGCCAGCGGCGGCTTCCGCCTCCGGCGACGGCGTACGGTGGACCACACGGCTCAGTTTCTCCACGGCCAGGGCGCGCTTGCAGTCGAAATTGAGCTCGTCGCCGATCTCCTGGCCGATCGTCATTCAAACTGCTACGGTCGACTACCACAAGCGTCTCTCTCATTGGGATAACACAAAGATCAATCGTCTGGCGAATGGCGGGCATTGACCCGTATCACAATCTTCAGTTTCAGTACCGACACCACGGAATCTGAGCATCCAACTGCAGTTCCAATTCTTCTCCGCTGCACCGATCGCGCCTGCGGTCGATCACCTACGAGGTCTGTAATGCACAATGACCGATCGGCTCCGCTTTTCGACGAGTTCCTCGCGTCAACGCTCATCTCGCGCGATGCATTCACGCACGCCGCGAGCCTCGCAGTATCTCCGGCCCACTCCGCGCTTTGTCTCGAACGCGCGCGAGACCACGCCAGAGTCGCCGACTCACTGATGGTGGGTACGGTGCGGGACTCGCGCCTGGCGTTGCTCGAAGCGGTTCTCGAGAGTCGTCGGGCATACCGGCTGGCAATGTCGTTGGCACAGCAGATGTTTGCCACCCCGCCGCTGCTTCAGTCACACTGACGGCGCTCATGGACGTGGATGTGGAGGTAGGGCGCGGTCGCTGACCTGATCATCTCACGTCACGCGCCGCAGCGCTTTGGACAGCTGTTCCGCATCCGCCGCATCAACGAACTCCACCCGACTCGTCGTGTAGCCGGATGGGCGCGGAGCGACCACGAGAATACGTGTGGACGATGAGTTGCCGTCGGGTCCGTTCACGTCCTGGGCTACGACGTCAAGCTGATGCATGTCGCAGATAATAAGATCGATAGGTTGCACAACATCAGGCAGCACTTCGTGCCATCCGGACGCCTGCAGCATGTGACGTACGACAGCGAGTCGTCTCGGCTCGGTGAGGTGCACACGGACGCGACGGGAAGTCGAGGCGTAAGAAACGCTTGCGAACGGAAGCAGGAGGCTGATCACCCGCGTGTGATCATTGCGCAACTCTGCGAGCACGATACCGCCGTGCGGCATCAAGAGGGTGCGTGCCATGCGGATGGCGATATCGTCTTCGGTCGCCAGCGATAGGACAGCCGTAGCGGCCTGCGGCATAGCAGGAGTCGGCGATTCATCGGCGCCGTCAGCTCCGGGGTACGAGATCTCCACAAGGACGCCATCCACCGATGCGCGCATGGCGATCGTCACCGGCAACAACGCCGCTGCATTCGTCGTGAGTGGCGTTTTCGATGGTATCTGCGTCAGAATGCAGAGCAGCGATTCCGCGATGACCGCCGGGGGGATGAGCACTGCCGGGATGTCTTCCGCGACGTCGATGTCCAGCACGACGTGCTGCGGCAGTACCGACGGCGCAAGCGTTCGGATGCGGTCCGCGAGCTCCCGGACATGGGTCTCGTGCACGTCGCTCGGTCGTTCTAACGGATCCGGAATGATCAGGTGTAGCGAATCCGCGAGTTCACGCAGTTGCGTCACGCACCTCCTGATCCGATTGACGTCGTCGAGGACGTCGTCCGAAAGCTCCGAGCGTGCCGTGAGTACGTCGAGGCGCAGCATGAGGGGCATGACGAGATTGCGCAGCTCATGTCCCACGCCGGCCGTGAGTGTACAGAGCAACGCGAGTCGCATCGAAGCGTAAGCCTCTACGTCCGTGCGGTCGCGGATCGATGACTGTGCAGATGTCACAAAGCGTTCGATGAGTGGGCTTCGCTCACACGACAGGAATGGAGCACCGCCACGACACGGCGTCCGCGGTTGTCACCCACCAATGTAGGTCAGCGTGCAGCGGCTCGCCTATACGCAGCGCCTGCCGTTGCCAGCGCGATCTGAGACCACGCTTGCTCGACCCCATCTGGTCGGCGGGCAGCGACGCCGATAGTTCGATGCGTTCGTCCGGGCACAGTGCGGTGAGCGCAATCACGCGGTTCTGACTTCCCACCACAAGGCGCTCCGCAAGTTCCTCGCACGCGAGTAGCCAGATCTGGGTGAGCGCGCCGGCCAGCGGAAATGGTATCGGCGCTTGTGTGACCTGCGCACCGACCGTCACACCCCTCGGCAGGACGCCGTGCGTCAGACTCGACACCAGCGACCACCATTCGTCCAGCGGGATATGTCTGGACGGTGCGAGCACGCCTGAACCCGCCGGCCCTTGCAGCAGGCGAATAGTCCGAGTCATCGCGCGAAGCTGTTGCACGAGCGTTTTGAGAGCAGCACCATCGGATGGGGGAATGACAGACTCGACCACCTCGAGTCGTAGCTCGATTGCACTGGCGATTCCGACGAGATCGTGTACGACCGTCGAGAGCCCGCGTCGCAGCAGAATCGCCGCCTCGCGCGTTGGCGGTACTTTTGTCACATTGGACGTCGGGCGCATAAGTCTGGTGAGTGTGATGCGGCGCGATAATTGCCGAGCCCTTCGTCACCGACAATCCCGTCACTTCTTGAGAACGCAATGACAGAACCGACTGACCGCCTGACGGTACCGATCCGGGTGCTGCTGGTGGACGACCATAGCATTCTCCGTGAGGGCATTGCGGCGGTTCTCGACACGCATGCGGAATTTATCGTCGTTGGTCAGGCGGGGGACGGCGCGCGCGCCGTTGCGCTGTATGCCGAACTCAAGCCTGACGTGGCCGTTGTCGATTTGCGCATGCGACCAATGGATGGTGTGCAAATCACGCAGGCGATGCGCGACATCAATCCGAACGCGCGTGTGATCTTGCTTACAACGTATGACACCGACGACGAGATATTTCGCGGGCTGCGCGCCGGCGCGTCGAGCTACCTCCTGAAAGATGTGACGTCGGCGCAACTGCTCGAGACAATCCGCGCCGTCCACGAAGGACGCAAGTCGATCTCACCCGAAATCGCCGCCAAGCTGGCCGAACACATGTCGTCTGACGCCCTGACGGCGCGTCAGTTGGAGGTGCTCCACTGCCTCGCCGAGGGGAAATCGAACATCGAAATCGCCGGCGCACTCTTCATCAGCGAGGGCACGGTAAAGGCGCATGTGAAAGCCATCCTGCACAAGCTCGAGGCCCGCGATCGCACCCAGGCGATCACCATCGCCATGCGGCGTGGGCTGGTGCGAACGTTCTAGCACGCCGCCGCCCGGCGGCCGGCCTCGCCGACCGACCTCAGTCATGCATTTCGATCACCGCTTCGCCACGAACGACGCGGAGAATTGACTTGATCAGGCGCGGCGCGCTCGTGCCCTTCGACACGAAGCCCCACGCGCCGAGACTCATCGCCTTGGCTACGAGTTCGCCGGTGGGATGGCCGGTGAAGATGATCACGCGCGACTCCGGCGATTGCTCCACGATGCACTCCAGCAGCGCGAGCGCGTCGATGCCATTCGGCAGGTCGATGTCGAGCACCACGATCGACGGCCGTGCATCGAGTACCGCTGCCATGCAGTCCGTAAAACCATCGATCCGGTGTAACCCGCTGAAGCTTGGCTCCAGAGTCAGTCGTCGCTCCAAGGCATCGACCAGCTCACGGTTATCGTCGATGCACATCAGGCTGAATGGCTCCGCGGCGGAGCTGTTCTGCACGCTGAACATCTCGCGATTCGGACTGCTCATCGCAAAACCTCCCTGAGTCGTGACAAGTCGCGCACGCTGAACCAGTGCACCTGCGGATGATACGATTCGCCATTGGGCCGACCGATGACGACCATGGTCACCCCTGAGTCGAAGAGCTCGGCGAGCTGATCCCGGGTCTCCATTTCACAGTATTGCTGTGCGTCGCAGATGACGAAATCCGCGGCCTCTGCCCCGGTCACCTCCAGCATGCCCCGCTGTCCCAGCAACAGTCGTGCGAACGCCTGCTGCCGAGGTTCTCTGATGAGCAGGAGGACGCGCCGGCCGCCCGGCTCATTCATCTCATCAGCGTCGGAAACGGCTGAGAGCGCGATGACAAGGCGTGATCCGCCGGTGGCGTCGAACGCGCGCCGCAGGGAGCCGCCATACCGCTGCGCCAGCGAACGCGCGACACACAGTCGCAAACCGGCCCCGGCATCGTTCGTGCGATTCTCAAAGCATCCGTGCGCCTCGAGCTGCTGCTGCCCGACGGTGAGCGCAGGACCGTTGTCGGTGACCACGAGCTCGATTCTGTCCGCGGACATCGCCGCGGAAATGGTCAGCTTGGGCATGGCGACGTGCTGCAACGCACTCCGCGCCTCGGTCAGGCTATGCAACAGGATATGCGAGAGGACGCCCGGAGGAATGTGCACGGCCGGCAGTTCAGGTGAAAGTTCGGCCCGAACGAAGGTATGGGCTGGCAGGGCATCGACCACAAGCGTCTTGATCTCCTTCCACCATCGGTGCAGGCGCGTGTGCTGATCTTCCGATTCCTGTGCCGAGGGATCGACGCTGAGCAGCCGCAGACCGTTGGCGATGCGTTGCAGATGCAGAATACTCTGCCGGATTCCGTCGAGATCGGACTGTGCGTTGCCGGACAACGATTCCGACTTGGACAGGGCATCCAAGCGAAGCAGCATCGGCATTACGAGATTCCGCAGCTCGTGTCCGAGTCCTTCGTCGAGCGCAGGCAGTATCGACATGATCCGAAGGGGTGACGCATGCAACGGCGGCGCGTGCAATGCCGCCTCCAGTGTGTCACGCGAATGGGCGATCATGTCTGAGCGGGCCATGGCTCCGGGAGCGTCGTGATCGTGAAGCGCTTCTGACAAGCCTAACGTCGGCCCCGTCGAATCACATTGCACTGCGGCAGTATCTCGGCCTACTCCCCGGGGGGGGATCACTCGCCCGGCCCACCGACACGACTCCGGCGCAACTGCGCGATCGTATCGATGAGATCGTTGAAGAGCACAGGCTTCACCAGATGCGCGTCGAATCCCGCGTCTTTCGACCGTTGCAGGTCAGTGGCTTGCCCCCACCCGCTGATCGCGATGATGGTAGCTCGCTGGCCCCATGATTCGCTGCGAATCCGGGCGCACACCTCGAGCCCGTTCATTCGCGCCAGCCCGATATCGAGCAAGATGACATCGGGCTGCTCGGCGATCGCGTGGGCGATCGCTGTTTCGCCCTCATATGCCACGGCGACGGCATAGCCCCGCGTCGTCAGCAGAATGGAGAGGGAATCGGCATTGTCCTCGTTGTCATCGACGACCAGCACGCGTGGGGGAGTCATGGTTGTGGACCCTGTAGTTCCGGGAGTTTGCATTGACGGTGCGGGAACGGGTGGAGGTTGCACGCTGAAATCGGTCGCGTGGTTCAAGGCGCCGCATGCCGGATGTTGGTGGATCAGAGGCCGACCGCTGTCGCAGTGACCCGAGGTTGCACATGTACACTTTCCAGATCGATGGTGAAGGTGGACCCGATGCCGACTTCGCTTGCGACGGTCAACGTACCACCCATCGCCTCCACCAAGCGTCGACTGATCGCGAGGCCGAGTCCGGTGCCGTGCATCCGGCGAGCGGGCCCGCTGTCGACCTGGACGAATGGTAGAAACACCTGCTCGTGCTGCTCGCGCGGAATGCCGATGCCGGAGTCCGTGACGTGCATGCGTACGCGTCCGCCATGCGACGTCGCACTGATGGTGATGCTGCCTCGGGACTTCGCCAGACTCGCGCGCTGTGACTCGGCGCGTGCATGGTCACTGGCGACTCGTGCGTCCGTGGCGACACGTTGCGCCAGCTCCAGGTCGGTGTTGCGCTGCCGGAGGGTCCCGGCGAGGGCATCCGACTCATGGATGCGCAGCTGGAGCTGTTGGTAGGATCGGCCGAGGCGCCCCGCCATCTGATAGAACGCGTGTGCCAACTCGCCGATCTCGTCGTTGGAGCTGACCGCTTCACGTCGGTCGAAGTGCCCTCGGGAAATCGCTCGCGCGGCCGCGGTCAGCGACTGCAGTGGACGGGTGACACAGCGGCCGACCATGCGGGCCCCCACTATGCCGACGACGAGCAGCATCGCACCGATGCCCACCATGCGGCGCAGGAACATCGTGGAGGGTTCGTTGACCGAGGCTTCCGTCGCCGTGAAAATGGCGATCCACGGAGTTCCGCGTATTCGGCCCTTCACGCCGATGATTGGTTCACCGTCGATGGTCGTGACCTGAAAGCTGTCCGGCAGCGTTCGCGACTCGAAGCGCGGTTGCATCGGCGTCCCGGCCACACCGCTCCATCTGCCGCCGTTCACCCCGGTGAAGTAGACAGAAAACTCCCTCCCCGTGAGCGCGTTGATCTGCTGCTCGAGGTTCGCTGCGGGCCATAGCTTCCGCTGTTCCACCAGATAGCCACGAACCATGCCAGATCGATCCGTCGACGGCACGATCACCCAATAGTGCACCTGTTTACCGCTGGCAAAGAAGGGACTGATCGACGCACTGTCGGGACTGGCAGCGCCACTCAACATCGAATCCAGCACCGCCCGCTCCGTCAATGGAGGGTTCGAGACCAACCATCAGACGAGCCGCTCCGCTGCCGTCGAGCAGCAGCTGTGACTGCAGGGTCACCGTGTCGACCGAGCTCAGGCGCGATCGCAGGTACGCCCGCGCTTGCTCCAACGACCCTCCCGTCCTCGGTAGCGTCAAGGCCGCCACATTGCTGTCGTTCGCTGTTCGTTTCAAATCAGCGAGACGTGCCACGACAGTGCGGCTGGAGTTCTCCACCGCCTGACCGAGCACCGTGCGCAGCTGCGCCGTTGTGGCGTCGGAAGTGGTCTGCCTGACTTCCGAGAAGGCGAGCATGCCGAATACCACGATGGTGACGGCGAGCAGTGCCGAGATCATCAACGGAAGACGCCTGTCGAGCGATGAGGAGAAACGCGGTACTTCGATTGAATCCTCGTCGAGGGATTCGGGCATGACTACTCCTTGACGGGATCCTGTCGCACAATCGGGAGCGGACTGGGCGTTCGCGGCAAGGCGCGCTCAATCGCGTGCCAGAGCAGGTCGCTGCTGAGCGGCTTCACCAGATATGCATCGACACCTGCCCGCTCCGCCCGCTGTCGCTCGGCAAGCAATGCATCTGCCGTCAGCGCCAGCACCGGGATGCGAGCGGTGCGTGGATTCGTCTTCAAAAGTCTGGTTACTTCGACGCCGTCCATCCTCGGCAATCCGACTATCCATCAGAATGACGTCGGGAAGCAGCGATGCCGCCACCTCGAGCGCCGCCTCTCCCGCACCGACTTCGTGCACGACGAAACCGTGCGCCCGCAGCAGCGTGCCGTAGATGACCCGATTGTCCTCGTTGTCCTCGACGATCAGAATTGCGCGCGCATGAGCTTGCGAAGTCATCGATCATTATTTCGCCTGACTGATCGTTGGCGCAATACCACCTGAGAGGTATTTACGGGTAGCCCGTGCCCGCGCCTACTCGCTCGAGCATTGCCCGGTCACGGCGTTCCAATGACGGTTCCCGTCGCACATGGGGCATGCGCAGATACCCCGTTTGGGCAATGTGAAGTCCGCGCGTATTCGCGCAGTCTTAATCAACAACAGATGTACGCCCACCCTCCTGTACCCAGAGGTTCCAGTGGCCGAAATCAAGATCGAAGAGAAGAGTCGCTCGTGGATGCCGTGGTTGCTGGGAGCGATCGTCGTCGCGGCGTTGGTGTGGTTCGTATCCTCGCGGAACGATCCGGCCTCCAACATGGCAGGCCGCACGGGTACGCTCGATACCGCGAGTGCAGCGGGAACGCTGGCGCCATCTCGCGACAGTGCGATGATGCGTCGCGATACGATGACCGTGCCGCCCCCGCGCTGACGCGACTGACAGCCGACCTTTCTTTCAAACACCCGACGGAGAGTTACAATGGACTACGATAATCGTGACGGCATCGATCGCTCACGCCCGCTTGACGGAGATTCCGATCGTGACCGCGAACAGGCGCGCCCTCGCCTCATGCACCTGAGCGATGCCTCTGACCTGCAGGTAGCCGATGGCGATCCTGACATCCGCGGCTGGGAGCTCCGGACGACGGACGGACAGGAAATCGGAAAGGTGGAAGATCTCGTCGTCGATACGAATTTGATGCGCGTGAGATTCATCGAGGGAGAGCTCACGATGGAAGGGCACTCGGATCGGGAAAATCGGCGTGTGCTGATTCCCATCGAATCCGCGCGTCTCGATGAAGACGACGACAAGGTGATCGTGGATTATTCCACGCTCGATGCTAGCCGGCTTCCCGCTTACGATGGCGAAACAATGCCCATCGCGGATATGGACATGGAGTCCGCGTTCGATGATCGCAGCTTCTTCGGCACACGACGGCGCGGACGCGAGACGTCCCCGTACATTTCATCCGTCACGGACCGTAATGTGCGCGATATCGACAGTTCCGGCACGGGCCTTCGGTAGCGCTGCTTGATATGCCGTGCACGCCGAGCGGCGACTGCATCCTGAGGCGCCCATGAGGAACGTTCCGGTTCGTCGTGGGGTCGCGCGACCTGGCGCATGCACGAAGCACGCGTTGATACTGATCGTATTGGTGGCCTGCTCGAACGGGGACGCGAGCAGGTCGGACGGTGTTGACAGTGCCGCGGTGTCGACGGACAGCGCGCTCGGCACGCTGTCGGTTGCACGAATCACCGACGCAGATGTGGCGCGGTTTCTTCTCGTGTCGGACAGCCTTGCCCTGCGACTGGCGGAGATGGCCGCCCCGCGGGCACGAGATGCGGATGTGCAGTCGCTCGCCCGCGCGACCATGACGAGTGCCGGACAGTCCGTGAATCAGATTCTACGCCTGGCGCACGCCAACAGCTGGGTGGTCACCGATAGTGCAAACGTCGCGAGGAGCGCCCCTCGCCTTGCTGCGGCCGATGATACGGCAGGGAAGGCTGGCGGCACCTCTGGCAGCCTGTCCGGCACCGTCTCAACGCAAGACTCGGCGGGCGCCATCGGATTGAACGCGGGTTCAGTCGCACAGGGCGCGCTCGCCGGGACGGTCAGACAACTTCAGGCGACGAGAGAGCGACTGCTCGTCGAACTGCGACGTACACCGCGCGCAGATTTCGATGAGGCGTTTCTCGAATCGCGGCTGTTCTCGCTCCAGCAAACGGTGAATGTGCTGCGGCAGTACTCGGGCAGCGTGCAAAGCGCCGAGCTCCGGTCACTCGTGCAGACCAGACTGAGCGATTCTGAAGCGCAGTCGCGTCGCGTTCAGGTACTGCGGGCGCGATTCGGCACGGATAAGCCGGCCATCGTTCCGTAGTCCAGTCTAAACGCACTCGCGATACGACTGAAGGATTCCCGCTATAGCACATGTCGAAGTGCGTCCATAAGTTGACGAAATGCGACGACGGGATTTGGGAAGGAGTGCTCTCTACGGTGCGATCGCGATCCCGCGCAGTGGCAGGAGATTGTTCCATGCGTCATCGCGAACTGCATCGCACCGAACACATCGGATGGATGCGCGCCGCAGTGCTTGGGGCCAACGATGGCTTGATCTCCACGAGCAGTCTTGTCGTCGGCGTGGCGGCGGCGCAGTCCGCACGGGATCCGGTGTTGCTCACGGCGCTCGCCGGACTCGTCGCCGGCGCACTCTCAATGGCGGCGGGGGAATACGTCTCGGTCAGTTCACAGTCGGACACGGAGCAGGCCGACCTGGCGCGCGAGCGCCGCGAACTTGACGACGATCCGGTCTCCGAACGCGCGGAGCTGGCGGCCATCTACGTGACACGCGGTCTGACGCCGGAGCTCGCCGACCAAGTTGCCGACCAGCTGACCGCACGCGATGCACTCGCTGCGCACGCGCGCGACGAACTCGGCTTGTCCGATCTCACGCGCGCGCGTCCCATCCAAGCGGCGTTGTCCTCGGCAGCGGCATTCGCGGTCGGCGCAGCGCCACCTGTCCTGCTCGTGCTCGTCTTGCCACTGAACAGGTTGACCGCCGTCGTGATGCTTGTGACGCTGGTCTTGCTCGTGGCGCTCGGCGCGGTCGCGGCGCGGCTGGGCGGCGCCCCTGTTGGACGCGGTGCCGCCCGCGTCGCGTTCTGGGGCGCGGTCGCAATGGCGGCGACGGCGTTGGTCGGGCGCGCCTTCGGTGCCGTGGTATAAGGGATCGAGGAGTGTGGCGGGGTAGGTGCTGCGCGATCACCGCCGCATAATTGATGAGTCCCTCGTACGGCACTTCACACGCGACCCGCCACTGATGCGCTTCAATCTTCTGAACCGGAAGATCCACTATTGGGCCGCGATCGTCGTGGCGCTTCCGGTGTTGACCATCATTGGCAGCGGACTGTTGCTGCAGGTCAAGAAGCAGTTCACGTGGGTGCAGCCGGCCGAGCAGCGGGGGACGGGAACGTCACCGGTCATCGGTTTCGACAGCATTCTCGCGTCCGTGCGCACTGTCTCCGCGCTCAACGTGCACACGTGGAACGACATCAGCCGGCTCGACGTGCGCATCAACAAGGGCATCGTGAAGGTCTGGCTGCAGAACGGCTACGAAGTGCAGGTGGACCTCGGTACGGGGAAGGTGTTGCAGAGCGAGTATCGCAGGTCCGATGTGATCGAGGCGTTGCACGACGGCTCGTGGTTCGCGGGCGACATCAGCAAGTTGTTCATTTTCCTGCCGGCCGGCGTGACGTTGTTGACCATGACATTGACGGGCCTGTGGCTGTTCTGGCTCCCCTTCTCCGTCAAACGCAAACGCAAGCGGATCGCGCGACGCTCGACCTGATTGTCCGTCAGCGAGTCACGCCGTTCGCGTGGAGACGCCGCCGGGTGACTCCAACCCCTTCCGTCGCCGTGAGAGCACACCGGCACTCACCAGCGTGAGCAGCAGCCCGACCGGCATGGGCTCGAGCAGCGTGAGGCCGATGTTCACCAGGGGATTCTTGTACATCTCCTGGAACTCGGCCATCTCCCGGCGCTTGACTTCCAGCTGTGCCGGTGTGGCGCCATCTGCTGCCGCCTTGTCCAGCATATGCGCCGCGTACTTCTGGCCAAAGTCGGGCGCCAGCCGGTAGTACACGAGCTGCCAGGCCGCCACGTAGCACACGCTCGACACCAGCGTGATCAGGAATCCCACGCGGACGGCGCGGCCGAATGTGATCGTGCCATCGAGCACATTGTCGCGGTACGAGCGTACGCCGAAATACACGAGCAGGAAGGAGACGACCATCGTCGTGTAGCCGATGATCTCCTGCGTGTCGAAGCCGATGCGGTCATTCACCAGCGTGCCGCCGATCATCATGACGGCGAAGATGCCGCCGGAAATCAGTCCGAACGTCCAAACAGTTCGCTTCATCGCATACTCCAGGTGGTTGAGGTCCGCGGCAGTATGCGGAGGGCCGCTCGGCGTGGACATCATGCTTTCGGGTGATTTTTGCCGTTTCGCCGCGAAATCATGCCTTCGGGTGACTTTGGAGCGCCTCGGGCACGCGGCGGCAGCTCAGGGGAGCAGGCCGCGTGCCTTACCGATCTGGACGGCTTGGGTGCGACGGCGGGCGCTGAGCTTTTCGAACAGGCGGCTGGAGTGCGTCTTCACGGTGTTCTCGCTGACGAAAATCCGTTCCGCGATTTCGCGGTTGGACAGCCCGGCCGCCATGAGCTCAAGAATCTCAAGCTCGCGTTTGGTGATGCCGAGCGCTTCCCGCTGCTCGGCCCGGTCGACCATGGGCGCGATGTCCGTTGAGACGGCGGGAACTGCGGAAGCGACGGAGGTGGCGAACCCGCCGAACGGCGCGAGCGCTGAGTCCGTTGCGCCAGTCGTCGCCATCGAGGCCGTCTCGCGCCGCCTGGTCAGCGTGACACCAAGCCAGATGCCGAGCGTGGCAAAGAGCGCCGCGATGATACCGCCGTAGATCTGCATCGAGTGTTGGACGATGACGAAGCGGTATTCCACCAGATTGAGCAGCGCGATGAGTGCGCCGCCAAGCAGTCCATAGATGAAGACGTGCCGTCGCACCGTGATCGACTCCTTTCGGCCCGTGAGGCCCTCCAGACGCGCCGCCGCACGGTATGGCGACCGGCCCGTGCGCCGCTGCGCCGGATATTGTCTCGCGACGCCACGCGATGTCAGTTAACGACCAACGTCAGGTAAAGCTGATCCGGCAGCGCCGTCGCCGACAGGCCCGCGCCGGCCCACTGTGCCAAGCAGGCGACGCCGCGAACGTCCGCGCCGAGGACGCTTGAGGGTTGACGAGAGAATAATTTAGTGTAGGCTAAAGGCATGACTAGCCGACGCTATCGCTCCCGTGTGACGCCGCTGGTTGCACTCGCCCTCGCGGCGGGCGCCATGGGGCGGCCTGCGCACGGGCAGAGTCTGGCGATGGGGCGCGCGGTCGATGACGCGCGCCGTGGAGGGGCGACGACCAGCGGGACGGCCAAGCCAGCAGTCGTTGCCGCCGACTGGCAGATCCGTGCCCCACACGGCCCCACGACCACCATTGGCGCGTATCGCGGCAAAGTCGTGTTTCTGCACGTGTGGGCAACGTGGTGCGTCGTGTGCAAACCGGAATTGGCGAGCATTGAACGTCTGCAGCGTATTGTCGCACGATCGCCGGTCGCGAACGATGTGGCCTTTCTGCTCGTCTCCCCCGAGTCGGACCGCATCGTCGCGCGTTACATCAAGCGGCACGCGCTCGCGCCGCACGTCTTCGTGGAAGCGCAGGCCGCGCCCCGTGCACTGGGGCTGACGGCGTTGCCGGTCACGCTCATTCTCGATCGCGACGGCACCATCGTGGCGCGCCATCAGGGATTGGGCGCATGGGATGCGCCCGCCTTCGTGACGGCGTTGCAGGAGTTGGTGCACACGACGGCGCTGTCGGTGCGCGCACGATGACCCGACACGGCGAGGGTCCTGTCGCAGCGGCGTCAGCTAGACGCGCGACACAAACAACGCGATTGGCGCGACGGGTGCTGTTCGCGGCGCTGTGCGCGCTCCCGTCACCGTACCTCCGCGCGCAGGTCACGAGCACGCTGCCGCAATCGGTCACGCACAGCACGGGCGCCGTCACTGGCACCGTGTCCATGCGCGCCGGGAGCGCCGCCGCCGATCGCCTGCGGCCGCTGGGCAACGTCTGGGTGAGTCTCGCTTCCGTAAGTCGAGCGTCGTCCGACGCCGCTGCCACCACGCAGGCACGCGTCGTGCGCCCCAACGATTCCGGCGTCTTTCTCCTGCCGGACGTTGCCGCCGGGCGCTACTGGCTTCGCGCGCGCGCACTCGGCTATCGACCGGATTCCGCGCTTATCGAGATCCTGTCGGGGGAGATCGCACGGCACGACGTCGCACTGGTCGCAGAAACGAGCGCCCTGCAACGCGTGGTCGTCACCGGCACCATGCGCCCGGTGACTGTGGCCGAGTCGCCGGTGAAGGTGGAGGTGGTGAGCACGCAGTTCCTCGCGCGCAACGTGACGAATACCGTCATGGAGGCACTCAAGAATGTGAACGGCGTGCAATCGCAGCAGGATTGCGGCGTGTGTGGTACGAACAATCTGCGCATCAACGGCATGGACGGTCCGTACACCGCGGTACTCATCGACGGTGCGCCGATCATGGGCAGTCTGGCCAGCGTGTACGCGCTGAACGGCATCGATCCATCGCTCATCGAACAGATCGAAATCATCAAGGGCCCCGCATCCACGCTCTACGGCACGGAGGCGATGGGTGGCGTGGTCAACGTCATCACGAAGGACCCGCGCTTTGCGCCGCGCACCACGACGCAGTTCTTCGGTACGTCGCACGGGGAATGGAACGCCAACGCTTCGGCGGCGGGGAGCAACGGGCGCGCCCACGTGCTGGTGAGCGGCAGTCTCTCGCACGCGGGTACGTTCATCGACGATAATCGCGACGCGTTCACCGACCTGCCGCAGTACACGCGCGTCGCGCTGTTCGGCAAGCTGGCGTTGGGCACGCCGAACGATCGCTCGTTGCACGTGGCCGCCAAACAGTATCACGAGACGCGATTCGGCGGCGTGGAGAACTGGACCACGAACGACCGCTGCGGCGCCGAGCGTTACGGTGAGTCCATTCGCACGCGACGCAGTGAACTGGTGGGCTCCTACCGGCTGCCGACCGCCGCACGCAATCTGCGCGTGGACTTTTCCGCGACGGATCATCAGCAGAACAGTTGCTATGGCGTGACCAGCTACGTCGCCTCGCAGCAGATTGCCTTTGGGCAACTCGTGTGGACCGGCACGCTTGGTGCGCGGCATCAAACAATGGCCGGCTTTACCGCGCGATATCAGGGCTACGATGACAATACCTCCGTCACCGCGCGCACCGACGGCACGGAAGCGCGCAACGCGCCGGAGCGGCGCTTCATCCCCGGCGTCTTCGCGCAGGATGAGGTGCGTCTGACCGATGGCCTGTCGTTGCTCGGCGGCGTGCGTGCCGATCATCATCGCGCGCACGGAATCATCACGTCGCCACGTGTCGCGCTCAAGTATGAACTCGATGCGCAGCAGACGATTCGACTGAACACGGCAACTGGCTTTCGCGTCGTCAATCTCTTCTCCGAGGATCACGCGGCGATCAGTGGCCTCCGCCGACTCGTCATTCGCGGACCACTGCAGCCGGAGCGTTCGCTGAATGCGTCGCTCAACTACAATCGCCGCGTGGGCGATCCGGCCAATCCCGCCACTTTCGACATCGACCTGTTTGCCACGCACTTCAGCAACAAGATCCAGCCCGATTACGCGACCGATCCCACCGCGACCATCTACGAGAATCTCGACGGGTATGCGATCTCGCGCGGCATCTCGGCGGCGATCGATCGGGCCTTCGAGCACGTACCGGTGACCATGAACGTCGGCGTGACCTTCGCAGACGTGTATCTGGTGCGGGCGGGCGTCCGGCGCGCGCAGGAGTTCTCGCCGCGCGTCTCCAGCACGTTTGCCCTTTCGTACACGTCGGCGCGCTTCGGCACGATCATCGACTATACCGGTCGCATTTCCGGTCCGATGCCGCTACCCGTGTGTGTCGACGCGGCCGGCGTGACCTGTGCCGGCATTCCGTTGCGCAGCCCCTGGTACTCCGAGCAGCATCTGCAGCTCACACGCACGGTGCGCAGTGGCTTCGAGATTACGGGCGCGGTCAAGAACCTGCTGAACGTTGTCGTGCCGCGGCCCGTGTTCGATGCACGACGTCCCTTCGATTCCGACTTCCAGACCAATTTCGTGTACGGTCCAATGGAGGGTCGCCGGCTGCAACTCGGCATGCGGTGGGTGCGGCCACGGTGATCGCGAGCGCTCAGCCCGGCCGCGAGAAGTAGAGCACACCGAGTACGAGTGCCGCGACGGTGGAAAGCGCGGCGATCGTCCATGGAATCCAGAGCGATGCTCCACCGAGTCGCTGCGCCATGACGCTGCCGCTCGTGCGTGTCAGCATGACGTCGTCGAGTGCGCGCACGATCGCTTCGCCGTCGGCTGGTCGGTCGTCCGGCGACTTGGCGAGGCACTGCATGACGATGGCGGCAAGTCGTGGCGGCACCTGCTGGCGACGCGCGGTCAGCGGTTCCGGTGTGCCGCGCGCATGTCCTTCGATCACCGCTTGCGGATTGCGTCCCGTGAAGGGTGGGTGCCCGCAGATCATCTCGTAGGCCACCACGCCGAGCGCGTAGAGGTCCGCGCGATGATCCAGCGCGGGGTCGCCCGCTGCCTGCTCCGGCGCCACGTACGTGGGCGTGCCCAGCGCGATCCCGACTTGCGTGATGCGGAGGACCTCGGTTTCCGCCGTGGAGGCACTGATCAACGCCTTGCCTATGCCGAAATCAAGCACGACCGGCTGTCCGTGAAAGAACATCACGTTCTCGGGCTTGATGTCGCGGTGGACGACCCCCTCGCCATGCGCGTACGCCAGCGCGCGTGCGACCGCCTTGAGGATGCCCACGATGTCCTCGAACGCCATGGGACGCTCGCGGTCCATGCGCGCGCGCAGCGACTCGCCGTCGACTAACGGCATCGTGTAGTACAGGTGCTGGCCCGCCGTGCCCGCGGTCAGCAGCGGCACGATATGCGGATGCTGCAGTCGCGCAGCCAGCCCGATTTCACGCTTGAAGCGCTCGGCGGAAAGCGTGGCCGCCAGCTCGGGGGAGAGCACCTTGATCACGACCGGCCGCCGCAGCGGCCGCTCCATGGCGACGAAGACACGCGACATCCCGCCCCGGGGGAGCTCCCGTTCGAGCGCGTATTGGCCGCTGAGCGACTCTTGAAGCTCCGCCTGCAGCGTATGGTCCGGCATACCGTCGTCCCTTGGCGATGAATCGCGTAAAGCTACGGGGGAAGACCGACATCGGTTAGGGCTGCGGCGCGGGGCCGACTGGACGCGGCCGGTTCCTGCGCGTATTTCGTCGGGCGACGTCCGGCTGTACTGTTCGTGGCGCGACCCCCTGCGCTGTCCGGAAGCCCCCTCACCCAGACCAGACCCATGCGACATGCCCTGATGTACGTTGGCGCGTTCGAGCGCAACTTTCCGAACCTGACGACAGCATCGTCGTCATTTCAGGGCAGCGACGGTGCGATGCATGCGTATCCCGCCTGGCCTTCCAGCGCCAATGGTCTCCGCATCAGCTACATGGAGAAGTCGGGGAAAAAGTTCGTCGCCGTGCGCGTGGCCGATGGCATCAGCGACGTCGTGCTGAGAAACGAGATGGTGATGGTGCCCGGCGAGCATTTCAGTTTTGGCACGAAGCTCAGCGGCGAGCCGACGAACGTCGAGGACAATATCGCGATGATGAAGATGCTCGAGGACATCATCAAGAAGAACATCGATGACAGCACCGAGCTGCTCGAGATTCGCGCGCGGTTTAAGGCGGCGGCCAGCGCAAAGTAACTGTCGGTACCGTTGCCGGCGGGTGGGGGCGCAGGCGAGCGCTCCCACATGCCGTCGCCGTGCTGCCACTGGTGCGGCGCCGGCGCTCAAACGTCGCTGACACTCGCGGTGCGCACGGATCGCGCGATCCCGCGCTCCGTGACGAAGTATGCCAGGAGCAACCAGAGCACGAACTGAAAGGTGAGCACGACCACGAGTTAGCACACTCATTCTACGTGCAGTGGAACTCAACTATGCCAGCACTCGTATCCGTCTATCTTGACGGAAGTGAAACGGGCAGCTGCCGGCAACTGGCGTTAGGCGCCGACGCGCGCGCGGAGCTACCGGACGCTCACGCGGCGCTCGACCGCGATCAGGGCGTCGCGAAACGCTGCGCGACCCACAATGCGGACAATAGCCTCGCCGACCGAGGTGAACGTGACACTGGCGGCGCGCGATTCGAGCCGGAGATCGTCGGCGCATGCCACCCGGCTCGGGACCGTGAAGACGCGCTGATAGGGCACGATGAGCGCGCAATCCGACCGTCGACGCCACGGTTGTGTCGGGTCCGACGCATCCACCGCCATACGTGGTAATGCGTACGACGACCGCCTCGCCAATGCGCGCCGTCGCCGGCACCGCGATCGTGATCGGGTCCGACACGCTGCGCACGACGCCGGCTCGCAACGCGGCCACATTGACCACGAGCGTCTCTTCGCGGAGCGGTAGTTCGGACGCGGACGCGCCCCGTCAGTCGGCAGATCGCGACAGCCAAGCAGTACGCTGCAGAGCGACAGCGCGGCGAACGTTGGCCTCAGAGAGAATCTGCAGTGCGATTGCCCTTTCATCGAGGCCTGTGATGGCGCGCTACACGCACATCGACACGAACCCGACGTTCCTGGCCGTGGATCTGGCCGCGCAACTGCTCCCCGGCACGTTCGAGCATGGGTTGCAGCATCTGCTGACGGCGGCGATCGACCTGTCCCCCTTCGACGCGCGCTACACGAACGACGCGACCGGGGCGCCGGCCTCTCCGCCGAAGACGCTGCTGCCGGTGGGGCTTGTCGCGTACTCGCGCGGGACTGTGAGCAGCCGGGCGATCGCCCGCGCCTGCGAGGAGCACGTCACGTTCATCGCCCTCTGCGGCGACACCCGGCCGCACTTTACCACGATTGCGCACTTCGTGAGCACGATGGGAGCGGACATTGCGCCGATCTTCGCGGCGCTCCTCGCGGTGTGCGACCAGCCAAGGCCTCATCGGGCGCGAGATGTTCGCCATCGACGGCGTGAAGCGGCCCAGTAACGCGTCGAAGCAGCGAAGCGGGACGCGCGCCGACTTCGAGCGCCAGGCCACGAAGTTGGAGGCCGCGGCGACGACCATGCTGGCGCGCCATCGCGCCAACGACACGGCCGACGTGGAGCCCACGCTCGCCGCGAAGACGCCGCAGCGCCACGAGCGGCTGACGCGTGACGCCGAACAATGGCGCGAATGGCTCGCCACGCATCCGGAGGATCGACGGGGCGCGACGGGCGCCGTGCGCAAGAGTAACCGCACGGACAACGACCGCGCCAAGATGGCGACGAGCAAGGGCGTCATCCAAGGGTACACGGGGGTGGCGGCCGTCGATGCG
>JBBQTA010000026.1:0-75779 GCA_038213465.1 Gemmatimonadales bacterium | reverse complement strand
AGCGCACCAGTCGGGCGGTGCAGAAAAGCGATCATGCGTTGTCCTCTGAGTGAACGAACGTGAAACGGACCAGACAGAACGTACGCCTCATGCCGGAGGCGGAGCGAAGCCGAACTCGAGCATCATCGTCAGCATGCGCCGGATCTCGGTGGACTGATCCACCTCGACATCGTTGGCAAACTTGAAGACCGTCTCGTCCTGCCCCGCTCCCTGAGCGGCAAAGAGCGTCTTCACCATCGCGACGGCGCCGCGATGATGCTGAATCATGTAGGTCAGAAACAGCCGGTCGAACTCCGTCCCGCGCGCGGCGTCGAGCTCCTTGAGCTGCGCATCGGTGAGCATGCCTGGCATCATGGGCATACCGCTCATGGATGACATGTCATGACCGGCCATCTGGTGACCGGCGTGGTTCAGGGTCACGTTTCCCGCCGAATCCACCTGCGGGGGCGGCTGATTCCGGTCTTTGAGCCAGGTCTGCATGATGGTGATCTCGTCCGACTGCGCATTGATGATGCGCGCGGTCAGGCGCTGCACCGATGCGCTCGCCCCGTGCGCCGGCGCCCAGCGGGAAATGGTGATCGCCTGTGCGTGATGATGAATCATCCCGCTCATGAAGTCGATGTCGGCCTGCGTATACGGATAGCGCAGACTGTCAGCGCGGGCGCGGACCATCGCGCCTGCGTCGCCCATGACAAAGGCCGGACCGGCAGGGCGCGCACTCGCGCACCCCACCAGCCCGACGACGACGGCAAGCCGCGCGAGGGTCAGGCGGGAGGTGGTCATTCGCATCGGTAGGTTCGCACGATTAGACACCGGCAAGTCCTTCAGGGTTTGCGTGCAATCTACGCGCCGGAAGGGCGCCGCGCCCTACCGCTGCACCTCGAGCGAAATACCACCCGTCGCCACACCCTCCGAATACGGCGTCACGTCCACGCGGTACCGCGCGCCCGGTCGCGCGCGCGCGGGCGGCACGATGACGATGGCCAATGCGCTCAGCTCGCCCACCGCCAGCGAAATCTCGACCGCCGCATCGGCCCCCTGCAACGCGATCAGCTCCCGTCCGGCGTGCGACGCGAACCGCCCGTTGCTGATGCGCACCAGCGAGGGGTCGATGGCCGTCGACTCCCCGCAGGCGGCAAGGGCGAAACTCGAACCGGCGCGGAGCACAAGCGTCCCCCTCCGACTGTCGTTATCGAAGCCCAGCGGCGTGTCCTCAGTGACGATGAAACGACAGCCGCGCTTGCTGCGCCGCCCCCTCGCCACCATGCGCGCGTCGTGCAGGATGCGCTTGACGAACGGATGCTCCCCGTCCGGCGACAGATCGAGATAGGCACTGGCTCCGTTCAGGCCGCGCAGGTCCACGCGCACGGTGGCGTGCCGCACCAACCCGGTGCGGTGACCGACGGCGAAGGGCAGAACAAACTCGGGCCGGTCCTCGTGGCCATCGTCGCCGGCAAAGACGATGTTGTGCTGCGCGATGTTGTGGTGCTGGTACAGATAGGTCCCCGCCTGGCCGCCATTGGCACTCGTTGCGGTCGCCGCCACGATCATGCACGGATGCCCGTACCCGGCCGCGACATCGACCGTCGCGCGGGGCCACCGCGCTTCCACGGTCTTCTCCTCCCCCGCCGGCAGCGATGGAATGGTCGCACATGCGATCATGTTCGCCACGTTCCAGTCGCCCGGATACATCAAGTCACGGCCGGGAAAGTCCATGGCGTGCCAGGTCACCAGCACGTTGGTCGCATCCGCCGGTCCGGCGTTGCGCACGAGCACATGCACATAGTTGTCCTGGCCGGCGCGCGCGGGCTGATGATCTGACGGCGTCGCACCCGGATTGCTGGCGTTGGTCACATACGGCTGGTAGCTGCCAAAGGTCGCCGACGCGTGCTCGCTGCTCATCAGCGGGTCTTCCGCCGATCGGCGGTCGAAGGGATGATGCCGAACGATCAGATCAGCGTATGTCAGCGCTGCGTGCGCGTTGATCCGACCGTACCCCATCTGGTCGTGCCGTGCCCCGTTCGGGTGGATCAGTTGAGGGGTGTACGGATAGATGGATGTATGGGTCTTGACGCAGGTGCGCTCGATGACGTCGCGCAGCCGCTGGTTGTCGATGGCCGGGTATCGCCGTCGCAGCAACGCCGCGAGTCCTGCCACATGCGCGGTCGCCCCTGACGTGCCGGCCATCAGCGCAACACGGTGCGGCGCCGCGCGACCTCGGTCCGGCGAACGCGCGGGTGACGTGGTGTACAACCGGATGCCGGGCGCCATTACGTCCAGTTCGGGACCCCAGTGGCTCCCCCAGGGCACCAGGTCCTCGGCCGAAGTCCGCTTGCGCTTGTCCTCCGCGTCGCTCGCCCCAACCGCGATGCACAGCGGGTGCGATGCGGGAAACAGCACCGGCGCCGAGGCGGGGTCGCCCGTCTTTTGCCCGGATGGATCGTGCGCGAAGCGTGGGCGAGGATTCATGTAGTTTCCTGCGGCGGCGCACAGCACGAGTCCGGCCGTCCAAGCGCGAACGATGGCGTCTGTGACAACGGCCGACGACGGTCCGCCAACGCCAAGATTGATCACCTGCGCCCCGTGCCGCGTTGCCCAGTTGATCCCCGCGGCCACCCGAGCGTTCGTGGCATTCGGAAAGACCCGAACCGGCATGATCGCGCAGCGATCCGCCACAGCAGCGCCATCGGTAACACTTTCGTGCGTCTCGGCGATGATTCCGGCCACCATCGTGCCATGCGCGCCGACGCCGGCGATCGACCAGGCAGCGCCATTGTACGGTCCGAGACGCGCCTCTGCCTGCTCCGCATTGAAATGCGTGTTCGCTGACGTCATCACGAGATTCGGATGCGCACCACCGACCCCCGAGTCCACCACGGCGACGACCACCTCTCCTCCGCCGCCCTGGATCTCCGATGCGGCCTCCATGCCGATCCGCGCCAGGCTCCATGGCAGGGCGTGCGGCGCGTTCGACGGCACGAACTGCAATCCAAAGAGCCAGAGCCAGTCCAGCTCGGACCGTTCCACCTCGGGTTGGCGGGCCAGCGCATGCTGCAATGCGAACAGCCCGTCCGGCTCGCCGACCATCGGCACCCCTGTCTCTTGACTGTTCAGTGCCGAACCACTAGGACCAACCAGAGCCGTTGCGGTCACCATCATTTCAAACGGAGCGATCGCCGACGATGCGGCGTCGTGGCGCGTCATCTGCAGCCGGCCGGAAAGTTGGATGCGCGCCGACTCGTCCACCTGCCTTCCGAACTGCACCAGCAGCCGGCCAGGCACGGGAGCGATCCCCGTCTCCGGCCCCGCGCCGTCGAGGTGATAAACAGGCGTGGCCATAACGACGTTCGCCGGTTGCCCGGTCAATGACAGCAGTCGACGTGCGAGCGCATCGATGCCGTCGCCGCGGGGCGCGACGGGCACGATGCGCGTGTCCGGCGACAGACTTGGCACGGGACCGCGACCCGGACGCACGCGCTCCGGTGCGACCGCGAGGCGGCGCAAGAATTCTTCGATGTGGGCATCGTCCTGCGTGTCGAATCGCAACACAAGTCGATCGCACTGCAGGACGTATACCCGCTGGGTGGGCGACGCGCCAAGGACAACACGCGAGGGATATGGCATGGTGGGGCCTGTTGCCGGAACTCAAAACCTGCCGGGCGCAACCGCAGAGGCGCGCGGGCGGGGGGGAGCAGGCACGCTACGACTCGAGGCATCATCGCTGCGTCAACTCTCCGTCATCTCGACGGCTGGCGGCGGGACTCGACATATTGCTTTGGCAGATTGTCTCGGCTCACAGCCGCTGTGCGTTCCCTTGATGTCTTGTCCACCGATGCTGCGATTGACCACGTTCGGAAGCGTCCTGCTCCGACAGGACGCGGAGATGCATGTCGGCGCCGCCAGCCAGCGACGACGGCTCGCCCTCCTCGCACTCGTCGCCTCGGCGGGACGGGGCACGATCAGTCGCGACAAGCTGGTGGCGTATCTCTGGCCCGGGTCCGACGCCGAGCGAGCGCGACATTCCCTGCGGCAGGCGATGCACGCCGTTCAGCGGGCGCTCGACGTCGAGGGACTGTTCCTCGGCGCCGAGACGCTTGAACTGAATGCCGCCGTCATGTCGTCCGATCTGCTGGACCTGCACGAAGCCGTGGAGGCCGGCGCCGACGAGCGCGTCATCGCGCTGTGCAAAGGCACCTTTCTCGACGGGTTCTTTCTTGGCGATTCACCACCGTTCGAGCAGTGGGTGGACGAGGCGCGCACGACCTACGCCCGGCTCGTCACCAGTGCGCTCGAGCGGTGCGCCGAACGGGCCACCTTCCGTAACGACCACGCGGGCGCCTTGCCCTGGTGGCGACGGTTGGCCGCCGAACATCCGCTGAGCACACGCTATACGCTGGGCGTGATGCGGTCGCTCGCGTACATCGGCGACGCCACGAGTGCGCTGCGCTTCGCCGGCGTGCATCAGGCACTCGTGCGAGACGAACTCGGGGCGGAGCCCGAGTCCGCCCTGATCGACCTGATGGTGCAGCTGCGCAAAGGCCGCTTCGCTGAACGGACTGACACGACACTGACGCCGCGGAGCAACGCCGCGGATCTGTTTGCCTCCAGCCGTCAGAAGGCGCTCGACAAGCAGCGCGCCTGGTTCGACACCGCGTTTGGCGACCGGTTTGTGGTGGATGCCGGACGTCGGTCGGCAGGGGTGTCGGTGGTGTTCTCCGCCTACGACCGGTTGCACGCACGCGAGGTGGACATCCATCTCGTCGATCCCTCGCTGGCCGCCGTGGCCGATGCCGAGCGCCTCATCGGTGGGCTCGAGCGCCTGGTCTCACTGCGTCATGCGCGCATCGTCTCCTTCTTCGAGGTCGGCTCGCACACCGGGTCCATCTACTACGTGGTGGGCCGGCCAAGCGGGCTCTGCCTTCGTGAATTGCTCGATCGCGACAGGCAGTTGCCCGTCAGTGACGCGTTACACATCGCGGACGATATCGCCGCCGCACTGCAGTGCGCACACGAACACGGGGTGCTGCACGCCGACCTCCGGCCGCGCTTCGCTTGCACTAACGGTGACGGCACATCGGTAGTAGGCATGGGCATCGCCGATGCGCTCACCATCGCCATCTCATACGATCAGACATCGTCGGCGCTCCGCGTCGGATCTCCGGCGTATCAGAGTCCGGAGCAGCTTGCCGGCGACACGCGGCTTGACGCGCGGGCCGATCTGTATAGTCTCGGCTGCATTCTGTATCAGATGCTCGCGGGCGATGTGCCCTTCGCAAGTCCCTCGCCGACGCTCGTGGCGAGCCGCAAGTTCTCCGGCGCGGTGACGCCCCTGCGTGAACATCGCGACACGGTTGATCCCGCGCTGGACAATGCGGTGCAGCGTTGTCTCGCGCGCGCGCCGTCGGATCGCTTTCGCACCGTCGCCGAATTCCGCGCGGTGATCGCTCCATGGCTTGAGAGCCGGAGCTTGTAACGCGCGCGTTTGCCCGACTCAGCACAGCGATCGTGGCACCCAGCGTCGAACTCATGTCGTGGTTGCGACGGCGCGCGCCGGTCTGACGATGGCCATAACGAGAATGACCGCCACGGCACAGGTCGCTGCGACAACCGCGCCCGACGCAGGGATCGCCAGCCATGCCAGCGACTCCTTGGCCAAGCCCGTACTTCCCAATCCCGGCGCACGGAATCCGGCCCACATCCAGAACACTGAGTAGCCAAGCCCTCCGGCGCCAAGCGCGAGGCTTGCTGCTCCGGCAACCCTCGGCGACGTGCCCAACAACACGAGCACGAGCGACAGTGCGAGCGTCACCGCGCCAAGTGCGCCGGCATGCAGATGCGCACGCTGCATGTAGTTCCACGACTTCTCCAGAACCGGCTTGGCCGCTGCGGCATCTTGTTTGTAGACGGTGCTTTCGACTGCGGCGGCTGATGCGTTGAGGCGGCTCTTGATCGCCTCCTCGTTGAGTCCGAATACGACGCCCGTGAAGAAGCCGAAGAGCAAGGTCAACACGCCGAGCAGCAGACCACCGAGTACGGGTCTGATGTCGGCGGACGTGATCGCGACTGGGACTGAACGGCGTGTGGTCATATCGTAAGATACATGCGCACGCGCCTTGGCATGGTGTTTGTCCACTTGGTGCTGCGTTGCCGTGTAGAGTACGCGCATGGCCCATCGCACTGATGCATCGCCTGACGCAGTACCGCATGTCGCTCCGCCGGTCGTCACACCCCATTGGCACGCGCTCGAGGTCGCTGAGGTCGCACGACTGCTCACCAGCGATACGGTGCACGGTCTTTCGGCAGCGGATGCAACCGCTCGCCTCGCGCAATACGGAGCGAACGAGCTCGGCAGCGCGTCCGAACGTTCCGCACTGCGCATCGCCGTGCATCAGTTCCGCAACATCCTCGTACTGCTCCTCGCGGTGGCAAGCGCGCTGGCGTTCGCGTTTGGTGATGCAATCGAAGCACTCGCTATTCTTCTGGTCATTGTGCTCAACGCATCCGTCGGTTTTTTCACCGAATGGCGGGCGGCGGGTGCGCTCGAAGGGTTGCGGCGGCAGGAACTGAAGCAGGCGCGCGTGCGACGAAACGGGACGGATCTGCTGGTGCCCGTGCAGACACTCGTTCCCGGCGATCTGCTGTTGATCGGTGCTGGCGATCGCGTACCGGCTGATGCGCGCATCGCGCAAGCCGCGACGTTGCGCGTAGACGAAGCGTCGCTGACCGGTGAGTCGGTCCCATCCGACAAGTCGGCCGACACTCTCGCCGATGCGCACACAGTCCTCGGCGATCGTGCGAACGTCGTCTTCGCCGGTACGATCGTCACCGAAGGGCGTGGCGAAGCGATGGTCGTGGCGACAGGCATGACCACGGAGCTGGGCCGCATTGGCATGATGCTCGACGATGTGCAGGAGCAAGGCACGCCGCTCGAGCGTAAACTGGACGCGCTCAATCGCGTGCTTATGGTGCTCGTGCTCGCACTGTGCTGTGTGATTGTCCTGCTC
Organism: Gemmatimonadales bacterium; assembly: GCA_038213465.1. GTDB lineage: Bacteria > Gemmatimonadota > Gemmatimonadetes > Gemmatimonadales > Gemmatimonadaceae > Gemmatimonas. The sequence goes on along the minus strand of JBBQTA010000026.1, from coordinate 68,775 downwards.
GGATGGGTGCGTGGTCATGCACTGCTCGAGATGGTGCGGATCGGCGTCTCGCTGGCCATCGCTGCTGTCCCGGAGGGACTGCTGGCCGTGACGACGATGACGCTGGCCATCGGGATGCAGCGCATGGCGAAAATGCACGCACTCGTGCGGCGGCTTCCCGCGGTCGAAGCGCTGGGCTCCACGACGGTCATCTGCACCGACAAGACGGGCACGCTGACGCGCAACGAGATGACGGTGCGCGCGCTGCACGTGGGCGGACGGCACGTGGACCTTGCGGGGAGCGGCTACGCGCCGGATGGTGAGTTCAGTGAGAGTGGAACACCGGTGGTCGTCGCGACCGACGATTCCGCCGGCGACAACGACGCGCTGTTGCTCGCGCTGCGGATTGGTGCACTTTGCAACGACAGCTCCGTCGATCGCACAGTCGACCCGCCCGCCATCCTCGGCGATCCCACGGAGGCCGCGCTGATTGTCGCGGCGGAGAAGGCGCATCTTGAACACGCGCAGTTGCAGCAGCAGTTCCCGCGCGTGCACGAGATCCCGTTCAACAGCGACACCAAGCGGATGGTCACCGTGCACGGCACGCCCGACAGCAGACGTGTCGCCTTCGCCAAGGGGTCGCCTGCGGCGCTGCTGGACATGTCAACGATGACGATCATCGCGGGCCAGCCAGCGCCACTGACGGATGCCGGACGCGCGGAGTGGACCGCCACCAACAACTCGCTTGCAGGCCAGGCGCTGCGTGTGCTGGCGTTGGGCTTTCGATACGTGGACCACCACGCATCCACGAATGATGTTGTTGATGACGACGCACTGAACGCAGGCTTCACACTGGTTGGCTTTGCCGCGATGAGCGACCCGTTGCGAGACGGCGTGCGTGACACCGTCGCGACCTGTCAGGGGGCGGGCATCCGCGTCATCATGGTCACGGGTGATCAGCAGGTGACCGCGGAGGCGATCGCCCGCGAGCTTGGACTTGACCGCGCGGCGGACGGCACCGCAACGCGTGTGGTGCATGCGCGGGAGCTGGATGCACTCGACGACGCAGGATGGACATCGGTGGCACACGAGGCCGCCGTCCTCGCGCGCGTTTCACCCGCGCACAAGATGCGGCTGGTGAAAGCGCTGCAGGATTCCGGCGAGGTAGTCGCGATGACCGGCGATGGCGTGAACGACGCTCCGGCGCTCCGCACCGCCGACATCGGGGTTGCGATGGGGATTCGCGGCACCGATGTGGCCAAGGATGCGGCGGACATGGTTATCACCGACGACGACTTCACCACCATCGTGCGCGCCGTAGAGCAGGGACGCATGATCGTGAGCAACATCCTGCGATTCATTCACTACTTGTTTTCGTGCAACTTCGCCGAGCTGCTGGTCGTCTTCATTCCCGTCATGATCGGCTGGCCGCTCCCACTCGGCGTGCTGCAGATCCTCTGGCTGAACATGCTCACCGATATCTTCCCGGCGCTGGCGCTGGCGCTCGAGCCCTCAGCGCCGGGCGTGATGACGCGACCCCCGCGGGATCCGCGCGCGCCGCTCATGACATGGAAGTTCGGCGGGTTGATCGCATGGCAGGGAACCGTGCTCGCGGCATGCACGCTCGTCGCGTTTCGGATCGCGCTCGGGTGGCATGGCGAGACCGGCGAAGGACTGCGCCGTGCCGAGACGGTTGCATTCATGACACTCGCGCTGGCGCAGGTCTTTCACGCGCTCAATGCCCGCTCGACACATCGTTCCATCTTCTCTCGCGATCTGTTCACCAACGCCTGGCTGTGGGCGGCGCTGGTGCTGTGCTTCGCGTTGCAGGCGGCCGCGGTGTACCTGCCTGCGCTCCGCGCCGTGCTCGACACGACGATACTCAACCAGCGCGATGTGCTGCTGGTGCTGACGGCGTCGCTCTGTCCGGTGATTGTCGTCGAACTCGCCAAGGCGGTACGGCGGGTCACCCTCACGCGTTAACAACGCAGCATGCTGCATCGCGCGTGCATCGACACCGTTGTGCGCGACGAGGTGTCGGCCTACTGCACCCGCACTACGGCTACCCGCACGGTCGCTGGTGCCGGACCATCGTTGATACCGCGCAGTTCAATCAACTGCGCGCCACTCTGTGCGCCGGTGATGTCATAAATGCTGAAGGAACCACCCGCGAGCGTGGCCGTGCGCAGGAACGTACCAAACGAGACCGCTGTGGGAGTGAGTGGCGATGCGCGCGGATAGAAGCTCTGTCCGAAGTCCGCGTTCATGCCGGCGAAGATGTCGCGCAGATTCCAGCTCGGAAACGTGAGACGCGGATTGATCGGCGTGAACCCGGGCGCGTCGTCGAGATACAGTGCGAGCGAGAACTCGCCCAACGACTCCTCCCACGGCCTGCCCGTGCGGATTTGCAGTTGCGGCAGCCCAACCGTACTGGGCGACTGCGTCATCGGGCCAAGAAACGCCGCGTCATTCGTCGCAAAATGGTCGATCGCCCAGCGCAACAGCGCCCAGTTGCTGCCGTAGAAGCTGGCGTCGTTCGAGCCGCTCGTGGATCGTCCCAACGGCGAAAGTCGTTCGCTCGAGCCAAGAAATTCGTACAGCGCGTCGAAGTGATAGAAGACCGCGAACGGTTTGCCGGCACACTGTGGAGCGTTCGCGGAAGCCGGTCGGACATCACACGCCAGCGTCGTCGCATATCGCGCGTTCGATCGCGGCTGCAATCCGTTATAGGCCGCCGCGCGCGCCCAGATCTCCTCCGCGTGTTGCGCCGTACCCTCTTCGAATGCCGCGACCTCGGCTTGCGCATTACCGCGGATGCGCTCGGCGAACGACGTGATGTGCTTTACCTCGTGCACCACGGTACTGCGGACCACGCGATACCACGCACTGCGCGTGTCGCCGCTGAATCCCTCCGCGACCGATGTAGGCACGACGGCGTAGAACACCTCGGCGAGGTTGCTCGACGGCGCCTGAGCGACGGGGAAAAAGTCGCATGACGTGACGTATCCAAGGACGTTCTCGAAGCTGTTCACGCGCGGCGAAAAGAGCATGATGATCTTGCCGTTGTTGTCGAGCAGATCATCCATACGCAGCGGATTACCGAAATTGGTGGCCAGCACGTCGAACATCACGCTGTCGAACTCCTGACCCAGCCGCCGGTACAGGCTATCCATCTGGCCCGTGTTGATTGCCGCGCCCAGATAGGTCGTGACTGTATCTTCGACGATGATGGAGCGCGTGCCGCTATACACCGTGCGTACGTCCACGGTGAACGGGTTGCGACACACGTTGGCGTTTCCCGGGCCGATGTTGGGCACCTTGAGGGCGCTGATCGTGCCCACGATGCCGATTTCCTGCGCCACGCTGCTCCGCAGGCGCTGCGAGGCACGCAGGGCACCTTGCGGATTGGGTTGCCTGCGCAGGAAATCGAGATTGGTGCGCAGCAGGTCGTCGTGCCGCTGCGCAGTACGCCGTTCGCGCGATGCGTCGATCGCGGCCGGGCGCGCAGTCGGCATCGCCGTGCCGAGGGAAGGCACGGTGCCTGACGCGGGGCTGACCACGGCTGCAATCGCGATCTGCGTGCCAACGGTGGACGCCGCGCCGCGCAGCACGTAGTCGCTGCGTGATGTCGGTGTCGTAGCCACGCTGTACACACTCACGACATAGCGACCGCCGGTCTGCGCGAACTCGTTGCACCGCGCGTCGGCCGCGTCCGAAAGCACCAGCGACATCCCCACCCCGAGCGTGCGCTGTGTCGCGACGCGCAACGGATGCTCGCGCGCGCCGAGTTCTGCGCGCACCTGCACCTCCACGGTCGCGTTGCTCGTTGGACGGCAGGCGAACCCGCTCGACGGCACGGTCACAGTCAACGCCGTTGCGCTGGCCGCCATGACGGTCGCGGTCACGCCATCAATGCGCACGATGTTGCTGTCGCGCGTAGCGGAGAAGTTTCTCCCGGTCAGAGTGATCGTCGCACCCGCTGTGATGATTGGCACGGAGATCGAGGCGATGCCTGGCGCAGTCGGCGATTGCGCGGACCGCACGGTGATGCGCGCGGTCGCCGTTTTCGTCTCGGCACTGGCGACGATTTGCACGTCACCAATCGCGACAGCGGTCACCACGCCGTTGGTGCTCACGCTTGCGATGGTCGGATCGAGCGATTGCCACGTGGCGGACCGTTCGGTGATCACGCCTCCATTTGCTGCAATCAGGGTTGCGACCAGTGGCAGCGTGGCGCCCGGTACAAGTGTGGCCGTGTCGCGACTGAGTACGACCGTAACCACGGGTGGCACCAGTACGGTCAGCACGGCGGTGCCGCTCACACCGTTGCTCGTGGTGGCGACGATCGTGGCGATCCCCGGTCGCAGCGCGGTGGCCAGCCCCGTCGCGGACACGGAGGCCACGTCCACCGTGGATGTGGACCAAGTCACGGACTGGCCGACCATCTCCCGTCCCGACTGGTCGAAGATGCGCGCCGTCCCCTGCGACGTTGCGGCGACGGGCACGCTTGCTGCAGAGAACGTTACTTCCACGCGGGACGGCACCACCGGCGGCGACGGCGGCGGCGTGCCGCCATCGGTACTACCGCCGCAGGCAACGAACATCAACAGTGACAGCCAGCGCAGACGAAGCGTCATTGGATTCGCGTGGTAGGTGGTACCACTACATCTTCGCGCGCAAGTTCCGGTTGGGCAAGCGCGAGCGTAGTCGGCATGATTCAAAGGCTCGACGCGCTAACGCGGTCGTTCGCCGCAGGGCAGCACATCCGCCACGACGGGCAGGTGGTCCGACGGGAAGCGACCGTCCCAGCTGTCCGCGAGGATCGCGTGCCTGAGCACCTGCGCGTTTGGCGACACCATCACGTAGTCGATGCGACGTCCCGGTTCAATCGTCTTGAACGCCGTCCAGGTGGAGGTGGGACCGTAGTGCCTTGCTCGCGAGACGTCAAAGCCATCACGCAGCGGCGGCGTGGCGCTGGCAATCGTGTCGCGCGTGAGCACACGATACGCGCCGCTTTGCGGATCACTGTTGAGATCACCCGTGACGACGATGGGTCCTCCAGGGGCCAGCACCGCCAGCCGCTCACGAATCAATCGCGCGCTCTGTTGCCGCGCATTCTCGCCGATGTGATCAAAGTGCGTGTTGAGATGCAGATAGCGGCAGCCGCTGCGGCGATCGCGAAACCGTGCCCATGTTGCCACTCGCTCGATCGCTGCATCCCACCCGTTGCTGCCCGCGACCGATGGTGTGGGCGACAACCAGAACGTGCCGCTGTCGAGCATCTCGAGCCGGTCGGTGCGATAGAGGATTGCGCTGTACTCGCCGCCCATGCGCCCGTCGGCCCGCCCCACACCGACGCGCGCGAAACCGGGGAGCAGGGTGTCGAGATCGGCCAGCATCGGGGCGAGCGCCTCCTGCACACCGATCACGTCGGCACCGTGATAACGAATCAGGTCGGCCACCCACACTTTGCGATTCGGCCAGGCATTCACCCCGTCGCTTGGCGTGTTGTATCTGATGTTGAAGGACATCGTGCGGAGCACGGGTATCGATGTCGCTGTCGCTACCGTCACGGGCGCACGCTGACAGCCCGCGAGCAGCACCGACATCAGAATCGAGGCCGGCACGCGTGCCCACAACGGACGGTCAGTGAGACGGGTGCGCATGATGCAAGCGTGAGACATGAGGTTGTAAGCGTACCGCGCGCCGCGGGCGATCATGGTCCCGACCGCGCGCCCGCCTCGATCGCCGTCGCCGGAAAGCCCAGCTTCTCCGCGACGCGGGCCAAGCCCGCTGTACCACGCATCCGGTCGAACCACCACAGCTGCAGCGGAATCTGGTAGATGAACGGATCGCGCTCGGCGATGGCCTGCTCCAACCCGGCCGCCATCGCATCGGCGGACCCTGTATCGGCGTCGGCGATCACGCGCGCCAAAGCAATCCCCGGCACCGCACCCATCGCGTCCAGCTGCGCACGTGCCCGTTGTTCCGCCTTCGCATCGTTGGCCAGTCGTGCCATGCGGACCGTGCTGCCCACAAACAGCGGCAGCGGTGCGCGCGCCACTGCCTGCGACATTGCCCCCAACGCGCCCGCACGATCGCCGCGACGCTCGAGGATGAGCGCGCGGGTGAAATGCGTGAACACGTTGCGCGTGTCGCGCGCCAAGGCACGATCGATCGCGCGCTGCGCGCTGTCTACCTGGCCGCCGGCCTTCATTGCGCCGGCGCGCGCCGGGGCGGCATGCGTGCTCGTGCCCGCAGACATCGCCGCGTCAACCAGCAGCTGTGCAAACTCGTCGGAAGTCGGTCGGTCCGTCATCTCCTTCGCCAGCCCGCGCATAATCACCTGTTGCAGCGCAGCAGGCGTGGATGGCGCGATGTCAGAGAGCAACGGCGGTGTCTTCACCACATGCGCCGACATTACCTGCTGCGGTGTCCCGGAGAAGGGCACGCTGCCAGACAGCAGTTCGTATCCCACGGCGGCCAGCGAGTACACATCGGCGCGACCGTCGATGGCGGGATCGGCCAACACCTGCTCCGGCGCCATGTACGTGACCGTGCCGATTGACATGCCCGCCGAGGTGAGCGTTCCGTGCGCCGCGCCGTCACGCAGCACCTTCGCAATACCAAAGTCGGCCAAGACCGGCTCACCCTGCGCCAACAAAATGTTATCCGGCTTGATGTCACGGTGCACGACCCCCTCGCGATGCGCGAACGCGAGCGCGCGGGCCAACGGTGTCAGCAGGCGCATGACTTCCGTCGCTGACAGCGGGCCCTCGCGCGAGAGCCGCGCCGCGAGCGACTCGCCGGCCAGATACGGCATCACGTAGTACAACACGTCGCCCGCCTGACCGGCACTGTAGATCGGCACGATCTGCGGATGCTGCAACGTCGCCAGCGTCGCGATTTCGCGCGTGAACCGGTCCACGTTGACGCTCTGTCCCAATTCCGGCGGCAGCACTTTGATCACGACGCGCCGGTCGAGCGTGCGTTCCAGCGCCAGAAACACAACCGACATGCCGCCGCCACCGAGCTCGCGCTCGATGGTGTAACGGTCGGCGAGTTCGCTGCGCAGCACTTCGACGAGGTTCATATCTCACAGGGAAGGAGATTCCGGATCATCCGCACGTGTGTGCGATGGCCGGCCGGCATGCACAGAGGTGTGACGCTCGCGTCAGATCGACGCGCGTGGGATCAGTTCGCCGGCACGGTGAACGTCAGGTTCGACTTGGCCATCGTCGCCGATAAGACACGCGCTCTGGCAAGCACGGCCGCTGCTTCAATCATGGCCGGTGCCAGCGCCGCCTTCGCATCTGCTGCCTGCTGCATCACTGCCGGGCTTGGCGTTTCCCACACGCCCTGCATTGACGCCTTGGCCGCCCCGACGCGACCGAGTGCGTTCGCCTGCGCGGCGGCCGCCGCGGCGGTACCACCACCTCCACCACCGAAGCCGCCGCCGATGGGTGCCGGCACGCCGAATTTCGCACGCACCACATCGAATGCCTTCCGGAAGTCGGCAAACGCCGTCTTCACTTCGGCCGGGGTGCTCGCCGAGTCCATCCGTGGCGCGATTCGTGTCACCTCGGCGTACAGCGCAGCCAGCTTCGCCGCCACGGCACTGCCGGCGCGCTGCGTCTCGTGCAGGTTGGCGATGATGGCGTTGTAGGCGACCCGGGCCGCTCCCGTGAGCGGCACTTCCGGATCCATGCTGATCGTGAGCGGTTTGGACGACACCACCTTGCCATCAGCGACCAGTGTCACGGTGTACACGCCGGGCACCACCTGCGGACCAACGTTCGCCTGCGCGCCGCCGCCGAATCCGCCGCCGCCAGCGCCGGGTCCGCCAGCACCCGCCGGTGCACAGGGATTGTCGGCCTGATAGCCGACCGGCGGTAACGGCACCGGATACCCGGAAATCGGACGCGCCTGCCCACCGGCACCGCCCGGCCCGGCGCCACGACCGCCGGCGGCACCGGCGCCACCCGCGCCACCCGCGCCACCCGCACCACCGCGTCCCGCGGGCGCCGCCGCGATCGCCGGAATCGGCTCCACGCGCTGGTCCCAGCACACTGTCTGAATACCCGCCACATTGCGCGCGTCGGGAATCAGCAGCTCGCGCACCACCTTGCCACCCGCCGCACTGATGCGCACCATCGGCTTCACCGCCGGCCTCGCGAAATGCATCTGCACCACTGCCTCGGTCGGCGGGTTCTCGCCTGTGAAGAACTGATGGCCCCAGAACTCGTCGTTGCGATCGTCCTTGCTCTTCCACTGCAACGCGGGGCCTGGCGTGAACAGTGCGAGGTCGGCCTTCGCCGCCGCCGCGTACTCCTGAATCGGCTCGAGATGATCGAGCACCCAGATCGCTCGGCCATGAGTCGCCACCAACAGCGCGTTATCACGCGGATGAATCGTCAACTCATCCACGCGCACGTCGGGGAAGTTCGCCTTCAACCGCTTCCATGTCGCGCCACGATCGAGCGACAGCATGATTCCGGTCTCCGTGCCGACGTAGAGTACGTCCGGGTTGCGCGTGTCTTCGGTGATCGTGCGGACCACTTCGCCCGTGAGTCCGGACGCGATCGAGCGGAACGTCGTGCCGCCGTCGGTGGTCACCCAGAGATACGGGTCGTAGTCGTTCTGCCGGTAGTTCGTCACGGCCACGTACGCGACCCTGGCATCGAAGCGTGACGGCGCCACGCGCGACACGAACACATGCCCCGCAGGAAAACCGGGCAAGCGACCGGTGATGTTCTGCCACGTCTTGCCATTGTCGCTGGTCATGCTCACGGTGCCGTCGTCGGTGCCCGCGTAGTAGATCCCCGCCTGCTTCGGCGACTCGCCGAGTGCAACGATCGTGGGCCACGCGGAGATGCCGTCGTTGCGCGAGATGGTGATGCCCGAGCCCTTCACACCCATGGTGACGATGCTGTCGCGCGAGGCGTTCTGTGTGAGATCGGGGCTGATCGCTTCCCACGAGTCGCCGCGATTGGTCGAGCGAAACACACGATTGGCGGCCGCCAGCAACACGCCGGGATCACGCGGTGAAAGCATCAGTGGCGTATCCCAATGAAAGCGATAGGTCTCGCCGGTGGTCGCATTGGTGACGGTCTGCGCGGTCGGGCGAATGTTCTTCGACTCACCCGTCACGATGTTACGACGGATCATGTTGCCGTCCTGCGACTCCGTGTACACGATGCGCGGATCGCGCAGATCGGGTATCGCGACAAATCCGTCGCCACCAAGAATCTGGAACCAGTCGTAGTTGAAGATGCCGCGGCTCATACGCGACGCACTCGGTCCGCACCAGTCGTAGTTGTCCTGCATGCCGCCGCAGATCTTATACGGACGCGACATGTCATAACTCACGTGATAAAACAGGCCCACGGGCAGGTTCTCCATGAACTGCCAGGTGCGCGACATGTCATACGAGATGGCCAGTCCGCCGTCGTTGCCGATCAACACGTGATCGGCGTTGGCGGGATTGATCCAGATCGCGTGCACATCATCGTGTGTCACCAGCGCCGCATCCGTCTCGAACGTTTTGCCGCCATCCACCGACAGGTGGAGCCCGACCCCGCCCATGTACACGCGATCGACGTCCCACGGATCGATGCGGATCTGGCTGAAGTACATCGGGCGCGCGTTCGTGCCGCTTTGTTTGGTCCACGTCGCGCCGCCATCGTTCGAGCGATAAACACCGGTGATGAACGCGCCACCACCGCCACCACCGCCGCCGCCCGCGGCGGCGCCTTCACCCGGTCCCGCTTCGGCGACGGCCGCGCGCGCGCCCGACGGCCCGTCCACGCTCGCGTACACGATCTTCTCATCACCGCGAGAGATGTCCATCGAAATGCGGCCAAGTGGTCCGCCCGGGAATCCGCCTCCCGTTACCTTGGTCCAGGTGAGCCCCGCGTCGGTGCTCTTGAAGAGCGCGCTCCCCGTGCCACCGCCGTTCATGCAACACGTGGTGCGCCGGCGCTGATACATCGACGCAAACATCACGTTCGGATCCGAGATCGACATCGCGATATCGTTCGCGCCCGTGTCGTCGTCGCCGGCGAGCACACGCGACCAGGTCGTGCCACCATCATTCGTGCGATACACACCACGCTCCCCACCCGCGCCAAACAACGGTCCCGTCGCGGCAACGAATACGATGTTGTTGTCGAACGGATGCAAGAGAATGCGATTGATGTGCCTGGACGTGGGCAGTCCCATCAGCGCGAACGTCTTGCCGCCGTCGGTGGACTTGTAGACGCCGCTCCCCCACGAGGTGCTCTGGCGATTATTCGACTCGCCCGTGCCCACCCACACCAGATCGGGATCGAGCTGCGATACCGCCACATCACCGATCGCCATCAGGCCGTTGTCCTGAAAGAGCGGCGTGAACATCGTGCCGTTGCTTGTCGTCTTCCACACGCCGCCATGTGCCGTGCCGACATAGAAAATCGCCGGATTGGCCTCGTACACCGCAAGGTCGGCGACACGGCCGGACATGGTCGCTGGTCCAACCGACCGGAAGTGCAGCTTCGAAAACTCGGTGGCCACGGGGATCGCTGATGGCTGAGCATGGAGCGGCCGGTGCAGCGGCGCGCACAGCGCGCCTGCGGCCGCCCCAGTGAGTGCAACGGTCAGCGCAGTCGCTACGCGGGGGAGGACGCGGGGCATGATGATGAGCATCGTCGTCGGACAGGAAGGGGGGAGTCGGAGCGCGTCGACAGTAACGTGAAGCGAGAAGGCACGCGAGCAGCACGCACGCCGCAACATCCGCACTGGCGACATTGCTCCCCGCGCTTCAACATCTCCGCGACTCCGCCGTAGCCTTGACGGCGGCCGACGACCCGCCCCCCCCACCGTGCCGCCTCCCCCGCCTGCCTGTCCCGCCCGCCCTGGAGCATCGCTCATGCTGATCCGCCGCCGTCTCCTCGCCCTCGCACTCGTCACCGCGCCGCTCGCAGCGCACGCGCAAACCAATTCCGCCGCGCCGCGCAGCATGGGTGGCGGCAACTGCGCCGCCAATCCGTACAACTGTCCAGACGCGGTCAATCCGCTCCCAGCCCCCAACACGGTCTGGATGGAAGAGATGACCTGGATGGATGTGCGCGACGCCATGAAGGCCGGCAAAACGACCGTCATCATCCCCACCGGTGGCATGGAACCGAACGGCCCGTGGCTGGTGACCGGCAAGCACAACTACGTGCTGCATACCAACTGCGAAGCGATCGCGAGGAAGATGGGGAACGCGCTCTGCGCACCGATCGTCAAGTTCGTCCCCGAGGGCGGCATTGAACCGCCGACCGGTCACATGACCTCGCCGGGTACGCTCAGTCTGCGCGAGGCGACCTTCCGCATGCTGCTCACCGACTTGCTCACCAGCCTGAAGGCGCACGGATTCGAGAAGCTGCTCCTCATCGGCGACAGCGGCGGGAATCAGGGGGGGCAGCGCGCCGTGGCCGACTCGCTCACGAAGATCTGGCAGGGGACGCCCATCGTCGCCCACATCCAGGAGTACTACGACTACGCCAGTACGGCGGCATATATGAAGGACAAGGGGATCGTGGACGGCGCCGCCGAAAACCTGCACGACGATCCGATCATCTCGCTCAACATGTTCATCGACGACCCCAGCTCCATCCGCTACGACGAGCGCGTCAAGGCAGGCAAGGCCTCGATCAACGGCGTCTCCCTCGCGGACCGGAAGAAGAGCACGGCCCTGGCCCGCCAGATCGTGGACTTCCGCGCCACCAGGACGGTCGAGGCGATCAACAAGGCCCTCGCCAACAAAGGCACCCTTCCGGCGCCGCCGCGTAATCCGTAGCGCGAGTGGAACCGTGCGGGAGGATCGGACATCGACCCGCCACTATCGCATCGACGACGGCTTGAGCCCCAGCGCCCCGTTCAGCCAGCGAATGAACGGCGCCATCGCCTCGAACTGCCGCGTCATGGTGTCCGGCAATTTCGCGCTCTGCATCTCCGCCGGCGTCAGCTCGCGTCCCGCCGTGAACGACTGATACCGCAGCCAGCGACCCGCCGGATGCTCCGGTTCGAAACCGCGCGGCATGCGCGTCAGCATCGCCTCCGTATCGAGCGCGCCGAAGCGGCGTTTGAAGCCCGCCGACAGTACGATCTCTCCGAACCCTTGGTGATCGTCCGCCAGCGACTGCCGGATCTTCTGTAATGCCGGACGCGGCGGCATCCAGATGCCACCGCCGCAGAACGAGCCGGTGGGCGCCATGTGATAGTAGAAGCCGGCACCACCGTGCGCCGCCTCGCCACCGACACCATGGCCGGCGTCGCGATGGAAGAACCAGCACGCCACGTGTGTCTTGTATGGCGACTTGTCCTTCGAGAATCGCACATCGCGATGAATGCGGAATGACGACTTCTTCGGCGAACCGATGATCTCCGGTGCGATCGTGGCCAACCGGACGTCCACCTCCTCGATCAACTGCGCCAGCGGTTGCTTCAGCAACTGCTCGTACTCCGCGCGATGCTCCTCGAACCACTCCTTGCGATTGTTCTTCGTCAGGCCGCGCAAAAACGTCATCGCCTTCGGCGAGAATCCGTCGAACCGATCCATCAACCGCTTCCTCGTCCATGCAGGGGAAAGAGAAATCGCAGGAACAAGCCCGTGCGCTCGCCCCACGCGCGTTCCTCGTGCCGCGCGCCTTCCGCTTCGAGGTACTGCAGATTCTCGCCGGGTGTCCATCCCATCCGCACCAACATCCGATACAGCAATTGCGTGCCTTTGAGCATGCGCGGTTCGGCCGTTCCCACGTCCAGCCAGATCTTGAGTGCTGGTCGCGTGCTGTTGCTGGCCACCAGCTGTCGGACAATCCAGCGGTCATCCCACCACACCGACGGAGACAACAACGCCAGTTTGCCGAACACCGCCGTGTGCGTCAGACCCAGGTGCAACGTGAGCAGACCGCCGAGCGAACTGCCCGCAAGTCCGGTGTCGCGCGCGCCGCGCCTGGTGCGATAGTGCCGGTCGATGAAGGGCTTGATCTCGTAGACCAGCATTTGCCCGTACCGGTCGGCCATGCCGCCCGCATCATGATTCGAATCACGCGTCGGCGTGTACTCGTCGATGCGGTCGCGTCCCGCGTTACCGATCGCCACGAGAATCATCGGCTCGATGATGCCCGCATGCATGAGCGCGCGCGCGGTCGTGTCGACACCCCACTGCACGCCGAAGGGCGACATCGGCAGATCGTCGAACACATTCTGCCCGTCATGCAGATACAGCACGGGGAATGCGCGCGTGGGCTCCTGCTCGTACGTGGGCGGCAGACACACCACGAGATCGTGCGCATGCGGAAGGAAGCGCGACCGCACTTCAGAGAAGTGGTCGAGCGAGCCCACCCGTCGGGGCTCGAGTGGGGTGTTGGCGAGGTCGTCTGAGACGCCGGCGTGGATCGTCATCGCCTCGCAACGTAATGTGGTGCGATGCCGCGGAGGTAGCGCTCGCCTCGCAGCACGCGTCTGACACTACGCCGGCGGCGCCACCAGGTCGGGCGGCACGTCGCCGGCCACGAACGCGTCGATGTTCGCCAACGCGCGCATCCCCATCGCGGTACGCGTTTCCATCGTGCCACTCCCCTGATGCGGCAGCAGCACCACATTCTCCAACTCCCGCAAGTCCGCCACCACGGACGGCTCGAATTCGTACACATCGAGTCCGGCACCCGCAATGCCTCGCTCGCGCAGCACGGCCGCCAGCGCGTACTCGTCGATGATGTCGCCACGCGCCGTGTTGATCAGGAACGATGTCGGCCTGAGCAGCGCCAGTTTGGTGGCGTCGATGAGATGACGCGTTTCCGGTGTCGCGGGACAATGCAGCGAGATGACGTCGGCACGCTGCAGCAACTCGTCCAGTGTGTCGACACGGGTCGCGCCGGCCGGACCGTCCGTTGCCGGATCATCAATGCGCGGCGCGCGCGGGGCCTGCCAAAGCACATGCATGCCAAACGCCGCTGCCGCACGACGCGAGACTGCGCGCCCGATGCGGCCGTAACCCACGATGCCGAGCGTCTTTCCCTGCAAACTGCGACCAAGCAGGTGCGTCGGACGCCAGCCGGACCACGCGCCGGAGCGCACATGACGTTCCCCCTCGCCCAGCCGGCGCATGCTCATGAGCATGAGCGCAATCGCGATATCGGCCGTATCGTCGGTGAGTACGTCGGGCGTGTTGGTCACGGCAATCCCCGCGTCATGCACCGCCGCGCGGTCGATGTGGTTCACGCCCACCCCAAAGTTCGCCAACAGCTTCGTGCGCACGCCGCTCCCACTCACATGCTCGGCGCGAATCGTGTCGGTGACGGTGCAGAGCACGATGTCCACCTGCCGCATGATCTGTGTGAGCTGCTCAGTGCTCAAGGCGACATCGGTGCGATTGAAGCGCGCATCGTACCGAGACGCGATCGCCGCCTCGACATCGGGCGTGAGCTTACGGGTGACCGCCACAACCGGACGCTCGCTCGGCCGGTCGCTCACGCGGGCAGACGCCAGTGCGACAGCGCGGCGCCCACACCACTGCCCAGCGTCATCGGCACACCCGCATCGGCCAGTGCCATTTCCACACCACTCAACGCGGCCGCGAGTGTCAGTGCGTTCGTATCGCCCAGATGTCCGATGCGGAACACCTTTCCCGCGACTTCACCAAGCCCCGCACCCAACGAGAGGTCGTAGCGTTTGAACGCGATCTCCACGACCTTCGCCGAGTCCATCCCTTCCGGCATCACGACCGCGGTCAGCGTGTTGGATTCGATCTCCGCGCGACGCGCGCATGGCAGCAGCCCCCACGCACGCACGGCGGCCCGCACACCGGTGGCGAGTCGGTGGTGACGCGCGGCGACGTTGAGCATCCCTTCCTCGAGCAGCATCGTCAGCGATTCGTCCAGTCCGAACAGCAACGACAGCGCCGGCGTGCTCGGGAAGTATCCGTTGGCGTTCTGCTGTCGCATCGGACGCAGGTCGAAGTACGCGCGCGGCGTCGTGGTCGATTCCACACGCGCCAGTGCCTTGTCGCTCACGTACAGGATTCCCAATCCGCCGGGCAGCATGAATCCCTTCTGCGATCCCGTGATGGCGAGGTCCACGCCCCACGCGTCGAATTCAAACTCCAGACTGGCAATCGAACTCACGCCGTCCACGAACAGCAACGCCGGGTGTTGCGCGGCATGCATCGCAGCACGCACCGCTGCGACATCGCTCGTCACACCGGTCGCGGTTTCGTTGTGCACGAGCAGCAACCCCTGATATCGGTGCGTTGTGTCGTCGCGCAGCGCCTGCTCGATGCGGTCGGCCGGTGCCGCTTCACCCCACGGCACCTCCAACACGTCCACCTCGTAGCCCAGCGCACGCGCCGTATTGATGAACAGATGCGAGAACTGCCCGGAGCGAACGGCAAGCAGTCTGGCGCCCGGATCGAGCGTGTTCACCAGCGCCGCTTCCCACATGGCCGTGCCCGACGCCGGGAAGACGAACGCCTGCCCGTTGCGCTGATTGACGATCTGCGGCAGTCGCGACAGGATCGACGTGGTCAACGCCGGAAATGCCGACGAGCGATGATCCTCCTGCTGACGATGCATGGCGCGCAGCAGTCGTTCAGGAACGGGCGTTGGCCCCGGGATCTGGAGAAAGTGTCGACCGGCCATCGGAATCGCGTCAGAGAGGAGATCAGGAAGGCGACAGGGAGCCAGCTGGCTCATCGGTCGCGACCGCATTATCCGGTGCAACATCAGTCGGCGCCACATCAGCCGTCGCCGTGTCACGCGGCGTGTCGTGCACCGACGCGCTGTGCGGCTTGACGACCGCCGTCGAGACGTGAGCGGACGACGTATCCGGGGTCGCATCATCGGTGGCGTCGCCGGGATCGTCGTAGGGATCGAGTACGCGCAGCAGGCGTCGGCACAATCTGGCCAGACGCACGCGCTGTTCGCCGGTGAGCTCGCTCATCAGCTCCACGATCGCCGCGCTGCGCACGGGTGTCGCGCGGCCCAGCACGCTCTGACCGTCCGGCGTGAGATGCACGGTGATGTAGCGACGGTCGGTCGCATGCCGCTCGCGTCGCACGAGCGCCTTTTCCTCGAGCGCATCGATGATGGCGGTCATCTGCGCCTTGCTGCGCCCGAGCGCTTCGGCCAGCTCCTGCTGGTGCACCGGGCCGCGAGACTGGAGCGTGTCGAGCACGCCAAACTGTGATGCCGACAGACCGAACGATTGGAGGGCCGCCTCCACCCGCGTCGCCGACATCGCGGCGGCGCGCTGCAACCTGCTGTAGGCATCCAGTGCGCGTCGTCGCTTCTTTTCGCCCTTGCCGCTCATCGCATTCCGCCTGTGTCTGCCGCCAAGTTTGCCGCCAAGTCTGGCACTCCCTCGTCAACCGCGCATGATACCGGCATGCCGTGTGGCCATCCGATCCGCGAGGACCGACGCCACGGCCATGATCGTTTCCTGCGGGTTCACGCCGAGCGCGGTCGGCAATAAGGACCCGTCGGAAATGTACAGCCCGCGCACCCCATGCCGCTCGCCGTCCGGCGACGAACCACTCGTCCGCGGATCGGTGCCCATCCGACAGGTGCCGTTCACGTGCGCGGAGAACAGCCCGATCGCGTTGGGTGCCAGCGAGACGTGCGCCAGCTGTGCAAGATCCGCTTTCGTGCGGATACGAACTGGTACGCTGTGCAACGTGCCGACTTCCGAGGCACCCATCGCAAGATGGATGCGGGCCGACGCCGCCAGCGACGCGCGCACACGCAGCTGGTCGGCACCGGTGAGGCGATAGTCGATGCGCGTCCGCCCGCGGCGATCGACGCGCACGCTGCCGCTGGACGTGAATCGGTCGGCGCCGTCCCTCGTCAACGCGATCAGCACGCCAAGGCGGTTCAGCTCACGCATCCGCTCAGCGTGTGCAGGACCTATCCCGGGGAGCGCGGCGGCCGTGAATGAGGGGTGCATCGGCGGACATTCGATCCAGAAGCCGTAGTCGGTGCCATTCCAGCGGATGAATTCATCGCTCATCGTCGACAGCGGGATGCCGGAGCTGGGGACGATCTCACGGTCGTAGCGGCCGAAGATCGCGGTCGTCGGATGCAGCCGCAGCCACGAGCCCACACCCCCGCCGCCCAGTCCCGAACGCTGCAGCAGCGCCGGCGTCCCCACGCCACCGCCGGCGACTACGACAAGCGGCGCATCGATGGTCAAGGTGCGTGCCGGCGCATCCGCGCGCGTACCGCGTACAGATGCGTGCACACGCTTGAGTGGCGGCGTGGACGAGCCCCCGTCACGCTCGCGCACCTCTATCCTCGACACGTGCGCATTCGCAAACAGCGTCGCGCCTGACCGCAGCGCACTCGGCACATACGTGACCAGCGTCGAGCGCTTTGCCTCGTGCCGGCACCCCACGCCGCAAAAGCCGCAACGCACACACCCGTCGGCGTTGATCGCCGCGGTCGACGCCCGCCACCCCAGCGCGCGCGCACCGTCCAGCAGCAGACGATTGTTGGCGGAATGCGAGTCGTCAGGGACCGGTCGGGCATGGACGGCCTCTTCGATGCGGTCGAACACGGGACCCATCTCGGTCGGACTCATGCCGTACGCGCCAGCTTCGCGCGCCCACTGTTCGAGGACGTACGGCGGAGTGCGGAGCATGATCATCCAGTTAACCGTGGTCGATCCGCCCACGCTGCTCCCCTGCACCAGCGCCACCGAGAGATCGTCGGTCGTGCGCATGGCACCGTCGGCGTACAACCGCTCGGTCAGCTCGGCTTCCTGCTCGGTGAAATCGGACGGCGCGAAATACCCGCCCTCCTCGAGCATCACCACCTCATAGCCTTCAGCGGCCAGGCGAGCGGCGGTGACCGCGCCGCCGGCCCCGGTGCCGATGACCACGGCGTCCGCGCGACGATGGAGATCCGCGCCGAACGTGTCCGCGGTGATCACACCGGCGGGAAGCGACTCCGCCGCGATCGCACGCGGCAGCACGACGACACCGCGACGCACCGGCTCCGCGTCGGTGTGCATACCGGAAAGCGGCCCCTCCCACGGCACCTGCGCGTTGCGCGACTGCAGCGGCCCCGCGTAACCGATGGCCGCCGTGACCTCTGGTCGCGCGTAATGCACCGCCAGCACGAGCCGTCGCACCGCCTGGAACGCGGTGCGCAGCAACGGAACGCGCGAGGTCGCCCAACACTCGCAGGCGCGGGCTTGGTCGGCGCTGGACAGCGCGCGAAATGGCATGCTACGTCGCAGGGCCAGAAACACGCCCAGCCGACCGCTCAGCAGGTTGATGGCCGTGCCGAACTCGGTCCGCTTGTGTGGCGCGAGCGAGGCGAGGCGTGCATCACAACGTTCGGCGAACTCGGTGTTGGTTTCCGACGCCGACGGCGCGTCCTGCAGCAGACAGTGCGCCAGCATACCGAGGCGCTCGCGCTGGAGCGCGGAGAGGTGTCTGGGCGGCATCGCCAGTAGCGCCGCAGCAGCCGGCGCCGACGGAGGCAGCGTTGCGGTCACGAACGCAGCAGAGCGGGAGGGGTCACGTCGGTAGCCTAGTCCCGCCGCTGCTTCACCGCCAGAGCGGGCCCGGGTCGCCGGACGCGCGGCGCAGCGCGCGCCAATGCGGAGTGGTCGCCAGACGAAACGGCTGCCACACCGTAAAGATGTGGCAGCCGGTCGGACATCGGATCGGCCGCGCTTGGCGGTCAGCTTGTAGCGTGGCGACGGATCTTACAGCGCTGCGGCGAACTCGCGACGCGTTTCGTCATTCAGCAGGACCCACAGCGAGTAGCCGCCGAACAGCGTGCCGAAGGGCCATGTGAACAGACGCATGGTCGACACCGCAATGATCACCCACCGCGCCCACTGCTGGTGGTTGAGCAGCCCGAACCCGGCAATGACGCCAAAGAGGCTGAGCGCACCGAGGATCAGACTGCCGACCACGCTGGCGACGGTGATGGCGAGGAAACTGAACAACCCACCCGAAAAGAGCCCACCGAATAGTCCGCCCACGAGCATGCTTACGGTCGCCAGCAATCCGAGCACGCCGTAGAGAATGTTGACGATGGCCACGACCTTGATATGCGTGCGCATTCCGGAGTTCCCCGCGAAGTGGTTGAGACGCTGCGTGCTCCCGCCGTCAAGGGTCGACGGGAACGTGTCTCCATACGCAGCCATGGCGCGTAAGGATTCGCGGCGAACTCAGCCTTTGCGTTGCGTCCAGTCACGCGGGCGGAGGTGGGGCGCCAGCGAGACCATGGCGACGCCCCCAACGATCACAAGCATCGCGAGCACCGCGCGCGTGGGCAGTTGCTCGCCGAGGATGGACACGCCAAGCAGGACGGCGACGACCGGGTTGACGTAGGCATACGTGCCGACGGCGGTCGGGCTCGCGACTTTGATCAGCCACATGTAGGTGCTGAAACCGATCAGTGAACCAAAAATGATCAGATACAGCACTGCCCCAGCGGACGCCAGGCTTGGTGCAGGTCCGCTGAATACGGCAGGAATCTCACCAGTAACGACAGCCAGTACGAACAGCATCGCGCCACCGACAAGCATTTGCATCGAACTCGCCAACGAGGCGGGTTTGGCGAGAACGGCACCGCGCGAGAACAACGATCCCGCCGTCCAGGAGAGCGCACCGAGCGACAGGACGATCGCCCCCACGGGATCGACGGCGGCGCTGCGCGTATCGCCAGTGGCGGGGAGCACCAACAGTCCCACGCCGACCAGGCCAATCGCAACGCCGAGCACTTTGATGAGGGTGGGGCGAACACCCATCCACAGTTCGCAGAGCACCAGCCAGAGCGGGACCGTGGCGACCAGGAGGGAGGTCATACCGGAGCTGACCCGTTGTTCCGACCAGGATACCGCTCCGTTGCCGACGAACAGCAGCAGGGCGCCGATGATGGCCGAGTTGCGCCACTCGCGGGGGGTTGGGCGGGGCGCGCCGCGCAACCGGCTCCACGCGTAGAGGACCGAGCCGGCAACCAGGAAGCGCACCGCGCCGAGCACGAAGGGTGGGATCGTGTCGATGGCCACGCGAATGGCCAGATACGTGGAGCCCCACAGCACGTAGATGACGGCGAATCCGACCGCGAGCCGCCAGCGCGGCGGGGCCGCAGGGGCGGCGACGGGACCGGGGGCGGATACCGTTACGGGCACGGCTGATCCGGCGTCGCGCGGGTGGGTGCCGTGCGGGTCGGCGAGGTCAGTCTGTTGAGTGGTCACGAAGCGCGCGCATGGCAGCATCGCCGGCCGCAATACCTCCGGCCACGATGTACAGGTAGAAAGTGTAGAAGCGCCACCAGATCAACGAGGCCGCAAAGATGCCGGCCGGAATCGCGTCCGTGAGCGTGGCGGCAAACGCTCCTTCAATGAAGCCGCCGCCCCCCGGCGCCGGTACCACGACCCCGCCGTAGAAGAGTGCCAGCGGCCACAGGACCAGCGGCGCCAGCGTGTCCATCGTCAGCGTGAACGTGGGATCGCCGAGATAGACGAGAATCGGCAGCGTGGCGACTTTGAAGAGGACGTGCACTACCGAACCCATGAAGGCGACGAACATCAGCCCGGGTCTGGCCTGCCGGAACGACCGCACCGACTGACGGAGTTGCCGCAGGGTGCGCTGAATGGCGCGCCAGCGTCCGGCGTGAAGTCCGAGTCGCGCCGCCCACGCCGGCGGGGGACCGTTGGCGCTGTTGCGGGCCAGCAGCAAGCCGATCGCGCCCGCGCCCAGCACCGCCGTGCTGTAGCCGCCCACCAGTCCGAGGAGGCCCGCGATCGACGCGCCGCGCCCGCGAAACGCGACGGCCAGCACGAGGCAGACCAGCGCCAGCGAGCACATCTCCAGAAACAGTTCCAGAAACAGCACGAGCACCCGCCCCGCGGTCGGCATGCCGCTTTCCGCCAGCACGAGAAAGCGCGCGGGCTCCGCTCCCGAGCGTGCGGGAGTGATCGCGGCGGCGAAATCGCCGCCGAGGCAGACGCGAACCGCCGTACCGAACCGCAGCGGGAGTCGCACGGCGAGTGCGGACGCCTGAATTTTGAGCGATCGCGTCATGACCTCGAGCGTCACGGCGAGGAGGGCAGCGCCGTGTGCGCCCCACGCCAGCGCCGGCATTCCTCCCGCAGGCCAGTTGGTCGCTACCACCCAGCTGGAGGCGCCGAACATGAGCCCGAACGACAGGATGGTGAGGAGCCAGCGATTTCGCGTCATGCCGCGGGTGGAGGGTGGCGAACGAGACCGTTCAGACTCGCGCAGCCTTTCAAGGTTCGCGCAATGAAGGGACGAGCATTAAAATAGCGACGAACAACCGACCGCCGTCGCGACAGGGCGTCGGAGGCGAATGTCAATTCCTGCACACCGCTCGCGCCCGAGGCATCTGTGTCCCGTTCAATTTCCCGTCGGCAGTGGCTGATCACATCGGGGTTGGGTGCGTCCGCCGGTATCGCGTTACCGCGCATGCTGCCAGCCATGCGCGCCGCAGGACTCGCGGGCGGTTCCGGCGGGGAGCCACCTGATTTCTCTGCGCTATCGCGTGAAGCGACCGCCGCGCGTCGGGTCGCGGGTCCGGTCCGTCTGTCTGCGAACGAGAACCCGTTCGGCATGTCGCCCACAGCGAAGGCGGCGGTGATGGCGGCGTGGGACCAGCACAACCAATACGGACTGCCCGCCACGAACCAGCTGCGCGCCGCGTTTGCGGAGTCGGTGGGCGTAAAGCCGGAAAACGTGCTGGTGACGCAGGGATCCGGTGAAGTACTCGACATTGCCGCGCTGGCCTATGGCATGCACGGCGGTGAGATCGTGACGGCATGGCCTACCTACGAAGGGTTGCCGCGCTATGCGGAGTCGATCGGTGCGCGTGTGCACAAGATTCCGCTGCTCCCCGACCTGGGCCACGATTTCGACATGATGGACCGCCGCACGACGAATGCGGTGGACCTCGTGTTCGTGTGCAATCCGAACAACCCCACGGGGACGCTGTCGAACAACAAACAGGTGCGCGATTTCGTCAGCAATGCGTCGCGTCGGGCGGTGGTGCTGGTGGACGAGGCGTACCACGATTTCGTGGACGATCCGTCGTACCGTTCGATGATCGACATGGTGCAGCGCGGCGAGAACGTGATCATCTCGCGTACCGCGTCCAAGATCCACGGACTCGCGGCGTTGCGCGTGGGCTTTGCGGTCGCGCGGGAGGATATCATTGCGCGTTTAGCACAACACGCGACCGGTACACCGAATGTGTTTGGCGTGCAGGCGGCCCTGGCGTCGATTGCGGACGCCGCGTATCAGGCTTTCGTGAAACGATCGAATCGCGAAGGGCGCGAGATGCTCACCGCGGCGCTGACAAAACTCGGCAAACGCGTTGCGCCGTCGCATACGAACTTCGTGTTCTTCCATGCCGGTGTGCCCAACGAAAAAGTCCGCGCGGCGATGCTGGCCAATGGGTTCCTGGTCGGGCGCGCGTTCCCGCCATACAACGACTGGGTACGCGTGAGCATCGGGACAGTGGAGGAGATGAAGCAGTTCGTGAGCGTGCTGCCGGAAGCGGTGCGGGCGTAGGGGATACCACTGGGTGGTTCAGTGCACGCGCGCACTAGAACTTCCAGTTGTACCCCACCCGGACTACCTGTGTCTCGAGGTAATCCGTACTCACGAGAATGAAGTCGGTGCCCCGGATCGTTCGCTGCGCCTGATTCGTGTTCAGGAGATCGGTCGCGTTCAGCACGATCTCGCCCCGGCCCTGCTGCACGCTCTTTTTCATGCCGAGATCGAGGGTGAAGCGGCTCTCGATGCGGCCTTGCGGCAGCAGGTCGGGGGCGAGATAAATCGTGGAGACTTGCGTCTGCCATTCGCGGGGAAGTCTGATGACCGCATTCACCTTGAGGTTGCCGGACGTCAGCTGCTGACGCGCCGCCGTGAAGCGGACCGGCACCGGATACTGATTGACGACCGAGAACGCATCGACGTTCCGGCGATACACGTTGGCGTTGGCGTTGAGCGACAATCGCGGCGATACGGTCTGTTGCCACACCACCTCGGACCCCGTGCTCCAGCTGCGCCCACCATTCTGAAACACATTGTATAGCAGCACACTGCCCGGTGCCTGCGTCGTGATGCGCGTGATCGTACCGTCGACAATGCGGTGATACGCCGCGGCATAGACGCTCCCCTTCGACCAGCTCGACTTGTATCCCACCTCCGCAGACGTGGAATATTGGGGCTGCAGAGCAGGATTGCCGACCTTGATCAACTCCGGCTCGTCATACTTGGGGAAGATGCGGATATCGACTTCGTTGGGACGATCGACGCGCCGATTGAAGAACACGGAGAGCTTGTTGGCGTCGTCGAACTTCCAGGCGGCGCGCACATTCGGGAATGGCTGGAAATAGCGATAGCCATCGCTCTTGTAGGTGTTGTGATCGGGATTGACGTCATAGTCGACCTGCACCGTCTCGAAGCGGACGCCGCCCTCCAGTTCAAGTCGTTGACTCTCGAAGACGTAGTTTCCATAGAGTGCAGGAATCGTTTCGCGATAGGTCGCCCAACCGCCGGCGCCGGTGTCGATCGGCGAGTTCTGTCCCGCGAAGAACTGCATGTTTACCGGAATGGAGCGGTAGCGCCCCTTGAATCCGGCCTCCACACGCCCTTGCCGCAACGGCTTGCTGTAGTCGCCGTTGAGATCCACGACATGTTCGTCGGACAGCAGCTTGAACGCGTCGCGTCCGACGAACGACGGCAACGTGTTCGTGAAGAAGTACTGCTCGTCTTCGCGGTGGAAGGAGTAGTTCCCCGTGAACGTGAGCGTATGCCCCGGTTGCGGAAACTTGTGGGTGAAGACCGAACTGGCGAAGGCCGTGTACTTGACCTCATCCTCCAGAAACTGCCACAGGCGGTAGCGGTTCTGCAGCGAGCCGTCGAAGTACGGATTGTCGCCGTTGTCGAGGATCTTCTCCCGATTGAACAGACCGGAGACGGTGATGGTGTTCTGCTCATCAAACGCGTGGTCCACGCCTGCGTTCAGGGTGGCGTAGTCGGTGCGTCGGTTGCGCTTGATCTGCTGGATGATGACCGTGCCGTCGTCGTAGCTGCGGGTCGAGAACTCGTTCTTGTTGAGCGTTGGCGAGTACAACCAGTCACCCTGCAGAAAGCTGTTGGTGGCTCCCTTTCGATAGTTCACCGAGAGCGATGGATTGAACTTTGGCGTGGTTTGGAATTGCGGGCGAATGGTGGGCAGGTTCTCGCGCTTGATCCAGAGCGCGCCCGCGCCGCCCATCACGCCGAGCTTTCCGTTGAAGCCCTGCTGCTCCTGCTTCTTGAAGATGAGGTTGATGATGCCGGCGCTGGCGTTCGCATCGAACCTGGCCGACGGATTATTGATGATCTCGATGCGCTCCAACGCCGATGCGGGAAGGTTGTCCAGTCCGTTCTGTGAACCGAAACCGGTCAGCGCGGTCTGCTTGCCGTCGATCAACACGACCACCTTGTCACTCCCGCGCACGAGTACCTTGCCGTCCTGCCCGATCGTCACGCCGGGCACGGTGGACATCGCCTGCAGCACCGATCCACCCGACTGGCTGATGTTGTCGGCGACGGTAAAGGTCTTCTTGTCCATCGTGCTTGCGACCGCATCAGCCTTGGCCGTGACGACCACATCGCCAAGCGTTTGCGTCTCTCTGGTCATCAGCAGCGCGCCGAGGTCGAGGAACGCACTCAGTTCGCCGATGAGTACCCGTTGGCGGATCGGCCGATAGCCAATCGAGCGCACCACCAGTACATAGACGCCCTTCTGGATGCCCGTGAAGGTGAACGCACCCTCCTCGTTGGTCAGTCGCCCGCCGACAAACGCACTGTCCTTCTCCGTGAGCAATTGGAGCGAGAGATACGGCAGCGCCGCCTTGGACTCCGCGTCCTGCACCTTGCCGAACAGGGTGACCGACCTGGCCGGAGTCTGCGCCAGCGCGATCGAGGAGAGCCAGAGCGAAACGAAGACGATCAGGAGGGAACGCAGGGTCATGGTGTGTGGGACGGAGGTGCTGAGCGGCGAAGGCGTCATTGGTACGCGAACCAACAGCGACGGGTGCGGGCTGGACGGCAGTCAACGGTAGGAGGGTCAGATGAACAGACGATGAACGCCGCCTGGTAGGCGCTCGGGGCGCCGCGTTCATCTGGAGCCACCGAACGCTGAGTGGTGGGCGGGAGCGACAAGTGTAAAGTGAACTGACACACGCAGCGCTTACACGCATCGCTTACACGCATCGCTTACTGCCGAGTCGTTTATTGGCAGAGGACGAGACCGGTAGAGTCTGGAATCCTTCCACCACACGTTACCGGTACTTGTCTATCGCGGTAGATCCATGGTCGAGTATCCTTGCCTCCCACACCGACGAGGAGTTGGTTTTGTCATTGGAAGTATGAAGCGTTCGATACCGACGTCATTCAACTCACGACACTCAACCGGACCTGCGCTCATGTCGTTCGTCACAGCAATTTCCCGGCACGCGCGCTCGTCCGTACTGCTCGCGGCCTTCGTGCTCGCCGCGTGCGGACCGAAGGATGCGGACATCAGGACCGGTGTGGACGCCGCCCTCGCCGCGACGCCGGCCGTGACGGCGAGCGTTGCTTCGGGTGTGGTCACGCTCTCGGGCGAGTTCGCGGACGAGGCGACCAGGACCGCAACGGAAGCGAAGGTCAAGGACGTGAAGGGCGTGAAGTCGGTGGTGAATTCCGCCACCATCACGCCGCCACCGCCGCCACCGGTGGTGATGTCGCCCGACGATTCGCTGCTGACCAACGTCGGCGTGGCCCTTCAGGAGTTCCCAACCCTGTCCGCATCGGTCGCCGATGGTGTCGTCACGCTCACCGGCGAGATCGGCAGGGTGGAACTGCCGAAGGTGATGCAGGCGCTGTCGGCGCTCAACCCCAGGAAGATCGACAACAAGGCCACGGTCACGCGCTAGCCCGTCACATTTCACTCTCGTCCAGCCAACATGTCGACACTTCAGGAGAAGTACGCACGACTCATCGCGGCGGCACATAGCAGCGGCGCGACCAATCTCGCCGTGCGCGCGCAGGACAATGTGCTGTACATCGATGGCGTCGTACCAACGGGCGAAGCGAAGGATCAGCTGTGGGCCATCTACGATACGATCGACCCCGACTTCCGCGCCGGTGACCTCGTGCTCAATCTCGATGTCTCGCCGGCCGCGCCATTCACGCGGCTCAAGGTCACGACGCAGAGTTCCAATCTCAACATCCGCAAAGGCCCCGGTACCGATCAGCCGATCATCGGCAAGGCGGCGCATCATTCGGAAGTCACCCTCCTCAGCCGGTACAGCAGCGAGTGGGCGCTGATCCGGTCCGCGGACAACGAAGAGGGTTACTGCTCGCTCAAGTACCTGTCACCGATCTGAGCGACGCGTGAAGAGGGCGGCAGTGCAGTGGCCAGCGTCTTCACCGCCGCGCCGAGGGATGGTGCCGGTGCAGAAGTCGGCTCAGGAGCGTCGGTCTTATTAAAGGTTTGCGCTGTCTCTGGTGTGCGCGCCTGCCGGCGGTGGCGCTGACGTTGCGGTCGATACTGCCCCGTGTGTTTGGCACAGTTGCAGTGCATGTTCTCGCGAGTTCGACGGCTCGCTCAGGGGAGCGGGGGCCGCCAGTCGCGCCGCACCTCAACCCAGCCCAACTACATGAGCGTCCCTGATTCATCCGCGGCGCGTCACGTCGCGTCGCGCGTCAGTGCGTTGGTTGCCGCACTTGTGATTGCTCTGCCCGCCGACAGCGCAGGCGCACAGAGCGCTTCCGCGTCCGCAACGGCCAATTGCGTGCCCACTGCCCCCGGAATGAGCCAGTCGGGACCCACTGCATCGGTCGCTTCATCCTGCACGCAGAGCAACGGGAGTGCGCAAGCCTCGGCCTCCGTGCAGAATGGCATTTTGCGCATGAACGCGAACACCGCCCTTGCGGCGAACTCGTACGGAGGGACAGGGGCCACCGCGCAGGCCTACTGGCAGGACATCCTGGACATTTCGGCCACCGGCGTTTCGTACGTCGAGTTCTTCTTCGCCGTACAGGGTACCAACATTCGCTCGGCCGGTAACCAGTCGAGTGGCTCCGGGTACTGGTACTCAGATGCCAACGCGTCGTTACGGGTAGCGTCTGGTTCATACTATGACGTTATCCGGACGTATGAGCTCTCGCCGGCCAACGGCTACGCGCTCTACTACCATCCAAGCTCGGTGAGCCACTTCGACCTGTTTTCGTACCGGTCGCCGGTCTCCAATGGCTCGGCGTACATCGCCTACCAGCTACAGTCCTACTCGATCGTCAACTCCGTTCAGTGGTCGTCTTCATCCGGCGCGGCGACAAATCCGGCCATGCAATCGACGAGCAGCTTCGGCAACAGTGCCGGCATCACCGGCGTGAGGTTCCTGAACGCCAGTCAGCAGACGGTGAGCAACGTTTCGTACTCCTTCCGCAACGGCACGGCGTTCTACGATCCGTATGCGTCGTCCACGGTCCCCGAGCCGTCCACGTGGGCCATGCTCGGCGCCGGGTTGCTGATGTTGGTGGCGGTGCGGCGGCGGCGGCAAGAGACGACCCAGCGATGAGTTGTGAGTGGAAGCAGTGAGTGGGAGTGCGCTGGTACCCTCACTGCTTGCACGAATGGCTCAGCACAGCAAAGTCGAAGCTCCGCGCATGCGCCTTACTCGTCCGGCTCAACTTTCACCTCCTCCATCGTCTCGCAATCGAGACGGAGCATGCCACGCGCGTGAGACGTCTGGGATGTGCCGCCACCGCGGGCGCGAGTGCATGACCGGCAACAACACCAGCCCCGCGAACCGGATTGGACCGGACCGCGGGGCCCGGTCGTACCCGAGCGTCAGTTCGTCTTGAAATTCGGATTGTTGCGCGTTTCCACGAACGGCAGCGGGACGCAGGTCAGATTGCTGAACGTCTGGCCTTTGCGGTTCACGCCGTTGGTGCCCATCTGGAACGGAAGTTTCTTGCGCAGCATGTCGTTGTAGCGGTGCCCTTCGCTGAACAGCTGACGGCGCCGCTCCTCGATGACCAGCGCCGAGATGTCGGTGCCGGCGGTAGAAGCCGGAAGCGGTGCAATACCCGACAGCGCTCGGACTCGGTTCATCGCATCGATGGCCGCCTGACCGGCTGACGTTTCGGCGAGGATCAGCTGCGCTTCGGCGTACGACGCGATCGGCAACGACACCGCACCACTGCCCTGAAACTTCTGCTGTTGCCACATCGGCGTGTTGTTGTCCGGCCCGATGCGATTCATGTTGTTCACGCGGACGCGGGGATCGGCCACGCCATTTATCGTCAGCCCACGATAGTCCGGATGCACCGAGAGAAAGTCGTTGCGCACGGTCAGGTTGTACAGGCGGTTCTCGCGCGAGGCAATGGTCTCCGAGAACTCGGCGTTGCGCACGAAGCCGGTCGGCACCAACGCGGCATCGGCCGCTGCTCCCGCCGAGTTGCCAAGATCGAGCCGGGTCCTCGCCCGGCCCACACGCGCCATGTTCAGTACGCTCGCGTTATTGATCGCCGTCGCGAACGTGATCGCATCCGTGAACTTCTTCTCCGCCATCGCGAAGACCTGGGCCGAGGTCAGCTTCGGTCCGTTGTCGATGGTCATCTCGCACATCCCTTCGCCAAGTATCGTGTACATGTACCCGGCGTAGGCGTTGGCCTCGGCGAGCATGAGCTGGCGGTTGGGCACCTGCGCGTCGGCGAACGTGGCCAGTCGACCGGCCTGATCTTCGAGCTGGAAGCGCGCCTGTTGCGCCGGGGTGTAGAAGCCCATGGACGTGGTATTCCGGTTGCCCGGGCAACCGCCGGCGGCGTTCTGAATCTCGACGATGCCGCGCCACTCCCATGGATGGTTGTCGACAAAGCCGTTGGACGACACGTACTCTCCGGAAAGCAGGGCGCCGGTGGCGACGTACTGTGCGAAGGCGCACTGCGCGGACTGCAGCGCCGCGGACTGCATGATGGGCGCCAGCGACGGGTCGGTGAGCGCGTCGGCCGTCACACGGCCCGGCACCTCCACTTCGAGCAAGCTGTTGCAGGCGCTGGTTGCGGCAAGTGACATCACCAGCAACGCGCCGCGGAACGTGGTCCTGATCATGATCGGCTCCGTCGGTCAGAAGGTGAGTCGGAACGTGGTCACGAAGCTTGCCGTCGGCGGCAGGATCGTCTGATAGCCATTCGAGAGCTGCCCCACCGCGCGAATCTCTGCATCCCATACAGTCATGTTGGCGACATCCACGGTGAGCTGCCCGTCACGCGACGTATTCCAACCGTGCTGCGCCGTCCATAGCATCGAGAGGTTGCGTCCCGCCACGCTGACGCTCGCATCGGACGCACCGAATGCGCGCACCCACCTCGGGCCAAGGGTATACGTGGCGGACAGCTCGCGCAGGCGAAGGAAGCCGGCTTCGTACGTGCCCGGTGCATCGGCCTCGATGGCGCGATAGACCTGAAGCAACGGGTCGTTGCGCAGAATGACCGCTTGCGTCGTGCCTTGATTGTGGCGGGCGCGGATCTCGGTGTTGGACTGCACGTTGCCACCGTTGCCGTCGACGCGCGCGTAGAGCCGAACGTTCTTCCAGAGCGTGAGCGTACTGTTCACACCGAACTGCCAGACCGGCTGCGTATGTCCCCAGAACACACGGGGCGCGGTCGCACACGGAACGTCGGGGCCGCCCTGCATGAGGCCGGACTTGCCGGTGCCGCCGTCACAGACCGAAGAGAGTACGCTGCCATTCGCGTCGAGCGTGGCGGAGCGCACCTTGTACATGAAAATGTCCGCGATACCGAAACCTACCCGGTTCTGCGCCTGGCCGCCACCGCCGACGGTCAGGAACTCGGTGCCACCCATGTTCACGATTTCGTTGCGGTTGTTGGCCAGCTGCGTGCCGAGTTCCCACTGCACACGCTCACCGCGCAGCAGGTTGACGTTGACGGACAGTTCGTCGCCCCAGCCTTTCACACGACCGACGTTGATGACCTGCGATCCGGGAAAGCCCACCGATGGCGGGATCGGCGAATTGACGATGGCGTCGGTCACGTTGCGCGAGTAGTGCGAGTATTCGATCTGCGCACGTCCATCGAACATCGTCGCTTCGAAACCGCCTTCCGACTCGGTGCTTCGCTCGGGGCGGAGAGCGGGATTGCCGAACGAGGCCGGAATGAGGCCAGGCGCGTTCTGGTAGCCCACACTCGGATCGTAGAGTCGCGACGCGTCGAAGGTGCCGGGTTGCGTGCCTGAGGCGCCCACGGCGGCGCGCAGACGCAGCGATTCTGTGAAGGGGAGCGTGAACCACGGTTCTTCGCTGATCACCCACGACCCGCTGAACTTGGGATAGTAGATGGACGAAAAATCCTGCCCGAACGTGCTGTTGTCGTCGGCGCGCACGGCAGCGGTGAGAAAGACGCGATTCCTCCACGCGGCCTCCTGCTGCACGAACATGCCCACCGACGCGTTGGCGAAGTAGTCCTCGCTCCCCGATCGCGTGGCGCCGCCGGAGACGGTGGTGATGGGACCGGCGGGGAAGGTGATTGCCGTCGCGCCGATACCCGCCAGTTCATTGCGGTAGTGCTGCAGTCCCATTGACGACGTCAGGTTGAAGTCGTTCTTGATCGTGTACTTGAGCGAGCCGGCGTAGTCCAGCGTGAGCACCGTGCGCGTGTTGCGGGAAGCGTTCTTGGTGCCGAGCGCATTGCTCCCCAGCGGGTCGGCCGCGCCGAGCGGCTGGCGGGGATAGAGGAGGAAGTTGTTCTCGGAGCCGATGTCGAGGCCGGTGATGAGCCGGTGCGTGAACCACGGCTTGGGGGCGTAGTTCGCGCGGAGGCTGAGCGTGGTGCGATCGATGTCGGCGCGGCTTTCCACCGTGGACCAGCTTTCCGGCGGTGACGCCTGAAAGCCACGGCGATTCGAAGTGAGCGTGAGCGGGTTGCCCCAGACGACCTGACTGAACGGGTCCACATCGATGGCCGGCTGCGCCAGTCTCGTGCGGGCACGCACGTAGCCGATGGAGCCCTGCAGGCGCAGCGTGCTGCCGGCGGCGATGTCGGCGTTGACGCGACCGCTGAACTTCTTGTCGTAATTCCACGGTACGATGCCCACGTCGTCGTCGTAGGACGTCGAGAGGAAATAGCGACTCGCGTCGGTCCCCCCGCTGAGATTCGCGTTGTAGCCCTGGTTGCGGCCAGTGGTGAAGATGGGACCTGCACCGTTCTCCTTCTCGTACTCATACAGATTGACGTTGGTGAGTTCGCCGGCCGGATTCCTGGACCAGAGCACACCGGCGCGCCCCTCGGGATTGGCCAACCAGTTGGCGCCCTGCCGGGAGGTGAAGTCGAATTTCGGACGGCCCGCTTTACCGCGCTTGGTGATGATCTGGATGACGCCGTTGGACGCTTCCGTTCCATACAGCGTGGATGCCGCCGGGCCCTTGATGACCTCGACGCTTTCGATGTCCTGCGGGTTGATGTCGTTGAGGCGGCTGGCACCGGCGCCACCGCGCTGTCCCGGTCCGCGCGACGGCGACGCGTCCATGCGGATGCCGTCGATGAAGACGAGGGGATCGTTGCTGAGCGACAGACTGCTGGCACCGCGTACGCGAAGCTGCGCGCCGGTACCGACCTGGCCGGTAGAAGGGAGCACGATGAGTCCAGGTGTGCGCGCCCCGAGCAGCTGTTCCACGCTGCGCACCGGCGCGTTGGCCAGCACGGCGGCGGCATCCACCGTGTTGACCACGTTGCCGATCGCCCGTCGCTGCGTGACGCCGGCGGTGCCGGTGACGACGATCTGATCGAGCTGCGCGGTGCGCTCGGTCAACTGGAAATCGACGGTGAAGGACCCGCCCGCCGTGAGCGTGAGGCGGCGCTGGGTCAGCGCGAAGCCGACCGAACGGACGCGGATCGTGACGAGTCCAACGCTGCTCGTGAGGATGCTGTAGCGACCATTCTCGCCGACGCGTGCATTGCCGGCGAGCGCGCCGGCGGCGTTGACGACGGTAACTTCAGCGCCGACGATCGGTCGCTTGCTGAGCGAGTCGGTGACCTGTCCACTGATGGTCGCCTGGACCTGCGCGCGTGCGGATGCGGACACTCCGCAACAGAGCGCTGACAACGCGATCAGTATGCGTAGCATGCTTCGAGGCGCGATCATCGACTCTCCTAATTCGGATTGGGCGCGTTGGCCGGGGTGCACGAGCGCCGTGGAGTACGAGCGAACAGCAGGCGGCGGCGTCGGCTGACGCGGGCGGCAACCCGTCGCTGCCATGCTGACTTACGGTTGCAACCGGTCGCTGTCAAACATTGCGCGAGGTTTGTGCGGCAGGGTTCTTTTGTCGCAGCGGAATGCTGCTTCTGCCTTCACCATCCTTCCCCTGTGCCCCATGTCCCTGTCACCGATCGCCGGCCTTGCACGGCTGGGCTCGCGTACCGTGGTCGCGCTTGCGCTGACCGCCGCTCCACTGCGCGCGCAGGAGCTGACGCGTCCCGGTACGCCGCTCTCCACCACGCAACGGGCCGTGCTCGCCGTCGTCGACTCGGCGATGACCTTCATCCAGAGCGGCGAGATGATCCGACTCAGCGATCTGATGACACCGGAAGCACAGATCTACGCGACGACCGCGCGGAACGGCGTGTCCTCCTATCGCATGCGTACTGCACCACAGCAGCGTATCACCGGGAATCGCCCACCGATCATCGAGCGGGGTTATAACGCGGACGTGCGTATGGTCGGCACGATGGCGGTGGTGTGGATGCCGTACGATCTGTACGCCGACCGGAAGTGGTCGCACTGCGGCGTGGATGTCTTCACGCTCATGCAGGAGGGGACCACCTGGCGGATCGTGAATCTGTCATACACGGTGGAGCAGCCGCCGGCGTGCGCGGTGCATCCATCGGGGGCGGCGCCGGGGACGACGGGGACGCCGGGCGGACGGTGAGCCTGAGCGGTTTGGGCTGCGACGCGGTGCGCGAATCACTGCACACAACACCCACCGCTTCCACGCACGGTTCATCGCGGGGTCGTTTCCCGGTCCGAGCCTCCCCCCTGTCACCGAAACGGCAGCAACACACTCGGTGTCGTCGTGGCAAACCAGATCAATCCGTCGTAGTCCGCCGGTAGCAGCGCCTGTTCGAAATAGGCGGATGCGCCGGCGCTGCTGTAGGCCGAGCCGATGGAACGCATACGCAGCGGACCTGCGTTGAGTGCGGCGGACCCGCTGCCGCCGGTGGTAATGCGGCGTGCGTCGAAGATGAGCCGTGGCTGCGAGGTCGCAGCGAACACCGCTTCGAGCGCGGTCGTATCGACAGCGGTGATCGTGTGGCTACGCAGCGAGGTGAATGCACCCGCCGGCGTCATCTCCACCGCGCTGAACTGTCCAGAGCCGAAGGTGAAGCCCACGTTGCGAGAGTCGGCGCCGAGTCGCTGTCCCGCGAACTGCCCCATGGTGCCGGGCCTGCGGCTGACGTGGAAGTTGTGGGCCCAGGCAAACACGCGTGCTGCGGGAGACCGCTGCGTGATCCAGATCAGATTGTCGGCCATCGCGGCATCGCGCAGGACACCGCTTTCGCTTGCTGACGCCGGGCGCGCATGACGCTCCCATTGCCGCACGAGGGTGACGTATTGCTGCAGCCACTCCAGCTCCTCGGCGGGCATGCGTGCGCTCCACAGCGGGCGCGCCGCAGCAACCGCATTCCCCACTGCGGCCAGCGATTCGCCGCACGCGAGGCGCTGCGCCTCGCTGGTACCGGCCCGATGGAGCGCGGAACTATACTGTCCGTTGCGCGCGTCCCGACCGGACACGATGCACCCCATCGCGTTACGCGCGTGTGTCGCGAGCGGCACGTCCAGACGATTGAGCAGCGACAGCACGCTGTCGACCGCCTGATGCGGCGACTGCATGTCAAAGCCCGCGAAACGCAGCCGCGGTGCTCCGACGCGCACGTTGTAGGCACGCATCCAGCGCACGAGGTCCATGACTTCCTGCGTATTCCACGTCCAGAAGTAGAGGTTGGAGAGCAGCTTCTCCGGATCTCCCTCGCCGAGCGTCACGTAGCGGTCCATCGCGCGAGATTCCGGCATCGTCGCTTCGATGGTGAAGTGCGTGAGGCCATGCCGTTCGACGAGATACTCGAATGCGCGATGCTTCATGCGGAAGAACTCACGCGTGCCGTGCGTGGCCTCACCAAAGGCCGCCACACGCGCCGTGCCGATAATGCTGCCAAGCTCCGCTCGCGCGTGCCGAGGATGCCACGACTGTACCCGATCATGTTGTCGAAGCGGCGGCCAGACCGCTGCGACGGACACCCCGGTCGAGGCCGACTTCAAACAGGTCCGCGCGCGCGGATCCGCCAAACCACGGAGCGGGCGGACCGGGCCGAAGGTCCGCGGCGGGTCCAGCGGGCGGGGTGGTAGGCGGGCTGGTTGGCGGGGTCGGCACCGGCGCCGTACTCTTACCGGAGGAACAGGCCGCGGCGAGGAGTGCCAGGACAAGCCCGGCGGCCACAGCGCGGAGACTCGCAGACTTGGCGGACATGATCACATTCTCACAAGACCGGTGGGAAGCGGCACCGGCGGGCCCATAACGTCTGCAAATCGTATAGTGCCATTGACCGCGGGATCGTCATCGGGGCAACCCGCTACGTGCCTCGGGGTTTCGCGCGGCGTGTGGCCGGTGCGCTGAGTGGATCATCCGGCCACGGATGCCGTGGATATCGCCCGCGCAGTTCCTTGCGCACGTCAAAGTACGAGTTGCGCCAGAAGCCGGCCAGATCCCGCGTCACCTGCACGGGTCGCTGCGCCGGCGAGAGCAGGTGCAACGTGAGCGCAACCCGCCCGTCCAGCAGCATCGGCGTCGCACTCCACCCGAATACCTCCTGCAGCTTCACCGCCAGCACCGGCGCAGAGGGGTCGCTGTAGTCGAGCGCGATGCGGGACCCGCTTGGCACCTCCACGTGCGTTGGCGCCAACCGGTCGAGCGCGGCGCGACGGTCCCACGACAGCATGCCGAGCAGTGCGTCCGTCCAGTCGATGCGCGCGAGGTCTGAGAAGCGCGTCAGTCCATCGAGATGCGGTGCCAGCCAGTCGTCGAGTGTGTCGGCGAGCGCGAAATCGGACACGTCAGGCCAGGATGCATCGTGCGCATGGAGAAACGCCAGCCGTTCGCGCGTCTGCGTGCCTGCCTTGCTCCACGGAAACGCGGCGACACCCTCGCGCGCGAGTCCGAGCAACATCGCCTGACGCATGCGTTGAGCGTCCGGCTCACGCAACGGCGCATCCTCGAGTGCGATGGCGCCAAGCATCGACCGCCGTCGCGCCCGGACGGTGCGCGTCAGGTCATGCCACTCCACCACATCGTCGCGTACGATCTGGTCGCCGAAGTCCTCGAGGATCTCCGTCAGCGAGATCGGGGCCGCACGCGCGATCCGATACTCGGGCGGGGCCCCGTCGAGCTCCGCGATGGCCAGATACTCCGCATCGCGCAACGTATCGTGTCTGGAGAGCGCGGCCCCCACGCCCCCACGCATCAGGTAGCGCGGCTCCGCGCCCGGCCGGCGTTGCGCCACACGATCGGGAAAGGCGAGCGCCAGCAGGGCGCCGGTGTGTGCGACGTCGACGACGCTGGTGGCGGATGCACCCGTATGGACACGTGTCTCGCGTGTGGTCACAGCGTGTGCGTTGGCATCGTGACCAGCGGCATGGTATACGCGCGCCTCGCGTACGTCGCGCATGCGTCGCGCCAGATCGTCGGCCAGCACGCGCACACGTGACACGCCGTCGCGATCGGTGCGCGTGGCGCCGTTCGCATCGGCGACCTCGTAGTCTGCGCCTGTCAAGTCTGCTCGCCCACCGCGTCTGAGCAGCTCGAGCCGCAGCGTGAGATCGGCCGGTGCCATGGCCAGTACGCCGTTGCTCCAACCGCCGGTACCACGCACGATATCGCGCTCTTCCAGCAAGGCCGCAATCTCTGCGCCCAAGCGTGTGTGACCGCGCGCCTGCGCGCCAAGCAGCAGGTGTGCCAGTCGTGGCTGCACCGGAAGGGCGACCATGCGTTTGCCGTGCTCCGTGATGCGTCCGGCTGCGCTGCTCTCGTGCAGGGCGCCAAGTTGCGTCAGCAGCTCACGCGCCTGCGCGAACGGACCCGCGCGTGGCACGTCCAGCCAGCGCAGCGTCGCCGGATCACTGACGCCGGCGTCGGCGAGTTCAAGCGCCAGCGGCGTGAGATCGGCATCGAGAATCTCCGCGCGCGTGCGCGGCACCAGCGCGTGATCGTCGTGCGCATCCCACAACCGATAGCAGTGGCCCGGTGCAACACGTCCGGCGCGTCCACGACGCTGATCGGCCGACGCGCGACTGACACGCACGGTTTCCAGTCGCGTGAGTCCCGCGCGCGGATCGTACCGTGGCAGTCGCGAAAGCCCCGCATCGATCACCACACCTACTCCTTCAATGGTGAGGCTTGTCTCGGCGACGCTCGTGGATAGCACGATCTTGCGCGTGCGCGCCGGCGCCGCGGCGATGGCGGCCGCCTGCGCCTCGAGTGGCATTGCGCCATGCAGCTGATGCACGACGGCGTACGCGTGATGCACTCGCGCATCGCCCGACAGCCGTTCCGCAACGCGACGTTGCTCCGAGGCGCCGGGCAGAAAGACCAACAGATCGCCCTCATGTGCCGCCAGCGCTTCGACCACGACACGCGCGACGTTCGCTTCGAGCCGGTCGTTCGCGCGCGGTGGGCGATACATCGTCCCTACGGCGAAGGCGCGCCCTCCGCTGCGCACGATCGGCGCTGGTGACGATGTACCACCGAGCAGTTGCGCCACACCGACGCCATCCAGTGTCGCCGACATGACGAGAATGCGCAGATCGTCGCGCAGATGCGTTTGCGTCTCCAACACCAGCGCGAGTCCAAGATCGGCCTGCAATGAGCGCTCGTGAAACTCGTCGAAGAGCACGATGCCGTAGGCTTCGAGTGCGGCATCCGACGAGAGCATTCGAGTGAGCACGCCTTCCGTCACCACTTCGATGCGCGTGCGCGACGAGATCTGCGACTCGCCTCGTACGCGGTAGCCTATAGTCTCTCCCACGGACTCGCCACGCGACGCAGCCATGAAGGAGGCCGCCGAGCGCGCGGCCAAACGACGGGGCTCGAGCATGAGCAATCGCCGGCGCTGGAGCCAGGGCGCGTCGAGCAGGGCAAGCGGCACGCGCGTCGTTTTGCCCGCGCCCGGCGGCGCTTCGAGCACTGCGCTCGTGTGCGACGTCAACGCGGCGCGCAGCGCGGGGAGCGCATCGTCGATGGGAAGCGCGCGATCGAACACCGGCGTCATAGATTCGCTGTTCGTGCGAGTCAGCGCCGGCGGCGCACGGGTGGATCGAGCTCCTGCACGAGCCACTGCTGTGCGCGCTCGAGCACTTCGTCCTGTCGATTGCGCAGACCACGCACCGTCGGGCGCACGTCGAGCATGGGTGAGATACCCACCCGTTGCACTTGTCCACCGTCTGCGCGGCGCAATTCGACCAGTGGAATGCCCACCGTCAGCGAACCTGGAAGTTCGAGCGGCACTGCGACCGACGGCGCGCCCGCCGATGCACTGCCGATGAAGGTGACCGACGCGGCCGATTCGAGCGCCATCGCCAGTCGTTCCATCGCGCCCTGCGTGCGTTCATCGATGAGCAGCACGATACGGCCGCGATAGTGCCCGCTGGTATCGACGTGCGTGACGCGCGCCCGCTGCACGCGCTCGTCTGCACAGCGTACCGCGGACTCGCGCAGAGTGAGCGCGAGGCAGGGTTCGGACACGTGCCGCTGCACCTCGCGCGCGCGCACAAAGGTGGGCTGCGCGGCGAGTCGCCGCACGATCACCGCCGCCACATCCGACAGCGCGCGCTCGCCGGCGGCGGGCGCATACGCGCGCAGGTCGAGCATGAGGCCGCGCGTGCCGTGCATGGACTGCAGCAGACTGTCCATGCGCAATGGCGTCACGCGTTCCACATCGATATAGCCGATGGCCGGCGTGAGCATGCGCGACGACGCGGCGTCCGGGCGTTGCACGGTCGGCAGCATCGCGGCGTAGGTCGCGCGTCTCGGCAGATCGACGCTGCGGTCCTTGCCGGCCGCATCACGCAACCTGAAGAGTGCCGTGCCTTCGGGTCCGCGTGCGATCACGCGCATCTGTTCGCGCTGGCGCGTCCAGTCGTTGGAGGCCGGCCCGGTGCGCCGGTGTTCACTCAGCCAGGCAGGCAGTGGATAGCCGTCGGCAGCGACAATCTCCGTTCCGGCAGTGAGTGCGAGCGCCTGCGTCGCGGCATCGGTCACCACATCGGTGATGATCGCGCGTCCTTCCACCAGTCGTGCCCGGAATGGAGCGGTGCTGGTGCCCAGCCAGGTTTCGAAGGAGGGGCCGCGCAGCGTGCTGGCGGCGTCGTCGAGCGTGCTGGCCAGATCACCGACGGCCGCGGCATACTGCTGTTCGTTCTGCGCCGCCTCAAGCCTTGGCAACACCCGCTCGAAGGTGACGTCGAGATCTTCATCATAGAGATCGCGGCCGGCGTGTCGTGCACGCATGGCACTCCACAGCCGGAAGCCTGCCAGCAGCCGCGCGCCCATGCCCGGATAGTTCTGAGTATCCAGGGAGGCGGGAAGCAGGGCCGGCGGCATGTCGGTTGCCATGCGGCGCGGGGCGCGCGGTTCCCGGCCCGTCCGCAGGATCTGCAGTGCGGCGCGCACGGCTGGCGTCGTATCGGCGGCGGCGGGTGCAGACGCGAGCACCGTATCGGCATGCAGTCCGAGACTCCCGTCGGTCTGCACCAACTCGCCAACGCGAATGCGCGCGACGTATCCGGCCGTCACCGGTAACGTCACCGAGGAGACCAGCGAACCGTCGAGTGGCACGTCGGTTGATGACCCTGCGAGCGCGAGCGTGGCGCGACCGGACGACGCCAATGCCGCCAACGCGCGTGGAACGATTGAACCGGGCGACAGGAGCAGCACCGTGCGTGCGTGCACCCGACCTTCTGCCGGCAAGAGCGGTGCATCGGTGCGCAACCACGCGTCAGCACCGGTGGCGAACGGCGCACCTGGCACGTACGAGGCCTCGCCGCCGATGCGTCGTACTCGTTCCGATGGCATCGGCCACGCCACCGTCGTGAGCGCGCTCGCCAGCCCGGTCGTCTCCACGAACGTATTCATGCGCGCGCGCGCCGCGTCGTCGATGGCCGATATGTCTGACGTCGCGTCCGTTCGCACGGTCGACCGCAGGTCGATGACCACTTTCGCCGGTGCGCGCGCGATGGCTTGCGCCACCGTCTCCATATCAGCCGCATCCAACGGCGCGTCCGGCGACAACTCCAGCAACAACACGCCGTCTCCGGTGATGGATGCCCGAACCGCGGACGACGGATCGCGTGACGGCGCCGGACGTTGAGCCGCGTCCACGTCGCGTTCGATGCGGCTGAGCGGATCGCCGAGTGTGGTCAGCAATCGCGACACCGCAGCGGTCATGGCCGCTGCATCGCTCGCACTCCGGACGGCTGGAAGAACGCGCAGCAACGCCGAGTCCCACGCGACGCCGCGCGCCGCGACATATGGGTGGTGCAACGCCACGGTGTGCCAAAGGTGTGCCACGCGTAGCAGCCGTTGCACCCCTGCCGAATCGGAGGCGATCGCTGGCGGCTCGACCGGGTCCGGCTCGGCGGGCGCGACGACCGGCGTTGGCAGAGGAGCTGCCGGCTGCGGCGCCGGTTGTGCACGCCGCCGCGTCGGTGGCGTTTGCACCGGTGTCTTGTCCGGTTGCTTCGTTGGTTCCTTTTCCGGTTCCTTTTTTGGCTCTTTCGTCGGCGCCTTGACGGCTGGCGCGCGCGTGGTCGTCGGCGCTGCCGACGGCACGGGCTCGGCGCCTTCCGGTGTCACCTTGAAGAAGCCACTGCATCCGGCAAGTATCGTGAGCGGCAGGACGGCGAGCGGCAGAAGCGCGCTGCGACGACGACACGGGGAAGGATTGGGTGCCATATTGCCAAAGATACCACACCACACGATGACCGAACGCCTCTACTACACCGACGCATACCAGCTCTCGTTTTCGGCGACCGTGCTCGCCGTCGTCGATGATGAACGACGGGTCTATCTCGATCGCACGGCGTTCTATCCCTCCTCGGGAGGCCAGCCGCACGACCTGGGCGTCCTTGGCGGTGTTGCCGTCACCGACGTCGTCGATGAGGCTGATCGAATCGCGCACATCCTGGCCGGGCCGCTGCCGTGCGCCGTCGGTGCCACCGTATCGGGGAATATCGATGCGGAACGGCGCGTGGATCACATGCAGCAACACTCCGGTCAGCATCTCCTCTCCGCACTGTTTGCCGACCAGTACGGCTGGCCCACGGTGAGCGTGCACTTCGGAGCGGAGATGTCCACTCTCGACATCGCCGGTACAGGCGTCGATACCGATGTGCTGCGTGACGCTGAAGCGCGAGCCAATGCGCTGATCTGGTCGAACCGCGGGATCACCGTCTCCTTCGAGGACGCGCCAACGGCGGCAGGACTGCGCAAGCCGAGCGATCGCGACGGCACGTTGCGCATCGTGACCATCGCGGAGCTCGATCGCAGCGCGTGCGGTGGCACGCATGTGCGTCGCACCGGCGAGATCGGGAGCATGCTGTTGCGTCGTGCCGAACGCACCAAAGGTCACACGCGCGTGGAATTTCTGTGCGGCATGCGTGCCGTGCGTCGCGCACGCGCCGATGCCGCGCTGCTCACCAGTACAGCACGATTATTCACTGCGGCGCCCGACGACGTGCCTCCGCTGGTCGAACGGCTGCAGCAGCGCACGCTCGAGCTCGAAAAAGAACAGCGACGACTCGCCGGCGAGCTGGCCGCACTCGAGGCGCGCGCGCTCTGGACCAGTACGCTTCCATCGGCCGACGGTGTACGGCGCATCCGGCTGACGCACGCCAGCGGTGCCGTACGCGACTTCGAACCGTTGGCGCAGGCGCTCATCGGCAACGGTGCTTGTGCCGTGCTGATCTCCACGCAATCGCCTGCCGGCGTCCTCTACGCCACTGCGTCGGATACGGGACTCGATGCTGCGGTCACGCTACGCGGTGCCTTGACCGCAGTCGGTGGCCGCGGTGGTGGCTCGCCGCGTCTTGCGCAGGGAAGCGCTCCCTCCGCGGAGGCACTTAACGAGATCGCCACGTCCCTCGGATTTGCCTGACGCGCGCGTTACTACCGTTCCCGCGATCAGTCACGGTTGCCTCTCTCAAACTCAACCCGCACTCCAATGACCATACCACTTCGCGCGTCGCCCGTTGTTGCTCGTCCGGCGGCCACCGAACACGCGCCGTATGCCGTGCTCTATGTTGATGCCACGGCGCGTGCGCTCGCGCTGCAGGGGGACGACGATCTGATGGCGCTGCTCGGCGCGCAGACCACGCAGCTGCGCCGACTGCTCGACGGTGCCGACCCCGCGCTTGCCCAGTATGCCTACGCGCCCGGCAAATGGACGCTGGCGGAGTCGCTGCTGCACGTGGCGGATACGGAGCGCGTTTTCACGTATCGGTTGCTGCGCATCGCGCGGGGCGATCAGACACCGCTGGCTGGGTTCGAGCAGGACGCCTGGGTACCCTACAGCCGCGCCAGCTCGCGCACAGCGACCGAGCTGCTCGACGAGATCGAGGCGGTGCGCGGCGCCACGCTGGCACTCGTCGGTGCACTGGACGACGGTACGATCGCGGCGACTGGGACGGCCGGCGGCGTCTCAGTCTCGGTCCGCGCACTGGTCTGGCTCACGGCGGGACACTTCGCGCACCATCTCGACCTCACCCGCGATCGCTATCTCACGGGGACGTCGGTGGTCTGAATCCCTCCACCAGCGCGCGAGAGCCCGACTAACTTTCGCGTGCCGTGGCGCCCCGGGAAGCGGGTAGCGCCGGCCTCAGACCGACGATTCCGGAGCCTTCGTGTCCGCTACACCTTCCGCTACACCTTCCGCTACATCAAACGCTGGATCGACTGCTGCATTGAATGTCACGCCCGAGATCATGCGTCTCGCGATCGATACCGTGCGCACGCTGTCCATGGACGCCGTGCAGGCCGCCGAGTCCGGTCATCCGGGCACGCCGATGGCGTTGGCGCCGCTCGCGTACGCGCTGTACACGCGGCATCTGCGTCATGACCCGTCGGCACCGGACTGGGCCGACCGCGACCGGTTCGTATTGTCCGTCGGTCACGCGTCCCTGCTGCTGTACTCGTCGCTGCATCTGTCCGGCTATGCACTGCCGCTTGACGAGATCAAGCGATTCCGCCAGTGGAAGAGTCTCACCCCCGGTCACCCGGAAGTGCATCACACACCCGGCGTCGAGACCACCACGGGACCACTGGGCCAAGGCATGGCCAACGCCGTCGGCTTTGCCGTGGCCGAAGCGCATCTCGCCGCCGAGTTCAACCGCCCGGGCCATGAGATCATCGATCACCACACGTACTTCATCGCCGGCGACGGCTGCCTCATGGAAGGCATCTCGCACGAAGCCGCGTCGTACGCAGGACACAACAAGCTGGGCAAACTGATCGGCTTCTTCGACGACAATCGCATCACCATCGATGGCAGCACCGCCTTGAGCTGCAGCGACGATGCCGCGATGCGCTTCACCGCGTACGGCTGGCAGGTGCTGCACATCACCGATGTGAACGACATCGCGCAGATCGATACCGCAATCGCTGAGGCCAAGGCGGAGACCACGAAGCCCACGTTGGTCATCACGCGCACGCACATCGGATTCGGTTCGCCCAACCGGCAGGATACGGCGAAGGCGCACGGCGAACCGCTCGGCGCGGACGAGATCGCACTCACGAAGGCGGTGTACGGCTGGCAGTACCCGGACGCGTTTCATGTGCCCGACGAAGCGCGCGCGCACTGGGAGGAACAGGTCGCCCAGCGGGCCGCAACGCACACCGAATGGTCGGCGCGCTGGACCACGTATCAGTCGGCACACAGCGAGTTGGCGGCAGAACTGCTGCGTCGTCAGAACGGGGAGGTGCGCCCCGGGCTGGCCGGCGCCTTCCCGACCTTCGATGAGAAGAGTGGGCACGTGGCAACC
This sequence comes from Gemmatimonadales bacterium, assembly GCA_038213465.1. Taxonomy (GTDB): domain Bacteria; phylum Gemmatimonadota; class Gemmatimonadetes; order Gemmatimonadales; family Gemmatimonadaceae; genus Gemmatimonas. Next base: position 25,663 of record JBBQTA010000026.1, on the reverse strand, counting down.
CGCGCCGCGTCGGGCACGGTCATCAACGCCATCGCGCCGCACATTCCGGAGCTTGTCGGTGGCTCGGCCGATCTCACCGGTTCCAACCTGACGAACGTCAAGGGCGCGAACTACTTCACGCCGGCGGTACAGAGTGGCCGCAACTTCCATTTCGGCGTTCGCGAGCACGCGATGGGCGCGATCATGAACGGCATGGCGCTGCACGGCGGCATCATTCCGTACGGCGGTACGTTCCTCGTCTTCTCCGACTACATGCGTCCGGCGATTCGTCTGGCCGCCTTGATGGGTGCGCGCGTCATCTACGTCTTTACGCACGACTCCATTGGACTGGGCGAAGACGGTCCGACGCACCAACCGGTGGAGCAGCTCACCGCGCTGCGCTGCATTCCCCATCTCGTCGTGCTCCGGCCGGCCGACGCGGACGAAGTGTCGGAAGCGTGGCGCACCGCGTTGGCGCATCGCAGCGGACCGGTGGCGATCGTGCTCACACGACAGAAGCTCTCTTATCTCAACGAGCGCGCGCGCATCCGCACGGGTGTGCCACGCGGTGCATACGTGCTGGCCGAAAGCGCGGGCGACGCACCGGAGGTGGTGTTGATGGCCACCGGCTCGGAGGTGGAGATTGCATGTGCGGCGCGTGCACAGCTGGCGGTGCAAGGAATCGCGGCGCGCGTGGTGAGCTGCCCGTCGCTCGAGCTGTTCGCACAACAGAGCGCGGAGTATCGTGATCAGGTGTTGCCGCCGGGCGTACCGCGTGTGGCGATCGAGGCGGCGCATCCCATGTCGTGGTATCGCTGGGTCGGCGGGCGTGGCGCGGTGGTGGGGATCGAGACGTTCGGCGCGAGCGCACCGTACCAGACACTCTATAAGGAGTACGGCATCACGGCCGGGCATCTGGTGGATGCCGCGCTGCGGGTGATCAAGGCATGAGCGCGCAACATTCGTTCGGCGCCCGTGTCATGCGGACGCTCGCGGCCAGCACAGTCGCTGTGGGCACCCTCGCGGCGTGCGGTTCAAGTCTCGTGACACGGACGACCACGGCAATGGACGCCTGCATCGCGGTGCGCAACCCGCTCTTCACGAGCGGTCGGGGCGGCGTCGCGCTCGACACACCGCTGCCCCCCGCCGCCGACTCGACCGCGAACACGTTGAACTATCAGCGCGGCTTCGAGATGTTCAAGGCAATCGCCGAGTCGGCCGAAGATCAGGTCACGCTGGTGTGCGCGCTGGATCTCGCGTCGCGGTACGGTGACAGCGAGTCAACGCGCTTCATTACCCGATACCTCAAACATCCGTCGCCCGATGTCGCCACGGCCGCACAGATTCTGCTCGATCGTCGACGCTGATCGGCGATCGACGTTCCGTCAGATCACGTTACTTCACCGCGCAGCACATCACGAACGGTTCGACATCCCCTGACCGGCTCAGCACGAACATATGGCGAGAAGCGGACCTGGATTGGGCGGCATTGTGGCACGTGCGTTCGCGGCGTTGGTCCTTGTGTTGTTGACGTACAATCCGGACGGCGTCTCCTACTATCACTGGGCGATCGCGCCGCTGCTCGGGAACGCCCCATCCACCGGCTCGGCGCCGCTCAAGTTTCTGGCCGGCGTCGGGTTGTTTGCGGGGTGGGCGGTGTTCCTCAACGCGACGCGGCGAGCGATCGGCATTGCCGGTTCGTTGCTCGTGCTGACGCTGGCGGGCGGCGTTGTCTGGCTACTGCTGGATACAGGTATTGTCAGTGCGAAATCCGCGCGCGGCATTACCTACGTGGTGGAGATCTGCACGGCGATTCTGCTCGCGGTCGGCATGAGCTGGTCGCATGTGTCGCGATCACTCAGCGGTCAGATGGACACGGACGAGTCGAACTGACCGCGTCCATCGCCGCGGGCACTTATTGTCGCGGCGGTGGCTGCACGGTCATGGCGTACGGCGCGCAAAGTGGATCGCCGATCACAATGTCCTTCCAAAGGATCATGCGTGAGGCGGCGTAGAACGATTCCGCGAGCGTGAATCCGCGCACGTACCGATCGAAGATCACGCCGGGAACGGCGAGTGCGAAGGTGCCGGGCTCGCTGACGTAGCCTTTCACACCGGTCACGCCCTGCGCGATGAGATCGACGATCCGGCTCTGCCCACCGGTGACCGGCCCGAACGTACGCGCGCTGGTGGACACGAACGTTTCCGCCAGCGCGCCCGGCAGAAAGCGCACGGCGTGATAGGCGTTGCTGTCGAAGCGCACGTCGTTGCTCCCCCAGCTCGCATAGCCCATCACCGGCTGCGTCGGTGCGACAAAGCGCGCGGTCGTATCGATCTGCACGTCGAGGCCATTCAGCTGCAGTCGCAACGCGGCCGCATACATGCCGCGATTGATCTCGGCGTAGCCGTCGGCCCTGGTGTTCGGTGGCGTGGCATCGAGAAAGAACGGGCCGCGCACGGGACGTGCAGCCATCGACCGATCAACCAGCGCAAGGCAGTCGGAGAGCTGACCGCAATCCAGCCGTGTGACGAGGTACATCGCGAAGCGATCGCTGTTGAACGGCTCGCGCGCATCGAAGTACGGACTCTGGTAGCGCGCGAGCCACGTCGAATCGAATCCGACCATGGGCGGCACGGGCAGGTGCATACCGCCGAGCAGGGCGTCCACGCTGTAGCCGTTGCGCCCCTCGATACGGATCGGAATGTCTTTTGTGAGCACGATGAAATCGATGCGCACAGGGAGTGTATCGATCGCCTCCTCCACCGGATCGAGCAGCGCGGAGCGGAACGCGAGTTCTCCGATCTCGTCGTCGGTGGGCATGTCCACATGCACGATGTGACTTGCCGCGATGCCGCGCCGCGCCGCGTAGTAGCGGCCAATCGTTTCGCTGTCGCGGCTTCGCGAGTTGATGACCAGCAGTACGCGATCCGCCGGTGTGCGCGGCGCCGTTTTTGCGGTACGGGCCCGCGAGGTGCCGCACGAGACCAGCAGGAGAAAAATGGTCAGGTAGCAGGACAGACGCCGAAACTCGCCGCCACCATGGGTGTGCGCATCTCGTCGTTCCTGAATCGATGATCGCTGCCCGCCAGCGTCCGCTATCCGCACAGTTCCCCCTAAGTGCGCGGGCTCGACGACGACGGGCCGCCGTCCCGCATCGTTCCACCCGCTGCACCCAGAGAATGGGGTCTGTCGCGCGATTAGGGAACAGCGCGATGCCATCCGCTCCTTATTCACACTATGAAACGGCCCACGTCGTCGCCCCTGACAGTTGCGTTTGTCGCCCCGTGGGAATGCTCGCGCGCGGTGGCCAACATTCCCCGCATACCGCGCGAGGACGTGGTCATCGTGTTCCTCGAATCGGTGGCCAAGGGCGCGTCGCTGCCATGGCATCGACAAAAGCTGGTGCTGGTGCTGTCGGCCATGCGACACTTTGCCGACGCGCTCGCGGCAGCTGGGCATCGCGTGGAGTTCCGCCGTGTGCCGTCGTACGCCGAGGGACTGCGCGCGGTTGCGGTGGAGCTCCGGGCAACGCGCGTGGTCGCGACAGACGGACGCGAGCAGGACATGGTCGAGGAGCTCGAGCGTGCGCGAGGCTTTCTCGACGCGGAGGGCATTTCGCTGCTGCTCCGGGAGGATCGCGGGTTTCTGGCGACGCGCGGCGAGTTCACGATGTGGGCGGCGGGGCGCAAGGAGTACCGTATGGAGTGGTTCTACCGCGAGATGCGCCGCAAGCACCGCATCCTCATGGAGCCGGATGGCAAGCCGACCGGTGGGACGTGGAATTTCGACGCAGAGAACCGGAAGCCATGGCCGCCGGGACGACCGGTGCCGCCGCGCTTCGCCACCGCGCCCGACGACACCACGCGCGCGATCATGCAACGGGTCGCACGTTGGCGCGGACGGTGGGGTGCAGTGGACTCGTTTGCGCTGCCCGTCACGCGCGCCGACGCCAAGGCGTGGCTCGAGCGATTCATGGTCGAGCGGCTGCCGGAGTTCGGACCGTACGAAGATGCGCTGGTGCACGGTGCGGCCGATCTGCTGCACTCGTCGCTGTCGTCGCTGCTGAACGTTGGGCTGCTGCATCCGCTCGAGGTGGTACAGCGCGCCGAACGTGCGTTTCGCGAAGGGCTGGTGCCGATCGCGTCAGCGGAGGGGTTCATCCGGCAGGTGCTTGGATGGCGCGAGTATATCCGCGGCATGTACTGGCAGTTGATGCCCGGGCTGCGTGCTGCCAATGCGCTCCAGGCGACACAGCCGTTGCCGCGCTGGTTCTGGGCGCCGGATGGTGAAGCGTACGAAGAATCGGGGGAAACCGGTGTGGCGTGCGGCATGCGCTGTCTCGCCGACAGCATCCGGTCCGTGCGCGATCATGGACGCGTGCATCACATCGGCCGACTGATGGTGCAGTGCAACATCGCCACGTTGCTGGGCGTGGAACCGGCGGCGCTGTCGCGCTGGTACTGGAGCGCCTTCACGGACGCGTACGAGTGGGTGGAGCTGCCGAACGTGGCCGGCATGGGCACGTGGGGCGACGGCGGCGCGCTGGCGTCCAAGCCGTACGTCGCCTCGGGCGCGTACATCAACCGAATGAGCAACTACTGCAAGGGATGTCGCTACGATGTGAAGCAGCGTACCGGTGCGACGGCCTGTCCGGTGAACCTGCTGTATTGGGATTTTCTCGATCGGCACCGTGCGCGGTTCGCCGCGCATCCACGCATGTCCATGATGATCCGCCACGTCGAGAAGATTCCGGAGCCGGAGCTGGTGACGATCCGACGTGAAGCGTCGACGTTCCGCGATGAGTTGGCCTACGATCGGAACTTCGCGCCACCGCCGGGTCGCGACTAGGATTGAGGGGTGGAAACCCCTTCCGACGTCGACGCACCTGGCACGATCAAGCGTCTGCATGTGCGCCCGTCACAGACGACACCAACACAGCGCCGCGCGCTGCGCGAGATCGTGCGCGCCGGGTGCGAGGCGCGCCCCGGCGTGTACCGCATGCTCGGTTCCACCGGCATGGTGTTGTACGTGGGACAGTCGCGTCGGCTGCGCACCCGACTGCTGTCGTATTTTCGCGCCAAGGGACGGCGCAACAAGGCCGCGCGCATTCTTCGACATGCGTTTCACATCGAGTGGGAGTACACGCACACCGAGTTCGGTGCATTGTTGCGCGAGCTGCGGCTGATCAAGGCGCATCGTCCGCCGTTCAACGCGATGATGGTGACCGATGAATGGCCGCGCGGGTACGTCGCGCTCACCGGCGGCGCCGTGCCGGGGTTGCGTGTGGTGCCGCGTTCAGACGACCCCACGGCCATCGCGCTTTTCGGTCCGTTCCGTCGGGTGGGTCAGCTGCGCGAGGCGGTGCGGGCGCTGGCCGACGCGACAGGGATCCGTGATTGCACGCTGGAGGACACCCGTCGCGACGGGTCGCAAGGGGCGCTCTGGTTTGCGCACGAGACGGCGCGCACCCGCGGGCGTGCGGTGCGCACGCGTGCGCCGGGATGTCTGCGCCATGATCTGGGCACCTGCGCGGGTCCGTGCATCGGCGCCGGAGACGGCGGCGCCTATCGCGAGGTGGCGGTGATGGTGCGCGCCTTTCTCGAAGGGCGCAGCGACGAGCCCGTGCGGCGCCTGCAGTTGGCGATGCTCGAGGCGGCGCAGCGGCTTGAGTTCGAGCGGGCCGGTGTCGTGCGCGACCGCCTGGAGCGCGTGGCGTGGCTGCACGAGCGCGTGCAGCATTTTCACGCCAATGTGGATCGGCTGACGTTCGAGTATCGCGCCACGGGCGCGGACGGCAATGAGTGGGTCTATCTCATTCGACGCGGCACCGTGCGTGCAGAGGTGCCGGCGCCGGTGACGGCGGAGGAGCGGCAATCAGTGCAGAGGCTGGCACACCGTATATTCGACGGTCCGGATGCCAGCGGTGCGGACATTCCCACGCATGATCTTGACGAGTTCTATCTTGTCGCGAGCTGGTTTCGTCGTCGTCCGCAGGAGAAAGCGAATACGGTGAGGCGGCGCGACTAGGCGTTCATTTGTGCGCGACGGGAAAGCGCGATCAGTTGCCAATAGAGCGCGCGGATTTCTTCCTCCGGCAGTCCGGCGTCGCGCGCCAGTGCTGCGGCGCGCGCCACGACGGCTGCTTCACGCGCGGGGTCGGTCACGGGCTGACCGGCGCGCGCCTTCACGCGTCCCACCGCGCGCGCCAACTCCATGCGCTCCGCGATCGCCCTGATGATCGTCTGGTCCACGCGCTCGATCTCGGCGCGGATGGCGTCGAGTGAACCGTCAGGCGGCGAGGCGTCTGGCGAGGTGGCAGACGAGGGAGCGGTGGCGGACGCGGTCGTTGCGGACGATGCGGTCGTGCTCGACGACGCCGTGTCCGACGGTTGCAGAACCGAGGGCTGGATACTGGACGGACCGATGACGCTGGCGATCATGCTGCACTCCGTGCGGAAGAACCGGCTGACGATACAGCTGAAGACGAAGCCTCGCTGGCAATCGTGCGGCCGACGGCGAGGGCCACCGCGCGCACCTGCTGCATCATGGCCGCGAACGCGGAGGGCTCGAGCGATTGCTCACCGTCCGACCTTGCCTTGGTCGGCTCCGGATGCACTTCGACGATGAGTCCGTCCGCGCCGGCTGCGATCGCTGCCAGCGCCAGGGGAGCCACCAGATCAGCGCGACCGCCGGCGTGACTCGGATCCACGATCACCGGCAGATGCGTTTCGCGCTTGAGTACGGGGATGGCCGCGATGTCCATCGTGTTGCGCGTGGCCGTCTCGTAGGTGCGAATGCCGCGCTCGCACAGTATCACGTCGCCATTACCCTGCGCCATGATGTACTCGGCGGCCATGAGCAATTCGGAGATTGTCGCCGAAAGGCCACGCTTGAGCAGGACCGGTCGCTGCACTTTACCAACTTCGGTGAGCAAGGCGAAGTTCTGCATATTGCGCGCGCCGATCTGCAGCACATCAGCGTACGAGGCGACCAATTCCACCTGTCGCGGATCCATCACTTCGGTTACCACCGGCATGCCCGTGATGGCGCGCACGTCGGCCAGGAGTTGCAGTCCGGGTTCGCCCATCCCCTGGAACGCGTACGGCGAGCTGCGCGGCTTGAAGGCCCCGCCGCGAAGCATCCGCGCACCGGCACGTTGCACCGCGTGCGCCGTGTCGTGCAGCATGTCGCGCCCTTCCACCGAGCACGGACCGGCGATCACGACGATCTCGCGGCCGCCGACGACGGTACCAGCCGCATCGCCGAAGCGGATGGTGGTGGGGCCGGCCTTGAAGTCCCTGGAGGCCAGACGATAAGGCTTAAGCACAGGGATGACGCGCTCCACGCCATCGAGCTGCGTGAGCGCCAGCTCGCTCAGTTTGGCATCGTCGCCGATGCAGCCGATCACCGTGCGGTGCTCGCCACGACTGACGTGTGCTCTCATGCCTGCGCTTTCCACGTGCTCGACGATGCGGTCGAGGGCGTCGGGGGACACATGGGCGGTTGTCACGATGATCATCGAGCTCCTCAGGGTGGGTGTACCCGCGGAGGTCGTGCTGCCGGGCCTCGAAACAACGAAGGCCCGTGCGTTCTGCACAGGCCTTGCGGTCGTTCGGGAATGTCAGCGCGTCAGTCGCGCGCAGCCCTTGCGCCGTGGCCCATGAGGGACGGCGTAAAATAATAGCGGCTGGGTGCGAAAACGGTTGGCATGTTGATCGTATCGTAGGGCGCGCGCGTTCATCTGTCAACAACTGACCGTCGCTTCGGGATGTCGCAGTCAGCTTATTTGCTGCGCGGGTATGGCTGAGACTGCCGTTGGCGATCCAATGAAGTACCAAAATAGCGAAGAAACGAAGCCGACAGATTCTCTGCTGCCCGCCGTATCAATGCCGAGACAATATTACATAACGCTCGCGCTATAACGCGAGCGACACAGGCGAGCGTACACAGCCGTGCTGACGGCTGAGTTCGTATGCGTCAGGACACTGTTGGTAAGCAATATCCTGACTGTGGGCCGGCGGATTCGGCATTAAAGTTGCGATGAGGTTGCGCGGACTTACCGACACTACAACCGCTGCTGCCCCAGTGTCCCGGGCGGAGTGTGCTCAGGTGTCGGACTCCGCAAACTGGATGGTGAATGTGCTCGGCAGCAGCGATCAATCCGATCGATCTGCAGGCGACGCTTCGTTGAGCACTCGGACGCGCCATCGGCTGCCAGGCGCGGAGTACGTGGCCGCGACCGCAACGGAATCCGCGCGGGTGCACAATGAAGCGGTGATGACGCGTCGAGAGCGGCGGCTGTACATCGCGTTGACGACGATTGCGGCGCTGGTGATCGTCGGCTTCGGCGTGGTGTGGACGCGCGCCATACTCGCAGGCCCTATGCGCGTGGTCTCGCTGGCGTTGTTGTTGCTGGTGACGCTGCAAGTGATGGTGTGGGGAGTTCGCTGGGTCGTGCTGCCCCGCAGGTGTCGCCCGGTCGCCATGCCACCGCGCGCCGATTTGCGGGTGGCGGCCGTGACGACGTTCGTGTCGGGTCACGAGCCACTCGAGATGCTCGAGCTGACACTGCGCGCCCTCGTGGCCATGCGGAAAGCACATGACACGTGGCTCCTCGATGAGGGCGATGATCCAGCGGTGAAGACGCGGTGCGCGGAGCTCGGCGTTCGGCACTTCTCCCGGGATGGCATCGGCCGGTTCAATACGCCGACAGGCACGTATCGGGCGCATAGCAAGCACGGCAATTACAACGCATGGCTCCGGAAAGTGGGCTACGATGGCGACGACGTCATTGCCGCTTTCGACACTGACCACGTACCCGAGCCAACGTATCTTACGAGGACGCTCGGTTACTTCGCCGATCCGGCCATCGCGTTCGCACAGCCCGCGCAGGTCTACTACAATCAGAGCGCGAGTTTCATTGCGCAGGGCGCCGCAGAAGAAACGTACGCATACTATTCGTCCCACCTGATGGCGAGCTACGCTCTCGGGCATGCCATCGTCATGGGGAGCCACTGCGTGCATCGCAGCACCGCCCTCGCGGACGTCGGTGGATTCCCCGATCACGATGCCGAGGACCTGTACCTGACCATGTTGTACGCGGTTGGCGGATGGCGCGGCGTGTACGTGCCGGCGATTCTCGCGCGTGGCACGACACCCACCGACTGGAGCGGCTATCTCAAGCAGCAGTTGCGATGGTCGCGCTCGGTGCTCGATCTTAAGCTGCGAGTCGATGCGGCGCTTGGTGACTGTCACGAGGATTCGGAGTTTGGCCTGCGGCTGTTCCGCGCCGGCGCGCGGGCCGTGTTCACGCGTGTAGGTGGCGGAATGCATCACGAGATACGCGACACCGCCCGTCTGCTGCCGCGGAAGGCCGCGGAGGGACGGGCTGACGTGCGGTTGCTGCAGCGGTGGCCGGAACTGGTCATGGTACTCGATCTCGGTGGACGTGCACCGCGACAGTGGCGGTACTTCCAGCTGGCGCACACAATCGGCTTCAGCGAGTCGCTCTCGACCATCGTTCCAGCACTCGTCCTGCCCCTGCTTCGCCTGATGGAACGCCTGAAACTGCGCGGACATTGGCGCGTGCTGCAGGGAGGATTGCTGGTGAGCCAGTACTGGCGTGGCGTGGCGTCCGAATCCGGTTCGCCGGCGACATTGCAGGAGCGCATCGCAGACGCGGAGGCGGCGCACGCCGCCTTCGCGGCGCGCGCCACGCGATGCGACGTTGAGCTTGGCGCCGGCATCGAGCAGGCGGAACGGCTGCTCGACAATATCCGCCCCGAATCGATCACGATACATCTCCATGGAGTGGAGATCGGCACAAGTGCCCCTCGTCCGGAGGCGGAGCGGTTGCACGGTGGTCACCTGCGCCGACTGCTTGCCACGGAGCTTGCCGTGCCGTTCCGCCTCGCGCCTGCGCGCTCGGCGCAACGTGCAGCTACGGTTGCCGAGTCTGCGATGCCGCGCGAAGTCGGCGAGCCTGTGGGCGCGACACAAACGCACCCGTGAGCGCGATACAGTCGGCCGTCACGCCCGATGGCGCACGGCAGGCACAGCACCTGCTCGAGTGGGAGCTGCGCGAGGCTGCCACGCCGGAGATCATCGCGACCACGGGTATCGTGCGCGTATTCGTGAGACTGCGCGGCCGGCCCGTGGGTTGGCTGCTGCTGCACCCAGCGCCATCGCGCTTCACCGCCGACATGCTGCAGCGCGAGCTCGCGCGGCAGCTTGGAGCGGCGGTGGACCGCGCTGCCGTTCGCGAGGCGCTGTCACATCACGGTTCGCTGTCATCTCACGACCAGACCCGCAAGGCGGCGGTGAGCGTAGTCGTGTGTACGCGCGACCGCACGACGTCGTTACGTCGGTGCCTCGAGTCGCTGTTGGCAGTGGCACACGAGTCGTACGAGGTGATTGTGGTGGACAACGCGCCATCGGGCACCGACACCGCAGCGCTGGTCGCGGCGCTGCTGGCGACGGACCCGCGTGCACGTAACGTGCTGCGGCATGTCATCGAACCGCGACCGGGGCTCGACTGGGCACGCAATCGCGGCCTGCATGAGGCCAGACACGACATCATTGCCTACACCGATGACGATGTGGAAGTTGACCGTCACTGGGTATCCGCGATCGCCGCCGCCTTCGCTGATCCCGACGTGCAACTGGTGACGGGGCTGATCCTGCCCGCGGCGCTCGACACCGCGGCACAGGTGATGTTCGAGGACGTCTACGGAGGCATGGGCAAGGGATTCGACACCAGAACGCTTGCCGGCGCGACGCTGGACATGCACACGATGCTCGGCGCGCATCATCTCGGTGCGGGAGCGAATATGTCGCTGCGGCGAGGCGTCCTCGAGGCGCTGGGCGGATTCGACACGGCGCTCGACGTGGGCACACCGTCCCATGGCGCCGGTGACCTCGACCTGTTCCATCGAGTGCTGGTGGCGGGCGGAGTGGCGCGCTATGAGCCGATGGCGATCGTGCGGCATCATCACCGCCGCGACATGGGCGCGCTGCAGCGGCAGCTCAACGACAACGGACGCGCGTTCGGCGTCTACCTGCTGCAGCGATGGCGCGCGGCACCCGGGCAACGTGGCGCCGTCGTGCGCTACGCGCTCGGGACGTGGCTGGCATGGATGGTCGGCCGCTTCCTCAACACCCTGCGACGACGTGAGCGGCTGCCACTGCGCATGCAGTCGGCGGAGTGGACTGGCGCGCTGCGTGCGCCGTTCGCCTGGCGGGAGACGTACGCGCATGATCGTGCGCTGCGACAACGGTTGGACGCGAGCGCGTGACGCCTGGCTGGCTGCACACGTGCAGGACACGACAGACGGGGTTCGCTCGGTGCGCGGTTTGAGATGGCCATATTTGAGGGACACCTTGCGAGGCTTGATATTGAGACGGGAGGTGGACCATGGGCAAACAGTCGAAGGCCGTCCGGCAGCGCCGGATGCGCTCGGCCGAGGTCAAGCTGGAAGACGAACGACGGATGAACGAAGAGCGTAGGGCGGCCGGAGTGCGCGCTGTGAGTCTTGCGCCGGACGCGGACCCGACCGGACAGCATCTGGACCCGTCCATCCCGCGCGTGGCGTTTCAGGGGGAGCACGGTGCGTTCAGTGAAGTGGCGATCGACCGGCAGTGGCCGGACGGTGCGATCTCGGTGCCATGTCGCACCTTCCCCGACGCAGTCGCGCGCGCGCTCACGCACGACGCCGACTTTGCCGCCATCCCGGTGGAAAATGCCATCGCCGGCGTCGTACACGCAGCCCACGCCGCACTGGACGCGGCGGGCGATATGCTGGTGCACGCGGGCGAGGTGACGATTCCGATCCATCTCTGCCTGATGGCGCCACCGGGTGCCACGCTGGCCGGCCTGCGCGTCGTGCGCAGTCACGACATCGCACTGGCGCAATGCCAGGAGTTCTTTGCGCAGCACGACTGGCTCGATCCGTTGCCGCACGACGACACCGCCGGCGCCGCGCGCGAGGTCAGCGCACGCGGCGACATCCGGGAAGGAGCCGTCGCCGCGGAGGCCGCCGCGATGCGCTACGGATTGGAGATCCTCGCACGCCGCATTGAGGACATCCCAACCAACTGGACACGGTTTGTGATAGTGCAGGCACGCGCTTCCGCGACGGCCCATCTGCGCGAGCTCGAGGATCGCTGGCGCGAAGCGGACGAGATTGCCGCCATTGCCGACGGCTTGTTCACCAGCGTTGAGGAGGAGGCAAGACTCGCACAGCTTCACCAGCACAAGCGTCCTCGCATAGGGTAGACGTACCGCGAGCGGAACGTCGCCTCTCCACGACGCCATGTTCGTCGCACCGGGCTCTGGCGTTTGCGTCGTCGGCAGGACAGCATTCCCGCCATGAGCGGAAACGGATATCTCTGGCTGAAGGCGTGGCATGTCATTGCGGTCATCGCGTGGTATGCGGGGCTGTTTTACATCTTCCGGCTGTTCGTGTACCACGTCCAGCAGCGAAATAGTCCGACGGTCACCGCGACGCTCGTGGTTATGGAGCGTCGGCTCATTCGCGCCATCATGAACCCGGCCATGGTCATCGCGATCGGACTTGGCATCACGATGCTCGTCAAGCAGCCAATGCTGCTTCAGCAGCCGTGGATGCACGCCAAGCTCGGCGCCATCGTCCTGCTGCTCGGCTACCACGGCCTCGCGTCATGGACGCGCAAGAAGTTCGCCGCGGGCGACTACGTGCTCAGCGAAAAGGCCTGTCGTTGGATCAATGAAGTGCCGACGCTGCTGCTCTTCGTCATCGTGATTGCTGTGATCGTGCGTCCCTGAGTCGTCCACGCGGAGCTCCCGTGCACCTGACCGTCAAGGGCATTCGTCTGTGGGTGGAAGACATCGCGGGCCACCTTCACGACCGCGGCTTGAGCACCTGACGCAACAGTACGTCGGGACCGATCGGCGTTTCGATGCGCAACACGGTGCGCGTGACGTCGTCGAACCATACGTGCGCCTCGTTGCCGCGTCCAAGCTGAACGACGGCGTGCACGATGAACCCAGTCCCACGCGCTTCGCGGTCCGCCACACGCACGTGGTAGCGCTGCAACTGCTGATCGATGTCGTACACCTGAATCACTGCCGCATCACCCTCCTCGAGTGGGAGCGCACGCACGGCAAGGTCCCAGTTCGACGCGTCGAAGAACACGTCGGCGACCATAGTGTCGAGCATGCGCGAAGCGCCATTCGCTGGTGTGACGCGACCACGAATGCGCGTTCCGTCGAACTCGAGCAAAACCGCGCGCTGCGGCTGCACGCCATGATGCCAACGCGGCGCGAGTGTTTGCGCATCGGATACCGTGCTGTCCACCACCACACCGCCACTGCGCCGCGTGGTCTGCACCCGGTTTATCACCGGATCGTCGCCACGGATGGGCAGGATCTCGTCCACGAGCGTTCCCATGATCTGCTCCTCGCCGCCGCGCACGACCGACAGCACGTACTCGAAGGTGCCGTAGCGAATGCGCGTCGGTTCGATGTTGGGCCCGCCCGGCACGGTTGCTTGCGCCATGGCTGCGCGCGTCGCGCCCAGCGCGCTGAGCACGAGGAGCCTCGCCAGGAAACGGTAGTGGGATGGGACGCTAACGGGCGGCATGCGCAAGAAGCTAATCGACCCTCCGCGCAGGTCGGCGGGATAGATCACACAGACCTCGTGTGGACTGCAACGGAAGGCTCAGTGCGGGTGATTGACGAGACGCGTCCCGCGTGCAGCTTTGCGCGTGTACCCGTGCGCGCCGCATGCTGCATGATGGGGCGCGCGTCACCTGCCGCTCTTTCCGAATGAGGTTCCATCCAATGCATCGACCGTTTGTGCGCATCCGGCGTCGTGTCCTCTCCCTCATGGCGAGCGCCTTTGCGCTGGTCGCGGCGGTCCCGTCGCAGGCGTCGGCCCAATTCAGCAGTCTCTGGTTCTTTGGCGACAGTTTCACCGACACCGGTAATGCCACGGGACTGGCCCTCGCCGGTGGACTCGGCAATCCAACCGCGCCGCCGTATGCAGCGGGTCGCTTCTCCAATGGACCTGTTTGGTCCGAACTTTTTGCCGGAAAGCTTCGACTCTCCGGCGCGGCGGCGCCGGCCTGGTTCGGGTCCGGCGGTAACTACGCGGTCGGTGGCGCGACTACCGGCGCACTCGGCTCGTTCGCATCGCTCACCGGTATGCTCGCCCAAGGGGCGCGCTACGCCAAAGACTCATCCGGTGTCGCGGATCAGAGCGGATTGTACGTGCTCTGGGGCGGAGCGAACGAGGTCTCCAGCGCAGTTGCGCTCATCGATCCGCTGGAGCGCCTGGGTGCGATGCGCACCGCCGTCAGCAACATCGCGTTGCTGGCCAACGGGCTCTATGCAGGCGGTGCGCGCAATTTTCTCTTCCCGCTGCTCCCGGACGTCGGCGCGACGCCGCTGTTCGGCACCAATCCGGCGGATGCGGCCATTGCGTCGTCTCTCACGGACACGTTCAATCAGCTGCTTGGCGCCAGTATTCAACAGTTGAGCTTCGTGCCCGGTGTGAATGCGTATGGCCTGAGCCTCAACAACCTGCTCACCAACATCCAGCGTGATGCGGACACCGGTGGCAGGCGCTACGGCATCACCGACACCACCACCCCCTGCTTCCTGCTGCTCGCCTTCAATCCGCAGGCGTGCAGCAGTGCGCTCTTCGTGGACCAGCTACATGCGACCACCGTGGTGCAGCAACTCATCGCCGACGCCGCGTATGATCGGGTCGTGAACGGACGCGATGTGGCGGTCGTGCCCGAACCGTCGACCGTGCTGCTGGTGGCCGGCGGGCTGATGATCGTGGGCATGCTCGGACGGCGGCGGAACACGGCCTGACACGACAGCGCGCGCTGCTGTGGGTTGCCTATCTGTGGATGTCGATTAGCGATGCACGCCACAAGCGTCACGCAGGTCGGCGTGCAGTTATTCTGCCAGTCCACGAGCTTGCGAAACCTCTTTTGTGGTATCACTATGCTCTTGCTGTGCGACTGATCGACCGATGGAACCCGGTAACGAGATCGCCCTGCGAGACGGGACGAAGAAACGCATGTCTTCTTATCCGTCAGCCTAAGGCAATACTGCCGTCGTGCCCGGCTTTTCTGTTTTTTCTCACGGGAGGGGTTGATGTCGCTCGCCGTTGTGGATCACCCTTTCGATGTGGCAGACGTGTCGAACAGCAGCCTTCTCTCAGAAAAATCGATTCCGGTAAGTGAACGATTGATCGTCGCTCTCGATGTGGAGAGTGCTGACGAGGCCAAAGCGATTGTGTCGGAGCTCGGCGCAAGCGTCGGGTTCTACAAGCTTGGCCTGCAGATGCTGATGAGCGGCAACTATTTCGAGATGATCACCTGGCTGCGTGATCAGAACAAGCAGGTTTTTGCGGACATCAAGTTTTTCGACGTTCCTCGAACTGTCGCGTCTGCGGTCCGGCAACTGCAGGGAAAAGGAGTCAAGTTCGCAACGGTGCATGGCAATGACGAGATCCTGCGCGAAGCGTGCAAGGAGAAGGGCGAAACACACATTCTCGCCGTCACCGTTCTGACGAGCCTGGACGAACAAGACATGATTTCGCTGGGATTCCAGACGGACATCGCCGAGCTTGTACTATCACGCGCCCGTCGTGCATTGGCCCTGGGATGTGACGGCGTGATTTCATCCGGACTCGAGTCACGACGGCTTCGGCAGAATCTTGGGGCCAACTTTCTCATTGTTGTGCCCGGTGTCCGACCCGGATCCAACACTGGCGAAGACGATCAGAAGCGCACCGTTGATGTTGAAGAAGCCTTCAAAAATGGTGCTGACTACATCGTGGTGGGTCGCCCCATTCTCAATGCACCAAACCGGCTCCACGCCGCGCAGAGTATGCAAAACCGCATCGAGGCCCTTTTCACGACGCAGTGACAGGCGTCGGCACTGCAAATTCACCAGTGCGGTTGAAAGGGCGGGGCATTTCGCGCCCGACATGATAGCGGCGACAACACTTCATCCAAACAGTCAACAGCCACCGGGATTCGGTGGCTGTTTCTGCATGCAGTCGCGTCAGTCCGTCAGCGATACCCGCCGCCGAACCGAACACGCGTCCGCGCTCTAGTACCGGTAATGCTCCGGCTTGAACGGTCCCTGCGCGTTCACGCCCAGGTACGCCGCCTGCTCGGTGTTCAGCGTCGTGAGCTTCACACCCAGCTTGTCCAGGTGCAATCGCGCCACCTTCTCATCGAGATGCTTGGGCAGCGTGAACACTTTCTTGCCGTACCGCTCTGCGTTGGCATGCAGCTCGAGTTGCGCCAGCACCTGGTTCGTAAAGCTCGCGCTCATAACAAAGCTCGGGTGACCCGTCGCGCAGCCGAGATTCATCAAACGACCCTCGGCCAGAATGAGAATCGAGCGGCCGTTCGGCAGCACAAACTCGTCATACTGCGGCTTGATGTTGATGCGCTTCATTCCTTCGACCTTCTTGAGACCAGCCATGTCGATCTCGTTGTCGAAGTGCCCGATGTTCGCAACGATCGCCTTGTCCTTCATGCGACTCATGTGCTCGACGGTGATGACGTTCTTATTGCCCGTCGCCGAGATGAAGATGTCCGCTACGTCCACGATGTCTTCGAGCGTCGTGACCTGATAGCCTTCGAGTGCGGCCTGCAGCGCGCAGATCGGATCGATCTCGGTGATGATCACGCGCGCACCCTGCCCCTTGAGCGCCTGCGCGCACCCCTTGCCCACGTCGCCGTAACCCATCACGACCGCGATCTTGCCCGCAAGCATCACGTCCGTCGCGCGGTTCAATCCGTCGATGATGCTGTGACGGCAGCCGTACAGGTTGTCGAACTTCGACTTCGTCACGGCATCGTTGACGTTGATGGCCGGGAAGGCGAGTGTGCCCGCGCGCTCCATCTCGTACAAACGATGCACGCCTGTCGTCGTCTCTTCCGACACGCCGCGAATGGCCGCCAGCACCTTCGTCCAGCGCCCCGGATTCCTTTTCTGCTCGGCGCGCAGCAGGTCGAGAATCACACCCCACTCTTCCGGCTCGTTGTCCGCATCGAAGCCGGGGATCACGCCCGCCTGCTCGAATTCCGCACCGCGATGCACCAGCAGTGTCGCGTCGCCACCGTCATCGAGCAGCAGGTTCGGGCCACCGCCATCGGACCACATCAGCGCCTGCTCCGTGCACCACCAGTATTCCTCGAGCGTCTCGCCCTTCCACGCAAACACCGGCGTCCCCTTGGGCGCGTCGATTGTGCCGTTCGGACCAACCGCCACAGCCGCCGCCGCATGATCCTGCGTGCTGAAAATGTTGCACGACACCCAGCGCACATCCGCCCCCAGTTCCACCAGCGTCTCGATCAACACCGCCGTCTGCACGGTCATGTGCAGCGAGCCCATGATGCGCGCGCCCTTGAGCGGATGCGTGCCGGCGTACTCCACGCGCAACGCCATCAGCCCCGGCATCTCGAATTCTGCGAGACGGATCTCCTTGCGCCCCCACTCGGCGAGCGAGAGGTCCTTTACTGCAAACGCCGGGCGATCCAACGCCGTCAGCGCGGAAACTCCATGCTCCGTCATCACTGCTGTTGCCATTGCGTGTATTCCTCGAAAGGGATGGTGCGGTAGGTGGCGCGGTATGCGCTGCATGTTGATGCGAGTGTGATTGGTACTTCGTACACAGTCAGCCGACGTACGGACCGGCAGTCGGCATTGCCAGGACGGCGGCGCGCGCCGTTGCTGAGAACAACGCGGGGCCGGACGAGTCGGCATCGACCGGCAGTTCCGCGTAGCGCACGCCGGAGAATCCGGCGGCGTCCAACCACGTCGAGAGCGCATCGGCCTCGAAGCCGAGCCAGACGTGTCCCATCAGTTGTCGATATTCCTCGTGCGCATGCGCGCGCATGTCGGCGATGAGCAGTCGCCCATCCGGTCGCAACACACGACGCGCTTCCGTGAGCACGCGCAATGGGTCCGCCACGTGATGGAGGACGAACATCAGCACCGCTGCGTCAAGCGATGCATCGGGCAACGGCAGCGTCTCGAGCGATCCTTCGGCCAGCGTCACGTTGTCGGCGCCCAAAAGTCGTGAACGCGCCGCCGCCATCATCGCCGGCGACCCGTCGATGGCGTGCACATGCGCGACATGCGGCGCGAGTGCCGCCGTGAGCGCCCCAGTCCCGCATCCCAGATCGCCAACGATCATCGCCGGGTCCAGCAGCGCGAAGGCCGCGGAGAGATCGGCGCGCGCACCGAAGAGCATGGCGCGAGTCGCATCCCACTCCGCACTGGCTGTGGCGAAGAACGCCTCGCTGCGTGCGCGGCGCGCCGAGAGCACCGCGTCCACCCGCGCCGTGTCGTGCAACGTCGCCGGTGCGGCTGACATTGGTCCGCGTACCAGCGCCCAGAGCGCACGCGCTTCGTCGTCCAGCGACACGGCCCGGCGGTACCACCGGCTTGCCCCCTCCGCTCGCGACGTCACCCACCCTTCGTCGGCGAGGATGCGCAGGTGTCGGCTCACCGTGCTTTGCGGCAGTTGCAGCGCTGCGCACAACTCACCGACCGTGAGCTCCTGCCGCTCGAGCACGAGTAGCAGGCGACAGCGCGTGGCGTCGGCCAGCTCGGAGAGCCGGTCGTGTATGGCGAGTCGGGGCGAGGTCACCGGTAGAATATCCGCATATCCGGATTAATGGATAGTCGGTTCGTGTGGTTTCGTCAACTGAGGTCTGTGCCGCAGAAGAGCGTTTGCTGGAGTTATCGCGGTGGCGGTGGGGCAAGCCTGAGCGGGATGACTCCGGGCATACGATGGCGGCGGTCTGTAGCAGGATCGCCGATGGAGTTGTCAACGGCCTGGCCCGTTCGCCGCTACAGGAGGACAGGCTTGAGGTGTGGAGACCCGCAATCACTCCGCTGGTCGACGCGATACTCTCTCACCACGGCCGGCCATCGCCGCGCGACGATGACGGGCGCATGCTCGCCAAGCACTGGCGCCCGGTCGCCGACGGCTACGACCCCATCGCTGCGCTTTCTTCGCTGCGCGAGGCTGCCGATGCGCGATTCCCGGGCGCACTCCTGCCCAGCGCGCCGCACCCCCTACGCGGCGGGTGCCACCGGCGGACGGTCGATAGACAGCGTCGCACCCACCGCGCAGCCGTCGAGCACCGTCGCGATCATCGAAAGGAGCTGCGCTTTGGAGAACGGCTTGGCCAGGTAGCTGCCATTGCAAATGCCCGGATCGCTCGCATCGCTATCGGCATAGCCCGACATGAAAACAATGGGAAGCGATGCATCGTCTGCACGCAGTCGCTGAGCGAGCGCACTCCCCGACATCTCCCGCATTCGCAAGTCGGTGAGGACGGCGTCGATGACGCCTGCGTGTTCATGCCACAGTTGCAGCGCGTCCACGCCATGGCGCGCTTCGAGTACGACGTACCCTTCGCGTTCCAGTAGCCGCCGCAGCAACCGGCGCACCGCATTCTCGTCCTCGACAAGCAGAATGGTTTCCCTGACTATGCGCGGACGGACACGCACGTCGGGCCGCGCCGATGCGTCGGCGACGAGGGGGGCAGCGACGCTCGCCGGCAACAACACGGTGAACGTGGTGCCGAGCTCCAGCACGCTATGGACCTCCACTGTGCCACCGGCCCGCTGCACAATGCCGAACACCGTGGAGAGTCCGAGCCCGGTGCCACTGCCTACCGCTTTCGTTGTGAAGAACGGCTCGAACACATGCGATTGCGTATCCGGCGCGTTACACCGCACCAGTGGCGCGACTTGGAGGAGAGCACGATGTCGCGCTGGCGGGGTCGGCCGGTCGTCTGCCGTGATTCGCTGCCCCGTGGTGCGTACCGCTGTCTGATGAACGAGCTCGTGAATGAATCGTAACACTCTGTGCCTGCCGCGTGACGGTCGTCAGGCGCGTCCCCTAGCCCGGCGCAGCACCGGCCGACCTCCCGCCATCACTGGCGGCCGCGGTTGGAATCCGCGCGTGGTTGCCTCTTCGCTGCAAATGGCACTGGCCTTTCCGCTCGTCCTGATCGTGATTGCGTTGATGCAGGATCGGATCGGAAACCCCGGCGTACTCGTATCGCCCCCACCATCGCACCTCGTCGTGCTGGTGACGACGCTGGGCACGGGCGTGCGCGAGTCGGTCGAAAGTGTGGGGACCGGCGCACGCTTCGTGCGCGATGTGATCGTTGCCATGCGCGACGTGAATAGCTGGGCACCGATGTTCACGCTGCATGCACGCACACTGGGCGTCGGCTCACTGCCCATCGGCATCTTCATCGCGATTTTCACCGGCATCGTGCTGGCACTGCTGGCCAGCTATTCGGTGGGCGACATCGTGCCGCCATACTTCGTGGGCACGCTGGTGCAAAAGACGGTCACGCTCGAGCTGGCACCGGTGCTCACCGGACTGGCGCTGGCCGGTCGCGTGGGCGCCAACATCGCCGCCGAACTGGGCACGATGCGTGTAACCGAGCAGATCGATGCCCTCGAGACGCTCACCTTCGATCCGATGAGCTATCTCGTCGTGCCGCGCGTGCTTGCGTCGGCACTCATGTTTCCGATCGTGGTCGGTGTGGCGATGTTGGTCGGGGTGGCGTCGGGGTGGCTGGCCGCCATCGGACTGCTCGACGTGACGACGCCGCAATTTCTCAAAGGCGTGCGCGTGTTCTTTGTCGATTTCGACGTGCGCTACGGACTCGTGAAAGCGGCCAGCTTCGGCGCCGCGGTGGCACTCATCGGCTGCCGTGCCGGTCTGACCACTGCGGGCGGCGCGCAGGGTGTGGGACGCAACGCGACGCGCGCCGTCGTCATCTCGGCCGTGATGATTCTCGTACTCGATGCGTTCTGGGCCGTGGTCTGGTTGACCGGGCGAACTCTCAGGTAGGCGCCAATCCCTGTGCTGCCATGACTTCAACATGACCTCCGAACGACGAACGAATGATTTTCTGGTCGGTGTGACCGTCCTGGTCGTGACGCTCGTGCTGATCGTGGTGGTGCTCTGGGTCCGTCAGGCCGACCTTGGCGGGCAAACGCGACATGTCACGGCACGCACGCGTGATGTCGGTGGCGTCTCCCTCGGCAATCCGGTCGTGATTCGCGGTGTGCGCGCCGGTCAGGTGGAAGGGATTGCGCTGGGTGAACGCGGCTGGGTCGTGCTCAAACTGGCGATCGAGAAGGGGATCTCCATGCCCGCCGATCCGGTGGTGCTGCTCGTGGCGGCAAGTCTCTTTGGCGAGTGGCAAGTGACGATCGCCGATGCCACCGGCGTGCCCCCGGATCGCGAACTGCGCACCGCGCTGGCCGAGGCGCGCACGAGTGGAGATACGCTGGCCGGCGCCGTGTTGCCGGATATCGCACAACTGACATCGGTGGCCGGTCGCATCGCCGGCGACGTGGCCAAGGTGTCGGATCGCGTACAGGTCGCCTTCGATGACAAGGCGGCCAAGGAGTTGCGTGAGTCGATCCGCAGTTTCGCCGCACTCTCCGCGGAACTCGCGCGCACCGTTGCCGCGCAGTCCAGAAACCTCGATCGTATCAGCACGGACGTGCAGGGCGGGCTCCGCACCGTGAACGTCGCGGCGGACAACCTGACTCGTTTCTCCGCCCGCCTCGACTCGGCCACCAACCGCGGGGAGGTGCAGCAGATCGTTGCCAACTCGCAGAGTGCCGCACGTGAACTCATGCAGGCCACGACAGCGCTCCGTAAAATTTCCGAAGACGTGGACCGCACGCAGTCGCGTCTGTCAGCCGCCGTTGCGCGCGTGGACTCCGTGTTCGTGAAAGTAAACACCGGTCAGGGAACCCTTGGACTCATGGTCAACGACCCGCGCTTCTACCAGAACAGCGACTCGCTCGTGACCGAATTACGCGCGCTCGTAGCCGACGTGAAGAAGCACCCGCGGCGCTACATCAACGTGCGCGTATTCTGAGCAGCAGACGTTTTTTCTTTTGCTGTTTGTTGTTTGCCTTTGTACGTCGCTGCTTGCCCGACCTACTTCAGCGCCGAATACACCAGCGTTTTGAACTGATCGCCGAGCTTCGCTGTCGAGCCGTACACGTTCGTGTAGATCAGCCCGATGAGCTGCTCCCTTGGATCGGCCCAGTAGGTCGTGGCAAAGGCGCCGCCCCAACTGAACGAACCGACCGACAGCGGCGTTGTGCCATCGTTTTGCGGCGTCTCCAGCGCGAAGCCCAGCCCGAACGCCGGCTGCAGCGTGCCCACCTGATTCGTGAGCATCATCTCCACCGTCTTGCGGCCCAGCAGGCGCACGCCATCCAACTCGCCGCCGTTCAGGAACAGTTGCAGAAATCGCGCGTAGTCCGCCGTCGTTCCGGATAGTCCCGCGCCCCCCGAGAAGTATGTCAGTGGACGGGCAGGGTAGTCCGGATGCATGCCACCATCGGCCGTGTGCGACGACGCCAGCTTGCTGTTGCGTTCACTGTGCAGCGCCACCAGTCGCGCGTGCCTGTCGCTTGGCAATGCGAACCACGTGTCGTTCATGCGCAGCGGCGCGAAGATGCGTGTGCGAAAGAACGCGTCCAGTGGCATGCCGGACAGGACCTCCACCAGCCGACCCAGCACGTCCACGCTCAAGCCGTACGTGAAGCGTTCGCCGGGCTCGTGCTTCAGGGGCAGGGTGCCCAACAGCTTCACTTTGTCCGCGAGCAGTGCGTCGTCGGTGCCGATCCCGGAGGGGACGCCAGCCTTGGCGTAGATGGCGCGGAACTCCTCGCTGCCGATCCCGGCATAGTCGAGTCCCGACGTATGCGTGAACAGTTGCCGGATGGTGATGCGCCGCGTCGCGGGACGCGACTCGTAGCTCGAGTCGGCGGCATTGAACTTGGTCAGCACGCGCGCCTGCCCGAACTCGGGCAGATAAAGCGCCACCGGATCGTCCAGCTGAAATCGTCCCTCCTCCCACAGCATCATCGCCGCCAGTGACGTCACCGCCTTGGTCTGCGACGCCATGCGGAAGATGTCATCGCGCACCAGCGGCACCCTGGTCCCGACATCGCGATAGCCGAAGGCCTTGTGGTATGCCACCGCGCCGTTGTGCACCAACAGCACCACCGCGCCGGGAATCTTTTCGTTCGCCACCAGGCGCTGCACCATCGAGTCGATACGGGCCAGACGCGCCGGATCGAACGGAGCGATCGCTGCGGCGCCGCCCCTCGACCGTGACGACTCCAGCGCTGTCGGCGCACGTTGCGCGTGCGCGCGCACGACAGGGAACATCCCGGTCGCGCCGACGGCGGCCAGCAGCAGCGCAACGGTGAACGGGGTCGAAGGCGCACGTGCGACGGCGTGCGAGATCGGACGGGACATCGCGTTCGACAGGGAGACCGTGCGGGACATGGCGGGCGAGGTTGACGTGGCGTGAAGTCGCTCACGCAAAGCTACCGCGAGGAGTCGAATGATGCGCCGCGGCCGTCCGACCGCCCGGGCTACCGTCGCGCTGGCACCGCCAGCACGGCAGTGCGCGAAACTGGCGGAGTCGCGCCGTCCCGAATACCCGCGCTCCGTTACAGTGCCCAGCGCAGACTGCGCGCCACGCCGTCGAATACACGGTGACCGAGCGTCCGCTCACGCCACATCGCCGGCGTGATCTCAGTGCTCCTTTGCAGGTCGTCGAGGAAGGCACGATCGAGCGACGCGGCGCATACATCGTCGAAGAGCAGCAGGTTGCACTCGGCGTTCAGCCACAGCGAGCGAAAGTCGAGATTGCTCGATCCGACCACACTCGCGTGGCTGTCCACCACGATTGTTTTTGCGTGCAGCGTGGCGGCCTCGTATTCGAAGATGCGCACGCCACTCGCCAGCAGCGGCGCAAAGGCGCCGTGTCCCGCGTGCCGGACCAATGGCACATCGGCGAGCGCTCCGGGCAACAGCAGCCGCACATCCACGCCGCCCCGCGCCGCGCGCGCGAGCAAGCCAAGCGCCCGCGTGGGCGGCGCGAAGTACGGCGTCGTGATCCACAGTCGCCTGCGCGCGCCACCCAACAATGCGGCGAGCACCGCCAGCATCTCCCGCTGTCCGCGACCAGGCCGCGAATCGAGGACGAGAACCGTGCGCTCCGTTTCCACCGCCGATTCCAGCAGGCGCCGGACCCGACGGCCGCGACGCCGGTCACGACGCAGCCCCAGCCGACGAGCCGCGCGTGCGCGCAGCGCCCGTGCACTGAACGCACGCATGCTCGCCAGCGGCGGCACGACTATCCCCTCACTCCACGACACATATTCAAGACCCGGCAGCGGCGGGCCGTTGGCCCGATCCCACCCCTCGGCGAACACGGCCGCCAGCTCCTGCGCGACCGTCCCGTGAACGCGCATGAACGTGTCACGCCACGCGTTCGAGCCGGAGCGGATGGACGAGCCGTACTCCTCCCCGATGTTCATGCCGCCGATGAACGCCGACTCCCGGTCCACGACAATGATCTTCCGATGATCGCGTCGCAGCGCCTCGAACGGCATGTGCCAGATCCGATGAAAGCGCCGCACCCGCGCACCTCCCTCTGAGAGTCGCTTCCAGAACGCTTCGTCGGTGGCCAGCGAGCCGATCCCGTCCGCCAGCACACAGACGCGCACACCACGCGAGACCGCCGCCATCAGCGCATCCGTCACGCGAAGGCCGATCCGGTCATCGCGCAGGATGTACGTCTCCAGGAGCACTTCCTCACGCGCTGCATCGATCCCCGCGACCATCGCATCAAACGCCATCTTGCCGTCCATGTACAACTCGACCGGCGGGGCGGCGTGAAACCGGCCGCCTTCGATCCGTTGCACAAGCTCCATGAATGCATCGTCGCGCACGCCCGCGCGGATGGCCTGCGCCAACGCCCAGGAGCGGTAGCGGCGCAACTCGCGCGGCAGCGTGTCAGCCGACATGTTGTGGCATGCGATTCTTCATCCGTCTGCTGGTCAATGCGGTGGCCCTCTGGTGTGCCGCCCGATTCATCGACGGCATCAGCTACAGCGGAAGCTGGCAGGGTCTCGTCGGGTTGTCACTGGTGTTCGGCATCGTGAATGCGTTCATCCGTCCCGTATTGTCGTTCTTTTCGTTCCCGTTGCAACTGCTCACACTGGGCCTGTTCACACTGGTGCTGAACGCGCTCATGCTCATGCTCACCGCCTGGCTCGCGGCGCGCTTCGACATCGCCTTTGTCGTACTCGGCTTCCTGTCTGCGCTCCTCGGTGCCATTGTCGTCAGCATTGTCAGTATGGTCCTCGGCGCATTGCTGTCGGACGACGACGACAACGACTGAGCACGCGCGCGTCCGGCGCGTAGACAGGGCGGAAACAGCGCCGATGGGTGCGCTGTCAGCAACCTGACATAGACTAGGGTGACACCTGACAGCAATGACGTCCGCGGCGACCCCGTGTGCGGGATACCCTCCATGATACTGTATGGCGCCCCATGACAAGCTGACCCGCTGGCTGGATCTCATTGCCGCGCTCCTGCGACGGCGACAGCCCGCGTCGTTCGAGCAACTGTGCAGTGATGTCCCCGCCTACGCCGCCTCGGGGGCCAGGCGCGACAGCGTGCTGCGGACCTTCGAGCGCGACAAGGATGAACTCCGCCGCCTGGGCATCGCCATCGAAACGCTCACGGACGCGCATGCGGGCGAAAGCCTCTATCGCCTGCGCGCCGAAGCCTTCTACCTCCCGTATCT
>JBBQTA010000025.1:0-79308 GCA_038213465.1 Gemmatimonadales bacterium | reverse complement strand
CGACGCCGCTCCAAAGACGCCTCATCGCCGCCCTCGGGATTCCGACCACGTAGTTAGTATATACAGCCCGCCACGGCTATCTGACGGCTGCTCAATCACTTAGCACCGCTATCGCCGGGACCTCGGGAAACTCACGCTAGGGCGTGCGCGCTCGCCACGCTACGCTGCGCCACGCTACGCCACGCTACGCCACGCTACGCTGCGCCACGCTACGCTGAACGTGCCTGCGCGACGATGACCGTGTGGTAGGCGCCCGAGGTCGCGTGCGCGCGGATGGAGTGCGACTCCACCTGCAGCCCTGCATGTTGCAGCGCGCGCACGAAGCGCGGCTCCGGCGTGGACGACCAGTACGCCAGCCGTCCGTCCGGTCGCAAGGCGTCGACTGCGCTGTGAATGCCGTAGTCGGAGTACAGTCGCGCGTTCCCCGCCGTGGTGAGCGACTCCGCGCCGTTGTCCACGTCCAGCATGATGACATCATAGCCCTGTCGCCCGGCGCGCAGCAGCGAGGACACATCGGCATGCTGCAGCTCCACGCGCGAATCGGCGAGCGCATCGTGCGCCAGCGCGTACTCGGGGTTCCGGTTCCACGCGATCACCTCGCCCATGATCTCCGCTACGGTGATCGTGGCGTCGGCGGGCAGCAACCGCAAGGCGGCCCGCAGCGTAAAGCCGAAGCCCAAACCGCCGATCAGCGCGCGAACCTTCGGACGGTGCAGCACAGGCGTACACGCCAACTCGGCGAGCTGCGTTTCGGAGTTCGACGCGCGCGTGGACATGAGGTCCACCCCGTTCACGCGCATGATGTACGCGCCGTCGTGACGGAAGAGCGCGACGACCGAGCCGTCCGGTGACTTCGTCTCGGCCAATTTCTGAAAGGGCTTCACGCGCGTCCCCGCACCACACCTTCCACTACGCGTGTCGGGTCGAAGTACTGCGTGGCCAGCGACAGCACGTCGTCCGCCGTCACTGCTGCGATACGCGATTCGTACTCGCGCGACTCGTGCAACCCGTCGCCGAATAGCCACCCGTCCACCATGTCGCCCAGCACGCTCCCCCCCGACTGCTGCGCAATGGCGTGGGTGCCGATGAGGTATCGCCGGGCACGATCCAGTTCCTCGACGGTCGGTGCCGCGTCGCGCAGCTTCGCGAATTCGGCCAGCAGTCCGGCGCGCGCTTCAGCCTCACGCACCGGTGACGTGGCGATGTAGGCCGCGTAGCTGCCGGCCACACGCCGTTCGATGGGAAACGCGGTGACCGTGTAGGCCAGCGACTGCTTGTCGCGCAGCTGTTCGAAGAGACGTCCGCCCAGTCCGCTCGCCACGGCGGACAACACGCGCGCGGCAAAGCGCTGTGGATCCGTGCGGTCGGGGCCGGGAAACAGCAGCGCAATGGCCGTCTGCTGCTTGTCGCGCGTGTCCGATGCCACGCGCGCCGCTGGCGACCAGTGCACCGGCGCCGGCGGATGATCGTCTCGCCAGGCCAGCGTGTCGAAGTGGCGCATGAGCATCGCCGCCATCTCTTCCGCGACCACGTCACCCACCACGGCGATGACCGACGCCGCGTTGGCGATGTGCGTCGTGTGAAATGCGCGCGCGGCATTGGCGTCCAGCGCGGCAAGCGATGCGGTCGTGCCGATCACCGAGCGTCCATATGGGTGCTCGCCATAGGCCTCGGCCGTGGCCAATCGGAACGGCCAGCGGTACATGTCGTCGCGCATGCTCGCATACTCGGCCAGCGCGAGTGCGCGCTCGGTTTCCACCGCGTCCGGCAGGAAGCCTGGATGCTGGATCACATCGGCCAACAGCTCAACGGCCGTCGCCACGTGACGACGCGGCACCGACAGCGACCACCCCAAACTCTCC
The DNA here is from genome assembly GCA_038213465.1 of Gemmatimonadales bacterium. GTDB lineage: Bacteria > Gemmatimonadota > Gemmatimonadetes > Gemmatimonadales > Gemmatimonadaceae > Gemmatimonas. The sequence continues at coordinate 77,446 of JBBQTA010000025.1, read as the reverse complement.
AGCGCCGTACTCACACCGATGCTGGCGCCAAGCTCCTCGGTCTCTTCCGCGATGCGTGTGCCGCTGCGGCCTGCTGTGCCCTTGAGCATGGACTGAGCGGTAATGCGCGCGAGGCCGCTCATGCCCTCCGGGTCCAACGATGCGCCGCCGCGCATGTACACGCCGATGTTGGTGATCGGCGCGCCGGGACGCGGAAAGATGAGAATCGGTACGCCGTACAGCGTGCGGAACTGCTGCACGCCATGCTGCACGCGCTCCGGCACCGGGTCGAGGCGCAGCGCGGGCGCGCCCTCCACTGCGCCTCCCGCAGTGTCCGCCGTCGGTGCAAGATCGACCGACGCGTTGGCACCACTCGCCAACCCTTCCACATCGCGCAGCAGCGCACGCATCGCCTCCGCATGCTCCGCGAGAGGAACGGAGCCGGTGGGGCGATAGGAGACGAGCGACACCTGCGACGGGTCGAGCCGGCGCTCCATCGCCGAGCGCACCGTCTCCGCATCGATGCTCATGAGGCGGTCGTAGTAGGTGGTCGCCACGTCAAGTCCACCGTCCGCTTCCCACGCTGCGAGGTACGCGGCCTGTCCGTCCATCGATTCGAGGCGGCGCAGCCATCGCGCTTCGACGATGCGCTGCGCACGCACGATTTCACCCTGACGAAAACCATCCGCACGCGCGGCCTGTACTTCGCGCCACAGTTGCAGGGTGGCGTCGGACGCCTGGGCGGCTGGGGACTCCACCCCGGCGACGAACACGCCGATATCGCCGGTGGTGTAGTTCCACGCCGACACCGACGACGCCAGCTGTCGTTCGCGTATCGCGCGATACAAACGCGACGCGCGTCCCGTGGCCAGCGCAATCCCCGCCACGTCGAGCGCGGCACTGTCCGGATGCGTGATGTCGGGAACGCGCCAACCGAACGCGACCTGCTGCTGCGCAATGTCGCCGTCCCAATCGCGCAGGCGGAATCCCGGCGCGGCGACTTCCACGGGGCCGCGTGCGCGCTCCGGAACGCCGGCACCGAGCGTGCCGTGGCGCGCCATCACCTCACGCCGCACTTCGTCCACGTCGACGTCGCCGACAATAGAGAGAATGGTGTTGGACGGGCGGTACCAGGTGCGATAGAACGCCACCAGCTGATCGCGCGTAAGCGCGCGCAGCGCGTCCTCTTGTCCGATGCGCCAGCGGCGAATGCGATGCCGGTCGTGCAGCAGTGCGTACAACGACTCCACCGCCACCGCGTGCGCCGAATCGCGCTTGCGCCTGGCCTCCTGAATGATGACTTCGAGCTCGCGCGCGAGTTCGTCGGCGTCGATCGTGGAATTCGCGTATGCGTCGAACTGGATGTCGAGTCCCTCGCGAAATGCGGCCGACGGGAGCACGGTGAAATAGCTCGTATGATCGTAAATCGTGTGCGCGTTGAGGTAGCCGCCGTTGCGCTTGGTCTCGCGCGCAATCTGTCCCACACCGCGTGTCGGCGTGCCCTTGAAGAACATGTGCTCGAGTACGTGCGCGATCCCGACGATGTCGTCGGTCTCGTCGAAGTAGCCGGCCTTCACATGGGTGACGATGGCCACCACGGGGGCCGACCGATCGCGGCGGACGAGCAGTGTCAGTCCGTTCGGTAACCGCTCACGCACAGTGTCGTGATGCAGCGCCAGCGCGTCGCGCGTGGAATGCGGCGTGGAATGTGAAGCGGTGCTCGTCATCAGCGCGCAGGCGTCGGTGTGGGTGTGGCGGAGAGTGGCACGGGTGCGGTGAGACATGACGACCAGTCGCCGGTGCCGGCGCGGTCGGACCAGCGCTTCGCTTCATCGTCGCGACCGAGCCGGTGCAGCGCGCATCCAAGAAATCCCTGCGCCAGCCGGTCGTTGGGATCGAGCTGCACGGCACGGACGTAAAACCGTCTCGCCAATTCCGGATTGCCGTCGGCAAGCATGACAGCGGCGAGTTCGCGATTGGCCACGGCGTTTGCGGGCGCGACGCGGATTGCCGCATCGAGGAATCGCCGCGCACCGGACAAATTCCCTTCTTCGCGCGCGATTCGGCCGAGGAAGATGAGCGGCCGTTCGTCCTCGGGGGTCGCGCGCGCCGCGTTCGCGAAGGCAATGCGCGCCACTTCGGGTGTGCCGCGCCGATACGCCGCGAGTCCCTCGTTGAAATCCGAGCTCACCGCGCGCGTGCTGTACGCGTACCACGCGCCGGCGCCGCCCACGAGCAAGAGGACAATGGCGGAGAGAATAAAGCCAGCCGACCGGAAGACCCGTCGATGTGACGATGGCGCCGCGATCTCCTCGCGCATACTCACCGCAGGTGGTGGCGCGTACGACGCTCGCGGAGGTGGTGGTGTCGGAGGTGGCGACAGCGGTGTCGCGCGCACGATCGTCTGCTCGGACGCGGTGACCATCTGTTCGAGGACGCGCAGGGCATCGGCGGCGATCTGCCGCTCCTGCTGATTTGGCGCATTCCGCACGCCCCCCGAAAACGGTGCCTCCGTTGGCGGTGCATGGGTGCGTTTTGCCCAGGCATGCAACGCGACCAGCGGATAGGCGGCGTCGAGCGCCAGTCGCTCCTGCCTCCGAGTTTCGCCAATCAAGAGTTGTCCATCGAGATCGGGGCGACCGCTCGCCGCCTGCAGTACGAGCGCCGCCGCCCGCCACAACTCGCCAGCACGCGACGAAACCGTGCCGCCTGCATTGCCACCCGCGACCGGTCCGAAGACGACTCGCGCCGCGTCAAGCGCGGCGCGGGCAGCCACCACATCGGGAGCGTTCACGGCGGTGTCATTGCTGGGTTATGCAGGGGACGGACAAGAAACGACGGACGAATTCCAGCGTCATGCCCTAACGGATGATGCGCAACAAGCCGGCGTCGGCGCTGCCGCGAATGAACGCTTCGGGCGCGTTCGCGGCGATACGCGTGCCCGTTGCACCGTAGTGGCGACGTGCTTCCAGCGCCATGAACTGATCGAGCGGGCGGCCCACGTCATGCGAATCCCGCAACGCTTGCACAATCTCTTCCCAGGTCCCCTCAAACGTGCTGCCGTCGCGCATGACCACGCGATGCGCCCCTTCGGCCGCAATCGTGTCCGCAGACGCCGCCTCGGACTGCTGCTGATGCGCCAAGCCAGTCAGCAGCGTGCCGAGTGTTTCGAGCTGCGTCTGCGCCTGCGTCACCTGCGCCGTCTCCTGCTCGGCGAAACTCTGCTCGACTTCGGCCAGCAGCTCATCGATCGCATCTGGCTCACCGGCCAGTTCAGTCAACCGCGCTTCCCACGGCTTGAGCTCAGGATCGTCCTCGCGCAACCGATAGACCGACTTCTTGAGCTCCATGAGCCGCCAGATGCCCAACTCATCCCAATGCTCTTCGGGCGTCGTCTTGTCGAACTCGGCGACGGCCGCGTCCAGACTACCGCTGTCATAGAGCAAATTGGCCAGATACACGCGCGCTTCGGCAAAGTCGGGGTCGAGCGTCAGCGCCCGCTGCAGCGCCGTGATGGCCCGCCCATCGTGTCCAAGACGATGTTCCGCGTAGCCGACGCACGCCGCCGCTTCCGAGGAGTCCGCAGACTGCGCCACCGCCCGCTCGAAGAACGAGAGCGCGTTCTCCACGTATCCTTCGCGGAAGAGCGTGCGGCCGATCTGCAGCATGAGGTCCACATCGTCGTCGTAGCCAAGCAGGATCGTCCGATCGAACGCGCGCATCCCCTGCTCCACCTGACCGAACTTGAGCAGCACTTCACCGATACCCGCCAGCGCGTCCTCATGCTCTGGATCGAGCACCAGCGCCTCCTCGAAGCTGCGCCGCGCCCACGCAAACTCCTCGCGGGCAAGACGGGCATAGCCGACACCCACGTGAAGTTCGACGGCAGTCGGATAGAGCGCCAGCCCTTCACGCAACATGTCGAGCGCCTCGTCGTACTGCCCCTCGTTGTATAGCGCGTGGGCGCCCTCGTCGAATTCCTCGGAACTCAGGAACGGAGTGGACATCGTTTTACAATCCTCCGGAGCGTGCGGGTTACCGGAAAGTACCGTGCGCTTCGTCTCGTGTTCAACCTGCAACGACCTGCAGCTGCGTGCCTCGATCTGCGTGCCTCGATCTGCGTGCCTCCACCTGCGTGCCTCCACCTGCGTCCAGCCACCTCAAACCTTGCCGCGACGCGGTGCGCGCTGCCGTCATCGACAACGGTCGCCTCGTCGAGTGCCGTCTACTACCATCTGCGCGTATAGCGACCTCAGTTCATACCCGTAAGAGTTCCAGATGACGCGGGGGCTGACGCGGGGGCTGACGCGGGGGCTGACGCGGACGTTGACGCGGACGTTGACGCGGGCGTTAGCGCCGCCGTCATGTCGTGCGTCTGGCGCAGCGAGACCAACGCGACGGCGATCTCACCGGCGAGTGCCGCGTTGGCCTCAAGCAGCGCCAGATTGGCCTGCACCGATGCCCCCTCCGTACGACGCTGCACCTCGGCGAGGAGAAACGGGGTGGCCGCGGCACCGCGCACGTGATGTAGCGCCGCGCTGGCCAGCGCCGCTGCAGTGGCCGACTCCACCAGCGCGGGATCGAGCGCGGCGTGGGACGGTGGCGCCTGCACCACCAGCATCGCGCTGTTGCGTCCGAGCGCACGATGCGCCTGCCACGCACGCGCGATCTGCGCTGCACTGTCAGTCGACGCGCTCAGGCCCAGGCCCGTGGTTGTGGTGAAGAAGCCGGGCAACTCGCGCGTTCTATACCCGATGACGGGAACGCCAAGTGTTTCAAGCCGCTCGAGAGTGGCTGGGAGATCAAGTATCGACTTGGCGCCTGCGCACACCACGATCACCGGCGTGCGGGACAGCTCCACGAGGTCGGCCGACTCGTCGAACGGCGCCGCGCGGTGCACTCCGCCAATGCCGCCCGTGGCGAACACCTCGATGCCGGCCAGTGCACAGAGTGCAAGCGTGGCAGCGACCGTGGTGGCGCCATCTGCCTCGTCGACAATGGCCATGGCCAGATCGCGCGCGGAGACCTTTCGCACGCCGACGCGCGCCAGAAACCGCTCCGCGTCCATCTTTTCGAGCCCGAGACTGGGCGCCCCATGCACGATCGCCGTCACCGCTGGCGTGGCGCCGCGCTGTTCGACCGCCGCGCTCATGCGTACCAGCGCCTCGCGGTTGTACGGCGGCAACAGCCCCTGCGCCAGAACCGAACTCTCAAGGGCGACGACGGCACCCCCGCGCGCGAGCGCGGATTCGACAGCAGGTGTGCATCGCAACGGCATGAGGGCGTGAGCCACACGTCGATTGTATAGTCGGTGCGCCTTGCTTGCAACCACTGGCCGCCGTCGGTGGCACAATCCTGTCGTCCAAACCGGGCTCGACGACAACGGCGCACCACCGAAGCGATACGCCGTTCGTCACAGCGGGTGCAGTCCAGACCGCGGGAGCACACCGTCGCGGTCAGGTCTCGGCAATGGCGTCTTCGAAGGCATCACTCCTCTTCGATTCGACCAGTTCCCAGTCCTTGGACGTCGGATCGTAGACGGCCATGATCTTGATCGTCTCGCCGGACCAGACGTCGAAGACCTTCCCGGTATTCTGGTAAATCTTGATCTCGTGCCCATCCTCAAACTTGAGGATGATCAGCGGATAGGCAGTATTGCTATACTGCTTCCGGACCTTCTTCGGCGGACGGCTCGTCGGCGCGTTCATTACGTCTCTCGGTCAGGGGTCGACAAGGATCTCCACGAAATTGTGTGGATGACAGTGCTCGCGCCAGCGCCGAAACGCCGCCGGAACTTCGGTCACGTCACCGTAGACGTGACCCCGGCAAATCGCTGCCATCGACCGCTCGTCAGAATATCGTCGATGGCGGACACGCAGGTCGCGAGTTCGTCGTCGGTGGTGTAGAAGTGCGGCGCGATGCGAATACCGGCGCCCGGCCTGAAGTCGATGACCACATTCTCGGCCAGCAGTGCGCGCGCCACCTCGGCGGCGTGCGGTGTGTCGAAGGCCACCGTGCCGCCACGTTGTGCCGGATCGCGCGGCGCATGCACGCGCCAGCCGCGCGCGTCGGCCTCCGCCACCAGCCACGCCGTCTGCCGCAAACTCTTGCTGCGAATCGCCTCGAGCCCCGCCTCGGCGATCAGGCGAGGCCCTTCCAACCCCGCGAAGAGCGCGGGCACCGTGGGCGTGCCGGCCAGCCAGCGCCACGCACCGCTCGCGTACTGCATCCCGTCGGCAAAGGCGAACGGGGTCCGGTGCGCCTGCCATCCGGTCAGCGCCGGCGCGAGCTGCTCGCTGGCGCGTGGGGAGGCGTAGAGGAAGCAGCCGCCCGGTCCGCCACAGAGCCACTTGAGCACCCCGCCACAAAGGAAATCCGCACCGAGCGCGCGCACGTCCACCGGGATAACCCCCACGCTGTGATACGCGTCGAGCGCGACGAGCGCGCCCATCCGCCGGGCATGCGTACAGATGGCCATCGCGTCCATGATAAACGCCGACCGAAAGAGCACCTGCGAGATCGCCACCAGCCGTGTGCGCTCGGTGATCGCGGCAAGCACGCGATCGAGCTCGATACTGATGCCGTCGTCGCTTGGCACCACGACGACGCGCGCGCCCAGGCGCGGCGCCAGTGCGTCGTACGCGTAGCGCACCGACGGAAAATCGAGCGCCGTCATGACGATCTCGTTACGCCCCGCCGGGAAGTCGACCGCGGAGAGGATGCTGCTCATGGCCTGCGTGACCGTGGGCACCATGACCACTTCGCCGGCGGCCGCGCCCATTAACGGCGCCAGGCGATCGCCCATCGTGACGGGCATCTCCCACCACCCTTCGGCCCATGCGCGCACGCCGCGCGTCTGCCACTGCGACGCATACGCCTGCAACTGATCCGCAGCCCCACGCGGCATCGCGCCCAGTGAGTTGGAGACGAGGTAGGTCGAAGTATTCAGAATCGGGAACTGGTCGCGGAATCGCAGCAGCGGATCGAGGGCGGTCACGGCACCTGGCGTCGATGTGTGGTTGATAGGAAAGCACGGAGCGATCGGCACGATCGTTGCACCACGTGCTGGAGATTACTCACCCGTACCCCTGGAGTGCACGATGCGCACACGCAGTTTCTTTCGTCTTGGCGCCGCGTTGGCGTTCGCGAGCCTGACCTTGGCTCCGATGACGATGCAGGCCCAGGTCTCCTCTGCCAACACGCCGGTTGAGCGTGCACCGGCGGCGCTCCGCCAGCAGGCCATTCCGGCGCTCGATGAGCCGCGTGGTGCGCCGTCCTCGGCTCCGACCGCTGCCACGGCGGCGCCCCTGGGGGCGCAGCCGCGCGGCGTCGCCCTGGGGATGCACCGTGTCGCGGTCGACCCCGCCACCCCGCCCCCGGCACCGGCGGACAATGATCGCGGCAACACCGGTCTCATGCTCGCCGGTGCGGCAGCGATGATCGTGGGTGCCGTCGTAGGCGACGATGCCGGCACGCTGATCATCGTTGGCGGTGCGGTGGTTGGCTTTTACGGTCTCTATCGCTTCCTGACCAACTGACCCACCCGCTCTGCACACGCGGCCGCCCACCGATCCTGTTTGGTGGGCGGCTGCGTGTGCGTCCGGGTTCGCGATGACGTGCGAACTCAGGTGGCCGGCAGCGCTTCCGTATGCACGACCGCGCGCGCGGCGCGGCGGGTATCGCGTCGTTCTTCCATGGCGCGATAGAGCACCGGCAGCACGAACAGCGTGAGAATCGTACTGGTAATGAGGCCACCGATGACCACACTCGCCAACGGCCGCTGCACTTCGCTGCCCGGGCTGGTGGACAGCGCCATCGGCACGAAGCCGAGGCTCGCCACCAGCGCGGTCATGAGCACCGGTCGCAAACGATCAGCCGCGCCGCGCCGCACGCGGGCCAGTACGTCTTGGCCGTGCCGCTCGTCGTGACGCAGATGATTCAGGTGCTCCAGGAGCACAACGCCGTTGAGCACCGCAATACCAAAGAGCGCGATGAACCCCACGCTGGCCGACAGGTTGAGATTGAGCCCGCGGATCCAGAGTGCCGCAATCCCGCCGACCAGCGCGAACGGCACGTTCGAGAGCACGAGCAGCGCCTGCGGAATGGAGCGGAACGAGAGATAGAGCAAGCCGAGAATCAGCAGCAGCGCTGCCGGCACGACCAACGTGAGTCGACCCATCGCACGCTGCTGATTCTCGTACTGCCCGCCCCACTCAAGAAACACGCCAGTGGGAATCTCGACGTCGCGCGCGATTCGCGCACGGACTTCCCCGACGAAACTGCCAAGGTCGCGGCCACGCACGTTGCTCAGCACGAGGGCGCGTCGTTGCGCGTTCTCGTGTCCGATCAGTTCCGGACCCGTGCTGGTGGTGACGTCCGCCACGGCGGAAAGCGGGATGATCTCCCCTCCCGGCGCGCGTAACGTCAACGTGGCAATGGACGCCGCATCGGCACGCGACGCATCAGGGAGCCGCACCACGATCCCGACCCGTCGGAACCCGTCGATCCACTCGGCGGCCACCTGCGAGCCCATGGCCAGTTCGACGGCGTCGCGCACATCGGCCACGGACAATCCATACTGCGCGAGGGCCTCGCGACGGATCTGCATACGTACCTGCCCGCTGCCTTCGGCGATTTCCACCCCGACATCCGCCGCGCCTGGCACCGTCGCCACGACCCGTCGAATGCGCTCGGCCAGATGTTGGTTCTGGTCGAGGTCGGGACCGACCACCTTGATGCCCAGATCCGTCTTGATCCCGCTTTCCGCCTCGTCGAGACGCATCGCCAGCGGCTGCGTGAAGGCGACGGAGAGACCCGGCACCTGGGCAAGTGCGGAGTCGAACGCCGCCACCAATCCGTCACGATCCCTGGCCGTCGTCCACTCGTCGCGCTCTTTGAGAATCACGTACATGTCGCCTTCGAAGAGCCCCATCGCTTCCGTGGCGAGGTCCGGACGTCCTTCCTTCGTCACCACGGTGACCACTTCCGGAAATTTCCTGATGATGCGCTCGGCGGCCGTGGACAGGCGTGTCGCATCGTCCAGGGCCACGCTGGGCAGGCGACGCGTGGTGATGAGGATCGAGCCTTCATCGAGCTTGGGCATGAACTCCGTGCCGATGCGCGACAGCGAGGCCACCGCCACCACGACCAGCACCACCGCGACCGCTACGATCGTGCGCGGCATCGTCAGGGCGCGATCGAGGGTCCGCGAGTACGCGTCGGTGAGCTGCACCAGCCACGGTGCCGGCGTCGCGTTCCCGGTACGCAGCGCCCATGACGAGACGGCCGGCACGTAGGTCAGCGCCAGCAACAGCGATCCGAGCACCGCAAAGACCACGGTGAACGCCATCGGCTTGAACATGCGCCCTTCCATCCCATCCAGCGTGAAGATCGGGATGTACACGGCGACGATGATCGCGATGCCGAACAGAATCGGACGCCCGACCTCGACGGCCGCGTTTTCGAACATGTTCAGGCGGTGCGTGTCCCTGCCAGCTTCGAGCCGCCGGATGAAGCCTTCGACCATGACGATCGACGCGTCGACAATGAGCCCGAAGTCGAGCGCGCCGAGGCTCATGAGATTGGCCGAGTAGCCAAAGATCGCCATACCACCAAAGGCGAAAAGCATCGAGAGCGGAATGACCGACGCCACGATCAACGCGGCGCGCACGTTCCGTAGAAAGAGAAACAACACGGCAATGACAAGGATGCCGCCTTCGATCAGGTTCTTGACGACGGTATTGGTCGTACGATTGACCAGATCGGTCTGGTCGTAAAACGGGGTGAGTCGCACGCCCCTGGGCAACGCCTGGCGGATCTCCTCAATGCGCACGCGTACATCGGCGATCACGCGCTTGGAGTCCGCGCCCTGCAGCTTGAGCACCATGCCGCTGACCACTTCACCCGTCCCGTCTTTCGTGACGGCGCCGTTGCGCGGCAAACCGCCGAGTGCGACCGTGGCCACATCGGAGACGCGGACCGGTACGCCGCCGGTCGACCCGATGACGATCCGCTCCACATCGCCGATGGAATCGACCCGACCAAGGCCGCGCAGCGTATACCGCTCGCCGCCCTGCTCGAGATAGCTGCCCCCGAAGGCCAGCGCATTCTGCGCCAGCGCGCGATGCACATCGCTCACGGTGAGCCGACGCGCCGCGAGCAGAACGGGATTCACGGTCACTTCCACCCGCTCGATCAGGCCGCCCCACGAGTTGACCTCGGAGACGCCGGGCACCGTACGCAAACGCGGACGCACGATGTAGTCGTGCAGCGTCTTGAGCTCCGTCAGCGAGAGCGTGTCGCTCTGCAGCACGTACTGATACAATTCGCCCATCGGGGTGGACACGGGCCCCAGGGACGGCTCGATGCCGGCGGGGAGCGCGCCCTTCGCATCGCTGAGTCGTTGCTGCACGATCTGTCGGGCGAAATACACGTTCGTGCCGTCGGGAAAGGGCACGGTGATCAGCGAGAGGCCGAACTTGGAGACCGACCGGACCGACTGCGCGCCCGGCACGCCCATCAGCGTCGCTTCGATGGGATACGTGACCAGTCGCTCCACGTCTTCCGGCGCCATGCCCGGTGCCACGGTGATCACTTCCACGCGCGTGCCGGTAAGATCCGGGAACGCGTCGAACGGGATGTGCTGCAGCGAGTAGATGCCTCCCACGATGATCGCGAGGACACCCATGGCCACAATGCCACGACGGTGCAGCGCGAAGTGGAGAAGTTTGCGCACGGTGCCTATTCCCCTTCGCCGCCGCCGCGACGCTTGAGCAATTCAGCCTTAGCGATGGCCGCGCTGCCCACCACGATGCGTCGTCCGGTGCCAAGTCCCGACACAACTTCCATCTGCTGCAGCGAGCGCCGACCGATCCGCACTCGCACGGCTTCGAGAAACACACCGCCGCCACGCTCTTCGACGGCGATCACCACGGTATCACCGTCGAACGCCTGAATCGCCGCTGCCGGCACGACGACGGCAGGCGTGCCGGCCGCGCCCAGTACTTCGGCCTGTGCAAACGATTCCGCCCGCCCCACACGCGCGCCCTTGGTGGGCGCGGCGAGCACTTCAATCGTGCGTGTCAGCGTATCCACGGTGGGGGCAACGCGCGTGACGATCGCGTCATGCTGCTGCGTCGGGTCGTCGGTGAGCGCGAAACGCACCGCGCTCCCCACACGCACGCCCTGCGAGGCCACTTCGCTCAGCCGCATCTGCAGCAACAGTTGGCCCGGATCGCCCACGGTCACCAGCGGCGATCCGGGCAACACGACGGTGCCCGGCTGCGCGTCTCGCGCGATCACCACGCCGGAGACAGGCGTGCGAATCAGCACATCATGCGGATCGGCGCCGGCGGGCATGGGCCCGTCGCCGACCAGATGCTCCACCAGGGCCTCGGCCCGATCCATTTCCGCACGCGCCTGCTCGTGCAACGCCTCGGCGGTCTGACGTGCCGCGACGGCGCGTTCGAGCTCCGCGCGCGACATCGCCTTGGCGTCGAGCAATCGCTGCGCGCGGTCGGCGGCGGTGCGCGCCAACGCACGCTCCGCTTCGGCGGCGGTGAGCTGCGACTTCGCGCGCACGAGCATGGAGCGCGCGTCCATGATCTCGTGACTGTGAATCATCACCAGCACATTGCCGGCGCGCACCGCGTCGCCCACACGCACCAACACGTTCGTGATGCGACCTTCGGTGATGGAGCCGAGGGTCTGCACGGCGGCCGGATCGAGGGTCAACCTGGCCGGCACCGTGGACGATGACCGCCACCCAATCGTGCGCGACGTGTCGTAGGTAAATGCGGCAATGGCCACCGCTTCGGCGGACAGGGTCGCCGTGTCAGGCAGGGCTCCCGTCGGCGCCGGCCCGGCATCAGCAGCAGGTGCCTCGGTGCCGCCGCAGGCGGAGACACCGGCGCAGGCGAATGCCAGCGCGGTCACCAAACAGCGCGTGGATGTGGAGTGGAGCGTCACGGGGTCGTCCGGATCGAGGAAAGCAATGGCAGCTCGAGCGGTCCATCCGCGTCGAGGCGCGCGCCGAGCGCGCGTTCCAGTTCGAGACGCGAGAGCCACGCGTCGGCAGCCCAGCGCAGGTGCGCCGTCATGGCGTCCGCCGCGGCCCGTTCGGCATCGAGCAGTTCGACCAGCGTCGACTGGCCCTCGCGATAGGATGTGCGCGCGATCGTCGCGACTTCCTGTCCGCGCGTGGCGAAAGTGCGTGCCTGCACCGCCAACGCACGCACGGCTTCGTACGCGTGCAGCGCCGCGACCGCATCGGCACTCACGCCAACCCTGGCCGCATCGCGCAGCGCACGCGCTTCATTCGCCTCGCCTCGCGCCCGCTGTCGCGCGCCGTCATTGCGATTGAAGATCGGGAACGGCATCGCGACACCGACCTGCCCCGTCATGAAGCCACCGGTCTCCTTGGTGCCGCCCTGCAATTGGACGTCGCCAATGCGGCCGCGACGCTCCGCCCCCAATCGCGCCTCAGCCTCGCGCAGTCCCGCTTCACGCGCGAGCAGTTCCGGGCGCGTCTCCAACGCCAGTCGCCGCGCGGTGGCACTGTCGGGCCCCACCGGCAGCGCGGGAGCGTCCAGCGACGCCAGCGGCGGCAGCGAGTCATCGGGAACCCCCAGCGTGCGGGCCAGGTCGGCGCGCGCCCGCGCACGATCGCCGTCCAGACCGGCGAGCGTGGCGCGGGCGCGATCGGCTTCGAGACGTGTCCGCAGCGCCACGCCGTCCGACACGATCCCTTCCGCGGCGCGCGTAGAGTCGATGGTCGCGACCTCGTGCAACGCCAACGCTTGCGCCCGCGCGACCGACACGGCGCCGTCGGCCAAGGTAGCCCGCAGCCACGCGCGGGCGACCTGCAGTTCCGCCTCGCGGCGTTCTGCCACGGCGTCGGCCGTGACTCTGGCCTGCCCCAGCCCGCGCGCCGTTCGCAGCGCCAGCCGGCGTCCGGTTACGTCCACGGGCACGTACAACGTGGCGAAGATGTCGGGCTGGAGCGGACTGCCCAGATTCTCGCGACGCCACTCGAGCGTGGGATTGGGAAGCTGACTCAGTTCACGCACTCGGCCGAGTGACACATCGCGGCGGGCATCGGCAACGCGGAGCCCCGCGCCCGAGCTGCGTGCGAGCTCCAGCGCGTTGCGCAGGGTGAGTGGCGCTCGCTGCCCGCCGGCGTCCGAGGCCAGTGCCGAGGCGAGTGCTGCCGCCAGCAGGACCAGAAAAGCCGGAGGGCGCAGAGTCGAGGATTTGACCATGCGGCGAAGGTAGCACGGCATGATGAACGTTTCGTGAATGGCTCAAATGTGCACGTTCCTTCGCCGGATCACGATGTGTGCTCAAGATGCGCCCGTTCCCGACCGATGTAATTGGCAGAGACTGTCGCATGCCCACGAGTTACCACGCATGCCGCACGAGACAGACATCGCACCGCCTTCCGGACTCCCGCGTGCCCGCTTTCCTGACGCCAGCATCCAGTCACGTTGCCATCGCCTTCGACCGCCCGGGCACCGACCCGTTGGGGCGCATCCTGACGGCCTACGATCGGGCCATCCGTGCGTGCGAGTCGTTCGACCTGCGTGCCGCACGCACGGCGATCGGCCTGCTGCGTCGCGCGCTGGAGCTGGACACGCCGGAGGCGCGCAGTTTCGACTCGTTGTTCGCCTGGTGCGAAGAGAGCGTCGATCGGCGCGACTTCGTGGCACCGGCGCGGTGCCTGCGCACGCTGCGCGACGCGTGGCACCGGGTGTCCGGGCCGCGCCCTATCGTGTCGCGCGCGGACCGGCCGGTGTCGTAAGTGCTGTCGCAGGCGATGTCGCTGGGGGTGTGGCACGCGGCCCCGGGGCGGCCGCGGCACGCCCCGGCAAACGGACGGTAACCACTGTTCCGACGCCCGAGTCGGGGGCGTCGACACCGATACGGCCGCCGTGCCGCGCCACAATCCACGCCGCGATTGCCAGTCCGAGGCCACTACCGTCGCTGCGATGCACGCGTGCCGCATCGCCGCGATAGAAGCGGTCGAACACACGCGACCGCTCCGCGGCCGGAATACCGAGACCGTCGTCCTGCACCTCGAGTACCGCCTCCGTCCCCACGCAGAACACGCGCACATCCACGTGACCGCCGCGGTGCCCATAGCGCAAGGCGTTGTCGAGCAGAATGCCGATCAATCGGCTGATCAGCGTGGGCTCCACCAGCACCCGCGCTTCGTCCAGCGTAGTTGATTCGAGCACCAGACCCGCGCGTGCGGCATCGTGGTGCCAGCGACGCAGTTCGTCCGCCACCAGGTCATCGAGGAAGAGCGGAAGCAGCGAATGCGCGGCCGCGTCATCCCCGGCATCCGCGCGCGCCAACTGCATCAGCTCATCCACCTGACGCGACATGCGGATGAGATCCTCGTGCAGTTCGGCCACCACCGCCGACGTTCTGGCCGAACCGTCGGCGGCGCCGAGCTGCGCGACGTCCACGCGCGCCCGCATCCGCGCCAGCGGCGTGCGCAGTTCATGCGCCGCGTCGGCCAGGAAACGTCGCTGCTGCTGCAACGCCCCATCGAGGCGGTCGAGCAGCGCGTTGAAGCTACGCCCCAGACGTCCCAATTCGTCGGTGGGATCGTCCACGGGCAGCCGCGCGCGACTCCCGGGCACGATCCCGCCCGCGGCGTCGGCCATCTGTCCCACCGGTCGCAGCGTCCGCCCCGTCAGCCACCAGCCGGCCACGGCGGCCAGCAGAACCGCGCCCGGAATACCCAGCATGAACCAGAAGTCGATACGCGATTGCACCGCGCGAAGCGAGGCCGCGCTGGCGGTCACCTCGATCGACCACCCGGGCGCAAGGCCGGGCTCCAACGGGAGCGCCACGCGTCTCACCGGCTCGGCGATCGTCCGTGCGACATTGCGAACCGGTGCGCCGAACGTCTGAAACAGCACGCCGTCCGGACGACGGACGCGTATCGAGCGGTCTTCGAACACCAGTTCCCCGGCGATGTGTTCGAGCGTGCCCTCGATGGTCTGATATTCCGCGATCTCCACACGGAAGAACTGCCGCATGAGCAGCGCGGAGGCACGCACCGACTCTTCGAACTCCCGCTCCAGCGCATCACGCACGGCAAAGCGCAGCGCGGCGGCCGCCGCCAGCAAGACCACCAGCAGTGTCGCGGCGTAGAGTGCCGTGAAGCGCAGGCGAATGCGCGGCAGTTGCCGTTCCGGACTCACGGCGAGTTCGGTCTGGGGAGCGACATGCGATAGCCAGCCCCGCGGATGGTGGCGAGCAGCGGTGTCTCGCCCGGCTGATCGATCTTCTTGCGCAGCCGCGCGATGTACACGTCGATGACGTTGCTGAACGGGTCGTAATTGTCGTCCCACGCGTGCTCGCTGATGTACTCGCGCGTCAGCACGCGCCCTTGCCCGCGCATGAGCACCTGCAACACGGAAAACTCTTTGGTGGTGAGCGTAATCACGCGGCCGTTGCGACGGGCTTCTCGCGTTGCCGGGTCCAGTTCAAGGTCGGCGACGCGCAGCAACGGTTCTGTCGTCTCGGTGGGCCGGCGCAGCAGCGCACGCAGGCGCGCCACCAGTTCGCCCATGGCGTACGGTTTGACGAGATAGTCATCCGCGCCGAGATCGAGGCCCGCAATACGATCCTCAACGCTGTCACGCGCCGTGGCCATGAGAATGCGTGGCGCAGGCTGTTGCGCGCGCAGTGCGGCGCACAAGGTGAAGCCGTCTTCGTCCGGCAGACGCAGGTCGAGAATCGCAATGTCGTAGGGGCTGACGACAGCGAATCCGCGCGCCATCTTGCCAGTTGCCGCCGCGTCGACCGCAAAACCCGACGCGCGCAGATACGCCGTTGCGCGCTCGCGCAGCACCGCGTCGTCCTCGACAAGCAGTATTCGCATGCCGGTCAATCTACGTCACGCCGAGTCCATGAAACACACGCGTCCGCCGCGCATCGCGGTGGTGTTCGGAGGTGGTGCGCTCAAGGGGTTGGCGCACGTCGGCGCGTTGCGCGCCTTGGCCGAAGCGGGGATCACACCGAGTCTCTACGCCGGCTCGAGCATTGGCGCCATGATCGCGGCCGCGGCCGCCTCGGGTTCCACGGCCGGGGAATTGTCCGAGCGCGCGTTGGCCTTTCGGCGCAAGGACCTGTTCCGCATCAACCACATGGGGATGCTCATGGAGCGCATGCTGTCGCGCTCCATCTACCTTGAGGCGCCGCTGCGCAGTCTGTGCGATGCGCTGGTGGCCGAGGGCACCTTCGAGGATCTGGCCGTGCCGCTGCTGGTGACGGCGGTCGACATCGAACGCGCCTCGCCCGTGGTCTTTGGGCGGCCGGGGCTGCGCGACGTGCGGGTGCGGGACGCGGTCTATGCCTCCTGTGCGCTGCCGGGGTTCTTCCCGCCGGGCGCCGTGGGGCACCGCACCTGCATCGACGGCGGCACCACCGACAACCTCCCGGTGGCCATCGCCGCCATGGGCGTGGACGCGCTGATCGCCGTGGACGTGGGCATTGCCGATGTGCCCATCCGCGCCGGGATTGCCTCGCAGGGCTTTGCGTCGATCTTCATGCGGGCGGCGTCGATGATGATGCACGAGCAGCAGCAGCATGCGCTGGAGCGCTGGACCTCGCCGCCCATGCTGCTGGTGCGGCCACCCGTGTCGCACATCGGCTGGTTCAGCTTTGCCCATGTGGAGGAACTGCTCGAGTCCGGCTACACGGCCATGCGCGATGCGCTGGCCGACATCGACGCGCTGCTGAATGCTGAAGGCGGGATCTTTCCGCGACGGCAGGTGCAGATCGTCGTGGACCGGGACACGTGCACCGGCTGTGCCCAATGCGTCGCCCGTTCCCCGGGGCTCATGGCCATCGACGAGCAGCGCAAAGCCTATCCGCTGGCCCGCCTGCATGAGTTCTCCCCTGCCGATGGGGCCTTCGTGCGCTCCTGCCCGGTGGACGCGATTCGCGTCGATGCGGTGGCGTTGGGGGCGACGCCGGCCGATATTCCACGGAGCCTTGTCGGTACCGGGGTCTCGCCCTAAGGCAGACCCGCGGCGCGACGAGTGGCTTCGTTCCGAACGCGCACGTCCACCCACGGGGTCGGTCGTGCGCCGGACCAATTCTCTCCATGTCGCATCCCAATTCGTTTGGCAGCCGCGCCACGCTCACCGTGGGCGACCGGCAGTATGCGTATTTCCGACTGGCCGCCCTCGACGCCCTGCCGGGCAGCAGCGCGGTCACGCTCCCGTTCTCGCTCCGGGTGCTCCTCGAAAACCTGCTGCGCGGCGAAGACGGCGCCTTCGTCAAGAAGGCCGATGTCGAATCACTGGCCTGCTGGAACGTCAAGCTGCCGGTGGACAAGGAAATCGCCTTCCGCACCGCGCGCGTGCTGCTGCAGGACTTCACCGGCGTCCCCTGCGTCGTGGACCTCGCCGCGATGCGCGACGCCATGGTCGCACTCGGCGGCGATCCAACCAGAATCAATCCTCTACAGCCCGTCGACCTGGTCATCGACCACTCGGTACAGGTGGACGAATACGGGACCGAAGCGGCGCTGCTGCTCAACACAAATCTCGAATTCGAGCGCAACGGCGAACGGTACGAATTTCTGAAGTGGGGCCAGGATGCGTTGCGCAACTTCCGCGTTGTGCCGCCGGGTACCGGCATCTGCCATCAGGTCAATCTCGAGTATCTGGGTCAGGTCGTGTTCACGTCGCAGCAGGACGGGGAAACGCTCGCGTACTGCGATTCGCTGGTCGGCACCGACTCGCACACCACGATGATCAACGGGCTGGGCGTGATGGGCTGGGGCGTGGGTGGGATCGAAGCCGAAGCGGCCATGCTCGGGCAGCCGGTGAGCATGCTCATTCCCGACGTCGTGGGCTTCAAGCTGTTCGGCAAATTGCCCGCGGGGGCGACGGCAACGGATTTGGTGCTCACCTGCACCGAGATGCTGCGCAAGAAAAAAGTGGTCGGCAAATTCGTCGAGTTCTACGGACCTGGTCTGTCGAGTCTCGCGCTGGCCGACCGCGCGACGATCGCCAATATGGCGCCCGAATATGGCGCGACGATGGGCTTCTTCCCGGTGGACGCGGAAACGCTCAAGTATCTCACGCTTTCCGGCCGCAGCCCCGAGCAGGTCGCGCTGGTCGAGGCATATACCAGGGAACAGGGACTTTTCCGCACGGATGCCACGCCCGATCCCGTCTTCACCGACACGCTCGAACTGGACCTGAGCACCGTGGTGCCGAGTCTCGCGGGCCCCAAGCGGCCGCAGGATCGGGTACCGTTGTCGGAGAGCAAGCGGATGTATCGCGAAGCGCTGGCGGCGCAACTGGCGCTGCAGGCCAAGGCGGCACCCGCCACCGCCCCCGCCGTTGCTGGTTCTGCCGCGGCCGCGATGGTTGGCGAAGGGGCACCCGTCGATGTGCTGGATGGCGTCGAATGCAGCTATCGCGACCACTCATTCACACTCACGCATGGGCATGTCGTCATCGCGGCCATCACGTCGTGTACCAACACGAGCAATCCGAGTGTGATGCTCGCGGCCGGTTTGCTGGCGCAGAAGGCCGTACAAAAAGGGCTCAAGACCAAGCCGTGGGTGAAGACGTCGCTGGCGCCGGGAAGCAAGGTCGCCACCGACTATTTCCGCAAGGCAGGTCTCATGGACTCGCTCGACGCACTGGGCTTCAACGTGGTCGGGTACGGCTGCACTACGTGTATCGGTAACTCGGGCCCGTTGCCGGCCGTCATCGGCGAAGCCATCGAGAACGGCAATCTCAACGTCGCCGCCGTGCTGTCGGGCAATCGCAATTTCGAAGGACGCGTCAATCCGCAAACGCGCTTCAACTATCTCGCGTCGCCACCGCTGGTGGTCGCCTACGCTCTGGCCGGCCGCATGGACATCGACATGGCCACCGAGCCGCTCGGCGTCGGCAATGAGGGCCCCGTGTTCCTGCGCGACATCTGGCCCAACTCGCAGGAAGTGGAAGACACGATTCTGTCGAGTGTAAAGCGCGAGCAGTTCACCACACAGTACGAAAACGTGTTCGACGGCGACGCGCACTGGCAGGGGATTCCCGCGCCCAAGGGCGATCAGTACGCGTGGAACAGCGACTCCACGTACGTCAAGAATCCGCCGTACTTCGACGGCATGACGATGACACCGCCGGGCGTGCGTCCCATCACGAACGCAAGAGTGCTCGGCATGTTCGGCGACTCTATCACCACCGATCATATCTCGCCCGCCGGCTCCATCGCGGCCGCTTCACCGGCCGGATTGTGGCTCAAGTCGTTGGGTGTGGACAGGAAGGATTTCAACTCATACGGCGCGCGCCGCGGCAACCATGAAGTGATGATGCGCGGTACTTTTGCCAACATCCGTCTCAGAAACGAATTGACGGGTGGCAAGGAAGGGTGGTGGAGTGCGACGGCACCCGGCGCCGAGCCCGAGGCGTTGTACGACGTGGCCATGGCGCGTCAGGCGGCCGGTGTGCCGCAGATCGTCCTCGCGGGCAAGGAGTATGGCACCGGCTCCTCGCGCGACTGGGCGGCCAAGGGTACGGCGCTGCTCGGCGTGCGCGCGGTGATCGCCGAAAGCTTCGAGCGCATTCACCGCTCGAACCTCGTGGGCATGGGCGTGCTGCCGCTGGAGTTCGCGAACGGCGAGACGCGGCAGTCGTTGGGACTTACCGGTTTCGAGACGTACTCCATTGGCGGCATGACGGACGCGTTACAGCCGCGTGAGACGCTGACCGTGACGGCCACGGCGGCGGATGGTTCGCTGCAATCGTTTGCTGCACGGTGCCGCATCGATACACCGGAGGAACTGCAGTACTACAAGAACGGCGGCATCCTGCCGTACGTGTTGCGGAGCCTCGTGGGGCGGTAGGGACCATTTGCACGTTCCTGCCGGAGACGCTCCGATCTTCCTGCTTGTCAATCGTGCGGCAGGTGGCGGGCGCTCCGGCGCGCGGGCCGACGCCGTCGAGCGTGCGCTGCAGTCGCTGGGCCCTGTGGTACGGCACGACACGCGCGGGCCCGGCGACGAAGCCCGCATCGCGCGCGATGCGGCGGACGGCGGTGGTCACGTCCTCGCCGTGGTCGGCGGCGACGGGTCCGTCAGTCACGCAGCGCGCGGCCTGCTCGCGGCCTCACATCCGCTTCCGATGGCGATCTTCGGCGCGGGCACAGGCAACGACTTTGCCAAGTCACTGGGCGCGCCTGTGCACAATATCGGCGCGATGATCGCGTGTATAGCGCGGGGCCGCACGCGGAGCGTGGACGTGGGATTCGTTGATGATGTGCCCTTTGTCAACGCGGCCGGCTTTGGATTCGACGTGCACGTGCTCGAACGCATGCGCACGCCGTCTATTTTTCGCGGCACGGGGGCGTATGTGATCACCGCACTGCGCGCGCTGGTGGGTTTCCGTGGATTCGTTGCGCGACTGCACGACGAGTCCACGTCCCACACCGTCTCGCACACGCCCGAAGATGCACCGCGCCGGTTGATGCTCGTCGTCGCCAACGGACGCTACTTCGGCGGGGCGTTTCACATCGCGCCGGGTGCGGTCCTGGACAACGGGCAGCTTGACGCCGTCATGATCAATGATGCGTCCACGGGCCGGCGGCTCGCGCTTTTCGCCATGGCGCTGCGTGGTGCGCACCTCCGCGAGACTGGGGTGTACAGCAGGCGCGGGCGTTCGTTTCAGGTGGAGTTCGCCCAGCCGCCGGCGTTCGAGGCGGATGGCGAACTGTATCAGGCGCGCGAGTCCGTGGTTCAGGTGCTCGTGCGACCCGGCGCCCTGCAGATGGTGGTTTAGTGTCGAGATGCACACGACGGCACTCCCGTCGACGTGCCGTCGGGAAACCACGCGGGGTTCGGCACTGTTCGCTCCTCAGAAAGCGCCGGCGGAATCACACAACTCTGTACCGTCATTAATCATACGGATCGCCCGCGGCTTGCTTTTGTGTTATCGTCTCTCCGTTCGCTCCGGGCGTCTCCGCCCGCCCACCGCGCGGCCCGTGCCGCGATCTTCGAGGATTTCACGATGTCCCTGCTTTCGCGCGCTGTCGCCGTCGTCGCGCTTTCCATGACCGTCTCCTCCATCGCCACCGCGCAAGCCTTCCCGGCCCTCAAGGTCGGTGATACGGCGCCCGACTTTACCGTCGCCGCCGTCACCGCGGCGGGCGTCAACGCCAAGCCGTTCAAGCTGTCCGAGCACAAGGGAGAAACCGTCGTCCTGGCCTTCTTCCCCAAGGCGCGAACCAGCGGCTGCACCATGCAAATGCACGCATACCGCGACAAGTACGCCGAGGTCTTCAAAGGCGGCAAGAAGGTCACGCTGGTCGGCGTAAGCACGGACAACGAGGCTGATCTCGTCGCGTGGGCCAAGGATGACAAGCTCCCGTTCCATTTCGCCGCCGACATGGACCGCAAGGTCGGCGTGGCCTTTGGCGCCAGCAGCGGCACGGGCTTCCACAAGCGGCACCTGTACGTGATCGACCCGTCGGGGAAAATCGCCTACATCGCGACACCGTTCCTGCAGACATCCGAAGAGGCCTACACCGCACTCAGCACGGCCGTCGCCCAGGCCGGCTCCAGGTAATGGACGATTCCCGCGCCCTGCTCGCCGCGCTGCACCGCGCGGCGGTGGAGGGCGTGGAACCGCTGTCCCGGACGCGCGCCGCTGTCGCGCGCTGGCTTGATGCGCATCGTGACGCCGTCGCCGCCTGCATCGCTAAGGGCGGCACGATTCGTATCTTCGCGATGGGCAAGGCCGCCGTGGCCATGACCGCCGGGGCCGTGCGCGCCATGCACGAGCACCGCCTCGACCCGCAGCACGGCGTCGTGGTGGCCGCGTCCACCTCTGCCGAGCACGCAACCGAGCTGCCGCCGGATTTCGCGGTCGTTGCCGGCGATCATCCGGTCCCCGGTCCCGCGTCGCTCCGCGCGGCCGATCTCATCGACTCGGCCATCCACGAACTGCGCCCCGGCGACATCGCGCTGGTGCTGCTTTCGGGTGGCACCACGGCGCTGACCGCCGCGCCCGTGGCCGCATTGTCTCAGGCGATTGGCGATGCCGATCGGGCGCAGGCGCATATCGCCAATCTGGCGGACACGCTGCTGGAGTCGGGGCTGGCCATACACGAGATGAACGCCATTCGACGGCGCGTGCTGCGGTTCGGCGCCGGGAGGCTCGCCGTCGCGCTGTCCAACCGTGGTGCGACGCACATCCCCGTCTTTGCCATCTCGGATGTGATCGGTGATGACCCCGCTGTCATCGGGTCGGGCCCCTGCTCCCCCGACCCGCTCGACGATCCATCGTTTCTTGCACTCCTCGACGCGCACGACATCCGCCACCGCCTCGAACGCGATACGGCGGTGTTTCTCGGGCTTGCCGGTGACGGGCCGACCCCGGCGATCCCTCCGTCCACGCACGAAGCGTTCAGTCGGGTGCGCTACGAACTGGTCGCGCGCAACCGCGACGCCGTGCAGGCGATGGCGCGCGCCGCCGAGCGCGCTGGCATCTCACGCGTGCGCGAGGAAGCCGAACCGCTGGAAGGTGAAGCCGCGCCACTGGGCGACCGTCTGGCCCGCTACGCCCTTGCCTGTGCCAAAGCGCTGCCGCCCAACGAAAGCATGCTGCTGGCCTTCGGCGGCGAACCGGTCGTGAACCTGCGCGCCACCTACGAGCGGGCGTGGGACGACGATGAGGCGCTGGACGACGCGCTGGAGCACGCCGTGGACGCCGATGGCTTCGCCCCGGATGATCCCGACCTGGATGTGCTGCGCGACATGCTTCGGCTGCCCGTGACGCCCGTGGACGAACCCATGCGCGGCGGACGCATGCAAGCGCTGGCCCTGGCGGCTGCGTTCGCCCTCGAGGAGGCCGCGGCGTCGGGTGATCCAACCATCGACACCGCTGCCTGGCGTGTAGGGTTGCTCGCCGCCGGCACCGATGGGCGCGATGGCCCGACGGACGCCGCCGGCGCCATCGTGGACGCCGGGGTGCCCGCGCTCGCGCGCCGCCACGGCCGCCGCCCGGAACGCGATCTGGCCACGGGCCGGTCCTGGTTCCCGCTCCACGTGTCGGACGCGCTGCTGCGCACCGGCCAGACCGGAACCAACGTCATGGACGTCGTCGCCATTCTCATTCGCGCCGTGCGGTGATTCGGTATGCCAGCCAAACGCGGCCCCTCCTCCCGATCGTCGCTGCCGGCCGACCGACCCGTCGCCGCGTCGCCGGAAGTCGGCGGCACGGCCTCGATCGCCGTCGCAGTCTCGTCGGCAGCTCCTACAGTCGCATCGATTATCGCCGAGCCCGACAGTGCATTCCGACGCCGTCCCCGACAGTCACGCGGACAGGCGCGCGTGGAGCTGCTGCTCGATGCCGCAGCACAGGTGATCGCCGAATCGGGGCTCGCCGCAGCAACCGCCGAGGCCATTGCACTGCGCGCGCGCACGGCCAAGGGGTCGTTGTACCAGTTCTTCCCCAATCGCGATGCGGTGCTGGCTGCGCTCGCGCTTCGCTACGCGGATGAAATGCGCCACATCCACGAGAAAGCGTTCCCCATCGACCCGCGCGGACTGTCGCTCGAGCGGCTGATCGACCGCATCGTGAAGCCGCTGGCGGAATTCCACGACCGTAACCCGGCCTTTCGCCGTGTGTTCGCCACCTTCGAAGGACCGCTCGACGAAACGCGCGCCGCACCGGCGCGATTACGGGCTCAGCTTTTCGATTCGTTCGTCGACCGGCTCGATGTGCTCTTCGCGTCGCGCAATCCGCGGCTGCCGGGGCGCGAGCGTCGCCGGGCGGCATTGGTCAGCGCATCGGTCGGACAGGCCGTGCTCGCGCGCCGCAGCCGTGCCTCCGCGACCGAGAAGAAGCCGCTGCTCGACGATCTGCGGCGCCTGCTCGTGGCCTACCTCGCGCCGTTGCTCGAATCGGGCGCGACTTTACGAGTGCGGAAGACCGTCACCAAGCGCTGAGCAGCGCGCGCGATGCATTGCCACTCGTTCGTCCGCTGACGAGCTTTCGATATGTCTTCGAACTCAGTCGTCATCGGCCTCATTCAAGAGACGGCCTCCGCCGATCTCGCCGACAACCTGCGTCGCGCTGTGGCACAAGTGCGCGTGGCCGCCGAACGTGGCGCGCAGATTGTCTGCCTGCAGGAACTCTTCAACGCGCCGTACTTCTGCAAGTCGCTGCGTACAGATCGCTTCGACATCGCCGAACCCCTCGACGGTGCGTGCGTGACTACGATGCAAGCGCTCGCCCGGGAGTTGCACGTCGTCATCGTCGTTCCGTTCTACGAGAAGCAGGCGCCGGGATTGTATCGCAATTCCGCCACAGTTATCGATGCCGATGGCGCGGTGCTCGGCACGTATCGCAAGATGCACATCCCGCATGATCCGATGTTTGAGGAGAAGTACTACTTCGCACCCGGAGACGTCGGTCCTGACCTGCGCACCGACCGGCATCCCGGCATCAACGGCTTTCGCATATGGCGCACGGCGTACGCCGACCTCGGTGTGCTCATCTGCTGGGATCAGTGGTATCCGGAAGGCGCGCGTATCACGTCGCTGCTTGGTGCGCAGGTGCTTTTCTATCCGACGGCCATTGGCTGGCACCCGGCTGAGAAGGCGACGTTCGGCGCGGCACAGGTGGACGCATGGCGCACGGCCCAACGCGCGCATGCGATCGCCAACGGCGTGTTCGTCGCGGCGCCCAATCGCGTCGGCCTCGAACCCGAAGCCGGTACGGATGGCATCGAGTTCTTCGGGCAGTCGTTCATCTGCGATCCGTTCGGTCGGTATCTCGCGCAGGCCGGCACGGAGCCGGCCGTCCTGGTTGCCACCTGCGATCTTGCGCTCATTGAAGACACGCGCCGCAACTGGCCGTTCCTGCGTGATCGTCGCGTGGATGCATACGGCCCCATCACGCAACGCTGGCTTGGCGGCGCATGAGCGAGATGGGGAACGCTATCGTGAGCGCCCCCGGGCTGCGCATGCCGGCCGAGTGGGAAGCGCACGACGCGACGTGGATTGCGTGGCCGCATCACGAACCCGATTGGCCCGGCAAGCCGGGCCCCATCCCCTGGGTGTACGCCGAGATCGTGCGCGCGCTGGCCGCGCACGAGCGCGTGGAGATCCTCTGCCAGAGCGAGACGGTTCGGGAGAACGCACGTCACGCGCTCGACATGCACAACGTGGACGCCGCGACGTATCGATTGCATGTGCAGCCGACGGATCGTGTCTGGTTGCGCGATTCCGGCCCGACAGGCGTACATCGACCTGATGGCACGGTGGCGCTGGTGCACTGGGGCTTTGAAGCGTGGAGCAAATACGACAACTTTGCGCTTGACGTGAAGGTGCCTGAGGCGGTGGAGCGAGTGACCGGTCTTCCGCGTCTCGAGGCGGTGCGCCCCGACACCGGCGCGCGTCTGATTCTGGAAGGGGGAGGGATCGAAACCGACGGGCTGGGTACCATGTTGGTGACGGAGGAGTGGTTGCTCTCCGACGTTCAGGTCCGCAATCCCGGTCTCGACCGTGCAGGGTACGAGGCAGCGTTCGCACAATACCTCGGCATCACGCAGACGATCTGGTTGGGCGAGGGATGTGTAGGGGACGATACCCACGGGCACGTGGACGATATCGCGCGCTTTGTGGCGCCTGGCGTCGTCGTGCTTGCGCACGAGGAAGATCCAGTTGATGAGAATCACCGCCGGTCGCTCGACAATCTGCACCGCCTGCAGCGGGCCATCGACGTGCGAGGTCAGGCGTTGCGCGTTGTCACGCTGCCGTTCCCGCGCGCGGTCGTCACGGACGGGACGCGGTTGCCGGCGAGCTATGCCAACTTTTACATCGCCAACGGTGTGGTGATTGTGCCCACCTTCAACGACGCCAACGACCGCATCGCGCTCAACACGCTGGCCGGGTTGTTTCCGACACATCGCGTTGTGGGAATTCATGCGGTCGATCTGGTGTGGGGCCTTGGCACGCTGCATTGTCTCACGCAGCAGCAACCCAGTGCGCAGCCCGGAGTGCTCTCATGACCATGCCGCCGAGGGAAGACGACATTCCGCCGCGTGCACCGGAACCGGAGTTGCCGGCATGGGCCAGGCGTCGCCC
The DNA here is from genome assembly GCA_038213465.1 of Gemmatimonadales bacterium. Taxonomy (GTDB): domain Bacteria; phylum Gemmatimonadota; class Gemmatimonadetes; order Gemmatimonadales; family Gemmatimonadaceae; genus Gemmatimonas. Next base: position 51,339 of record JBBQTA010000025.1, on the reverse strand, counting down.
CGCGAGCGGCCAGCTGCCCGAGAACGAGCTGGCCGTGTTCATCGGCAACAAGTGGGAGCGCACGTATCGTCGCAAGTTCGCGCCGTTTCTCGAGGACGCGTCGTTCGTGCCCACATGGAACTGGAGCGCGGCCATTGCCACGCCGTTCTGGTTTCTCTACCGCAAGTTGTATCTCGCGTTTGCCGCGTTCTTCATCCTGCCCAGCTTCGCTTTTCGGTGGCTGACGGGATCGGACACCGTGCTCACGTTGCAGAATGTGCAGTCGCCGGAGAATCAGTCACTCGTGCTGATGAATCTGGCGGTGTATGTCTCGTCGGTGATCGCGGCCGGAGGGACGGGCAACTGGTTCCTGTTTCGGCGCGCGCGCGCGGCGACGCGACTGGTGTCGATGCAGCAGTTGCCGCAGCCGGAGGCGATGACGTTGCTGGAGCGGATCGGCGGCGTGAACCGCACCGGCACGGCGCTGTTCGTGACGTTTTCGCTCGTGCTGGCGGTCGCGCAATTCTCCGCGTGACGGCACACGGCATCGCAGCCCCCGCCGACGGCGTGGGAGCGGCTTCGGATTCTCTTCCGGACGCGGGTGACGCGGATCGGCTGCGGACTGTTGTTCAGCGATGACTGACGCGGAGTTGGTCGCCCGAACCCGCGCCGGAGACCCGGACGCGTTCGGGGCTTTGGTGTCGCGGTACTACGAAGCGTGCCGTCGGTTTGCTTACCACATGCTGGGGGATCGACCGGATGCGGAGGACGTCGTGCAAGACACCTTCATGCGCGCGTATCGGGCGATCGCGCGATACGACGAGCGCGACCAGTTCCGTGGCTGGCTCTTTCGCATCCTGACCAATCAATGTCGCAATGCCCTCACCGCACGTGGACGCCGAACGCGTCGGTTCGTGCAAGATGACTTCGCCCTCGAGCAGGCGCATGCGCCCGCAGCCGGGCTGCAGCTCGGCGCTGAGCACGCTGCGTTGTCGCGCGCGATGGCACAGCTCGATCCGTTGCAGCGCGAAGCGCTCCTGCTCAAGTACGCCGAAGGGCTGGAATACACGGAGATGGCCGTGATCACGGGCGTGGGTGAATCGGCACTCAAAATGCGGGTCAAGCGGGGCAGCGAGCGGCTGCGCACCATCCTGGGATCGCGCGATGACTGACCGTCGCGACGTGCTCCCCTTCGATGCGCCGGACGGTCACGACGACGAGCTCGCCGCAATTGTGGCCGCGATGTATGCCGCCACGCCCGCCGCCGACACTGGTGCGGCCGACCGGTGCGCGCGCGCCGTTCTCGCGCAGTCGATGCATGTGCCGGAACGCGGGGCGATTGGATTGCTGCGTCCGCGCTGGTGGTGGGGGGCGGCCGCGGCCATGCTGGTCGTAGCGGTGGCCGTCAAGCCGTGGCGCTCACGAGCGCCGCTGCTCGACGCCGACTCCACGGCCACGCGCGGCGCCGCCACCCAGACCAGAGCCAACGAGGTGTCCCAACCGACCGGCACGGTCACGCCCATCGACGGCGGGGACGGTGTTCGCTTCGACCTGACGCTTCCCGCGGCGGCGCGCGAAGTGGCGATCGTAGGCGATTTCAACGGTTGGGATGAGAACGCCACCAGGATGTCGCGTCAGTCCGCGGCGCAGACCTGGTCCGCCGAGGTGCCGCTCGCGCCGGGCCGGCACGTGTACGCCTTCGTCGTCGATGGCACGCGATGGCTGGTCGATCCGCTCGCACCGCAGGTCCCCGACGCCGGTTTCGGGCCGTCGAACGCGGTCATCGTCGAAGGCGGCACGCGATGAACATCGCCGGTGCCGCACTGCTCGTTGCACTCGGTCCGTTGCTTGGCGGACGGGTGGGCGAGCCGTCGGGCGAATCCGCGCACCAGGTCACGCCCGCAGCAGTCCGGTTGCGGGTAGGCAGCGCAGACTGGCAGCAGGTGCAGTTCGACGCCGCGCGCTTCGATAGCGTCACCGCCAACGCCTTGCGTGAAATTCTCGACACAGCGGCCGAACGCGGGCTCCCCACCGCGCCGTTGATCAACCGGGCGCTCGAGGGTGCCGCGCGCAAGGTCAACGGTGCGCGCATTCTGATGGTGGTGCGCGAATACTCCGCCGCACTCGAACAGGCACGAACGATGCTGGGCTTCCAGTCCACCGTTCAGGAGCTGGAAGCCGGCGCGTCCGCACTGCGGGCGGGCATTGATGCGATAGTCGTCGCCTCGGTGCGCGCGACACGTCCCAGGGGCGGCGCCGACGTACCGCTCATGGTCCTCACGGACATCGTGAAGCGCGGCGTGCCCACCGGGACCGCGCGCGACGCGGTAAACTCGATCGCGCGCATGCCCAAATCGGATGACGCGCTGTTGGGACTGCAGAGCACGGTTGCCAAGAACGCCGTGCGCGGTCCGGGTATGGCCGTTGATGCGCTCCATCGTTATGTTCGGATCACGGTTCCTGCGATTGGTCCACCGTCCGCGCCCGCGACGCTCGATCGAAAGCCGATCCGTCCCCCTCCTCCGTGACGCCCGTCTCCCGCTTCCTTCGCGCGTCGTGCCGCCGCTCCCTCTCGAGCCGCGGGGCAGTGGCGTCGTACGCGTCAGTCGCGTTGGTCGTGTGCTCCGAGCTGGCAAGCGCGCAAACGCGGGGAGAGGCGCCGGTCGCCCCGTCCTCCGTGTTCGGATCAGCCACGGAAGCTCCCACCTTCGCGGTGATGGGACTCGCGTCGCTTCCTGATGGCAGCGGCAGCGCGCTCTCGCAACGCAATGCGCTCTGGCTTGGCGCAACGCAGCCGGTGGGTCGTTTCCGCCGCGTGCGCTTCTCGGCCATCGGTACGGGCAACTGGGTGGCCAAGGACGCCGTTGGCAGCGCCACCGCCGTCGAGGGATTGGTCGCGCTTCGCGCGCGTGCACGTATCGGCGATAGTCAGGTGTGGAGTGCGGCGAGTTACGGTCGGGCCGAGATCAACGGCGATCTCACTTCGCGTCTGCTCGGCAACATGCCGTCCATCATCGGCGGGTTTGACGGAGCGCGCGCCGACACGACAATCTCTCGTCGCGTCGATGTCGGTTCCATCGGACGATTCGAAAGCGGCATGATTCATCGGGTTGCGGCGGTGGAATTTTCCGTCGGCTTTTCGGTCGAACGCGCGACCCGCGTCACGACACAGACGTTGCGCATCGATGAGTCCTCCACCTCCCTCCCACCCGCCGCGTCGCTCGACCGGGTCAGTTCCACCCGCACGCAACGTGCAGTCCAGCGCCGTGATATCGCGACCGGCATTGCGTCCGCCGGCTTCAACACCGGGCCGACCACGTGGCTCGTCTCCGTCACGTCGCCGGTGGCCACCTGGGTGAGCTTTGACGCGCTGTCGCCACGTCCGCGCGTCGCCCCCACCATCGCTTCGCTCGCAATCGTTCAGCCGGTCACCGCGTGGCTATCGGTTGTCGGCGCCGCGAGCACGAACACGGTGTCAGTCGGCAGTACGACGCTGCGCGATGACGTAGGCGAAGGGCGCAATCGCAACTTCGCCCCGGTCGTGGCGCTCGGCGTGCGCATCGCGCGTCTGCCTTTTCGCGGTCGGGGCGACGACACGCCCGGCGGTATTCTCTCCTTCGAGACGCGCACGATTGGCGCCGTCGACTCCGCTGCGGTCAGCTCCGTGCCGGGCGCGCTGGATGCGGACACTTTGCGGGTCGTCTTGATCATCGACGCGCCGCGCGCCGAAAAGGTGGACCTGATGGGAGACGCCACGCAATGGACCGTCACCACCATGTCACGCCTTAAGAACGGCCGTTGGCGCGCCGAGCTCAAGCTCGCTCCCGGACTGCACCGCGTCATCGTGCGCGCCGACGGCGGATCGTGGGTGGCACCGCCGGGACTGCCGATCGGCAACGACGAGTACGGCAGCCCCGTCGGTATGATCGTGGTCAAAGGCAAGCCATAGTCCGGCACAGCGGGACGCCCCTAAGCCAACGGGCTTGCGAACCACGAGATCAGAAGGTCAACGCGCGCAGCACTTGGGTCCCGCTCCGGCTGGCAGTGAGACGAGTGCCGTCCCGCATCTCCACGCTCAGACGACCCGCGTCGAACGGTGCCAGCGCCGCGACATAGTCCAGATTCACCGCGTGCGAGCGGTGAATGCGCACGAAGCGTCGTCCGTCGAGGCGCTCAAGCAACGCGGAGAGGGTGACCGTAAGCAAATGCCGCCGGCCGCGGGCAACGATCGCGACGTAGTCGTCTTCCGCTTCCAGCCGCTCAATCTCATGGACTGCGACCGGGACGATACGTCCGCGTTCGCGCACGAACACGCGTGAGAGCGTTCCCTGCACCGCGCGCACCCTGTCCGCCACCGGCTCGCTTTCCTCGGCCACGAGCGCTCGCTCGGCGCGACTGACCGCGGTGGCGAATCGCTCAGGGCCGAATGGCTTGAGCAGGTAGTCTACAGCGCCGAGTTCAAACGCCTGCACCGCGTAGCTGTCGAAGGCTGTCGTGAAGATCACGGCGGGGCGGTGCACAATACGTTCGAGCACCTCCAGACCGGGCAGCTCGGGCATCTGAATGTCGAGGAAGATCAAGGCCGGACGCAGACGATCGATGAGCGTGACCGCACTCGCCCCATCGGCAACATCCCCCACCCACAACAGTCCGGGCCTCGCTTCGATCAATACGCGAAGGTGGAGCCGGGCGAGCGGTTCGTCCTCGCACACGAGCACCGAGAACGGCGCCGGGAGCGGGTCGTGCCCGCGGGGTCGCGGATCGGTGGGCGCGTTCATGCGGGAATGCGCACCGAGATCGCATAGCCCTCGCCGGGTACGGCGCGCACGTCGACTGTCGCCGCATCGCCGTAGCGCGCGGCGAGCCGCTGACGCAGCGCGTCCAGCCCGACGCCATGACTGCGATCGTCGCTCACGCCGGAGACGCCGGGGCCGTCATCACTTACCTCGAGCACCAGTGTGCCGGAATCCAGGTGCCCGCCAACACGCACCGTGCCCCCCGCCGCCCGCGGGGCGATGCCATACTTGACCGCATTCTCCACCAGCGACTGCAGCACGAAGCTCGGCACCGTCCGCTGCATGGCCGCAAGCGTGATCTGGCGATCCACACGCAGCCGATCGCCGAGGCGCAGCGCTTCGAGAGCAAGATAGGCGTCGGTGAACGCGACCTCGTCCGCGAGCAACACTTCTTCACGTCCGCCCTGCTTCGCATCGAGAACATATCGCAGTATTGCGCTCAATCGCTCCACGGCCAGCTCCGCCGCAGTTGGATCATGACGGATGAGCACCGTGACCGAATGGAGCGTGTTGAAAAGAAAGTGCGGATCGAGTCTGCCGCGCAGCGCCTCGAGTTGCGCACGGGCGCGCAGAGCATCCAGGCGGTCGAGTCGAGCCTCCTGTTCACGCGCGCGCGCTGCCGACTGCCGCGCCCACGCCACACCGCACAACGCGAAGTAGATGAGCACCCCTTCAAATGTCTGCCAGTGCAACCACGGCGCGACCTCAAGCGAAACGGCATGCCAATCGGATACGCTCTGCCGCATGCCCAACAGAATGAGCACGTCCCACGCGCCGGCATAGAGCAACGCCATCCCCGAGTGCACCAGGAAAAACCGAGGCGCAGGACGCTGCGGCCAGCTCCATCGCTGCACCAGCCATAGCACGCCAAGCCCAAGCGCTGCGGCCCAACTTACCGTACTGAACGCAGCGATGATCGCGTCGCGCGCCGTGGTCCCGCCGGACGCGCCAATGAGCAGCGCATACACAAGTACCAGCGGCGTCCATGCCGCCACATACCACGCGATCCCGCGCGCCCACACCGACCACGATTGCGTCATCGCGAGCTATCGGCCAACGAGGGCAGGGCGCAACACGTCGCGCACCCAGCGGAACTGCGGCTCGAGGGCAAGTGCACGATCGTACGCCCCGCGCGCCGCCGACAGGTTGCCCCGCTCCTTCTCCATCTGCCCAAGCCACGCGTACGCTTCTGCAGCGCCCCATGCCGGCAATGGACGCGCCGGCACGTCGTCTGCGAACGCAGCCACCGCCTGCTGCACGAGCGCGATCCCTTTGTCCTTGCCTCCGCCCCACATCGACGGCGTAAACCACGCCGAGACGCCAGCGAGCAGCAGCACACGGGGGTTCCTGGGTCCAAGCTGCCGGGCGGTTTCCCCCGCCTCCGAGGCCGCGGAGCCGTAGCGCATGCCGGCCACCATACCTGTGCCGGCCAGCGACCCGAGACAGGACGCGAGCACCGCCTCTGTCTCCGGCAACGGCCGCGTTGCCGCCGATCGTCGCAGTAGTTCGATGGCCTTGAGCAACATGGACTCCTGCGCATCGGAGATGCCATCGGTGTCATCGCGGCTTATGGCCTCGCGATACAGCCCGTAGCCGCGATAGTGCAGCAGCAGCGGATCGTTCGGGAATGCGGTCAGCGCCTTGTCCAGCATCACACCTGCAGCCGTGAGTGCCGCCGCATCGTCATCCACCACTGCACGATTGAGGACCACGCGCGCGCTGTCCGCCCATCGCGCCGCACCGGACAATGGCACTGCCGGTTGCTGCGACGCGAGCGGCGAGGCAGGGGAGAGAGAAAGCAACATGGTTCCGCCGACAATACGCCGCAGGGCGTCAGTTGAGAAGCGTCGCGCCGACATAGAGAGCTCGATTGAAGGGTGCACGGACAGGCAGACGTTCGCGATAGTCGGCACTCCACCGGTATCGCATCACGTTGCCGCGGTCGAAGACATTGGACAGGTCACCCCAGAGCACCATGGCGCGTCCACTGCCGATGGGCCGATACCAACTCGCCGAGATATCGCTGCGCCAATAGGCGGGGAGCCGCGCGCCGTTGGGGTCGCCGAAGACGGGCATCTCTCCGCCGTCGTGCAGCGCTGTGCCGATGATCTGGGTGAAGGGGCGCCCGGTGGCGTGACGCAGCGCCGTACTCAGGGTCAGGCGACCGAAAACGCGCTCGGTGATCCAGCTGACCGAATGCCGCACATCGCCGATGGCCGGCGCGTCGAGTCCGGTGTCGGGATCGTCGCGACGCGAGCGCACGATGCTCCACGCAATTCGGCTTCGTGCAGATGCACTGATTCGGGTGCGCAGGAACAGATCCGCACCGCGCGCATGGCCGGCACCGCCGCCGGCCACACCGAACGCACGCGTGAACTGCCACAGGTTGGCGTAGACCTTGTCGTAGAACTCCACGCGAAGCCCCGTGCTGTCGCCGCCCCACTGCATGCCAAGGATCGACTCCCGCACGCGCATCGGGTCGAACGCGCCTGGCCCGCCAGTCGGCCGATAGAAGGTGGGTTCTGCCACCTGATGCAGCACGCCCAACGCGGCGGTGAGTCCGAGCGTTCCGCGTTGCCAGGCCAGCGACAGGCGGGGGTCGACGGTGCGCGCGCCGGTTATCGTCGCCCGGTCGCTGCGCACGCCGCCGGTGAGGCGCAGGCCGTGCGCGTTTCGCGCGGTGACCTCGACGAAGGCCCCGGTGCGATCGGTGCGCACGTCTGCCGCGAAGAGCGTACGGGCAGTCGCACCCGCTGCGTCGCCGGAGACCGCACCATCATAGCGTGCATCGAGGCGCTCCAGATCGCCGCCGATGCGCACGCTGAGTCCGCGTTCGGCGTGCCAGCCCAGTGCGCCCACCACGTGTGTAGCGCCGAGTCGCGTGCCGAACCGGGTGCGCTCGACGGACTCGCGGCGCTCGACGCCCGATCGCGCCACGGTGAGCGCCGGACGTAACGCGATCGAACTGTCGCGCCACGAAAGGACGAGCATATCCTGCGCGGTAGTGGCAGCGTAGGTCGTGCCGCTTTGCACACCGGCGTTGCCGACGCCGACGCGCGATCGGTCGCGCAGCCCGAACAGGCGCACGCGTCCCGCGCGACTCGTCTGCCATTCGAACGTGCCACTGACGTCGCCGCCGCGCGGAGGTGGAGCATACGGCTGCGCCTCGCCGAAAATGGCAACCAGCGGCGCGAGGGAGCTCAGCTTGGCCGAGGCACGCACCCCGACGCGCGCGTGCGGCGCCAGGGCTGCCGCGAGACCGGCGCCGCCGATCGAGAACGTTGCGCTGCCGGAGGACTTGGTTGGACGACCCGCCGTCTCCATGCGCACCAGTCCCGACAGCGCGTTGCCGTACTGCGCTCCGAAGCCGCCGGCGGAGAACACCGTCCGGTCGAGCAGAAACGGATCGACGGTGGCCGTGCTGTGACCGAGCGGATTGTCGAAGCGCGCCGGCGAGAGCAGCCACGCGTCGTCCAGCAGGACGCGCGTTTCGGTGACATCACCACCGCGCACAAAGAGGCCGCTCCCTTCATCGACCGCCTGCGGTCCAGGCAACGTCTGCAGCGCCTTGGCCACGTTGGCCGCGGCACCCGGTGTTTGCGCGATCTCCAGCGGTGTCAGCGACGCCGTGCGTCCCGTGCCCAGGGTGTATTCGCCGGCCGCGACCACGGTCATGGCGGTGAGTGACGGCGGCATCGGCACAATCACGAGTGCGATGGCCGTGTCGACCGGCACCAGCAGGTCCACCGTGGCCGGCGCGAAACCGACGCGCCGTGCGACGAGTGTCGCGATGCCACGATGCACGGTGCGCAGGGCGAAGCTCCCGCTGCTATCCGTCTCGCTCTGTTCGATCGTTTCGAGCAATGAGACGGCGACGCCGCCGGCCGGCTTGCCGGAGGGCAGACGCACCGTGCCGCGAATCGTCGAGGAGGGTGCGCCTGGTGCGGTCGTACCGTGCGCTGAGGTATCTTGCGCAAGCGCCGATTGCGACGCGGCGCCCCCGGCAAGGGCGCACAGCGCGATGGCACAGCGGGCCAGTCGGCGCCGCATCGGACCGTGCCGTGTCGGGCGGTGCCGTGTCGGGCGGTGCCGTGTCGGCGCGCTGGGCGTGTGCGTCAGCAGGCAGAAGTGAAGTGGTCGCATACGCCGGAGCATACGCGACCATCGAGGCACTTCATGTCAACGAATCGGCGAAGCGGCACAATGAATCGGTGAATGGCGCGCTGGTCCGTCTCGATCCACGAACCTGTACCGGCAACTGCAACGGCCCTGGCGCGGATCGACTCGGATCAACAGCGCCGGTTTCGCGGATTCAACTACGGGTCATGGTGATACTCGGCCGTCCCCGCAACGCGGTTACCGATCGCCGCGGACCTTGATCGTCTGAGTCGTGCTGTCGGTCACGCCCGCACCGGAGACCAGTAGCGTCAGCTGATAGTCACCCGGAGCCACCGGCGGGAAGTTGATCGTGAGACTTCGCCCCGGCTTCCCGTCGGGGCGGCCGTTGTCGTTGTAGCGAATGGAAACGGGAGTGACCGACTTGGACAAACCGATCGAGCTGCCCAGCTTCTGCAAGAAGCTGGCGCCGACCCGCGTGGCCCGCACGGCAACCTGCAGCGGTGCCGATGGGGTGGCCGGCCGGTACATCTCCCAATAGAGCCCCACCGTGGCGCCGCGCTCGATCTCCAGCGAGCCGTACGCCTGCAACGCGTTGCGCTCGAGCTCCGGGGTGGCCGTCGCGTCGCCGCGCTGCAACAGCAGATAGTCGGACAGTCGCGCATCGGTTGGGAGTGGTTGTACCGTCGTGCGGACGCGCGTGGCGCGATTACTCGTCGGGGCCAGCACTTCGATGCTGGCGAGCATCGGGCCGTCCAGCGGCGCCAGCAACGCCCCGTTGGCCGACGCACTGTCGCGCCGCACCACCGTTGGCGCACGACCATTCATACCCTCGAGTACCATCGCAGCGCTGTACGGCGCGCGCCCCATTTCGAGGTCGCGTACCAGCCGGTAACCGCCCGCCACGAGCGTCGTGTCGCCACGACGGAAGCGCGCGATCTGATGTGGCACCTCGCCAAAGCCTGCCGCGTAGCGCGGCGCATAACGCATGCGTGCCTTGGCGCGCCGTAGTGCCCAGTCGCCCGCACCGGCGCCGATCGGCGTCTCCACGGCCTTCGGCGACGCCATGAAGTCATAGCTGGGCGTCGGTTCGTGGCCAATCACCGATGGAGGACGCGGATCGGCGACGCCTCCGTTCTGCACCGACCAGTTCGTCGGCCAGCCGTAGCGCATCTGCGACTCCAGGAGATCGTCGCCCCAGGTCAGGTCGTACGGAATGCGACCCATCGACTGCACACGCGAAATGGTGCGGCGCGCGTAGAGTTCGTTCCTGATGTCGTTGGCCGGCAGCGACCACAGCGGCTGCGCCAGCCGGAGGATGCGTGCGTTACGAACCTCGCGCGCCGCACAGGGCATCGCCCGATACGCCGCGTGCTGGGCTTCCTCCAGCCAGAGACTCACATCGGTCCACACGCACCGCTGTGCGACCGGCATGGTATTCAGCGCACGATCGAAAGCGGCAGCCGATTCCACATGCTGATTGGCGTTGTGCAGCGCCAAGCCCTGCAGAGCGGCGCACCACCACCCGGTTCCTCCACATGCCCGAGCGGCCTTCAGCGCCAGGTCAGGCTTGACACCTTCCACCGCATACCGCACGCGCATGCCGCTGACCCAGTCGTCCGACGGATCGGCGGCGTGCGCCTGCCCCAAGAGATCGAGCAGTTGGTCACGCTCAAGCTTCGCGTCGGTGCGTTCGGCCGGCGGTGGCACGTCGCCGTTGTTGTTCCAATAGCAGATCCGGCCCAGCAGCACTTCGCAGGACGCATCGGCGCCACCGTTGTAGAAACGAAGACCGAGACGGTGATTGCGCTCGAAACTGTCCTGCATCGAGCGCGCCTGCGAACCGAGCGCCGACAAACTCGAGGCAAGTCCGCGCAGTGGATCGGCGGAGACCGGCGCCGCCATGGCGCCGGTACGCGCGGTATCGGGCGGTCCGCCCTGCGCTCCAGCGACACGTGAGGCTGACATCGCCGAAGCGAGCGTGAACAGCGAAAGCAGGACGAGCCGCAGGATTGACACCAGAAGATCTCCGAGAAGGGACGCGACGCGGAAGTGTAACGCCCCGTCATGACATTAGAACGAAATCCTGGCACCAGCGGTCAGTGCCCAGTTGTGCGCGGTGTTGCCGTTGGCACGAAATCCGACGGCGTCTCGCGAGTCGAACTGACCGATCCAGTCCTTCGCCTGCAGTCGTACCCCGAAGCCGGGCGAGAGTCCAACATCGACACCAATGGCCGCGGTATAGGCGATGTTCGCGGCGCGCGTGGTGAACGCCGCGCTCTTGATGTCATTTGACATACCACCAATGCCTCCGGCGATGAACGGGGCCAGCCCGGTGCCACGTCCGCCAAGCCCGCCCAACTCGACCGCGGCGTCGTACAACCACGTCTTGACGCTTCCCACGTTAACACCGCCAATGAGCGGCAACCCTATGCGCAGATCGCCGTTGGCGTAGCCGACTGTCGCGGTCAGCGCGATCCCCTTCGTGAGCGGAATGCTGGCCTGCGCGCCAACCATGGGCGAATTGCTGGTTTCGATGCTTGTACCGATCGTAGTGCCGCCGGACACAACCGACGATCGTCCACTTTCAAGGACGCGGAGAGTGGTCGCGAAGCGAGCAGGCTCAGGTGTACGGGTCGCTGTCGGGGAGCTGCGGACCGCGGAGTGCGACAACGTCCGGTGACTTCTTCCGTGCACGGATGTTGAGCATCTCCACCAGGACCGAGAACGCCATTGCCATGTACGTGTAGCCCTTGGGAATGTGCTGCCCGAGTCCTTCGGCCACCAAATTCGTGCCGATGAGGACGAGGAAGGACAGCGCGAGCATCTTGATCGTGGGATGACGCTCCACGAACCCGCTGATGGTTCCTGCGGCGAGCAGCATGCCGATCAACGCGACCACGTTCGCCGCGATCATGATGCTGACGTGATCGGCCATGCCGACGGCGGTGATCACGGAATCGAGCGAGAAGATGATGTCGATGAGCATGATTTGCGTCACCACCCGCAAGAGCGACTGCGCCGTGCCCCCGGCGGCGTGTGCTTCCTCGGCGCCCTCGAGCTTCTGGTGAATCTCCACCGTCGCCTTGCCAATGAGGAACAGTCCACCGACCAGGAGGATGAGATCGCGACCGGAGAACGCGTGTCCCAGCAACGTGAACAGTGGCTCGGTCAGTCGCATCACCCACGTGATCGACAGCAGCAGTAATACGCGCGTAACGAACGCGCCCATCAGTCCGAGCGAACGGGCGCGCGGTTGCTGCTCGACCGGCAGCTTGCCAGCGAGAATGGAGATGAAGATGATGTTGTCGATGCCGAGCACGATCTCGAGCACCGAGAGCGTGAGCAACGAAAGCCAGGCGTTTGGGTCGGACAGCAGTTCCAGATTCATTGCGTGCAGGCGGCGTTGGGTTTGGGTGCCGCGCGATCGGTGCGAGGCGGTGTGTCGTTGTCGGCAATTCTGCGGACCAGCGCGTGCACGAAGTGTGTGATGCGCAGAAAGTGCGGGTAGTCGATGTACTGCGCCTCGTCCGTCACTTGATGGTAGTCCTCGTGCAGGTTCGTGAAGAGGAACACGATCGGAATTCCGCGGCGGGCGTACATCCAGTGGTCCGACCGGCAGTAGATGGCTTCCGGATGCCCGTCGGCGTCGAGGGCGTCGTCCAGCGACAGCGGTGCGGGCAGGGCGGCATTGACCTCCGTCACCCAGCGGGCGAGTTCCGTGGAACGCCGGCGCGGACCGATCACGCTCAGGTACCCCGGCCCACCGCCCGCGAGGTCCGTCGCGCTGCCACGACCGATCATGTCGATGTTGATCTGTGCCACGATGGCGTGGAGCGGTACGGGCGGACGGGCCGTGAATTCGCGCGACCCATCCAGCGCGATCTCCTCTCCGGTATGCCAGACGAAGAGCACCGATCGCCGGGGCCGGCTGCCCGCCGTAACCATCTGCTCCGCCAGTTCGAGCAGCGCCATCGACCCGGAGCCGTCGTCGTCGGCGCCGTTATTGATCGAATCCAATCGCGACGGCCGCACGGTGCGCAACGCCGCCAGATCCCCGCTCACCGCCGCGTCCACCTCGCGCTCCTGCATCGCAGAGAGCTCGGCGGTGCCTGCGGTGCGACCTCGACGCACCCACGCGGCACGGGATCGCGCGCGCAGCGAATCGTGATCGACGGGACCCTCGAGGCGCATGCCGATGTGATCACTGTGTGCCCCCAGCGCGACGTACTTCTGGCGCAGCACGCGGTCACGCCCGGGGAGAATGGCCACGACGTTACGCGACCACGCCGTATCGCGCGCGGCGCCGCTCAGCGGCACACGCTGGAAGTACGTGCCGCTATCTCCCGCCGGGACCAGTCCGAGTCGGGCCAGTTCGCGCGCAATGTAGGCAGTGGCCCGCTCGTGTCCCGGCGAACCGGCGGCCCGCCCCTGCATCGAATCGTCGGCGAACGCATACAGTCGCCTTCGCAGATCCGCCTCGGTTATTGGCGGTTTGGTCGCCGCGGCAATCGTGCTGTCCGGACGGAGCTCGCGCGCGGCAAGGTTGGCCGATCGCGACGTGCCAAAATTGGGCACACGACCGGCCGCGCGACCAGACACGCGACCAGACACGCGACCAGACACGCGACCGGCTACTGTCGCGAGGGCGACCGCGGTCATGGCGCCGACAATAATCAAAACCTTCGAGCGTCGCATGGCGGGGGGTCGGGGTCGTGTGTCCGCACCGCAGGAAGCTCGCCAACGGGGGGCGTCGGTTCAACTTAGGTTGCAGCCATGCCTGAGGTCACCAACTCCGAACTGTCCGCGCCGACGCCCGCAACTGGCTTGCCTGTCACCGGATCGGCTGCTGCCCGAGGGGCTGCGGCCGAACCGCGTCCTGCCGTGGTGCTGCTCTCCGGCGGACTCGACTCCGCCACGGCGCTGGCCGTGGCGCGGCGGGATGGATTCGTGCCGTTCGCCATGACCTTCCGGTACGGACAGCGGCACTCGGTTGAAATCGACGCCGCACGTCGGGTCGCGCGGGCTCAGGCTGTAGCGCAGCATATTGTGGTGGATATCGATTTGCGCCAATGGGGCGGGTCGGCCCTCACTTCCGATGTCGAGGTCCCCAAGGACCGCGATGTGTCGGCGCCGAGCCACGAGATCCCGGTCACGTACGTGCCGGCACGGAACACCATTTTCCTGTCGTTCGCGCTGGCGTGGGCCGAAACGCTGGGTGCGCAGGCCATTTTCATTGGCGTGAATGCCCTCGACTATTCGGGGTACCCCGACTGTCGCCCCGAGTACATCGAGGCCTTCGCCCGTATGGCGAATCTGGCCACCCGGGCCGGGGTGGACGGGACGCAGCGGCTGGTCATCCATGCGCCACTGCAGCACCTGACCAAGGCGCAGATCGTCACGCTCGGACGCTCGCTGGGCGTGGATTACGCACTGACCACCAGCTGCTACGATCCGGCGCCAGACGGTACGGCCTGTGGTCGCTGCGACGCCTGTCAGCTCCGGCTGAACGGGTTTGCCGCGGCTGGGTCCGCGGATCCGATCGCCTACGCCGACCGACCGGTGGCCTGACCCGTGGCGTACACCGTCAAGGAGTGCTTTTACACGCTGCAGGGCGAGGGGGTGAACGCGGGGCGGGCGGCGGTCTTCTGTCGCTTTTCGGGATGCAACCTGTGGACCGGGCGCGAAGCGGATCGAGGGACGGCGGTTTGCACGTTCTGTGACACCGATTTCGTGGGGGTCGGGCTCGATGGTGGCAAATTTGCCGACGCCCGCGCGCTGGCCGCCTTTATCGCCAGCCGCTGGCCATCAGACGCCCCGACCGACGTGCGCCGATTCGTGGTGTGCACCGGCGGAGAGCCGCTGCTCCAACTCGACGCGGCGGCGATCGAGGCGTTGCACGCGCAAGGCTTCGAGATTGCCGTGGAAACCAACGGGACGCAGCCGGCCCCCGCGGGGCTGGACTGGGTGTGTGTCAGTCCCAAGGCGGATGCCCTGGTCGTGCTCACTACCGGCGATGAGCTCAAGCTGGTGTACCCGCAGGCGCTGGCGATGCCGGAGCGCTTCGAGGAGCTGGCCTTCCGGCACTTCCTGCTGCAGCCCATGGATGGGCCACAGCAGCGGGAAAACACGGAGGCCGCGCTGGCGTATTGCCTCGCCCACCCGCGCTGGCGGCTGTCCGTGCAGACGCACAAGGGGCTGGGCATTCGATAAAAGTGAGCGCCGCTGACACTTGGGGCCGGCAACGTGACGGCAGACACTCGCGGGTCGTCTCTTGACGAGCTAGCTTGCCAGTCCCAAAGGTTCTGCGTTCACACTCCGCCGGCGCGCCGTGGCTCTTTTTCCCCGTCATCAGTTGCTCCCCCTCGCCCTGTGCCTTGCCCTCGCGGCAAGCGCGTCAGATGCGACGGCGCAGAACATCGACGGGAGAAAACCTTTTGCCGCATTCAGCGCCTCCGCCACCGCGCTGCGGGACTCGATCGTTTCCAAGGCCCGCAGCCAGGTCGGCACCCGCTACAAGCTCGGCGGTACCAAGCCGAATCTCGCGCTCGACTGCAGCGGTCTCGTGAAGTACGTCATGAGCGCGCTCAACGTGATGCTTCCGCGCACGGCCAGTCAGCAGGCCACCGTCGGCACGGAAATTCCCAGAGACCTCGCCGCGCTCAAACCGGGCGACCTGCTGACGTTCGGTACCGGCAAGCGGATCTCGCACATCGGCATCTACGTGGGCGGCGGTCGTATGGTCCACGCCAGCACGTCAAAGCGTCGCGTGATCGAAACGACGATGACCGCACGCTCACCGCTCATCCGCCAGTGGAAGGGAGTTCGCCGCCTGCTGGATGCGCCGGTCCCAAACCGGCGCGACAGTCTGCTCGCGTTCGCCGACTCGCTCCGCTAAGCAGCGCGGCGCGCTCGGCGACCGCGCGTACGTCGGCGTTGCGCGCGCCACAACTTGGCACCAGCATCGAGGCTCCACGCGGGATTGCGCACGATCCCCCTGCCCTTCGAGGTGCCCATGCATATCCGTTTCAGACTCGCCGGTGTCGCCGCAGTTGCCCTGCCACTGCTCGCTGCGCATCCGTCGCTGCATGCGCAGTCCGCGCCGCCACCCAAAGACCGCCTGACCATCGCCGATTACTTCGATTGGGAGGACGTCGGCAGTCCGTCGTTGTCGCCCGATGGACGGCAACTGTTGTACACACGCACGTGGATCGACAAGCTGAACGACAAGCGCGAGTCGTCGGTGTGGCTCATGAATGCCGACGGCACCAAGAATCGCTTTCTGGTGAAAGGCGCAGACGCGAAATGGTCGCCGGAAGGATCGCGCATCTCGTACGTCGCACCGGGTGAGCCGAGCGGCGCCCAGCTGTGGGTGCGCTACATGGATGCGGAAGGCTCGACCACCCAGATCACGCGGCTGACGGAATCGCCGAGCGACATCGAATGGTCGCCCGACGGCAAGACGCTTGCATTCGGCATGCTGGTGCGCGGCACGGAGACTTGGCGCATCAACATGCCTTCCGCGCCGCGCGGCGCGAAGTGGACCGAACCGCCGCGTGTGGTGAGCAAGGTGCGCTATCGCTCGGATCGTGTCGGATTCATCGAAGACGGGATGCGCCAGCTCTTCACGGTGCCGGCAGACGGCGGCACGCCGCGCCAGGTGACCTCCGGCGAGTGGGCCGCGAACGGCACCACGTGGACGCCCGACGGCAAGGGATTCCTTTTCACGTCGCTGCGCGAGAAGGAGGCCGAGTATGCGTGGCGCGAGTCGGAGATCTATCGTGCCGACGCGGCGACCGGTGCGATCGTGCAGCTCTCCCGGCGGAAGGGACCGGACAATAGTCCGGTGCCCTCGCCCGACGGCAAGTTTATCGCGTACACCGGCTACGACAGCACGGACGCGACATGGAAGGATGCGATCATGTACGTCATGGACGCGGATGGCCGCAACGTGCGTGCGCTGACGGAAAAGCTGGATCGTTCCCCGTCGGGGATGTTCTGGGCGCCGGATGCGTCGGGGCTCTATTTCAACGTGGAGAACGAAGGATCGCGCAACCTCTACTTCGTCTCGCTGAAGGGTGATGTGCGCGCTGTCACCAAGGGCGCGCACGTGCTCACGGTGAGCGATATCGGCAGGAACTTCATGGCGGTGGGCACGGTCAGCACGCCGCTCAAGCCGAACGATGTCGTGACGTTCGATGTGCGCACGCCGGTCATCAAACAGCTCACGAACGTCAACGACGACGTGCTCGCCGGGAAGTCGCTGGCCATTACGGAGGAGGTGTGGTACACCTCCGTGGACGGGTACAAAATCCAGGGATGGATCGTCAAGCCGGCCGACTTCGACCGGTCGAAGAAGTATCCGATGATGCTCGAGATTCACGGCGGACCGCACAGCATGTACAACGTGGCCTTCAGCTTCGCGCGGCAGGATCACGCGGCGAACGGCTACGTGATTCTCTATACGAATCCACGCGGCTCCACCGGCTACGGCTCGGCGTTCGGTAACGCGATCAAGAACGCGTATCCGGGCAAGGACTACGACGACCTGATGGCTGGCGTGGACTCGGTCATCAATCGCGGCTACATCGACACCAACCGGCTGTACGTCTTCGGCTGCTCAGGCGGTGGCGTGCTCACGAGTTGGATCGTGGGGCACACGAATCGCTTCGCGGCGGCGAGCGCGAACTGCCCGGTCACCAACTGGCTCAGCTTCGTCGGCACCACCGACGGACCGAGCTGGTATCGCAATTTCGAAAAGTTGCCCTGGGAAGATCCCTCCGAGCATCTACGTCGCTCGCCGATCATGTACGTCGGCAATGTGAAGACGCCAACGATGCTCATGACCGGCGTGAACGACCTCCGCACCCCGATGGGGCAGACGGAGGAGTACTACGAGGCGCTGAAGGTGTTGCGCGTGCCGACGGCGATGGTGCGCTTCAACAACGAGTGGCACGGCACCAGCAGCACGCCGTCGAATTTCCTGCGCACGCAACTTTATCTGCGCAGCTGGTTCGACAAGTTTCAGACGCCGCCGACCGCCGGACGCGTGACGCAGGAGCAGCCGTAGTGCGTCGTGGCTGATCTGTTGTGGCGGGGACGTGGGTCGGGCGCGAACGCCCATGTCCCCGTGTGGTCGATCCGACTGGCCGGCGCCGCCGTCGCCATCGGAATCTTCGCCCTCGCCGACGCGCTTGGTGTGTGGTCTGCCGTGGGGGCGCCGCCGTGGATCATACGATTGCTGGCACTCGCCGCCGGCGCGGTGCTCGCGCCCACGATGGTCGGCAGCGCATTGTGGCTGCTGCTCGGCACGCTGACCTGTCTCACGTTCCTCGTGTCCTATACGCCAATAGTGAGGCCACTCATTGCCGAATTCATTCGTGCCGATACGATCGCGTTATCGTCGCCGCCGGACGTGGTGGTGGTACTCTCCGGCGACCTGACCGATCGCGGATTGATTACGGGGATGGCACTCGACCGCCTGCTCTCCGGCGCCATGCTCGCGACGCAACGCGGCATTCCGTCCATCGCGCTTTCGGTCACAGCGCTCGAGGACGGTGAGTTTCGCGCCGACTCGGAGCGCGATCAGCGCGCGCTCGTGGCCATGCTGGCACCGTTGGCCGCGCTGCATTTCGTGCGCGACGTGCACAGCACCCGCGATGAAGCGGTTGCGTTCGCCGCCCTCGCTCGTGCGCAAGGCTGGCGACGGGTCATGCTCGTGACGTCGCCCTCACACTCAAGACGTGCCTGCATGAGTCTCGAGCGCGTCGGCCTCTCGGTGGAGTGTCGGCCAGCCGACGCCCGGACACACGACCCCGGCGGACTGGCCGGCTCGGAGATTCGGCGACTCGTCTTTCAGGACGTGCTCTATGAGAGCGCCGCCACACTGCTGTACCGGGTGCGCGGCTGGATGTAGTCGTGCGCAATGAACACGGAAGGCGGCCTGGCCGTGTTCAAGCCGGACGCCACGCAGCTCGCCGGCTGAGGCCAACATCGTCTCGGCCGCGCACGAGGCGGGGCACCGGCGCGGACCTGTCAGGGCCGAACGCACGCGCTTCATCGGAGGGCCGCTGGATACGGCGCAGCAGTGCGTCGAGTTCGGCCGTCAGTACGCGATGGGCCAGACGGTGCTCAAATCGCGCGATGGCGGCGACCACTTTGTTGTAGCCGAACGCGGCAGCAGCGCCGATCCCGAATCCCGCCACGGCACCTGCCGGTCCTCCTGCGTTTGCACCGACGATCGCGCCCGCGACCGCCCAGACCACCGACAGCCCCGTCGTGAGCGCACGGTAGATGCCTATACTTCGGCGCTCGCCGGATCGCAGGTCGCCGGTGATCGTCACCTCGCACCCCGGTAGTGCGTCAATGCCGCGTGGCGCGACGGTCACGTGCACGTGCAGCAACCCCACGCGCGTGGCATGGTAGATGAAACGAGTCAGCGAACGTGGCGACGTCGATGCATCATCGCGACTGCCGAACATCGGAACGGAGAATCGCAGCACGCCACCGTGCGTCGGCTGGTCGCCGATGAGCGTGTCAAACTCGAGCGACCACGGCGCCGAGGCGCCGACCGTGCGGAGCCGTTCGAGCACGGTTGCCAGGGACTCGGGGATCACACGATGTGCGCGAACGCTGCGTGCCCCGACCCCGATCAGGTGGTCACGGACTCCCTCGTTGATCGATTCGACGGCGAGTGCGAGATCATGTCCGAGGGCATCGTGCTCAGCGAGCGCGACGCGCACATGCGTTTCGGTGATCCCCACATCACGGGCGGCGGCGACGATCTCGCGCACCAGGTACATGCCTGCGGGCGCCCGCGTTCCGTCGGCCAGCGCAACCGCTGCTGTCATCGGCTGCGCTCGCGAGGCGGCCACCGTGCGCTCGTCGGAGGTGTCCGCCTCGGTCTGCAGCTGCGCGGCACGCGACCAGACGGCCAGCGCTTCGCCCTCGCTGAGGATGGCGTCCTCCACGACGACGGGACCGGTGCGATCAAGATGGTCGGACATGATTGACATTCCTCCGCAGGATGAAGGGATCGGGCGCTGACGGACGAGTACTGCTCGCGTTGTCGGAACACTAAAACATCGGTGTCGGCGGCAGTTGCGTCAAACGGTTCTCGACATACAGCCGCAGAATATCCTCTGCTGCTGGAAAATATGCTTCGACCGGCGGCAGTCCTCCATCCAGCAACGGGCCCGCGTCTCGCAGCACGGAGGCAATGCCATGCGTGAGCGCAAGCACGTCCCGATCGTGATGTACACATGCGTCGAGGAGCTCGACCAGATACCCGGCCAGTTCGTCTGGCGTGGGTTCGCGCACGGAGCGCCACCCGATGTGGTCGAGACTACGCGCCAATGCAGGGACGGCCCCCGTGCTGCCGAATGCCGAATCGTCGAGGTAGCGCGCGCGCAGCGCGTCAAAGCGGACCATGCCGGGAATGTAATGCGGGAGACTGGCGCGTGGTCACGCGACCGTCGCCGAAAGGCGGCGGCGAGGTTTGGTGGCGGACCGCCCACACGATCCGCTGCGTGGCGCGCGCGTCTCCCGGTGGCCGGTGGCCGCGCTGTCGCAGACGCCGCAAGCGGCGCGCGACGAGGGCGCACATGATACCTTGCCATCTGCACACGCGGAATTGGAGCGATACGAGAGGGTTCGACGTATCCTGCTCAGACGCGGGCGGGGGCACGAATCCGCGTCCGCGTTCGTACGATGGCGCTCGAAAACCAACGCAACCCAATGACCGACAGTCTTCGCGAAGGCATACAGCAGGCGCTTGGTGCGCAGTTCGGTTTGGGCCGCGAGTTGGGGGGCGGCGGAATGAGTCGCGTGTTTCTGGCGCGCGACGTGCGGCTTGGGCGTGAGGTGGTGGTGAAGGTGTTGTCGCCCGAGTTGGCGCAGGAACTCTCCCAGGAGCGTTTCGGGCGTGAAATCGGGCTGGCGGCCGCACTGCAGCATGCCAACATCGTGCCGGTGCTTTCCGCGGGCGTGTCGGGCGACGGTCTGCCCTTCTATCTCATGCCGTTCGTCGACGGCGCGTCGTTGCGTGACCTGGTGACCGGCGGCAAGACGATGCTGATCGCCGACGTCCTGCTCGTGCTCAACGACGTGGCGCGCGCACTCGCCTATGCTCATGGGCGCGGCGTGGTGCATCGCGACATCAAGCCCGACAACGTCATGCTGTCCGGCGGCGCCGCGCTCGTGACGGACTTTGGCATCGCCAAGGCGATGAATTCGGCGCGTACCACGTCGCCGGAGAATACGCTGACGCGGATGGGAACGTCCATCGGCACGCCGTCGTACATGGCGCCGGAGCAGGGGGCCGGAGATCCCGATACCGATCATCGTGCAGATCTCTATGCGTTTGGTGCCATGGCGTACGAGCTGCTCACGGGGGCGCCACCGTTCGGCGATCGACCGGCGCATGCGCAGCTGATTGCCCATCTCTCGGAAACGCCCAGACCCGTGGCGGCCCGGCGCAGCGACACGCCGGAGCCGCTCGCCCAGCTGGTCATGCGCTGCCTGGAGAAGGACCCGTCCGCGCGGCCGCAGCAGGCGAGTGAACTGCTGGAGGCATTGGCCGATGCCGCTGGTGCCATGCGCACCGGAACGACCGGGCAGTACGGCGCGCGATCCACGTCACAAAGCAACACCACGACCGGCGCAACGGTGGCACGCAGCGCCAACGCGCCACGATCGAACAGAGTCATTCTGATTGCAGCACTGGTGCTCGTCGCCGCGGCCGCCGGCGGTTGGTTTGCTTTTCGCCGCAACGCTGCATCCAGCGGCCCCGACGCCGCGTCGCTGGCGGTCATGCCATTCACCGTGCGCGACGCGTCGCTGTCGGTATGGCGCGAAGGACTGGTCGACATTCTCTCGCGCAGTCTCGATGGCGCAGGCGCGATACATACCGTCGCGGCGTCGGCGAGTATCGCGGGCGCGCCCGCGCGTGCCGATGCCGCCACCGCCACGGCACACGGCAAGACGTTGGGCGCTGGGCTCGTGCTCTTTGGCGATCTCAACGCGATTGGCCCCGACTCGGTACGAGTGCGCGCGGCCGTGGTGGATGTGGCTACCGGCAAAGTGCGCCACGATATCGACGTCAGCGGCGATGTGGCACGAATGGACGCCCTCGCCGACTCGCTGTCGCTGCGCGTCATCCGTGCGTTAGGCGCGGGCGGTGAGCTGGGAGGCGGTGCACGTGTGGTCACCATGGGCACCTCGTCGATCACTGCCCTCAAGGCGTACCTGCAAGGCGTGCAGTACCAGCGACGCGGTATCGTCGATTCATCGCGCAGCGCCTTCGAAAGTGCGGTCGCTGCCGACTCCACGTTCTCACTCGGGTGGCGTGGCGTTGCCTCCATCTACATTCGAACCGGACGCGAAGGCGAGCCCGAAGCGCAGGCCGCACTCGATCGTGCAATTCGCTTTAAAGCAGGGCGCGGGCCGCGAGACAGTCTGCTGTTGCTTGGCGATTCGTTGCGCCTTGCCGTCGTTCGCCGCACAGCCGCCGAGAATGACGCGCTCGCGGAGATTCCTGCGCTGACTGCACTTTTTGCCACCTTGCGTGAAGCAACGCGCCGTTACCCGAACGATGCGGAGCTGTGGCTCGAACTCGGCGATGCCGGCTTTCACTTCGGTGCGATGGCTGGCGTGGCCGATTCGGTGGCGCTCTCCGATTTCACGCGTGCGATTGCGCTCGACTCGAACATGGCGGTGCCGTTCGTCCATGCGCGCACCCTGGCTCTACGGGGGACGCGGTATCGCGACGCCGCCACGTATGCCCGTGCGCTGCTCCGGGTGGCGCCGGAGCCCAACGGCGTGTACTACCGGCTGCAGGCGCTGTTGCTCGACTCCCTGCCGACGATCAGTCGCGATGCACGTGAGCTCCTCGACTCGCTCCCCGTTGCGTATGTCGCGACCGCGCTGCGGGAACTCTCCGACGTGCCCGAGGCCGCACCGCTCGCGCTGGCGGTGACCCGCGCGATCAGCGAGCGACTCGCGGCCAATCCGACGATTCCAGATTCGGCTGATTCTGGACGCGCGGTGCGCTACATGCTCGCCTGGGCTGGCGTCCTCGATACGGCAACGGTGGCCGGGCTACGCCCCAGCGATCGCGCGCAATTGGCCGAGGCCGGCGCGCTCCTGCGCGAGCCCGTGCTGGCCGAAGCGCGCCAGCTGATCGCTCGCCAGCCCGCCGCCATGCCGCCCATGCTGCCGTTGCTGGTGGCGGCGCACGACACAGCGTCGATCGCGCGGCTGGTGGTGGCGCTCGATAGTGTGGATCGCGCGGCCGTTGCGACGCCGCCGGGGCGAGCGTCGCAGCTCGGGGTGTACGCACGCGCAATGGAGGCCCTCGCCCGCGGCGATAGTGCGCAGGCGTTGCGCGGACTGCTGACCATGAAGATGACGCAGTGCAACAATGCGCCGTGTGCGGGAGCCACCCTTGCACGGCTACTCGCGCGCGCGGGGCGCGATGCGGATGCCGCGCGCGTCCTCGATCGCTGGCTGCCGGTCGGCTCGGTGACGCTGCCCGGGCCGCGTGCCATGCTGTTGCGCGCGCAGATCGCCGAACGGATGGGAGACCGAGCAACGGCAGCGATGTGGTATCGGCGGGTGGCGGCCCGCTGGGGCGGCGGCGGCGATGGCGTGCGGCCCATGGTGACTGAAGCCCGCGCGGGGGTGCAGCGCACGTCGGGAGCCGGTTGAGGCAGTTGCCCTGTCAGCGGCGCGCCGGCTCCAGAATCCGCACGGCGCCGACATCGCCCAATGCTACGGCAACGCGCTCCAGCTGCCCCCAGGCGAATTGCGCCTCGCCACGAGTGGCGTCGGAGATTATCGACACGCTGGTGAAGCCATTGGTTGACTCCAGCGCCCCGTTGCTCCGGCGCACGCCGGCGATGTACGACGTGCTCACCTGCAGCGCTCGCAGCGTGACAGTGGTCTCTGCGCTTGCCACGTCGTATGCCAGGGAAAGCACCAGATGCCATTGCCGCTGCCGGTAGCGATCATCCCACACCCCGCCTACGTTCGTGCGCATCCAGCCGGCCTTGGAATTCTCCGCATGGACCTGGTAGCCATTCTGGAACAGAATGGTACGCAGCAGCTGTCGGCACCCTGATTCCGCGAGCGGAACGCGTAGCGCCACCGATTCAATCGGAGACTGGGCCAGCGCCTGTCCGAGTGGAACGCGACCAGACCGGCAGGCAGCAAGTATCGCAGCCGACGCGAGGCAGAGCCGCAACGGAGAGAACGCAAGGCCAGTCACCGTCAGCTTCCGTCG
This sequence comes from Gemmatimonadales bacterium, assembly GCA_038213465.1. Lineage (GTDB taxonomy): Bacteria > Gemmatimonadota > Gemmatimonadetes > Gemmatimonadales > Gemmatimonadaceae > Gemmatimonas. The sequence continues at coordinate 27,168 of JBBQTA010000025.1, read as the reverse complement.
AGAAAGTCTCGGAGTTTCTGAAGTGTGATCAAGGGCACTTTCCTGAGAACCTCGAGTCCGGTAGGTTCACCCGGTTATTCACGCCACCCATTTAACTTCGATGCATTCTCTCCGTTTTCGCAACCCGTCCATCATTGCCGCGCTCGTCGTGGGCGGACTGCTCAGCGCCTGCACGGACAAGCAAGCCATCGCGCGCGCCGACTCGCTGTCGACCGCGCTGGCGCGGGCGAACGCACAGCGTGACTCGCTGATGGGACTTGTGGCGGGCGCGTCGGCTGAGAAGGATCGCGCGATGGCGCAGGTGGTCGAAGCCACGCGCTTTGCCGATCAGGTGGACGCCGAGCTGCGACAAGTGCGCACGCTCTCCTCCAAGGTCTCGGTCAACAAGTCCGACGAGTCCGGCAAGACCGAGGCGGCGGACGCGCGGAAGGACATTCTGGATCGCCTGCAGCAGCTGCGGCAGCGTCTCGCGTCGCGACAGAATCAGCTGCGCGCGATGCTCGACACCCTCAAGACCATGCGCGCGGATTCATCGGCCACCGCCACGCTGCTGGCGGACGTCACTGCACGCCTCGTATTGCGCGACAAGGAGATCGTCGCGTTCCAGGACGAAGTGCGCGTGCTCCGTGAACAGAATACGCAACTCGCCACGGAGAAGGCCGTGCTCACCGACACCGTGAAGGCGATGGATGTGCGCGAGAACAAGGTGTTCTTCGTTGTCGGACCGCGACGCCAGTTGCTCGCCGAAGGCTTTGTCACCGAAGAGGGCGGATCGCGCGGTCTCTTGATCGTGAAGCTCGGCAAGACGCTCGTACCGTCACGCACGCTCGACGAGGCGAAGTTCACGCGCGCCGATCGTCGTGAAGTGCTGACCATTCCGCTGCCGCGCGCCGACCGCCCGTACAAGATCGTGTCGCGACATGATGTGGGGCTGATCGAAGTCGCGAAGAAGGAGAAGGACGGCAGCTTCCGGGGCGACGCAGTTCGCATCACCGATCCGGCAAAGTTCTGGGCGTCGTCGCGCTATCTCATCATCTCCGAGAAGTAGCGCGCATCGCAGCAGACGTCGTCGATCGAACGCCCGTCATGCGCTGCCCACGCGGCCAGCACGTGACGGTGAAGGCAAGCAGAATGGCACTTATCGCACTCCACCACGCGGCGCGAGTCGCCAGCGCCCCCCATGCAACGACGCCCTGCTCTGCGAGCGCGGCCGGCTCGGCAAAGCGGTACCACCACGTCGTCGCGCCATGGCGGTCAAGCACAACCGCGAGCACCCATCCGGTGATCAGCAGCAGATGCGCCAGCACCTTGTGACGCACCGCTGCGTGCACGGCAAGCGCAAGCGCCGTCAACTGCGCGAAGGGTAGCCACAACACGAACAGCCACCAGGCGGCGAACGTCGAAGCAACGCCGTCCCGTGGAGCGCCGCCGAGCGCCGCCACGGGCTGCACCGAGTGTCCGACCAGCACCAACAGCGCGCCAGCACCCAGCAGCAGCACTACCGGCAGTTGCGCGACGAACAGTCCACCGATCCGGCCGAGCGCGAGGGTCCGCGTGGCGATCGGCGTCGTGTCGACCAGCGCGTCCACGCGCGTATCCCGCTCGCGCCAGAGCAGCTCTCCTGCATATACCGTGGCCAACAGGATGAGAAACAGTCGTGCGTGCTCGCTGACCAGCAGCAGGATCGTTTCCCCGCTCGCCACGGCTGGTGTGCGCGTCCAGCCGTTGAGTGTGGCGTTGACGGCAGCCAGCAGCGTGACGACCCGCCATCCGCCATCGCGCGACATCCATGACGCCGTGAAGCCGGTGAGCGCCTTGAGCGCGGACGTCGCTTGGCCATCGAGCCGTTCGTCGCTCCATGCGCGTGTGGGATCGACGGTCGGGCGCGGAGCGGGCGCAGGTTCGGGCCAGCTCGCACGCCACGCCGCGAACGCACCCAAGAGTGTCGCCACAGAGAGCCACAGCAGCCGATTCCAGAGCAGCAGCCCGGCGAGTGCCACCTCGCGTTCACCGCGTTCAATAGCAGACCAGCTGGCTGAGATGACAAGCACGGGCGCGTTACCGAACGGATCGAGTAGTGCGCCCAGTACCCGCGTCGGCTCGGAGGCGATCAATGCCAAGGCCAGTTGCCACACCCCGACCAGCGCGAGCGCCGCCGCGAGCACCCCAAGAATCCGTCGCGTGAGCAGCGCGGCGGACGCCAGCACGGTCGCCACGACGAGACTGGTCGGCACGGTGAGTCGCAGATACGTGGCGAGATACGTGACGATATTCGTGGCGACCGTGGTCTCATTGCCGGGGGCGGATTGCGCACCGGGTCCGGTGCCGAGCCAAGCGCCCAGGAACGCGCCGACGGGCATGGCGGCGTAGACGAGAGTCAACACGGTCAGCGCGGCAGCCAGTCGCGACAGGAACCAGATACGCGGCGACACGGACGACGTCGCGATCAACGGCAGCGTGCGCAACGCGACGTCGCGCAGCAGTGCCGTCGCAACGACCATGGTGGTGATGACCTGACCGAACGCCGTCAGGCCACCAAACGCGAGCGCAAGCGCCCACGGCGAGTCCTTGGCCACTGCTCCGCGCTCGCTCACGAGCTCCACCGCGCCGGAGGCGGTGTAGCCGAACGCGAGCAGAAAAAAGAGCAGGGCGTACAGCGTGGTGAGTGGCTCACGCAACTGCTGGCGTATCTCGAACGCGGCGAGCGCGCTCCACTGCCGTGCCGTTACCTGCGCTTCCCTCCCGCGCACTCGTACGCTCACCATCACGCTCATGTCACGCTCATGCCGGGCGGTGCAATTCCTCGTCGGCGAGCGGACGAATGGCGAGATCGACGGCGAGCCAGGTCGTCTTCGCGAACGGGTAGCAAAACACGCAACCGGAGAGCATCAGGAACGCCGTTACGTACGTGATCAGGTCCCAGGGCGGATCTGGCCACGTGACAAATACGAACGCGCAGACACAGACGAACAGGATCACTTCGACGGCGATCAGGTTGAATAGATACGCGCCCACAAAGTAATCCTTTTCTCCGCGTTCCAGCTGCATGCCGCAGGTGGGACAGCGGTCCTTCAGCTCAAACATCGAAGCGAAGATCGATCTGCCTCCGCAGTGCGGGCAGCGCAGCCGGATCGCGCGCCAGAGCAACCGGCTTACGGGAGGTTTGGCGAAGTCGCCCGGCTCAGCCAGTCGCCCAACAGGTACCGCTTTGGTCGGACTCACCGTGCACTCGGCGTTTCGGGAAATCCACGCAAATTCGGGCAGGAGTGGCGGATCGCTCCTTGCCTGCGTGGATGTGCCAGTGTGGAAAGGTAGTCGATCGGGATGGTCACGATGTCTTGACCGCCTGATGTGTTGTACTCTTTCGGTGCGGTGGCGAGCGAGCGCGACCCGCGTTCCATCAAGTTTCCGACGCCCGCTCACTCTCACATCCATCAAGTCATGCCCATGCCCATGCCCCTGTTACGGGTGCTTCGCACCGCATTCAGCGCGAGCGCGCCGTTCGCGGTGGGGATGTCGCTGCTGCTGTTGCGTGCACTATCCCTGTCGGCACAGCAGCCCACCACGTTCTCCACGATGCCACAACCGTGGCCGCCTGTGGCGACCTTCTCCATTCTCGGTTACGACCCGGCAACCGGCGAAGTGGGTGGCGCCGTGCAGTCACGCGTCTTCTCGGTGGGCAACGGGGTGCTCTGGGCGGAAGCCGGCGTCGGTGTCGCCGCCACGCAGGCAATCGTGGACGTGAGCTATGGCCCGCAGGCGTTGGCGCTGTTGCGCGCAGGCGTCTCGCCGACGGACGTCGTGAAGCAGGTGTGGGAGAACGATCCCGATCCTCGTCCAGCCGATTGGACGAAGTTCGGCCGACAATTCGCTGTCATTGATACCAAGGGACGCGTCGCGGCGTACACCGGGCCCAAAGCCAGCGACTGGGCTGGTGACAAGCAGGGCACGTTCTGCACCGCGCAGGGCAACATTCTCGCCGGCCCCGATGTCGTCAACGCGATGGTGAAGGCATTCGAGGAAACGACGGGAGATCTGTCAGTGCGCTTGCTCGCCGCGCTCGAGGCGGGTCAGCTTGCCGGCGGCGACAAACGCGGCATGCAATCCGCCGCAATGCTCATCGTCAAGAAGGACGGCGGCGTCTGGCTGCATAACGATGTCGTACTGCGTCTGCAGGTGGATGACAGTCCGGAACCGATCAAAGAACTGCGCCGTCTGGTGGAGAAGGCGGCGACCATGCGTCGGCCGCGCGGCAACCGCTGACCGACGCCCTCGAAGCTCAGTGTCCGTGATCGGTTATCGCGGCGCCGGTCGCCAGCATGAGATGATGCGCGATGTGGTGGTCACCCGAGGCCATCAGCCCGATGAAGCCGAGTGCTCGAATGCGCGTCACCGCAAGGGTGTCTGACGTATCGCGCGCCGTGACCGTGAGTCGCACACCGTCCGCCAGCGAAATTCTGACGATGCGCGGTCCCTGCTTTGCGGAAGCCATGGCACCGTGTGCCTGCGTCATGCGCTGAATCGCGCCGATGGCATCCCCGCTTCCGCGAATGGTAAACACGGCGCCACCAGCCACCGGCGCGGAGCCGACGGTGCTCCGCAAAGTGACCAGGTCCATGTCCTTCAGATGCAAGCGCAGACGCTCGAGATTGACGCGCGACCAGTCGGTTGTTGCGTCGGCCTCGAGCATCCGGATGACCTCGCCGATCGCGGCGAATGCCGCCTGCCCACCCTCAGTCGGAACGGTCGTCGCGCTCGGCGGCGTCATGCCCGGCCTGTGCACCATCCCGGGCTTGTGGGTGTGATCCTGCGCCTGCGCGGCAGCCGCAGGCACCGCGATCGCCATCGCGGGCGCAACGACCAGCGCCAGCAGCGTCATTCGATTCGTCATGTCGAGTCTCCCATACTTACGCTGTTCGTGCCGAAGGTTCGTCCGAGGTGGCGCGTCTCCTGCTCCGATTCCACGATCATCGGCTCGATTTTCGGACGCCTGAGACGCTGCACAAAAGTACTGGGCAGTAACATACGGAGCATCGACATCCTCCGCAGCGATGAAGGGACAAAAACCGTGCGTGCCCGACGTTCCAACGCGTGCACGCGCGCCCCTGCGCACTCCGCGAGCGAGGTTACCTGACCGAACGGGCCGGGCAGTTGGCGCAACCTTCGTGCGAAGCTGCGCAGCTCGCGTTGCACCTCCCGCACGAGACCGGTGTCGATCCACGACGTGTGCGCCGATCCTGCCAGTACACCATACGGGCGCAGCGCAAGCCGCAATACGGCTGGCGAATTGCTCGACACCAGCCTTCGATGCCGCATACGTGGCCAGCCCTGGTAGCGCGCTGAACGCGGCGGCGGAGGAGATCAGCAGGTAGTACGCGACGTCGGTTCACGCATCGGCGTCAGCAGATAGTGCGCCGGATTCACCAGTGCCACGCGTTGCCGAAATTGAAAGCTGAAATCGGGCCACAACGTGCTGATGCGCCCCGATGCGTCCATGTACCAGCTGTGGCATCCGCCCGTCGACCACACGGTGCCGCGCATGCGCTCGTCGACGGACGCCACATACGCCGCCTGACTCTCCGCCCTCGGTTCGATCGCACCAAGTGCCCGTTCGCGCATCAATCGGACCGCGCTCAGCAGATGCGCGATCTGCGACTCGATGATGTATATCAGCGACGTGTGTCCGATCCCTGAGTTGGGTCCGGACATGACAAACAGATTCGGGAACCCGGACACGGTCGTGCTGGCATACGCGATCATGCTGGGCGACCACGCCTGCGCGAGCGACCGACCCTCGCGTCCAACAATGTGCGGCGCCAATGGCGGATCAGTCGGGCGGAATCCGGTACCCAGCACAATCGCATCGAGCGCGTGCGTGCAACCGTCGGTCGTGATGACACCTTCCCCCTCCACCGCGCGAATACTGGTGGTCACCAGCGACACGTTCGGCTGCGTCAGCGCTGGATAGTAGTCGTCCGAGACCAGCACCCGCTTGCACCCGAGCGTGAACGTGGGCGTGAGTGCGGCACGCAGTGCCTTGTCGGCAACCTGTCGTGCGAGATGGGCGCGTGCCATCCGCTCGACCACGCGCGCGGCGCGCGGATGCCGGAATGCCAGTACCGATGCTTCGCGCACGGTGTAACCCGCGCCACGCACCAACGATTGCAGCGTCGGCAGCGCGCGATAGAGCCGTCGTTCGATGCCGGTGATGGCGCGATCGCGTCGCGGCAGCACCCATGGCGCCGTGCGCTGGAAAAGTTGCAACTGCCCCACCCGCGGTTGAATCGCGGGCACAAACTGAATCGCCGAGGCGCCTGTGCCGATCACGCCGACGCGCTTACCGTTCAAATCGCAATCGTGACGCCAGCGCGCCGAGTGAAACGTGATGCCTCGAAAGCGCGCGAGCCCTGGAATGTTTGGCAGATCAGGTTCGCTCTGGCCACCAGTGGCGAGCACGAGCAGCGACGCCGAACGCTCGCCATCGCTGGTGTCGAGATTCCACCGTTGAAGGCTCGCATCCCAACGCGCCGCGCGCAGCGCACAACCGAATCGAATGTGCGGCAAGACCCCGAACTCCGCTGCCACACGGTGCAGATACGCCCAGATCTCCGGCTGCGCGGAATAGCTGCGTGTCCAGTCGGGGTTCTGCGCGAACGAGAACGAATAGAGACGCGACGGGACATCGCAGGCGCATCCGGGATACGAGTTGTCACGCCATGTGCCACCGAGCGTGTGCGACCGCTCCAGCAGCACGATGTCGGAGACGCCGGACTGCAGCAGTCGGATCGCCGACCCGATGCCGGAAAATCCACTGCCGACGATGACGACCTCCGCATGCACGCCGGGAGTCATGCCTGCGTCAGTCCATCCGCATTGCCGTTGCGGCGGCACGCATTGCGGCGGCACGAATGGACGCGAGCAGCTCGTCGCGCGTGAACGGCTTGGGCAGAAACTGATCAGGTAGCTGCTTCAAAGCGTCTCCGGTGACATCGTCGTAGGTGAAACCCGACACGAGCACGACCGGCAGCGCAGACCATCGCGCGCGTACCGCGGTCAGCAACTCCATTCCGCTCAGCCCCGGCGGAAGGTAATCGCTGATCACACCCGCCACCCGACCTTCGCGCGTCTCGAGCTCACGCAGTACATCGGAAGCGGATTCAGCGGTAAACACGGCGTAGCTCGCCTTCGCGCGCAGAACGATGGGAACCGACTTGCCGCCGCCCGCGCGCGCCTGTCTTTTGGGCAATCCCCTCACCGGCCCCTATGCCATCTCAGCGACGAAATCTGTCCAGCAACATCCTGCGCGGCATTGCCAGCACTGGCGTCCCCGGTACACGCCGCCAGCCCGCGAGCGCGTCATATCGGCGCGCCGTCCTGCTCGCCGTTGCCGCGCTCGCCGGCGCGTCCAGCGCGGTGCACGCGCAGCGGAGCGCTGATCCGGTCCCCGCCCCGGGGCCGTCCGCCGCGTCCAGCGCGACTCTCCGCGCAGGTCGTGTGCTGGACGGAACCGGGCGCGTGCTCCGCGATGTCGACCTCACCATCGTGGACGGACGCATCGCCCGGATCCGTCCGGCCGCCGGTGCGCTGCCGCGCGGAGCCATCGACCTCCGCGGACGCACCGTGCTCCCTGGCTTCATCGATACGCACGTGCATCTGGGCTGGTACATCAACGACAAGCAGCGGTTGCACGATGCCAGCGACGGAGACACACCCGCCGTGAGCGCGCTGTATCATGCTGGCAATGCCTGGGCCACGCTGCACGCAGGCTTCACCACGGTGCAGAGCATCGGCGAGGCGGACAACGGCCCCCTCCGCGATGCCATCAATCGCGGCGTCATTCCCGGTCCGCGTGTGCTCACCTCCCTGGGCTCCATCAACGAACGCACGGGCGGCGGATCCCCCGACTCGTTGCGCGCCGCGGTCCGACGTTTCAAGCAACGCGGCGCGGACGTGATCAAGATTTTTGCCTCCAAATCGATCCGCGACGGCGGCGAGGCGACGATGTCCGACGCGCAGCTCGAGGCTGTATGCGGCGAGTCCACGGCCCAGGGACTGCGCTCCGTCGTGCACGCGCACTCCGCCGAGTCCGTACAGCGAGCCGCCCGTGCCAGCTGCTCGCAGGTGGAGCACGGCGTCTTCGCGGACGACGCCACGCGCGCGTTGCTCGTGCACCACGGCACATTCTTCGATCCGCAGTGTGGCCTCGTCTTCCACAATTACCTCGACAACAAGCGCTGGTTCGAAGGGATCGGCAACTACAACGCCGCCGGCTTCGCGTCCATGGAGCAGGCCTTGCCGCTCGCGGTGGCCGGTATCGGGTCGGCCAGCCGCACCCCGACACTCAAACTCGTCTTCGGCACCGATGCGGTCGCCGGGGCGCACGGACGCAACGCCGAAGAACTCGTATGCCGCGTGCGGAACGGCGGACAGGATGCGATGGATGCGATCGTCAGTGCCACCTCGCGCGCCGCGGAGTCGCTGGGACTCGGTCGCGAAATCGGCCGCATCGCCGAAGGGTTCGTGGCCGACATCATCGCCACGGATGGCGACCCGGTGCAGACCATCGAGGCCACCCAACGCGTGACGTTCGTGATGCGGACCGGCACGATCTATCGGAACGACGGCGCCGCGCGCGCATCTGCAGCCGCCCTCGCACCATCGCCGGCGCGCGCACGAACACGGTCAGACCTGGCGCAGCCCGCCCCCCGGATTCCGCAGTGAGTTCCCGACGCGCGTTTCTGAAGGCCGCGGGCACCTTGGCTGCCGGTGCCGCCACGACTGGCGCCGTCTCTGCCTCCGGATGCGCACTCTCCGATCGCGGTGCCGTGCAAGCGGCGGACTCGCGTTCCGATGCCGCGCGAGATACCGGATTCGATCAAGGCTTACTGGACGCCCTCGGTGACACCGTGCTGCCGGTATCGATCGGTGCCGACGCGCGTCGCGCGGCGGTGACGGCGTTCGTGACGTGGGTGGACGAGTACGATCCCGTGGCGGAAGAGATGCACGGTTACGGTTACGCCGACGTTCGCTATCTGCCCGCCGATCCCGCGCCCGCGTGGCGCGCACAGTTGAGCGGACTCGATCTCCTCGCGCGACGGTCGCGAGGTGGCGCGTTCCTCGAACTCGATATGATCGCGCGTGCCGCCGTCGTCGAGCAGGCGTTGCGCGGACAGCCGGGGGAGCGCTTGCCGGCTCCGCTGCAAGCACCGCACATCGCGCTCGCGCTGCTGTCGCACTGGGCCGCGTCGCCCGGCGCGTGGAATCTCGCGCTTGGCGCGCAGGTCTCGCCTGGCACCTGCCGACCGCTCGACGACGCACGTCGCGCACCGCTGCCTCTCGCGCCGGGTACTCGCGCGTGAAGACGATCGAAACCGACATCCTCATCGTGGGCAGCGGCATCACCGCCGCGCTGATGGCCGCGCATCTTGCCGAACACACCACGCGTAGCATCACGGTGGTGGAAGCGGGAAAGCACACGACACCGTTCGCCGGGCGTGCGCGCGCACGGCATCGATTCATGGCGTATGGCGAGAGTCCGTGGAAGCAGGACCACCTCGACGACCAGAACGCCTTCGGCACGACGTGGGGATTCTCGCCGAGCATGACCGTCGGTGGTCTGGCCATGCACTGGGGTGGCGTCTCACCACGCTACTCGCCGGAGGACTTTCGACTCAAATCGCTCTTTGGGCTGGGCGACGACTGGCCGTTCACCTATGACGAGCTGGACCCGTACTATCAGGAGGCGGAAGAGCGCATGGGCGTCGCGGGCGAACAAGGCCCCGTCGCGCTCGACCCGCGTGGCCAGCCGTACCCGTTGCCGCCGCTGCCGGTCAATCACAACCTGCAGCGGTTGCAAGCATGGGCCGACACGGCGGGCATCACGGCGTGGAGCACCCCGTCCGCCAAGAATTCCGTGGCGCGTGACGGACGTGCGCAGTGTCAACGGTGCGACACCTGCTATCCCGTCTGCCCGACCGGGGCCAAGTACTCCCCCGACTTCACGTGGGACGCACTGGTGCGCGCCCGGAAGGTCACGCTGCTCACTGAATCGCTCGTGCGCCGGCTCGAGGCTGATCCGGCCAGCGGGCGCATTCTGCGTGCCACGGGCAATCGCACCGACGCCACGGGCGAAACGTTCACCATCACGGCGCGCACATTCGTACTGGCGGCGGGTTTCGTGTGGACGCCGCATCTCTTGCTGCTCTCTCGCGACAGCACGCACCCGAACGGACTGGCCAATCGCAGTGGATTGGTCGGCGGGTATCTGGCGGGGCATCGCAACGTCAACGCGTACCTGTCGTTGCCGCTGGCGCTGCTGCCCGGCATCAACGTGCAGCATTCGCTCGTCAGCAAGCAGTTCATGCGCAAGAGCAAACCATCGCGATATCTGCGACACGATTTGCGCATCTGGGAATCGAGTGTCGGGCGTGAGCCGCGGATGCGCGATGATGATGGCAATGTATTGATGGGCGATGCGCTGCTGGCGGACTGGAAGCAACGAATCAAGGGGGCCACCGCGCGCGTGCGCGGCTACTACGATGTGATTCCCGATCGAGACAGCCGACTCTCCCTCGACACCGGGCACACCAACCGGTTTGGCGATCCCCTGCCGACGGTTGCATTCAAGGACGCACCGGAGAGCGCCGCACTACGCCCCTGGCAGGAAGAGCAATTGCGCGAACTCTTTCGCACCATGGCGAAGGCCGGTGGCGGGTCGATCCTGCGCATGGAGAACAGCGCGAACGATCTTGGACAGGAGCACCCGACCGGCGGCTGTCGCATGGGGACCGACCCCGCGAACAGCGTGGTGGATGGGTGGGGACGTGCGCACGATCACGAGAATTTGTGGGTTGGCGGTGCGCCCGCGCAGGTCAGCGCTTCGTGCTGCAACGGTACACTGACGTTCGCCGCCGTTGGTCTGCGAACGGCCGCGGCGATTGTACGTGAAAGTACCGCGTCCTGACGTCCGGTCGATTGCCGTCTCGGGATGGCAGACGCGGTGAGGCTCCTTCGGCTCCGGTCCACTGCGGACCCGGCTGTGCAGGAGTCGCCGACACGCGCGGGCACAATCGACGATATTTGTCCTGACGACAGAGCGCCGCGCGATTGCGTCGCGCATGAGTAGTCGACCATTCCACTCGCGGGGGTATGGCATGCAACGCACAGCACAGGCAGTGTGGCGCGGGACCGGGAAGGAGGGCGCCGGCACTCTCACGACGCCAAGCGGCGTCCTCTCGGAGCAGCCGTATTCGTTCAAGTTGCGCTTCCAGGATGAGGACGGACGGAGCGGCACCAACCCAGAGGAGTTGATCGCGGCCGCGCACGCGGGGTGCTTCACAATGGCACTGGCGTTTCAGCTCAGCGGCGCGGGATTCACGCCGGAGGAACTGCAGACGAGTGCGGTCCTCAGCATGGAGCAGGCCGAAGGCGCGTTTGCCATCACGCGCATCGTGCTCACGGTGAATGCGACCGTTCCCGGCATTGCCGCCGAAGAGTTCCAGCGACTCGCGCTCGAGGCGAAAACCAATTGCCCCGTTTCGCAGGCACTGCGTGTCGACATCGGATTGGAAGCGACGTTGCGCTGACCGCACCGGCGACTACGTTCGTTACGCGATGCAGAAGCGGCGCGCACACTGGCGCGCCGCTCTGGTGATACCCATATTCACGTATACGTATGTCTGCGCCGCCGTGCGCGGCTGCAGTTCTTCGAGGAGTGGGTATGGCGAACAAACGAATGGGACCGGAGTTGCTCGACCTCGTCGCCGATCGATTCAAGGCACTGAGCGACCGCACGCGATTGAGTTTGTTGCAGGAGCTGCGCACCGGCGCCCGCACGGTCAATGAGCTGGCCGCCAATACCGAGATGGCGCAGGCCAATGTGTCGCGACATCTGGCGGTACTCTTCGCCAACGGACTCGTCGCACGCGAGCGCGATGGCGTGTACGTCCGTTACGAACTCGCCGATAAAGATGTGCTCAAGCTGTGCGATCTCATGTGCGGACGGCTCGAATCCGAGTTCAGCGACCGGCGCAAGGTCATGAGCGGGCGGTAGGAGCACCACCCGCTCGACCACGAATTGGCACCTCGACGCTTCAGCGCGCGGCCAGCAACTGCTCCAGTGCCGCCATCGGCACCGCGCCCACCTGACGCGCCACCTCCCGCCCGTCGCGCATGACGGTCAGCGTGGGAATGCTGCGAATGCCAAATCGTGCGGCGACCGCCGGGCTTCGCTCCGTGTCCACCTTCGCCACCAGCGCCGTACCACGCTGCCGCCGCGCGAACTCCGCGAACACCGGCGCCATCATCTTGCACGGCCCACACCAGTCCGCATAGAAATCCACCATCACCGGCACGCTGCTCCCCGCGACCACTTTGTCGAACGTCGCATCGGTCAGCAGGATCGGGACGTCGAGTGCGATAGAACTCTTGCAGGACCCGCAGGACGGGCGCGCGTCAAGGCGCGCCACGTCCACCCGGTTGAGCGTACCGCACGCCGCACAGGGCACGACGGCGGTTCGTCTTGTCGTCGTCTCCGTCATCGAATGCCCTGGCGGCAGCCGAAGAGTCCGACTCTGCCCAGTATCTTCTCCAGCGGACAGAAGTTGGTGATGCTCGACTGCAGCAGGTTGAAGCCGACGAATGCGGTGAAGAGCAGCCACGCCGGATGCACGAAGTACCCGAGCGCGACCGACACCATCACGAACACGCCGGCGAACCGGCGAATGATCTCGTCACGACACATGCGACGCTCCTTGTTTGAGTTGCCAGTACAGCAAGGGAACCACAACCATCGTCAGCAGCGTCGCCACGATCGCGCCACTCATCAGCGCCACAGCGAGCCCCTGGAAAATCGGGTCGAGCACCATCACCAATCCGCCCACCACCACGGCCGCCGCGGTCAGCGCGATTGGTCGAAAGCGCACCGCACCCGCTTCCAGCACGGCATCGGTCAGTGAACGTCCGCGTGCCTCCTCGAGCTGAATGAAGTCCACCAGCAGAATCGAGTTGCGCACGATGATGCCAGCCAGCGCAATCATGCCGATCATGCTCGTGGCGGTAAAGAATGCACCGCTCACCGCGTGACCCGGCAAAATGCCGATGAGCGTGAGCGGAATCGGCGCCATGATCACCAGCGGAATGGTGAAGCTCTGGAACCACCCCACCACCAGCACATAGATGAGCACCAGCACGATGGCGAAGGCCAGCCCCAGATCGCGAAACACTTCGATGGTCACCTGCCACTCGCCGTCCCACTTGATCGCCGTTTCGCCGAGCGTTGCGGGCGGTACAGCGTTGTAGCGCGCGATGTGCGCCCCGTTGATCGTGATCGCGTCGATCTTGCGATTCATGTCCAGAATGGCGTACACCGGACTTTCGATCTCACGCGCGACATCGCCCGTCACATAGATCGCGGGCCGCAGATCCTTGCGGATGCGCGAACCTTCCCGCACGCCCTCCACCACGGTCACGAAGCGCGCCAGCGGCTGTGGTCCCTGCATCGTCGCAACGGGCAACGACAGCAGAGCGTCCACGCTCGACCGCTTCTCCAACGGCAGCCTCGGCACAATCGCAATTCCCTCACGCGCTGTCTGCGAGCTGGCCAGCCCCGCCGGTGCACCCGAGAGCGCCAGATACAACGTCTGCGTGATCTGCTCCACGCTCGCGCCCGACTCCGCAGCGCGCACCCGATCGACCCGGAAACTGCGCCGCTGCTGCGGAGCTTCCACGGTCCAGTCCACGTCCACCACGCCCGGTGTCTGTTCGAACACGTCTTTTACCGCACGCGCGGCAGCCAGTCGCGATGCATCGTCCGCAGCGTACACCTCCGCCACCAGCGTGGAGAGCACCGGCGGCCCCGGCGGAATCTCCGCCACCTTGGCCGAGGCGCCGTACTTGCGCGCAATCGAGTCCACGCCCGGCCGCACGGCCACGGCGATCGCATGACTCTGCCGGTCGCGCTCGCCCTTGGGGAGCAGGTTCACCTGCACATCGGCCACGTTGGCACCGCTCCGCATGAAGTAGTGGCGCACGAGTCCGTTGAAGTTGAATGGAGCCGAGGTACCCGCGTACACCTGCGTGCTCACCACTTCCGGCACGGTGCTCAGGTACGACGCAATTTCCGAGGCAGCGACGTTCGAGGTCTCCAGCGTGGTGCCTTCGGGCAGATCGAGCACCACCTGAAACTCGCTCTTGTTGTCGAACGGGAGCATCTTCGCCTGAACGGCCTTGAGGGCCACCAGGCCCATGCTCGCGAGCAATAGCACCACTACGCCGCCGTAGAAACCGCGTCGCAGGCCGCGCCGCTCGATCAACGGCAGCATGATGCGCCGGTACAGCCGATCGATCTTCCCGCCTTCCTCCGCCGGATGCTGCGGCGTGGCATGGGTCGACACGACGTGTCCCTTGAGCAACCGATAGGCGAGGTACGGCGTGACGATGAACGCGACCGCCAGCGACGCCAGCATCGCCACCGATGCGCCGATCGGAATCGGCCGCATGTATGGGCCCATCATCCCGCTGACAAACGCCATCGGCAGAATCGCCGCGATGACGGTGAATGTCGCAAGGATGGTCGGGTTGCCCACCTCGTCCACCGCCTCCACCGCCGCGATCTCCGGTGTGCGATCGCCCATCGCCAGATGGCGGTAGATATTCTCCACCACGACAATCGCATCGTCCACCAGGATGCCGATGGAGAAGATCAGCGCGAACAGCGTGATGCGATTGAGCGTGTAGCCAAGCGCGTAGTACACGAACAGCGTGAGTGCGAGCGTGACCGGCACGGCCACCAGCACCACCAACGCCTCACGCCATCCGAGGAAGAGCCAGATCAGCGCGGTGACGCTTAACGTGGCGATGAGCAGGTGCAGAATCAGCTCCTGCGCCTTCTCACCAGCGGTCTCGCCGTAGTCGCGAGTCGTTGACAGGGTGATGCTCGACGGGATCAGCCGACCCTTCGCTTCCTTCACGCGCTGCAGTACCGCGTGCGTTACGGCAGTGGCGTTCGCACCTTTCCGCTTGGCCACCGCGACGGTCACTGCCGCCTCGGCGGCGCCTGTCCCTTCGCGATGTGACACGTACGACGTCACTTCGCCAAAGTCCTCACGCACCACCGCGACGCTGCGCAGATACACCGGCGAGCCGCTGCGCACCGACACCACCACGCTTCCGACTTCCCGCGCGTTCAGCAACGGAGCGCCCACATCGATGCGCAGCACCTTGTCGCCGCTCGTGAGTTCGCCCGCCGACAGACGCGCATTCGCGCTTCGCAGCGCCATCGCAACCTCGCCGGGCGTGACACCGCTCGCGGCCAGCCGCGCGGGATCGAGTTCCACACGAATCTGCCTCGACGCACCGCCGGTCACGAACGTTTCGGCCACCTCGGGCACCGTACGGATTTCGTCTTCGAGATGCACCGCCACCTCACGCAGTGCATTCGCGTCGATATTCTTGGCGTGCAATGTCAGCGCCAGCACCGGCACATCGTCGATCGAGTGCGACTTGACGATGGGTGGCAGCGCTCCGACCGGCGCGCGATCCATCGCCCCAGCCAGCTTGGCCTGCACCTTCGTCACACTGCGTTCCTGATCCTCACCAACCCTGAAGCGCACGGTCACCATGGCGTAGCCTTCGCCGGACATGGTGTACACGTGATCGACCCCGGGCAGTTCGAGCATGCGCTGCTCGATCGGCCGCGCCAGCAGGTTCTCCGCTTCCTGCGGCGAGATGCCCGGCATCGCCGAGATCACGTCGATCATCGGGACCGAGATCTGCGGCTCCTCTTCCCGTGGCGTGGCCAGAATGCCGAGCACACCCACCGCCAGGGACGCCGCGATGATCAGCGGTGTCAGCTTGGAGTGCAGAAATGCTTCTGCGACGCGCCCTGAAATACCCAGCGAGCGGGCCATGATCAGGCGCCCGGCGCGTTCGCCGGAGGTGTCGTTGTTGCCGACGGAACCACGATCTCCTCACCGGCGCGCAGACCACTCGTCACGTCCACGTTCGTGCCGTTCGTTGCGCCAAGTCGCACCCAGCGACGCTCGTCGCGCGCAGGACCGCGCACAATCACACCCGTGAGATCCCCGTCGCGCACGATGGCGCTGAGCGGCACCAGCAAGGCGTGCGTCTCTCCGCTGGGCAGTTGCAGGACAACGGCGCTGCCTGCGCGAAACTTGCCGTCGCGGTTGGTCACCGTGGCATTGACCGTGAAGAGGTTGCCCGCGTTCGCCGGTACGACACCTTCGATTCTGGCCACCGCAGCAACACCATCGATCGTGACCTGAAGTTGCTCACCACGCGCCAGCAAGCGCACCGACGCGGCGGTAGCCGTAGCCGAGAGACGCAACTGTGACACGTCCTGCACGGTCACCAGCGGCGCGCCCGGTGCCGCGAACATTCCCGGATCCGCCATGCGCTGCGTAACAACACCGGCAAAGGGCGCCCGCACGCTGGCGTAGCTGCTCAGCGCGTCGAGCTCACTGGCGGCCGCACGGGCTGCGCGCAGTCCTGCTTCGGCGCGTGCCAGTCCGGTCTGCGCCGCATCGTACTGCGCGCGGGTGGCCGCGCTGTCATTGTACAGTGCGCGGAATCGCGCGGCGTTCGTCGCTGCCTCCCGGTGCATCGCTTCTGCCTCGGCAATCGACGCGGCCACCTGATCGGCCTTGGCCGCCAATTCGCGCGCGTCGATGCGCACCAGCTGCTGCCCCGCGCGCACCCGATCGCCTTCGTGCACGGTCACGGCCAGCACGGTGCCCATCAGTTTGGTCGAGAGCATCGCCTGTTGCATGGGCTCGGCGATGCCGGACGCCTCGATCGTCGCGTTGACGATCGTGTCGGTGACACGGAGGGCGGTGCCGCTCACCCGCGCCGGTGGCTCGGCCACGCTGTCGTCTGATGGGCGCGATGACTCCCCGCCGCCACATGCCGCGATGCTCAGCGCACCGATCGCGAGTGTCGCTGCGGTCAGTGTGCTCGCCAATATGCGACAGCCGGGACGAGTGCCTGCTATGGTCATGTATGTGCATCCTGAAGCCGCGGAGCTGACGCGGGCGTTATGAGACGAAGTATCCAGAGAGGCGGCGATCGGTGACGTGCGCGCGTGCACGGTGCATGAGCGGTTGGCGGGCATCAACGCGCACTCTCGAGGAGACTCAGTTCGGCCGGGTCGGCACCGCTGGCGCGGCGGTGTGTCGCCAGTGCGTCGAGGAGTGCGTAACGCGCCGCTGAGTGGGCGAGCGTTGAGCCGGTGGCCGAAGCTTCAGCGCCGAGAAGTTCGGCGATCGTCGCCACTCCGCCGATGTAGCGCCTTTCCACGAGACGGTGGGCTTCGCGACTTTGGAGATCGGCCTGTTCGGCGAGACTCAGTCGCAGCAGTGCGACGGCGACACCGCGACGCGCGGCGTCCGCCTCGAGCGTGGACTGCATGCGGGCGGTTTGAGCGCCCGCGGCGGCGCCCATCGCGCGCGCGGTAGCGCCGGCCAGATCCGCAAGTTCACTGCCGCCGCCGAACAGCGACCACGATGCCGTCAACCCGACCGTCCAGTTCTTGCGGCCGGCGAACAGCCCATTCGGCGCATTCCACTCGTAGCGGGCGAAGCTGTTCAGCCGCGGTAACATCGTGCTGGCCGCGCGCTGACGATCCGACACTGCCGCACGAACGCCGGCGTTTGCGGCGCGCACGTCCGCCCGTTCGGATACCGTCGATGCAACGTCGTTCGGCGTCGTGTCACGTTCGGCGACCCGCCGCACCACCGAATCGCTGGGCAGCGCGTCGGGGAGGGGCGGCAACGTGCCGTCGGTGCGACCGAGCAGCATGCCCAGCTGCTGCTGTGCCGTGATGACATCATTGCGCGCTGCCAGCAGCTGCGAGGCCAGCTCGGTCGCGCGCACCGAAGCCTGTAAGGCGTCGGCTTTGGTGACGATTCCCTGCCGGAGCATGGACTGGACCTGCCGCAGCGCTGCCTCGGCGGCGCGCTGGGCCTGCTCGAGCGTACGGATCTTCTCGACCGCCAGCACGCCGCCGTAGTACGCACGTACCACGTTGGCGCGCGTCGTTTTGACGGTCCAATCGGAGGTCGCAGCGGTCGCATCGGCTGAGGCGCGAGCGGCACGCCCTCCCGTCCAGGCGTCGGCGTTCAGCAGTGGGAGTTCGAACACCAGCCCGCCTTGCGCGTTGGTGACCGCGACCGGGTTGTTGAGGCGTGCCGGATCGAACGCCGCTGGCGTAACGAGACGCTGCCGGAGCGTGGTACCGAAGGCGCCGATCGGATCGGTGGTGCGGATGGCAGCGGCCTCGATACGAGCGGAGGGGAGGATTCCCCTGAGCGGGAGTCGCGCGCGCGCCCGGTCGGCGTCCGTGGCGGCGCCGGCGATGCGATTGGTGAAAGCGTGGCGATCGGCCTCGCGCAGGGCGTCGGCCAAGGAGAGCACGCGGGGAGCGGGCGCAGCCGCTGGCGCGTCCTGCGCGGTGACGGTTGCACCGGAGGTGACGAGGGCGACCACCACGCGGCCCGCTATCCGCCGCACCGTGCGTCTCGGGAGAAAACCTAGTTTACGCATATACATATATACTTACTAGAGCATATGTGGTGCGTCAAGAGGTCTTCCGGACGACTCGAGGCCCATGCCAGTCGCGGCGATCGCGATTGTCCTCGAGGTGCCGACCGATACGCCGCACGGGAGCCGGGACGGAGGCGCCCGCGACGAGCGTGTCGTGGGCGCTGGAATCGGGCGACAGGCGCGCGGGAACGCTGTACAGAATCCGTACGGCACTCGTGCCGACCGCGTGCCGCGGTCAGCGAGCGGACCGCCGCAGTCCGTGAACTGCATCGGCAGCGACTCGGTGCTCGTCTTGAGTACGCCATGCACACCAAGCCCCGTCATGCCTGCCATTGAGGCTACCGTGTCGAGCGCGGTGAGCGTGCCATCCAGCGTCGCGACCGTGTTGAGGTCGTAGCGCGGGCCGTTGGCACCGGCCCCACCTGACGGACCACGTCGTGGCGAGGAGCCGGTCGTGCCCTGCGCAGAGAGATCAGTGGCAAGGAGCGCACTCGCAATGGCGAGGGCGAGGAGCGGCGGCACACACAGCGGCTGGGGAGTCGTGTTGCTGGAACGCAGGAGCGCTCCCTCGGTAGACTATCCCGCACGTTGGGTTCGCTTCCGTCGCTTGGCCGCGTTCCGCTGCCGTGGCGAGAGGTCGTGTCCGCCATCACCTTTCCCGGGTCCCTCACCCTCTCTGCCGATGATGCGCTGCCCGACCGACGCCCGCTGCTCACGCCCCACCGCCACCGCCCCGGCGCTCGCCGCGGCCCTGTTCTCCGTGGTGACCTCCGCAGCCAGCGGTGCACAGCCGCAATCGCCCACGCGCGTGCTCACCACCAATGACTACGCCCGCGCCGAGCAATACCTCGCGGCCAACACCACTCCCCTGGTGTTCGCATCCGACGTACGCCCCACCTGGCTCGCCGATGGCAGATTCTGGTATCGCGTGCGACTGGCTGACGGCTCGTCGCCGATGATACTCGTCGATCCCGCGAAAGGCACAACACTCAACTGTGCCACCAAGGCGGCGACCTGCGCGAACGCGGTGCCGCAGAATGCCAACGCGACGCCCGCGGGGCGGAGACGCAGCGGTCGGACACCGGAATCGCTCTCGCCTGACGGCAAGCAGGCCGCGTTCATCCGCGACTGGAATCTGTGGGTGCGCGATCTGGCATCGAACGCGGAAACACCGCTCACCACGGACGGGGTCAAGGATTTCGGGTACGCCACCGACAACGCGGGCTGGACTCACTCCGATCGCGCCATCCTCACTTGGTCGCCCGATTCGCGAAGGATCGCCACGTTTCAACAAGACCAGCGCAACGTCGGCGAGATGTATCTCGTGCGCACGAACGCCGGTCACCCGGAACTCAGCGCGTGGAAGTATCCGCTGCCGGGCGACAGCGTCGTCGCCATGATTCATCGCGTGGTCATCGACCTGAGCGCCACCACGCCGCGTGTCGTGCGCCTGCAAATGCCGGCCGACCAGCATCGCTCGACAGTGTGCGACCACATCACCTGCGACGGGGGCGAGTTCGCGGATGTCGAGTGGTTTCCGGATGCCACGAAGCTCGCGTTCGTCTCGTCCTCGCGCGATCACAAGGTTGCCACGCTTCGTGTGGCCGACGCTGCCTCTGGCGTGGTCCGCGATGTGCTGCGCGAAGAGGTCAAGACGCAGTTCGAGTCGGGGGACAACGTGCCCAATTGGCGTCTGCTCGCCGCGACCAACGAAGTACTCTGGTTCTCCGAGCGCGACGACTGGGGACAGCTCTATCTGTACGATCTCACCACCGGCACACTCAAGTCCAGGGTCACGACCGGCAACGGCAACGTCACGTCGGTCGCGCGCATCGATGAGAAGACGCACCAGCTGTGGTTCGTCGGCGTGGGCAGGGAAGCCATGCGCGATCCGTACTTCCGGTATCTCTATCGCATCGGACTCGATGGCAAGGGACTGACGTTGCTCACGCCGGAGGACGGCGATCACGCGGTCAGCCTGTCGCCGAACGGAAAATTCTTCGTCGACAGCTGGTCGCGCCCCGATCTCCCGCCGACTGCCGTGCTGCGCGATGCGATGAGCGGCAAGCTGCTGCGAACACTTGAGACCACGGACATCAGCAAGCTCGTGGCCACGGGCTGGAAACCGCCCACGCGCATCACGGTCAAGGCGCGTGACGGCCAGACCGATCTGTACGGTCTGATGTACACGCCGACTACGCTCGATTCCACCAGGAAGTACCCGATCATCAACTACATCTACCCCGGACCGCAGGTCGGCAGCGTGGGCTCACGCTCCTTCACCCCGTCGCGCAGTGATCATCAGGCCCTGGCGGAACTCGGCTTCGTCGTCGTGCAGCTCGATGGCATGGGGACGCCGTTGCGATCGAAGTCGTTTCACGATGCGTACTACGGTCGCATGGGGGATAACACGCTCCCCGATCAGGTCGCTGGCATGAAGGAGCTCGCGCAGCGGTACGCCTTCGTCGACATCGACAGGGCCGGCATGTGGGGCCACTCCGGCGGCGGTTTCGCCACGGCCGGTGCAATGTTCCGCTATCCGGACTTCTTCAAGGTTGGGATCAGCGAGTCGGGGAACCACGACAACCGCGTGTACGAAGACGATTGGGGCGAGCGCTATCACGGTCTGCTCAAGCGCGGGCCAAGCGGCGACAACTACGACGTCGAAGCCAATCAGTCGCTCGCCAAGAACCTCAAGGGTAAGCTGCTGCTTGCCCACGGCACGCTCGACGACAACGTGCCGCCGGACAACACGCTGCTCGTGGTCGATGCGCTCATCAAGGCGGGCAAGGACTTCGACCTGCTCATGATCCCCAACGCCGCGCACGGCTATGGCGCGGCCTCCGCGTACATGATGCGCCGTCGCTGGGATTACTTCGTTACCCATCTCCTCGGCGCGACCCCCCCCAAGGAGTACACGATCGGGCGCAAACAGTGACGCGGATTGTCACTGCGCAAACTGGCACGACGGGGAGTCGGCGGAGATCAGACTGGCGTGGTCACGGCGAAGCGGGGACCGTCGTCCCTTTCGCGAGCGGACGCGAGGCGCGACGCAACAGCACGTACCCGATCAGTCCCGCGCTCAGCGATGCGCCGAACACCCCAAGCTTCGCGATATCCAGCAACGGTCCGGTGCCAAAGGCGAGTCCGGCGACGAACAACGACATGGTGAAGCCGATGCCGGCGAGCCATCCGGCACCGTGCACGTGACTCCACGTCACGCCCGTCGGCAGATCGGCCGCGCCAAAGCGCACGGCCGCGACACTCGCCAGTAGAATGCCGATGGGCTTTCCAAACAGCAGTCCGCACATCACGCCGAGCGCGATTGGGCTGCGCAAACCCGCCGCGACATCGGTCAGCGCCACACCGGCGTTGGCCAACGCGAATAACGGCATGATGACGAACGGTACGACACGATGCAGTGCCCGCTCGATCCGTTGCAGCGGCGGTTGCACGGCTTCCGTCGCGCACTCCATGTCGTACAGTGCCTCCTGATGCCCGAGATTCGACAATACGGTCGATCCGGGTTCGTCCGCCGCGCGAAACTGCCCCAGACTCGCCTCCGCTGCCTGCAGAAACTGCTCTTCGTTGATCAGCGTGCGCGCCGGAATCGTCATGGCCAGCAGCACGCCGGCTATGGTGGCGTGGATGCCTGACGTGAGCACGAACAGCCACAGCGCCACGCCCACGATCGCGTACACAAGGGGGTGCCGCGCGCCCGACATGTTCAGGCCGATCAGCAGCAGCAGGATGAGCGCGCCACCGCCCAGGGCGAGCAAGTTGAGTTCACTCGTGTAGAAGATCGCGATCACCAGCACGGCGCCCAGATCGTCCGCAATGGCCAGCGCGGCAAGAAACACACGGAGGCCGCTCGGGACGCGATCGCCAAGCAGGGCGAGGACGCCCAGCGCGAAGGCGATGTCGGTCGCCATCGGGATGCCCCAGCCGGCACTCCCCGCGCCATCGTGATTGATCAGGGCAAAGAGGGTGGCCGGCACGAGCATGCCGCCGAGTGCGGCCACCACCGGCAACGTGGCGGTCCGCAGCGATGAAAGCTCCCCGACCAGCGCCTCCCGCTTGATCTCGAGTCCCACGAAGAAGAAGAAGACGGCCATCAGGGCGTCATTCACCCACCCATGCAACGGGAGCGTCAGTCCAAATCCGGGCGCGCCGATCGTGACGGGTGTCTCCCACAGGTGGTGGTACGCTGCCGACCACGGCGAGTTGGCCCACACGAGCGCCACCGCGGTAACGGCCAGTAGTACGATACCACCCGCGGCCTCCGTCGCGATGAACCGCTGGAAGGGTTGCAATGCGCGCTGAATAAGCGGCGGTGCAATAGGCAGCGCGGGTGTGCTGTGCATATGGCGGGAACTCCGGAAGCACGTGATGCGCGGATGGCGATGCGCGGATCGAGACCCGCCGGCACTCGGAAGCGATGCGCGGAAGCGATGCGCGGAAGCGATGCGCGGAAGCGCTCTCATTCGTCTGATCGTAGCCCCTGTCACAATGTGTCGAAAGCCCGATCGGCGCGAAGCGGTCGCTGGTGCCACCACGGGCGATCCCCCGACCCGCGCTGACCTTCGTGACTTCGTTCCGCTAGACTTCTGGTGCAACGCGCGTGGACAGCGGGGATCGTGCCCGCCGGTCGGCGCGCCACGATGGAATCCTCATGAAAAAGAAACCGTATACAGCCGTTCCTGACTTTTCGCGTAAAAAACCGGCGCCGGGTACGAAATCCGACCTGTCCGCCACGCATGCCCACACGCCGGACCCACGGCAGCCGCAGAAGCCACCCTCCAAAGCGAAGAACGGCGGCCGGCGCGGTACCTGACGCCGCAGTTGGCGCGCAAACCATTCTCTTTCGAAGCATTTGACGTTTGCTTCCCAGCCGGGCACCGCTCGCTGCGAACCGTCAACCCACTGCCGTGTACAGTTACGCCGACTATCCCAGAGTCGTCTGCGAGGACATCGTGCGCCTGCGACGCTGCCTCGATCGCTCGCGCGTCCCCGCCCGCAAAACCGACGAAAACCTGATCATCGGCACGTGGAACATACGCCAGCTCGGCAGGGTCTTTCGTAGCTGGGACGAGAACCCGGACAGCCCCAAACGGAACCTCCGCGGGCTGGCGTACATTGCCGAAATCGTGCGACGGTTCGACGTCATCGCCGTGCAGGAGATCAAGCGCGATACCGAGTGCGTCCGCGTTCTGCTCGACGAGTTTCTCGGCACGAACTGGGGACTGATGCTCAGCGATGTGTCCGGGGGGCCACTCGGCAATTCCGAGCGGCTCGGCTATCTCTACGATCGGCGCCGCGTGACGCCGTCGGGATTGGCCGGTGAAGTCGTACTCCCGCCAAACGAAGGACTGAGCCCCGTCGAGCAGTTCGATCGTACGCCGTACGTCGTGGGATTTCGTGCGGGTACGGAGCGCTTCTCGCTGCTCACGGCGCATATTCGGTTCGGCAAATCGGTTGGCGACCGCCGGCCGGAGATCGAACGCCTGGCCCGCTACACGGCAACCGAACTGCGTGACCGTGCACGCTTCGCCACCGCTGAAGAATCCAACCTCATTGTACTCGGCGACTTCAACATCGAGGCGCGTCGTCTCGATGATCCGCTGTTCGCGGCATTCATCGCGTCCGGGCTCACTATCCCCGAACCGCTACGCGATGTGCAATCCAATTTCGCGCAGTCCGTCAAGCATTACGACCAGATCGCCTGGTTCATGGGCGACCTCACACTGCTCACCAAGGGCGCGGCCGGAGTCATCGATTTTCGCGGAACGGTGTTCAAGGAGCTGACCGCACGCCAGGTGACCGATCGCCTCTCCGATCATTTTCCGCTCTGGGTGGAGTTCCTCATCGACCGCAGCACGGAGACGCTGGCCAAGTCGCTCGGCCTCGACGACGCCGCCCCCGATCCGTTCGCTTCGATCCCTGATTAGCGATGGCTCTCCCGATGCGTGGACTCGCGCATCACCTGCAGCCAGCCGGTCAGCACGAGCAGTGCAGCGACGACGCAGACGGCAAGCATGGCCACCACCACGGGTCCCGACACGAATCCGCGCGTACTGAGCACGACGACCATGGCAGCACTGGTACCCATCACGTAGCCAATGCATTCGATGCGCGGGATCGGCACGCGCACGGTTGGCTGCACACGCTCGCGCGGCGCATACAGCACGAAGCGCAGCCGATCGTAGTCCCAGCAGAGCAGGAACACGTTGGCGAGCAGCATCAGCGCGGTGATGTATATCGTGCCCTGAAAGTGCACGGCCCAGGTGAGCACGGTGATATTGGCAATTATCGGAAAGAAGAGCAGCGCGCCGAGCGTGGCCATGCGGGGGATGAGGATGAGGATGGCCGCCAACACCTGCCCCGCCCCGATGAAATTCCAGTAGACACCGGTCTGGTAGAGCGCCTCGAAAATGGCCCCGACCGGGTTATCCGTGCCGAGAGACGTGAAGCGATGGCCGAGCAGTTTCACCAGTCCGGTCGGGAGAAAGCCGAGCGCCAGCAGTACACGCGAAATGATGGCAAGGCGATAGAGCGGCGAGAGTTGTCTGGCCGACCTGTGCAAACGATCGAGAAACGATTCCATTGCCGTAGAACGCCTCCGGGCATTCGAAGCGCGATGATGGCCACCCTTGCTGATGGCAAATCCTACGGAACGGCGGCGTGACTGTTTCCGACGTCGCGCCCACTGCGCGCGGCGTGTAGACTCGCAGCGCAATGCACCTGGATCCGTCCTTATCGGCGCCTGAAGCTTGTCCGCTGATCAGGGCGCGCCGGCCCCACGCCCGCCAGCGCTGGCGGGCGTGGGGCTGGCGAATGGGGACGCACGCCCGAACGCAAAACGCCGCAGCGACCGAAGTCGTTGCGGCGCTTTGCATTGCCCCCCTAGGGGTCGAACCTAGAACCTTCCGAGTCAGAGTCGGACGCTCTGCCAGTTGAGCTAGGGGGCAGCTGGCGTGCCACTGACGTTTCCGCCACCGGCGAGCCACAAGATATAGGGGCTTACGGCACTTTCGGTAGTGGCTGAGCCAACACTTCGGGGAGCTCCACCTCGGGCGTCCACCGCTCAACAAGCCGCGAGCCGATATCCACCAACCAGCATTCGATCCCGGCCCGCTGCGAGCGAGAACGCTTCCGGCAGCGCTCCTGACGCGCGGTGGCGGGGGAGAGCACCTCGATCGCGAGCAACGATGTTGGCCATGGCTCGTCCTCGGCCGGTCGCAGGCCGCCAACGAGCGGCAGTACGTGCACGGCGGGTTGGTCGTTCGGTCAACCCTTCGTCGCTTCCCGGGCCCAGCTGTCGCGCAACCCGACGATGCGGTTGAAGACCGGACGCTCGATGGTTGAGTCGACCGGATCACGCCAGAAATACCCCACCCGCTCGAACTGATAGCGCGTGTCCAGCGCATCGGCTACCACACCCGGCTCGACCTTCGCATTGGTCATGCGCACGAGCGACTGCGGATTGATCGCCGACAGGAAGTCCTGCTCGTCGGGCACATCGTCCGGATCGGGCTGCGAAAAGAGCCGGTCGTACAGTCGCACCTCCGCGTCGATGGCGTGTGCCGCCGACACCCAGTGAATGGTGCCCTTCACCTTGCGACCGTCGGGCGCATCGCCGCCACGCGTGGCGGGATCGTAGGTGCACCGCAATTCCACGATCTCACCCGCGTCGTTCTTCACGACTTCCTGGCAGGTGATGAGATACGCGTACCGTAAGCGTACCTCACGGCCAGGCGCGAGTCGGAAGAATTTCCTTGGCGGATCTTCCATGAAGTCCTCCCGCTCGATGTAGAGCTCGCGCGAGAATGGCACCGAACGCGATCCCTTGAGCGGCACGTCGTTCGGATAGAGCGACGCCTCGAGCTGGTCCACCTG
The DNA here is from genome assembly GCA_038213465.1 of Gemmatimonadales bacterium. GTDB lineage: Bacteria > Gemmatimonadota > Gemmatimonadetes > Gemmatimonadales > Gemmatimonadaceae > Gemmatimonas. Next base: position 714 of record JBBQTA010000025.1, on the reverse strand, counting down.
CCCTTCCGGGTAGTTCGTCAGCACGACCTTGAGCGGATTGACCACGGCGAAGACACGCGGCACAATGAGATTGAGATCGTCGCGAATGGTGTGCTCCAGCATGCCGATTTCCACGCGCTGTCGGTTCCGCGTCACCCCAACGGCATCGGCGAACGCCCGAATGGCATCGGGCCGTACGCCGCGGCGACGCAGCCCGGCAATGGTGGGCATGCGTGGATCATCCCAGCCGTACACGTGGCCTTCGTTGACGAGGCGCAGCAGCTTGCGTTTGCTGAGCACCGTGTAGTCGATCTCGAGTCGGGCGAACTCCGTCTGCTGCGGCGGATTGACGAACCCCGCCTGCTCGACCAGCCAGTCGTAGATCTCCCGGCTGTCCTTGAACTCGAGCGTGCATAACGAGCGCGTGATGCCCTCGATCGCATCACTGAGTCCATGCGCGAAATCGTACAACGGGTAAATGCACCAGTCGTTGCCGCGCCGATAGTGATGCGCGTGCCGAATGCGAATGAGCAACGGATCGCGCATGATCATATTGGGATGCGCGAGATCGATCTTGGCGCGTAGCACGTACGCGCCATCGGCAAATTCGCCGGCGCGCATGCGACGCAGCAACGCAAGATTCTCGTCCGGCGACCGTGAACGGTCCGCGCTCGGCGTTCCCGGCGTCGTCACCGTGCCGCGGCCTTCGCGAATCTGCCGCTCGCTCTGCGAGTC